>NZ_LYMK01000010.1 GCF_002157355.1 Variovorax sp. JS1663 | reverse complement strand
GGGTTGGGGTGGGGGCACGGCGGTCGGCCAGCACGGCGAGCTCAGCCAGTGGGCCGAGCGCCTCGACGTCCAGGTTCGCCCCGCCCTGAAAGCCCTGCACCGCAAGCAGCCCCGACCCGACGTCTCCCACCCGGCCATGGCCGTCAACCTCGACGCCTGCATCCAGTGCAACCGCTGCGTGCGCGCCTGCCGCGAGGAACAGGTCAACGACGTGATCGGCTACGCGATGCGCGGCGCCGACTCGAAGATCGTCTTCGACCTCGACGACCCGATGGGCGACAGCACCTGCGTGGCCTGCGGCGAATGCGTGCAGGCCTGCCCGACCGGCGCGCTGATGCCGAAGACGCGCATCGGCTCGCAGCAGGTCGACCGGAAGATCGACTCGGTCTGCCCCTTCTGCGGCGTGGGCTGCCTGATCACCTACAACGTCAAGGACGAGAAGATCGTCAGCGTCGACGGCCGCGACGGCCCGGCCAACCACGGACGCCTGTGCGTCAAGGGCCGCTTCGGCTTCGACTATGCGCACCACCCGCAGCGCCTGACCGTGCCGCTGATCCGCAAGCCCGGCGTGCCCAAGGACTTCAGCGACGCGCCGCGCCCCGGCGACTGGCACGGCGCCTTCCGCGAGGCCACCTGGGATGAAGCGCTCGCGCTCGCGGCTGGCAAGCTCAAGGACCTGCGTGACACGCACGGCAACAAGGCCCTGGCCGGCTTCGGTTCGGCCAAGGGCAGCAACGAGGAGGCCTACCTGTTCCAGAAGCTGGTGCGCACCGGCTTTCGCAGCAACAACGTCGACCACTGCACGCGGCTGTGCCATGCCTCCAGCGTGGCGGCGCTGCTCGAGGGCGTGGGCTCCGGCGCGGTGAGCAACCAGGTCAACGACGTGGAGCATGCGGACCTGATCTTCGTGATCGGCTCCAACCCCACCGCCAACCACCCGGTGGCCGCCACCTGGATGAAGAACGCGGCCAGGCGCGGCGCGAAGATCGTGCTGGCCGACCCGCGCGTCACCGACATCGGCAAGCACGCCTGGCGCACGCTGCAGTTCAAGGCCGACACCGACGTGGCCATGCTCAACGCGCTGATCCACGCGGTGATCGACGAGGGCCTGGTCGACGAGGCCTTCGTGCGCGATCGCGCGAGCAACTTCGAGGCCCTGCGCGAGAACGTCAAGGGCTACAGCCCCGAGGCGATGGCGCCGATCTGCGGCATCCCGGCCGCGACGCTGCGCGAGGTCGCCCGCGCCTTCGCCACCGCCAAGGGCGCGATGGTGCTGTGGGGCATGGGCATCAGCCAGCACGTGCACGGCACGGACAACGCCCGCTGCCTGATCGCGCTGGTCACCGTCACCGGCCAGATCGGCAAGCCCGGCTCCGGGCTGCATCCGCTGCGCGGCCAGAACAACGTGCAGGGTGCCAGCGACGCGGGGCTGATCCCGATGATGTTCCCCAACTACCAGCGCGTGGACAACGCCGGCGCGCATGCGTGGTTCGAGAACTTCTGGGGCATGCCGCTCGATGCGAAGCCCGGCTACACGGTGGTCGAGATCATGCACAAGGCGCTCGCGCCCGACAGCGATCCGCACAAGATCCGCGGCATGTACATCATGGGCGAGAACCCGGCGATGAGCGACCCGGACCTGAACCACGCGCGCCATGCGCTCGCCAGCCTGGAGCACCTGGTGGTGCAGGACATCTTCATGACCGAGACCGCCTGGCTGGCCGACGTGGTGCTGCCCGCCAGCGCCTGGCCCGAGAAGACCGGCACGGTGAGCAACACGGACCGCATGGTGCAGCTGGGCAAGCGGGCGCTGGATCCGCCGGGCGAGGCGAAGCCCGACCTCTGGATCATTCAGCAGATAGCCCAAAGGATGGGCTTGTCCTGGAACTACGAAGGCGAGGAGTCCGGCGTGGCCGCGGTCTACGAAGAGATGCGCCAGGCCATGCACGCAGTCATCAGCGGCATCAGCTGGGAGCGCCTGCAGCGCGAGTCCAGCGTGACCTACCCCTGCCTGAGCGCGGACGACCCGGGCCAGCCCACCGTGTTCATCGACGACTTCCCGACCGCGGACGGCCGAGTGAAGCTGGTGCCGGCCGACATCATTCCGGCCGACGAGCGGCCCGATGCGCAGTACCCCTTCGTGCTGATCACCGGCCGGCAGCTCGAGCACTGGCACACCGGCAGCATGACGCGCCGCGCGACGGTGCTCGATGCGCTCGAGCCGATGGCCACCGCCTCGATGAACCAGGGCGACCTCGACACGCTGGGCCTGCAGGCCGGCGACGTGATCACCCTGCGCTCGCGCCGCGGCGGGGTGGCGATCCACGTGCGGCGCGACGACGGCACGCCGGCCGGCGCGGTCTTCGTGCCCTTCGCCTACTACGAGGCCGCGGCCAACCTGATGACCAACGCGGCCCTGGACCCGTTCGGCAAGATTCCCGAGTTCAAGTACTGCGCGGTGCAGGTGCTGCGCGGCGGTACGCCGGTGGCGGCGGCAGGTTACGGGACGGGGGCGGTCGCGGCCACGACGGCGCATTGAGGGCTGGCGGCCGCGGTGCTGGTGGCGCTTCTGGCGGGGATCGTGCGAATTTCCACACGGGGGATGAACGGGCACCGAACAGGGCGCATTTAGGCCTTCTGTTTTCGGGCTTCCGGGGGGCGCTTCGCCCCTAAGCTTCATGACAGTTCAATGAATAGCAGGAAAGCAAGGAATGCCCCGACTCATCGTCCTGGCCCGGAACAGCAGCGTGCGGCAGATCAACATCGCAGGTCCCTCCACCACCATCGGCCGTGCCGTGGGCAACCGTGTGTGCATCGACAGCGACAAGGTGAGCCGGCAGCACGCGCTGATCCAGTGGTCGGGCGACCGCTACCTGCTGAGCGATCTGGGCAGCCGCAACGGTAGTTACGTCAACCGCGAGCGGGTGGTTGGCAGCCGGCCGCTGGCCAACGGGGACGCGATCACGCTCGGCGATTGCCAGTTGCGCTTTCTCTACAGCAGCGAGATGCTGCCGGCGACCGAGGCGCTGAGCCTGGTGACCATGACGGGCGAGCTGGAGCACGCCGCCGCCGCGCGGCGGGCGCCCGTCCGGGCCCTGTCTCTCCTTCCCTGAGCGCGCGCGGGCGCCATGTCGCGCCAATGGCCGCGCTGGCATGTCCACGTGCGGCATCGGCTATCGTCGGCCGCATGAACCCGCCTTCCGCCACGGATGAAGACACGGCCCGCCCCGCGCTCGAGGTCGCGGTCGTGATGCGGTGCGAGCGGCTGCACGGCCCCTCGAGCCATTGGCAACCCTGGCGCTGGGCGCTCGAGGACGTGGTGCCCGACGAGCCGGCCTTCGGCAGCGCACCGCGGCTGCTGCAGGAGGACGAGGAAGTGCAGCGCTGGCTGCATCCGGGCTTCAGGGTCGAGCTGTTCCGAGACGACGTCGACGGCTTGCGCCTCAATGCAGAGACGCCGGCGCCGGGCTGGTTCGTGCTGTGGCGGATGGAGGAGGAGGCCGGCATCGCCGCCGAGCCGATCGCGCGGCCGGTGGTCGTGACCCTCAGCTACAGCGAGGCCGGCCGCTGGCTCGATGCGCAGGAAAACGTCGAGCAGGTGCCGGTGCCGCCGGAGGTGGCAGACTGGCTGCGCGCCTATGTGGACCGGCACTACGTGGACGAGCCGCGGCGCCGCAAGCGGCCCGAGAGCTTCAGGTCGCTGGTCGACCGCTTCGGCAATGCGGCCAGCGTGTCGACCGAGAAGAAGCGCGGACGGGGAGCGGGCGATGTCTGAGGGCTTCTTCGAGCGCTGGTCGCGGCGCAAGCAGCAGGTGAGGGAAGGGGAGGTGCCGGAGGAGCCGGAGAAGGTGCTTCCGGCTGCCGCGCCGGTTGCGGAGGGCGCGAGCCCCCATCCCGGCCTTCCCCCGGAGGGGGAAGGAGAAAAGCCGGCGCCGTTGACGCTGGTGGACACCGAGGCGCTCACGCCCGAGTCCGACTTCAAGCCCTTCCTCGCCGGCGACGTCGCGCCGGAGGTCAAGAACGCTGCCCTCAAGAAGCTCTTCGCCGATCCGCGTTTCAACGTGATGGACGGCCTCGACACCTACATCGACGATTATTCGCAATCCACCCCCGTGCCCGAGAGCGTGCTGCGCCAGATGGCCAGCGCGAAATTCATGAAGTTGTTCGAGGCGCAGCCCGACAAAGACCCTGAGAACGATGCAGGCCCGGACGTGGCACAGTCGAACTCCATGGACCCCGTTCCCAGCCAACCGGTTGCCCCCGATGCGCAGCCGGCCAGCCAAGAAGCCGATGACCACCACGCTGATCTGCGACTGCAACAAGACGATGCCCCTGGCGCCGAAGACCCTCGGCGCGGCGCTGGCTGAAACCCTGCCCCTGCATTCGGCCCTGTGCCGCCGCGAGGCGCCCGCCTTCCAGCGCGCCATCCAGTCGGGCGACGAGGTGGTGGTGGCCTGCACGCAGGAGAAGCGCCTGTTCGGCGAGCTGGCGCAGCAAACGCCGCAGGCCGAGTCGCCGATCCGCTTCGTCAACATCCGCGAGACCGGTGGCTGGAGCCGCGACGCCGCACGCGCCATGCCGAAGATCGCCGCGCTGCTGGCGCAGGCACGGCTGCCGGAACCCGAGCCGGTGGCCACCGTCAGCTATGCGAGCCAGGGGCGGCTGCTGATCGTCGGCCCGCTCGACCAGGCGGAGCAGGCCGCGGCGCTGCTGGCCGATGCGATGGACATCACCCTTTTTTCGCGCGGCCCGGGCACGGCGGGCGGTGCGCAGGAGCGGCGCTGGCCGGTGATCGCTGGCCGCATCGACGCGCTGCACGGCTGGCTCGGCGAGTTCCGGCTCGCCTGGACACGCGACAACGCGATCGACCTCGACCTCTGCACCCGCTGCAACGCCTGCCTGGCCGCCTGCCCCGAGCAGGCCATCGGCCTGGACTACCAGATCGACAACGCGACGTGCCGCGCGCACCGCGACTGCGAGCGCGTGTGCACGGCGGCCGGCGCGATCGATTTCAACCGCCTCGGCGAGCCGCACGAGGCCGTCTTCGACCTGGTGCTCGACCTCGGCGAGGCGCCGCTGATCGACTGGCATGCGCCGCCGCAGGGCTACCTGCATGTGCGCGGTGGGCTCGCAGACCCGCAGGCCAGCGCGGCCCTGCTGCGCCTGCGCGGGCTGGTCGGCGAGTTCGAGAAGCCGAAGTTCTTCGACTACAAGCAGAAGCTCTGCGCGCACAGCCGCAACGAGCAGGTCGGGTGCAATGCCTGCGTCGAGGTCTGCTCGGCCCATGCGATCAGCAGCGACCTGGCGCGCCAGCGCGTCGTGGTCGAGCCGCACCTGTGCGTGGGCTGCGGCGCCTGCACGACCGTCTGCCCGACCGGCGCGATGGCCTACGCCTATCCGCATGCGCCCGACCAGGGCACCCGGCTGCGCACGCTGCTGGCCACCTATGCCGCCGCGGGCGGACGCGACGGGGTGCTGCTGCTGTACAGCCAGGAGGGGGGCCGGGCACTGGTCGAGCAACTGGGCCGCGAGGCGCGCCTCGGCCGTGCGCAGGGCGTGCCGGCGCAGGTGATCCCGATCGAGCTCTGGCATGCCGCCAGCACGGGCATCGACCTGTGGCTGAGCGCGCTGGCCTTCGGCGCCTCGCAGGTGGCCGTGCTGGCGACCGGCGAGGAAGCACCCGCCTACCTGGAGGCGCTGCGCGCGCAGATGGCGGTCGCCCAGGCACTGCTGAATGGGTTGGGCTACGCGGGCTCGCATTTGACGCTGGTCGAGGCGGGCACGACCGCCGCGCTCGACGGCGCGCTGGCCGCGCTGCGCGAGGCGCGCGCGCAGACGCCTGCGGCGCCGGCGCGCTTCGCCGTCGGTGCCGAGAAGCGCAGCACGCTGGAGCTCGCGCTCGACCACCTGATCGATGCCGCGCCGGCGCGCCGTGCCGACGAGGCGCTGGCCATCCCGCTGCCGGCCGCCTCGCCCTTCGGTGCGATCGAGGTCGACCGCGACAAGTGCACGATGTGCCTGGCCTGCGTGAGCGCCTGCCCCGCCAGCGCGCTGCAGGACAACCCGAACGCGCCGCAGCTGCGCTTCGTCGAGCGGAACTGCGTGCAGTGCGGCCTGTGCGACAGCACCTGCCCGGAGGACGCGATCACGCTGGTGCCGCGGCTGCTCGTCGCGCCGGAGCGCAGCCTGCCGGTCGTGCTCAACGAGGCCAGGCCGTGGAGCTGCATCCGCTGCGGCAAGCCCTTCGGCACGCAGAAGGCGATCGAGGCCATGCTCGGCCGGCTGGCCGGCCACGCGATGTTCCAGGGCGAGGCGCTGGAGCGGCTCAAGATGTGCGGCGACTGCCGCGTCATCGACATCTACACCGCCACGAACGAACAGAAGATCACCGAGCTATGAGCCTTCCCCCTTCGTCTGCGCTCGATGAGGAGCTCGCGCGTGCCGAGCTCTACGGCCTGCTCGCGCGGCTTTGGTATGCGGCGCCCGATGCGGAGCTGCTGGCAGCCTTCCAGGTCGCGCCGACCGAGGCGCCGGCCGCCGGGGGCTTCCTCGAAGAGCCGTGGCGCCAGTTGGTCGGCGCGGCACGCGGCATCGACGCGCCCGCCGCGCGCGAGGAATACGACGCCCTCTTCGGCGGCATCGGCAAGCCCGAGGTCTACGTGTTCGGCTCGCACTACCTCAGCGGCTTCCTCAACGACAAGCCGCTCGCCCGCCTGCGTGGGGACCTGGCGCGGCTCGGCCTGGCGCGCGACCAGGCGGTGTCCGAGAGCGAAGACCACGTGGCCTGCCTGTTCGAGGTCATGCGCTACCTGATCGCCGGCGAGGACGCGGCCGTGGCCAACCTCACCCAACAGCGGGCCTTCTTCTCGGCGCATCTGCAACCCTGGCTGCCCACCCTCTGCGATGCGGTGGTGCAGCATCCGAAGGCGCGCTTCTATGCCGCGCTGGCCGGCCTGACCCGCGCCTTCGCCGAGGTCGAGGCCCAGGGCTTCGACATGCTGGACTAGCCTCGGGGGCTTTGGGGCACCTCGTTGTCCTGTATTAGGGTCTGGACTAGTATCCAAACATATGTAACTGGTTTCATATCCGGTTTTGACAGAGCCACTCCCGGAGTTCGCATGCAGGACAGCCAATCCGCCGGCCCCCAGCCGGCATCCCGTCGGGGCTTCTTTCTGGGCGCCGCCTCGGTCGGCGCCGCCGCGGCCGCCGTCACGGTGCTGCCACGGGTGGAGGCGCCAGCCACTGCCGCTTCCACGCTCCCACCTGCGCCCGAGAAGGGTGGGGGCTACACGCTGAGCGAACACGTCAAGCGCTACTACCAGAGCACTTCGGCCTGAGGACCCCATGCCATGCTGTTGACCCGCAAATCCAGTGGCGCCGCGCATGAGGGCGCTGCTTCCCGTTCTTCTTCCACCTCGCCCTTCGTCCACAGCCTGCGCCGCGGGCTGGCCGGCGCACTGCCGACCATGGACCGGCGCGCCTTCCTGCGCCGCTCGGGGCTGGGCGTGGGCGTGGGCCTGGCCGCCGGCCAGCTCACCCTGATGCGCAAGGCCGATGCCGCCGAGGGCAGGGCGCCCGCGATCGGCGGGGGCAAGATCGAGGTCCGTCGCACCGTGTGCACCCACTGCTCGGTGGGCTGCGCCGCCGATGCCGTGGTCGAGAACGGTGTCTGGGTGCGCCAGGAGCCGGTGTTCGATTCGCCGCTCAACCTGGGCGCGCACTGTGCCAAGGGCGCCGCGCTGCGCGAGCACGGCCACGGCGAATACCGCCTGCGCTATCCGATGAAGCTGGTGGACGGGAAGTACCAGCGCATCAGCTGGGATCAGGCGCTCGACGAGATCACGGCCAGGCTCAAGGAACTGCGCCAGGCCAGCGGGCCCGACGCCGTGTACTGGATCGGCTCCAGCAAGCACAACAACGAGCAGGCCTACCTCCTGCGCAAGTTCGTCAGCTTCTTCGGCAGCAACAACTGCGACCATCAGGCGCGGATCTGCCACTCGACCACGGTGGCCGGCGTGGCCAACACATGGGGCTACGGCGCCATGACCAATTCGTACAACGACATGCGCAACGCCAGGGTCGCGCTCTACATCGGCTCGAACGCCGCCGAGGCGCACCCGGTGAGCATGCTGCACCTGCTGCACGCCAAGGAGAACGGCTGCAAGGTGATCGTGGTCGATCCGCGCTTCACCCGCACCGCGGCCAAGGCCGACGAGTACGTGCGCATCCGCTCCGGCTCGGACATTCCCTTCCTGTTCGGCGTGCTTCACCACATCTTCAAGAACGGGTGGGAAGACAAGAAGTACATCAACGACCGCGTCTACGGCATGGACGAGGTGCGCGCCGAGGTGATGGCCAAGTGGACGCCCGACAAGGTCGAGGAGGCCTGCGGCGTCAAGGAGGCCCAGGTGCTCAAGGTGGCGACCTGGCTGAACGAGAACCGGCCCGGCACCATCGTCTGGTGCATGGGCCAGACGCAGCACACCATCGGCAACGCCATCGTCCGCGCCTCCTGCATCCTGCAGCTGGCCCTGGGCAACGTGGGCAAGTCGGGCGGCGGCACCAACATCTTCCGCGGGCACGACAACGTGCAGGGCGCGACCGACGTCGGCCCCAATCCCGACTCGCTGCCCGGCTACTACGGCATCGCCGAAGGCGCCTGGCGGCACTTCGCGGCCACCTGGGGCGTGGACTACGAGTGGATCAAGAAGCAGTTCTCGTCGCCCGCGATGATGACCAAGCCGGGCATCACGGTCTCGCGCTGGATCGACGGTGTGCTCGAGAAGAACGAGCTGATCGACCAGGACGCCAACCTGCGCGGCGTCTTCTACTGGGGCCATGCGCCCAACTCGCAGACCCGCGGCCTCGAGATGAAGCGGGCCATGGACAAGCTGGACCTGCTGGTGGTGGTGGACCCGTACCCCTCGGCCACCGCGGCCATGGCCGCCATGCCGGGGCGGCCGGAGGACCAGAATCCCAAGCGCGCGGTCTACCTGCTGCCGGCCTGCACGCAGTTCGAGACCAGCGGCTCGGTCACCGCCTCCAACCGCTCGCTGCAATGGCGCGAGAAGGTCATCGAGCCGCTGTGGGAAAGCCGCAGCGACCACATGATCATGCAGCAGTTCGCCGATCGGCTCGGCTTCGGCAAGGAGCTCAGCAAGAACTACCGCATGCAGAAGGTCAACGGGATGGACGAACCCATCCCCGACGACATCCTGCGCGAGATCAACAAGTGCACCTGGACCATCGGCTACACCGGCCAGAGCCCCGAGCGCCTGCAGGCCCACATGCGCAACATGGGCGCCTTCGACGTGCGCACGCTGCGCGCCAGGTCCGGCAAGGACAAGGTCAACGGCTACGACCTCACGGGCGACTACTTCGGCCTGCCCTGGCCCTGCTACGGCACCCCCGAGCTCAAGCACCCGGGCAGCGCCAACCTCTACGACACCTCCAGGCACGTGATGGACGGCGGCGGCAACTTCCGCGCCAACTTCGGCGTGGAGCGCAATGGCAAGAATCTGCTGGCCGAGGACGGCTCGTGCTCGCTGGGCGCGGAGATCACCACCGGCTACCCGGAGCTGGACCACATGCTGCTCAAGAAGCTGGGTTGGTGGGACGAGCTCACCGACGCCGAGAAGGCCAAGGCCGAGGGCAAGAACTGGAAGACCGACTCCTCGGGCGGGATGATCCGGGTGTTCATGAAGAACCACGGCTGCCACCCCTTCGGCAACGCCAAGGCACGGGCAGTGGTGTGGAACTTCCCCGATGCGATCCCGCAGCACCGCGAGCCGCTCTACGGCACGCGGCCGGACCTCATGGCCAAGTACCCCACGCACGACGACAAGATGGCCTTCTGGCGCCTGCCCACCCTCTACAAGAGCGTGCAGCAGAAGAACATCGCGGACAAGGTGGCGGAGAAGTTCCCGTACATCATGACCTCGGGCCGGCTGGTCGAGTACGAGGGCGGCGGCGAGGAGACGCGCTCCAACCCCTGGCTGGCCGAACTGCAGCAGGAGATGTTCATCGAGATCAATCCCAAGGTGGCGGCCGAGAAGAACATCCGCAACGGCGAGCGCGCCTGGGTGCACACGCCCACCGGCGCCAAGCTCAACGTGCAGGCGCTGGTCACCGAGCGGGTGGGGCCGGACACGGTCTTCATGCCCTTCCATTTCTCCGGCCACTGGCAGGGCGCGGACATGCTGCCCTACTACCCGGCGGGCGCGGCGCCGGTGGTGCGCGGCGAGGCGATCAACACCTCGACCACCTACGGCTACGACAGCGTGACCATGATGCAAGAGACGAAGACGACCGTCTGCAACATCGAGAAAGCTTGAGGGGCACTGAATGGCAAGAATGAAGTTTGTCTGCGACGCCGAGCGCTGCATCGAGTGCAACGGCTGCGTCACGGCCTGCAAGAACGAGAACGAGGTGCCCTGGGGCGTCAACCGGCGCCGCGTGGTCACCCTGAACGACGGTGTGCCGGGCGAGAAGTCGATCTCGGTGGCCTGCATGCACTGCTCCGACGCGCCCTGCATGGCGGTGTGCCCGGTGCAGTGCTTCTACCGCACCGAGGAAGGCGTGGTGTTGCACGACAAGGACGTCTGCATCGGCTGCGGCTACTGCTCCTACGCCTGCCCCTTCGGCGCGCCGCAGTTCCCGTCGAAGGGCACCTTCGGCGCGCGCGGCAAGATGGACAAGTGCACCTTCTGCGCCGGAGGCCCCGAGGCCAACGGCTCGCAGGCCGAGTTCGAGAAGTACGGCCGCAACCGCCTGGCCGAGGGCAAGCTTCCGGCCTGCGCCGAGATGTGCTCCACCAAGGCCCTGCTGGCCGGCGACGGCGACGTGGTGGCCGACATCTTCCGCACCCGCGTGCTGCATCGCGGCAAGGGCGCCGAGGTCTGGGGCTGGGGCACGGCCTACGGCTCGCAGCAGGCCGGCACGCCGACCAACGGGGGCACCAAGTGAGGCGCGCCGCACGTCTGGCGGCGATGGTGGCGGTCGCCGCGCTGCTCGCGGCCTGTGGCGAGAAGCCGCAGACCAACGCGGAGGGTGTGAAGCTCGATGCCGCACCCTGGACAGGCACCGGCACGAAGGCCGACACCGGCACCGCCTTCACCGCCTCTGGTTGGAAGGTGGGCGACAAGGGCGCTTGGGAGCAGCAGCTCAAGACCCGTGCGCAGAACGGCCAGAACGACTACACCCGCGACAACTGAGCGCGATGGAGGCGGCATGAACAAAGCCCTGCATGCGCTGGTCCTCGCGGCCGGCCTCGCCTGCGGCATCGCCGCGGCCCAGGCGCAAGGTCCGGCCGCCGGCGGCGCCGTCACCGAGGCACCGCCGGCGCCTGCCGCAGCGCCCGCGCCGGGTGGCATCAAGAGCCAGAACATCTTCGAGGTCAAGCCCGAGGCCAGCGCCGACCCGAACTACCTGGCGCAGAGCAACGGCGAGCGTCAGAAGGTGCAGCCCGGCAACAACGCGCCGATGTGGCGCCAGGTGGGGCAGGGCGTGACCGGCTACAGCAGCCTCCCGCATGCGCAGGCGCCCGAGGCCGGCAACCTGATCCAGCCCTTCGTGCAGTACCCGGGCTCGCGTTTCACCAATGCCGGCGAAGCCTGGCGCCAGGTGCGCAACGACTGGATCATTCCCTATGGGGCGGCCCTGCTTTTCGTCGTCGTTCTGGCGATCGCGATCTACTACTTCACCCACGGAGCGATCCGGCTGCACGGCGCCGAGACAGGCCGCAGGATCGAGCGCTTCACGCCCTTCGAGCGCGCTACCCATTGGTCCAATGCGATTGCCTTCGTCACGCTGGCCGTCTCGGGCCTGGTGATGGCCTTCGGCAAGTTCTTCCTCTTGCCGGTGATCGGCGCGGCGCTGTTCGGCTGGCTGACCTACGCCCTGAAGACCGTCCACAACTTCGTGGGGCCGCTGTTCGTGGTGACGCTGGTGCTGATGTTCATCACCTTCGTGCGCGACAACCTGCCGCGGGCCTACGACCTGAAATGGGTGATGAAGGCGGGTGGCCTCTTCGGGCGCAGCCACGAGCCCCCTTCGCACCGCTTCAATGCCGGCGAGAAGGTGGTGTTCTGGGGCGGCGTGCTGGTGCTGGGCAGCATCGTGGCCGGCTCCGGCCTGTTCCTCGACAAGCTGCTCCCCGGCTTCGTCTATACGCGGGGCGAGATGCAGATCGCCCACATGATCCACGCGGTGGCGACCATCCTGATGATGGCGATGATCCTGGGCCACATCTACATCGGTACCCTCGGCATGAACGGCGCCTACGATGCGATGCGCCACGGCTACGTGGACGAGACCTGGGCGCGCGAACATCATGCGTACTGGTACGAGGACGTGGCCGCCGGCAAGATCCCCGCGCAGCGCAGCCAGGAGGCGCGGGCGGGCGCCACGGTCGGCAGCGTCCGGGTCGAAGGAAATCCCTCATGAAGAAGATCGTCATCGCCTGTGGCCTGGTGCTGGCCGGAAGCGCATACGCCAAGCTGCCCGCACCGGCGGCCACGCCCGAGGCCCAGGCCAAGGCGGCCGAGACCGCGGCGCGCACCGCGTGGAGCGGCAAGGTCGAGGCCTACCAGCTCTGCCAGGCGCAGGACAGGGTGGCGGCGCGCTATCGTGCGAGCGCCACCGCCGCCGGCAAGCAGTTGCCGCCGGCCCCCGCGGGGTCCTGCGCCGACCCCGGGCCTTTCGCCTACACGCCGCCGGACCAGAAACCGATCGAGGCCGCGGGCGCTCATTCGCCGCCCGGCACGGCGAGCTCTCCGCCCAGCACGCAGCAGCCGGCCGCAGCGGCGAATCCGACGCCCAAGCAGTGACCCGTGCGCTCCCGCGCCTGAGCTCGGCGCGCGCGCCGCTGACGCGCGAGGTCGAGGTCATCGACGAGCATGGCGAGCGCGGCCTGGTCTCCATCCCCGCCGAGCGCGACCTCACGGTCTACGTCGACCGGCGCGAGCTGGTCACGCTGATGACGCTGGGCGCGCAGCCCGAGCTGCTGGTGCTCGGCTACCTGCTGAACCAGCGGCTGATCGAATCGGCCGCCGACGTCGAGTCGATCACCGTCGACTGGGAGGTCAATGCCGCCGCGGTGAAGACGCATGCCGGCATCGACCGCATCGAGGAGCGCACCGCCAAGAAGGTGGTCACCACCGGCTGCGGCCAGGGCAGCGTGTTCGGCGAGCTGATGGCCGGCATCGAGCGCCTGGAACTGCCCGACACCCGCATGCGGCAGTCGCAGCTCTACGCGCTGGTCAACGCGATCCGGCTCCAGGAGAGCACCTACAAGTCAGCCGGCTCGGTGCACGGCTGCGCCCTGTTCACGCTGGGTGAGGGCGACGACGATGCGCAGATGCGCTGCTTCGTCGAGGACGTGGGGCGGCACAACGCCATCGACACCATCGCCGGCTGGATCGCGATGCAGCCGGCCGGCCAGCTCGAGGGCGGCCGCATTTTCTATACCACCGGCCGCCTGACCAGCGAGATGGTGATCAAGTCGGCGCAGATGGGCGTGGCGATCGTGGTCTCGCGCAGCGGCATGACGCAGATGGGGCACGAGGTCGCGACCAAGGTGGGTCTGTGTGCGATCGGAAGGGCCACGAACAAGCGCTTCGTGTGCTATGCGGGGAGCGATCGGCTGATCCTGCAGCCGGGACTGGCCGGCGCCCGGCTGCCGGCCCGGCCCGACGGCGTCTAAGCCCTTCGGTTGGCCCGGTGCCGCGCCTCGGCTATCGTCGGGCACCATGAACGCCTCCCTCCGCCTCGGCTGGCGCACCCTCTGGCGCGACCTGCGCGCCGGCGAACTGCGCCTTCTCATCGTCGCCGTGCTGCTGGCCGTTGCCGCGCTCACGGCCGTCGGCTTCTTCGCCGACCGGCTCAAGGGCGGCCTGCAGCGCGATGCGCGCCAGCTGATCGGCGGCGACGCGGTGGTCGCGAGCGACAACCCGACGCCTGCCGTCTTCATCGAGCGCGCCCGCGCGCTGGGCTTGCAGACTGCGAGCACCTACGGCTTCCCGACCATGGCGCGCGCCACGGACGAGCAGGGCGGCGCGACCAAGCTGGTCGCGCTCAAGGCGGTGGAGGCGGGCTACCCGCTGCGCGGCAACCTGCAGGTGAGCGCGGCGCCCGCGGGCCCCGGCGCGCCCACGCGCGAGATCCCCGCGCCGGGCGAGGCCTGGGTCGATGCCCCGCTGCTCGAAGGCCTCGCGCTGAAGGTGGGCGACACCGTGCTGCTGGGCGACGCCCGCCTGCGCATCGCGCGCGTGATCACGCTGGAGCCCGACCGCGGCGCCGGCTTCATGAGCTTCGCGCCGCGCGTGATGCTCAACCAGGCCGACGTGCCGCGCACCGGCCTCGTACAGCCGGCCAGTCGCGTGAGCTACCGTTTTGCGGTAGCGGGCGAGGCAGCGGCGGTCAAGCGCTTCAGCGAATGGAGTGACGCACTGCTCAAGAAGGGCGAGCTGCGCGGCGTGCGCCTCGATTCCTTCGAGAGCGGCCGGCCCGAGATGCGCCAGACCCTGGACCGCGCCGAGAAATTCCTCAACCTGGTGGCCCTGCTGGCGGCCCTGCTGTCGGCCGTGGCCGTGGCGCTGGCCGCGCGCGGCTTCGCGACCAATCACCTGGACGACTGCGCCATGCTGCGCGTGCTCGGCCAGAGCCAGCGCACCATCGCGCAGGCCTATGCCTTCGAGTTCGCCCTGATCGGCCTGGCGGCCAGTGCGCTCGGCGTGGCCATCGGCTTCGCCGTGCACTACGTCTTCGTGCTGCTGCTGGCCGGCCTGGTCGAGGCCGCGCTGCCCGCGCCCAGCCTGTGGCCGGTGGCCTTCGGCCTGGGCATGGGGCTGACCCTGCTGTTCGCCTTCGGCCTGCCGCCGGTGCTGCAGCTGGCGCAGGTGCCGCCGCTGCGCGTGATCCGCCGCGACGTGGGCAACCTCAAGCCGGCCTCGATCGCGGTGCTGGCGGTGGGCGTGGCCGGCTTCGCGGCCCTGCTGCTGGCCGCCAGCAGCGACATCAAGCTGGGCCTGATCGCGGTCGGCGGCTTCGCCGGCGCGGTGGCGCTGTTCGCGCTGCTGAGCTGGGCCGCGGTGCTGCTGCTGCGCCGCAGCGTCAACGAAACGACCGCGCCGCGCTGGCTGGTGCTGGCCACGCGCCAGATCTCGGCCCGGCCGGCCTACACGGTGGTGCAGGTCAGCGCGCTGGCCGTGGGCCTGCTGGCGCTGGTGCTGCTGGTGCTGCTGCGCACCGACCTGGTCGCGAGCTGGCGCCGCGCCTCGCCGCCGGATGCGCCCAACCGCTTCGTCATCAACGTCATGCCCGACCAGAGCGAAGCCTTCCGCCAGGCGCTGCAGGCCGGCGGCGTGAAGAAGTACGACTGGTACCCGATGATCCGCGGCCGGCTGGTGGCCATCAACGATCGCCCCGTCTCGCCCGACGACTACACGGAAGACCGGGCGCGGCGCCTGGTGGACCGCGAGTTCAACCTCAGCAACGCCATGGAGCGGCCGTCGCACAACGAGGTGGTGGCCGGCCGCTGGGAGCCGGGCAGGGCGGGCGAGGTCAGCGTCGAGGAGGGCCTGATGGAGACCCTCGGCCTCAAGCTCGGCGACCGCCTGCGCTTCGACGTCGGCGGCCAGCAGAACGATGCCCGCATCACCTCCGTGCGCAAGGTGGACTGGGGCTCCATGCATGCCAACTTCTTCGTGATGTACACGGTCGATTCGCTCGGCGCCGACGTGCCCGTCACCTACATGAGCGCCTTCCGCGCGCCGGACCGCCAGGGCTTCGACAACGCGCTGGTGCGCACCTTCCCCAACGTGACCAACGTGGACATGAGCGCGACCATCGGCCAGGTGCAGCGCGTGCTGGACCAGGTGATCCGGGCGGTGGAGTTCCTGTTCGGCTTTACGCTCGCGGCCGGGCTGGTGGTGCTGTTCGCGGCCGTCACCGCCACGCGCGAGGAGCGGGCGCGCGAGTTCGCGGTGATGCGCGCGGTCGGCGCACGCGGCAGCCTGCTGCGGCAGGTGCAGCGGGCCGAGTTGCTCGGCGTGGGCCTGCTGGCCGGCTTCCTGGCCAGCATCGTGGCGTCCGTGATCGGCTGGGGCCTGGCGCGCTACGTGTTCGATTTCACCTGGACCGCCTCGCCGCTCGTGCCGATCGCCGGCTCGCTGGCGGGCGCCGTGCTGGCGTTGGCGGCCGGGTGGTGGGGGCTGCGCGAGGTGCTGAACAGGCCGGTGGTGGATACCTTGAGGCGCGCAGCGGAATAGGTTCGCACTCAGGCGCACGTCGTGATCCGAGTTGCGCTGTACCCCTAAAGTTGATCACTGCAAGGCGATTTCTCGCGCTTTGTCGCACGGCGCGCGTATTTCCGTCAGCGTGCCTTAGGGTCTCGCCGCCCATGTCCGGGCAGCAACAACCCAGGGAGCGGAATGATCAACAAGAAACTGTGGCACGCCATGCCTATCGTGCTCGCGTGTTTCGCGGGACAGGCGAATGCGACGACGTGGTACTACTTCTCGGGACACCGGCCCTTTTCGGATGTCCCGATATTCCAGAGCATGGACGATCTGTGCAGGGCGTACAAATTTCCCGAGCTGGGCTACTTCATCCCCAGCCACAGCCCGACGACCTGCCAGTACTACCTGACACAGAACCCCAACGACGACGACTACCTCGGGACGATAGACGCGAGCGCTGTCGATTGCGAAGACCCCCATTCCCAGCCCTGGATTCGCGCCTGGGAGGCGCCATCGTGCAAGTGCTCCTCCGGCTACAAGGCCGATCCTTCAGCCTTTCCACTGCGGTGCGTCTCGGCGACGCCCCCCGAGTCGGAGCAGGATTCCTGTAGCGCAGGGTCGTATTCCGGCAATCCCATCTTCCTCGCCGGTGCCGAGAAGATTCGTGCCGAAACCGACTGGACGGACTCCGGGCCTGCTGCGCTCGGCATGACACGCTTCTATCGCAGCAACTGGGGGAGCAGCAGGCCCGGCCTCCCTACCGGGCTGGGGGTCGCCTGGAACCACAGCCTCTCCTTCCAACTGCAGCTTGGCGTGACTTCCCAGACCTTCGCCATCATCGACCCCGAAGGCCATCGGCGCACCTTCTCGAAGGCGCCCTCGAGCGCAATCTGGACCGCAGACAACAGTGCGGACTCGCTGAGCGCGACCCCCTCAGGCTGGATCTACAAGCGCGCAGACAACGATACCCAGCTCACCTTTGATTCGTCCGGCAGGCTGCAGACCAAGACCGAGCGTGGCGGCTTCGTCACCACGTATGGCCACGATAGCTCGGGCCGCCTGACCATGGTCCACAATGGCTTCGGTCGTACTCTGTCCCTGGGCTACGACGGCGCGGGCCGGCTCTCGACCGTGACCACGCCCGATGGCCGCACCATCGGCTATTCCTACGACACGATGGATCGGCTCGCCTTCGTGACCTACCCCGACGGCAAGAGCCGCGGCTATCTGTACGAGAACAGCAGCTACCCGCATGCCCTCACCGGCATCGTCGACGAGAGCGGCGTGCGCTGGGGCAGCTTCGGGTACGACAGCCTGGGCCGTGCCACGAGCACCCAACTGGCCGGGGGCGCCGAGCGCTACGACGTCTCCTATCCCGACAGCAACAGCGCCAGCGTCCGGGACCCCCTGGGCACCGAGCGCAGCTACGTCTATGGCAGCAACAAGAACAAGCTGGCCGTCGCTGGCAGCTCCTTGCCTTCCGGCACCGGGGGGAGCGATGCCGCCTCACGGACTCAGGACGCCAACGGCCTGATCACCAGCGAGACCGACTTCAAGGGCGTCAAGACAGACACGACATGGGACGTCGCACGCCGCCTGCCCGCCTCGGTCACTCGCGCTGCCGGCACACCCGAGGCCCAGACCGTCGCGACGCAGTGGCACGCCACCTTCTCCCTGCCGGTGCTGATCACCCAGGCTGGCCGCACCACCGCCTACACGTACGACGACAAGGGCAACACCCTCTCGCGGGCCATCACCGACACCGCCTCTTCACCCAACACCACCCGCACCTGGCGTTGGACGTGGAACGCGCAAGGGCTGGCCGCCACCGAGACCGCGCCCAACGGCGCCCTCACCACCTTCGAGTACGACCCCAGCGGCAACCTGGTCAAGTCCACCAACGCCCTGGGCCACGTCACCCAGTACGCCTACGACAGCGCCAACCGCCTCATCGCCACCATCGCCCCCAACGGCCTGGTCACCAGCTACACCTGGGACACCCGCGATCGCCTCCTCAGCAAGACCGTCGGCAACCAGCCCGCCACCACGCTGAGCTACCAGCCCACGGGCCTGCTCGACACCCAGACTTTGCCCGATGGGTTGTCGCTCTCCTACGCCTACGACTCTGCTCACCGTCTCACCGGCTGGAGCAACAACCGCGGCGAAAGCGGCAGCTACACCCTCGATGCGATGGGCAACCGCACGGCCGAGCAGGTCAGGAACAGTGCCGGCGCAGTGGCCTGGACGACGGCGCGCAGCATCAACAGCCTTAATCGCCTCGCCGCCAGCACCGCAGGCCCCAACCAGACGGACAGCTTTGCTTACGACGCTAACGGTGAGCGGGTCTCCGAGACCAATGGCCTGAACCAGAGCACCCATTACGGCCTCGACCCCCTGCGCCGCATCAAGGCCATCACCAACGCAGCCAATGCCACGGCCACCCTCGGCTACAACGCCCTCGATGCCGTCACCCGGGCCAGCGACTTCAAGGGCGTGGCCACCACTTACGCCCGCGATGCCTTGGGCAACGCCACCTCGGAGAGCAGCGCCGACATCGGCACCACCCGCACCCAGTACGACGCTTTAGGCCTGCCCAGCAGCATCACCGATGCCATGGGCCAGGCCACTCAGATCCAGCGCGACCTGCTGGGCCGCCCGATCCTCATCACCTTCGCCGACGGCCAGACCACCAGCCTGGTCTACGACAAGGCCAAGGGCTCCAAGGGCTACCTGACATCCTTCACCGACCGCAGCGGCACCACCACCTACACGCGGGATGTGTTCGGCCGTGTCCGCGTTCAGATCCAGACCTTGGTCAACGGCCTGAGCCAGCGGGTCGTCTATGGCTACACCCTGGCCGGGCAGCTCGCCAGCATCACATACCCCGACGGGTCGCAACTGGACTACCTGTACGACGCCACCGGCCGTCTCATCCAGATCAACAGGAACGGCAGTCCGGTCGTTGCAGGGCTGGCCTGGAACCCGATGGGCCAGCCCACCGCGTGGAACTGGCCATTTGTGAGTCAGACCCTCGGTGCCGGCCGCAGCTACGACACCGCCGGGCGGATGACCAGCACCGAATTCTCCAACTACGTGTATGACGCGGCCGGGCGCATCACCAGCCTGACGCAGAAGCTGCTGCTGCCTGGAGACAGCGATCCGACCCACAGCAGCATCGCCAGCGCGAACAGCACCTGGAACGTGAGCTATGACAGCGTCGGGCGCATCACCGGGTTCAATGCCAAGGGGAGCCAGACGAGTTTCGGGTATGACGCCAATGGGAACCGCAGCGCGAGCACGAAGACGCAGGGCGGGCAGACCACCGGCCGCGGCTACACAATCAACGGCAGCAGCAACAGGCTGGACGGCTTCAGTCAGAGCGCGGGCGGCACCACGACGAATGTGGCCTACACGTACAACGCCAACGGGGATCTGATCAGCGATGGGCTGAGGACCTACAGCTACAACGCCGAGGGGCGATTGAGCGCCGCGACCACGGGGGCCACCGATGCCAGCCCGACCACGCGCTATGCACACAACGCGCTGGGACAACGGGTCTTCAAAACCGAGCCGTTGTATCCGCCCGCAGAGGGTGATGAAACGGACCCGGGCTTCTTCCAGAGTCTGCTGAACTTCTTCACGAAGCTGTGGGGGCCGAACACCACGGAAGCGGAGAAGCAGGGCTTTGCCTTCATGTACGACGAGGACGGCAGTCTGCTGGCGGAGACGGGCACGGGTGGAGCCAACAGCACGGGCAGCACGAGCTACATCTACCTGCCAACGGCGAGTGGACCGATGCCGGTTGCGGCCGTCATCAACGGCCAGCTCTACGCGGTGCACAGCGACCACCTCAACACCCCGAGGCGCCTCACGGACTCAACCGGCCAAGCAGTCTGGCAGTGGGCGTACAGTGCCTTCGGCGACAACGCGCCGACCTTGGCGAAGTACCGGTTCGCGAACCTGGACATCAATCCGAATCCGGGGACGACGGGCATCTCTGAGGTCGTGATGAACCTGCGTTGGCCGGGGCAGTATTACGACAAAGAAAGCGGGCTGTTTGACAACCGTTTCCGCAGCCTTGACCCGAGGATCGGGCGGTACACGCAGTTTGATCCGATTGGTTGGGCGGGCGGGCCAAACGGCTACCTGTATGTCGACGGCAATCCTCTGAGCTACATGGATCCCTGGGGTCTCGAGAAACTTGTGCTTGGAAATCCACGCGACTTTGCACTGCAAGGTTCGGCCGCTTCTGATCCTGATATTCAGGGAACTCTCATCTTGTATGGTCACGGGAATGACTCTGCAATTGCCGATCAGAGAGATGGGACGACAAAGGCCTTGGGTCCCAACGAAGCTGCCAACCTCATCAAAAAATCTGGCTTATGGAAGCCTGGTATGCCGATAACCGTCAAAGCCTGTTACGTTGGCGCGGACAACGGGTTCAATCAGAAGCTAGCAGATCAACTCGGAGTGCCTGTCACTGGACCAGATGGCTATCTGGAAATGCTTCCTCGCATGAGCGGAGGGTATGGATTTGGTGGTATCTGGGGTTGGTACTGGGGAGGCTTCAAAGGTTCTCCAGGACAGTGGGTGACTCGTTCTCCTAGGAGGCAATGAAGTGAAGCAGCAAAAACTTGTTTTGATTGCCAGCGTATTGTTGGTGGCTGTGTGGGCTGGGGTGTTCGCATATGGCGACATAGCCGATCCGCACGAACTGACGCAACCTGTGACTATCACGAGCACTCGCGCCGGGGCGGATGGTGGCTCGATGGCAGTCCAAGTACGTGGCGCGAACGGCAAGAAGCTAACCGTCGAGCGTGTCGGATCCTTAGAGGTCGAGCGGTCTCTGCAGAAAATGTACGTGGTCAATGACGTATTTGGGGTGATACCTCTGCGGCGAGCCGCAGGCAAGAACTCTCAGCTTGAAAAGGAAACGCGAGAGATGCTCGAGTCATTGTTGAGGGGGGCTTTGCCTCTAACGCAACGAGAGCTTTTGAATCGGAACGACCAAGAAGCTCTTCGAACCGTTCCTGGCAATGTGCTTGCCGTGTATGACTTGGCCACTTGGATAGGCGAGCGGCGCTAGATGTTGGCGCCGAAGTAATACTGACCCACTGCGCCGAAGTAAAAGTGACCCACCTGGGTAAGGATGACGGCCTTTTGGCCGTCGATGTTGACCCAGGAGCAAGCAGTGGAGATACGAGTGATGGCCCGAAGGGGCGAGGGTGTCTGAAGTTTGAAGTCAAGCCTGCCGACTGATGCCCCGACCCCGCAGCAAGAAGCGGCGCTGCAGCAGTTTCTGTCAAAGCCCCAAGAAAACCGAGCCAAGGGAGAAGCGCACCATGGGTGGGCAAGGTGGAGCACATCCTGGTCATATCTGCGGCGGTGGCTGTGCTGGCGGCCCTGTATCTCGTGTTCCGAATCGCTGCGAGTGATCTGCACGATGTGACATGGCGCGGCAAGCGGTTCGCGACACTCGCCTACTGCTACTTTAGTGCGGGCGGGTTAGCATGGTCGCGAGAGGTGACCGCATGACCGAGACCCGCCCCGCCGTCCTCGACCTGATCGGCAACACGCCGCTGGTGCCCATCACGCGCCTGGACACCGGCCCCTGCACGCTGTTCCTCAAGCTCGAGTCGCAGAACCCCGGCGGCTCGATCAAGGACCGCATCGGCCTCGCGATGATCGACGCGGCCGAGCGCGATGGCCGCCTGAAGCCCGGCGGCACCGTGGTCGAGGCCACCGCCGGCAACACCGGCCTGGGCCTGGCGCTGGTGGCGCGGGCCAAGGGCTACCGGGTGGTGCTGGTGGTGCCCGACAAGATGGCCATCGAGAAGGTGCTGCACCTCAAGGCATTGGGTGCCGAGGTCCACACCACGCGCTCCGATGTCGGCAAGGGCCATCCCGAGTACTACCAGGACTACGCGGCGCGGCTGGCGAAGGAGATCCCGGGCGCCTTCTTCGCCGACCAGTTCAACAACCCCGACAACCCGCTGGCGCATGCCTCCAGCACCGGCCCGGAGATCTGGCAGCAGACCGGCCATGACGTGGACGCGATCGTGGTCGGCGTCGGCTCGGGCGGCACCGTCACCGGGCTGACGCGCTACTTCCGCGAGGTGCAGCCCGGGCTCTTCTTCGTGCTGGCCGACCCGGCCGGCTCGGTGGTGGCCGAATACACGCGCAGCGGCAAAGTGGGCGAGGCCGGATCGTGGGCCGTCGAGGGCATCGGCGAGGACTTCATCCCCGGCATCGCCGACCTCTCCGGCGTGAAGAAGGCCTACTCCATCACCGACGAGGAGAGCTTCGGCACCGCCCGCGAGCTGCTGCGGGCCGAGGGCATCCTCGCCGGCTCTTCCACCGGCACGCTGCTGGCCGCCGCGCTGCGCTTCTGCCGCGAGCAGACCCAACCGCTGCGCGTGGTCAGCTTCGTCTGCGACACCGGCACGCGCTACCTCTCGAAGGTCTACAACGACCAGTGGATGCTCGACCAGGGCCTGCTCGAGCGCCAGCGCTTCGGCGACCTGCGCGACGTGGTGTCGCGCCGCTTCGAGGACGGCAGCGTCATCAGCGTCGGCCCCGAGGACACACTGCTCACCGCCTTCCAGCGCATGCGCCTGGCCGACGTGTCGCAGCTGCCGGTGCTGGATGGCACGCAGCTGATCGGCGTGATCGACGAGTCCGACCTGCTCCTCTGCGTACACACCGACGCGGACCGCTTCCGTTCGAGCGTGAAGGACGCCATGACCGACCTGCCCGAGACCCTGCCGGCCAGCGCCAGCCTGGCCGAGCTCGAGGCCGTGCTCGACCGCGGGCTGGTCGCGATGATCTCGGACGAGGACGGCTTCCACGGCCTCATCACCCGCACCGACCTTCTGAACCATCTCCGGAGAAAGCTGAAGTGAGCCAGGACCAGGACCCCCATGGCGGACTCGATTTCGCCACCCGCGTGATCCACGCCGGCCAGTCGCCCGAGCCCGCGACCGGCGCGATCATGCCGCCCATCTTCGCCACCTCGACCTACGTGCAACAGAGCCCGGGCGTGCACAAGGGCCTCGACTACGGCCGTTCGCACAACCCCACCCGCTGGGCGCTGGAGCGCTGCGTGGCCGACCTGGAAGGCGGCTCCGCGGCCTTCGCCTTCGCCTCCGGCCTGGCCGCGATCTCGACCACGCTGGAGCTGCTGGATGCCAATGCCCACATCGTCTCGGGCGACGATGTCTACGGTGGCACCTTCCGCCTGTTCGAGCGCGTGCGCGTTCGCAGCGCGGGGCATCGTTTCAGCTTCGTCGACCTGACCGACCCGGTGCGTCTGCTGGAGGCCTTGACCCCCGAGACGCGCATGGTGTGGGTGGAGACGCCGACCAACCCGCTGCTGCGACTGGCCGACCTGCGCGCCATCGCCGCGATCTGCCGCGAGCGCGGCATCCTCTGCGTGGCCGACAACACCTTCGCCAGCCCCTTCGTGCAGCGCCCGCTGGAGCTGGGCTTCGACGTCGTGGTGCACTCCACCACCAAGTACCTCAACGGCCATTCGGACGTCATCGGCGGCGTGGCGGTGGTCGGCCGAGAGGAGCGCCATGCGCCGCTGCGCGAGCGCCTTGGCTTCCTGCAGAACGCGGTGGGCGCCATTGCCGGGCCCTTCGACAGCTTCCTCACCCTGCGCGGCGTGAAGACCCTGGCGCTGCGCATGGAGCGCCATTGCAGCAATGCGATGGCGCTGGCGCAATGGCTGGAGGCGCAGCCGCAGGTGACGCGCGTGCACTACCCGGGCCTGCCCTCGCATCCGCAGCACGAACTGGCGAAGCGGCAGATGCAGCAGGGCTTCGGCGGCATGATCTCGATCGACCTGCGCACCGACCTCGCCGGCGCGCGCCGCTTCCTGGAGGCGGTGCGCATCTTCTCGCTGGCCGAGAGCCTGGGCGGGGTCGAGAGCCTGATCGAGCACCCGGCCATCATGACCCACGCCACCATCCCGGCCGAGACGCGTGCGCGCCTGGGCATCGGCGACGGGCTGGTGCGGCTGTCGGTGGGCGTGGAGGCGCTGGAAGACCTGCGCGCCGACCTGGCCCAGGCGCTGGCGAAGATCTGACGTTCTAGGCGAACACGTCGGAGACGTACCGCCCGCTCTCGCGCTCGATCTTCTCCACCCAGGCTTCGGCCGCTTCGGGCGTGGCGCCCACGGCCTCCTGGTAGATGCGGACGAAGGTCTCGCGCACGGCGGGCGCCATGTGGCGGCCGTCGCCGCAGACGTAGACGTGCGCGCCCTTGCGGAACAGCTCCGAGACGTCGGCGCGGTCCTTCCACACCCGGTGCTGCACGAAGCTGACCTCGCCTTCAGGCGCCTTGAAGAAGGCCGGCCGCACGCTGACCACGCCGGCTGCTTCCCAGCCGGCCAGCTCGTCCTTGTAGAGGAAGTCGACGTCCGGGTGGTCGCAGCCGAAGAACAGCAGCGAACGCGCCACGCTGCGGCCGCTTTGCGCCTGCATGGCGCGTTCCTGCAGGAAGCCGCGGAAGGGCGCCAGGCCGGTGCCGGCGCAGACCATCACCATCGGCACCTCGGGCGAGGCCGGCGGATGGAACAGGTCGTTGGACGAGCGAACCGCGACCACCACGCGCGTGCCCGGCACGCAGTTGGCCAGGTAGGTGGAGGCCATGCCCTGGTAGCGTCCGCGGCCCGACAGCGCCGGTGCGTCCACCACCGCCACGGTGAGCGTGCAGCGCTCGGCGTTCCACAGCGGCGACGAGGAGATGGAGTACTGGCGCGCCCGCGCCGGCGGCAGCATCTCGAAGAAGGTGGCCAGGTCCAGGCCGCAGGCCGGGTACCGCTCCAGCAGCTCCAGCACGCTGACGCGCTTGGCCAGCACGTCGCGCTGGTAGGCGCCTTCCTCGGCCAGTGCGCGCAGCTCGGCCTGCTGCGGGCCTTCGGTGGCGTCGGCCAGGGTGGCCACCTGGCCGCGGGTCGCGGGCTGGGCCAGCTCCACGTAGTTGAACAGCACCTCGCTCGCATTGACCGGGTGGTTCACCGGCAGCGAGGTGAGGCTGCTCTCGGGCTTGCGGATGATGATCTGGCTGTCGGAGGCCAGGTCGAAGCGCTTGAGCGCGCGCATCACCACGCCGATGGGGTTGTGCGGCAGCACCGAGAGGTAGTCGCCCGCGCGATAGCTCATGTCCTGCGGCAGCGCGATCTCGATGTGGCGCTTGGAGCGGCCCATGGGCGAGCGCAGGTCCACCAGCTCGCGGTTCTCCTTGATCTCTCCGTGCTGCAGGTCGCCCAGCCGCAGCAGGGCGGCGCGGCCGTCCTTGAGGCGCTCCACCTGCAACTGCGTGCCGGCCGGGGTGGCCTTCACCTGCTTGCCCAGCGCCTGGCCGAAGTCGGTCCACAGCGCGGCGTACCACTCGTCGAAGGCGCCGAAGAAGTCGCCGCCGGCATCGGTCTCGCCGCGCGGGCGCAGCCGGGTGGCGCCGGCGGCTTCCAGCGCGGCGTCGAAGCGCTGCGGCACCGCCTGGTAGGTGCGGGCCCACTGGCGGTTGCCGCAGCCGAACACGGCATAGCGCACGCCCTTCAGGCTGTCCGCCTTCCCTGGCTCCTGCGACAGCGTGTCCAGCCAGGCCGCGAACTGGCGCGCGTTGTCGGGCGGCTGGCCCTCGTAGGAGGCGGTGATGATCACCACCACGCCCTCGGTCGGCAGGCTGCCCGCATGGTCGTCCAGCGAAGCCGCCTGCGCCGCATAGCCCTGCGCGCCGGCATCGCTGGCGATGCGCTCGGCGAAGGCCTCGCAGGAGCCGGTGTTGGAGCCGTACAGCACCAGCAGCGGCGTGGCCTGCACGCCCGGCGCCAGTGCGGGCGCGGCGACAGGGGCTTGCGCGGGTGCAGCGGCCTTCTGCGGCGCCAGCAGGCCGCGCGGCTTGAACGAGCTCGTGCCGCGCCGCTTGACCCGGATGCGGAAGCCCGCGGGCTTGAGCGTCAGCGTCTCGGCCACCTTGAGCTGGTAGGAAGGGTCGTCCTCGATCAGGTCGAAGCGCTGCAGGATCAGGCTCATCAGCAGGACCGCCTCCTGCATCGCGAAGGGCCGGCCGATGCAGGCGCGCTGGCCGTTGCCGAAGGGCTTCCAGGCGTTGGGCGGCAGCGCGGCCATCGACTCGGGATCGAAGCGCTCGGGGTGGAAGGCCTCGACGTCGTCGCCCCAGACTTTGGGGTCCCGGTGCAGCATGGCGCTGAGCACCATCACCGTGTCGCGCCGGCGGATGGCGTAGCGCCCGCCGATCACGGTGTCCTCGTTCGGGCGCAGCGAGAAGGCCGGCGCGGTGGGCCAGATGCGCAGCGCCTCCATCAACACCTGCTCCACGTAGCGCAGCTTGCCGATGTGCTCGATGCGCGGCACCTCGTCGCCCAGCACGGCGTCCACCTCGGCGCGCGCCTTGGCCAGCACCCGCGGGTTCTTCACCAGGAAGTAGGTGGCGAACGAGAGCATGCCGCTGGTCGTCTCGTGGCCGGCGATGAGGAAGGTGAGCAGCTGGTAGCGGATGTTCTCGTCCGACAGGCCTTCGCCCGTGACCGGGTCGCGCCCCTGCAGCATGATGCCCAGCAAGTCCTTCTTCTGCGCGCCCTCCGGGTCGCGCTTGCGCTCGGCGATCAGCTCGTCGGCGATCTGGCGCATCAGCGTCAGGTCGTCTTCGTAGGCGCGGCGCGTGCGCAGGAGCAGCTTGCTGGCGATCTCGGGCCGCCGCGTGCGCGCGCCGGCCTCGGCCAGCGCATCGACCATGGAGCCGACGAAGGGGTGCATCTCCGTCTGGTAGAAGCTGTTGAAGCGGTAGTCGAAGGCACACAGCGCGATGGTGTCGAGGGTCATGCGCGTCATGTCCTCGGTCACCTCGATCACGTGGGAGGGGCCGAAGCGTTCCCAGCGCGTCACCATCTGCTCGGCGATGTCCAGCATGCGGTCGAACATGCCGCGGATGCCGATGGGGCCGAAGGCCGGCATCAGCAGCCGGTGCGCGACGGCCCAGTTGGGCTCGTCTGTCCTGGCGGTGAACAGGCCGTCGCCGGCGAAGTCGCGGATGTTCTTCAGTGCGCCCGCCACGCGCTTGTCGAAGCGCTTCTCGTCGCACACCTCGTTGACCAACTCCTGCGAGCTGACCACGATCAGCGGGTGGCCGAAGAAGTCGAGCTGGAAGATCGGCCCGTAGGTCTGCGCCAGGCGCATGAAGCCCTGGATCGGCGCTTCACCGTCGACGGAGCGAAGGTTGCCGATGAAGGGGTCGCCCTTGGGCTGGGGGATGGGAACCGTGCGCGTCATGCCGGCCTCCGCGTGCCGGGAGCGCCGCTCTGGGGCTGAAGCCTGTACTGGATTCTCATGAGATCTCCTCCGTCAAGAACCGTCGAGGGCATTGTCCAGGCCGTACGGCACCGGCATTGCACCGGCCTCCGTGGCGACCCCCGCAATGTAGCTCAGCCAGCGGGATCGAACACCCTGAGGAACTCGCGTCGCGTCTTTGGCCCGTAGGTCCTGAAATGAGGATCGGGTTTCTCCAGGTAGGCCATGCGCTTTCGGGCGACCGAGTCGCGGGCGGTGTATCGCTTCACTTCCGTCGGCGTCAAGCCGCACACGTTCGCGGCATTGAGACCGAATATCCTGGCCCGCAGCGCAGGCGTCATCTCGGGATAGCCATGCCGTTCGCGCAGTTCCGCCGAGATCTGGAACGTCCGGAAGGCCTGGATCTGGTCCTGCGGTGAGCCGTACCAGATCGAATCCGTGCCCCACAGCACGTTGTTCTCGCCGCACGCGACGATCAGCTTCCCCAGGGCGTGAGCCGCCTGTTCGGGGTCGCGCATCAGGAAGCGCCACGTGCTGCCCAGCTCCGCATAGACGTTGCTGTTCGGCTTGACCTGGTGTTGGCGCAAGGACGTGATCAGCGTGTCGATGCCGTCGCTCTTGCCGCTCGCGTCGTAGGCCTTTTCGGTCACCGTGCTGACGAAGCCCGAGTGATAGATCAGGAAGTTCACGTCCGGATAACGCCTGGCGACGACGCCGATGTCGCTGCACTGGCTGTGCTCGTAGGAGCGTGGTCCGAACGGCAGCCCCTTGTGGATGCAGATGTTCTTGACGCCCAGTGCGCGAGCCTTCTCGATGAACCGGATGCCGACGTCGTCGTGCAGGAAGTAGCCCTTGCCGCCCGGTCCATACTGCGTGTAGGTCTTCCAGGCGCTGATGCCCCACTTCTCGTGCAACTCGTCCATGCCCTCGAGGTCTCCGGGCTGGTTCGGGTTGACGCGTCCATGCAGCAGCAGCCGGTGCGTTCCCTCGAGCTTGTCGACCAGCCTGCGGACCTCGTCGGCGGCCTGGATCGTGACCGGTTCGGCGTCGCGGGCGGAGGGCACGAAGGACAGGACCATCACGTCGGTGTCGCTGTCCATGAACACGTCCTTGAGGAAGACCTCCGCGCTCTTCGAATTGCCTTTGGGCGTGTCGATGAAGTGGCCCTGGACGTCGAGGATGAACTCCTGCCTGGCGGGGCCGACCTGCGCGCGCGCGAGCTGCATGTCCAGCCCGGCGTCGCGGGGCAGCTCGAAGAAGCCGCCGGTCCTTCCGGCCGCGGCGTTGGCCGCGTTGAAGGCCAGCAGCGTGCTGGCTGCGCCGCAGGACGAGGTCAGGAACGCCCGCTTCGAGCACCCCAGCCGCTTCGCGTTCGTGGCCGTGGCCTCGTGTGCGAGGCGGTTGGCTTCGATGTTCGCCGGCCACAGTGACACCGGTGCGAACTCGCCATTCGAGGTGCTGTCGAGCTTGATGGGGAGGCGCTTGCCCTCCGGGTCGCTGTCATGCATGGTGGTCCCCCGGTTGGATCAAGAAGCCCCGCCGGCCTGCGATTCTCGGGCCTTCGAGCCAGCGAGGTCGTGCACCTGAAGGTCACCGACGTGGCGGGCAGGCGCCGGACGATGTGGAAAGCGCGGCCTCAGCCGCTCAGATCGCCCGCCAGGCTCGCCAGCGTTTCCGCCGCGATGACGGCCTGGGCCAGGTAATGCGTGTGGTCGCAGCCCAGCTTGACCTGCGCACCGGCGCGCACCGCCGCGCGTTGCGCATCGCCGAACTCGAAGCGCAGGAAGTGCACGGCCGAGGTCTTCTCGTCGTTCTCGCGGTCCAGGTCCTCGTCGGCAATGGCGTAGATGCGGGCATGGCCCTCGACCTCGACGAACACGCGGTCCTCCACGCCGATCAGCCGGGCCAGCTCGCGCTGGCGCTCGGGCACCTCGGTGTACTCGATCAGCATGGTGGCCTTCCAGTTGCTGCCGTCGGGCACCAGGGGCTGGTAGGCGTCGATCTCGCCCTGGATGCCGTCCTCCTCGAAGATCTTCTCGATGTGCAGCATCTCCTGGATCTGGCGGCGGATGGTGACCTCGTCCTCGAACTGCACGCTCACATGCTCGCCCAGGCGCACGGTGCGCAGCTTGCGGTGGGCGATGAACCCGGGCGCGCTCGACTTGCGGATCTTCGCGTAGGCCTCCAGGGTCATCAGGCTGTCGGGGGTGATGACGCTCATGACGTTACTCCAGGCCGTACGCGATGCGCACCAGGCTCAGCGGATGCTGCAGCTTCGCCGCCGGCAGGCCCTCGTTGCCCATGCCCTGGGCGATGTGGTGGCCGGCCAGCGCGCAGTCGGAGCTGATGTAGTCGGGCTGGTCCTTGCCCATCGCCTTGAACACCGGCTTGCCGATCTTCATCGCCACCGGGTGGTAGGGCGTCTTCACGCCATAGGTGCCGGCGTGGCCCGAGCAGCGCTCCACCGTGTTGAGCTGCACCGGCACGCTCTGGCCGATCAGCTTGAACATCTCCTCGGTCTTGCGGCCGATCTTCTGCACGCGGCCGTGGCAGGGGATGTGGTAGCTGAGCTTGCCCAGCCCGGTCTTGAAGTCGGTCTTGAGCAGGCCGTCCTTGTGGCGCGCGACCAGGTACTCGAAGGGGTCGAACATGGCCTGCTGCACCAGCTTCACGTCCGGATCATCGGGAAAGAGCAGCGGGATCTCCTGCTTGAACATCAGCGTGCAGGAAGGGATGGCGGTGAGGATCGCGAAGCCGTCCTTGGCGTATTTCGCGAGCACCGGGATGTTGGCTTCCTTGTGCTTCGCCACGCCCTCCAGGTCGCCGAGCTCCAGCTTGGGCATGCCGCAGCAGCTTTCCTTGTTGACCACCGTGTAGGGGATGTCGTTGTGCTGCAGCAGCTTGATCAGGTCGAGGCCGATGCCGGGCTCGTTGTAGTTGACGTAGCAGGTCGAGAAGATGGCCACCTTGCCCGGCGTGCGTTCGCCATCGACCACCGGCTGGGCCTTCTTGTCTTCGGGCGCACTCCAGCGGAATCGCTTCGTTGCCAGGTCGGGCAGCCAGGCATCGGGATGCACGTGCAGGGCGCTGTCGAGCAACTTGCGCATCGGCTTCGTGCGGTTGAGCGCGTTGACCGCCTGCACCACCACCGGAATGCCGGCGAACTGGCCGTGCACGTCGGTGGAGGCCAGCAGCTTCTCGCCGCCGCCAACGTCCCCATTGCGGAACTTGATGGCCTTGGCGCGCAGCATGGTGTGCGGAAAGTCCACGTTCCACGGATGCGGCGGCACGTAGGGGCACTTGGTCATGTAGCACAGGTCGCACAGGTAGCACTGGTCGACCACGCTGCCGTAGGCCTTGGGGTCGACGCCGTGCACCTCGCCGTCCTCGGTGGCATCCACCAGGTCGAACAGCGTCGGGAAGGCCTGGCACAGGCTGACGCAGCGGCGGCAGCCGTGGCAGATGTCGAAGATGCGCGTCAGCTCGCGCTCGCACGCGGCCTGGTCGTAGAACTCGGGGTTCTTCCAGTCCACCGGGTGGCGCGTCGGCGCCTCGAGATTGCCTTCTCGATTCGTCATGGAAGGGACGGCCGCGATGCGCGCCATCGGCGTGCGAAGGCCCGTGCACCGAGGCCCTGCAACGCGATGGCCGCAGCGCGGCTCAGTCGACCAGCGCCTCGAGCGCCTTGGTGTAGCGGTTGGCGTGCGAGCGCTCGGCCTTGGCCAGCGTCTCGAACCAGTTGGCGATCTCGTCGAAGCCCTCTTCGCGGGCCTGCTTGGCCATGCCCGGGTACATGTCGGTGTACTCGTGAGTCTCGCCGGCCACGGCGGCCTTCAGGTTGAGGCGGCTGTCGCCGATCGGCAGGCCGGTGGCGGGGTCGCCCGAGCCGTGCTCGAGGAACTCCAGGTGGCCGTGCGCATGGCCGGTCTCGCCTTCGGCGGTGGAGCGGAACAGCGCTGCGACATCGTTCTGGCCTTCGACGTCGGCCTTGTTCGCGAAGTACAGGTAGCGTCTGTTGGCCTGGGATTCGCCTGCGAAGGCGTCCTTCAGGTTCTGCTCGGTTCTCGATCCCTTCAATTCCATGGCTTTCTCCTGGGAGTGGCTAGGTTTATGCAAGCGGAACCGTCGCTGCCTGCGGGCAGCGGCGCCTAGGGAATCTACGCCAGTTGCGATCGGGCCGGCAATACAAAGCCTCAATGGGGTTCATTGAGGCAGGCAATGACGGAAATCAGGGAAGCACGGCCTCGCGCAACTGTGGAAATACCTTCGACACCTTGGCCAGCAGGTAGTCGCCGTAGATGCCGTCGAAGGCATGCACGTTGGCATGGTCCCATCGCGTGGCGCTGTCGTCTACCACCACGGGCCTGGGTAAACCCTCGATCGGCTTCACGCGCGCATGGAAGTTGGGGTCGAAGAACAGCGGGAAGGACAGGCGGTCCCGCCCCGAGGTGTTGCGCACCACGCGGTGCGGCGTCGAGCGGTACAGCCCGCCCGTCATGCGGTCGAGCATGTCGCCGATGTTGATGACGAAGGCATCGGCGATCGGCGCGGCATCGATCCAGCCTTCGCCGGTGCGCACCTGCAGGCCGCCGATGTCGTCCTGCCGCAGGATGGTGAGGAGGCCGTAGTCGGTGTGCTCGCCCACGCCCCAGGCCACGTCCAGGCCCTCGGGCACGGGCTGGGTCGGGTAGTTGAAGAGGCGGAACAGGATCAGCGGGTCGGCCGTGTAGCGCTCCGCGAAGTAGCCGGCGGGCAGGCCCAGGCTGAGCGCGATGCCTTCCATCAGCACATGGCCCAGGCGCGTGGCAGCGGCCATGTAGTCGAGGATGGTCTCGCGAAAGCCCGGGATGTCGGGGAACAGGTTGCGCCCGTGCACCGGCGTGCGCGCGAGCACCAGCGGATCGTCCTCCGGCAGCTCGGTGCCGAGGTAGAGGCCTTCCTTCCAGTCGGGCCGGCCCGAGGTGAGCTCGCCGCCGGTCGGGAAGTACCCGCGCCAGGCCCGCCCGCCCAGTTCCATGCGCCACTGCATCTTGGTGGCTTCGGGCAGGGCGAAGAAGGCGCGGCTCAGGTCTTCGAGGCGCTGCATGAGCGCGCGATCGACGCCGTGGCCGGTGACGTAGAAGAAGCCGTGCGCGCGGCATGCCTCGCCGATCTGGCTCGCGACGGCGGTGCGTTCAGGTGCGCGCGCGACCAGCGGCGCGATGTCGATCAGGGGCAGCGAGCGCGCGAGGTTCATCGAGGTCAGCGTATCAGACGGCATGGGCGAAGGGCGTGCGGATGTCGGCAAGAAACTGCTGCGCGCGCGGGTGTTGCGGGCGGTTGAAGAAGTCGTCCGGCGTGGCCCGCTCCAGCACCCGGCCGGCGTCCATGAAGAGCACGCGGTCGGCCACGTCGCGCGCGAAGCCCATCTCGTGCGTCACCACCACCATGGTCATGCCCTCGCGCGTGAGGTCGCGCATGACCAGCAGCACCTCGCCCACCATCTCCGGGTCGAGCGCGCTGGTGGGCTCGTCGAAGAGCATCAGCGGCGGCTGCATGGCCAGTGCCCGGGCGATCGCCACGCGCTGCTGCTGGCCGCCCGAGAGTTCGGAGGGAAAGGCATCGGCCTTGTTCGCCAGGCCGACGCGCTCGAGCAGGGCCATGGCGCGCGCGGTGGCCTCGGCGCGCGAAAGCCCGCGCAGCTGGATCGGTGCCAGCGTGCAGTTGCCGATCACCGTGAGGTGCGGAAACAGGTTGAACTGCTGGAACACGAAGCCGATGTGCGAGCGGAAGTCGTTGAGGTCGATGCCGCGCGCATGGATGTCCTTGCCGTCGACGGTGATGCGGCCGCCCTGGATCGGCTCCAGCCGGTTGATGGTGCGGATCAGCGTGGATTTGCCCGAGCCCGAGGGCCCGCAGACCACCACCACCTCGCCGCGGGCGATGGTCTCGCTCACGTCGACCAGTGCCTGGTAGCTGCCGTACCACTTGTTGACCTTGTCGAATTCGATCATGCGGGAGCTTTCGGTGCCTCGCGGACGGTGGTGCGCCGGCCGGCTCTCGCTTCCAGCCAGTAGGCGAAGCGCGACAGGCCGAAACACAGGATGAAGTAGGTCAGGCCCAGGATGAAGTAGACCTGGACCGGCTTGGTGAAGACCTGGGTGTTGATCTGCGAGGCGATGAAGGAGACCTCCGCCAGCCCGATGATGTAGCCCAGCGAGGTCTCCTTGATGGTGGAGACGAACTGGTTCACCAGCGAGGGCAGCATGCTGCGCAGCGCTTGCGGCAGCACCACGAAGCGCATGGTGCGGCCCCAGCCCAGGCCCAGCGAGCGCGCGCTCTCCACCTGGCCGCGCGGCAGGCCCAGGATGCCGGCGCGCACGATCTCGCCGATGTAGATGCCGTCGAAGACCACCAGCGCGATCAGCATGGTGGTGAACTGGTCGGTTTTGACGCCGGTCACGCTGGGCAGGAAGAAGTAGGCCCAGAACACCACCATCAGGAGCGGCGTGCCGCGCACGACGAAGGCGACGGTCGTCACGGGCCAGCGCAGCCAGCGCCAGGGGCTGACCCGCGCCAGGCCCAGCAGCAGGCCGAAGGGCAGGGCGAGCACGAGGCCCATGGCCGCGAGCAGCACGGTCAGCACCAGGCCGCCCAGCGGGCCGTTGGGATACTGCCCGATCAGGAAGTAGACCCAGTAGTCGCGGACCAGATCGATCATGGCGCGGCGCTCCTGCTCACAGCGCCCTCGGCGGAAAGCGGTGCTGATACCAGCTCGCCGCGCCGGTGATCAGCAGCGACACCGTCAGGTAGGCCGCGGTGGCGAAGGCGAAGGACTCGGCGCTGCGGAAGGTGGCACTCTCCACCTGCCCGGCCTGGTACATCAGCTCGGCCACGCCGACCACGGTCGCGATGCTGGTGCCCTTCCAGAGGTTGAGCGTCTGCGAGATCAGCGGCGGAATGGTCACGCGCAGGGCCTGCGGCAGGATGATGCGGCGCATGGTGGCCAGGAAGCCGAAACCCAGCGCCCGGCCCGCTTCCATCTGCACCGCCGGGATGGCGCGGATGCCGCTGCGGATGTCCTCGGCCATGTAGGCTGCGGTGTAGAGGCCCAGAGCGACGATGGCGCTGAGAGCCTCGATGCGGCCGGCGTAGAGGCGCTGCTTGATGTCCTCCGGCAGCAGCTCGGGCGCGCCGAAGTACCAGAACAGCATGTGGCCCAGCAGCGGGATGTTGCGGATCGACTCCACATAGGCGAAGCCCAGCCCGCGCAGCGCCGCGACCGGCGCCAGGCGCAGCAGCGCCACCGCCAGCGCGACCGGCAGGGCCAGCGCCAGCGAGGCGGCCAGCAGCTGCAGCGAGAGCAGGAAGCCCGCGACCAGCATGTCGTGGTACTGGCCGGACAGCAGCAGGGAAAAATCGAAGAGCGGCATGAACGGGGAATGCCGGTGCCCCGGCGGAAGAGCGCGGGGCACATGGTACGCATCCCGCGGCGCGCCGCGGGCAGGGCGCCGATCCGGGGGATCAGCTGTCGATCTTGTCGGTCTCGAGCTTGAAGCCGCGCTTGTCGAAGCCCGACTTGGTCTTCGGGCCGTACCACTTGAAGAAGATCTTCTCGGCCTCGCCCGATTTCTCGAGTTCGCGCAGCGTGTCGTCCACGACCTTCTTCAGGCCCGTCTCACCCTTCTTGATGCCGATGGCCAGCGCCTCGGTGCTGAGGTTCTGCGGCAGCACCACGTACTGCGTCTTCTGCGGGCCCAGCTTGGCGTAGCTGTTGAGCAGCGCGGCCTCGTCGTCCACGTAGCCCACGCCCTTGCCCTGCTGCAGCGCCTGGAAGGCCTGCTGGCTGGTGTCGAAGGTCACGACCTCGGCGCTCGGCACGGCCTTGCGGATGTTGGGCTCCTGCGTGCCGCCGCGAATGGTCAGCACTTTCTTGCCGCCCAGCTGCGACACCTCGGTGATGTTGCTCGTCTTCTTCACGATGGCCTTCTGCCCGGTGACGAACGTGGTCAGCGAGAAGTCGATCTGCGCCTCGCGCTCCTTGTTGTGCGTGAGGCCGGCGGCGACCAGGTCCACGTGGCCCTGCTGCAGCTCGGGAATGCGCGCCGCGACCGCGATCTGCTTGAGCACCGGCTTGACGCCGATCTTCTTCGCGATGGCGTTCACCAGGTCGACCTCGTAGCCGATGATCTCGCGCGTCTTGGGGTCGATGAAGGTGGCGGGCTCGTCGGTGCCGAGCACGCCGACGACCAGCTGGCCCTTCTTCTTGATGTCGTCCAACTGGTCGGCATGGACGGCGGTGCCGGCGAGCAGGGCGGCCGCAGCGAAGGCGGCTGCGGCGAAACGGAAGCGCATGTTGTTTTCTCCTTGAAAGGGGCCCGCACCATAGCAACAAAAGCCGGGGCGGTGAAATAGCTCTTTCACATATGCATACTGCCGACATGCAAATTCAAGAGAAGCCGCCCTTCGACACCCCTTTCGAATGGATCGGCGGCGAGGAGAAGGTCCATGCCCTGGTCGAGCGCTTCTACGACCTGATGGAGCTGGAGCCGGCCTATGCCCGGCTGCGCGCGGTGCACGGCCCCTCGCTGGACAACGCGCGCCAGCGCCTGTTCTGGTTTCTCTGCGGCTGGCTCGGCGGACCGCAGCACTACACCGACCGCTTCGGGCACCCGATGCTGCGGGCGCGGCACCTGCCGCAAAGCATCGGCGGGCACTCGATCGGCATCAAGGAGCGCGACGAATGGCTGGCCTGCATGGACCAGGCGATGGGCGAGACCGGCGTGCCCGAGGGCCTGCGCGCGCGCCTGCGCGATTCGTTTTTCCAGACTGCGGACTGGATGCGGAACAGGAACGGCTAACGCCGCTGCGGCGTCAGCAGCACCACCAGCGCCCCCGCGCCGCCCTCGGCGGGCTTGGCCTGCACGAAGGCCAGCGTCTCGCTTTTCTGGATCAGCCAGCGTTGCACCTTGGCCTTGAGCACCGGCTGGCGCCCGGGTGAGCCCAGGCCCTTGCCGTGCACCACGCGCACGCAGCGCACGCCCTGCTTGCCGGCCTCGCGGATGAAGTTGCCCAGTGCTTCGCGCGCCTCGTCGCTGCGCATGCCGTGCAGGTCGATCTCACGCTGGATGCTCCATTCGCCGGCGCGCAGCTTGCGCGTCACGTCGGTGGGGATGCCGGGACGGCGAAAGCTCATCGCGTCGTCGGCATCGAGCAGGGTGGTGACGTCGAATTCGTCGGAGAGCGACTCGCGCAGCACCCGCTGCTCGTCGAGTTGGTGCTGCACCGGGATCGGCGCCGGCGGCTCCGGCGTCAGGGGCACCGCAGCACGGCGCCGCAGCGGCTGGGTCGCACCGACGGCGCGCGCGAACAGGTCCTGCTCCGCGGCGCGCTTCTTTTCGGCCGCGGCGCGTGCGACCGCCTCGGCGGCTTCGCGTTCGCGCTGCTCGGCCAGTGTCTTCTGCACGCCCTTGAGATCGGAGAGGCTCTTGAGGGCTGGGGGCTTGCTTCTGGGCATGGGCTTCCTCGCCGAGCATACGCGCTTGCGCGCCGAGGCTCAGACGAGGCCGCGCTCCGCCATCGAGAGGGCCTGGCCCGGGGCCACGATGACATGGTCCAGCACCCGCACGTCGATCAGCGCCAGCGCGGCCTGGAGCGTTTGCGTCAGGGCTTCGTCGGCGCGGGAGGGCTCGACGCAGCCGCTGGGATGGTTGTGGGCGAGGATCACGGCGGCGGCATGGTGACGCAGGGCGCAGGCCACCACTTCGCGGGGGTACACGCTCGTTTGCGTCAGGGTGCCGCGGAAGAGTTCCTCCATCGCGATCAGGCGGTGCTGGGCATCGAGGAACAGCGCCGCGAAGACTTCGTGCGGCCGCGCCGCCAGATGCAGTTGCACATACTGCTTCACGGCCATGGGCGCATCGAACAGATCTCGCTCCCTGAGGCGCTGGGCCACGGCGCGCCGAGCCACCTCGAGCACGGCGGCCAGGTTGCTGCGCTTGGCGCTGCCGCCCAGGCCCTTGATGCGCTTCAGGTCGTCGAGTCCGGCATGAAGCAGCCCGTTGAGGCCGCCGAAGCCATCGAGCAGTTCCTGCGCGAGCTGCAGCACATTCTTGCCGGGAATGCCCGTGCGCAGCAGCAGTGCGAGCAGTTCGGCGTCGGCGAGGGCGCCGGGCCCCAGTGCGAGCAGCTTCTCGCGCGGCAGCGACTCCAGCGGCAGATTCTTGAAAGACATGACTGTCATGGGCCCTTGGCCCGCTCCCTAAAATACAGGCCCCCAGTCTATAGCGATCCCCGACCGTGTCCTCCACCCCCTCCGCTGCCGTCGTGGCGCCCGGTTCCTTTCTCACGCTGCACTACCGGCTGGCGGGACCTGCGGGCGACATCATCAACACCTTCGGCGCCAAGCCGGCCACGCTCTCGCTGGGCACGGGCGAGCTCTCGCCGGCGATGGAGCTGCGCCTCATCGGCCTGGCGGAAGGCGCGCACACCACCTTCGAGCTGCCGCCCGGCGAAGCCTTCGGGGAGCGCAATCCCGAGATGCAGCAATGGGTGGCCCGCGCGCTGCTCGCGCAGATGGGTGACCCCGATGAGCAGTACGCGGTGGGCGACGTGGTGCAGTTCCCCACGCCCGACGGCAGCGGCAGCTATGCCGGTGCGGTGATCGAACTCGGCGAGACGGCGGTGCGCTTCGACTTCAACCATCCGCTCGCCGGGCAGCCGGTGAGCTTCGAGGTCCAACTGATCGGGGTCCTATGAGCGTGCAGGAAGTCATCCTTGCCGAGCCGCGCGGCTTTTGCGCCGGTGTGGACCGCGCGATCGAAATCGTCGAACGGGCGATCGCCAAGTTTGGCGCACCGATCTACGTGCGCCACGAGATCGTGCACAACACCTACGTGGTCAACGAGCTCAAGGCCAAGGGGGCGATCTTCATCGAGGACCTGGCCGAGGTGCCGCCCGGCGCGACGCTGGTCTTCAGCGCGCACGGCGTCAGCAAGGCGGTGCAAACCGAGGCCCGGGCACGCGGCTTCGAGATCTTCGACGCGACCTGTCCGCTGGTGACCAAGGTGCACGTGGAGGTCGCCAAGCTGGCGAGAGAAGGCTACGAGTTCATCATGATCGGCCACAAGGGGCACCCCGAGGTCGAGGGCACGATGGGCCAGCTCTCCAGCGGCATCCACCTGGTGGAGGACGTGGAAGACGTGGCGCACGTGCAGCCCGCGCAGACCGAGAAGCTGGCCGTGGTCACCCAGACCACGCTGTCGGTGGACGACGCGGCCGAGATCTCGGCCGCGGTGCGCGCGCGCTTCCCGAAGGTGCGCGAACCCAAGCAGCAGGACATCTGCTACGCCACGCAGAACCGGCAGGACGCGGTCAAGCTGCTGAGCCCGCAGGTGGACCTGGTGATCGTGGTCGGCAGCCCGACCAGTTCCAACAGCAACCGGCTGCGCGAGCTCGCGCAGCGGCTGGGTACGCAGAGCTACATGGTCGACTCGGCCGCCGAACTTCGGCCGGAGTGGTTCGAGGGCAAGAGCCGCGTGGGCCTCACGGCCGGCGCCTCGGCGCCCGAGATCCTGGTGCGCGAGGTGATCGAGCGCATCAAGGCGCTCGGTGCAGTGTCGGTGCGGAAGATGGATGGCATCGAGGAAACGCTCAAGTTCCCGCTGCCCAAGGGGCTGAAGCTGGACGACATGGCGCCGCCGGGGCACATCTCGTGAGCGCCGCGATCGACTGGCGGCAGCAGATCGAGGCCGCGGCCCGCCGCATCGAGGAGCGCGCGCCGCATTTTCTGCGCAGGACACCGCTGTGGAAGCTGTCGGGCCGCGCGTTCGGTGTCGAGGTGCCCGGTGTGGAGGTCTGGCTCAAGCTCGAACAGTTGCAGGTCAGTGGCAGCTTCAAGGCGCGCGGCATGATGAACCGGCTGCTCGCCAACGAGATTCCGGCGAGCGGCGCCATCGTGGCCTCCGGCGGCAACGCCGGCATCGCCACCGCTGCCGCGGCGCAGGCGCTACGCGCGCCTTGCGAGGTTTTCCTGCCCACGGTGTCTTCCGAAGCCAAGCGCGCCAGGCTGCGAGCGCTGGGCGCGAACGTCGTGGTCGGCGGCGAGCTGTATGCCGACGCGCTCGCGGCCTGCCTCGCGCGCCAGCGCGAGAGCGGCGCCCTGCTGACCCATGCCTACGACCAGGCCGAGGTGGTGGCCGGCGCGGGCACGTTGGCCCGTGAAATCGAGGAGCAGGGCGGTTTGCCCGATGCGGTGCTGGTCAGCGTCGGCGGCGGCGGCCTGATCGCCGGGCTGGCGGCCTGGTTCGAGCAGCGCAGCCGCGTGGTGGCGCTCGAGCCCGAGCAGGCGCCGACCCTCTTTCGCGCACGCGAGGCCGGCGAGCCCGTGGATGTGGACGTGGGCGGCATCGCGGCGGATTCTCTGGGCGCGCGCCGCATCGGCGGCTTCGCCTGGGACATCACGCAGCGCCATGTGCGCGATGCGATGCTGCTGAGCGACGAGGCGATCCGCGCCGCGCAGTTGTGGCTCTGGAAGGAACTCAAGCTCGCCGTGGAGCCCGCAGCGGCCCTGCCGCTGGCGGCTCTCCACAGCGGGCGCTACCAGCCGCACGAGGGCGAGAAGGTCTGCCTGATCGTGTGCGGCGCCAACGTGGATCCGGCGAGCCTGGCTTAGCTCTGCGGCTGGTCGACGTTGACCATCCACGGCACGCCGAACTTGTCTTCCAGCATGCCGAAGCCCGGCGACCAGAAGGTGGCCGCATAGGGCATCGTGACCTTGCCGCCTTCGGACAGGGCCTTGAACAGCGCTTCCCCTTCCTTCACGTCCTTGGCCTGGACCGAGAGCGAGAAGCCTTTGTAGCCGTCGAAGGGCATGCCGGGCGGCATGTCGGACGCCATGATCTGCTTGCCGCGAGCCTCGAAGGTCGCATGCATGATCTTGCTCTTGTATGCATCCGGCGTGTCCTTGCCCATGGGGCTTTCGCCGAAGGTCATGCTGAAAAGAATCTTGCCGCCCAGGCTCTTGGCGTAGAAGGCCAGCGCGTCGGCCGCGTTTCCATTGAATGACAGATAGGCTTCCATTTTGAAATCTCCTTGGATTGAGGCATGTATGACAGGAGGGGCGATCCTACGTCCTCCGCGCGATGCACACCACTGCCTCGGATGGGCGCACCTAAAATCGGCAAATGCTCGACATCACACTGCTACGCAAGGACCTCGCCTCGGTCGTTGCCCGCCTCGAAACCCGCAAGAAGAACCAGACCTTCCTCGACGTGGCCAGCTTCAGCGCGCTCGAGGCCGAGCGCAAGACGCTGCAGACCCGCACCGAGGAACTGCAGGCGCGCCGCAATGCGCTCAACAAGCAGATCGGGCCGCTGAAAGCCAAGGGTGAGTCCGTCGACGCGCTCATGGCTGAAGTCAATGCGCTCAAGAGCGAGCAGGAATCGTCCGCCACGCGGCTCGAGCAGATCCAGCCCGAACTGCAGGCCCTGCTGCTCGCGGTGCCGAACCTGCCGCATCCGAGCGTACCCGCGGGAGATGACGAAACGGCGAACGTCGAGGTCCGCCGCTGGAGCCCGAAGGGCGGCAACGGCGCCGACGCGCCCGCACTCGGCTTCGAGGCGCGTGACCACGTGGACCTGGGCGCGCCGCTGGGCCTGGATTTCGAGACCGGCGTCAAGCTTGCGGGCTCGCGCTTCACGGTGATGAAGGGCCCGATCGCACGGCTGCACCGGGCGCTGTCGCAGTTCATGCTCGACATGCAGACGCAGCAGCACGGTTACACCGAGTGCTACGTGCCCTACGTGGTCAACGCAGACACGCTGCGCGGCACTGGCCAGCTGCCCAAGTTCGAGGGCGACCTGTTCGCTGCGAAGAAGGGGGGGCAGGAAGGCGAGCCCGCGCCCGATCATTCGGCGCTCTACCTCATTCCCACCAGCGAGGTGCCGCTCACGAACTTCGTGCGCGACGAGGTGCTGGCCGAGGCGCAATTGCCCATCCGCCTGACGGCGCACACCCCCTGCTTCCGCTCCGAGGCCGGAAGCGCCGGGCGCGACACGCGCGGCATGATCCGCCAGCACCAGTTCGACAAGGTCGAGATGGTGCAGATCACACACCCCGAGAAGAGCTACGAGGCGCTGGAACAGATGACCGGCCACGCCGAGGCCGTGCTGCAGGCGCTTGAGCTGCCTTACCGCGTGGTGCTGCTGTGTACCGGCGACATGGGCTTCGGCGCATCCAAGACCTACGACCTCGAGGTCTGGCTCCCGGCGCAGAACACCTACCGCGAGATCAGCTCGGTGTCGAACTGCGAGGCCTTCCAGGCGCGTCGCCTGCAGGCGCGCTTCAAGAACGCCCAGGGCAAGAACGAGTTGGTGCACACGCTCAACGGCTCGGGCCTGGCGGTCGGCCGCACGCTGGTGGCGGTGCTGGAGAACCACCAGCAGCCCGACGGGTCGATCGCGGTGCCGGCCGTCCTGCGGCCTTACCTGGGCGGGCTGGAAGTGTTGCGGGCCTGAAAAGCGGCCCGCAAAGTCTCTGCTAGAATCGCGGGCTCGACAAACACCAGACTCCGGAGAGGTGGCAGAGTGGTCGAATGTACCTGACTCGAAATCAGGCGTACGGTAACCCCGTACCGTGGGTTCGAATCCCACCCTCTCCGCCAACTGTGCTTTCACGAACTTCGCGGAAGCCTGAAAAGCCCAAGAAACTCAAGGCTCTTGGGCTTTTTTATTGCCGGTGTTGCGCGGGTTCGTGGCTCACTACCACCTATGCCGTTTGCAAGCGTGTCGTTGCGGTGATGCGGACCTAGATTCGCGTCCGGACGTGGAGATCTCGTCAGGGCGCTCGCAGTCGCAAATACCGGAGCGTTGCTCCGGCCACGCTGGGCGGCATGCTCATCACGGAAATCGGCGTGGCGCCCGACGGCACTGCACGACATGTACGACGTCCACTTCGGCGTCAATCTCACGCAGGCGAATTGCCCGGCGCTCTACGACGGCTTCAACCCCTTGGTCCCGCGCGACAGCGCGCTGCTGCTCTGGTGCGGGCTCGGGCCTCGGGTGATCGAGCCGAGCGCGCACGGCCGAGGGCCTGAGCCGCGATATGAAAAGCGGTCGGGCAGTGACGTTTGGCAACCATCTTCATGGTGTGGACGTGAACCCGGTCCCCGGCGTCCGCGTTGGTGGAGGGCAAGGGCGGCATCCGCCTCCCTCTGGAGTTCTTGTGAACCTTGATCGTTCTGTCTTCGTGAAATGGGCTGCTGCAGGTGCGGTGGCAGCCGGGGCCCTGTTCGCCGCCGCGTCGGCCCAGGCCGGCGCCAACTGGTCCGTGGGCATCAATGTGCCGGGCGTCGCAGTCGGCGTTGCCGACCCGGGGCCGGTGTACTACCAGCCCGCTCCCGTCTACACGCGCCCAGCACCGCCGATCTACTACGAGCCTGCGCCGCCGGCGTATTACCGCCCCGCGCCCGTCTACCGACCCGCCCCGGTGTACTACGGGCCGCCGGCGCCGGCCTACTATCCCGGCGAACGTTGGCGCTGGCGCCACCATCACCACCGCCGCGACTGGGACGATCGGGACGATTGATTTCGCTCAGACCACCATCGGCGTTGCGGCCCCATCCATCGACACGATCGCGCCCGAGATGTAGCCTGCCCGCGGCGAGCTCAGGAACAGCACCGCATCGGCGATGTCTTCCGGCTTCGCGATCCGCCCGAGCGGCATGCGGGCCTCGGCGTCGCGCCGCACGTCATCTTCGCTGCGCTGCCGCATCCGCGCTTCGGCCGCCAGGCCCTCGGCCATGCGGTCGGTCAGCGTCATGGCGGGATTGACCGCGTTCACGCGCACGCCCCGCGGACCGTAGGCCGTGGCCAGGCCCGCGGTGGCCAGCATCAGCGCGGCATTGGCGGCGCCGCCGGCCAGGTGAGTGGTCGTGGCGACCTTGCCGCCCATGCCGATGATGTTGACGATGGCGCCAGCGCCGCGTGCGCCCATGCGCTTGATGGCCGGGTCCATCACGTGGATGTAGGTGAAGAATTTGGCCTGCATCGCGTCCTGCCAGGCCTGCGGCCGCAGCTCGTCGAAGGGCGTGCGCCGCGCTGCGCCGGCGGAATTGACCAACACCTCCACGGGGCCGAACCCGGCTTCCGCGGCGTCCAGCATCGCCAGCGCGGCCTGCGCGTCGCCCAGGTCGGCCGCATGGCCGCGGACCGCAGTGTGGCCCTCGGCGCGCAGTTGCGCGAGCGCCGAATCCAGGTGGTCCTGGCTGCGCCCTGCCAGGCTGACCTGCGCGCCCTCGCGCAGGAAGCCGCGCGCACAGGCCAGCCCGATGCCGCGGCTGCCGCCGGTGACCAGCACGTGCTTGCCGCTGAGTTGAAGATCCATGGAGTTCTCCGCCGTCGTGTTGCGATGACGGACATGTTAGAGGGGGCTTGCCGACTCTGCCCGGCATGTGCTCTCATGCAAGCCATGAGCCCCAGCCGGAGACATGAACGATGAAGACAGTGGCAGAAATCCTCAAGGAAAAAGGCGGCGTCGGCGTCGTGCACAGCATCGGGCCCGACGCCTCGGTGTTCGAGGCCGTCGCGCTGATGGCTCAGAAGAACATCGGCGCCCTGCTGGTGATGGAGGGCGAGCGCATCGTCGGCGTGCTCAGCGAGCGGGACTACGCGCGCAAGGTCGTGCTGATGGCGCGCTCCTCCAAGGACACGAAGCTGCGCGAGATCATGACCAGCTCGGTGATCTACGTGCATCCCACCCAGAGCACCGAGGAATGCATGGCGCTGATGACCGAGAGCCGGGTACGGCATCTGCCGGTGCTCGATGACGACGGCAAGCTCGTCGGGCTGATTTCGATCGGCGACCTGGTCAAGGGCATCATCTCGGAGCAGAAGTTCATCATCGAACAACTGCACAACTACATCGCTGGCTGACGCGCCAGAGCGCCGCGCGCGCGTGGCCGAACCGAGCAGTCTCGGCCCGGGCGCGGGCGGGCGCAAGTCATATTTCCGACCGGATTGCGATGTAGATTACAGGCGCCAACCGGAGACAAGCATGCTGATGACCGCTCAGACGACGGAAGCGGGGCGCAGGGCAGAGCGCCTGGACGAAGTGGAGCAACTGGTGCGCGCCAGGCTCCCGGCCGAATCGGCGGAGGAGCCCGCGGGCTTCGTCCGCCGCTATTTCGGCCAGGTCGACCCGGAGGACCTGGCCGAGCGCGAGGTGGCCGACCTGTACGGTGCGGCCCTGTCGCACTGGAACTTCGCCCGCAAGCGCGAACCGGGAAAGGCCAAGCTCAGGGTCTTCAACCCGACCATCGCCGAGCACGGCTGGCAGTCCACCCACACCATCATCGAGATGGTCAATGACGACATGCCTTTCCTGGTCGACTCCGTGACCATGGAGGTCAACCGGCACGGGCTCACGCTGCACCTGATCATCCATCCGCTGGTGGCGGTCGAGCGCGGCGCCGATGGCGTGCTGAAAGGCCTGGCGGCGGAGGAGGGCGCGTCGCCCGAGGCCCGCCGCGAATCCTTCATCCACGTGGAAGTCGATCGCGTTCCCGATGCCGCGCGCATGGAGGCGCTGGCCGCCGACCTGGAGCGCGTGCTCGACGACGTGCGGCAGACGGTCGCCGACTGGAAGCCGATGCGCGAACGCGTACTGGCCATCGTGCAGGGGCTGGACGAGCGCGCTCCGCCCATCCCGCCGCAGGAACTGGCCGAGGGCCAGGCCTTCCTGCGCTGGCTGGCGGACAACCACTTCACCTTCCTCGGCTGCCGCAGCCACGAGCTGGCGCGGGTGGACGGCGAGGATGTGCTGAAGGTCGTGCCCGGCTCCGGCCTCGGCATCCTGCGCGAGGCGTCCTCCAAGCCCGATGGCGCCGCCGCCTTCGCCGCGCTGCCGCCCGAGGTGCGCGCCTACGCGCGCCGGCCCGAGCTGCTGGTGGTGACCAAATCCACCTCGCGCTCCACCGTGCACCGGCCCGGCCACCTGGACTACGTGGCCGTCAAGCGCTTCGACGACCAGGGCGAGGTGTGTGGCGAGGACCGCTTCCTCGGCCTCTTCACCTCCACCGCCTACAGCGCCAACCCGGCCGAGATTCCGCTGCTGCGCCGCAAGATCGCCAGCGTGGTCGAGCGCGCCGGCCTGGCGGCGGGCAGCCATTCGGGCAAGGCGCTGCTCAACATCCTCGAGACGTATCCGCGCGACGAGTTGTTCCAGACCTCGGACGACGACCTGCTGCAGACCGCCATGGGCATCCTGCACCTGGGCGAGCGCCAGCGCTTCCGGCTGTTCGTGCGGCGCGACCCCTTCGAGCGCTTCCTGTCCTGCCTGATCTACGCGCCCCGCGAGAACTACACCACCGAGCTGCGCCAGAAGTGGCAGGACATCCTGATGCGCGAGTTCAACGGGACGAGCTCCGAGTTCAACGTGCACCTGTCGGAATCGGTGCTGGCGCGCATCCAGATCACCGTGCGCACCAAGCCCGGCAGCATTCCCTTCTTCGACGTGCGCGAGCTGGAGGAGCGGCTGGTCGCGGCTGCGCGGCGCTGGGACGATGACCTGAAGACCGCGCTGATCGAGGCGGCCGGCGAAGCCCGCGGCAACGCACTGCTGCGGCGTTTCGGTGCCGCCTTCCCGGCCGGCTACCGCGAAGAATTCGCCGCGCGGGCCGCCGTGCACGACATCGAGCTGATGGCGGGGCTGGGCGAGGCCCAGCCGCTGGGCATGAACCTCTACCGGCCGCTGGAGGCGCCGCCCGACACGCTGCGCTTCAAGCTGCTGCGGCGCGGCGAGCCGCTCACGCTCTCGGCCAGTCTGCCGATGCTGGAGCACCTGGGCATGAAGGTGCTGGACGAGCATCCGCATCGGCTGGCGCCCCAGGGCGAGGCGCCGATCTGGATCCACGACTTCGGCCTGCAGAGCGCCTCGGGCGAGGCCGAGATCGAGGTCGACGCGCTGCGCCCGGTGTTCGAGGAGGCCTTCGCCGCGGTGCTCGGCGGCGAGGTCGAGAACGACGACTTCAACCGCCTGGTGCTGGCGGCGCGCCTGCCGGCCCACGAAATCGTGGTGCTGCGGGCTTACGCCAAGTACATGCGGCAGATCGGTTTCTCGCTCTCGCAGTCCTTCATCGAAGCGACGCTGGCGACGCACGCCGGCATTGCGCGCGCCCTGGTGGAGCTGTTCAAGCTGCGCTTCGATCCGGAAGCGCCGCCCGATGCACAGGCCCGCGAGGCCAAGAAGGTCGGCGACATCGAGGCCGCGCTGGACGAGGTGTCCAACCTGTCGGAAGACCGTGTGCTGCGCCAGTATCTGGCGCTGATCCAGGCGACGCTGCGTACCAACTTCTGGCGCCGCGACGCAGCCGGGCGGCGGCGCGGCTTCCTGTCCTTCAAGTTCGACGCGGCCAAGGTGCCGGATCTGCCGGCGCCCAAGCCACTGTTCGAGATCTTCGTGTACTCGACCCGCTTCGAGGGCGTGCACCTGCGCGGCGGCCGCGTGGCGCGCGGCGGCCTGCGCTGGTCGGACCGGGCGGAGGATTTCCGCACCGAGGTGCTGGGCCTGGTGAAGGCGCAGATGGTCAAGAACATCGTGATCGTGCCGGTCGGCTCCAAGGGCGGCTTCGTGCTCAAGCGCGCGCCGTCGCCGGCCGACCGCGATGCCTACATGCGCGAGGGCGTGGCCTGCTACCAGGATTACCTGCGCGGTCTGCTCGACATCACCGACAACCTCGCGGGGACGGCGGTGGTGCCGCCGCCGCAGGTGCGCCGCCATGATCCGGACGACCCGTACCTCGTGGTGGCAGCCGACAAGGGCACCGCCACCTTCAGCGACTATGCCAACGGCATCAGCAAGGAATACGGCTTCTGGCTCGGCGACGCCTTCGCCTCCGGCGGCTCGGTGGGCTACGACCACAAGGCCATGGGCATCACGGCGCGCGGGGCCTGGGAGTCGGTGAAGCGGCATTTCCGCGAGATGGGCATCGACACCCAGAGCACCGAGTTCACGGTCGCGGGCATCGGCGACATGTCGGGCGACGTGTTCGGCAACGGCATGCTGCTGTCCCCGCACATCCTGCTGGTGGCGGCCTTCGATCACCGGCACATCTTCCTCGACCCCACGCCCGATGCCGCGAAGAGCTTTGCCGAGCGCGAGCGCCTGTTCAAGCTGCCGCGCTCCTCATGGGCCGACTACGATGCCTCGCTGATCTCCGAAGGCGGCGGCATTCATGCGCGCAGCGCCAAGTCGATCGCGCTCACGCCGCAGGTGAAGCAGGTGCTGGACATCCAGGCCGATGCGCTGACGCCCACCGAGCTGGTCAATGCCATCCTCAAGGCCCCGGTGGCGCTGATCTACAACGGTGGCATCGGCACCTACGTCAAGGCCGCCGGCGAGACCCACGCGCAGGTGGGCGATCGCGCCAACGACGCGCTGCGCGTCAATGGCCGCGAGCTGCGCTGCAAGGTCTTCGCCGAGGGCGGCAACCTGGGCTGCACGCAGCTGGGGCGCATCGAGTTCGCGCGCGCGGGCGGTCGCATCAACACCGATGCGATCGACAACTCGGCCGGCGTCGACACCTCCGACCACGAGGTCAACATCAAGATCCTGCTGGGTCTGCCGGTCACCGAGGGCGAGCTCACCGAAAAGCAGCGCAATGCGATCCTGCCAGAGATGACCGACGACGTGGCCGCGCTGGTGCTGCGCGACAACGTCTTCCAGACCCAGGTGCTCTCGGTCACCGGCCGCATCGCGCCGCAGCTGCTGGACGCGCAGACGCGCTTCATGCAATACCTGGAAAAGGCCGGGCGGCTCAACCGGGCGATCGAGTACCTGCCGGCCGACGAGGAACTGGCCGAGCGCCGGGCCCAGGGCCAGGGCCTCACCAGCCCGGAGCGCGCGGTGGTGCTGGCCTACAGCAAGATCTGGCTCTACGACGAGCTGCTGGAGTCGCCGCTGCCCGACGACCCCTGGGTCGCGACCGCGCTGGAGCGCTACTTCCCGGCGCTGATGCGCCAGAAGTTCGCCGCCTGGATGCCGCGCCATCCGCTCAAGCGCGAGATCATCGCCACCCACGTGACCAACAGCACGATCAACCGCGTTGGCAGCACCTTCGTGCACCGGCTGGTCGAAACCACCGGCGCGCGCGCCTTCGAGGTGGTGCGTGCCTACCTGCTGTCGCGCGAGATCTTCGGCATGGTGTCGCTGTGGCAGGCGATCGAGGCGCTGGACAACCGGGTCGACGACGAGGTGCAGTCGCGCATGCTGATCGACACCAGCCGGCAGCTGGAGCGCGGCACCATGTGGTTCCTGCGCTCCAGGCGCCTGGCCGAGGACATGGCCTCGACCATCGAGTACTTTCAGTCCAACGTGGAGACGCTGTCGGCGCGGCTGCCGCAGCTGCTCGATGCCGACGAGCGCGCGCGCGTCGAGGCCGCCGCGGCCCAGTACGCCGCCAAGGGCGTGCCGCGCGAGCTGGCCGACCGCGTGCTGAACTTCGGCTCGCTCTACGCCACGCTCGACATCGCCGAGATCGCCGGCAGCGCGCGCTGGCCAGTCGAGCTGGTGGCGGCGATCTACTTCGACCTCGCCAACCGGCTCGGCATGCCCTGGCTGCGCGACCGCATCTCGGCGCTGCCGGGCGACCAGCACTGGCAGGCGCTGGCCAAGGGCGCGATGCAGGACGACCTCTCGGGCCTGCAGCGCTCCATCACCGGCGCGGTGCTGGCGGGCGGCGGCGAGGCCGAGTCGCCGGAGGCCCTGGTCGAGACCTGGCAGGCCAGCAACGGCCGCACGCTGGAGCGGGCGGCGCAGCTGATGGGCGAGCTGCGCGCGGTGCCAGCGCCCGACGCGGCGATGCTGGCCGTGGCGCTGCGGGAGCTGCGGGCGCTGGCATAGCGGGGGAGGCATCCCCCAAAGGCAGGATGGCGCGCGCGGCCGCGGGCGCCTAGGCTACGCTCGCGTACTCGTCCGAGGATCATTGCATGCGCATCGCCTTCACCTCCTGCATGTCGTCCGTCAGCTTTCCCCAGCAGCCCGCGTGGAACGAGATTGCGGCGCGCAATCCCGATGTGCTGGTGCTGCTGGGCGATTCGGCCTACTACGACGCCGATGATTCCAGCATGGCCAAGCTGAAGGAAATGAGCGCCGACGGCTTCGCGCAGCACGCGCACAAGCGCATCGCCCGCCAGTTGGCGCAGCCCGGATTCCGCGCGCTGGTGCAGCGGCCCCAGCTCTCGACCTATGCGATCTGGGACGACCACGACTTCCTGTGGAACGGCGCCTGCGGGGGCGACATCGCGAAGCAGCCCCCATGGCGGATCTACGTGCCACCCAGCCGCGCGGTGTTCGCAGCCTATCGCGCGGCGCTGGCGGCACGCCTGGCGTCCGGGAGCTTCCCGGCATCGCCCTTCGCCTGGAGCCCGGACGTGGCCGAGCCCGGCTACAGCACGGTGGCATTGCCCGGCAAGGTGCTGCTGCACCTCACCGACGGGCGCAGCTACAAGAGGCGGAAGGGATCGATGCTCGGTGAGACCCAGCTGGCCGCGCTCGAGGCGGCCTGCGATGCAGCCGACCCCGACACCGTGCACCTCGTCGCCTCCGGCGTGGTCTTCGAGGCGCGCAACGGCGAGACCTGGCTCGATCACGAGCAGGACTACAAACGGCTGCTGGCGCTGGCCGCCAGGCACCGCATCCTGGTCCTGAGCGGCGACATCCACGACAACAACCTGGCCACCTACAGGCAGACCGGCGGCAGGCCGCTGTTCGAAGCCACCGCTTCCGGCGCTGCCATCTGCACCGCCGTCACCCTTGGCGCCCTGCAGCGCAACTGGGGCCTGCTGGAGATCGACGACAACGCGGTGAACATCGAGATCTTCAAGTCGGGCGTGCCCCAGTACCAGGGCAGCATTGCCCGCGCGGCATGGCAGTAGGCAGCTTCTTGCCCTTCACGCCTTCAAGATGTCTCCCACCCAAGTCGCCCTGGTCGAAGACGACATCCCGATGCGGGAGCGCATCTCCCGCGTCATCCGGGCCGATCCCTCGCTGGCCCTGGCCTACGGTGCGGGCACCGCGCGCGAGATCCTCGGCTGGCTGGCCGACAACCCGGTGGACGTGCTGCTGGTGGACCTGGGCCTGCCCGACCGTTCCGGCCTGGACGTGATCCGCGACTGCCGCCGCACCCAGCCGGCCTGCGCGGTCATGGTGATCTCGATCTTCGGCGACGAGGCCAACATGGTGCAGGCCTTCGAGGCCGGCGCGAGCGGCTACCTGCTGAAGGACGGGACCGAAGCCGACCTCGCGACCCACATCCGCAACCTGCGCGCGGGCGGCTCGCCGATGTCGCCGGTCATCGCGCGGCAGCTGCTTCGGCGCTGGCAGGCGAACCAGCCGCAGGTGCCTGCCCCGGCACCCGCGGCGAGCCCCGGCGCGAGCCCTGCGCCGGAGCGCCTCTCGCCGCGCGAGTTCGAGGTGCTGGACCTGGTGTCGCGAGGCTTCCCTTATCTGGAAGTGGCGGCGCGGATGGGGGTCTCGGTCACCACCGTGCAGACCCACATCCGCAACATCTACGGCAAGCTGGACGTCCACAACAAGTCGGAAGCCGTGTTCGAGGCCCGCAATCTGGGGTGGCTTCCCTGACCGTGCTGCGCTTCGCGCATCTGCTCCGCACGCTGGGCCGGAGGGTGGCCGGCGCCCTGTTCCTCATGGTCCTGGCGGCGCCGGCACTGGCCCAGAGCCGCGTGCTGGATGCGGCATCGGCTTCGTTCCAGCCCGAGGGCCTGCCCGCCAGCCAGCGCGAGGTCGAACTGCCGCTTCGATGGGATCATGAATTCCCGGGCCGGGGAGGCACGGCGCAATACCGGATCACGCTGCCCCCCGGGACTGGCGTGGGTGGCGAGCCGCAGGCCCTGGTCCTGTCGGGCACCGGCAACCAGGCCAGGGTCTCGCTCAACGGTGCCGTCATCGCGCAACTCGGCGTCCTGGGCGACCCCAGCCACGACGCAGCCAAGGCCAGCCACCTGCTGCGCGTGCCCGCATCGCTCCTGCGTGCGGGAGAGGCCAACGAACTGCTCGTCGAGACCACGGTGCAGCGCCAGCGCGGCGGTGGCCTGGGCCTGTTGCGCTACGGCCCGGAGACGGCGATGGAGGCACTCCACGTCGCGCAGCGGCGCTGGCGCCATACCTCCTCGGTGGTCTATGCGGTGAGCCTGCTGCTGATGGGCGGGCTGGCGGCCGGCCTCTGGTGGCGGCAGCGCGACGCGCTCTACGGCTGCTTCAGCCTGGCAGCCTTCTTCGGCGTGATCCGCAACCTGGACCGCGCCTGGACCGACGTGCCGGTGCCCTGGCCGCTGTGGGGCGCGCTGGTGGCGATGGGCTATGCCTGCCACATCGCGCTCATCGCCCGCTTCGTGCTGCTGGTGGTCGAGCGCAACCCGCCCTGGCTGGTCAGGATGATCCAGGCGGCCTTGGGCACGGCCGTCGTGCTGGCAGGCGCCTCCTTCGCGCTGGCCCGGCCCGCGCTCTGGACCACCGGGCTGGCCCTGCTGGAGCTCGTGGCCGCGGTCTGCCTGCCGGTCGTGGTGCGGGAGGCCTTCGGCAGCCGCAGGCGCATCGCCTGGGTGCTCTTGGGCGCTGGCAGCCTTGCCATCCTGGCAGGGGCGCATGACCTGCTCGCGGTGCGCGCGGGCCTGTTCGGCGGTGCGGAGTTCACCCTGACCTCGCACGCCATCTTCTTCTTCGTGCTCATCCTGGCGGGCCTCGTGGTGGAACGCTACAGCGGCCTGGTGGCGGACTACCGGGCCTTGAACGCCGGCCTGGCCGAGCGCGTGGCCGAGCGCGAGCAGCAGCTGCGCGGCGCGTTCGAAGCGCTGCGCGCGCAGCAGCAGGAGCAGGCCGTGCTGCTGGAGCGGCAGCGCATCATGCGGGAGATCCACGACGGCGTGGGCTCGCAGCTGGTCGGGCTGCTCAACATGGTGACGCAGCGCGACGCGCGCACCGAGGTGCTGACCGAGCACGTGCAGCTGGCGCTCGACGAGATGCGGATGGCGGTCGATTCCCTGCAGCCCATGCACGACGACCTCGCCACGATGCTGGCCACGCTGCGCTACCGGCTGCAGCCCCGGCTCGATGCGGCCGGCATCGCGCTGGACTGGGACGTGGCCGAGCTGCCGCCGATCGCGGCCTTCTCGGCGCAGGCCTCGCTGCAGTTGCAGCGCATCCTGCTGGAGGCGTTCACCAACGTGCTCAAGCATGCGCAGGCCACGCGCATCGCCCTGCACGCGAGCTGGCAGAACGGCCCGCCGGCGCAGGTGCGCATCGAGTTGCGGGACAACGGCCGGGGCTTCCAGGCGAGCTCGGCGACTGGAAGCGCCGCCGGCCGCGGCATGGCCAACATGCGTGCCCGCGCCGACGCCATCGGCGCGGTGCTGGGCATCGAGGCAGGCTGCGAGGGAGGCACGTCGGTGGTGCTCGACTGGCCCTGCGCTCAGGGAAAGGCCTGATGCCGGGGCAAGGCGCCCCCGCGCGGCCATGCTCCACAATGGCAGCAAGAATACGAATGAATACAGTGGAGGACCGGATGGCCTACGAGCTGCTGAGAAAAATCGCCGGCGCTTCGTTGCCGATGACGCTCGATTCACAGGCGGACATCGAGAACCTCCGCATCCTTCGCGATGCGGGCTATGTGAAGGTGGATTTCCAGCCTACCGGGATGGACCCGCCGGCGGCAGTCGTGATCGCGCTCACGCCGCTCGGCCGCACGGCCATGCGTTACTTCGGCGGCGTCTAGCCGGTTAAGATCGCAGCCAGACCGCGCAGTCGCGGGCGGGGGCCGTCGTCCCGCTTCCGTTGCCGGATTTTTTTCACAGCGTGCCCGAGAGCCGCAAGCAGGGGCCCCTCGAACAAGGGGCTTTTTTTATGGCCGGACTGACACGGGGAGAGAGGGGCCGCGCGCATGGTGGGTAATTCGTCCTTTGCCGGGCTGGGCAATTCGTCCTTCGCCAGCCTGACGCCTGCACCGGCCTCGGCCGACGAGGCGGAACCGTGGGTCCGCGGCGAGCTGATCCGCAGCCTGATGCGCGCCTCGCGCGGGTCCTACCTGCTGGCCGCGGCGCTGATGCCGGCCATGGTGGGGTTGAGCTGGGGCCATGTGCCGCCCTGGCAGCTCTTTGCCTGGCTGGCCATCGGCATCACGGCCACCGGCTGCCGCATCTGGGGCGAGCAGGTCTACGGCCGGCACTATGCCGACCGGGACTCGGCTGCCCAGCAGTACTTCGTGGAGCGCTATCGCTTCCTCTGGAGCGCCAGCGCCTTCGCCTGGGGCCTGTCGATCCTGATCTTCTTCGAGCGCACGCCGCTGGTGAACCAGTTCATGAGTTGGCTGATCGTGGCCGGCGTCGCCACCTTCCCGCTCAACGGGCTGGCGCTGCACCCGCCGCTGCTCAAGCGCTATGTCAACACGCTCTTCGTCACCATGCTGGTGGCGATCGTGTTCCGGGTGATCGAGCTCAACTTCGAGCGCCCGCATTTCCACTACGGCTTCCTGCTGCTGCCGGGCCTGCACTGGTGGCTGCTGCTGCGGGCCGGCCGGCGCATCCACGAGACGGCGCGCAACAGCTTCGAGCTGCTCTTCCACAACCACATCCTGATCAACTCGCTGACCCAGCAGCGCCAGGCGGCGGTGTCGGCGGTGGCGATGAAGAACCGCTTCCTGGCCAGCGCCGCCCACGACATGCGCCAGCCGGTGCTGGCGCTGTCGCTCTACGCCGACTGGCTGCGCAACGAGCCCGAGCTGGTGGCCGAGATCGCGCCCAAGATCGTGCGCGCCACGCATGCGGTCAACGCGCTGTTCGACTCGCTGTTCGACCTGGCGCGCATCGACTCGGGCCAGGTGCGGCTGCACATCGAGCGGGTGGACGTGGCCCAGCTGCTGCACGACCTCGAGTTGCAGTACCGGCCGGTGGCCGAGGCCAAGGGCCTGAGCTTCCGCATGCACGTGAGCTCGGGCACGGTGCTGACCGATCCGATCCGCGTGCGCCGCATGATCGGCAACCTGCTGGCCAACGCGATCAAGTACACGGCCGAGGGCGGCGTGCTGCTGGCCTCGCGCCACACGCGCGACGGCCTGCGGGTGGAGGTGTGGGACACCGGCATCGGCATCGCGCGCGAGCACCTGCGCGACGTGTTCCTGGAGTTCTACAAGGTGGCCGACCATGCAGGCACCTCGGACGGCTTCGGCCTCGGGCTCGCGATCGTGGCGCGGCTGTCGCACGCACTGGGCCATCCGGTCAGCGTGCGCTCCAGGCTGGGCCGCGGCAGCGTGTTCCGCGTGGCGCTGCACGATGCCGACGAATCGCAGGCCCAGACGCGCATCTCGGGCGCGGTGGGCTAGTAAGGCCCAGAAGAAGAAAACCGGGCCAAGGCCCGGTTTTCTTTTTCAGGAGTTGCTCGACAACAAGCCGTTGGTGCGCGCGTGGTGCAGCGCCTGGGTTCGGCTCTTCACGCCGAGCCGGCGGAACAGGCGCCAGAGGTGCACCTTCACCGTGTGCTCGCTGATGTCCAGCTCGGTGGCGATGTCACGGTTGCTCATGCCCTGGTCGAGCATGGCGATCAGCTGGGTCTGGCGCTTGGACAGCTTGCTGTTGGCCGCGGTGACCGGCTCCTCGGCCTCGGTGTCGGCCATCAGCAGGCCGCGCAGGGCGGCGGTGAGTTCGGCGGAGCTGGCCGACTTCTCGATGTAGGTGTCGGCGCCGGCCTCGATGCAGGCCTCCTCCATGTCGCCTGCCGGCGAAGCGGAGTAGACCGCCACCGGCACGTCGGGGTAGATCTTCTTGACTGCGATCACGCCGGACACGCCCGTCACGTCGGGCAGTTTCAGGTCGAGGCAGAACAGGCCCGGTTCGCCGTGCTGCTTGACGGCGCTGGCCAGCTTGTCGAGCCGTTCCAGCTCCACGATGGTTTCAGCCGGCCGCAGGCGCCGGAGCACCATCACGATGGCGTCGCGCATCAAGGGGTGGTCGTCGATGACATAAATGCTCATAGCTCTTTCTCACTGTATGCGCGCCGGCTCTGCCGGTCGCTGGTCGTTGCGCGAAATGTCTTTCAGTTCTTATGGCCGGCCGCCTCGGCCGCCGCCAGCGCCTCCAACGCGTCCGTTGCCGCACGCACGGTCGCATTGTCGACGGGTTCGAGCTGTGCAGCGAGCAGGGTCAATGCCGTGCCGCGCTGCGCCCGAAGCTGGCCAATCGCCCGGCCCGCTTCCTGCGGCGATGCGAAACCCAGGCTTTGTAACAGTTGTGAACCGTTTTCGTCGAGCAGCTTGAAGTAATAGAGCCCATCTTTTTCGCGGTATTGCTTGAAAGCGGGGCGTGCCGCCTTGGCAGCCTTGGGCGCGGCGGCCTTGTCCCGGGCGGCCCCGAGGTTGCGCAGGCCGACCGCGTGGCGCAGCTCGGCCATGAAGGGCCGCGAGATGGCGCGGGCCTTCTCGGCGCCGGCCAGCAGGATCTTCTCGATCCGGGCCGGGTCGTTGATCAGGGTGTCGTACGCCTGCCGCAGCGGCCCGATCTCGCGATCGATGCGCTCGAACAACAGTTGCTTGGCATCGCCCCAGGCGATGCCGTCGGCGAAGGCGCGGCGCAGCGCCTCGGTCTCCTGGGCATCGGCGAAGGCCTGGTAGATCTGGAACAGGGCCGAGCCCTCGGTCTCCTTGGGTTCGCCGGGGGCCCGGGAGTCGGTCACGATGCCGGCGATCAGCTTCTGCAGCTGGGCACGCGGGGTGAAGAGCGGGATCGTGTTGTCATAGCTCTTGCTCATCTTGCGGCCGTCCAGGCCGGGCAGGGTGGCCACCGCGTCGTCGATCTCGGCCTCGGGCAGGGTGAAGTGCTCGCCGTAGAGGTGGTTGAAGCGCTGTGCCATGTCGCGCGCCATCTCGATGTGCTGGACCTGGTCGCGGCCCACCGGCACCTTGTGGGCATTGAACATCAGGATGTCGGCGCCCATCAGCACGGGGTACATGAACAGGCCCGCGCTGACGTCGGCGTCCGGGTCCTCGCCGCGGGCGATGCTCTTGTCCATCTGGGCCTTGTAGGCATGGGCCCGGTTGAGCAGGCCCTTGGCCGTGACGCAGGTGAGGAACCAGGTCAGCTCGGGGATCTCGGCGATGTCGGACTGGCGGTAGAAGGTCACCCGCTCCGGGTCCAGGCCGCAGGCCAGCCAGGTGGCGGCGATCTCCAGCGTGGAGCGCTGGATGCGCGCCGGCTCGTCGACCTTGATGAGCGCGTGGTAGTCGGCCAGGAAGTAGAAGCTCTGGACATGGGCCTGGCGGCTGAAGCGCACCGAGTGGCGCACCGAGCCGACGTAGTTGCCCAGGTGCGGCGTGCCGCTGGTGGTGATGCCGGTGAGGAAGCGGACGGGAGTGGGGGAGGAGCTTGCCATGGGAAGGAAGGGACTCAGCGCAGCAGCGCGGTCAGGGGCGAGATCAGCAGGTCGATGACCTGGTAGCCGAAGGTCATGAGCGGCCGCAGCCACCACGTGCTGACGATGCCGGCGATGACCAGGCCCATCACGATGAAGAAGCCGTAGGGCTCGATGCGCGCCAGGAACTCCTGCGCGCCGCCGCGGGGCAGCAGGCCGGCCAGCACCCGGCCGCCGTCCAGCGGGGGCAGCGGAAAGAGGTTGAAAGCCCACATCACGAGATTGACCAGCACGCCGCCGCGCGCCATCTCCAGGAAGAAGGTCTCCTCGACGCCGAAAGCCCGCAGGAGCACGAAGAACAGCGCCCACAGGATCGCCTGGATGAAATTCGATGCCGGCCCCGCCAGCGCGACCCAGATCATGTCGCGCTTGGGATGGCGCAGCCGGCCGAAGTTGACCGGCACCGGCTTGGCGTAACCGAACAGGAAGGCGCCCGACGTCGCGAAGTACAGGAGGAGCGGCATCAGGATGGTGCCGATGGGATCGATGTGCTTGACCGGGTTGAGCGTCACGCGGCCCATCATCCAGGCTGTCTGGTCGCCCAGGTAGCGCGCCACGTAGCCGTGTGCCGCCTCGTGCACGGTGATCGCGAAGATCACGGGCAGCGCGTAGATCAGCACTTTTTCGATGAGATTCTGGATGTCCACCGGAAGATTGTCTCAGACCGCTCCGGCCGGGCCGGGCTGCTACGAAGGTTCACAGTCCCAGTGGCGTGAGCGCGCCGCGCCCCTGGCGCACCAGCACCGGGTCGCCGCCCATGCCCATGGGCGTCAGGTCGACCACGGTGGTCGGCTCCGAGGGGCAGGCGCCGCAGGCGATGACGGCGCCGATCTGCTTCTCGTAGCGCTCGCGGATCGCCTGGGCGTCGTTCAGCGCCTCGGTCTCGCCGGGCGGGATGAGGGTGGTGGCCAGCAGCGGCTCGCCGTGCAGCATCAGCAGCTCGCCCAGCACCTTGTGGTCGGGCACGCGCAGGCCGATGGTCTTGCGCTGCGGGTGGCTGACGCGCCGCGGCACCTCTTTGGTGGCTTCCAGCAGGAAGGTGTAGGGGCCGGGGGTCGCAGCCTTCAGCAGGCGGTACTGCTTGTTGTCCACCCGGGCGTAGCTCGAGAGCTCGCTCAGGTCACGGCACAGCAGGGTGAGATGGTGTTTCTCGTCGACCTGGCGGATGCGGCGCAGCTGGTCTACCGCGTCCTTGTCGTCCAGGTGGCAGGCCAGGGCGTAGCTCGAATCGGTCGGCACGGCCACGATCTCGCCGCGCGCCAGCAGGGCCGCGGCCTGCTTCAGGAGGCGCTGCTGCGGGTTGTCGGGATGAATCTCGAAGAACTGGGCCATGGGTCGTTGCGGTGCAGAAGAAACGCAAGCCGTGCATTCTGCACGGCGAGGAAAGCAAGGATCGCGCTCAGGACTCCGCCGGCTCGATCGGCACCCGCCGCTCGCGTACCGTGAGCCAGGCGCCGGCGGCGCCGCAGACCGCGATCATCGAAATGCCGATCAGCGACAGCCGGTCCGGCACCTGCGAGAACATCAGCCAGCCGCCCAGCATGGCGAAGGCGATCTGGGCATAGAGGTAGGGCGTGAGCGTGGAGGCCGGCGCGCGCTGGTAGGCCAGGATCAGGATGAAATGGCCCACCGTGCCCATGAAGCCCATCAGGCACAGCAGTGCCCACCATTGCCAGCCCGGCAAGGCCGTCCAGACGAAGGGCAGGGCCACGGAGGCCAGCAGGGTGCCGACCCAGCCGGTGTAGAAGTGCATGGTCAGCGGGTTCTCGGTGCGCGCCAGCTTGCTGGTCAGCACCTGGAACCAGGCGTTGGTGAGCACCAGGCCGATGGGCAGCAGCACCGCCCAGCTGAGCGCCTCGCCGCCGGGCCGCAGGATGACCAGCGTGCCGAGGAAGCCGCCCGCCACCAGCACCCAGCGCAGCGGCGACACCTGCTCCTTGAGCGTAAGGGCAGCCAGCAGCGTGATGACCAGCGGCGCGATCAGCACGATCGAGGTGAACTCGGCCATCGGCATGTAGCGCAGGCTGAAGAAGGCCAGCGTGCTGGAAGTCAGCAGCAGGGCGCCGCGCAGCATCTGGTACTTGGGGTGCCCGGTGCGCAGCAGCGCCATGCCGTGCCGCGGCAGCAGCACCGCGGTGGTGGCCGCGGCCTGGAAGGCATAGCGAAACCACACGCCCATCAGGATCGGCACGCCGGCGGTGGAGAGCTTGGTTGCGGTGTCCAGGGTGGCGAAGCAGGCGGTCGCCAGCAGCACCAGGCCGATTCCGGCCAGGATCCGCTCGGATTCGATGTCGCGCGTGCTCTTGCAGGCGGCCGGGCTGCCGCTGCCCGTGATCGGCCCGGTCACAGGATGCGGTCTTGGAGCAATTCCCACACCGGTGTGAGCTTGCCGGGGAGCGGGGGCAACTGGCCCAGATCGCAATGGCTTTCGTCGGGGCTGTGGAAGTCGCTGCCGCGCGAGGCGGCAAAGCCGAATTCCAGGGCCTTGTCGGCGTACTCGGTGTACTCGGCCGGCGTGTGGCTGCCGGTCACCACCTCGATCGCCCGGCCGCCGTGTTCCTTGAATTCGAGGAAGAGGGCGTACTCCTCGTTGGCGGTGAACTTGTAGCGGCCCGGGTGCGCGATCACGGCCAGACCGCCGGCCCCGGTGATCCAGCGCACCGCATCCTTCAGCGTGGCCCAGCGGTGCGGCACGTAGCCGGGCTTGCCCTCGGTGAGGAACTTGCGGAAGACCTCGGAGGTGTCGCGGCAATGGCCCTGCTCGACCAGGTATCGGGCGAAATGCGTGCGCGAAATGAGCTCGGGATTGCCCACGTACTTGAGCGCGCCTTCGTATGCGCCCGGGATGCCGACCTTGGCCAGGCCCTCGGACATCTCCTCCGCCCGGCGGCCGCGGCCGCCGCGCGTGTCGTAGAGGCCTTCGCTGATGGCCGCATCGTCCGGGTCGAAGCCCAGGCCGACGATATGCACCGTCTCGTTGGCGAAGGTGACGGAAATCTCGGTGCCGGTGAGGTACTTGATGCCCTGGGCGCGGGCGGCGGCGGCGGCGCGGTGCTGGCCGCCGATCTCGTCATGGTCGGTCAGCGACCAGAGCTCGACACCGTTGCCGGCCGCGCGGGCGGCCAGTTCCTCGGGCGTCAGGGTGCCGTCGGACACCACGGAGTGGCAGTGCAGGTCGGCGTTGAGGATGGAAGACACCCCCCGGATCTTATTCTTTCTTGCATGGGCTTGCAGGGCGCATGGCGACTGTCGAGGGTGCTATCGAATGGATAGCGGGCAAGGTGCGCCCGCGGGTGCTTTCAGCGCTTCTTGCGAAAGGCGACCCAGGCCGCGACCACGGTGAAGGTGATCACGATTCCCACCAGCACCCAGAAGCCGTGCTTGTCCTCGGCCAGCGGAATGCCGCCCACGTTCATGCCGAACAGGCCGGCCAGGATGTTGATGGGCAGGGCCAGAACCGTCACCACGGTCAGCACGAACAGGCTGCGGCTGGTGTCCTCGTTGACGTTGGCGGCGATCTCTTCCTGCAGCAGCTTGATGCGCTCCTGCAGCGCACCCATGTCGCGCAGAACCACCGAGAACTCCTCGGTCGCGCCGCGCAGCCTCTGGGCGTCGTCCTCGGCCAGCCAGTCCGGCGGCTTTTGCAACAGGCGGAACAGCGCGCCCGGCTCCGGGGCCAGCAGGCGCTGCAGCCGCACGAGCAGCCGGCGCATCTCGCCGAGCCGGGCGCGCTTGTGGTCGAGCCGGCCGGTCAGCAGCTCGTCCTCGATCGAATCGACGCGGGCGGTCACGCCGCGCACGACGTTCACCAGCACGTCGGCCTGCACCCGCAACAGGTGCTCCAGCAGCTCGGCGCTCGAGCGCGGCACATCGCCGGCCTTCACGGCCGTGCGCAGGGCGTCGACCGAGCGCAGCGGCTTGGTGCGCGCGGTCACGACCAGGCGCGGGCCGACGTTGATCCACAGCGTCGAGATGTCGGAAGGCTCGAAGCTGAAGTCGAAATGCACGTCGTTGATGACGGCGATCAGCGAGTCGTCGGCCCGTTCGATGCGGGTCGAATGCATGCCGTCCTTGAGCGTCTCGAAGAAGGTGTCGGACAGCTCCGTGTGCCGGTGCAGCCAGCGCTCTGCCTGCGCGTGGCTCAGGTTGAAGTGCAGCCACAGGTAGGCGCCGTCGGGCTGCGTCTGCTGCGCGAGCCAGGCCGCCGCCGAGTTCGAATCGATGGCGCGCGACGATTTCTCGGCTGCCGCATCGAAGAGGTAGCCGCAGATCAGGCCGGCTTCATCGCCGCCGTAGGAGGCGGCCGCAATATCCCGGGGCGAAGGCAAGACGGGGCGGTTCAGGAGCGGGAACTCAGAAGATGTGCGTGTGGGAAATGGGTGTAGATCACGGTGGCGACCGCGTTCGCCGTATCGTGGAAGCCGTTGACGAACTCGAAGCCCAGCGCAATCAGCAGTGCCACCCCAAGGAGGATGAAGGGCACGTAGGTGGCCAGCGAGGATTCGGCGGCGATCGAGCTCATGGTCTTGGAGGTGTTGTGAGGCCTCGCGCCATGCTGTTCGCCCCGTATGTCAGTGTTGTGACGACGCGGCCAGTGCTTTCCGTCTGTCACAGTTTCGTCATTTGGCAGGGGCAGCATGGGTTTCCCCTTGTGTTTTCCGCCAAGCCATGACGTTGCCCCCTACCTTGAGCGACCACGACGAGTTGATGCAGCGCATCGCGCGTGACCTGATCGACAGCTATGACGAGGAACTCGAACTCGAGATCGAGGACCGCAATATCGACGAACTCGAATCGGGCCACATGCCCGACAAGGCCGCGCGCCGCGCCTATTTCAAGGAGCTGTTCCGCCTGCAGGGCGAACTGGTCAAGCTGCAGGACTGGGTGCAGCACAGCCGGCAGAAGGTGGTGATCCTGTTCGAGGGCCGCGACGCGGCGGGCAAGGGCGGCGTGATCAAGCGCATCACGCAGCGGCTCAATCCCCGCGTGGCCCGGGTCGCGGCGCTGCCTGCGCCGAACGACCGCGAGCGCACCCAGTGGTACTTCCAGCGCTACGTGACGCACCTGCCGGCCGCGGGCGAGATGGTGCTGTTCGACCGCAGCTGGTACAACCGCGCCGGCGTCGAGCGCGTGATGGGCTTCTGTACCGACGACGAGTACGAGGAGTTTTTCCGCACCGTGCCCGACTTCGAGCGCATGCTCGTGCGCTCGGGCATCAAGCTGATCAAGTACTGGTTCTCCATCACCGACGAGGAGCAGCACATGCGCTTCCTCGGCCGCATCCACGACCCGCTCAAGCAATGGAAGCTCAGCCCGATGGACCTGGAGTCGCGCCGGCGCTGGGAGGAATACACGAAGGCCAAGGAAACCATGCTGGAGCGCACCCACATCGAGGAAGCGCCGTGGTGGGTGGTGCAGGCGGTGGACAAGAAGAAGGCGCGCCTGAACTGCATCAGCCACCTGCTGGGCCAGATGCCCTACCACGAGGTGCCGCATCCGCCGATCGAGCTGCCGGCGCGCGTGCGCCATGCGGACTACCTGCGGCAGCCGGTGCCGGCCTCGATGTACGTGCCCGAGGTCTACTAGGCTTCGCCGGCGGCGGCGCGGAAGCTGCTAAGGTGCAGGGCCAGTCCCGGCTCACGCACCATGGCTCGTCGCCGTTCCTCCACGTCCGCCGCCTCGGCATTCACTCGCGCCTACCAGCGCGGGATGAACGCACTCACCAAGGCCACGCTTCGCAACGGCAAGCGCATTGCCAATCAGGTTCAGCGCGCCGCCGCCGAGCAATTCAAGCCGCCGCGCGGCCCGGGTGACTGGCTGCCCGGCCTGGCGCTCGGCCCCGGCGGTGCGCGCCGCTACCACCTGTACCGGCCGCCCGACATCGCCAGGGACGAGCGCCTGCCCCTGGTCGTCATGCTGCATGGCTGCGGCCAGACCGGGCGCGACTTTGCCGCCAGCACCCGCATGAACCTGATCGCGGCGCGCGAACGTTTTTTCGTTCTCTATCCGGAGCAGGACCGGCTGGTCCATCCGCAGGGCTGCTGGAACTGGTACGACCGGCGCTCCGGCAAGGCCGATGCCGAGGCCGCCACGCTGATGGCGGCGATCGACCAGGTCGGCGTGCTGTATCCGGTGGACCGGGAGCGTGTCGCGGTGGTCGGCCTGTCCGCCGGTGCCGGCATGGCCGCGCTCATGGCCACGCGGTACCCGGTGCGTTTCAAGGCGGCGGCGATGCATTCGGGCGTGGCACCGGGCGCGGCGCGTTCGCCGGCCACGGCGCTTGGCGCCATGCGGGGGCGCCATGTGCCGCCGATGCCCGCGACCGCGGTGGGAAAGGCCATGGGCGCCGCCGCCGTCTTCACCACGCTGCCGCCCCTGCTGGTGCTGCATGGCGACGCGGACCTGGTGGTCTCGGCCAGCAACGCCATGAGCACGGCGTCGGTCTGGGCCACCGCCACCGGCGCCAAGCCCGGCATCGAGCGCACCGTGCAGCGCGGCAAGCGCCATCCCATGCGCGTGACCGAGTTCAAGCGTGGCGGCCGCACCTTCGTGATGCTGTGCGAGATCGCCGGCCTGGGCCATGCCTGGAGCGGCGGCGCGCCGCGCCTGCCTTTCAGCGACGCCGCAGGGCCCAATGCCTCGCGGCTGGTCTGGGCCTTCGTGTCCCGGCAATTCAAGGCGGCAGCCGCCGCGCCGTGAAACCATGACCGCCATCGACTACGACCCCAGCCGCACGGCGCTGTACTCGCCCGAGCGCCACGAGACGCTGTTCAGGGCGGGCCAGCCCTTCACCCCCACCCAGTGGGCCATCGAGGCGGCGCGGCTGACCTATTACCGGGCGGAGGCCTCGGAGGACGAACATCGGCGGCTGGCCGAGGCGCTGGCGCAGGCGGGCTTCGGTGCGCCCACGCTCATCGTGGACGACGGCACCCACAGCTTCGCCTTTGCCGCGATGCATGCCGAGGGCACGGCGCTGGTCGCGTTCCGCGGCACCCAGCCCGACGAGATCCGCGACATCGCCACCAACCTGCAGGCGCATCAGGTCGATTGGCCCGAGAGCGGCGGCCGGGTGCATGCAGGTTTCGCGCGGGCGGCTCGCGCGCTGCTGCCGGCCGTGCTCGAATGGCTGAGCGACGGGGAGGGCGCCGGTCGCCGGGCGCTGATCTTCACCGGCCACAGCCTGGGCGGGGCACTCGCGACGCTCACTGCAACCGTGTTGCCGCCCACGCTGCTGGTCACGCTCGGCGCGCCGCGCGTCGGCAACACGGCCTTCGTCGGCGCGCTCGCCGGCATCGAGATGCTGCGCCTGGTCGACGGCTGCGACATCGTCACCCAGCTGCCGCCGGCCTTCTCGCTCTACGCCCACGCGGGGCCCACCACCTACATCAGCTGCGACGGCCAGGCCATGCACAACCCGGACGTCGGCTTCATCGAGAGCGACCGCGCGCAGGGCCGTGCACGCTACGTGATCGACCATGCATGGAAGCGCGGCGCGGTGCTGCTGCGCGACCTGGCGGACCATGCGCCGATCAACTACGCAAGGGCGTATTTCGACTGAAGAAGGCGTCAGCGCGCGCCGATCCGCTCGTGCTGCAGCACCGGCGCCTGCCGCGCCCGGGGTGCGGGCTGCAGGCCGTGCCCTGGGGCCGTGCCCGGCGCGAGCCGCTGCCGCGCGCAGGGCACCGGCCAGCCGTCGAAGAGCGGCTCGATCAGCGGAAAGTGTTCGAGCCACTGCAGGCGCGGCACGGCCGCGGCGAGGTGGACGAAGAGGCCCGGCAGGAAATGCGGCGCGACCTGCAGGCCGTGCCGTGATGCTTCGCGCGACACCCGCAGGCACTCCGAGAGCCCGCCCATCATCGCCAGGTCCGGCTGCACCACGCGAAGCAGGCGCTCGTCGACGAAGGGGATCAGCTCCGGGAGGCCCTGCATGTGCTCCCCGCCCGCGAGCGGCAGGGGGCTCGCCGCCGCCAGGGCGCGCCAGCTGCGAAGTTCCCCGGCGGGAAAGGGTTCTTCGATCCACTCGATGGGCAGCGTGCGCACACGGGCCTCGAAGTCGGCGAAGCCCGCGGGGCGGCCCTTCTCGTTGACGTCCAGCATGAGGCGCAGGCCACGGTCCTCGGCCAGGCGCAGCGCGGCCTTCACGCGCGGCGCGTCGTCGGGCACACCCTCGATCCGCAGCTTCACGGCGCCATAGCCATCGTCCGCCGCCCGGGTCAACTGCCGCAGCGTCTGCGCCTCGGTGTCCGCGGCACCGAAGCCGGCGCTCTGGTAGAGCGGTGCGTCGGGGCAGGTGTCGCCGAAGCAGCGCCATAGCGGCACCCCCTGGGCCTTCGCCTTCAGGTCCCACAGCGCGACGTCGAGCGCGCACAGTCCCAGGTAGTTCGGCCCCTTGCCGGTGCGGTGGAAGCCGCGCGCCCAGTCCAGCCAGCGCTGCGCCGGATCGATCGTGGCATCGGGCGCGTCCAGCAGCGAGCGCGCGATCTCGCAGGCGCTGAAGAAGCTCGGCACGCCCGAGCTGCCCAGCGCATAGCTGAAGCCGAAGGCGCGCAGCCCGTCGCCGGCGTCGATCTGCGCCAGCAGCACGTCCACCCAGGCCACGCCCGATCCACCGACCGGCTGCTCCAGCACGTGCCGCAGCAGCGACAGCTCGACGCTGCGGATGCGCACCGCCATGGTCAGGTCTGCGCCACCACGTTCAGCGCCGTGCTGGCGCGCGCCACGCGCCTGCCTTCGACCAGCAGGTAGCAGCTGGCGAAGGCAAGCCGGCGCCCGACGCGGACCACCTCGACCTCCGACTCGATCCAGTCGCCCACCTTGGCGGTGGACACGAAGTCCAGCGACAGGTTGACCGTGCCCACCGGCGTCGGCGGCTCGGTCGAGAGTGCGGTCGCGTAGCCCATCGCGATGTCGGCCAGCAGGCACAGGATGCCGATGTGCGCCGCGCCGGCATGGTTCGCATGGCGCGCCTCGATGCGCATGCCCACCTGCAGCGTCCGGCCGGGGCGCGCCTTCTGGAACAGCGGGCCGACCAGCGCGAGGTAGGGGCTGGTGCGGTTCAACGGCGCGAAGCCTTCGGGCGTCTCAGGCATGCGTTTCCTCCTGCGCGTCGGCGACGATGCGCACGTAGTTGGGCGTCATCTCGGCGATGCGGCCCACCAGGCCGCCGGTGAACATGCCCCACCACACCGCCGGCTTCATCCGCAGGCCGCGCCGGCTGAAGCTCAGCTCGCGCGGCGCCGACACCCGCCAGTACGCGTCTTCCTTCGTCACCTCGACGCCGGGCGTGTTGGCCGAGGCCTGCACGATGGCCGAGAACTCGGGCACGTCGAGCACGTAGACGACGGCCCGGGCTTGCTGCTTTTGCGTCTCGATCTTCATGGTGTCTTCCTTCATTGAAGCGCTTTCGCGGCCGCGGTCTCCGCGCCGACGCGCTCGGCGATCAGCGAGCGCAGCGACTGCTTGTCGGGTTTGCCGGCCTTGGTGGTCGGCAGGGCGTTGATTTCCTCGATGCGCTCGGGCCACTTGAACTTCGCCAGGCCGTAACCCTGCAGGTGCGCCTGCAACTCGTGCAGGGCTGGTGCGCCGCGGCCGTTGCGCGGCACGACGAAGGCGCAGGCGCGCTCCCCGAAGGTCTCGCAGGGCATCGGCACCACCGCGCAGTCGGCCACCGCGGCATGCGCGCCGACGGCCAGCTCGACCTCCTCGCAGCTGATCTTCTCGCCCCCGCGATCGACCACGTCCTTGATGCGGCCCTCGAAGACGTAGTAGGTCTTGCCCTCGATCACGCAGCGCGACATCAGGTCGCCCGAGCGGTAGAAGCCGTCGGAGGTGAAGGCGCGCGCGTCCTGCTCGGGCGCGTCGAAGTAGCCGTGGATGGTGTAGGCGCCGCGTACCGCCAACTCGCCGACCTCGCCCTCGGCCGCCTCGTTCTCGGTGCCCGGCACGAGCAGTTTCACCTCGTCGAAGGGCGACAGGGGCCGTCCCACCGTCTTGTCCTGCGCGCGTGCGCTGTCGTCGCGGTGCGTCATCATCACCACGCCCTCGGTCATGCCGAACACGTGGGCGCCGAACACGCCGATCTCCTTGCGCACCAGCTCGGAGGCGTTCATCGACATCACGCCGCGCAGCGACTTGAAGCTGATGAGCTTGCCGGCGACCGCGTCGCTGATGCGCATCAGGATGGCGCGCGTGACGCCGATCCAGGTCGGCTTCTGGAACATCATGACGCGGGCGAAGTCGCGCGCGTCGGGCTCGGGCACGATGATGTTGCGCACGCCCGCGAGCAGGGCCGGGCCCCAGCCGCACACCATGTTGGCGTTGTGCATCATCGGCGGCGGATAGAAGATCGCGTCCCCGCTCGACCAGCCCAGGTGCCGCGCCACGAGCTCCATGTTGTAGAGGTACTCGTTGTGCATGCGCGGGATCACCTTCGGCACGCCGGTGGTGCCGCCCGAGAGCTGGAACACCACTGCCTGGAAGGGATCGTGCTGCACGCGCGCGAGCAGCGTGCGGGCCTCGCCCGGGTCCATGCCGTCGATCAGGCGGCGCAGCGAGTACACCTGCGTCTTCGGGTCGTGCGGCTCCGCCGTGGCGCTTTTGAACACCGAGGCCAGGCGACCCAGCAGCCCCAGCTTGTTCGCATTGGCGACGATGGTGAAGGCGAGCGTGGGCGCCTTCCTGCGCATCTTCATCGCGAAGCCCACGTGGTCGAACTTGCGGTCATCGTCCAGCACGAAGTGGGCCCGCGCACGGGTGTGGTTGGCGAGGTAACCGATCTCGTGCTCGCGGTGCGCCGCCAGCGTGCACACCGGCAGGATGCCGGCCTTCCAGCAGGCGATCACCGCCACCACCAGCGAGGTGGAATTCGCGAGCTGGAAGATGGCCGCGTCCAGCGGCTTCAACCCGAGCTTGAGCAGGGCGGCGGCGGCGCGGTCGGTCTGCTGGTCGAGTTCGCTGAAGGTCAGCGAACCCTCGGGCGCGCTGATGGCGACTTTGTCCGCATGCGTGCGCATCGCCGCGCGCAGGGCATCGGGCAGGGTGCGGAAGCCCAGGGCGCCCCCGGCCACGTAGCGCTCCAGCGCTTCCTGCGGCGGATAGACGACGCCCGGGATGGGGGCTTCGACGCCGATGCGTGGTTGCTGCTGCTGCATGTCAGATCACTCCCTGGGCGACGGGAAAGCGCTCTTGCAGCCACTGCGCGATGCTGCGGCCGGCGCCATCACGGCCGTCGGGGTAGTCGCGGCCGAGCGAGGCTCCGTGGTGATTGCCCGGAATGCGCACGTGAGTCTTGTCGCCGGCGCCGATCAGGCCCATGACCCGCTTCGCCGTTTCGGGAAAGACCGCGTTGTCGCCCGTGTACTCGACCAGCAGCGTGGGCTGCTCGATGGCCGGTGCGCAGCGCGGCAGCGAGGCCACGCAGCTGTTGGCCGACCAGGTCGACAACCAGCTCTCGGGCGTGCACAGGCGGGCGAAACCGACGGTGCCGAAGTTGGAGGCGACGGGGTTCGCGCCCCACACGCTTCCGTAGGCGCGGTCGGAGGGGTCGAGGTTGAGGTCGAAGCAGCGTGGGTCCGCATCGGTGCGCCAGACCTGGATCACCTGCTGGTGCGCGGCGCTGGCGAGCAGGGCGGGCGAAGGCGCGTCCTTGGCCTGGCGGCGCGCCGCGACGCGCTCCTCGATCATGGCGCGGGCCTGCGCGTCGATGCGGGCCACGCGCGCCTTCTGCGCGGCGCGATAGCGCTCGATGAACGCCGGCGTGTACGACGCGCTCTCCGGCGGGCGGTGAAATCCGTTCTTCGCCTCGAAGGGCGAGAGGCTGCGGTCGATCGAGAAGGGGTCGTGCTCGTCCGTCAGCGAGCCGTCGATGCAGTCCTGCAGCAGCAGTCCCGGTCCTTCGTGGGCCGAGACCAGCAGCAAGCCGTCGACCGTCGGCAGCGAGGCGGCGTTCAGCGCGACCGGCCGTCCGGACGCGGTGGTCTCCAGGCGCTGGCCGGGCGCGGCCAGGCTCTGCTGGATGTAGAGCGCCATCACCGGCGCGCCGCCGGAATTGCCCAGCAGCACGATCTTCTCGTAGCCCAGGCCGCGCAGCAGGCCGACGCCGGCGCCGACCTCGAAGACCGTGGTCTCGTGCTCCAGCCGCAGGTCGTTGCCGATGGCGCGCGGCATCTGCAGGAAGATCGCCGCACCGGCGCGCAGGACTTCCGGCACCAGGTAATGGGTGGCAAGGAATTCGCGCGGATGCATCGCGAGCACGGCGGTCTTCTCGCCGCCGCGCGCATAGAGCAGGCCGGTGGCAGGCACGCCGTCGGCGGCCATGCCGACCTGCGTGCTGACGTGGTGCCCGACTGGCAGGCGCGACGGATCCCAATGGGCGCCGCGCAGGCCGGCGGTCGGGGCGGTGCCGGGCCTGATGCGCGGCGTGGTGCTTGTCTCTGTCATGGGTATCACTCTGGGGGGAAAGAACGAGGCGCAGGGGCCTCAGGGAGTGGCGGCTGCGCGGCGGCGCTCGCCGATCACCTTCATGAGCTCCGGGAACTGCGCCGCGAGGCGCTCGTCGTCGATGCGCCCGGTGCGGGTCATGTAGCTGTAGACGAACTCGTGCGGATCGAGCGCGGCCATGCGGCGGCCGAAGTCCTCGTACCAGAGGTAGGAGCGCTCGGAGGCGCCGATCAGCTTGGCCTTCTCCGGGCCGCGCGTGCGCTCGTGCACGGCCAAGGCCTCGTCGACGTCGGGGGACGCGATGAGCGCATCGGCGAGCGAGATCGCGTCCTCGATGGCGATGCGGGTGCCGGAGCCGATGGTCGGGTGCGCGCTGGCGTGGGCGTCGCCGATCAGCACCTTGCGGCCGGCGTGCATGCGCGCATTGCGCAACACCTGGAAGGGCTTCCAGGACGAGTTGTTGGAGATCAGCGCATGCCCTTCCAGCTCGGGTGCGAACAGCGCTTCCATCCGCGCCTGGCGCTCGGCGTCGTCCAGCGCGCCGAAGCCGCCTTCCTCCCAGGTGCGCGCATCGCACTCGGCCACGAAGGTGCTCATGCCATCGCTGTAAGGGTAGTAGTGCGCGACGAAGGACCCCGTGCCCTGCGGCCGGAAGACCAGCGCCGGGGAGGGGAACACCTTGGTCGTGCCGTACCACGCGAAGCGATTGCCGAGCGAAGACTTCGTGGTGCCGAAGCCCGCTTCGTCGCACTGGCGCACGATGGAATGGACCCCGTCCGCTCCGACCACCAGGTCGGCCTCGCGCAGCGAGCGTTCGACGTCGTCCTGCGTGATGCGCTGGCGGTGATGGATCTCCACGCCGCGCTCCAGCGCCGCCGCCGTGAGGATCTCCAGCAGATCGATGCGCGTGATGGCGCCCGCCGGCCTGGGCGCGAGCACCTCGATCGGCGACTCGCGGTGCACGATGCGCTGGCGGTCGGCGAAGCGCATGGCGGCGACCAGCCGGTCGTGCGTGGGCGCATCGGCCTCGCGCAGCCGGTGCAGGCCGCTGTCGGCCAGCACCACGCCGAAGCCGAAGGTCGCCCCGCGCGGGTTCTGTTCGAAGACGCGCAGCCGCCAGCCGGGGCGGCGGCGGCGCAGCAGAAGGGAGAGGTACAGGCCCGAGGGCCCGCCTCCGACGATGTCGATGTTCATGGTCAGGGAGTCGAGGTGGGGAGGGAGCCCGCGGAGGGCGGGGGAGCGGCGGGTCGGCCCGGCGTTGGCGCGTCGGGCGGATCGAGCCGGATGCGGGCCTCGCGGATCACGCGGGCCCAGCGTTCGGAGTCGGCCTTCCATTGGGCGGTGAAGGCATCGCCGGCGGTGCCGTCGGCGGGCAGGGCCATGCCGGCGAGCGCCTGCTGCACCTGCGGCCGGCGCAGCGCCCGGCCGGCGCAGCGCTGCAGGATGGCGATCACCTCGGCCCTGGTGCCGGCCGGCGCGAACAGGCCGATCCAGCCTGCGACTTCCATCTGCGGCACGCCGCCTTCGGCGAAGGTGGGGACCTCGGGCGCGATGTCGCTGCGCGCCGTTGCGGCGATCGCCAGCAGGCGCACCCGCCCGGCCTGGAGGTGCGGCTTCAGCGTGGCCAGGGTCTCGATGACGAAGTCGACCTCGCCCGCTGCCACGGCAGCCGCGGCGGCGGTGGTGGTCTTGTAGGGCACCGCGTTGAACTCGATCTTCGATGCACGGCGGAACAGCTCGGTCGTCAGGTGCGGCACGCTGCCCGGCGCGGGGATGGCGCCGTTCAGCCGGCCTGGTTTTGCGCGGGCCTGGGCGATCAGCTCGGGCAACGAGGCGACATCCAGCTGGCTGCGCACCGCGAGGAAGAAGGCACCCGAGGCCAGGCGGGTCACGCCGACGAAGGCGGCGAGCGGGTCCTGCGGCAGCCGCGCATAGAGGTGCGGGTTGGCGCTCATCGTCCCCTGCGGCGCGATCAGCAGGCCGTAGCCGTCGGCCGGCACGCGCGCGGCCGCGTCGACGCCGATGAGGCCGTTGGCGCCGACGCGGTTGTCGATCACCAGCGGCTGCCCCAGCTCCTCGGCCATCGCCTGGCCCACGATGCGCGCCACCGTATCGGGCGCGCTGCCGGGGGCGCTGCTGACGATCACGCGGACGGGCCGGGCCGGCCAGGTCTCGGCCGCCGCGGCCCATGGCAGCAGTGCGGCCGCGAGGCTGCAGAGCTGTCGCCGGTTCACTGGAGTACCTTCGCCTTCGGCTGCGGTATTCGCCTTCGGAGCGGCCGTGCGGCTCACTGGAGTACCTTCGCCTTCGGCTGCGGTGCTATTCGCCTTGGGAGCGGCCCTGCGGCTCATGCACGCCTCCGCTGGTCCCAGCGCTCGACGAACTGCGGGTACTCGGCGCGCAGGCGCTCGTGCGTGATGCGGCCGGTGCGCATCAGGAAGTCGTAGCCGAGTTCGACGGCGTCCATGCGTTCCATCCGATCGCGGATGCCTTCGTACCACAGATAGCTGCGGCGCGCCGCATCGGTGAGCTTCTGCATCGACGGGCTGCGGGTCTGGACGAAGTCCTCCAGCGCCGACGGCACGTCCGTGCGGTGGCGGCCGAAAGCCTCCCACAGCGCCAGCGCATCCTCGAACGCCAGGCGCGTGCCCGAGCCGATCGACGGATGCACCGTGCGCAGCGCATCGCCCAGCAGCACGTGGCGACCGGCGTGCCAGCGCGTATTGGCGACCACCGGAAACTGGCGCCATTCGGACTTGTTCTCGAGCAGCGGCTGGCCCTCCAGCTCCTCGGCGAACACCTGCTGCACCAGCGCGCGGCGCTCATCCGCATGCATGGCGCCGAGCGCGAGCGCCTCCCAGGTCGGCGCGTCGCACTCGGCGACGAAGGTGCTCATGTCCGGCGCATAGGGGTAGAAGTGGCCGATGAACACACCGCCCCGCGCGAAGCGGAAGCTCAGCATCGAATGCGGGTGCACCTTGCGCGTGCCGTACCAGGCCAGGCGGTTGGTCAGCAGCGACATCGACGTGCCGAGGGCGGCGCCCAGCCCGGTGCGGACGATGGAGTTGGCGCCGTCCGCGCCGACGACCAGGTCGAAGCCCCCATCGATCTCCTGCAGGCCGCCGAGTCGGACCCCGTGCCGCACGCGGATGCCGACCGCCTCGCAAAGGCCTTCCAGCGTCTGCAGCAGCGCCATGCGGGGAATGGCGCCGTTGGCCTTGAGGCGGTCGAACCACACGCTGTCGCCGCCGTGGCGGAACTCCTGGCGCGTGGTGTAGGTGAGCTGCAGCGCGAGGCGATGGTGGAGCTCGGCATCGGCCGCGCGCAGCTTCTGCATGCCGCCGTCCGCCAGGCCGACCCCGAAGCCGTAGGTGGCATCGCGCGGGTTCTGCTCCACGATGGCGATCTCGTGGCCGGGATCGCGGCGCTTCATCAGGTAGCCGAAGAGCAGCCCCGCGGGGCCGCCGCCGACGATCAGGATCTTCATGGCGCCGCCTTCGTCTCCAGCGCCTCGGCCTTGCGCCGCCAGACGGCCTCGATGCCGCTCATGCCCAGGGGACCGCCGGCCTGGTCCTCCAGCGCCATGGCGGCCTCCAGCGTGCGCGCCGCGTCCAGCGCGTCCGCGGGCAGAAAGGGGCGGGTGGCGACCGTGATCTCGAGGCCGTAGCCGTTCGGGTCCTGGAAGTAGATCGACTCGATGACCTCGTGCGGCGTCTGGTAGACGCCGATGCCGCGGGCCTCCAGGCGCTCCTTCCATGCCTGCAGCGCCTCACGGTCGCGCACCTGCCAGGCGGTGTGCGTGGCGCGGTAGTTGTGGTCCTCGCGGCGCGGTTCCAGCCACTCGGGCCGCTGCGTGCCCAGGTAGTAGAAGAAGGCGATGGTGCTGCCGTTGCCGCTGTCGAAGAAGAAGTGCACGAAGTCGGGATGCGCCTCGCGGCCCCACCCCTTGGCCGAGACCGCATGCACGAGCGGCAGGCCCAGCGCATCGCGGTAGAACTCCACCGTCTCGCGCAGCTTCCAGGTCGGGCGCGCGGTGTGGTGCACGCCGTGCAGGACCAGGGGGCGGGTGGCGGCCGCTGCGGCCGGGTTCGGATTCGTCGTCATGGTTGTTGCTCCTTGTGATCGCCCTCGATGGCCGCCTTCGCCTGCTCGCGCAGCAGCGGCTTGGAGAGCTTCCCCGAGGGGGTGAGGGGAAAAGCCGTCGTCACGTGGATGAACTCGGGCCACTTGAATTTCGCGAAGCCGAGGCGCGCGAAGTGCTCGCCCAGCTGGGCCACGCCCGGTGCGGCAGCGCCGGGCTTCAGCACCAGGCAGGCGCAGGCGCGCTCGCCGTAGCGCGCGTCGGGCACGCCGACCAGCGCCACGTCGGCGACGGCGGGGTGGTCGCGCAGGGCGCGCTCGACCTCGTCGCAATCGATGGACTCGCCGGCGCGCTTGATCACGTCCTTGAGCCGCCCCTTGAAGGCGTAGCAGTCGCGCCCGCCGATGCGCACCCGCTGCATCAGGTCGCCGGTGCGCAGCCAGCCGTCGTCGATGAACGGGTTCCGTCCGCGCTCGTCGGCCGGGTAGTAGCCGTGCAGCGTGGTGGGGCCGCGCACCAGCAGCTCGCCGGTCTCGCCGGCCGGCAGCGCCTCGGCCGAACCGGCGCGCACGATGCGCACCTCGTCCAGCGGCGACAGCGGCGCGCCGACGCTGGCGTCGATGAGCTCGAAGGGATCGTCGGCGCGCGGCATCATCACGATGCCCTCGGCCATGCCGTAGATGTTGATGGCGCGGGCGCCGAGCTCGCGCCGCACGTAGGCGGCAGACGCGGTCGTCATCACGGTGGCGAGCGAATCCAGCACCGCGCCGCGCGCGCGCAGCCCGTCGGCCAGGCGGATCGCCAGCGGCTTGGGCAGGTAGGCCCAGGTCGGCCGCTCGCGCAGGAACAGCGTGCACAGGCCTTCCGCGCCGAGATCCTTGCCGATGGCGATGGCGCCGCCCAGCAGGAGGGCCGGTCCCCAGTGAAGCACGAAGCCGGCGTTGTGCAGGAAGGGGCCGCCGCAGAAGCAGACCTCGGGCGCGCGGCGGGCGGCGGCTTCCAGCACGGCGCGCATGTTGAAGAGGTACTCGTTGGAAAAGCGCGGGATCAGCTTCGACACGCCGGTGGTGCCGCCGGAGAGCTGGAACACGGCGACCTGGAAGGGATCGAGCTGCGCGATCGCGGCGCGCGCGACGCGCTGCGCCTCGCGGTGCGGCTGCGCCGCGATCAGCGCCTCCATGCCGTGTTGGCCGGTGCGCGGCTCGCCGCCCACGACCACCACCTCGCGCACGCTGTCGATGGCCGGACGCAGGCGCTCGGCGAAGGCCGTGAAGTCGAAGCGCGGATCGTCGCCCTGCACGAACCACAGGCTGGCCTCCGATTGCCGGCCCAGCGTGCCGATCTCCAGTTCGCGATGGCTCGCGAGCGTGCAGACCGGGATCACGCCCAGCTTCAGGCAGGCGAGTACCGCCACGATCAACTCGGCCGAGTTGGCGAGCTGGAACAGTGCGCGCTCCCGGGGCCGGATGCCGAGCGCCAGGAGGGCGGCGGCGAGCCGGTCGGAGCGTTCGTCGAGCTGGCCGTGCGTGAGCGACGCCTGCGGGCCGACGATGGCCGGCCGGTCGCGGTGCCGCTCGAAGGCAGCCACCAGTGCGCCCGCGAGGGTTTCGCGCGTGAGTGCGCCGGCCTGCACGTAGCGCGCCAGCACGTCCGCCGGCGGGTAGGTCACGCCGGGCATCGGATCGCGCACGCCGATCCCGTGGGCTTGTCGGTCGAGGGCCATGGTTCCCCTCAGACGAAGCGCTGGGCTTCCAGCCACTCGCGGATCCGCGCCCCGGCTTCCTGCTGGCCGCCGGGCTCGCCCTTGCGGATCGGGCCGCCCTGGTGGTTGCCGCGGATGCGCGCTCGCTGCTTGCCGGCCACGCCGATGGCGTCGAAGATGCGCTGCGCATCCGCCGGGAAGACGCTGTTGTCGCCGGTGTACTCGATCATCAGCGTGGGCTGCGTGATGGACTCGGCGCAGCGCAGCATCGAGGCGTTCGACGAATGCGCCGACCAGTTGGAGAGCCAGCTCTCCGGCGTGCACACGCGTGCGAAGCCGACGCTGCCGTAGTTCGAGGCGATGGGATCGGCGCCCCACAGCGTGCCGTAGGCGCGGTCGGAGGGATCGAGCGACAGATCGAAGCAGCGCAGGTCGGCATCGGTGCGCCACACGTTGAAGATCGGCGACCAGGCGGCGAGCACGGCGTCGGCGCGATCGCCGCGCTCCTTCACGCGGCGCCGCGCGGCCTGCTTGCGCGCCACGGCGTCCTGTGCGAAGGCGTCGATGCGGGCCACGCGCGCGTGCTGGGCGGCGCGGTAGCGCTCGACGAAGGCTGTCGAGTAGCTGGCGCTCCGGGGCGCGTCGTGCCAGCCGTTGCCGGGATGGAAGGCCGACAGGCTCTCATCCGTCTGCAGCGGGTCGCGCTCGTCCACCACCGAGGGATCGATGCAGCGCACCAGCAGTTCGCCCGGGCCCAGGTGGGGCGAAATGAAGACCAGGCCCGAAGGCAGCGGCAGGTCGGCCTGCTCGAGCTTCGTCGGCCGTCCGCCCGGCGAGCGCTGGATGCGGGCCTCGCCGGGCAGGGCGGCCTGCTGGTTGTAGAGCGCGGCGAGGGCGGCGCCGCCCGAGGTGCCCACGAGGATGCGGTGCGCGAAGCCACGGTCGCGCAGGAAGCGCTGGCCGGCCGCGAGGTCGTGCACCGCGGTCTCGTGCTCGAGGCGAATGTCGTTGCCCACGGTGCGCGCGCCCATCACCCACATGGCGGCGCCGCCGCGCAGCACCTCCGGCACCAGGTAGGAGGTCACGACCATCTCGCGCGGATGCATGGCGCAGCACACGCTGCGCTCCCCGCCCCGGCTGAACAGGTAGCCGGTGACGCTGGCGCCGTCCTCCGTGCGCAGGCTGTGCGCCGTCATCGAGACGCCATCGGGCAGGTGGTCTCCACGCCAGTGCGAGCCCTGCAGCCCGGCGGTGGTGGTGGCGATGGCGTCCGTGGCGCCCTCGGGTAGCGGCATGCTTGTCTCCTGTCCACAATCGATGTTGTTCGCTGGAGATGAGCTTAGGGACGGCGGCGCGATCAATCCAATCGAAGCTCGCCATAAGGACAATGCAGGCCATGAATATCAATACCTTCGACCTGAACCTGCTGCGGGTTTTCGATGCATTGATGACCGAGCGAAACGTGTCGGTCGCGGGTTCGCGCATCGGCCTGTCGCAGCCCGCGATGAGCCATGCGCTGTCGAGATTGCGCGGCCTGTGCGACGACCCGCTGTTCGTTCGCACCAGCCGCGGCATGCAGCCCACGCCCTATGCGATCGACCTGGCGCAGCCGGTGCGCTCCGCGCTGGCCATGCTGGCGGCCGGGCTGGAGCAGAGCAACAAGTTCGACCCCGCCACCTCGGACCGCCAGTTCAAGCTGGTGCTGACCGACATCGGGCAGTCGGTCTTCCTTCCGCCCTTGATGCAGGAGATCAGCGCCCATGCGCCGGGGGTGCGCGTGTCGGTGCTGCAGTTCGGCCACGAGGCGCTGTCCGCGGCGATGGAGAGCGGCGCGGCCGACCTGGCCATCGGCAGCATTCCGACGCCCACCGAGGGCTACTTCCAGCAGCGGCTGGTGGTCGACCGCTTCGTCTGCGTCATGCGGCGCGGCCATCCGCTGGCGGGCAAGCCGCTGACGCTCGAGGACTACGTCGCGGCCGCGCACGCGGTGCCGTCGCCGACCTGGTACCAGGTCACCAGCCGCATCGACCGCGCGCTGGCCGAGCGCAAGCTCACGCGCCGCGTGCAGGTGGAGTTTCCGCACTTCCTGGTGCTGCCCATGCTGCTGCGCTCCACCGACCTGATCGCGACGGCGGCATGCACGCTCACGCACACCCTGATGCCGAAGGACGATTTCGTCACCTCCGAGCTGCCCTTCGAGCTGCCGGCGATCGAGATCCGGCAGTTCTGGCACCCGCGCTTCCACCACGATGCGGGCATCCGCTGGCTGCGCAACTTCTTTGCCGGGCACTTCGTGCGCGGCCCGGGCGAGGCCGCGGAGGAGGGCGGGTCGATGGAGATCGACGAGCGCTGAGCCCTGAAGATAAGGAAGCTATCGGGCCGGCATGGCGGCGAGGCCTTCGGCCGAAGCGGCCAGTCTGGCGAAGATGCGGTCCGCGACCTGCTGCGGAAAACCCGCGGGCACGCGTGCCGAGACCCGCGCGATGACCTCCGGCGTGCGTTCGACGAGGGCGGCGATCAGGCCCTCCGCATTCGCCCCGTAGAAGCACATCTGCGCCGTGGCGTTGAAATGCCGGCGGCAGATGGTCTTGAAGTGGTAGTGCTTGCTCTTTCCGAGGACGGCCATCGCCAGCTTCGCTTCGTGGCGCGAGAACTGGTTGGGCCCGTTGCCCTCGATCGGCCAGATCGACATCACGTCGTACAGCGGCGTGAGGCGCAGGCGGCCTTCCTGCAGCAGGCGGATGCTGAAGTTCCTGGCATGGCCGTCGGGTGCGCCGAGCATCCAGAAGAGGATCTGCGCGGTGAGCAGTGTCCCCAGGTCCTGATGCGCGTCGACCGACTGGCGCAGCACCCGCGCGAGGTCGAGCATGCCGGGGCCGCCGTCGGCTTCGTACTTGAGGTGCGGGGGGCGGCCCAGGGCCTGGCAGAAGTCCTCCTGGGGAAGGCGCAGCAGCCAGCGGCCCGAGGAGTGCCATTGCCGGTCGAAGCGCTCGACCGCCAGCACCTTCTGTGCGCCGAAGCGCAGGATCGCCGAGTTGGGCACGGGCACGCCGTAGGCCTGGAGGAGGTTGAGGCAGAGCCATTCGTTCTCCACCGACGTGCTGAAGTCGGCCCGGCGATGGCCGACCAGGCCCAGCGGCAGCTTCAGGATGTGCGTCGTGGGCGTCGCGCCCTGCGGCCTGAGCCATTGGCCGCCGTGCCAGAGCAGGGCCGTCTTTTCCTGGGCGCCGGCCAGCGAGATGCGCAGTTCGTCCTCGGGCGCGCCGAGGGCGCCCGGGGCCCCGGTGTTGGCGAGCAGGCGTTCGACGTCCTGCTCGCTGAGCGGCGTGCCCTCGATGCGGTCGACAGCCGGTGGACCGTCGTCTTCGCCGAGCAACTGGATGGCGCCCACGCAGTCGCGTCCGATGGCCTGCAGCAGGTCGAAGGCGTCGGCCGATTCGGTCTGGAAGCGCCGCGCGATGCGTTCCCGGATGGGAAGGCTGTCGGGCAGCAGGTTGTCGAAGTAGTTTCGGACGACCTCGCCCTTGTGCGCGGCGTGGCCGATCAAGGGCAGCGAGAGCGACAGCGGCCGGCGGGCGGGCGAGCGCAGCCAGGCCTCGTCGTAGTGCAGCTCGTCTGCGCCGCGCCCGGGAATGCGCCAGCTGCCGACGCGCTCGCCGTTGGCCCAGATGGAGAGCGAGCGGGTGTGCGACCTGCGGCCCATGGGGCTACCACTCCACCGGCGGCGGCTCGCGGACGCCGTGGGGCTCGCCCGGCGCGGGAGACGCCAATCTGGGGCCGACCATGATCTCCAGGCCCAGGACGGCGCAGATGGCGAGCAGTTGTTCGACGCTCACCGAGCCCGGATTGAGTTCCATGTGGGAAACGCGGCTCTGGCTGATGCCCAGCCGCTCGGCCAGCGCGTGCTGCGACAAACCCGCGTCGCGTCGGGCGGCCTTGATCCAGGCACCGAGCTGCGAGGAGAGGGAAAGGACCTGGTGCATCGCTCACCCATGAAATGAGTAGATCGTATTTTATTGATTTAATTGGTAAAACGCAATTTACTCATGATGTTGGCATTTATGGATCGACCCACTCCATCGGTCGAATGGCTTCGACTCTGGCCCGGCGGGACTATTCACGCCGTGCATGTTCTCTATGGTGAGCTTCGATTGGATCGGCGCAGCAGCCGTCCCTAAGCTACGGGCCAACGAGAAGCCACGCATCCGTGGCATGGAGACACGCATGGCCACCCTTCCTTCATCGCCCCGCGCGGCGCCGCGCCGCAGCGGCTGACCCCGGCGCCGCAGCCGGCGCGCCCCACCCGATCCATCGAGCCACCACCAGCGCTTCGCCCAAGGCGGGCGCCGGAGGCGCCTGCGCGCCCGTCCCTTGCGGGTGGCTTGCCGTCGACCACCCACCAGGAGTTCCACATGAATTCGACCCCATCGGCCGCACGCGGCGTCGAAGCCGCAGGCAGGCCGCTGCGCGAGGGCGCGGACGCCACCCGGCAACTCCTGCGCGTGCTGGGCGCCGCCCTGGGCATGGCCGGCGGCTTCGGCGCCCTCTACTTCGGCACGCTGTCGGTCTTCCTCAAGCCGATGGCCGGCGACTTCGGCTGGGGCCGTGGGCAGACCGCCGCCGCGACGGCGCTGGCGATGGTGGGCGTGGCCGTGGGCTCGCTGATCGTGGGCCGCGCGATCGACCGGCTCGGCGCGCCCCGGGTCATCGGTGCGTCCGCGCTGGCCATGGCCGTCTCGATCGCCTGCCTGTCATGCATACCGGCCAGTCCTGCCGCGCTGGCCGCGCTCGGCTTCGCCATCGGCCTGCTGGGCGTCGGCACCACGCCCGCCGGCTACCTGTCGGTGCTGGCGCGTCACTTCGACCGCCGGCTCGGGCTCGCGCTCGGCGCGGCGATGCTGGGCCTCGGGCTCGGCACCGTGGCGATGCCGATGCTGGCGCAGCAATGGATCGAAGCGTGGGGATGGCGCACGGCCTACCTGGGCCTCGCCGCGCTGTCCTTCGTCCTGGCCGCCGCGTCGATGGCCTTGCTGTTCGGCGGCCCGTCGATGGCGTCCGCCGCAGCGCGGCAGCCCACGGCCGCAGCCTCGTCGCCGGTGGGCGACAGCTTCCCGGTGGTCGTGCGCAGTGCGCGCTTCTGGGGGCTGGTGCTGATCGTGTTCGTGGTCTCCGCAGCAGGCCTCGGCGCTTCGGTGCACATGGCGTCGCTGCTGACCGATCGCGGCCTGCCCGGCGCTGCCGCCGCACAGGTGGTGGCCTTGTCGGGTGCCGGCGTGGCTCTCGGACGGGTGCTCGTCGGAGCCCTGCTCGACGTGGTGCGTGCAACGCGGCTGATCGCGCTCGCCTTCCTGCTGGGCGCGGTGGGCCTCGCGCTGCTCGCCGCGGACGGCCAGCGCACGCTGCCGGTGCTGGCGACCGGCGCCTTCCTGGCCGGCTTCGCGATCGGCGCCGAGGGCGACTTCATTCCGTTCGTCGTGCGCCGCTATTTCGGATTGCGCGCCTTCGGCGCCACCTTCGGCTGCCTCTTCGGCGTCTACGCGCTGGGCGGCGTCGGCGGCCCCGTGCTGTTCGGCATCGCCTTCGACGCGCTCGGCAGCTATGGCGCGATCTATGGCACCGCGGCTGCCGCGTGCACGGCATGTGCCGTCGCGGCGCTGGCGCTCGGGCCCTACCGCTTCGCTGCGGACGCGTGCTGAGCAGCGCCTTCCCCATTTTCATCACCACAACCACTACCACGAGGAGATTCATCCGTGACCCAGAGATCCCTGGTCTTCGGCGCCGTGCTGGCTGCGCTGGCCTTCACCACCCATGCCCAGTCCAGCGTGACGCTGTACGGCGTCGTGGACCTCGGCATGCGCATCAGCGACTCGCAGGGGCCGGGCGGCGCGTACACCGTCAAGTCGGTCATGTCGGGTGGACTCGCGCCGAGCCGCTGGGGATTGAACGTCGTCGAAGACCTGGGCGGCGGGCTGAAGGCCATCGCCAACCTCGACCGGCGCTTCCAGGCCGACACGGGCGTCGGCGACCCCGGGCCCGACTTCCAGCAGTCCTGGGTCGGGCTGCAGAGTGCGAGCTGGGGCCGGGTGACGCTGGGCAGGCAGTACAACGTGCTCTTCGATGTCACGGCCAGCACCTTCGGCGCCTTCATGCCGGTCGGCCCCTTCCTCAATGCCTACAAGCCCGATGTCGCGCTCGCGCTCGGCGTGCGCAACGACAACCAGGTGAAGTACCAGCTTGTCGCCAACGGCTGGACATTGGCGCTGCAGGCGAGCGCAGGGGAGGGTGCCCCCTTCAGCACGACCATGGGCAAGTCGCGCGGCGGCATGTTGAAGTACAGCGACGGGCCCATCGGCGTGGGCGGGGGCTACCTCGAGCGGCGGGACAACGCCGACCGCAAGGCGCAGGCCTCCCTGCTCGGGGCGGCGTACACCAAGGGGCCGCTCTACCTGAACGTCGCGCTGGCCAGCGCCCGCTTCGACGATGGGCTCAACACCGCCCTGCTGATGGTGGGCACCGGCGTCGAGAACACCATCGCGCCGGCGCGGCCCGGCCAGCTCGCCAACCGGGTCAGGCAGCGCGACATGTGGTCGGTGGGCGGCACCTACGAGGTGGCGCCGGCCTTCTTCGTCGGGGCGCAGTACTGGTCGATCCGGCAGAGCTTCCACACGCCCGGCGCGCCCGAGGGTCGAGGCCGCTTTCTGGCTCTGCTCGTGGACTATTTCCTGTCGCGGCGGACCGATCTCTATGCCTCCGTCGATCGCACCACGCTGACCCACCTGCAGCTGACCAGCAGCCCGAGCGGTGTGCCCAACGGCGCCACCCGGCGCACCGCGTGGATGGTGGGCATGCGTCACCGGTTCTAAAGCGACCCTTGTGGCGCCCAACCCCAGCGAATGCCCTCGCGTGTCACCCTCCTGCCGCCGTCGCCGGCCCTGGCCGACGAGGTGATGGGCTACGTGGTGCGGCGGCGCAGCGACGATGCAGCGGCGGGGCCGGCCAGCCCCGCCGCCTTCCCGGCCAACCTGTACGCCACGCTCACCATCGTCCACAGCGGCAGCCTGCGCGACCCGGCGAACGGACACGCGACGACCGGCGCCTGTTTCGCCGGTGCCATGACCCGCGAGGCATCGCGCGAGTACATCGACGAGCCGGAGACCACGGTGGTGCTGTTCAAGCCCGGCCGGCTCACGGATGTGTGCCGCCTGCCTGCCGGCGAGCTGACGGATCGCTGGGTCGATGCCGGCGCCGTGCTGTCGCCGCGCGAACGCCTGGAGATCTCCGATCGCATGCCGGAGCAGGCCACGGTGGCGCGCCAGGTCCATGTGCTGGAGATGCTGCTGGAGCGGCGGCTGCAGCGTGCGTCCGCGAGCCGTGCCCTGCCGCTGGCGCGCATGGTGCAGCGGTTGTTCTGGCAACTGCCCTTCATGCAGGTGTCGGCGCTGGCCGAGCATGCCGGCCTGGGCGGGCGGCAGTTGCACCGCCGCTGCCTCGACACCTTCGGCGTGCCGCCCAGGCTGTTGATCCGGCTCGCGCGGCTGCAGCTGTCGCTCTGGCAGGTGCAGGCCGGCGCGCGGCGCGGCGGCCCCTTGCTGCCGTCCGTCGCGCGGCGGTCGGGCTTCGCGGACCATGCGCACATGGCCCGGGAGTTCCGCGCGCTGCTGGGCCGCTCCCCGGGTGCGCTGCGGCGGCGCATGGCGCTGGTGCAGCCATCCGAGTGGGCCTACGAGCTGCCGCAGGACCTGCTGGACCCGCAACCGGTGGCCTGACACGCCGTGAGGCTTGGACGAATCGGACACGGGACTGCCCAGCCGCGTCACGCGCCTGTCCCGCCTTGTCACGCCCCGCAGGCCGCGACGATCGCAGCCGCGCGCCGCGGTGACGCTTCCTGTCACTCGGGGCCCGCCGGGCCGCGGGCATGGCGCTTGCCCCTGGGCGGACCATGACCTCCTACCGAGCTTCACGACTCCTCGGCGCGATGGCGCTGTCCTTGTTCATGGCCGCATGCGGCCATGAACAAGGACAGCGCCATCGCGCCGAGGAGTCGTGAAGCTCGGTAGGAGGTCATGGTCCGCCCAGGGGCAAGCGCCATGCCCGCGGCCCGGCGGGCCCCGAGTGACAGGAAGCGTCACCGCGGCGCGCGGCTGCGATCGTCGCGGCCTGCGGGGCGTGACAAGGCGGGACAGGCGCGTGACGCGGCTGGGCAGTCCCGTGTCCGATTCGTCCAAGCCTCACGGCGTGTCAGGCCACCGGTTGCGGGTCCAGCAGGTCCTGCGGCAGCTCGTAGGCCCACTCGGATGGCTGCACCAGCGCCATGCGCCGCCGCAGCGCACCCGGGGAGCGGCCCAGCAGCGCGCGGAACTCCCGGGCCATGTGCGCATGGTCCGCGAAGCCCGACCGCCGCGCGACGGACGGCAGCAAGGGGCCGCCGCGCCGCGCGCCGGCCTGCACCTGCCAGAGCGACAGCTGCAGCCGCGCGAGCCGGATCAACAGCCTGGGCGGCACGCCGAAGGTGTCGAGGCAGCGGCGGTGCAACTGCCGCCCGCCCAGGCCGGCATGCTCGGCCAGCGCCGACACCTGCATGAAGGGCAGTTGCCAGAACAACCGCTGCACCATGCGCGCCAGCGGCAGGGCACGGCTCGCGGACGCACGCTGCAGCCGCCGCTCCAGCAGCATCTCCAGCACATGGACCTGGCGCGCCACCGTGGCCTGCTCCGGCATGCGATCGGAGATCTCCAGGCGTTCGCGCGGCGACAGCACGGCGCCGGCATCGACCCAGCGATCCGTCAGCTCGCCGGCAGGCAGGCGGCACACATCCGTGAGCCGGCCGGGCTTGAACAGCACCACCGTGGTCTCCGGCTCGTCGATGTACTCGCGCGATGCCTCGCGGGTCATGGCACCGGCGAAACAGGCGCCGGTCGTCGCGTGTCCGTTCGCCGGGTCGCGCAGGCTGCCGCTGTGGACGATGGTGAGCGTGGCGTACAGGTTGGCCGGGAAGGCGGCGGGGCTGGCCGGCCCCGCCGCTGCATCGTCGCTGCGCCGCCGCACCACGTAGCCCATCACCTCGTCGGCCAGGGCCGGCGACGGCGGCAGGAGGGTGACACGCGAGGGCATTCGCTGGGGTTGGGCGCCACAAGGGTCGCTTTAGAACCGGTGACGCATGCCCACCATCCACGCGGTGCGCCGGGTGGCGCCGTTGGGCACACCGCTCGGGCTGCTGGTCAGCTGCAGGTGGGTCAGCGTGGTGCGATCGACGGAGGCATAGAGATCGGTCCGCCGCGACAGGAAATAGTCCACGAGCAGAGCCAGAAAGCGGCCTCGACCCTCGGGCGCGCCGGGCGTGTGGAAGCTCTGCCGGATCGACCAGTACTGCGCCCCGACGAAGAAGGCCGGCGCCACCTCGTAGGTGCCGCCCACCGACCACATGTCGCGCTGCCTGACCCGGTTGGCGAGCTGGCCGGGCCGCGCCGGCGCGATGGTGTTCTCGACGCCGGTGCCCACCATCAGCAGGGCGGTGTTGAGCCCATCGTCGAAGCGGGCGCTGGCCAGCGCGACGTTCAGGTAGAGCGGCCCCTTGGTGTACGCCGCCCCGAGCAGGGAGGCCTGCGCCTTGCGGTCGGCGTTGTCCCGCCGCTCGAGGTAGCCCCCGCCCACGCCGATGGGCCCGTCGCTGTACTTCAACATGCCGCCGCGCGACTTGCCCATGGTCGTGCTGAAGGGGGCACCCTCCCCTGCGCTCGCCTGCAGCGCCAATGTCCAGCCGTTGGCGACAAGCTGGTACTTCACCTGGTTGTCGTTGCGCACGCCGAGCGCGAGCGCGACATCGGGCTTGTAGGCATTGAGGAAGGGGCCGACCGGCATGAAGGCGCCGAAGGTGCTGGCCGTGACATCGAAGAGCACGTTGTACTGCCTGCCCAGCGTCACCCGGCCCCAGCTCGCACTCTGCAGCCCGACCCAGGACTGCTGGAAGTCGGGCCCGGGGTCGCCGACGCCCGTGTCGGCCTGGAAGCGCCGGTCGAGGTTGGCGATGGCCTTCAGCCCGCCGCCCAGGTCTTCGACGACGTTCAATCCCCAGCGGCTCGGCGCGAGTCCACCCGACATGACCGACTTGACGGTGTACGCGCCGCCCGGCCCCTGCGAGTCGCTGATGCGCATGCCGAGGTCCACGACGCCGTACAGCGTCACGCTGGACTGGGCATGGGTGGTGAAGGCCAGCGCAGCCAGCACGGCGCCGAAGACCAGGGATCTCTGGGTCACGGATGAATCTCCTCGTGGTAGTGGTTGTGGTGATGAAAATGGGGAAGGCGCTGCTCAGCACGCGTCCGCAGCGAAGCGGTAGGGCCCGAGCGCCAGCGCCGCGACGGCACATGCCGTGCACGCGGCAGCCGCGGTGCCATAGATCGCGCCATAGCTGCCGAGCGCGTCGAAGGCGATGCCGAACAGCACGGGGCCGCCGACGCCGCCCAGCGCGTAGACGCCGAAGAGGCAGCCGAAGGTGGCGCCGAAGGCGCGCAATCCGAAATAGCGGCGCACGACGAACGGAATGAAGTCGCCCTCGGCGCCGATCGCGAAGCCGGCCAGGAAGGCGCCGGTCGCCAGCACCGGCAGCGTGCGCTGGCCGTCCGCGGCGAGCAGCGCGAGGCCCACCGCGCCCAGCAGGAAGGCGAGCGCGATCAGCCGCGTTGCACGCACCACGTCGAGCAGGGCTCCGACGAGCACCCGTCCGAGAGCCACGCCGGCACCCGACAAGGCCACCACCTGTGCGGCGGCAGCGCCGGGCAGGCCGCGATCGGTCAGCAGCGACGCCATGTGCACCGAAGCGCCGAGGCCTGCTGCGGAGACCACGAACACGATCAGCACCAGCCCCCAGAAGCGCGCACTGCGCACGACCACCGGGAAGCTGTCGCCCACCGGCGACGAGGCTGCGGCCGTGGGCTGCCGCGCTGCGGCGGACGCCATCGACGGGCCGCCGAACAGCAAGGCCATCGACGCGGCGGCCAGGACGAAGGACAGCGCGGCGAGGCCCAGGTAGGCCGTGCGCCATCCCCACGCTTCGATCCATTGCTGCGCCAGCATCGGCATCGCCACGGTGCCGAGCCCGAGGCCCAGCATCGCCGCGCCGAGCGCGAGCCCGAGCCGGCGGTCGAAGTGACGCGCCAGCACCGACAGGTAGCCGGCGGGCGTGGTGCCGACGCCCAGCAGGCCGATGGCGAAGCCGAGCGCGGCCAGCGCGGCAGGACTGGCCGGTATGCATGACAGGCAGGCGATCGAGACGGCCATGGCCAGCGCGGACGCACCGATGACCCGGGGCGCGCCGAGCCGGTCGATCGCGCGGCCCACGATCAGCGAGCCCACGGCCACGCCCACCATCGCCAGCGCCGTCGCGGCGGCGGTCTGCCCACGGCCCCAGCCGAAGTCGCCGGCCATCGGCTTGAGGAAGACCGACAGCGTGCCGAAGTAGAGGGCGCCGAAGCCGCCGGCCATGCCCAGGGCGGCGCCCAGCACGCGCAGGAGTTGCCGGGTGGCGTCCGCGCCCTCGCGCAGCGGCCTGCCTGCGGCTTCGACGCCGCGTGCGGCCGATGGGGTCGAATTCATGTGGAACTCCTGGTGGGTGGTCGACGGCAAGCCACCCGCAAGGGACGGGCGCGCAGGCGCCTCCGGCGCCCGCCTTGGGCGAAGCGCTGGTGGTGGCTCGATGGATCGGGTGGGGCGCGCCGGCTGCGGCGCCGGGGTCAGCCGCTGCGGCGCGGCGCCGCGCGGGGCGATGAAGGAAGGGTGGCCATGCGTGTCTCCATGCCACGGATGCGTGGCTTCTCGTTGGCCCGTAGCTTAGGGACGGCTGCTGCGCCGATCCAATCGAAGCTCACCATAGAGAACATGCACGGCGTGAATAGTCCCGCCGGGCCAGAGTCGAAGCCATTCGACCGATGGAGTGGGTCGATCCATAAATGCCAACATCATGAGTAAATTGCGTTTTACCAATTAAATCAATAAAATACGATCTACTCATTTCATGGGTGAGCGATGCACCAGGTCCTTTCCCTCTCCTCGCAGCTCGGTGCCTGGATCAAGGCCGCCCGACGCGACGCGGGTTTGTCGCAGCACGCGCTGGCCGAGCGGCTGGGCATCAGCCAGAGCCGCGTTTCCCACATGGAACTCAATCCGGGCTCGGTGAGCGTCGAACAACTGCTCGCCATCTGCGCCGTCCTGGGCCTGGAGATCATGGTCGGCCCCAGATTGGCGTCTCCCGCGCCGGGCGAGCCCCACGGCGTCCGCGAGCCGCCGCCGGTGGAGTGGTAGCCCCATGGGCCGCAGGTCGCACACCCGCTCGCTCTCCATCTGGGCCAACGGCGAGCGCGTCGGCAGCTGGCGCATTCCCGGGCGCGGCGCAGACGAGCTGCACTACGACGAGGCCTGGCTGCGCTCGCCCGCCCGCCGGCCGCTGTCGCTCTCGCTGCCCTTGATCGGCCACGCCGCGCACAAGGGCGAGGTCGTCCGAAACTACTTCGACAACCTGCTGCCCGACAGCCTTCCCATCCGGGAACGCATCGCGCGGCGCTTCCAGACCGAATCGGCCGACGCCTTCGACCTGCTGCAGGCCATCGGACGCGACTGCGTGGGCGCCATCCAGTTGCTCGGCGAAGACGACGGTCCACCGGCTGTCGACCGCATCGAGGGCACGCCGCTCAGCGAGCAGGACGTCGAACGCCTGCTCGCCAACACCGGGGCCCCGGGCGCCCTCGGCGCGCCCGAGGACGAACTGCGCATCTCGCTGGCCGGCGCCCAGGAAAAGACGGCCCTGCTCTGGCACGGCGGCCAATGGCTCAGGCCGCAGGGCGCGACGCCCACGACGCACATCCTGAAGCTGCCGCTGGGCCTGGTCGGCCATCGCCGGGCCGACTTCAGCACGTCGGTGGAGAACGAATGGCTCTGCCTCAACCTCCTCCAGGCCTACGGCGTGCCCGTGCCCAACTCGGCGATCCTGCGCTTCGGCGCACAGAAGGTGCTGGCGGTCGAGCGCTTCGACCGGCAATGGCACTCCTCGGGCCGCTGGCTGCTGCGCCTTCCCCAGGAGGACTTCTGCCAGGCCCTGGGCCGCCCCCCGCACCTCAAGTACGAAGCCGACGGCGGCCCCGGCATGCTCGACCTCGCGCGGGTGCTGCGCCAGTCGGTCGACGCGCATCAGGACCTGGGGACACTGCTCACCGCGCAGATCCTCTTCTGGATGCTCGGCGCACCCGACGGCCATGCCAGGAACTTCAGCATCCGCCTGCTGCAGGAAGGCCGCCTGCGCCTCACGCCGCTGTACGACGTGATGTCGATCTGGCCGATCGAGGGCAACGGGCCCAACCAGTTCTCGCGCCACGAAGCGAAGCTGGCGATGGCCGTCCTCGGAAAGAGCAAGCACTACCACTTCAAGACCATCTGCCGCCGGCATTTCAACGCCACGGCGCAGATGTGCTTCTACGGGGCGAATGCGGAGGGCCTGATCGCCGCCCTCGTCGAACGCACGCCGGAGGTCATCGCGCGGGTCTCGGCACGCGTGCCCGCGGGTTTTCCGCAGCAGGTCGCGGACCGCATCTTCGCCAGACTGGCCGCTTCGGCCGAAGGCCTCGCCGCCATGCCGGCCCGATAGCTTCCTTATCTTCAGGGCTCAGCGCTCGTCGATCTCCATCGACCCGCCCTCCTCCGCGGCCTCGCCCGGGCCGCGCACGAAGTGCCCGGCAAAGAAGTTGCGCAGCCAGCGGATGCCCGCATCGTGGTGGAAGCGCGGGTGCCAGAACTGCCGGATCTCGATCGCCGGCAGCTCGAAGGGCAGCTCGGAGGTGACGAAATCGTCCTTCGGCATCAGGGTGTGCGTGAGCGTGCATGCCGCCGTCGCGATCAGGTCGGTGGAGCGCAGCAGCATGGGCAGCACCAGGAAGTGCGGAAACTCCACCTGCACGCGGCGCGTGAGCTTGCGCTCGGCCAGCGCGCGGTCGATGCGGCTGGTGACCTGGTACCAGGTCGGCGACGGCACCGCGTGCGCGGCCGCGACGTAGTCCTCGAGCGTCAGCGGCTTGCCCGCCAGCGGATGGCCGCGCCGCATGACGCAGACGAAGCGGTCGACCACCAGCCGCTGCTGGAAGTAGCCCTCGGTGGGCGTCGGAATGCTGCCGATGGCCAGGTCGGCCGCGCCGCTCTCCATCGCCGCGGACAGCGCCTCGTGGCCGAACTGCAGCACCGACACGCGCACCCCCGGCGCATGGGCGCTGATCTCCTGCATCAAGGGCGGAAGGAAGACCGACTGCCCGATGTCGGTCAGCACCAGCTTGAACTGGCGGTCCGAGGTGGCGGGGTCGAACTTGTTGCTCTGCTCCAGCCCGGCCGCCAGCATGGCCAGCGCGGAGCGCACCGGCTGCGCCAGGTCGATCGCATAGGGCGTGGGCTGCATGCCGCGGCTGGTGCGAACGAACAGCGGGTCGTCGCACAGGCCGCGCAATCTCGACAGCGCATGGCTCATCGCGGGCTGCGACAGGCCGATGCGCGAACCCGCGACCGACACGTTTCGCTCGGTCATCAATGCATCGAAAACCCGCAGCAGGTTCAGGTCGAAGGTATTGATATTCATGGCCTGCATTGTCCTTATGGCGAGCTTCGATTGGATTGATCGCGCCGCCGTCCCTAAGCTCATCTCCAGCGAACAACATCGATTGTGGACAGGAGACAAGCATGCCGCTACCCGAGGGCGCCACGGACGCCATCGCCACCACCACCGCCGGGCTGCAGGGCTCGCACTGGCGTGGAGACCACCTGCCCGATGGCGTCTCGATGACGGCGCACAGCCTGCGCACGGAGGACGGCGCCAGCGTCACCGGCTACCTGTTCAGCCGGGGCGGGGAGCGCAGCGTGTGCTGCGCCATGCATCCGCGCGAGATGGTCGTGACCTCCTACCTGGTGCCGGAGGTGCTGCGCGGCGGCGCCGCCATGTGGGTGATGGGCGCGCGCACCGTGGGCAACGACATTCGCCTCGAGCACGAGACCGCGGTGCACGACCTCGCGGCCGGCCAGCGCTTCCTGCGCGACCGTGGCTTCGCGCACCGCATCCTCGTGGGCACCTCGGGCGGCGCCGCCCTCGCCGCGCTCTACAACCAGCAGGCCGCCCTGCCCGGCGAGGCCCGCATCCAGCGCTCGCCGGGCGGACGGCCGACGAAGCTCGAGCAGGCCGACCTGCCGCTGCCTTCGGGCCTGGTCTTCATTTCGCCCCACCTGGGCCCGGGCGAACTGCTGGTGCGCTGCATCGATCCCTCGGTGGTGGACGAGCGCGACCCGCTGCAGACGGATGAGAGCCTGTCGGCCTTCCATCCCGGCAACGGCTGGCACGACGCGCCCCGGAGCGCCAGCTACTCGACAGCCTTCGTCGAGCGCTACCGCGCCGCCCAGCACGCGCGCGTGGCCCGCATCGACGCCTTCGCACAGGACGCCGTGGCGCGCAAGCAGGCCGCGCGGCGCCGCGTGAAGGAGCGCGGCGATCGCGCCGACGCCGTGCTCGCCGCCTGGTCGCCGATCTTCAACGTGTGGCGCACCGATGCCGACCTGCGCTGCTTCGATCTGTCGCTCGATCCCTCCGACCGCGCCTACGGCACGCTGTGGGGCGCCGATCCCATCGCCTCGAACTACGGCAGCGTCGGCTTCGCACGCGTGTGCACGCCGGAGAGCTGGCTCTCCAACTGGTCGGCGCATTCGTCGAACGCCTCGATGCTGCGCTGCGCCGAGTCCATCACGCAGCCCACGCTGATGATCGAGTACACCGGCGACAACAGCGTCTTCCCGGCGGATGCGCAGCGCATCTTCGACGCCATCGGCGTGGCCGGCAAGCAGCGAGCGCGCATCCGCGGCAACCACCAGGGCGGCCCGATCCGCAAGGGCGAGCCCGGCGGCCAGCAGGAAGCCGGGGCGCGGATCCGCGAGTGGCTGGAAGCCCAGCGCTTCGTCTGAGGGGAACCATGGCCCTCGACCGACAAGCCCACGGGATCGGCGTGCGCGATCCGATGCCCGGCGTGACCTACCCGCCGGCGGACGTGCTGGCGCGCTACGTGCAGGCCGGCGCACTCACGCGCGAAACCCTCGCGGGCGCACTGGTGGCTGCCTTCGAGCGGCACCGCGACCGGCCGGCCATCGTCGGCCCGCAGGCGTCGCTCACGCACGGCCAGCTCGACGAACGCTCCGACCGGCTCGCCGCCGCCCTCCTGGCGCTCGGCATCCGGCCCCGGGAGCGCGCACTGTTCCAGCTCGCCAACTCGGCCGAGTTGATCGTGGCGGTACTCGCCTGCCTGAAGCTGGGCGTGATCCCGGTCTGCACGCTCGCGAGCCATCGCGAACTGGAGATCGGCACGCTGGGCCGGCAATCGGAGGCCAGCCTGTGGTTCGTGCAGGGCGACGATCCGCGCTTCGACTTCACGGCCTTCGCCGAGCGCCTGCGTCCGGCCATCGACAGCGTGCGCGAGGTGGTGGTCGTGGGCGGCGAGCCGCGCACCGGCCAACACGGCATGGAGGCGCTGATCGCGGCGCAGCCGCACCGCGAGGCGCAGCGCGTCGCGCGCGCCGCGATCGCGCAGCTCGATCCCTTCCAGGTCGCCGTGTTCCAGCTCTCCGGCGGCACCACCGGCGTGTCGAAGCTGATCCCGCGCTTTTCCAACGAGTACCTCTTCAACATGCGCGCCGTGCTGGAAGCCGCCGCCCGCCGCGCGCCCGAGGTCTGCTTCTGCGGCGGCCCCTTCCTGCACAACGCCGGCTTCGTGCTTCACTGGGGACCGGCCCTCCTGCTGGGCGGCGCCATCGCCATCGGCAAGGATCTCGGCGCGGAAGGCCTGTGCACGCTGTTCCTGCGCGAGCGGCCGACCTGGGCCTACCTGCCCAAGCCGCTGGCGATCCGCCTGGCCGACGGGCTGCGCGCGCGCGGCGCGGTGCTGGATTCGCTCGCCACCGTGATGACGACCGCGTCTGCCGCCTACGTGCGGCGCGAGCTCGGCGCCCGCGCCATCAACATCTACGGCATGGCCGAGGGCATCGTGATGATGCCGCGCGCCGACGATCCCTTCGAGCTCATCGACGCCAGCGTCGGCGCGCCGCTGTCGCCGCTGGACGAGGTGCGCATCGTGCGCGCCGGTTCGGCCGAGGCGCTGCCGGCCGGCGAGACCGGCGAGCTGCTGGTGCGCGGCCCCACCACGCTGCACGGCTACTACCCGGCCGACGAGCGCGGACGGAACCCGTTCATCGACGACGGCTGGCTGCGCACCGGCGACCTGATGCAGCGGGTGCGCATCGGCGGGCGCGACTGCTACGCCTTCAAGGGGCGGCTCAAGGACGTGATCAAGCGCGCCGGCGAGTCCATCGATTGCGACGAGGTCGAGCGCGCCCTGCGCGACCACCCCGCCGTCGCCGACGTGGCGCTGGTCGGCGTGCCCGACGCGCGCTACGGCGAGCGCGCCTGCGCCTGCCTGGTGCTGAAGCCCGGCGCTGCCGCACCGGGCGTGGCCCAGCTGGGCGAGCACTTCGCGCGCCTCGGCTTCGCGAAATTCAAGTGGCCCGAGTTCATCCACGTGACGACGGCTTTTCCCCTCACCCCCTCGGGGAAGCTCTCCAAGCCGCTGCTGCGCGAGCAGGCGAAGGCGGCCATCGAGGGCGATCACAAGGAGCAACAACCATGACGACGAATCCGAACCCGGCCGCAGCGGCCGCCACCCGCCCCCTGGTCCTGCACGGCGTGCACCACACCGCGCGCCCGACCTGGAAGCTGCGCGAGACGGTGGAGTTCTACCGCGATGCGCTGGGCCTGCCGCTCGTGCATGCGGTCTCGGCCAAGGGGTGGGGCCGCGAGGCGCATCCCGACTTCGTGCACTTCTTCTTCGACAGCGGCAACGGCAGCACCATCGCCTTCTTCTACTACCTGGGCACGCAGCGGCCCGAGTGGCTGGAACCGCGCCGCGAGGACCACAACTACCGCGCCACGCACACCGCCTGGCAGGTGCGCGACCGTGAGGCGCTGCAGGCATGGAAGGAGCGCCTGGAGGCCCGCGGCATCGGCGTCTACCAGACGCCGCACGAGGTCATCGAGTCGATCTACTTCCAGGACCCGAACGGCTACGGCCTCGAGATCACGGTCGCCACCCGCCCCTTTCTGCCCGCGGACGCGCTGGACGCGGCGCGCACGCTGGAGGCCGCCATGGCGCTGGAGGACCAGGCCGGCGGTCCCCTGGGCATGAGCGGCATCGAGGCCGTCTGGCGGCGCAAGGCCGAGGCGCTGGAGACGAAGGCGGCGCCATGAAGATCCTGATCGTCGGCGGCGGCCCCGCGGGGCTGCTCTTCGGCTACCTGATGAAGCGCCGCGATCCCGGCCACGAGATCGCCATCGTGGAGCAGAACCCGCGCGATGCCACCTACGGCTTCGGGGTCGGCCTGGCGGACGGCGGCATGCAGAAGCTGCGCGCGGCCGATGCCGAGCTCCACCATCGCCTCGCGCTGCAGCTCACCTACACCACGCGCCAGGAGTTCCGCCACGGCGGCGACAGCGTGTGGTTCGACCGCCTCAAGGCCAACGGCGCCATTCCCCGCATGGCGCTGCTGCAGACGCTGGAAGGCCTTTGCGAGGCGGTCGGCATCCGCGTGCGGCACGGGGTCCGACTCGGCGGCCTGCAGGAGATCGATGGGGGCTTCGACCTGGTCGTCGGCGCGGACGGCGCCAACTCCATCGTCCGCACCGGGCTGGGCGCCGCCCTCGGCACGTCGATGTCGCTGCTGACCAACCGCCTGGCCTGGTACGGCACGCGCAAGGTGCACCCGCATTCGATGCTGAGCTTCCGCTTCGCGCGGGGCGGTGTGTTCATCGGCCACTTCTACCCCTATGCGCCGGACATGAGCACCTTCGTCGCCGAGTGCGACGCGCCGACCTGGGAGGCGCTCGCGCTCGGCGCCATGCATGCGGATGAGCGCCGCGCGCTGGTGCAGCAGGTGTTCGCCGAGGAGCTGGAGGGCCAGCCGCTGCTCGAGAACAAGTCCGAATGGCGCCAGTTTCCGGTGGTCGCCAATACGCGCTGGCACGCCGGTCGCCACGTGCTGCTGGGCGATGCGCTGCGCACGGTGCATCCGTCGATCGGCTCGGGCACGCGCCTGGCGTTCGAGGATGCGCTGGCGCTGTGGGAGGCTTTCGGCCGCCACCGCACGGACGTGCCGTCGGCGCTGGAGGACTTCGTCCAGACCCGCAGCCCGTCGATGCAGAAGCTCACCGATGCGGCGCGCCGCAGCTATCTGTGGTACGAAGGCATCCGCGATCGGATGGAACGCATGGACGCCGTCGAACTCGGCTACGACTTCCTGATGCGCACCGGCCGCATCACGCACGAGCGCCTGCGCGCCGAGTACCCGCAGTTCGTCGAGCGCTGGGACCAGCGGAGGCGTGCATGAGCCGCAGGGCCGCTCCCAAGGCGAATAGCACCGCAGCCGAAGGCGAAGGTACTCCAGTGAGCCGCACGGCCGCTCCGAAGGCGAATACCGCAGCCGAAGGCGAAGGTACTCCAGTGAACCGGCGACAGCTCTGCAGCCTCGCGGCCGCACTGCTGCCATGGGCCGCGGCGGCCGAGACCTGGCCGGCCCGGCCCGTCCGCGTGATCGTCAGCAGCGCCCCCGGCAGCGCGCCCGATACGGTGGCGCGCATCGTGGGCCAGGCGATGGCCGAGGAGCTGGGGCAGCCGCTGGTGATCGACAACCGCGTCGGCGCCAACGGCCTCATCGGCGTCGACGCGGCCGCGCGCGTGCCGGCCGACGGCTACGGCCTGCTGATCGCGCCGCAGGGGACGATGAGCGCCAACCCGCACCTCTATGCGCGGCTGCCGCAGGACCCGCTCGCCGCCTTCGTCGGCGTGACCCGCCTGGCCTCGGGTGCCTTCTTCCTCGCGGTGCGCAGCCAGCTGGATGTCGCCTCGTTGCCCGAGCTGATCGCCCAGGCCCGCGCAAAACCAGGCCGGCTGAACGGCGCCATCCCCGCGCCGGGCAGCGTGCCGCACCTGACGACCGAGCTGTTCCGCCGTGCATCGAAGATCGAGTTCAACGCGGTGCCCTACAAGACCACCACCGCCGCCGCGGCTGCCGTGGCAGCGGGCGAGGTCGACTTCGTCATCGAGACCCTGGCCACGCTGAAGCCGCACCTCCAGGCCGGGCGGGTGCGCCTGCTGGCGATCGCCGCAACGGCGCGCAGCGACATCGCGCCCGAGGTCCCCACCTTCGCCGAAGGCGGCGTGCCGCAGATGGAAGTCGCAGGCTGGATCGGCCTGTTCGCGCCGGCCGGCACCAGGGCCGAGGTGATCGCCATCCTGCAGCGCTGCGCCGGCCGGGCGCTGCGCCGGCCGCAGGTGCAGCAGGCGCTCGCCGGCATGGCCCTGCCCGCCGACGGCACCGCCGGCGATGCCTTCACCGCCCAATGGAAGGCCGACTCCGAACGCTGGGCCCGCGTGATCCGCGAGGCCCGCATCCGGCTCGATCCGCCCGACGCGCCAACGCCGGGCCGACCCGCCGCTCCCCCGCCCTCCGCGGGCTCCCTCCCCACCTCGACTCCCTGACCATGAACATCGACATCGTCGGAGGCGGGCCCTCGGGCCTGTACCTCTCCCTTCTGCTGCGCCGCCGCCGCCCCGGCTGGCGGCTGCGCGTCTTCGAACAGAACCCGCGCGGGGCGACCTTCGGCTTCGGCGTGGTGCTGGCCGACAGCGGCCTGCACCGGCTGCGCGAGGCCGATGCGCCCACGCACGACCGGCTGGTCGCCGCCATGCGCTTCGCCGACCGCCAGCGCATCGTGCACCGCGAGTCGCCGATCGAGGTGCTCGCGCCCAGGCCGGCGGGCGCCATCACGCGCATCGATCTGCTGGAGATCCTCACGGCGGCGGCGCTGGAGCGCGGCGTGGAGATCCATCACCGCCAGCGCATCACGCAGGACGACGTCGAACGCTCGCTGCGCGAGGCCGACCTGGTGGTCGGAGCGGACGGGGTCCATTCCATCGTGCGCCAGTGCGACGAAGCGGGCTTCGGCACCACGAAGTCTTCGCTCGGCAATCGCTTCGCGTGGTACGGCACGACCAAGGTGTTCCCCTCCCCGGCGCTGGTCTTCCGGCCGCAGGGCACGGGGTCCTTCGTCGCGCACTACTACCCTTACAGCGATGGCATGAGCACCTTCGTGGCCGAGTGCGATGCGCGCACCTGGGAGGAAGGCGGCTTCGGCGCGCTGGACGACGCCGAGCGCCAGGCGCGGATGGAAGCGCTGTTCGCACCCGAGCTGGAAGGGCATGCGCTGATCTCCAACAACTCGTCCTGGAAGCCCTTCCAGGTGTTGCGCAATGCGCGCATGCACGCCGGCCGCAAGGTGCTGATCGGCGACGCCCACGCCAGCGCGCACCCGACCATCGGCTCCGGCACCCGCATCGCCATCGAGGACGCGATCTCGCTCGCCGATGCGCTCATCGCGTCCCCCGACGTCGACGAGGCCTTGGCCGTGCACGAGCGCACGCGCGGCCCGGAGAAGGCCAAGCTGATCGGCGCCTCCGAGCGCTCCTACCTCTGGTACGAGGACTTCGGCCGCCGCATGGCCGCGCTCGATCCGCACGAGTTCGTCTACAGCTACATGACCCGCACCGGGCGCATCGACGACGAGCGCCTCGCGGCGCAGTTCCCGGAGCTCATGAAGGTGATCGGCGAGCGCCGCCGCGCAGCCGCCACTCCCTGAGGCCCCTGCGCCTCGTTCTTTCCCCCCAGAGTGATACCCATGACAGAGACAAGCACCACGCCGCGCATCAGGCCCGGCACCGCCCCGACCGCCGGCCTGCGCGGCGCCCATTGGGATCCGTCGCGCCTGCCAGTCGGGCACCACGTCAGCACGCAGGTCGGCATGGCCGCCGACGGCGTGCCTGCCACCGGCCTGCTCTATGCGCGCGGCGGCGAGAAGACCGCCGTGCTCGCGATGCATCCGCGCGAATTCCTTGCCACCCATTACCTGGTGCCGGAAGTCCTGCGCGCCGGTGCGGCGATCTTCCTGCAGATGCCGCGCGCCATCGGCAACGACCTGCGGCTGGAGCACGAGACCACGGTCTTCGAGGTCGGCGCCGGCGTCGGCCTGCTGCGCGGCCTGGGCTACGAGAAGATCGTGCTGCTGGGCAATTCCGGCGGCGCGCCGGTGATGGCGCTCTACATCCAGCAGAGCCTGGCCGCGCCCGGCCAGCGCCTGGAGACCACCGCGTCCGGACGGCCGGTCGCGCTGAACGCCGCCTCGCTGCCGACGGTCGACGGCTTGCTGCTGGTCTCGGCCCACGAAGGACCGGGACTGCTGCTGCAGGACTGCATCGACGGCTCGCTGACGGACGAGCACGACCCCTTCTCGATCGACCGCAGCCTCTCGCCCTTCGAGGCGAAGAACGGATTTCACCGCCCGCCGGAGAGCGCGTCGTACACGCCGGCGTTCATCGAGCGCTATCGCGCCGCGCAGAAGGCGCGCGTGGCCCGCATCGACGCGCAGGCCCGCGCCATGATCGAGGAGCGCGTCGCGGCGCGCCGCCAGGCCAAGGACGCGCCTTCGCCCGCCCTGCTCGCCAGCGCCGCGCACCAGCAGGTGATCCAGGTCTGGCGCACCGATGCGGACCCACGCTGCTTCGACCTCAACCTCGACCCCTCCGACCGCGCCTACGGAAGCGTGTGGGGCGCGAACCCCGTCGCCTCCAACTTCGGCACCGTCGGTTTCGCCCGCCTGTGCACGCCCGAGAGCTGGTTGTCGACCTGGTCGGCCAACAGCTGCGTGGCCTCGCTGCCGCGCTGCGCACCGGCCATCGAGCAGCCCACGCTGCTGGTCGAGTACACGGGCGACAACGCGGTCTTTCCCGAAACGGCGAAGCGGGTCATGGGCCTGATCGGCGCCGGCGACAAGACTCACGTGCGCATTCCGGGCAATCACCACGGAGCCTCGCTCGGCCGCGACTACCCCGACGGCCGTGATGGCGCCGGCCGCAGCATCGCGCAGTGGCTGCAAGAGCGCTTTCCCGTCGCCCAGGGAGTGATCTGACATGCAGCAGCAGCAACCACGCATCGGCGTCGAAGCCCCCATCCCGGGCGTCGTCTATCCGCCGCAGGAAGCGCTGGAGCGCTACGTGGCCGGGGGCGCCCTGGGCTTCCGCACCCTGCCCGATGCCCTGCGCGCGGCGATGCGCACGCATGCGGACAAAGTCGCCATCAGCGCGCCCGAGGGTTCGCTGACCTTCAGCGAACTCGACCAGCAGACCGACCGCGCCGCCGCCGCCCTGCTCAAGCTCGGGTTGAAGCCGCTGGACGCGGCCATCTTCCAGCTCGCGAATTCCACCTCGCTGGTGGTGGCGGTGATCGCCTGCTGGAAGGCCGGCATCCTGCCGGTGTGCACGCTGGCGGCGCACCGCGAGCACGAGATCGGTTACCTCGCCAACCACACCCGTGCGCGGGCCCACTTCGTGCTGGACGATGACCGCAAGTTCGACCACGTGGGCTTCGCGATGAAGATGCGCAGGAAGGCGCCCACGCTCGCCTTCACCATCGTCGCCAATGCGAACAAGCTGGGGCTGCTGGGTCGCCTGGCCTCGGTGTTCAAAAGCGCCACGGCGGAGCCGCACGACCCGAAGACGCAGGTGTACTCGCTGCGCCGCCTGATCGACGGCATGGACCCGGGCGAGGCCCGCACGCTGCTCGCGCGCGTGCAGCACGATCCCTTCCAGGCAGTGGTGTTCCAGCTCTCGGGCGGCACCACCGGCGTGCCGAAGGTGATCCCGCGCATGCACAACGAGTACCTCTACAACATGGAGCTCGTGGCGCGGCACCTGGGCTGGTCGAGCGGGGACGCGATCTTCTATCCGCCGCCGATGATGCACAACGCCAACATGGTGTGCGGCTGGGGCCCGGCCCTGCTCGCGGGCGTGCGCAACATCATCGTGCCCGAGCCCGACGCGCGCGACTTCGCCCGCGTCATGATGTTCCAGAAGCCGACCTGGATCGGCGTCACGCGCGCCATCCTGATGCGCATCAGCGACGCGGTCGCCGGCAAGCTCATCAGCTTCAAGTCGCTGCGCGGCGTGATGTCGATGAACGCCTCCGAGCTGGTGCGCAAGGAGATCGGCGTGTTCGGCGCCCACGTGTTCGGCATGACCGAGGGCGTGGTGATGATGACGCACCGCGACGACAGCGCACGCGCGCAGGACAAGACGGTGGGACGGCCCCTGTCGCCCTTCGACGAGGTGAAACTGCTCGTGCCGGGCACCGAGAACGAGGCGGCCGAGGGCGAGGTCGGCGAGTTGGCGGTACGCGGCGCCTACACCATCCACGGCTACTTCGACGCGCCCGAGCAGGACGCGCGCGCCTTCACCTCCGACGGCTTCTACCGCTCGGGCGACCTGATGTCGCGCTGCGTGATCGAGGGCAAGACCTACTACGTCTTCGAGGGCCGCATCAAGGACGTGGTCGATCGCGGGGGCGAGAAGATCAGCTGCGAGGAGGTCGAGCTGGCCGTCGGCGCGCATGCCGCGGTGGCCGACTGCGCGGTGGTGCCGATGCCCTGCGAGACCTTCGGGGAGCGCGCCTGCGCCTTCGTCGTGCCGCGCAACGGCCGCGGCGCACCAGCCCTGCACGAGTTGCAGGCGCACCTGCAGGGTTACGGCCTGGCGAAGTTCAAGTGGCCCGAGCGCATCGAGGAAATCAACGCCCTGCCGACCACCAAGGCCGGCAAACCCGACAAGCAGTCGCTGCGCTCGCTGATCGCCGAGCGCGTCGGCGCGGAGACCGCGGCCGCGAAAGCGCTTCAATGAAGGAAGACACCATGAAGATCGAGACGCAAAAGCAGCAAGCCCGGGCCGTCGTCTACGTGCTCGACGTGCCCGAGTTCTCGGCCATCGTGCAGGCCTCGGCCAACACGCCCGGCGTCGAGGTGACGAAGGAAGACGCGTACTGGCGGGTGTCGGCGCCGCGCGAGCTGAGCTTCAGCCGGCGCGGCCTGCGGATGAAGCCGGCGGTGTGGTGGGGCATGTTCACCGGCGGCCTGGTGGGCCGCATCGCCGAGATGACGCCCAACTACGTGCGCATCGTCGCCGACGCGCAGGAGGAAACGCATGCCTGAGACGCCCGAAGGCTTCGCGCCGTTGAACCGCACCAGCCCCTACCTCGCGCTGGTCGGCCCGCTGTTCCAGAAGGCGCGCCCCGGCCGGACGCTGCAGGTGGGCATGCGCATCGAGGCGCGCCATGCGAACCATGCCGGCGCGGCGCACATCGGCATCCTGTGCCTGCTGGCCGACATCGCGATGGGCTACGCGACCGCACTCTCGACCGAGCCGCCGACGCCGGTGGGCACGGTCAACCTGTCGCTGGACTTCGTGTCCACCGCCAAGGTGGGCGACTGGATCGAGTCGGAGGTCGAGGTGGTCCGCGTCGGGCGCCGGCTTGCCTTCGCCAGCTGCTACCTGCTGGTCGAAGGCAGGCGCGTGGCGCGCGCCAGCACGGCGCTGAACGTGGTGGCGCAGACCTGACCATGGCGGTGCGCATCCGCAGCGTCGAGCTGTCGCTGCTGCGGCACGTGCTGGAGCAGCCGGTCGGTGGATCGGGCGTGGCCTGGGTGGACGTGCTGCTGGCGCAGATCGACGCCGGCGACGGGCTGCGCGCCTTCGGCTTCAGCTATGCGCTGGGCAGCTCGGGCGTGCCGAGCTTCTTCAGCGCCTGCGAGATCGCGCGCTCGCTGCTGGACGCGCCCGATGCCACGATCGATCCGGCGCAGCGCTGGCTGGACTGGGCGCGCGGCTTCCACCGCACCGGCAAGGGGCCGAACTACCTGGGACTGTGCGCGCTCGACGTCGCGCTGTGGGACCTGAAGGCGAAGGCCCAGGGGGTGCCGCTATGGCGCTGCTTCGGCGACACCTGCCCCGACGCACCGCTCTACCAGAGCGCCGGCTTCGGTGCCGCGGACACCGAGGCGCAGACGCTGCGGCAGTTGACCCGGGCGGCGGACGATGGCTATGGCGCCGTGAAGCTGCGGATCGAGGGTGTGCCCGACGACGCGCCGCGCGTGAAGGCCGCGCTGCGCCTGGCCGAGGACCGTGGCCTGCGCCTCATGCTGGACGTCAACGAGAAGGGCCGCCCCGCGGGCTTCGCCGACTTCGAGGCCCGTGTGCGCACGCTGCCCATCGAGTGGATCGAAGAACCCTTTCCCGCCGGGGAACTTCGCAGCTGGCGCGCCCTGGCGGCGGCGAGCCCCCTGCCGCTCGCGGGCGGGGAGCACATGCAGGGCCTCCCGGAGCTGATCCCCTTCGTCGACGAGCGCCTGCTTCGCGTGGTGCAGCCGGACCTGGCGATGATGGGCGGGCTCTCGGAGTGCCTGCGGGTGTCGCGCGAAGCATCACGGCACGGCCTGCAGGTCGCGCCGCATTTCCTGCCGGGCCTCTTCGTCCACCTCGCCGCGGCCGTGCCGCGCCTGCAGTGGCTCGAACACTTTCCGCTGATCGAGCCGCTCTTCGACGGCTGGCCGGTGCCCTGCGCGCGGCAGCGGCTCGCGCCGGGCACGGCCCCAGGGCACGGCCTGCAGCCCGCACCCCGGGCGCGGCAGGCGCCGGTGCTGCAGCACGAGCGGATCGGCGCGCGCTGACGCCTTCTTCAGTCGAAATACGCCCTTGCGTAGTTGATCGGCGCATGGTCCGCCAGGTCGCGCAGCAGCACCGCGCCGCGCTTCCATGCATGGTCGATCACGTAGCGTGCACGGCCCTGCGCGCGGTCGCTCTCGATGAAGCCGACGTCCGGGTTGTGCATGGCCTGGCCGTCGCAGCTGATGTAGGTGGTGGGCCCCGCGTGGGCGTAGAGCGAGAAGGCCGGCGGCAGCTGGGTGACGATGTCGCAGCCGTCGACCAGGCGCAGCATCTCGATGCCGGCGAGCGCGCCGACGAAGGCCGTGTTGCCGACGCGCGGCGCGCCGAGCGTGACCAGCAGCGTGGGCGGCAACACGGTTGCAGTGAGCGTCGCGAGTGCCCCGCCCAGGCTGTGGCCGGTGAAGATCAGCGCCCGGCGACCGGCGCCCTCCCCGTCGCTCAGCCATTCGAGCACGGCCGGCAGCAGCGCGCGAGCCGCCCGCGCGAAACCTGCATGCACCCGGCCGCCGCTCTCGGGCCAATCGACCTGATGCGCCTGCAGGTTGGTGGCGATGTCGCGGATCTCGTCGGGCTGGGTGCCGCGGAACGCGACCAGCGCCGTGCCCTCGGCATGCATCGCGGCAAAGGCGAAGCTGTGGGTGCCGTCGTCCACGATGAGCGTGGGCGCACCGAAGCCCGCCTGCGCCAGCGCCTCGGCCAGCCGCCGATGTTCGTCCTCCGAGGCCTCCGCCCGGTAATAGGTCAGCCGCGCCGCCTCGATGGCCCACTGGGTGGGGGTGAAGGGCTGGCCCGCCCTGAACAGCGTCTCGTGGCGCTCGGGCGAGTACAGCGCCGTGCGGCTGGGGTCGTAGTCGATGGCGGTCATGGTTTCACGGCGCGGCGGCTGCCGCCTTGAATTGCCGGGACACGAAGGCCCAGACCAGCCGCGAGGCATTGGGCCCTGCGGCGTCGCTGAAAGGCAGGCGCGGCGCGCCGCCGCTCCAGGCATGGCCCAGGCCGGCGATCTCGCACAGCATCACGAAGGTGCGGCCGCCACGCTTGAACTCGGTCACGCGCATGGGATGGCGCTTGCCGCGCTGCACGGTGCGCTCGATGCCGGGCTTGGCGCCGGTGGCGGTGGCCCAGACCGACGCCGTGCTCATGGCGTTGCTGGCCGAGACCACCAGGTCCGCGTCGCCATGCAGCACCAGCAGGGGCGGCAGCGTGGTGAAGACGGCGGCGGCGCCCATGGCCTTTCCCACCGCGGTCGCGGGCATCGGCGGCACATGGCGCCCCCGCATGGCGCCAAGCGCCGTGGCCGGCGAACGCGCCGCGCCCGGTGCCACGCCCGAATGCATCGCCGCCGCCTTGAAACGCACCGGGTACCGCGTGGCCATGAGCGCGGCCATGCCGGCACCGGCGGACAGGCCGACCACCGCGACACGCTCCCGGTCCACCGGATACAGCACGCCGACCTGGTCGATCGCCGCCATCAGCGTGGCGGCCTCGGCATCGGCCTTGCCGGAGCGCCGGTCGTACCAGTTCCAGCAGCCCTGCGGATGGACCAGCCGGTCCTGCTCCGGATAGAGAACGAAAAAACGTTCGCGCGCCGCGATCAGGTTCATGCGGGTGCTGGCGGCAAAGTCGCGCCCGGTCTGGCCGCAGCCATGCAGCATGACGACCAGGGGCAGGCGCTCGTCCCTGGCGATGTCGGGCGGCCGGTACAGGTGGTAGCGGCGCGCACCGCCGGGGCCGAGCGCCAGGCCGGGCAGCCAGTCACCCGGGCCGCGCGGCGGCTTGAATTGCTCGGCGGCGGCGCGCTGAACCTGATTGGCAATGCGCTTGCCGTTGCGAAGCGTGGCCTTGGTGAGTGCGTTCATCCCGCGCTGGTAGGCGCGAGTGAATGCCGAGGCGGCGGACGTGGAGGAACGGCGACGAGCCATGGTGCGTGAGCCGGGACTGGCCCTGCACCTTAGCAGCTTCCGCGCCGCCGCCGGCGAAGCCTAGTAGACCTCGGGCACGTACATCGAGGCCGGCACCGGCTGCCGCAGGTAGTCCGCATGGCGCACGCGCGCCGGCAGCTCGATCGGCGGATGCGGCACCTCGTGGTAGGGCATCTGGCCCAGCAGGTGGCTGATGCAGTTCAGGCGCGCCTTCTTCTTGTCCACCGCCTGCACCACCCACCACGGCGCTTCCTCGATGTGGGTGCGCTCCAGCATGGTTTCCTTGGCCTTCGTGTATTCCTCCCAGCGCCGGCGCGACTCCAGGTCCATCGGGCTGAGCTTCCATTGCTTGAGCGGGTCGTGGATGCGGCCGAGGAAGCGCATGTGCTGCTCCTCGTCGGTGATGGAGAACCAGTACTTGATCAGCTTGATGCCCGAGCGCACGAGCATGCGCTCGAAGTCGGGCACGGTGCGGAAAAACTCCTCGTACTCGTCGTCGGTACAGAAGCCCATCACGCGCTCGACGCCGGCGCGGTTGTACCAGCTGCGGTCGAACAGCACCATCTCGCCCGCGGCCGGCAGGTGCGTCACGTAGCGCTGGAAGTACCACTGGGTGCGCTCGCGGTCGTTCGGCGCAGGCAGCGCCGCGACCCGGGCCACGCGGGGATTGAGCCGCTGCGTGATGCGCTTGATCACGCCGCCCTTGCCCGCCGCGTCGCGGCCCTCGAACAGGATCACCACCTTCTGCCGGCTGTGCTGCACCCAGTCCTGCAGCTTGACCAGTTCGCCCTGCAGGCGGAACAGCTCCTTGAAATAGGCGCGGCGCGCGGCCTTGTCGGGCATGTGGCCCGATTCGAGTTCGTCGATATTGCGGTCCTCGATCTCGAGTTCGAGTTCCTCGTCATAGCTGTCGATCAGGTCACGCGCGATGCGCTGCATCAACTCGTCGTGGTCGCTCAAGGTAGGGGGCAACGTCATGGCTTGGCGGAAAACACAAGGGGAAACCCATGCTGCCCCTGCCAAATGACGAAACTGTGACAGACGGAAAGCACTGGCCGCGTCGTCACAACACTGACATACGGGGCGAACAGCATGGCGCGAGGCCTCACAACACCTCCAAGACCATGAGCTCGATCGCCGCCGAATCCTCGCTGGCCACCTACGTGCCCTTCATCCTCCTTGGGGTGGCACTGCTGATTGCGCTGGGCTTCGAGTTCGTCAACGGCTTCCACGATACGGCGAACGCGGTCGCCACCGTGATCTACACCCATTTCCCACACGCACATCTTCTGAGTTCCCGCTCCTGAACCGCCCCGTCTTGCCTTCGCCCCGGGATATTGCGGCCGCCTCCTACGGCGGCGATGAAGCCGGCCTGATCTGCGGCTACCTCTTCGATGCGGCAGCCGAGAAATCGTCGCGCGCCATCGATTCGAACTCGGCGGCGGCCTGGCTCGCGCAGCAGACGCAGCCCGACGGCGCCTACCTGTGGCTGCACTTCAACCTGAGCCACGCGCAGGCAGAGCGCTGGCTGCACCGGCACACGGAGCTGTCCGACACCTTCTTCGAGACGCTCAAGGACGGCATGCATTCGACCCGCATCGAACGGGCCGACGACTCGCTGATCGCCGTCATCAACGACGTGCATTTCGACTTCAGCTTCGAGCCTTCCGACATCTCGACGCTGTGGATCAACGTCGGCCCGCGCCTGGTCGTGACCGCGCGCACCAAGCCGCTGCGCTCGGTCGACGCCCTGCGCACGGCCGTGAAGGCCGGCGATGTGCCGCGCTCGAGCGCCGAGCTGCTGGAGCACCTGTTGCGGGTGCAGGCCGACGTGCTGGTGAACGTCGTGCGCGGCGTGACCGCCCGCGTCGATTCGATCGAGGACGAGCTGCTGACCGGCCGGCTCGACCACAAGCGCGCCCGGCTCGGCGAGATGCGCCGGCTGCTCGTGCGGCTGCAGCGCCTGCTGGCCCCGGAGCCGGGCGCGCTGTTCCGCCTGTTGCAAAAGCCGCCGGACTGGCTGGCCGAGGACGACGCCCAGAGGCTGCGCGGCGCGACCGAGGAGTTCTCGGTGGTTCTGCGCGACATGGGTGCGCTGCAGGAGCGCATCAAGCTGCTGCAGGAAGAGATCGCCGCCAACGTCAACGAGGACACCAGCCGCAGCCTGTTCGTGCTGACCGTGGTGACGGTTCTGGCCCTGCCCATCAACATCCTGGCCGGCCTGTTCGGCATGAACGTGGGCGGCATTCCGCTGGCCGAGGACAAGCACGGCTTCTGGGTGCTGGTGGGAATCGTGATCACCTTCACCGTGGTCGCGGCCTGGGTCGCCTTTCGCAAGAAGCGCTGAAAGCACCCGCGGGCGCACCTTGCCCGCTATCCATTCGATAGCACCCTCGACAGTCGCCATGCGCCCTGCAAGCCCATGCAAGAAAGAATAAGATCCGGGGGGTGTCTTCCATCCTCAACGCCGACCTGCACTGCCACTCCGTGGTGTCCGACGGCACCCTGACGCCCGAGGAACTGGCCGCCCGCGCGGCCGGCAACGGTGTCGAGCTCTGGTCGCTGACCGACCATGACGAGATCGGCGGCCAGCACCGCGCCGCCGCCGCCGCCCGCGCCCAGGGCATCAAGTACCTCACCGGCACCGAGATTTCCGTCACCTTCGCCAACGAGACGGTGCATATCGTCGGCCTGGGCTTCGACCCGGACGATGCGGCCATCAGCGAAGGCCTCTACGACACGCGCGGCGGCCGCGGCCGCCGGGCGGAGGAGATGTCCGAGGGCCTGGCCAAGGTCGGCATCCCGGGCGCATACGAAGGCGCGCTCAAGTACGTGGGCAATCCCGAGCTCATTTCGCGCACGCATTTCGCCCGATACCTGGTCGAGCAGGGCCATTGCCGCGACACCTCCGAGGTCTTCCGCAAGTTCCTCACCGAGGGCAAGCCCGGCTACGTGCCGCACCGCTGGGCCACGCTGAAGGATGCGGTGCGCTGGATCACCGGGGCCGGCGGTCTGGCCGTGATCGCGCACCCGGGCCGCTACAAGTTCACCGCCAACGAGGAGTACGCCCTCTTCCTCGAATTCAAGGAACACGGCGGCCGGGCGATCGAGGTGGTGACCGGCAGCCACACGCCGGCCGAGTACACCGAGTACGCCGACAAGGCCCTGGAATTCGGCTTTGCCGCCTCGCGCGGCAGCGACTTCCACAGCCCCGACGAAAGCCATTGCGATCTGGGCCAGTTGCCCCCGCTCCCCGGCAAGCTCACACCGGTGTGGGAATTGCTCCAAGACCGCATCCTGTGACCGGGCCGATCACGGGCAGCGGCAGCCCGGCCGCCTGCAAGAGCACGCGCGACATCGAATCCGAGCGGATCCTGGCCGGAATCGGCCTGGTGCTGCTGGCGACCGCCTGCTTCGCCACCCTGGACACCGCAACCAAGCTCTCCACCGCCGGCGTGCCGATCCTGATGGGCGTGTGGTTTCGCTATGCCTTCCAGGCCGCGGCCACCACCGCGGTGCTGCTGCCGCGGCACGGCATGGCGCTGCTGCGCACCGGGCACCCCAAGTACCAGATGCTGCGCGGCGCCCTGCTGCTGACTTCCAGCACGCTGGCCTTCTTCAGCCTGCGCTACATGCCGATGGCCGAGTTCACCTCGATCGTGCTGATCGCGCCGCTGGTCATCACGCTGCTGGCTGCCCTTACGCTCAAGGAGCAGGTGTCGCCGCTGCGCTGGGTGCTGGTGGCGGGCGGCTTCCTCGGCACGCTGGTCATCCTGCGGCCCGGCGGCGAGGCGCTCAGCTGGGCGGTGCTGCTGCCCATCGGCCTGGTGCTCACCAACGCCTGGTTCCAGGTGCTGACCAGCAAGCTGGCGCGCACCGAGAACCCGCTGACCATGCACTTCTACACCGGCTGGGTCGGCACCCTGCTGGCCTCCGTGGCCCTGCCCTTCGTCTGGACGGCCTTGCCGGGCTGGCAATGGTGGGCACTGCTGTGCCTGATGGGCTTCATGGGCACGGTGGGCCATTTCATCCTGATCCTGGCCTACCAGCGCGCGCCGGCCTCCACGCTCACGCCCTACCTCTATGCCCAGATCGCCTTCGCCATGCTGGGCGGCTGGCTGATGTTCTCGCAGGTGCCGGACCGGCTGTCGCTGATCGGCATTTCGATGATCGCGGTCTGCGGCGCCGCCGGCGCCTGGCTCACGGTACGCGAGCGGCGGGTGCCGATCGAGCCGGCGGAGTCCTGAGCGCGATCCTTGCTTTCCTCGCCGTGCAGAATGCACGGCTTGCGTTTCTTCTGCACCGCAACGACCCATGGCCCAGTTCTTCGAGATTCATCCCGACAACCCGCAGCAGCGCCTCCTGAAGCAGGCCGCGGCCCTGCTGGCGCGCGGCGAGATCGTGGCCGTGCCGACCGATTCGAGCTACGCCCTGGCCTGCCACCTGGACGACAAGGACGCGGTAGACCAGCTGCGCCGCATCCGCCAGGTCGACGAGAAACACCATCTCACCCTGCTGTGCCGTGACCTGAGCGAGCTCTCGAGCTACGCCCGGGTGGACAACAAGCAGTACCGCCTGCTGAAGGCTGCGACCCCCGGCCCCTACACCTTCCTGCTGGAAGCCACCAAAGAGGTGCCGCGGCGCGTCAGCCACCCGCAGCGCAAGACCATCGGCCTGCGCGTGCCCGACCACAAGGTGCTGGGCGAGCTGCTGATGCTGCACGGCGAGCCGCTGCTGGCCACCACCCTCATCCCGCCCGGCGAGACCGAGGCGCTGAACGACGCCCAGGCGATCCGCGAGCGCTACGAGAAGCAGATCGGCGCCGTCATCGCCTGCGGCGCCTGCCCCTCGGAGCCGACCACCGTGGTCGACCTGACGCCCATGGGCATGGGCGGCGACCCGGTGCTGGTGCGCCAGGGGCGCGGCGCGCTCACGCCACTGGGACTGTGAACCTTCGTAGCAGCCCGGCCCGGCCGGAGCGGTCTGAGACAATCTTCCGGTGGACATCCAGAATCTCATCGAAAAAGTGCTGATCTACGCGCTGCCCGTGATCTTCGCGATCACCGTGCACGAGGCGGCACACGGCTACGTGGCGCGCTACCTGGGCGACCAGACAGCCTGGATGATGGGCCGCGTGACGCTCAACCCGGTCAAGCACATCGATCCCATCGGCACCATCCTGATGCCGCTCCTCCTGTACTTCGCGACGTCGGGCGCCTTCCTGTTCGGTTACGCCAAGCCGGTGCCGGTCAACTTCGGCCGGCTGCGCCATCCCAAGCGCGACATGATCTGGGTCGCGCTGGCGGGGCCGGCATCGAATTTCATCCAGGCGATCCTGTGGGCGCTGTTCTTCGTGCTCCTGCGGGCTTTCGGCGTCGAGGAGACCTTCTTCCTGGAGATGGCGCGCGGCGGCGTGCTGGTCAATCTCGTGATGTGGGCTTTCAACCTCTTTCCGCTGCCCCCGCTGGACGGCGGCCGGGTGCTGGCCGGCCTGCTGCCCCGCGGCGGCGCGCAGGAGTTCCTGGCGCGCATCGAGCCCTACGGCTTCTTCATCGTGATGGGCCTGGTCATCGCCGGCATCGTCAGCACGTGGTGGCTGCGGCCGCTCATGACCTTCGGCTACCAGGTCATCGACCTGCTGATCTCGCCCCTGACCGCGCTGCTGCGCTGAGTCCCTTCCTTCCCATGGCAAGCTCCTCCCCCACTCCCGTCCGCTTCCTCACCGGCATCACCACCAGCGGCACGCCGCACCTGGGCAACTACGTCGGCTCGGTGCGCCACTCGGTGCGCTTCAGCCGCCAGGCCCATGTCCAGAGCTTCTACTTCCTGGCCGACTACCACGCGCTCATCAAGGTCGACGAGCCGGCGCGCATCCAGCGCTCCACGCTGGAGATCGCCGCCACCTGGCTGGCCTGCGGCCTGGACCCGGAGCGGGTGACCTTCTACCGCCAGTCCGACATCGCCGAGATCCCCGAGCTGACCTGGTTCCTCACCTGCGTCACGGCCAAGGGCCTGCTCAACCGGGCCCATGCCTACAAGGCCCAGATGGACAAGAGCATCGCCCGCGGCGAGGACCCGGACGCCGACGTCAGCGCGGGCCTGTTCATGTACCCCGTGCTGATGGGCGCCGACATCCTGATGTTCAATGCCCACAAGGTGCCGGTGGGCCGCGACCAGGTCCAGCACATCGAGATGGCGCGCGACATGGCACAGCGCTTCAACCACCTCTACGGCGAGCACTTCACCCTGCCCGAGGCCGAGATCGACGACGCGGTGGCCACCCTGCCCGGCCTGGACGGCCGCAAGATGAGCAAGAGCTATGACAACACGATCCCGCTCTTCACCCCGCGTGCCCAGCTGCAGAAGCTGATCGCCGGCATCGTGACCGACTCCCGGGCCCCCGGCGAACCCAAGGAGACCGAGGGCTCGGCCCTGTTCCAGATCTACCAGGCCTTCGCCGATGCCCAGGAGACCGAGGCGCTGCGCCGCGCCTTCGCCGACGGCATCGCCTGGGGCGATGCCAAGCAACTGTTGTTCGAGCGCATCGATCGCGAGATCGGGCCGCTGCGGCAGGCGTACGACACCCTGATCAACGACCCGGCCCGGATCGAGAAGATCCTGCTGGCCGGCGCCGAGAAGGCCCGCGCCATCTCGCGGCCCTTCATGGCCGAGCTGCGCCACGCGGTCGGCCTGCGCAACCTCGGGGCCGCCCGGGACAAGGCCGCCGCGCCCAAGGCTGCCAAGGCGGCACGCCCCGCTTTCAAGCAATACCGCGAAAAAGATGGGCTCTATTACTTCAAGCTGCTCGACGAAAACGGTTCACAACTGTTACAAAGCCTGGGTTTCGCATCGCCGCAGGAAGCGGGCCGGGCGATTGGCCAGCTTCGGGCGCAGCGCGGCACGGCATTGACCCTGCTCGCTGCACAGCTCGAACCCGTCGACAATGCGACCGTGCGTGCGGCAACGGACGCGTTGGAGGCGCTGGCGGCGGCCGAGGCGGCCGGCCATAAGAACTGAAAGACATTTCGCGCAACGACCAGCGACCGGCAGAGCCGGCGCGCATACAGTGAGAAAGAGCTATGAGCATTTATGTCATCGACGACCACCCCTTGATGCGCGACGCCATCGTGATGGTGCTCCGGCGCCTGCGGCCGGCTGAAACCATCGTGGAGCTGGAACGGCTCGACAAGCTGGCCAGCGCCGTCAAGCAGCACGGCGAACCGGGCCTGTTCTGCCTCGACCTGAAACTGCCCGACGTGACGGGCGTGTCCGGCGTGATCGCAGTCAAGAAGATCTACCCCGACGTGCCGGTGGCGGTCTACTCCGCTTCGCCGGCAGGCGACATGGAGGAGGCCTGCATCGAGGCCGGCGCCGACACCTACATCGAGAAGTCGGCCAGCTCCGCCGAACTCACCGCCGCCCTGCGCGGCCTGCTGATGGCCGACACCGAGGCCGAGGAGCCGGTCACCGCGGCCAACAGCAAGCTGTCCAAGCGCCAGACCCAGCTGATCGCCATGCTCGACCAGGGCATGAGCAACCGTGACATCGCCACCGAGCTGGACATCAGCGAGCACACGGTGAAGGTGCACCTCTGGCGCCTGTTCCGCCGGCTCGGCGTGAAGAGCCGAACCCAGGCGCTGCACCACGCGCGCACCAACGGCTTGTTGTCGAGCAACTCCTGAAAAAGAAAACCGGGCCTTGGCCCGGTTTTCTTCTTCTGGGCCTTACTAGCCCACCGCGCCCGAGATGCGCGTCTGGGCCTGCGATTCGTCGGCATCGTGCAGCGCCACGCGGAACACGCTGCCGCGGCCCAGCCTGGAGCGCACGCTGACCGGATGGCCCAGTGCGTGCGACAGCCGCGCCACGATCGCGAGCCCGAGGCCGAAGCCGTCCGAGGTGCCTGCATGGTCGGCCACCTTGTAGAACTCCAGGAACACGTCGCGCAGGTGCTCGCGCGCGATGCCGATGCCGGTGTCCCACACCTCCACCCGCAGGCCGTCGCGCGTGTGGCGCGAGGCCAGCAGCACGCCGCCCTCGGCCGTGTACTTGATCGCGTTGGCCAGCAGGTTGCCGATCATGCGGCGCACGCGGATCGGATCGGTCAGCACCGTGCCCGAGCTCACGTGCATGCGGAAGCTCAGGCCCTTGGCCTCGGCCACCGGCCGGTACTGCAACTCGAGGTCGTGCAGCAGCTGGGCCACGTCCACCCGCTCGATGTGCAGCCGCACCTGGCCCGAGTCGATGCGCGCCAGGTCGAACAGCGAGTCGAACAGCGCGTTGACCGCATGCGTGGCGCGCACGATCTTGGGCGCGATCTCGGCCACCAGCTCGGGCTCGTTGCGCAGCCAGTCGGCGTAGAGCGACAGCGCCAGCACCGGCTGGCGCATGTCGTGGGCGGCGCTGGCCAGGAAGCGGTTCTTCATCGCCACCGCCGACACCGCCGCCTGGCGCTGCTGGGTCAGCGAGTTGATCAGGATGTGGTTGTGGAAGAGCAGCTCGAAGCTGTTGCGCGCCGTCTCGTGGATGCGCCGGCCGGCCCGCAGCAGCAGCCACCAGTGCAGGCCCGGCAGCAGCAGGAAGCCGTAGTGGAAATGCGGGCGCTCGAAGTTGAGCTCGATCACCCGGAACACGATCGCCACCAGCATGGTGACGAAGAGCGTGTTGACATAGCGCTTGAGCAGCGGCGGGTGCAGCGCCAGCCCGTTGAGCGGGAAGGTGGCGACGCCGGCCACGATCAGCCAACTCATGAACTGGTTCACCAGCGGCGTGCGCTCGAAGAAGATCAGGATCGACAGGCCCCAGGCGAAGGCGCTGGCGCTCCAGAGGAAGCGATAGCGCTCCACGAAGTACTGCTGGGCAGCCGAGTCCCGGTCGGCATAGTGCCGGCCGTAGACCTGCTCGCCCCAGATGCGGCAGCCGGTGGCCGTGATGCCGATGGCCAGCCAGGCAAAGAGCTGCCAGGGCGGCACATGGCCCCAGCTCAACCCCACCATGGCCGGCATCAGCGCCGCGGCCAGCAGGTAGGACCCGCGCGAGGCGCGCATCAGGCTGCGGATCAGCTCGCCGCGGACCCACGGTTCCGCCTCGTCGGCCGAGGCCGGTGCAGGCGTCAGGCTGGCGAAGGACGAATTGCCCAGCCCGGCAAAGGACGAATTACCCACCATGCGCGCGGCCCCTCTCTCCCCGTGTCAGTCCGGCCATAAAAAAAGCCCCTTGTTCGAGGGGCCCCTGCTTGCGGCTCTCGGGCACGCTGTGAAAAAAATCCGGCAACGGAAGCGGGACGACGGCCCCCGCCCGCGACTGCGCGGTCTGGCTGCGATCTTAACCGGCTAGACGCCGCCGAAGTAACGCATGGCCGTGCGGCCGAGCGGCGTGAGCGCGATCACGACTGCCGCCGGCGGGTCCATCCCGGTAGGCTGGAAATCCACCTTCACATAGCCCGCATCGCGAAGGATGCGGAGGTTCTCGATGTCCGCCTGTGAATCGAGCGTCATCGGCAACGAAGCGCCGGCGATTTTTCTCAGCAGCTCGTAGGCCATCCGGTCCTCCACTGTATTCATTCGTATTCTTGCTGCCATTGTGGAGCATGGCCGCGCGGGGGCGCCTTGCCCCGGCATCAGGCCTTTCCCTGAGCGCAGGGCCAGTCGAGCACCACCGACGTGCCTCCCTCGCAGCCTGCCTCGATGCCCAGCACCGCGCCGATGGCGTCGGCGCGGGCACGCATGTTGGCCATGCCGCGGCCGGCGGCGCTTCCAGTCGCCGAGCTCGCCTGGAAGCCCCGGCCGTTGTCCCGCAACTCGATGCGCACCTGCGCCGGCGGGCCGTTCTGCCAGCTCGCGTGCAGGGCGATGCGCGTGGCCTGCGCATGCTTGAGCACGTTGGTGAACGCCTCCAGCAGGATGCGCTGCAACTGCAGCGAGGCCTGCGCCGAGAAGGCCGCGATCGGCGGCAGCTCGGCCACGTCCCAGTCCAGCGCGATGCCGGCCGCATCGAGCCGGGGCTGCAGCCGGTAGCGCAGCGTGGCCAGCATCGTGGCGAGGTCGTCGTGCATGGGCTGCAGGGAATCGACCGCCATCCGCATCTCGTCGAGCGCCAGCTGCACGTGCTCGGTCAGCACCTCGGTGCGCGCGTCGCGCTGCGTCACCATGTTGAGCAGCCCGACCAGCTGCGAGCCCACGCCGTCGTGGATCTCCCGCATGATGCGCTGCCGCTCCAGCAGCACGGCCTGCTCCTGCTGCTGCGCGCGCAGCGCTTCGAACGCGCCGCGCAGCTGCTGCTCGCGCTCGGCCACGCGCTCGGCCAGGCCGGCGTTCAAGGCCCGGTAGTCCGCCACCAGGCCGCTGTAGCGTTCCACCACGAGGCCCGCCAGGATGAGCACGAAGAAGAAGATGGCGTGCGAGGTCAGGGTGAACTCCGCACCGCCGAACAGGCCCGCGCGCACCGCGAGCAGGTCATGCGCCCCTGCCAGGATGGCAAGGCTGCCAGCGCCCAAGAGCACCCAGGCGATGCGCCTGCGGCTGCCGAAGGCCTCCCGCACCACGACCGGCAGGCAGACCGCGGCCACGAGCTCCAGCAGGGCCAGCCCGGTGGTCCAGAGCGCGGGCCGGGCCAGCGCGAAGGAGGCGCCTGCCAGCACGACGGCCGTGCCCAAGGCCGCCTGGATCATCCTGACCAGCCAGGGCGGGTTGCGCTCGACCACCAGCAGCACGAAGCGGGCGATGAGCGCGATGTGGCAGGCATAGCCCATCGCCACCAGCGCGCCCCACAGCGGCCAGGGCACCGGCACGTCGGTCCAGGCGCGGTCCAGGTTGCGGATCACGCCGAAGAAGGCTGCCAGGCTGAAGCAGCCGTAGAGCGCGTCGCGCTGCCGCCACCAGAGGCCGGCCGCCAGCCCGCCCATCAGCAGCAGGCTCACCGCATAGACCACCGAGGAGGTATGGCGCCAGCGCCGCTGCGCGACGTGGAGTGCCTCCATCGCCGTCTCCGGGCCGTAGCGCAACAGGCCCAGGCCACCGCCGCGCTGGCGCTGCACCGTGGTCTCGACGAGCAGTTCGTTGGCCTCTCCCGCACGCAGGAGCGATGCGGGCACGCGCAGCAGGTGGCTGGCCTTGGCTGCGTCGTGGCTGGGGTCGCCCAGGACGCCGAGTTGCGCGATGACGGCACCGTTGAGCGAGACCCTGGCCTGGTTGCCGGTGCCCGACAGGACCAGGGCCTGCGGCTCGCCACCCACGCCAGTCCCGGGGGGCAGCGTGATCCGGTATTGCGCCGTGCCTCCCCGGCCCGGGAATTCATGATCCCATCGAAGCGGCAGTTCGACCTCGCGCTGGCTGGCGGGCAGGCCCTCGGGCTGGAACGAAGCCGATGCCGCATCCAGCACGCGGCTCTGGGCCAGTGCCGGCGCCGCCAGGACCATGAGGAACAGGGCGCCGGCCACCCTCCGGCCCAGCGTGCGGAGCAGATGCGCGAAGCGCAGCACGGTCAGGGAAGCCACCCCAGATTGCGGGCCTCGAACACGGCTTCCGACTTGTTGTGGACGTCCAGCTTGCCGTAGATGTTGCGGATGTGGGTCTGCACGGTGGTGACCGAGACCCCCATCCGCGCCGCCACTTCCAGATAAGGGAAGCCTCGCGACACCAGGTCCAGCACCTCGAACTCGCGCGGCGAGAGGCGCTCCGGCGCAGGGCTCGCGCCGGGGCTCGCCGCGGGTGCCGGGGCAGGCACCTGCGGCTGGTTCGCCTGCCAGCGCCGAAGCAGCTGCCGCGCGATGACCGGCGACATCGGCGAGCCGCCCGCGCGCAGGTTGCGGATGTGGGTCGCGAGGTCGGCTTCGGTCCCGTCCTTCAGCAGGTAGCCGCTCGCGCCGGCCTCGAAGGCCTGCACCATGTTGGCCTCGTCGCCGAAGATCGAGATCACCATGACCGCGCAGGCCGGCTGGGTGCGGCGGCAGTCGCGGATCACGTCCAGGCCGGAACGGTCGGGCAGGCCCAGGTCCACCAGCAGCACGTCCACCGGGTTGTCGGCCAGCCAGCCGAGGATCTCGCGCGCGGTGCCCGCACCGTAGGCCAGGGCCAGCGAGGGATCGGCCCGGATGACGCGGGAGATGCGCTCCCGCATCGGGATGTCGTCTTCGACCAGGGCGACTTGGGTGGGAGACATCTTGAAGGCGTGAAGGGCAAGAAGCTGCCTACTGCCATGCCGCGCGGGCAATGCTGCCCTGGTACTGGGGCACGCCCGACTTGAAGATCTCGATGTTCACCGCGTTGTCGTCGATCTCCAGCAGGCCCCAGTTGCGCTGCAGGGCGCCAAGGGTGACGGCGGTGCAGATGGCAGCGCCGGAAGCGGTGGCTTCGAACAGCGGCCTGCCGCCGGTCTGCCTGTAGGTGGCCAGGTTGTTGTCGTGGATGTCGCCGCTCAGGACCAGGATGCGGTGCCTGGCGGCCAGCGCCAGCAGCCGTTTGTAGTCCTGCTCGTGATCGAGCCAGGTCTCGCCGTTGCGCGCCTCGAAGACCACGCCGGAGGCGACGAGGTGCACGGTGTCGGGGTCGGCTGCATCGCAGGCCGCCTCGAGCGCGGCCAGCTGGGTCTCACCGAGCATCGATCCCTTCCGCCTCTTGTAGCTGCGCCCGTCGGTGAGGTGCAGCAGCACCTTGCCGGGCAATGCCACCGTGCTGTAGCCGGGCTCGGCCACGTCCGGGCTCCAGGCGAAGGGCGATGCCGGGAAGCTCCCGGACGCCAGGCGTGCCGCCAGCGCCGCGCGATAGGCTGCGAACACCGCGCGGCTGGGTGGCACGTAGATCCGCCATGGGGGCTGCTTCGCGATGTCGCCCCCGCAGGCGCCGTTCCACAGGAAGTCGTGGTCGTCCCAGATCGCATAGGTCGAGAGCTGGGGCCGCTGCACCAGCGCGCGGAATCCGGGCTGCGCCAACTGGCGGGCGATGCGCTTGTGCGCGTGCTGCGCGAAGCCGTCGGCGCTCATTTCCTTCAGCTTGGCCATGCTGGAATCATCGGCGTCGTAGTAGGCCGAATCGCCCAGCAGCACCAGCACATCGGGATTGCGCGCCGCAATCTCGTTCCACGCGGGCTGCTGGGGAAAGCTGACGGACGACATGCAGGAGGTGAAGGCGATGCGCATGCAATGATCCTCGGACGAGTACGCGAGCGTAGCCTAGGCGCCCGCGGCCGCGCGCGCCATCCTGCCTTTGGGGGATGCCTCCCCCGCTATGCCAGCGCCCGCAGCTCCCGCAGCGCCACGGCCAGCATCGCCGCGTCGGGCGCTGGCACCGCGCGCAGCTCGCCCATCAGCTGCGCCGCCCGCTCCAGCGTGCGGCCGTTGCTGGCCTGCCAGGTCTCGACCAGGGCCTCCGGCGACTCGGCCTCGCCGCCGCCCGCCAGCACCGCGCCGGTGATGGAGCGCTGCAGGCCCGAGAGGTCGTCCTGCATCGCGCCCTTGGCCAGCGCCTGCCAGTGCTGGTCGCCCGGCAGCGCCGAGATGCGGTCGCGCAGCCAGGGCATGCCGAGCCGGTTGGCGAGGTCGAAGTAGATCGCCGCCACCAGCTCGACTGGCCAGCGCGCGCTGCCGGCGATCTCGGCGATGTCGAGCGTGGCGTAGAGCGAGCCGAAGTTCAGCACGCGGTCGGCCAGCTCGCGCGGCACGCCCTTGGCGGCGTACTGGGCCGCGGCGGCCTCGACGCGCGCGCGCTCGTCGGCATCGAGCAGCTGCGGCAGCCGCGCCGACAGCGTCTCCACGTTGGACTGAAAGTACTCGATGGTCGAGGCCATGTCCTCGGCCAGGCGCCTGGAGCGCAGGAACCACATGGTGCCGCGCTCCAGCTGCCGGCTGGTGTCGATCAGCATGCGCGACTGCACCTCGTCGTCGACCCGGTTGTCCAGCGCCTCGATCGCCTGCCACAGCGACACCATGCCGAAGATCTCGCGCGACAGCAGGTAGGCACGCACCACCTCGAAGGCGCGCGCGCCGGTGGTTTCGACCAGCCGGTGCACGAAGGTGCTGCCAACGCGGTTGATCGTGCTGTTGGTCACGTGGGTGGCGATGATCTCGCGCTTGAGCGGATGGCGCGGCATCCAGGCGGCGAACTTCTGGCGCATCAGCGCCGGGAAGTAGCGCTCCAGCGCGGTCGCGACCCAGGGGTCGTCGGGCAGCGGCGACTCCAGCAGCTCGTCGTAGAGCCAGATCTTGCTGTAGGCCAGCACCACCGCGCGCTCCGGGCTGGTGAGGCCCTGGCCCTGGGCCCGGCGCTCGGCCAGTTCCTCGTCGGCCGGCAGGTACTCGATCGCCCGGTTGAGCCGCCCGGCCTTTTCCAGGTATTGCATGAAGCGCGTCTGCGCGTCCAGCAGCTGCGGCGCGATGCGGCCGGTGACCGAGAGCACCTGGGTCTGGAAGACGTTGTCGCGCAGCACCAGCGCGGCCACGTCGTCGGTCATCTCTGGCAGGATCGCATTGCGCTGCTTTTCGGTGAGCTCGCCCTCGGTGACCGGCAGACCCAGCAGGATCTTGATGTTGACCTCGTGGTCGGAGGTGTCGACGCCGGCCGAGTTGTCGATCGCATCGGTGTTGATGCGACCGCCCGCGCGCGCGAACTCGATGCGCCCCAGCTGCGTGCAGCCCAGGTTGCCGCCCTCGGCGAAGACCTTGCAGCGCAGCTCGCGGCCATTGACGCGCAGCGCGTCGTTGGCGCGATCGCCCACCTGCGCGTGGGTCTCGCCGGCGGCCTTGACGTAGGTGCCGATGCCACCGTTGTAGATCAGCGCCACCGGGGCCTTGAGGATGGCATTGACCAGCTCGGTGGGCGTCAGCGCATCGGCCTGGATGTCCAGCACCTGCTTCACCTGCGGCGTGAGCGCGATCGACTTGGCGCTGCGCGCATGAATGCCGCCGCCTTCGGAGATCAGCGAGGCATCGTAGTCGGCCCATGAGGAGCGCGGCAGCTTGAACAGGCGCTCGCGCTCGGCAAAGCTCTTCGCGGCATCGGGCGTGGGGTCGAGGAAGATGTGCCGGTGATCGAAGGCCGCCACCAGCAGGATGTGCGGGGACAGCAGCATGCCGTTGCCGAACACGTCGCCCGACATGTCGCCGATGCCCGCGACCGTGAACTCGGTGCTCTGGGTGTCGATGCCCATCTCGCGGAAATGCCGCTTCACCGACTCCCAGGCCCCGCGCGCCGTGATGCCCATGGCCTTGTGGTCGTAGCCCACCGAGCCGCCGGAGGCGAAGGCGTCGCCGAGCCAGAAGCCGTATTCCTTGCTGATGCCGTTGGCATAGTCGCTGAAGGTGGCGGTGCCCTTGTCGGCTGCCACCACGAGGTACGGGTCGTCCGGATCATGGCGGCGCACCTGCGGCGGCGGCACCACCGCCGTCCCCGCGAGGTTGTCGGTGATGTCGAGCAGACCGCGCAGGTAATCCTGGTAGCAGGCCACGCCCTCGCGCATGTAGGCATCGCGGTCGGCCGGCGACGGCGCGCGCTTGAGCACGAAGCCGCCCTTGGAGCCGACCGGCACGATCACGATGTTCTTGACCATCTGCGCCTTCACCAGGCCCAGCACCTCGGTGCGGAAATCCTCCGCCCGGTCCGACCAGCGCAGGCCGCCGCGCGCCACGCGGCCGCCGCGCAGGTGCACGCCCTCGAAGCGGGTCGAGTACACGAAGATCTCGAACAGTGGCTTGGGCGCCGGCAGATCCGGCACCTTGGCCGCGTCGAACTTGAAGGACAGGAAGCCGCGCCGCCGCCCGGCTGCGTCGCGGCGCCAGAAGTTGGTACGCAGCGTCGCCTGGATCAGCGCCAGATACTGGCGCAGCACACGGTCTTCCGACAGGTTGGACACCTCGTCCAGCGCGGCCTCGATGTCGCCGACCTTCTTGGCCTCGCGGGCCTGTGCATCGGGCGGCGCTTCCGGATCGAAGCGCAGCTTGAACAGCTCCACCAGGGCGCGCGCAATGCCGGCGTGCGTCGCCAGCGTCGCTTCGATGAAGGACTGCGAGAGCGAGAAACCGATCTGCCGCATGTACTTGGCGTAAGCCCGCAGCACCACGATTTCGTGGGCCGGCAGGCGCGCCGCCAGCACCAGGCGGTTGAAGTCGTCGTTCTCGACCTCGCCGCCGAGCACCGCGGCGAAGGCCTCCTCGAACACCGGGCGCAGCGCGTCGACCTCGATCTCGGCCTCGCCCGAGGCGCTCTGCAGGCCGAAGTCGTGGATCCAGATCGGCGCCTCGCCCTGGGGCGCCAGCCGATGCGGATGCTCGTCCAGCACCTTCATGCCCAGGTGCTCCAGCATCGGCAGACTGGCCGAGAGCGTGAGCGGCTCGCCGCGCCGCAGCAGCTTGAAGCGCAGCGTGTCGGGCGGCGCCTCCAGCGGCCGGTAGAGGTTCATGCCCAGCGGCTGGGCCTCGCCCAGCCCCGCCATCAGCTCGATGTCGTGCACGGCGGCCCGCGCGGCGAATTCTTCGCGGTAGCCGGCCGGGAAGGCGGCACCGAAACGCCGCAGCAGTGCGTTGCCGCGGGCTTCGCCGGCCGCCTCGATCAGCGCGGTCTTCAGGTCATCGTCCCAGCGCCGCGCAGCCGCGACCAGCCGCTCCTCCAGCTCGCGCACGTCGAAGAAGGGAATGCTGCCGGGCTTGGTGCGCACGGTGATCTGGATGCGCGCCAGCACCGATTCCGACAGGTGCACGTTGAACTCGGAGCTCGTCCCGTTGAACTCGCGCATCAGGATGTCCTGCCACTTCTGGCGCAGCTCGGTGGTGTAGTTCTCGCGGGGCGCGTAGATCAGGCAGGACAGGAAGCGCTCGAAGGGGTCGCGCCGCACGAACAGCCGGAAGCGCTGGCGCTCGCCCAGGTGCAGGATGCCCATGGCGGTCTGCAGCAGGTCGTCGTCCGAGGTCTGGAACAACTCGTCGCGCGGATACGTCTCGAGGATGTTGAGCAGCGCCTTGCCCGAATGGCTGCCCGCCGCCAGGCCGGCGCGCTCGACCACGCTGGCGATCTTGCGGCGCAGCAGCGGAATCTCGGCCGGGTTGGCGCTGTAGGCGGTGGAGGTGAAGAGGCCGAGGAAGCGGTCCTCGCCACACACCTCGCCCTGGTCGTCGAAGCGCTTGACGGCCACGTAGTCCAGGTGGCCGGGCCGGTGCACGGTGGAGCGCGAGGTGGATTTGGTCACCACCAGCAGCTCGGGCCGGCGCGCGTAGGCGCGCACCTCGGGCGGCAGCGCGGCGAAGGCGGCGGCGCCATCGGGCTTGGAGGACGCCTCGCGCAGGATGCCGAGGCCGGAGCCGGGCACGACCTTCAGCACATCCTCGCCGTCCACCCGCGCCAGCTCGTGGCTGCGGCAGCCGAGGAAGGTGAAGTGGTTGTCCGCCAGCCAGCGCAGGAAGGCCTGGCCCTCGGCCAGTTCCTGCGGCGGGATGGGCGGAGCGCGCTCGTCCAGCCCCTGCACGATGGCCAGTACGCGTTCGCGCATCGGCTTCCAGTCGGCGACCGTCTGCCGCACGTCGTCGAGCACGCGCTCCAGGTCGGCGGCCAGCGCCTCCATGCGCGCGGCATCGGGAACGCGATCGACTTCCACGTGGATGAAGGATTCGCGGCGGGCCTCGGGCGACGCGCCCTCCTCCGCCGCCAGGCCTTTCAGCACGCCATCGGCGCCGCGCTCGACCGCCACCAGCGGATGGATGATCAGGTGCAGCGTGAGCCCGTGCCGGTTGACCTCCATGGTCACGGAGTCGACCAGGAAAGGCATGTCGTCATTGACCATCTCGATGATGGTGTGGGTGGACTGCCAGCCGTGCTCGGCGATGGTCGGGTTGAAGACCCTGAGCTTGGCCTTTCCCGGTTCGCGCTTGCGGGCGAAGTTCCAGTGCGACAGGGCCGCACCGTACAGGTCGGCCACCTCGCGCTCGGCCAGGTCCTCCGGGTCGACCTGGCCGAAATAGCGGCGGACGAAGCCCGCGGGCTCCTCCGCCGATTCGGCCGGGAGCCTGGCGCGCACCAGTTGCTCCACTTCGTCCAGGCGCTCTGCCCTGCGCCCCGCTTCCGTCGTCTGAGCGGTCATCAGCATGCTTGTCTCCGGTTGGCGCCTGTAATCTACATCGCAATCCGGTCGGAAATATGACTTGCGCCCGCCCGCGCCCGGGCCGAGACTGCTCGGTTCGGCCACGCGCGCGCGGCGCTCTGGCGCGTCAGCCAGCGATGTAGTTGTGCAGTTGTTCGATGATGAACTTCTGCTCCGAGATGATGCCCTTGACCAGGTCGCCGATCGAAATCAGCCCGACGAGCTTGCCGTCGTCATCGAGCACCGGCAGATGCCGTACCCGGCTCTCGGTCATCAGCGCCATGCATTCCTCGGTGCTCTGGGTGGGATGCACGTAGATCACCGAGCTGGTCATGATCTCGCGCAGCTTCGTGTCCTTGGAGGAGCGCGCCATCAGCACGACCTTGCGCGCGTAGTCCCGCTCGCTGAGCACGCCGACGATGCGCTCGCCCTCCATCACCAGCAGGGCGCCGATGTTCTTCTGAGCCATCAGCGCGACGGCCTCGAACACCGAGGCGTCGGGCCCGATGCTGTGCACGACGCCGACGCCGCCTTTTTCCTTGAGGATTTCTGCCACTGTCTTCATCGTTCATGTCTCCGGCTGGGGCTCATGGCTTGCATGAGAGCACATGCCGGGCAGAGTCGGCAAGCCCCCTCTAACATGTCCGTCATCGCAACACGACGGCGGAGAACTCCATGGATCTTCAACTCAGCGGCAAGCACGTGCTGGTCACCGGCGGCAGCCGCGGCATCGGGCTGGCCTGTGCGCGCGGCTTCCTGCGCGAGGGCGCGCAGGTCAGCCTGGCAGGGCGCAGCCAGGACCACCTGGATTCGGCGCTCGCGCAACTGCGCGCCGAGGGCCACACTGCGGTCCGCGGCCATGCGGCCGACCTGGGCGACGCGCAGGCCGCGCTGGCGATGCTGGACGCCGCGGAAGCCGGGTTCGGCCCCGTGGAGGTGTTGGTCAATTCCGCCGGCGCAGCGCGGCGCACGCCCTTCGACGAGCTGCGGCCGCAGGCCTGGCAGGACGCGATGCAGGCCAAATTCTTCACCTACATCCACGTGATGGACCCGGCCATCAAGCGCATGGGCGCACGCGGCGCTGGCGCCATCGTCAACATCATCGGCATGGGCGGCAAGGTCGCCACGACCACTCACCTGGCCGGCGGCGCCGCCAATGCCGCGCTGATGCTGGCCACCGCGGGCCTGGCCACGGCCTACGGTCCGCGGGGCGTGCGCGTGAACGCGGTCAATCCCGCCATGACGCTGACCGACCGCATGGCCGAGGGCCTGGCGGCCGAAGCGCGGATGCGGCAGCGCAGCGAAGATGACGTGCGGCGCGACGCCGAGGCCCGCATGCCGCTCGGGCGGATCGCGAAGCCGGAAGACATCGCCGATGCGGTGCTGTTCCTGAGCTCGCCGCGGGCAGGCTACATCTCGGGCGCGATCGTGTCGATGGATGGGGCCGCAACGCCGATGGTGGTCTGAGCGAAATCAATCGTCCCGATCGTCCCAGTCGCGGCGGTGGTGATGGTGGCGCCAGCGCCAACGTTCGCCGGGATAGTAGGCCGGCGCCGGCGGCCCGTAGTACACCGGGGCGGGTCGGTAGACGGGCGCGGGGCGGTAATACGCCGGCGGCGCAGGCTCGTAGTAGATCGGCGGTGCTGGGCGCGTGTAGACGGGAGCGGGCTGGTAGTACACCGGCCCCGGGTCGGCAACGCCGACTGCGACGCCCGGCACATTGATGCCCACGGACCAGTTGGCGCCGGCCTGGGCCGACGCGGCGGCGAACAGGGCCCCGGCTGCCACCGCACCTGCAGCAGCCCATTTCACGAAGACAGAACGATCAAGGTTCACAAGAACTCCAGAGGGAGGCGGATGCCGCCCTTGCCCTCCACCAACGCGGACGCCGGGGACCGGGTTCACGTCCACACCATGAAGATGGTTGCCAAACGTCACTGCCCGACCGCTTTTCATATCGCGGCTCAGGCCCTCGGCCGTGCGCGCTCGGCTCGATCACCCGAGGCCCGAGCCCGCACCAGAGCAGCAGCGCGCTGTCGCGCGGGACCAAGGGGTTGAAGCCGTCGTAGAGCGCCGGGCAATTCGCCTGCGTGAGATTGACGCCGAAGTGGACGTCGTACATGTCGTGCAGTGCCGTCGGGCGCCACGCCGATTTCCGTGATGAGCATGCCGCCCAGCGTGGCCGGAGCAACGCTCCGGTATTTGCGACTGCGAGCGCCCTGACGAGATCTCCACGTCCGGACGCGAATCTAGGTCCGCATCACCGCAACGACACGCTTGCAAACGGCATAGGTGGTAGTGAGCCACGAACCCGCGCAACACCGGCAATAAAAAAGCCCAAGAGCCTTGAGTTTCTTGGGCTTTTCAGGCTTCCGCGAAGTTCGTGAAAGCACAGTTGGCGGAGAGGGTGGGATTCGAACCCACGGTACGGGGTTACCGTACGCCTGATTTCGAGTCAGGTACATTCGACCACTCTGCCACCTCTCCGGAGTCTGGTGTTTGTCGAGCCCGCGATTCTAGCAGAGACTTTGCGGGCCGCTTTTCAGGCCCGCAACACTTCCAGCCCGCCCAGGTAAGGCCGCAGGACGGCCGGCACCGCGATCGACCCGTCGGGCTGCTGGTGGTTCTCCAGCACCGCCACCAGCGTGCGGCCGACCGCCAGGCCCGAGCCGTTGAGCGTGTGCACCAACTCGTTCTTGCCCTGGGCGTTCTTGAAGCGCGCCTGCAGGCGACGCGCCTGGAAGGCCTCGCAGTTCGACACCGAGCTGATCTCGCGGTAGGTGTTCTGCGCCGGGAGCCAGACCTCGAGGTCGTAGGTCTTGGATGCGCCGAAGCCCATGTCGCCGGTACACAGCAGCACCACGCGGTAAGGCAGCTCAAGCGCCTGCAGCACGGCCTCGGCGTGGCCGGTCATCTGTTCCAGCGCCTCGTAGCTCTTCTCGGGGTGTGTGATCTGCACCATCTCGACCTTGTCGAACTGGTGCTGGCGGATCATGCCGCGCGTGTCGCGCCCGGCGCTTCCGGCCTCGGAGCGGAAGCAGGGGGTGTGCGCCGTCAGGCGGATGGGCAATTGCGCCTCGGCCAGCACCTCGTCGCGCACGAAGTTCGTGAGCGGCACCTCGCTGGTGGGAATGAGGTAGAGCGCCGAATGATCGGGCGCGGGCTCGCCTTCCTGCCCCCCCTTCTTCGCAGCGAACAGGTCGCCCTCGAACTTGGGCAGCTGGCCAGTGCCGCGCAGCGTGTCTGCGTTGACCACGTAGGGCACGTAGCACTCGGTGTAACCGTGCTGCTGCGTCTGCATGTCGAGCATGAACTGCGACAGCGCCCGGTGCAGCCGTGCGATCGGGCCCTTCATCACCGTGAAGCGCGAGCCCGCAAGCTTGACGCCGGTCTCGAAATCCAGGCCCAGCGGCGCGCCCAGGTCCACGTGGTCACGCGCCTCGAAGCCGAGTGCGGGCGCGTCGGCGCCGTTGCCGCCCTTCGGGCTCCAGCGGCGGACCTCGACGTTCGCCGTTTCGTCATCTCCCGCGGGTACGCTCGGATGCGGCAGGTTCGGCACCGCGAGCAGCAGGGCCTGCAGTTCGGGCTGGATCTGCTCGAGCCGCGTGGCGGACGATTCCTGCTCGCTCTTGAGCGCATTGACTTCAGCCATGAGCGCGTCGACGGACTCACCCTTGGCTTTCAGCGGCCCGATCTGCTTGTTGAGCGCATTGCGGCGCGCCTGCAGTTCCTCGGTGCGGGTCTGCAGCGTCTTGCGCTCGGCCTCGAGCGCGCTGAAGCTGGCCACGTCGAGGAAGGTCTGGTTCTTCTTGCGGGTTTCGAGGCGGGCAACGACCGAGGCGAGGTCCTTGCGTAGCAGTGTGATGTCGAGCATTTGCCGATTTTAGGTGCGCCCATCCGAGGCAGTGGTGTGCATCGCGCGGAGGACGTAGGATCGCCCCTCCTGTCATACATGCCTCAATCCAAGGAGATTTCAAAATGGAAGCCTATCTGTCATTCAATGGAAACGCGGCCGACGCGCTGGCCTTCTACGCCAAGAGCCTGGGCGGCAAGATTCTTTTCAGCATGACCTTCGGCGAAAGCCCCATGGGCAAGGACACGCCGGATGCATACAAGAGCAAGATCATGCATGCGACCTTCGAGGCTCGCGGCAAGCAGATCATGGCGTCCGACATGCCGCCCGGCATGCCCTTCGACGGCTACAAAGGCTTCTCGCTCTCGGTCCAGGCCAAGGACGTGAAGGAAGGGGAAGCGCTGTTCAAGGCCCTGTCCGAAGGCGGCAAGGTCACGATGCCCTATGCGGCCACCTTCTGGTCGCCGGGCTTCGGCATGCTGGAAGACAAGTTCGGCGTGCCGTGGATGGTCAACGTCGACCAGCCGCAGAGCTAAGCCAGGCTCGCCGGATCCACGTTGGCGCCGCACACGATCAGGCAGACCTTCTCGCCCTCGTGCGGCTGGTAGCGCCCGCTGTGGAGAGCCGCCAGCGGCAGGGCCGCTGCGGGCTCCACGGCGAGCTTGAGTTCCTTCCAGAGCCACAACTGCGCGGCGCGGATCGCCTCGTCGCTCAGCAGCATCGCATCGCGCACATGGCGCTGCGTGATGTCCCAGGCGAAGCCGCCGATGCGGCGCGCGCCCAGAGAATCCGCCGCGATGCCGCCCACGTCCACATCCACGGGCTCGCCGGCCTCGCGTGCGCGAAAGAGGGTCGGCGCCTGCTCGGGCTCGAGCGCCACCACGCGGCTGCGCTGCTCGAACCAGGCCGCCAGCCCGGCGATCAGGCCGCCGCCGCCGACGCTGACCAGCACCGCATCGGGCAAACCGCCCTGCTCCTCGATTTCACGGGCCAACGTGCCCGCGCCGGCCACCACCTCGGCCTGGTCGTAGGCATGGGTCAGCAGGGCGCCGCTCTCGCGCTGGCGCGCGAGGCAGGCCGCGAGCGCGTCGGCATACAGCTCGCCGCCGACCACGACGTTCGCGCCCAGCGCTCGCAGCCTGGCGCGCTTGGCTTCGGAAGACACCGTGGGCAGGAAAACCTCGCAAGGCGCGCGTAGCGCCTGCGCCGCGGCAGCGGTGGCGATGCCGGCGTTGCCGCCGGAGGCCACGATGGCGCCGCTCGCCGGAATCTCGTTGGCGAGCAGCCGGTTCATCATGCCGCGCGCCTTGAAGCTGCCACTGACCTGCAACTGTTCGAGCTTGAGCCAGACCTCCACACCGGGCACCTCGACACCGAACGCGCGGCCCGACAGCTTCCACAGCGGTGTCCTGCGCAGAAAATGCGGCGCGCGCTCCTCGATGCGGCGGGCCGCGGCCTCGATCTGCTGCCGCCAGTCGATCGCGGCGCTCACGAGATGTGCCCCGGCGGCGCCATGTCGTCCAGCTTCAGCCCCTTGGGCAGCGGGAACTTGAGCGTTTCCTCGATGCCATCCATCTTCCGCACCGACACTGCACCGAGCGCCTTGATGCGCTCGATCACCTCGCGCACCAGGATCTCGGGCGCCGAGGCGCCGGCCGTGAGGCCCACGCGGCTCTTGCCCTCGAACCACTCCGGCCGAAGTTCGGCGGCCGAGTCGACCATGTAGCTCTGCGTACCCAGCCGCTGCGCGAGCTCGCGCAGCCGGTTGCTGTTGGAACTGGTCGGGCTGCCGACCACGATCACCAGGTCCACCTGCGGGCTCAGCAGCTTGACCGCGTCCTGCCGGTTCTGCGTGGCGTAGCAGATGTCCTGCTGCTTGGGTTCGCGCACCTTCGGGAAGCGCGCGCGCACCGCGGCCGAGATCTCGGCCGCGTCGTCCACCGACAGCGTGGTCTGGGTGACCACGGCCAGCTTCTCGGTCTGCGCGGGCTGCACGTGCGCCACGTCTTCCACGTCCTCCACCAGGTGGATGCCGCTGGAGAGCTGGCCCATCGTGCCCTCGACCTCGGGGTGCCCCTTGTGGCCGATCATGATGAACTCGTAGCCTTCTCTCGCCAGCTTGGCGACCTCCACGTGCACCTTGGTCACCAGCGGACAGGTCGCGTCGAAGATCTCGAAGCCGCGTGCCCGGGCCTCGGTTTGCACCGCCTTGCTGACGCCGTGCGCGCTGAAGACCAGCGTCGCGCCGGGCGGCACCTCGGCCAGGTCCTCGATGAAGATCGCCCCCTTGGCCTTGAGCTCGTTGACCACGTAGGTGTTGTGCACGATCTCGTGGCGCACGTAGATCGGTGCGCCAAACTTGGCGATCGCCCGTTCGACGATTTCGATCGCGCGGTCCACACCGGCGCAAAAGCCGCGCGGCTCGGCAAGGATGACTTCCTGCACGCTCATAGGACCCCGATCAGTTGGACCTCGAAGCTCACCGGCTGCCCGGCGAGCGGATGGTTGAAGTCGAAGCGCACCGCCGTCTCGCCGAGTTCGATCACCGCACCGGCATAGCTGCCGCTGCCGTCGGGCGTGGGGAACTGCACCACGTCGCCCACCGCGTACTGCTCATCGGGGTCACCCATCTGCGCGAGCAGCGCGCGGGCCACCCATTGCTGCATCTCGGGATTGCGCTCCCCGAAGGCTTCGCCGGGCGGCAGCTCGAAGGTGGTGTGCGCGCCTTCCGCCAGGCCGATGAGGCGCAGCTCCATCGCCGGCGAGAGCTCGCCCGTGCCCAGCGAGAGCGTGGCCGGCTTGGCGCCGAAGGTGTTGATGATGTCGCCCGCAGGTCCCGCCAGCCGGTAGTGCAGCGTGAGAAAGGAACCGGGCGCCACGACGGCAGCGGAGGGGGTGGAGGACACGGTCGGGGATCGCTATAGACTGGGGGCCTGTATTTTAGGGAGCGGGCCAAGGGCCCATGACAGTCATGTCTTTCAAGAATCTGCCGCTGGAGTCGCTGCCGCGCGAGAAGCTGCTCGCACTGGGGCCCGGCGCCCTCGCCGACGCCGAACTGCTCGCACTGCTGCTGCGCACGGGCATTCCCGGCAAGAATGTGCTGCAGCTCGCGCAGGAACTGCTCGATGGCTTCGGCGGCCTCAACGGGCTGCTTCATGCCGGACTCGACGACCTGAAGCGCATCAAGGGCCTGGGCGGCAGCGCCAAGCGCAGCAACCTGGCCGCCGTGCTCGAGGTGGCTCGGCGCGCCGTGGCCCAGCGCCTCAGGGAGCGAGATCTGTTCGATGCGCCCATGGCCGTGAAGCAGTATGTGCAACTGCATCTGGCGGCGCGGCCGCACGAAGTCTTCGCGGCGCTGTTCCTCGATGCCCAGCACCGCCTGATCGCGATGGAGGAACTCTTCCGCGGCACCCTGACGCAAACGAGCGTGTACCCCCGCGAAGTGGTGGCCTGCGCCCTGCGTCACCATGCCGCCGCCGTGATCCTCGCCCACAACCATCCCAGCGGCTGCGTCGAGCCCTCCCGCGCCGACGAAGCCCTGACGCAAACGCTCCAGGCCGCGCTGGCGCTGATCGACGTGCGGGTGCTGGACCATGTCATCGTGGCCCCGGGCCAGGCCCTCTCGATGGCGGAGCGCGGCCTCGTCTGAGCCTCGGCGCGCAAGCGCGTATGCTCGGCGAGGAAGCCCATGCCCAGAAGCAAGCCCCCAGCCCTCAAGAGCCTCTCCGATCTCAAGGGCGTGCAGAAGACACTGGCCGAGCAGCGCGAACGCGAAGCCGCCGAGGCGGTCGCACGCGCCGCGGCCGAAAAGAAGCGCGCCGCGGAGCAGGACCTGTTCGCGCGCGCCGTCGGTGCGACCCAGCCGCTGCGGCGCCGTGCTGCGGTGCCCCTGACGCCGGAGCCGCCGGCGCCGATCCCGGTGCAGCACCAACTCGACGAGCAGCGGGTGCTGCGCGAGTCGCTCTCCGACGAATTCGACGTCACCACCCTGCTCGATGCCGACGACGCGATGAGCTTTCGCCGTCCCGGCATCCCCACCGACGTGACGCGCAAGCTGCGCGCCGGCGAATGGAGCATCCAGCGTGAGATCGACCTGCACGGCATGCGCAGCGACGAGGCGCGCGAAGCACTGGGCAACTTCATCCGCGAGGCCGGCAAGCAGGGCGTGCGCTGCGTGCGCGTGGTGCACGGCAAGGGCCTGGGCTCACCCGGGCGCCAGCCGGTGCTCAAGGCCAAGGTGCAACGCTGGCTGATCCAGAAAAGCGAGACGCTGGCCTTCGTGCAGGCCAAGCCCGCCGAGGGCGGCGCGGGGGCGCTGGTGGTGCTGCTGACGCCGCAGCGGCGTTAGCCGTTCCTGTTCCGCATCCAGTCCGCAGTCTGGAAAAACGAATCGCGCAGGCGCGCGCGCAGGCCCTCGGGCACGCCGGTCTCGCCCATCGCCTGGTCCATGCAGGCCAGCCATTCGTCGCGCTCCTTGATGCCGATCGAGTGCCCGCCGATGCTTTGCGGCAGGTGCCGCGCCCGCAGCATCGGGTGCCCGAAGCGGTCGGTGTAGTGCTGCGGTCCGCCGAGCCAGCCGCAGAGAAACCAGAACAGGCGCTGGCGCGCGTTGTCCAGCGAGGGGCCGTGCACCGCGCGCAGCCGGGCATAGGCCGGCTCCAGCTCCATCAGGTCGTAGAAGCGCTCGACCAGGGCATGGACCTTCTCCTCGCCGCCGATCCATTCGAAAGGGGTGTCGAAGGGCGGCTTCTCTTGAATTTGCATGTCGGCAGTATGCATATGTGAAAGAGCTATTTCACCGCCCCGGCTTTTGTTGCTATGGTGCGGGCCCCTTTCAAGGAGAAAACAACATGCGCTTCCGTTTCGCCGCAGCCGCCTTCGCTGCGGCCGCCCTGCTCGCCGGCACCGCCGTCCATGCCGACCAGTTGGACGACATCAAGAAGAAGGGCCAGCTGGTCGTCGGCGTGCTCGGCACCGACGAGCCCGCCACCTTCATCGACCCCAAGACGCGCGAGATCATCGGCTACGAGGTCGACCTGGTGAACGCCATCGCGAAGAAGATCGGCGTCAAGCCGGTGCTCAAGCAGATCGCGGTCGCGGCGCGCATTCCCGAGCTGCAGCAGGGCCACGTGGACCTGGTCGCCGCCGGCCTCACGCACAACAAGGAGCGCGAGGCGCAGATCGACTTCTCGCTGACCACGTTCGTCACCGGGCAGAAGGCCATCGTGAAGAAGACGAGCAACATCACCGAGGTGTCGCAGCTGGGCGGCAAGAAAGTGCTGACCATTCGCGGCGGCACGCAGGAGCCCAACATCCGCAAGGCCGTGCCGAGCGCCGAGGTCGTGACCTTCGACACCAGCCAGCAGGCCTTCCAGGCGCTGCAGCAGGGCAAGGGCGTGGGCTACGTGGACGACGAGGCCGCGCTGCTCAACAGCTACGCCAAGCTGGGCCCGCAGAAGACGCAGTACGTGGTGCTGCCGCAGAACCTCAGCACCGAGGCGCTGGCCATCGGCATCAAGAAGGGTGAGACGGGCCTGAAGAAGGTCGTGGACGACACGCTGCGCGAACTCGAGAAATCGGGCGAGGCCGAGAAGATCTTCTTCAAGTGGTACGGCCCGAAGACCAAGTCGGGCTTCGACAAGCGCGGCTTCAAGCTCGAGACCGACAAGATCGACAGCTGATCCCCCGGATCGGCGCCCTGCCCGCGGCGCGCCGCGGGATGCGTACCATGTGCCCCGCGCTCTTCCGCCGGGGCACCGGCATTCCCCGTTCATGCCGCTCTTCGATTTTTCCCTGCTGCTGTCCGGCCAGTACCACGACATGCTGGTCGCGGGCTTCCTGCTCTCGCTGCAGCTGCTGGCCGCCTCGCTGGCGCTGGCCCTGCCGGTCGCGCTGGCGGTGGCGCTGCTGCGCCTGGCGCCGGTCGCGGCGCTGCGCGGGCTGGGCTTCGCCTATGTGGAGTCGATCCGCAACATCCCGCTGCTGGGCCACATGCTGTTCTGGTACTTCGGCGCGCCCGAGCTGCTGCCGGAGGACATCAAGCAGCGCCTCTACGCCGGCCGCATCGAGGCTCTCAGCGCCATCGTCGCTCTGGGCCTCTACACCGCAGCCTACATGGCCGAGGACATCCGCAGCGGCATCCGCGCCATCCCGGCGGTGCAGATGGAAGCGGGCCGGGCGCTGGGTTTCGGCTTCCTGGCCACCATGCGCCGCATCATCCTGCCGCAGGCCCTGCGCGTGACCATTCCGCCGCTGATCTCGCAGACGCTCAACCTCTGGAAGGGCACCAGCATCGCGACCGTGGTCGGCGTGGCCGAGCTGATGTACCAGGCCGGGCAGGTGGAGAGTGCCACCTTCCGCAGCGCCGAGTCCTTCGCCTTCGCCACCGCGGCCTACCTGACGGTGTCGCTGCTGATCACCGGCGCGGCGAGCTGGTATCAGCACCGCTTTCCGCCGAGGGCGCTGTGAGCAGGAGCGCCGCGCCATGATCGATCTGGTCCGCGACTACTGGGTCTACTTCCTGATCGGGCAGTATCCCAACGGCCCGCTGGGCGGCCTGGTGCTGACCGTGCTGCTCGCGGCCATGGGCCTCGTGCTCGCCCTGCCCTTCGGCCTGCTGCTGGGCCTGGCGCGGGTCAGCCCCTGGCGCTGGCTGCGCTGGCCCGTGACGACCGTCGCCTTCGTCGTGCGCGGCACGCCGCTCCTGATGGTGGTGTTCTGGGCCTACTTCTTCCTGCCCAGCGTGACCGGCGTCAAAACCGACCAGTTCACCACCATGCTGATCGCGCTGGTGGTCTTCGACGGCATCTACATCGGCGAGATCGTGCGCGCCGGCATCCTGGGCCTGCCGCGCGGCCAGGTGGAGAGCGCGCGCTCGCTGGGCCTGGGCTGGGGCCGCACCATGCGCTTCGTGGTGCTGCCGCAAGCGCTGCGCAGCATGCTGCCCTCGCTGGTGAACCAGTTCGTCTCCACCATCAAGGAGACCTCGCTGGGCTACATCATCGGGCTGGCGGAGGTCTCCTTCATCGCCTCGCAGATCAACACCCAGGTCTTCACCAAGCCGGTCCAGGTCTACTTCATCCTGGGCCTGACCTACTTCATCCTGTGTTTCGGCCTGTCGCGCTTCGCCTACTGGCTGGAAGCGAGAGCCGGCCGGCGCACCACCGTCCGCGAGGCACCGAAAGCTCCCGCATGATCGAATTCGACAAGGTCAACAAGTGGTACGGCAGCTACCAGGCACTGGTCGACGTGAGCGAGACCATCGCCCGCGGCGAGGTGGTGGTGGTCTGCGGGCCCTCGGGCTCGGGCAAATCCACGCTGATCCGCACCATCAACCGGCTGGAGCCGATCCAGGGCGGCCGCATCACCGTCGACGGCAAGGACATCCATGCGCGCGGCATCGACCTCAACGACTTCCGCTCGCACATCGGCTTCGTGTTCCAGCAGTTCAACCTGTTTCCGCACCTCACGGTGATCGGCAACTGCACGCTGGCACCGATCCAGCTGCGCGGGCTTTCGCGCGCCGAGGCCACCGCGCGCGCCATGGCCCTGCTCGAGCGCGTCGGCCTGGCGAACAAGGCCGATGCCTTTCCCTCCGAACTCTCGGGCGGCCAGCAGCAGCGCGTGGCGATCGCCCGGGCACTGGCCATGCAGCCGCCGCTGATGCTCTTCGACGAGCCCACCAGCGCGCTCGACCCGGAGATGGTGGGCGAGGTGCTGCTGGTCATGCGCGACCTCACGCGCGAGGGCATGACCATGGTGGTGGTGACGCACGAGATGGGCTTCGCGCGCGACGTGGCCGACCGCGTGCTCTTCATGGACGCCGGCCGGGTGCTGGAGCGGGCCACGCCGGACGACTTCTTCAACCGCCCGCAACACCCGCGCGCGCAGCAGTTTCTTGCCGACATCCGCACGCCCTTCGCCCATGCCGTCTGATACGCTGACCTCGATGAACCTCGCGCGCTCGCTGCCCCTGATCGACATCGCGCCGCTGGTCGCGCGCGCACCTGAACGCACCGCCGTCGCGAGCCAGATCGGCGAGGCATGCCGCGCGCACGGCTTCTTCTACGTCACCGGCCACGGCGTCGATCGCGCGCTCATGCAGCGCCTCGAAGACCTGAGCCGCGCCTTCTTCGCCCTGCCCGAAGCCACCAAGATGCAGTGGCGCATGGAACTGGGCGGGCGGGCCTGGCGCGGGTACTTCCCGACCGGCGGCGAGCTCACCTCGGGCCGGCCCGACTGGAAGGAAGGCCTCTACCTCGGCACCGAGCTGCCGGAGGACGATCCGCTGGTGCTCGCGCGCACGCCGGTGCACGGGCGCAACCTGTTCCCCGACATCCCGGGCTTTCGCGAGACCATCCTCGACTACATGGCCGCTGCCACGCGCCTGGGCCATGTGCTGATGGAAGGCATCGCGCTCAGCCTGGGCCTGCCCGCCGGCTACTTCGCGGAGCGCTACACGGCCGACCCGCTGATCCTGTTCCGCCTCTTCAACTACCCGACCCAGCCCGTGCCCGAGGGCCTGGACGTGGCCTGGGGCGTGGGCGAGCACACCGACTACGGCCTCCTCACCATCCTGCGGCAGGACGACATCGGCGGCCTGCAGGTGCGCACCGGCGAAGGCTGGATCGATGCCGCGCCGATCGCCGATGCCTTCGTCATCAACATCGGCGACATGCTCGACCGCATGACGGGCGGGCTGTACCGCTCGACGCCGCACCGCGTGGTGCGCAACACCTCGGGGCGGGACCGCCTGTCCTTCCCGCTGTTCTTCGACCCCAACTTCCATGCGCGCGTGAAGCCGATCGAGGGTTTACCCAGGCCCGTGGTGGTAGACGACAGCGCCACGCGATGGGACCATGCCAACGTGCATGCCTTCGACGGCATCTACGGCGACTACCTGCTGGCCAAGGTGTCGAAGGTATTTCCACAGTTGCGCGAGGCCGTGCTTCCCTGATTTCCGTCATTGCCTGCCTCAATGAACCCCATTGAGGCTTTGTATTGCCGGCCCGATCGCAACTGGCGTAGATTCCCTAGGCGCCGCTGCCCGCAGGCAGCGACGGTTCCGCTTGCATAAACCTAGCCACTCCCAGGAGAAAGCCATGGAATTGAAGGGATCGAGAACCGAGCAGAACCTGAAGGACGCCTTCGCAGGCGAATCCCAGGCCAACAGACGCTACCTGTACTTCGCGAACAAGGCCGACGTCGAAGGCCAGAACGATGTCGCAGCGCTGTTCCGCTCCACCGCCGAAGGCGAGACCGGCCATGCGCACGGCCACCTGGAGTTCCTCGAGCACGGCTCGGGCGACCCCGCCACCGGCCTGCCGATCGGCGACAGCCGCCTCAACCTGAAGGCCGCCGTGGCCGGCGAGACTCACGAGTACACCGACATGTACCCGGGCATGGCCAAGCAGGCCCGCGAAGAGGGCTTCGACGAGATCGCCAACTGGTTCGAGACGCTGGCCAAGGCCGAGCGCTCGCACGCCAACCGCTACACCAAGGCGCTCGAGGCGCTGGTCGACTGAGCCGCGCTGCGGCCATCGCGTTGCAGGGCCTCGGTGCACGGGCCTTCGCACGCCGATGGCGCGCATCGCGGCCGTCCCTTCCATGACGAATCGAGAAGGCAATCTCGAGGCGCCGACGCGCCACCCGGTGGACTGGAAGAACCCCGAGTTCTACGACCAGGCCGCGTGCGAGCGCGAGCTGACGCGCATCTTCGACATCTGCCACGGCTGCCGCCGCTGCGTCAGCCTGTGCCAGGCCTTCCCGACGCTGTTCGACCTGGTGGATGCCACCGAGGACGGCGAGGTGCACGGCGTCGACCCCAAGGCCTACGGCAGCGTGGTCGACCAGTGCTACCTGTGCGACCTGTGCTACATGACCAAGTGCCCCTACGTGCCGCCGCATCCGTGGAACGTGGACTTTCCGCACACCATGCTGCGCGCCAAGGCCATCAAGTTCCGCAATGGGGACGTTGGCGGCGGCGAGAAGCTGCTGGCCTCCACCGACGTGCACGGCCAGTTCGCCGGCATTCCGGTGGTGGTGCAGGCGGTCAACGCGCTCAACCGCACGAAGCCGATGCGCAAGTTGCTCGACAGCGCCCTGCACGTGCATCCCGATGCCTGGCTGCCCGACCTGGCAACGAAGCGATTCCGCTGGAGTGCGCCCGAAGACAAGAAGGCCCAGCCGGTGGTCGATGGCGAACGCACGCCGGGCAAGGTGGCCATCTTCTCGACCTGCTACGTCAACTACAACGAGCCCGGCATCGGCCTCGACCTGATCAAGCTGCTGCAGCACAACGACATCCCCTACACGGTGGTCAACAAGGAAAGCTGCTGCGGCATGCCCAAGCTGGAGCTCGGCGACCTGGAGGGCGTGGCGAAGCACAAGGAAGCCAACATCCCGGTGCTCGCGAAATACGCCAAGGACGGCTTCGCGATCCTCACCGCCATCCCTTCCTGCACGCTGATGTTCAAGCAGGAGATCCCGCTGCTCTTTCCCGATGATCCGGACGTGAAGCTGGTGCAGCAGGCCATGTTCGACCCCTTCGAGTACCTGGTCGCGCGCCACAAGGACGGCCTGCTCAAGACCGACTTCAAGACCGGGCTGGGCAAGCTCAGCTACCACATCCCCTGCCACGGCCGCGTGCAGAAGATCGGCCGCAAGACCGAGGAGATGTTCAAGCTGATCGGCCAGAGCGTGCCGGTGCAGCTCAACACGGTGGAGCGCTGCTCGGGCCACGCCGGCACCTATGGCGTGAAGACGCCCTACCACCCGGTGGCGATGAAGATCGGCAAGCCGGTGTTCAAGGCGATGGGCAAGGACCAGCCCGACTACATCAGCTCCGACTGCGCGCTGGCCGGCCACCACATCGCCCAGGGCATGGGCAACGAGGGCCTGCCGGCGGCGAAGCTGCAGCATCCGCTGAGCCTGGTGCGCATCGCGTACGGCCTGGAGTAACGTCATGAGCGTCATCACCCCCGACAGCCTGATGACCCTGGAGGCCTACGCGAAGATCCGCAAGTCGAGCGCGCCCGGGTTCATCGCCCACCGCAAGCTGCGCACCGTGCGCCTGGGCGAGCATGTGAGCGTGCAGTTCGAGGACGAGGTCACCATCCGCCGCCAGATCCAGGAGATGCTGCACATCGAGAAGATCTTCGAGGAGGACGGCATCCAGGGCGAGATCGACGCCTACCAGCCCCTGGTGCCCGACGGCAGCAACTGGAAGGCCACCATGCTGATCGAGTACACCGAGGTGCCCGAGCGCCAGCGCGAGCTGGCCCGGCTGATCGGCGTGGAGGACCGCGTGTTCGTCGAGGTCGAGGGCCATGCCCGCATCTACGCCATTGCCGACGAGGACCTGGACCGCGAGAACGACGAGAAGACCTCGGCCGTGCACTTCCTGCGCTTCGAGTTCGGCGATGCGCAACGCGCGGCGGTGCGCGCCGGTGCGCAGGTCAAGCTGGGCTGCGACCACACGCATTACCTGGCCCAGGCCGTCATCGCGGCGGAAACGCTGGCGAGCCTGGCGGGCGATCTGAGCGGCTGAGGCCGCGCTTTCCACATCGTCCGGCGCCTGCCCGCCACGTCGGTGACCTTCAGGTGCACGACCTCGCTGGCTCGAAGGCCCGAGAATCGCAGGCCGGCGGGGCTTCTTGATCCAACCGGGGGACCACCATGCATGACAGCGACCCGGAGGGCAAGCGCCTCCCCATCAAGCTCGACAGCACCTCGAATGGCGAGTTCGCACCGGTGTCACTGTGGCCGGCGAACATCGAAGCCAACCGCCTCGCACACGAGGCCACGGCCACGAACGCGAAGCGGCTGGGGTGCTCGAAGCGGGCGTTCCTGACCTCGTCCTGCGGCGCAGCCAGCACGCTGCTGGCCTTCAACGCGGCCAACGCCGCGGCCGGAAGGACCGGCGGCTTCTTCGAGCTGCCCCGCGACGCCGGGCTGGACATGCAGCTCGCGCGCGCGCAGGTCGGCCCCGCCAGGCAGGAGTTCATCCTCGACGTCCAGGGCCACTTCATCGACACGCCCAAAGGCAATTCGAAGAGCGCGGAGGTCTTCCTCAAGGACGTGTTCATGGACAGCGACACCGACGTGATGGTCCTGTCCTTCGTGCCCTCCGCCCGCGACGCCGAACCGGTCACGATCCAGGCCGCCGACGAGGTCCGCAGGCTGGTCGACAAGCTCGAGGGAACGCACCGGCTGCTGCTGCATGGACGCGTCAACCCGAACCAGCCCGGAGACCTCGAGGGCATGGACGAGTTGCACGAGAAGTGGGGCATCAGCGCCTGGAAGACCTACACGCAGTATGGACCGGGCGGCAAGGGCTACTTCCTGCACGACGACGTCGGCATCCGGTTCATCGAGAAGGCTCGCGCACTGGGCGTCAAGAACATCTGCATCCACAAGGGGCTGCCGTTCGGACCACGCTCCTACGAGCACAGCCAGTGCAGCGACATCGGCGTCGTCGCCAGGCGTTATCCGGACGTGAACTTCCTGATCTATCACTCGGGCTTCGTCAGCACGGTGACCGAAAAGGCCTACGACGCGAGCGGCAAGAGCGACGGCATCGACACGCTGATCACGTCCTTGCGCCAACACCAGGTCAAGCCGAACAGCAACGTCTATGCGGAGCTGGGCAGCACGTGGCGCTTCCTGATGCGCGACCCCGAACAGGCGGCTCACGCCCTGGGGAAGCTGATCGTCGCGTGCGGCGAGAACAACGTGCTGTGGGGCACGGATTCGATCTGGTACGGCTCACCGCAGGACCAGATCCAGGCCTTCCGGACGTTCCAGATCTCGGCGGAACTGCGCGAACGGCATGGCTATCCCGAGATGACGCCTGCGCTGCGGGCCAGGATATTCGGTCTCAATGCCGCGAACGTGTGCGGCTTGACGCCGACGGAAGTGAAGCGATACACCGCCCGCGACTCGGTCGCCCGAAAGCGCATGGCCTACCTGGAGAAACCCGATCCTCATTTCAGGACCTACGGGCCAAAGACGCGACGCGAGTTCCTCAGGGTGTTCGATCCCGCTGGCTGAGCTACATTGCGGGGGTCGCCACGGAGGCCGGTGCAATGCCGGTGCCGTACGGCCTGGACAATGCCCTCGACGGTTCTTGACGGAGGAGATCTCATGAGAATCCAGTACAGGCTTCAGCCCCAGAGCGGCGCTCCCGGCACGCGGAGGCCGGCATGACGCGCACGGTTCCCATCCCCCAGCCCAAGGGCGACCCCTTCATCGGCAACCTTCGCTCCGTCGACGGTGAAGCGCCGATCCAGGGCTTCATGCGCCTGGCGCAGACCTACGGGCCGATCTTCCAGCTCGACTTCTTCGGCCACCCGCTGATCGTGGTCAGCTCGCAGGAGTTGGTCAACGAGGTGTGCGACGAGAAGCGCTTCGACAAGCGCGTGGCGGGCGCACTGAAGAACATCCGCGACTTCGCCGGCGACGGCCTGTTCACCGCCAGGACAGACGAGCCCAACTGGGCCGTCGCGCACCGGCTGCTGATGCCGGCCTTCGGCCCCATCGGCATCCGCGGCATGTTCGACCGCATGCTGGACATCGCCGAGCAGATGGTGACGCGCTGGGAACGCTTCGGCCCCTCCCACGTGATCGAGGTGACCGAGGACATGACGCGCATGACCCTCGACACCATCGCGCTGTGTGCCTTCGACTACCGCTTCAACAGCTTCTACCAGACGGAGATGCACCCCTTCGTCGGCTCCATGGTCGATGCGCTGGCCGAGGCCGGCGCGCGCACGCGGCGGCCCGAGATCGCCAGCAAGCTGCTCCTGCGCACGCGCCGCGCCTACGAAGACGACCTGACGCTGATGCGCCAGATCGCCGACGAGCTGATCGCCGAGCGCAAGCGCGACCCGGAGGGCGCGCAGAAGAAGGACTTGCTGGGCATCATGCTGCAGGGGCGCGACCCGGTCACGGGCGAAGGCCTGTCGGACGAGAACATCCGCTACCAGCTGCTCACCTTCCTCATCGCCGGCCACGAGACGACCAGCGGCATGCTCTCGTTCGCCACCTACTTCCTGGTGAAGAACCCGCGGGTGCTGGCCAAGGCGCGCGCCGAGGTGGACGCCGTGCTGGGCGACGAGGTGCCGCGCATCGAGCACATCGGCAAGCTGCGCTACGTGGAGCAGGTGTTGATGGAGGCGCTGCGCATCTGGCCCACCGCGCCGGCCTTCTCGCTGCGCCCGAACGAGGACACCGTGATCGGCGGGCGCTACGCCATCCGCCGGCGCGACACGGTGATGGTGCTCAGCGCCATGCTGCACCGGGACCCCAAAGTCTGGGGCGACGACGTCGAGGCCTTCCACCCCGAGCGCTTCGATCCCGAGTCGATGGCCGCGCTGCCGCCCAACGCCTGGAAGCCCTTCGGCAACGGCCAGCGCGCCTGCATCGGCCGGCCCTTCGCGATGCAGGAGGCGGTCCTGCTGATGAGCCTGATCCTGCAGCGCTTCGACCTGATCGAGGACGACCCTTCCTACCAGCTCAAGGTGGCCGAGACGCTGACGCTCAAGCCCGCGGGCTTCCGCATCCGGGTCAAGCGGCGCGGCACGAGCTCGTTCAAGCCGCGCGGCCTGCTGGCGCCGCAGAAGGCCGCTGCACCCGCGCAAGCCCCTGTCGCCGCGCCCGCACTGGCGCCGGGCGTGCAGGCCACGCCGCTGCTGGTGCTGTACGGCTCCAACACCGGCTCCTGCGAGGCCTTCGCCGAGCGCATCGCCAGCGATGCCGGCGCGCAGGGCTATGCGGCGCAGGCGGCTTCGCTGGACGACCATGCGGGCAGCCTGCCGACCGAGGGCGTGGTGGTGATCATCACCGCCTCCTACGAGGGCCAGCCGCCCGACAACGCGCGCCAGTTCGCGGCCTGGCTGGACACGCTGTCGCAGGAGCCAGGGAAGGCGGACAGCCTGAAGGGCGTGCGCTATGCCGTGTTCGGCTGCGGCAACCGCCAGTGGGCCCGCACCTACCAGGCGGTGCCGCAGCGCTTCGACGCCGCGCTGGAAGCCGCCGGCGCCACCCGGCTGCGCCCGCGCGGCGAGACCGATGCCGGCGGCGACTTCTTCGGCGCCTTCGACGAGTGGTACGCCGCGCTGTGGACCGACTTCGGCCAGGCGCTGGGCAAGCAGGTGAAGGCCACCCCGGCCGGCACGCAGTTGCAGGTGGAGCGCCTCAAGGACGGCCGCGCCGCCCTGCTGCGGCTGGGCGACCTGCAGCACGGAGAGATCAAGGAGAACCGCGAGCTGGTGGACCTGCGCTCGCCCATGGGCCGCTCCAAGCGCCACATCGAGATCGCGCTGCCGCAGGACATGAGCTATCGCGCGGGCGACTACCTCTCGGTGCTGCCGCACAACCCCATCGGCGTGGTGATGCGCGCGCTCAAGCGCTTCGACCTGGCCTCCGACAGCCAGATCATCATCCGCAAGCCCGAGAGCAGCCTCACCTCGCTGCCGGTGAACCACCCGGTCAATGCGAGCGAGGTGCTGTTCAACTACGTGGAGCTGGCCCAGCCCGCGACCCGCGGCCAGGTGGCCACCCTGGCCGACGCCACCGAAGGCCCGCAGCAGGCCGAGCTGCGCGCACTGGCCGAGGAAGGCGCCTACCAGCGCGACGTGCTGGCCAAGCGCGTCAGCGTGCTGGAGCTGCTGGAGCGGTACCCGGCCTGCGGCCTGGACCTGGCCACCTTCTTCGAGATGCTGCCGCCGGCGCGGGCGCGCCAGTACTCCATCTCCTCGTCGCCGCTGTGGAACGCCGAGCGCTGCACGCTCACCGTGGCGGTGGTGGACGCACCGGCGCTGTCGGGCCGCGGACGCTACCAGGGCATGGCCTCCACCTACCTGGCCAACTGCGTGCCGGGCACGCGCGTGGTGGTCGCGGTTCGCTCGTCCAACGACCTGTTCCATCCGCCGGCCTCGCCCGAGGTGCCGATGGTGATGGTCTGCGCCGGCACCGGCCTGGCGCCCTTCCGCGGCTTCCTGCAGGAACGCGCCATGCAGGCGCAAAGCGGCCGCAGCGTGGCGCGTTCGCTGCTGTTCTTCGGCTGCGACCACCCGGACGTCGACTTCCTCTACAAGGACGAGCTGGCCGGCTGGGAAGCAGCCGGCGTGGTCAGCGTGCGGCCGGCCTTCTTCAAGGCGCCTGAAGGCGAGGTCAGCTTCGTGCAGCACCGGGTGTGGAAGGACCGCGCCGACGTCTCGGAGCTGTTCCGCAAGGGCGCGCACGTCTACGTCTGCGGCGACGGCCGCCACATGGCGCCCGCCGTGCGCGAGACCTTCGTCCGCATCTACCAGGAGGCCGTGGGCGCCACGCCCGAAGCGGCCGAAGCCTGGGTGGAGAAGATCGAGCGCGAGAGCGGGCGGTACGTCTCCGACGTGTTCGCCTAGAACGTCAGATCTTCGCCAGCGCCTGGGCCAGGTCGGCGCGCAGGTCTTCCAGCGCCTCCACGCCCACCGACAGCCGCACCAGCCCGTCGCCGATGCCCAGGCGCGCACGCGTCTCGGCCGGGATGGTGGCGTGGGTCATGATGGCCGGGTGCTCGATCAGGCTCTCGACCCCGCCCAGGCTCTCGGCCAGCGAGAAGATGCGCACCGCCTCCAGGAAGCGGCGCGCGCCGGCGAGGTCGGTGCGCAGGTCGATCGAGATCATGCCGCCGAAGCCCTGCTGCATCTGCCGCTTCGCCAGTTCGTGCTGCGGATGCGAGGGCAGGCCCGGGTAGTGCACGCGCGTCACCTGCGGCTGCGCCTCCAGCCATTGCGCCAGCGCCATCGCATTGCTGCAATGGCGCTCCATGCGCAGCGCCAGGGTCTTCACGCCGCGCAGGGTGAGGAAGCTGTCGAAGGGCCCGGCAATGGCGCCCACCGCGTTCTGCAGGAAGCCAAGGCGCTCGCGCAGCGGCGCATGGCGCTCCTCTCGGCCGACCACCGCCACGCCGCCGATGACGTCCGAATGGCCGTTGAGGTACTTGGTGGTGGAGTGCACCACGACGTCGAAGCCCAGCTCCAGCGGGCGCTGCACGAAGGGGCTGGCGAAGGTGTTGTCGGCCACGCAGAGGATGCCGCGCTCGCGGCAGATCGCGGCGATGGCGCGCAGGTCGGCCAGTCGCAGCAGCGGGTTGGTCGGCGTCTCCACCCACACCATGCGCGTCTCGGGGGTCAAGGCCTCCAGCAGACGCACCGGGTCGGTCAGGTCGACGAAGCTGAAACGATGCCCCGCGCTGCGAACGCGCACGCGCTCGAACAGGCGGAAGGTGCCACCGTAGACATCGTCGCCCGAGACGATGTGGGCATTGGCATCCAGCAGCTCCAGCGTGGTCGAGATCGCGGCCAGGCCGGAGGCGAAGGCGAAGGCCGCGGAGCCGCCTTCCAGGTCGGCCACGCAGCGCTCCAGCGCCCAGCGGGTGGGGTTGTGCGAACGGCCGTAGTCGAGGCCCTTGTGCACGCCCGGGCTCTGTTGCACGTAGGTCGAGGTGGCGAAGATGGGCGGCATGATCGCGCCGGTCGCGGGCTCGGGCGACTGGCCGGCGTGGATCACGCGGGTGGCGAAATCGAGTCCGCCATGGGGGTCCTGGTCCTGGCTCACTTCAGCTTTCTCCGGAGATGGTTCAGAAGGTCGGTGCGGGTGATGAGGCCGTGGAAGCCGTCCTCGTCCGAGATCATCGCGACCAGCCCGCGGTCGAGCACGGCCTCGAGCTCGGCCAGGCTGGCGCTGGCCGGCAGGGTCTCGGGCAGGTCGGTCATGGCGTCCTTCACGCTCGAACGGAAGCGGTCCGCGTCGGTGTGTACGCAGAGGAGCAGGTCGGACTCGTCGATCACGCCGATCAGCTGCGTGCCATCCAGCACCGGCAGCTGCGACACGTCGGCCAGGCGCATGCGCTGGAAGGCGGTGAGCAGTGTGTCCTCGGGGCCGACGCTGATGACGCTGCCGTCCTCGAAGCGGCGCGACACCACGTCGCGCAGGTCGCCGAAGCGCTGGCGCTCGAGCAGGCCCTGGTCGAGCATCCACTGGTCGTTGTAGACCTTCGAGAGGTAGCGCGTGCCGGTGTCGCAGACGAAGCTGACCACGCGCAGCGGTTGGGTCTGCTCGCGGCAGAAGCGCAGCGCGGCGGCCAGCAGCGTGCCGGTGGAAGAGCCGGCGAGGATGCCCTCGGCCCGCAGCAGCTCGCGGGCGGTGCCGAAGCTCTCCTCGTCGGTGATGGAGTAGGCCTTCTTCACGCCGGAGAGGTCGGCGATGCCGGGGATGAAGTCCTCGCCGATGCCCTCGACGGCCCACGATCCGGCCTCGCCCACTTTGCCGCTGCGCGTGTATTCGGCCACCACCGAGCCGGCCGGGTCGGCCAGCACGAAGAAGAGCCCGGGCTGCACCTCGCGGAAGTAGCGCGTCAGCCCGGTGACGGTGCCGCCCGAGCCGACGCCGACCACGATCGCGTCCACGTCATGGCCGGTCTGCTGCCAGATCTCCGGGCCGGTGCTGGAGGCATGCGCCAGCGGGTTGTCGGGGTTGTTGAACTGGTCGGCGAAGAAGGCGCCCGGGATCTCCTTCGCCAGCCGCGCCGCGTAGTCCTGGTAGTACTCGGGATGGCCCTTGCCGACATCGGAGCGCGTGGTGTGGACCTCGGCACCCAATGCCTTGAGGTGCAGCACCTTCTCGATGGCCATCTTGTCGGGCACCACCAGCACCACCCGGTAGCCCTTGGCCCGCGCCACCAGCGCCAGGCCCAGGCCGGTGTTGCCGGCGGTGGCCTCGACCACGGTGCCGCCGGGCTTCAGGCGGCCATCGCGCTCGGCCGCGTCGATCATCGCGAGGCCGATGCGGTCCTTGATCGAGCCGCCGGGGTTCTGCGACTCGAGCTTGAGGAACAGCGTGCAGGGGCCGGTGTCCAGGCGCGTGATGGGCACCAGCGGCGTGTTGCCGATCAGGTCGAGGACGGCGGGGCGGGTCTCGGTCATGCGGTCACCTCTCGCGACCATGCTAACCCGCCCGCACTAAAGTAGCAGTAGGCGAGTGTCGCGAACCGCTTGCCGCGCCATGTCACATCGTGCAGATCACTCGCAGCGATTCGGAACACGAGATACAGGGCCGCCAGCACAGCCACCGCCGCAGATATGACCAGGATGTGCTCCACCTTGCCCACCCATGGTGCGCTTCTCCCTTGGCTCGGTTTTCTTGGGGCTTTGACAGAAACTGCTGCAGCGCCGCTTCTTGCTGCGGGGTCGGGGCATCAGTCGGCAGGCTTGACTTCAAACTTCAGACACCCTCGCCCCTTCGGGCCATCACTCGTATCTCCACTGCTTGCTCCTGGGTCAACATCGACGGCCAAAAGGCCGTCATCCTTACCCAGGTGGGTCACTTTTACTTCGGCGCAGTGGGTCAGTATTACTTCGGCGCCAACATCTAGCGCCGCTCGCCTATCCAAGTGGCCAAGTCATACACGGCAAGCACATTGCCAGGAACGGTTCGAAGAGCTTCTTGGTCGTTCCGATTCAAAAGCTCTCGTTGCGTTAGAGGCAAAGCCCCCCTCAACAATGACTCGAGCATCTCTCGCGTTTCCTTTTCAAGCTGAGAGTTCTTGCCTGCGGCTCGCCGCAGAGGTATCACCCCAAATACGTCATTGACCACGTACATTTTCTGCAGAGACCGCTCGACCTCTAAGGATCCGACACGCTCGACGGTTAGCTTCTTGCCGTTCGCGCCACGTACTTGGACTGCCATCGAGCCACCATCCGCCCCGGCGCGAGTGCTCGTGATAGTCACAGGTTGCGTCAGTTCGTGCGGATCGGCTATGTCGCCATATGCGAACACCCCAGCCCACACAGCCACCAACAATACGCTGGCAATCAAAACAAGTTTTTGCTGCTTCACTTCATTGCCTCCTAGGAGAACGAGTCACCCACTGTCCTGGAGAACCTTTGAAGCCTCCCCAGTACCAACCCCAGATACCACCAAATCCATACCCTCCGCTCATGCGAGGAAGCATTTCCAGATAGCCATCTGGTCCAGTGACAGGCACTCCGAGTTGATCTGCTAGCTTCTGATTGAACCCGTTGTCCGCGCCAACGTAACAGGCTTTGACGGTTATCGGCATACCAGGCTTCCATAAGCCAGATTTTTTGATGAGGTTGGCAGCTTCGTTGGGACCCAAGGCCTTTGTCGTCCCATCTCTCTGATCGGCAATTGCAGAGTCATTCCCGTGACCATACAAGATGAGAGTTCCCTGAATATCAGGATCAGAAGCGGCCGAACCTTGCAGTGCAAAGTCGCGTGGATTTCCAAGCACAAGTTTCTCGAGACCCCAGGGATCCATGTAGCTCAGAGGATTGCCGTCGACATACAGGTAGCCGTTTGGCCCGCCCGCCCAACCAATCGGATCAAACTGCGTGTACCGCCCGATCCTCGGGTCAAGGCTGCGGAAACGGTTGTCAAACAGCCCGCTTTCTTTGTCGTAATACTGCCCCGGCCAACGCAGGTTCATCACGACCTCAGAGATGCCCGTCGTCCCCGGATTCGGATTGATGTCCAGGTTCGCGAACCGGTACTTCGCCAAGGTCGGCGCGTTGTCGCCGAAGGCACTGTACGCCCACTGCCAGACTGCTTGGCCGGTTGAGTCCGTGAGGCGCCTCGGGGTGTTGAGGTGGTCGCTGTGCACCGCGTAGAGCTGGCCGTTGATGACGGCCGCAACCGGCATCGGTCCACTCGCCGTTGGCAGGTAGATGTAGCTCGTGCTGCCCGTGCTGTTGGCTCCACCCGTGCCCGTCTCCGCCAGCAGACTGCCGTCCTCGTCGTACATGAAGGCAAAGCCCTGCTTCTCCGCTTCCGTGGTGTTCGGCCCCCACAGCTTCGTGAAGAAGTTCAGCAGACTCTGGAAGAAGCCCGGGTCCGTTTCATCACCCTCTGCGGGCGGATACAACGGCTCGGTTTTGAAGACCCGTTGTCCCAGCGCGTTGTGTGCATAGCGCGTGGTCGGGCTGGCATCGGTGGCCCCCGTGGTCGCGGCGCTCAATCGCCCCTCGGCGTTGTAGCTGTAGGTCCTCAGCCCATCGCTGATCAGATCCCCGTTGGCGTTGTACGTGTAGGCCACATTCGTCGTGGTGCCGCCCGCGCTCTGACTGAAGCCGTCCAGCCTGTTGCTGCTGCCGTTGATTGTGTAGCCGCGGCCGGTGGTCTGCCCGCCCTGCGTCTTCGTGCTCGCGCTGCGGTTCCCATTGGCGTCATACCCGAAACTCGTCTGGCTCCCCTTGGCATTGAACCCGGTGATGCGCCCGACGCTGTCATAGCTCACGTTCCAGGTGCTGTTCGCGCTGGCGATGCTGCTGTGGGTCGGATCGCTGTCTCCAGGCAGCAGCAGCTTCTGCGTCAGGCTGGTGATGCGCCCGGCCGCGTCATACACGTAGTTGGAGAATTCGGTGCTGGTCATCCGCCCGGCGGTGTCGTAGCTGCGGCCGGCACCGAGGGTCTGACTCACAAATGGCCAGTTCCACGCGGTGGGCTGGCCCATCGGGTTCCAGGCCAGCCCTGCAACGACCGGACTGCCGTTCCTGTTGATCTGGATGAGACGGCCGGTGGCGTCGTACAGGTAGTCCAGTTGCGACCCGTCGGGGTATGTGATGCTGGCGAGCTGCCCGGCCAGGGTGTAGCCATAGACGACCCGCTGGCTCAGGCCGTTGACCAAGGTCTGGATCTGAACGCGGACACGGCCGAACACATCCCGCGTGTAGGTGGTGGTGCCGCTGCGGTCGGTGAAGGATGTCAGGTAGCCCTTGGAGCCCTTGGCCTTGTCGTAGACCAGGCTGGTGGTCTGGCCGTCGGCGAAGGTGATGAGGATCGGGCGGCCCAGCAGGTCGCGCTGGATCTGAGTGGCCTGGCCCATGGCATCGGTGATGCTGCTGGGCAGGCCTAAAGCGTCGTACTGGGTGCGGGTGGTGCCGATGTCGGCGCTGCTCTCCGAGGTGGCGTTGCCCAAGGCATCGCGGGCGTAAGTGGTGGCCACGCCCTTGAAGTCGCTGGCCCGGGTGACGGCATCGAGGGCGTTGTAGCCGAGGGTGGCCGTGGCATTGGCTGCGTTGGTGATGGCCTTGATGCGGCGCAGGGGGTCGAGGCCGTAATGGGTGCTCTGGTTCAGGCCATTGGTCTCGGAGACCCGCTCACCGTTAGCGTCGTAAGCAAAGCTGTCCGTCTGGTTGGGGCCTGCGGTGCTGGCGGCGAGGCGATTAAGGCTGTTGATGCTGCGCGCCGTCGTCCAGGCCACTGCGCCGGCACTGTTCCTGACCTGCTCGGCCGTGCGGTTGCCCATCGCATCGAGGGTGTAGCTGCCGCTTTCGCCGCGGTTGTTGCTCCAGCCGGTGAGACGGTGAGCAGAGTCGTAGGCGTAGGAGAGCGACAACCCATCGGGCAAAGTCTGGGTGTCGAGCAGGCCCGTGGGCTGGTAGCTCAGCGTGGTGGCGGGCTGGTTGCCGACGGTCTTGCTGAGGAGGCGATCGCGGGTGTCCCAGGTGTAGCTGGTGACCAGGCCGTTGGGGGCGATGGTGGCGATGAGGCGGTTGGCGCTGTCGTAGGCGTACTGGGTGACGTGGCCCAGGGCGTTGGTGGACTTGACCAGGTTGCCGCTGGGGTCGTACTCGAAGGTGGTGAGGGCGCCGTTGGGCGCGGTCTCGGTGGCGGCCAGCCCTTGCGCGTTCCACGTCCAACGCCAGGTGCGGGTGGTGTTGGGTGAAGAGGCGGTGTCGGTGATGGCCCGCGAGAGGGTGTTGCCCTTGTCGTCGTACGTGTAGGCGGTGGTGCGGCCAGCCTGGGTGATCAGCACCGGCAGGGAGAAGGTGGCGTGCCACTGCGTCGCGACGGTCTGGGCCTCGGGTGTGCCGGCAGCGCGAGTGACCGAGGCGGGCAGGCGGCGTGCGACGTCCCATGTCGTGTCTGTCTTGACGCCCTTGAAGTCGGTCTCGCTGGTGATCAGGCCGTTGGCGTCCTGAGTCCGTGAGGCGGCATCGCTCCCCCCGGTGCCGGAAGGCAAGGAGCTGCCAGCGACGGCCAGCTTGTTCTTGTTGCTGCCATAGACGTAGCTGCGCTCGGTGCCCAGGGGGTCCCGGACGCTGGCGCTGTTGCTGTCGGGATAGGAGACGTCGTAGCGCTCGGCGCCCCCGGCCAGTTGGGTGCTCGTGGCACGGCCCAGGCTGTCGTACCCGAAGCTGCCCCAGCGCACGCCGCTCTCGTCGACGATGCCGGTGAGGGCATGCGGGTAGCTGCTGTTCTCGTACAGATAGCCGCGGCTCTTGCCGTCGGGGTAGGTCACGAAGGCGAGCCGATCCATCGTGTCGTAGGAATAGCCGATGGTGCGGCCATCGGGCGTGGTCACGGTCGAGAGCCGGCCCGCGCCGTCGTAGCCCAGGGACAGAGTACGACCGAAGCCATTGTGGACCATGGTCAGGCGGCCCGAGCTATCGTGGCCATACGTGGTGACGAAGCCGCCACGCTCGGTCTTGGTCTGCAGCCTGCCGGACGAATCAAAGGTGAGCTGGGTATCGTTGTCTGCGCGCTTGTAGATCCAGCCTGAGGGGGTCGCGCTCAGCGAGTCCGCACTGTTGTCTGCGGTCCAGATTGCGCTCGAGGGCGCCTTCGAGAAGGTGCGCCGATGGCCTTCGGGGTCGATGATGGCGAAGGTCTGGGAAGTCACGCCAAGCTGCAGTTGGAAGGAGAGGCTGTGGTTCCAGGCGACCCCCAGCCCGGTAGGGAGGCCGGGCCTGCTGCTCCCCCAGTTGCTGCGATAGAAGCGTGTCATGCCGAGCGCAGCAGGCCCGGAGTCCGTCCAGTCGGTTTCGGCACGAATCTTCTCGGCACCGGCGAGGAAGATGGGATTGCCGGAATACGACCCTGCGCTACAGGAATCCTGCTCCGACTCGGGGGGCGTCGCCGAGACGCACCGCAGTGGAAAGGCTGAAGGATCGGCCTTGTAGCCGGAGGAGCACTTGCACGATGGCGCCTCCCAGGCGCGAATCCAGGGCTGGGAATGGGGGTCTTCGCAATCGACAGCGCTCGCGTCTATCGTCCCGAGGTAGTCGTCGTCGTTGGGGTTCTGTGTCAGGTAGTACTGGCAGGTCGTCGGGCTGTGGCTGGGGATGAAGTAGCCCAGCTCGGGAAATTTGTACGCCCTGCACAGATCGTCCATGCTCTGGAATATCGGGACATCCGAAAAGGGCCGGTGTCCCGAGAAGTAGTACCACGTCGTCGCATTCGCCTGTCCCGCGAAACACGCGAGCACGATAGGCATGGCGTGCCACAGTTTCTTGTTGATCATTCCGCTCCCTGGGTTGTTGCTGCCCGGACATGGGCGGCGAGACCCTAAGGCACGCTGACGGAAATACGCGCGCCGTGCGACAAAGCGCGAGAAATCGCCTTGCAGTGATCAACTTTAGGGGTACAGCGCAACTCGGATCACGACGTGCGCCTGAGTGCGAACCTATTCCGCTGCGCGCCTCAAGGTATCCACCACCGGCCTGTTCAGCACCTCGCGCAGCCCCCACCACCCGGCCGCCAACGCCAGCACGGCGCCCGCCAGCGAGCCGGCGATCGGCACGAGCGGCGAGGCGGTCCAGGTGAAATCGAACACGTAGCGCGCCAGGCCCCAGCCGATCACGGACGCCACGATGCTGGCCAGGAAGCCGGCCAGCAGGCCCACGCCGAGCAACTCGGCCCGCTGCACCTGCCGCAGCAGGCTGCCGCGTGCGCCGACCGCGCGCATCACCGCGAACTCGCGCGCCCGCTCCTCGCGCGTGGCGGTGACGGCCGCGAACAGCACCACCAGCCCGGCCGCGAGCGTAAAGCCGAACAGGAACTCCACCGCCCGGATCACCTGGTCCAGCACGCGCTGCACCTGGCCGATGGTCGCGCTCATGTCCACGTTGGTCACGTTGGGGAAGGTGCGCACCAGCGCGTTGTCGAAGCCCTGGCGGTCCGGCGCGCGGAAGGCGCTCATGTAGGTGACGGGCACGTCGGCGCCGAGCGAATCGACCGTGTACATCACGAAGAAGTTGGCATGCATGGAGCCCCAGTCCACCTTGCGCACGGAGGTGATGCGGGCATCGTTCTGCTGGCCGCCGACGTCGAAGCGCAGGCGGTCGCCGAGCTTGAGGCCGAGGGTCTCCATCAGGCCCTCCTCGACGCTGACCTCGCCCGCCCTGCCCGGCTCCCAGCGGCCGGCCACCACCTCGTTGTGCGACGGCCGCTCCATGGCGTTGCTGAGGTTGAACTCGCGGTCCACCAGGCGCCGCGCCCGGTCTTCCGTGTAGTCGTCGGGCGAGACGGGGCGATCGTTGATGGCCACCAGCCGGCCGCGGATCATCGGGTACCAGTCGTACTTCTTCACGCCGCCGGCCTGCAGCGCCTGGCGGAAGGCTTCGCTCTGGTCGGGCATGACGTTGATGACGAAGCGGTTGGGCGCATCCGGCGGCGAGGCGCGGCGCCAGCTCGCGACCAGGTCGGTGCGCAGCAGCACCAGCAGCACCAGCGCCAGCAGGCCCACGGCCAGCGCGCTGACCTGCACCACCGTGTAGGCCGGCCGGGCCGAGATCTGGCGCGTGGCCAGCACCAGCCAGCGCGGCGCGGTCGTTTCGTTGACGCTGCGGCGCAGCAGCAGCACCGCGGCCCAGCTCAGCAGCGCGAACAGCGCCACCGCGCCGGCGAAGCCGCCGACCGCGATCAGGCCCAGCTTGATGTCGCTGCTGGCGGCCAGCAGCAGGGCCGCGAAGCCGGCCACGCCCACCGCCAGCACCGCGATCGAGGCCGGCTTGAGGTTGCCCACGTCGCGGCGGATCACGCGCAGCGGCGGCACCTGCGCCAGCTGCAGCACCGGCGGCAGGCCGAAGGCGAACAGCAGGGTCAGCCCCATGCCCAGGCCGAAGGCCACCGGCCACAGGCTGGGCGCGGGCAGCGCGGCCTCGACCAGGCCGGCCAGCAGCAGCACGAAGACGTAGTGCACGGCGAAGCCGATGGCCACGCCGAGCGCACTGGCCGCCAGGCCGATCAGGGCGAACTCGAAGGCATAGGCCTGCGCGATGGTGCGCTGGCTCTGGCCGAGCACGCGCAGCATGGCGCAGTCGTCCAGGTGATTGGTCGCGAAGCCGCGCGCGGCCAGCGCCACGGCCACGGCCGACAGCAGGGCCGCCAGCAGGGCCACCAGGTTGAGGAATTTCTCGGCGCGGTCCAGGGTCTGGCGCATCTCGGGCCGGCCGCTCTCGAAGGAATCGAGGCGCACGCCGCGCAGCTCGCCCTTCTTGAGCAGTGCGTCACTCCATTCGCTGAAGCGCTTGACCGCCGCTGCCTCGCCCGCTACCGCAAAACGGTAGCTCACGCGACTGGCCGGCTGTACGAGGCCGGTGCGCGGCACGTCGGCCTGGTTGAGCATCACGCGCGGCGCGAAGCTCATGAAGCCGGCGCCGCGGTCGGGCTCCAGCGTGATCACGCGCGCGATGCGCAGGCGGGCGTCGCCCAGCAGCACGGTGTCGCCCACCTTCAGCGCGAGGCCTTCGAGCAGCGGGGCATCGACCCAGGCCTCGCCCGGCGCGGGGATCTCGCGCGTGGGCGCGCCGGGGCCCGCGGGCGCCGCGCTCACCTGCAGGTTGCCGCGCAGCGGGTAGCCCGCCTCCACCGCCTTGAGCGCGACCAGCTTGGTCGCGCCGCCCTGCTCGTCCGTGGCGCGCGCCATGGTCGGGAAGCCGTAGGTGCTCGCAGTCTGCAAGCCCAGCGCGCGGGCGCGCTCGATGAAGACGGCAGGCGTCGGGTTGTCGCTCGCGACCACCGCGTCGCCGCCGATCAGCTGGCGCGCATCGCGCTGCAGGCCGCCCTTGAGCCGGTCGGCGAAGAAGCCGACGGCCGTGAGCGCGGCAACGGCCAGCAGCACGGCGACGATGAGAAGGCGCAGTTCGCCGGCGCGCAGGTCGCGCCAGAGGGTGCGCCAGCCGAGGCGGAGGGAGGCGTTCATGGTGCCCGACGATAGCCGAGGCGCGGCACCGGGCCAACCGAAGGGCTTAGACGCCGTCGGGCCGGGCCGGCAGCCGGGCGCCGGCCAGTCCCGGCTGCAGGATCAGCCGATCGCTCCCCGCATAGCACACGAAGCGCTTGTTCGTGGCCCTTCCGATCGCACACAGACCCACCTTGGTCGCGACCTCGTGCCCCATCTGCGTCATGCCGCTGCGCGAGACCACGATCGCCACGCCCATCTGCGCCGACTTGATCACCATCTCGCTGGTCAGGCGGCCGGTGGTATAGAAAATGCGGCCGCCCTCGAGCTGGCCGGCCGGCTGCATCGCGATCCAGCCGGCGATGGTGTCGATGGCGTTGTGCCGCCCCACGTCCTCGACGAAGCAGCGCATCTGCGCATCGTCGTCGCCCTCACCCAGCGTGAACAGGGCGCAGCCGTGCACCGAGCCGGCTGACTTGTAGGTGCTCTCCTGGAGCCGGATCGCGTTGACCAGCGCGTAGAGCTGCGACTGCCGCATGCGGGTGTCGGGCAGTTCCAGGCGCTCGATGCCGGCCATCAGCTCGCCGAACACGCTGCCCTGGCCGCAGCCGGTGGTGACCACCTTCTTGGCGGTGCGCTCCTCGATGCGGTCGATGCCGGCATGCGTCTTCACCGCGGCGGCATTGACCTCCCAGTCGACGGTGATCGACTCGACGTCGGCGGCCGATTCGATCAGCCGCTGGTTCAGCAGGTAGCCGAGCACCAGCAGCTCGGGCTGCGCGCCCAGCGTCATCAGCGTGACCAGCTCGCGCCGGTCGACGTAGACCGTGAGGTCGCGCTCGGCGGGGATGGAGACCAGGCCGCGCTCGCCATGCTCGTCGATGACCTCGACCTCGCGCGTCAGCGGCGCGCGCGCCGAGCTCAGGCGCGGGAGCGCACGGGTCACTGCTTGGGCGTCGGATTCGCCGCTGCGGCCGGCTGCTGCGTGCTGGGCGGAGAGCTCGCCGTGCCGGGCGGCGAATGAGCGCCCGCGGCCTCGATCGGTTTCTGGTCCGGCGGCGTGTAGGCGAAAGGCCCGGGGTCGGCGCAGGACCCCGCGGGGGCCGGCGGCAACTGCTTGCCGGCGGCGGTGGCGCTCGCACGATAGCGCGCCGCCACCCTGTCCTGCGCCTGGCAGAGCTGGTAGGCCTCGACCTTGCCGCTCCACGCGGTGCGCGCCGCGGTCTCGGCCGCCTTGGCCTGGGCCTCGGGCGTGGCCGCCGGTGCGGGCAGCTTGGCGTATGCGCTTCCGGCCAGCACCAGGCCACAGGCGATGACGATCTTCTTCATGAGGGATTTCCTTCGACCCGGACGCTGCCGACCGTGGCGCCCGCCCGCGCCTCCTGGCTGCGCTGCGCGGGGATCTTGCCGGCGGCCACGTCCTCGTACCAGTACGCATGATGTTCGCGCGCCCAGGTCTCGTCCACGTAGCCGTGGCGCATCGCATCGTAGGCGCCGTTCATGCCGAGGGTACCGATGTAGATGTGGCCCAGGATCATCGCCATCATCAGGATGGTCGCCACCGCGTGGATCATGTGGGCGATCTGCATCTCGCCCCGCGTATAGACGAAGCCGGGGAGCAGCTTGTCGAGGAACAGGCCGGAGCCGGCCACGATGCTGCCCAGCACCAGCACGCCGCCCCAGAACACCACCTTCTCGCCGGCATTGAAGCGGTGCGAAGGGGGCTCGTGGCTGCGCCCGAAGAGGCCACCCGCCTTCATCACCCATTTCAGGTCGTAGGCCCGCGGCAGGTTGTCGCGCACGAAGGTGATGAACATCAGCACCAGCGTCACCACGAACAGCGGCCCCACGAAGTTGTGGACGGTCTTCAGGGCGTAGGTCAGCCAGCCGAACAGCGCCGCGCCGATCACCGGCAAGAGGAAGAACTTGCCGAAGGCCATCACCAGGCCCGAGACGGCCAGCGTGACGAAGGCAATCGCATTGGACCAATGGGTAGCGCGCTCGAAGGGCGTGAAGCGCTCGATCCTGCGGCCTGTCTCGGCGCCGTGCAGCCGGATCGCTCCGTGGGTGAAGTAGTAGATCGCGATCGCCAGAACGACGACGAAAAGCAGGGCCGCCCCATAGGGAATGATCCAGTCGTTGCGCACCTGGCGCCAGGCTTCGCCGGCATTGGTGAAACGCGAGCCCGGGTACTGCACGAAGGGCTGGATCAGGTTGCCGGCCTCGGGCGCCTGCGCATGCGGGAGGCTGCTGTAGCCGGTCACGCCCTGCCCCACCTGGCGCCACATCGGCGCGTTGTTGCCGGGCTGCACCTTCTGACGCTCGCCGTTGCTCTGCGCCAGGTAGTTCGGGTCGGCGCTGGCCTCGGGCTTGACCTCGAAGATGTTCTGGCTCTTGATGCCACCCGGCGCGGGCGCTGCGGCAGGCGCCGGCGGTGCCTCGGTGACGGCGCCGCCGGCGGCCGGACCTTGCGCCTGGGCCGCGGCGATGCCGCAGGCGAGGCCGGCCGCGAGGACCAGCGCATGCAGGGCTTTGTTCATGCCGCCTCCATCGCGCTCAGTTGTCGCGGGTGTAGTCGTTCTGGCCGTTCTGCGCACGGGTCTTGAGCTGCTGCTCCCAAGCGCCCTTGTCGCCCACCTTCCAACCAGAGGCGGTGAAGGCGGTGCCGGTGTCGGCCTTCGTGCCGGTGCCTGTCCAGGGTGCGGCATCGAGCTTCACACCCTCCGCGTTGGTCTGCGGCTTCTCGCCACAGGCCGCGAGCAGCGCGGCGACCGCCACCATCGCCGCCAGACGTGCGGCGCGCCTCACTTGGTGCCCCCGTTGGTCGGCGTGCCGGCCTGCTGCGAGCCGTAGGCCGTGCCCCAGCCCCAGACCTCGGCGCCCTTGCCGCGATGCAGCACGCGGGTGCGGAAGATGTCGGCCACCACGTCGCCGTCGCCGGCCAGCAGGGCCTTGGTGGAGCACATCTCGGCGCAGGCCGGAAGCTTGCCCTCGGCCAGGCGGTTGCGGCCGTACTTCTCGAACTCGGCCTGCGAGCCGTTGGCCTCGGGGCCTCCGGCGCAGAAGGTGCACTTGTCCATCTTGCCGCGCGCGCCGAAGGTGCCCTTCGACGGGAACTGCGGCGCGCCGAAGGGGCAGGCGTAGGAGCAGTAGCCGCAGCCGATGCAGACGTCCTTGTCGTGCAACACCACGCCTTCCTCGGTGCGGTAGAAGCACTGCACCGGGCACACCGCCATGCAGGGCGCGTCGGAGCAGTGCATGCAGGCCACCGAGATCGACTTCTCGCCCGGCACACCGTCGTTCAGGGTGACCACGCGGCGCCGGTTGACGCCCCAGGGCACCTCGTTCTCGTTCTTGCAGGCCGTGACGCAGCCGTTGCACTCGATGCAGCGCTCGGCGTCGCAGACAAACTTCATTCTTGCCATTCAGTGCCCCTCAAGCTTTCTCGATGTTGCAGACGGTCGTCTTCGTCTCTTGCATCATGGTCACGCTGTCGTAGCCGTAGGTGGTCGAGGTGTTGATCGCCTCGCCGCGCACCACCGGCGCCGCGCCCGCCGGGTAGTAGGGCAGCATGTCCGCGCCCTGCCAGTGGCCGGAGAAATGGAAGGGCATGAAGACCGTGTCCGGCCCCACCCGCTCGGTGACCAGCGCCTGCACGTTGAGCTTGGCGCCGGTGGGCGTGTGCACCCAGGCGCGCTCGCCGTTGCGGATGTTCTTCTCGGCCGCCACCTTGGGATTGATCTCGATGAACATCTCCTGCTGCAGTTCGGCCAGCCAGGGGTTGGAGCGCGTCTCCTCGCCGCCGCCCTCGTACTCGACCAGCCGGCCCGAGGTCATGATGTACGGGAACTTCTCCGCCACCTTGTCCGCGATGTTCTTCTGCTGCACGCTCTTGTAGAGGGTGGGCAGGCGCCAGAAGGCCATCTTGTCGTCGTGCGTGGGGTACTTGGCCATGAGGTCCGGCCGCGTGCCGTAGAGCGGCTCGCGGTGCTGCGGGATCGCATCGGGGAAGTTCCACACCACTGCCCGTGCCTTGGCGTTGCCGAAGGGGTGGCAGCCGTGGTTCTTCATGAACACCCGGATCATCCCGCCCGAGGAGTCGGTCTTCCAGTTCTTGCCCTCGGCCTTGGCCTTCTCGGCGTCGGTGAGCTCGTCCCACCAACCCAGCTTCTTGAGCAGCATGTGGTCCAGCTCCGGGTAGCCGGTGGTGATCTCCGCGCCCAGCGAGCACGAGCCGTCCTCGGCCAGCAGATTCTTGCCATTGCGCTCCACGCCGAAGTTGGCGCGGAAGTTGCCGCCGCCGTCCATCACGTGCCTGGAGGTGTCGTAGAGGTTGGCGCTGCCCGGGTGCTTGAGCTCGGGGGTGCCGTAGCAGGGCCAGGGCAGGCCGAAGTAGTCGCCCGTGAGGTCGTAGCCGTTGACCTTGTCCTTGCCGGACCTGGCGCGCAGCGTGCGCACGTCGAAGGCGCCCATGTTGCGCATGTGGGCCTGCAGGCGCTCGGGGCTCTGGCCGGTGTAGCCGATGGTCCAGGTGCACTTGTTGATCTCGCGCAGGATGTCGTCGGGGATGGGTTCGTCCATCCCGTTGACCTTCTGCATGCGGTAGTTCTTGCTGAGCTCCTTGCCGAAGCCGAGCCGATCGGCGAACTGCTGCATGATCATGTGGTCGCTGCGGCTTTCCCACAGCGGCTCGATGACCTTCTCGCGCCATTGCAGCGAGCGGTTGGAGGCGGTGACCGAGCCGCTGGTCTCGAACTGCGTGCAGGCCGGCAGCAGGTAGACCGCGCGCTTGGGATTCTGGTCCTCCGGCCGCCCCGGCATGGCGGCCATGGCCGCGGTGGCCGAGGGGTACGGGTCCACCACCACCAGCAGGTCCAGCTTGTCCATGGCCCGCTTCATCTCGAGGCCGCGGGTCTGCGAGTTGGGCGCATGGCCCCAGTAGAAGACGCCGCGCAGGTTGGCGTCCTGGTCGATCAGCTCGTTCTTCTCGAGCACACCGTCGATCCAGCGCGAGACCGTGATGCCCGGCTTGGTCATCATCGCGGGCGACGAGAACTGCTTCTTGATCCACTCGTAGTCCACGCCCCAGGTGGCCGCGAAGTGCCGCCAGGCGCCTTCGGCGATGCCGTAGTAGCCGGGCAGCGAGTCGGGATTGGGGCCGACGTCGGTCGCGCCCTGCACGTTGTCGTGCCCGCGGAAGATGTTGGTGCCGCCGCCCGACTTGCCCACGTTGCCCAGGGCCAGCTGCAGGATGCAGGAGGCGCGGACGATGGCGTTGCCGATGGTGTGCTGCGTCTGGCCCATGCACCAGACGATGGTGCCGGGCCGGTTCTCGTTCAGCCAGGTCGCCACCTTGAGCACCTGGGCCTCCTTGACGCCGCAGGCCTCCTCGACCTTGTCGGGCGTCCACTTGGCCATCACCTCGGCGCGCACCTCGTCCATGCCGTAGACGCGGTCGTTGATGTACTTCTTGTCTTCCCACCCGTTCTTGAAGATGTGGTGAAGCACGCCGAACAGGAAGGGAATGTCCGAGCCGGAGCGGATGCGCACGTACTCGTCGGCCTTGGCCGCGGTGCGGGTGAAGCGCGGATCGACCACGATCACCTTGCAGCCGTTCTCCTTGGCGTGCAGCAGGTGCAGCATGCTCACCGGGTGCGCCTCGGCGGCGTTCGAGCCGATGTAGAGCGCGACCCTGGCGTTGCGCATGTCGTTGTACGAATTGGTCATGGCGCCGTAGCCCCATGTGTTGGCCACGCCGGCCACCGTGGTCGAGTGGCAGATCCGCGCCTGATGGTCGCAGTTGTTGCTGCCGAAGAAGCTGACGAACTTGCGCAGGAGGTAGGCCTGCTCGTTGTTGTGCTTGCTGGAGCCGATCCAGTACACGGCGTCGGGCCCGCTGGCCTGGCGCAGTTCCTTGAGCCTGGCCGTGATCTCGTCGAGCGCCTGATCCCAGCTGATGCGCTGGTACTTCCCGTCCACCAGCTTCATCGGATAGCGCAGGCGGTATTCGCCGTGGCCGTGCTCGCGCAGCGCGGCGCCCTTGGCACAGTGCGCGCCCAGGTTGAGCGGCGAATCGAACACCGGCTCCTGGCGCACCCAGACACCGTTCTCGACCACGGCATCGGCGGCGCAGCCCACCGAGCAGTGGGTGCACACGGTGCGACGGACCTCGATCTTGCCCCCGCCGATCGCGGGCGCCCTGCCCTCGGCGGCATCGGCCTTGCGCATCAGGGTGAGCTGGCCGGCGGCCAGGCCCACGCCCACGCCCAGCCCCGAGCGGCGCAGGAAGGCGCGCCGGTCCATGGTCGGCAGTGCGCCGGCCAGCCCGCGGCGCAGGCTGTGGACGAAGGGCGAGGTGGAAGAAGAACGGGAAGCAGCGCCCTCATGCGCGGCGCCACTGGATTTGCGGGTCAACAGCATGGCATGGGGTCCTCAGGCCGAAGTGCTCTGGTAGTAGCGCTTGACGTGTTCGCTCAGCGTGTAGCCCCCACCCTTCTCGGGCGCAGGTGGGAGCGTGGAAGCGGCAGTGGCTGGCGCCTCCACCCGTGGCAGCACCGTGACGGCGGCCGCGGCGGCGCCGACCGAGGCGGCGCCCAGAAAGAAGCCCCGACGGGATGCCGGCTGGGGGCCGGCGGATTGGCTGTCCTGCATGCGAACTCCGGGAGTGGCTCTGTCAAAACCGGATATGAAACCAGTTACATATGTTTGGATACTAGTCCAGACCCTAATACAGGACAACGAGGTGCCCCAAAGCCCCCGAGGCTAGTCCAGCATGTCGAAGCCCTGGGCCTCGACCTCGGCGAAGGCGCGGGTCAGGCCGGCCAGCGCGGCATAGAAGCGCGCCTTCGGATGCTGCACCACCGCATCGCAGAGGGTGGGCAGCCAGGGTTGCAGATGCGCCGAGAAGAAGGCCCGCTGTTGGGTGAGGTTGGCCACGGCCGCGTCCTCGCCGGCGATCAGGTAGCGCATGACCTCGAACAGGCAGGCCACGTGGTCTTCGCTCTCGGACACCGCCTGGTCGCGCGCCAGGCCGAGCCGCGCCAGGTCCCCACGCAGGCGGGCGAGCGGCTTGTCGTTGAGGAAGCCGCTGAGGTAGTGCGAGCCGAACACGTAGACCTCGGGCTTGCCGATGCCGCCGAAGAGGGCGTCGTATTCCTCGCGCGCGGCGGGCGCGTCGATGCCGCGTGCCGCGCCGACCAACTGGCGCCACGGCTCTTCGAGGAAGCCCCCGGCGGCCGGCGCCTCGGTCGGCGCGACCTGGAAGGCTGCCAGCAGCTCCGCATCGGGCGCCGCATACCAAAGCCGCGCGAGCAGGCCGTAGAGCTCGGCACGCGCGAGCTCCTCATCGAGCGCAGACGAAGGGGGAAGGCTCATAGCTCGGTGATCTTCTGTTCGTTCGTGGCGGTGTAGATGTCGATGACGCGGCAGTCGCCGCACATCTTGAGCCGCTCCAGCGCCTCGCCCTGGAACATCGCGTGGCCGGCCAGCCGGCCGAGCATGGCCTCGATCGCCTTCTGCGTGCCGAAGGGCTTGCCGCAGCGGATGCAGCTCCACGGCCTGGCCTCGTTGAGCACGACCGGCAGGCTGCGCTCCGGCGCGACGAGCAGCCGCGGCACCAGCGTGATCGCGTCCTCCGGGCAGGTGCTGTCGCACAGGCCGCACTGCACGCAGTTCCGCTCGACGAAGCGCAGCTGCGGCGCGTTCGGGTTGTCCTGCAGCGCGCTGGCGGGGCAGGCGCTCACGCAGGCCAGGCACATCGTGCACTTGTCGCGGTCGACCTCGATCGCACCGAAGGGCGAGGCGGCCGGCAGCGGGATGGCCAGCGCCTCGTCGGCACGGCGCGCCGGCGCGGCATCGATCAGGTGGTCGAGCGCGAGCTCCAGCGTGCTGCGCTTCTCGGCACCGACGGCGAAGCGCGCCGGCGCCGCAGGCGTCTGCGCGCGCGCCTCGCGCAGCGCGGCCAGCGCGCCGTCGAGCGCGGCGGTCGTGCCCGCCTCGACCAGCGTCAAATGCGAGCCCGCGTAGCCCAACCCATTCAGCAGTGCCTGGGCGACCGCCATCTGCGCGCGCAGCGCCTCCAGGTAGGCGGGTGCTTCCTCGCCGGTCGCCAGCACGGCCACCTGCGAGGCGCCGAAGGCCAGCGCGCTCAGCCACAGGTCGATGCCCGTGCTGGCGGCATGCCAGAGCTCGATCGGGATCACCTGCGCCGGCACGCCCTGCGCACGGCCGAGGCGCGCCTCGCGGCCCAGTTGCTCGACCAGTGCCCGGCCCCCCTCCTGGCTGTACAGCAGCAGCACCCCGTCGCGTCCGCCCGCGGCGGCATAGGTGGCCAGCAGCGTGCGCAGCCGGGTGCCCTGGTCGGGCGCATGCGGATAGGCGTAGGCCATCGCGCCGGTCGGGCAGACGGTCGTGCAGGCGCCGCAGCCCACGCACAGGTGCGGCTCGACCACGACGCGCTGGCGCGCCAGGTCGCTGCTGATCGCATGGGCCGAGCAGACCTCGACGCAGGCATTGCACCCGACCTGCTCGTTGCGGCTGTGCGCGCAGAGCTTCTGCTTGTAGTCGAAGAACTTCGGCTTCTCGAACTCGCCGACCAGCCCGCGCAGGCGCAGCAGGGCCGCGCTGGCCTGCGGGTCTGCGAGCCCACCGCGCACATGCAGGTAGCCCTGCGGCGGCGCATGCCAGTCGATCAGCGGCGCCTCGCCGAGGTCGAGCACCAGGTCGAAGACGGCCTCGTGCGGCTCGCCGAGGCGGTTGAAATCGATCGCGCCGGCCGCCGTGCACACGCGCTCGCAGTCGCGGTGCGCGCGGCACGTCGCGTTGTCGATCTGGTAGTCCAGGCCGATGGCCTGCTCGGGGCAGGCGGCCAGGCAGGCGTTGCAGCGGGTGCAGAGGTCGAGGTCGATCGCGTTGTCGCGTGTCCAGGCGAGCCGGAACTCGCCGAGCCAGCCGTGCAGCGCGTCGATGCGGCCAGCGATCACCGGCCAGCGCCGCTCCTGCGCACCGCCCGCCGTGCCCGGGCCGCGCGAAAAAAGGGTGATGTCCATCGCATCGGCCAGCAGCGCCGCGGCCTGCTCCGCCTGGTCGAGCGGGCCGACGATCAGCAGCCGCCCCTGGCTCGCATAGCTGACGGTGGCCACCGGCTCGGGTTCCGGCAGCCGTGCCTGCGCCAGCAGCGCGGCGATCTTCGGCATGGCGCGTGCGGCGTCGCGGCTCCAGCCACCGGTCTCGCGGATGTTGACGAAGCGGATCGGCGACTCGGCCTGCGGCGTTTGCTGCGCCAGCTCGCCGAACAGGCGCTTCTCCTGCGTGCAGGCCACCACCACCTCGTCGCCCGACTGGATGGCGCGCTGGAAGGCGGGCGCCTCGCGGCGGCACAGGGCCGAATGCAGGGGCAGGGTTTCAGCCAGCGCCGCGCCGAGGGTCTTCGGCGCCAGGGGCATCGTCTTGTTGCAGTCGCAGATCAGCGTGGTGGTCATCGGCTTCTTGGCTGGCCGGCTGCGCATCGGGGGCAACCGGTTGGCTGGGAACGGGGTCCATGGAGTTCGACTGTGCCACGTCCGGGCCTGCATCGTTCTCAGGGTCTTTGTCGGGCTGCGCCTCGAACAACTTCATGAATTTCGCGCTGGCCATCTGGCGCAGCACGCTCTCGGGCACGGGGGTGGATTGCGAATAATCGTCGATGTAGGTGTCGAGGCCGTCCATCACGTTGAAACGCGGATCGGCGAAGAGCTTCTTGAGGGCAGCGTTCTTGACCTCCGGCGCGACGTCGCCGGCGAGGAAGGGCTTGAAGTCGGACTCGGGCGTGAGCGCCTCGGTGTCCACCAGCGTCAACGGCGCCGGCTTTTCTCCTTCCCCCTCCGGGGGAAGGCCGGGATGGGGGCTCGCGCCCTCCGCAACCGGCGCGGCAGCCGGAAGCACCTTCTCCGGCTCCTCCGGCACCTCCCCTTCCCTCACCTGCTGCTTGCGCCGCGACCAGCGCTCGAAGAAGCCCTCAGACATCGCCCGCTCCCCGTCCGCGCTTCTTCTCGGTCGACACGCTGGCCGCATTGCCGAAGCGGTCGACCAGCGACCTGAAGCTCTCGGGCCGCTTGCGGCGCCGCGGCTCGTCCACGTAGTGCCGGTCCACATAGGCGCGCAGCCAGTCTGCCACCTCCGGCGGCACCGGCACCTGCTCGACGTTTTCCTGCGCATCGAGCCAGCGGCCGGCCTCGCTGTAGCTGAGGGTCACGACCACCGGCCGCGCGATCGGCTCGGCGGCGATGCCGGCCTCCTCCTCCATCCGCCACAGCACGAACCAGCCCGGCGCCGGCGTCTCTGCATTGAGGCGCAAGCCGTCGACGTCGTCTCGGAACAGCTCGACCCTGAAGCCCGGATGCAGCCAGCGCTGCACTTCCTCGTCCTCCTGCAGCAGCCGCGGTGCGCTGCCGAAGGCCGGCTCGTCGGGCACCACGTCCTCGAGCGCCCAGCGCCAGGGTTGCCAATGGCTCGAGGGGCCGTGCAGCCGCTCGCACCGCATCACGACCGCGACCTCGAGCGCGGGGCGGGCCGTGTCTTCATCCGTGGCGGAAGGCGGGTTCATGCGGCCGACGATAGCCGATGCCGCACGTGGACATGCCAGCGCGGCCATTGGCGCGACATGGCGCCCGCGCGCGCTCAGGGAAGGAGAGACAGGGCCCGGACGGGCGCCCGCCGCGCGGCGGCGGCGTGCTCCAGCTCGCCCGTCATGGTCACCAGGCTCAGCGCCTCGGTCGCCGGCAGCATCTCGCTGCTGTAGAGAAAGCGCAACTGGCAATCGCCGAGCGTGATCGCGTCCCCGTTGGCCAGCGGCCGGCTGCCAACCACCCGCTCGCGGTTGACGTAACTACCGTTGCGGCTGCCCAGATCGCTCAGCAGGTAGCGGTCGCCCGACCACTGGATCAGCGCGTGCTGCCGGCTCACCTTGTCGCTGTCGATGCACACACGGTTGCCCACGGCACGGCCGATGGTGGTGGAGGGACCTGCGATGTTGATCTGCCGCACGCTGCTGTTCCGGGCCAGGACGATGAGTCGGGGCATTCCTTGCTTTCCTGCTATTCATTGAACTGTCATGAAGCTTAGGGGCGAAGCGCCCCCCGGAAGCCCGAAAACAGAAGGCCTAAATGCGCCCTGTTCGGTGCCCGTTCATCCCCCGTGTGGAAATTCGCACGATCCCCGCCAGAAGCGCCACCAGCACCGCGGCCGCCAGCCCTCAATGCGCCGTCGTGGCCGCGACCGCCCCCGTCCCGTAACCTGCCGCCGCCACCGGCGTACCGCCGCGCAGCACCTGCACCGCGCAGTACTTGAACTCGGGAATCTTGCCGAACGGGTCCAGGGCCGCGTTGGTCATCAGGTTGGCCGCGGCCTCGTAGTAGGCGAAGGGCACGAAGACCGCGCCGGCCGGCGTGCCGTCGTCGCGCCGCACGTGGATCGCCACCCCGCCGCGGCGCGAGCGCAGGGTGATCACGTCGCCGGCCTGCAGGCCCAGCGTGTCGAGGTCGCCCTGGTTCATCGAGGCGGTGGCCATCGGCTCGAGCGCATCGAGCACCGTCGCGCGGCGCGTCATGCTGCCGGTGTGCCAGTGCTCGAGCTGCCGGCCGGTGATCAGCACGAAGGGGTACTGCGCATCGGGCCGCTCGTCGGCCGGAATGATGTCGGCCGGCACCAGCTTCACTCGGCCGTCCGCGGTCGGGAAGTCGTCGATGAACACGGTGGGCTGGCCCGGGTCGTCCGCGCTCAGGCAGGGGTAGGTCACGCTGGACTCGCGCTGCAGGCGCTCCCAGCTGATGCCGCTGATGACTGCGTGCATGGCCTGGCGCATCTCTTCGTAGACCGCGGCCACGCCGGACTCCTCGCCTTCGTAGTTCCAGGACAAGCCCATCCTTTGGGCTATCTGCTGAATGATCCAGAGGTCGGGCTTCGCCTCGCCCGGCGGATCCAGCGCCCGCTTGCCCAGCTGCACCATGCGGTCCGTGTTGCTCACCGTGCCGGTCTTCTCGGGCCAGGCGCTGGCGGGCAGCACCACGTCGGCCAGCCAGGCGGTCTCGGTCATGAAGATGTCCTGCACCACCAGGTGCTCCAGGCTGGCGAGCGCATGGCGCGCGTGGTTCAGGTCCGGGTCGCTCATCGCCGGGTTCTCGCCCATGATGTACATGCCGCGGATCTTGTGCGGATCGCTGTCGGGCGCGAGCGCCTTGTGCATGATCTCGACCACCGTGTAGCCGGGCTTCGCATCGAGCGGCATGCCCCAGAAGTTCTCGAACCACGCATGCGCGCCGGCGTTGTCCACGCGCTGGTAGTTGGGGAACATCATCGGGATCAGCCCCGCGTCGCTGGCACCCTGCACGTTGTTCTGGCCGCGCAGCGGATGCAGCCCGGAGCCGGGCTTGCCGATCTGGCCGGTGACGGTGACCAGCGCGATCAGGCAGCGGGCGTTGTCCGTGCCGTGCACGTGCTGGCTGATGCCCATGCCCCACAGCACCATCGCGCCCTTGGCGGTGGCGAAGGCGCGGGCGACCTCGCGCAGCGTCGCGGCCGGGATGCCGCAGATCGGCGCCATCGCCTCGGGGCTGTAGCCCTTGACGTTCTCGCGCAGGGCCTCGAAGTTGCTCGCGCGATCGCGCACGAAGGCCTCGTCGACCAGGCCCTCGTCGATCACCGCGTGGATCAGCGCGTTGAGCATGGCCACGTCGGTGTCGGCCTTGAACTGCAGCGTGCGCCAGGCGTGCTTGCCGATGTCGGTGACGCGCGGGTCGGCCAGCACGATCTTCGCGCCGCGCCTGGCCGCGTTCTTCATCCAGGTGGCGGCCACCGGGTGGTTGGCGGTGGGGTTGGAGCCGATCACGAAGATCAGGTCCGCATGCTCCACGTCGTTGACCTGGTTGCTCACCGCGCCGGAGCCCACGCCCTCGAGCAGCGCCGCCACGCTGGAGGCATGGCACAGCCGCGTGCAGTGGTCGACGTTGTTGCTGCGAAAGCCGGTGCGCACCAGCTTCTGGAACAGGTAGGCCTCCTCGTTGCTGCCCTTGGCCGAACCGAAGCCGGCCAGGGCCTTGTTGCCGTGCGTGTCACGCAGGTCCTTGAGCTTGCCAGCCGCGAGCGCGAGCGCTTCATCCCAGGTGGCCTCGCGGAAGGCGCCGTGCCAGTCGCCGGGGCGCGGCGCGTCGCTGAAGTCCTTGGGCACGCCGGGCTTGCGGATCAGCGGCACGGTCAGGCGCTGCGGGTGGTGCGCATAGTCGAAGCCGAAGCGGCCCTTGACGCACAGGCGTCCGTGGTTGGCCGGGCCGTCGCGGCCGTCGACGCTGACGATCTTCTCGTCCTTGACGTTGTAGGTGATCAGGCAGCCCACGCCGCAGAAGGGGCAGACCGAGTCGATCTTCCGGTCGACCTGCTGCGAGCCGATGCGCGTCTTCGGCATCAGCGCGCCGGTCGGGCAGGCCTGCACGCATTCGCCGCAGGCCACGCAGGTGCTGTCGCCCATCGGGTCGTCGAGGTCGAAGACGATCTTCGAGTCGGCGCCGCGCATCGCGTAGCCGATCACGTCGTTGACCTGTTCCTCGCGGCAGGCGCGCACGCAGCGGTTGCACTGGATGCAGGCGTCGAGGTTGACGGCCATGGCCGGGTGGGAGACGTCGGGTCGGGGCTGCTTGCGGTGCAGGGCTTTCAGGGCGGGGCGAACCTGGACGTCGAGGCGCTCGGCCCACTGGCTGAGCTCGCCGTGCTGGCCGACCGCCGTGCCCCCACCCCAACCC
>NZ_LYMK01000009.1 GCF_002157355.1 Variovorax sp. JS1663 | reverse complement strand
CTGCGTGGCCGCTGCGATGGCGATCTTCTTGGCCCTGACTCCCGCGGAATCGCCCGACACGCCCGGCACGACGTAGTACGGGCTCCACACGGGCGTACCAAACGGGTTGGTCTTCAGTGCGCTGGCATAGACGCGCCCGTCCGGACCCACGGCCATGGCCTGTGCCAGCACGCCCCCGGGTGCAGAAGAGTTGGGCGACACGGCGATGACGCATTGGTCGGCGTAGAAGTTCACATAGCCACCCAGCACGCCGCCGCCGCCCTCTGGGCCGCTGACATTGCAGTTCTTCGGCACGCGGGCCCAGTCGACATCATTGGCTTCGACGAGCCAGGTGTACGTGACGGGGAGCCCGGCCCGTGCGCGGGTTGTCAACTCTGCGGCGCGCTCGAGTTTGCCACTCAACAAGGTGCCGTCCGGAGAAATGGCGGTCCTGCCGAACACCCCGTTCGGCGGTATGACGTGACGATCGATGCCATCCGCACCGACTTCCACTAGGGTGGACTGTCCACTGCCTACATAAAGAATCGACGCGCCGTCCGGTGCCCATGATGGCTTGCCCGCACCACCCGTAGCAAGCACTGGCGAACTGGTGGTAGCTGGCTGCCCTATCCGAACGTTGCTGCTCGCATCGTCAAAGACAAAGGCTTGGGTGTTTGGAGACCATTCAAGGCCTCCGTAATAAACCCCCTCCTGTATATCGCGCACAAGGCTCTTTCCTGTGCCATCGGGGTTCATGGTCCACAGCGAGGTCGGCTTTGGTTGCGAGTTTGATGGCCACGTTGCGTAGGCCAGCTTGGATCCGTCGGGCAACCATGTGACGGCATACACATTTGCGCTGCTGGTCAGCTGGACCACGTTGGATCCATTGAGGTCCATGACATAGACATTTGAGCCCGATTCAAGGGCTCCCTTCAGAAAAGCGATCCTCTTGCCGTTGGGCGAGACCCGGGGAGAGTGGCCCTCGGCCAGCGTGGTGACACTGAAGTTGCCGGGCGATACCCTACTGATGATGGCCGTTGGTGCGGTCGTCACCCCGAAAACGATGGGGCCGTTCTCGCCCGGGTACGTGGCGTGGGCCGGGGTGATCGAGCCCACCGCGGCCAGGGTTGCGAGCACCAGTCCCATGCGCTGCAGCCTTCGCGCAGGTTTGCGCTGCTGTGCTTGGGGTGAGTGGGGGCCGGAAGGGCTGAGTGCCGACATGAACGCTCCTCAATAGCAAGGTTTCGAGAAAACCATGCTATGGACCGCCCGGGACAGACTATCAGCGACAACACAAAGAATCAGAATCGAAGCCCCCGCGCCACCGCGGCAGGACAGGATGCATCGGGCTCAGCCGTGCGCTGGAATGGCGTACGTCCCCACCGCATGCGCAACGATCTCGCTGCGCCCCTCCGAGTGCAGGCTGACCTCGCCGACCGCCAGCGTGCGCCCCAGCTTGATGAGCTTGCACACGCCGATGATGCGCGCGCTGGCCGCCGGCTTGCGAAGGAAGTTGATGTTCAGGCTCGTGGTCACCGTCAAGGGCACGATGCCTATCTCGGCAAGGATCGCGACGTAGAGCGCGACGTCGGCCGTGGCCATCAGAACAGGCCCGGAGACCGTGCCGCCGGGACGCAGCTCGGCCGGGCCGATCTCATGGGCCACGGTTGCGCCGCTGTTGCCCGCCTCGAGGACGGCGCACTTGGTTTGCGGAAACTCCCTGGCGATGAACGCTGCGATCTCTTCCTTGGTGGCGGGCATGCGAGGCTCTCGGCTCAGGCCTGCCCGGCCTTCACCTTCAGGCGCCACGCATGCAGCAGCGGCTCGGTGTAGCCGCTCGGCTGCTCCACGCCCTTGAACACCAGCTCCTGCGCCGCCTTGTACGCGGCCGAGGTCGCGAAGTTGCCGGCCATGTTCTTGTAGAGCGGGTCGCCCGCGTTCTGCTGGTCCACCACCGCCGCCATGCGCTGGAAGGTGGCGTCGACTTCTTCCTTCGTCACCACGCCGTGCAGCAGCCAGTTGGCGATGTGCTGGCTGGAGATGCGCAGCGTCGCGCGGTCCTCCATCAGGCCCACGTTGTGGATGTCCGGCACCTTGGAGCAGCCCACGCCCTGGTCGATCCAGCGCACCACGTAGCCGAGGATGCCCTGCACGTTGTTGTCCAGCTCCTGCTGGCGCTCGGCGGCGCTCCACGTCGCCTCGGCCGCGACCGGCACCTTCAGCAGATCGTTGAGGATGTTGTCGCGCTCGGTCTCGGCGTCGATCTTCTCCAGTTCCTTCTGCACCTCGGCCACGTTGACGCGGTGGTAGTGCAGCGCATGCAGCGTGGCGGCGGTGGGCGAGGGCACCCAGGCGGTGTTGGCGCCGGCCTTGGGGTGGCCGATCTTCTGCTCCAGCATGGCGGCCATCAGGTCGGGCATGGCCCACATGCCCTTGCCGATCTGCGCCTTGCCGCGCAGGCCGCACGAGAGGCCGACCAGCACATTGTTCTTCTCGTAGGCCGCAATCCAGGGCGTGGTCTTCATGTCGCCCTTGCGCAGCATCGGGCCGGCGCGCATCGCGGTGTGCATCTCGTCGCCGGTGCGGTCCAGGAAGCCGGTGTTGATGAAGGCCACGCGCGCAGCCGCCTCGGCGATGCAGGCCTGCAGGTTGACGCTGGTGCGGCGCTCCTCGTCCATGATGCCCAGCTTCACCGTGTTGGCCGGCAGGCCCAGCACCTGCTCGACGCGGCCGAACAGCTCGCTGGCGAAGGCCACTTCGGCCGGGCCATGCATCTTGGGCTTGACGATGTAGACGCTGCCGGTGCGCGAGTTGCCCTTGCGCTTCAGGTCGATGGTGGCGATGGTCGTGGTGATCACCGCGTCCATGATCCCCTCGGGGATCTCCTTGCCGTCGCCGTAGAGGATGGCCGGGTTGGTCATCAGGTGGCCCACGTTGCGCACGAACATCAGCGAGCGGCCGTGCAGCTTGACCGGCTTGCCGTCGGCACCGGTGTACTCGCGGTCGGGGTTCAGGCCGCGGGTGAAGGTCTTGCCGCCCTTGGCCACTTCCTCGGTCAGCGTGCCCTGCAGGATGCCGAGCCAGTTGGAATACGCGAGCACCTTGTCCTGCGCATCGACCACGGCCACCGAGTCCTCCAGGTCGAGGATGGTGGACAGGGCAGCTTCCAGCACCACGTCGCTGATGCCGGCCGCGTCGCCCTTGCCGATGGGCGTGCTGCGGTCGACGCGGATGTCGAGGTGGATGCCGTTGTGCTTGATCAGCACAGCGCTCGGTGTGGATGCATCGCCCTGGTAGCCGATGAACTGCGCCGGGTCGGCCAGCGGCGTGCTGCTGCTCTGCAGGGCGACCATCAGCTGGCCGTCTTTCACCGAGTAGCCGGTCGCTTGTTTGTGCGAGCCGTTGGCCAGCGGCGCGGCCTGGTCCAGCACCTCGCGCGCGAAGGCGATCACCTTGGCGCCGCGCGCCGGGTTGTAGCCCTGGCCCTTCTCGGCGCCACCGGTCTCGGGAATGGCGTCGGTGCCGTAGAGCGCGTCGTAGAGCGAGCCCCAGCGTGCGTTGGCGGCGTTCAGCGCATAGCGCGCGTTGAGGATCGGCACCACCAGCTGCGGCCCGGCCTGCAGCGCCAGCTCGGCGTCGACGTTCGCGGTGGTGGCCTTGGCGCCCTTGGGCTGGGGCAGCAGGTAGCCGATCTTTTCCAGGAAGGCGCGGTAGGCCGGCATGTCGGTGATCGGGCCGGGATGGCCCTGGTGCCAGCGGTCCATTTCCGCCTGCAGGCGGTCGCGCTCGGCCAGCAGGGCGACGTTCTTCGGGGCCAGGTCGCTGACGATGGCGTCGAAGCCCTTCCAGAAGGTGTCGCTGGCGACGCCGGTGGCCGGCAGCACCTGTTCCTCGATGAAGCGATGCAGTTCGGTGGCGACCTGGAGGCCGTGGACGGTCGTGCGGGCGGTCATGTTCTCTGCTCCTTGAATGCAAGACGGACGAATACAGCCGATGACTTTATTCGATACCCCGTTGATCTGTAAGGGTCTGAATGAGCGTTTTATCAGTGACCAAATTGAGGGTAATCGCAGGCAGCCGGGCCTCCCGCCCCAAGCAAAGGGTAGGCCCTGATAGGCAGTCCGCAAGCGCGCCATATATTTAACTTCTTAAATAAAAGAGACGCCCGCGATGATCCTTCTGGCTTCCAACGAGAACCCGCTCGGCATGCCCGAGTCGGCCCGCCGCGCCGCGGCCGCCGCGCTGCAGGGCGCGGGCAACTACCCGGACAGCAACGGTACCGCGCTCAAGCACGCGCTCGCGGCCCGGCTCGACGTGCCGATCGACTGGCTCACGCTGGGCAGCGGCTCCAGCGAGATCCTGGAACTCGCGGCGCGGGTGAGCGTGAAGCCGGGCGAGGGCATCGTCTACTCGCAGTATGGCTTCGTGGTCTACGGCCAGGCGGCGGCGCACGCGCATGCCCGCAGCACCGTGGTGCCTGCGCACGATTTCGGGCACGACCTGGCCGCCATGCGGGCCGTGATCGGGGCGGACACGCGGTTGGTCTTCATCGCCAATCCGAACAACCCCACCGGCAGCTTCCTCGAGGCCGGCGAACTGCTCGGCTTCCTCGAATCGGTCCCGGCCGGGGTGACGGTGCTGCTGGACGAGGCCTACACCGAATACCTCGCGCCGGCCCAGCGCTACGACAGCATGGGCTGGGTGCGGCGCTTTCCCAGCCTGATCGTGGCGCGCACCTTCTCCAAGGCCTACGGGCTGGCCGGGATGCGCGTCGGCTACGGCGTCGCGCAACCGGCGCTCTCGGCGCGGCTCAACGCCCAGCGGCCGCGCTTCAACGTCAGCACGCCGGCGCAGGCGGCGGCGGTCGCGGCGCTGGCCGACGAGGCCTTCCTCGCCCGCAGCTACCAGCTCAACAACGCCGGTCGTGCGCAGCTCGAGAACGGGCTGCACGAGCTGCGGCTGGCCTCCATCCCCTCCTCGGGCAACTTCCTGATGGTCCAGGTCGGCGAGGGGCGCACGGTGCATGCGCGCCTGCTGGCGGCGGGCATCGAGGTCTCGCTGCTCGACAACTACGGGCTGCCGCACTGGCTGCGCATCACGGTCGGCCTGCCGGAGCAGAACGCGGCCGTGCTGGCGGCGCTGCGCGATCTCGCCCCGGCGCGCTGAACGATCTCGACGACACCGACAACCACTCCGAGGAGACCGAGAAGCATGAAACGCCGTCATTTCACCGCGCTGGCAAGCGCGCAGATCGTCGCCGCGCTTGCCCCATCCCTGGCGCTCGCGCAGGAGCGCACCACCCGCATCCTGGTCGGCTTTCCGCCGGGCGGATCGGCCGACCAGGTCGCGCGCCTGCTCGCCGACAAGATGCGCGTCTCGCTGGGGCAGAACGTCATCGTCGACAACAAGCCCGGCGCGGCAGGAAGGCTGGCGCTGACCGAGATCAAGCGCTCCACCCCGGATGGCAATACGCTGATCTTCTCGCCCAGCGGCGCGATGGTGATCCACCCCTGGCTCTACCAGAACCTGGGCTACGACACCGCCAAGGACTTCACCCCCCTCTCGCAGGCCTGCACCTTCGACTTCGCCGTCACCGCCGGCCCTGGCGCGGTGTCCGGCGATCTGAAGACGGTGCTGGCCTGGATGAGGGCCAATCCCGCCAAGGCCAACTACGCGACCTCGGGCGCCGGCACCGTGCCGCACTTCGCCGGCCAGTTGCTCGCCCAGGCCGCCGGCGTGCCGATGACCCACGTGGCATACCGCGGCGGCGCGCCGGCCGCGCAGGACCTGATCGGCGGCCAGGTGCCGCTGATGGTCGACACCGCCTCCGAGACCATCGAGCACCATCGCGCCGGCAAGGTGCGTATCCTGGCCGTCACCGGCACGCAGCGCAACCGCGCGCTGCCCGAGGTGCCCACGCTCAAGGAGGCCGGCATCGACGTCTCGGCCGATGCCTTCTTCGGGCTCTACGGCCCGCCCGGCATGGCGCCCGAGCTGGTGCAGCGCATCGACCGCGCGGTGGCCGACGCGCTTCGCGCCCCCGACGTGCAGGACAAGATCTACAACCTGGGCCTGGTGCCGGCGCATGCGGGGCCGGCCGAGCTGGCGGCGACCCAGGCGGCGCACCTGAAGCGGTGGGAGGCACCGATCAAGGCGTCCGGCTTCAAGGCGGAATAGCGGTAGCCTGATGGATCGCCGCGCCAGGGACGCGGCGACCGGCACCACAACCGGACGATGGAGGTGAGCCATGGCGACATCGCCAAGTTCCGACAACGTTCTCTTCTTCATCCCGGATATCGGCGGGTTCACGCGCTTCGTGGCCGAGACCGAGGTCCGGCACAGCCAGCACATCGTCAAGGGATTGCTGGAACTGCTGGTGGATGCGAACCAGCTCGGCCTGGAAGTGTGCGAATTCGAGGGCGACGCCGTGCTGTTCTGTCGCACCGGCACGCCGCCCTCGCTGGCCGATCTCCTGGCGCAGGCGAAGAAGATGTTCGTGGACTTTCATCTTCATCTCCGGCAGCTCGAGATGCTGCGCGTTTGCCAATGCGGCGCCTGCACCGGTCTCAGCCGTCTTTCGCTCAAGTTCATCGCACACCTGGGGCCCGCCAGCACGATGGAGGTCAAGGGGCACTCGAAATTCATCGGCAAGAGCATCATCGTCGCGCACCGGCTGCTGAAGAACTCGGTGCCCGAGCCCGAGTACCTGCTGGTGACCGAGGAGACCCTGAACCAGCTGGGCGACGGTGTCGCAACGGCGTCTTCGTTCGAGAGCGGCAGCAACCGCTACGACGAGATCGGCGAAGTCGTCTATCGCCATCATTCGATGGCCGGCTATCTTGTCGAGGCGAAGGTCGAGCCGCCCGAGCCCTTCAGGCTGGCGGACCCGCGCCGGGCGATGGCGCTGTCGCGGCGCATCGAGGCTCCGGCGAGCGAGGTCTACCAGTGCCTGATCGACCTGCCGGCGCGCACCCGGTGGATCGACGGCGTCGAGCGCCTGGAGTTGCGCGACCCGCGCCCGAACCACATCGGCCAGCGGCACCGCTGCGTCGGCAGCCACTATCCGGAAGTCGTGACCAGCGAAGTGAAAGTGGGCCCATCGGGCACGGAGCTCTGGGAGACCGAGGTCGGAAAGAGGAGCGCCTTGCGCTACCTGATCGAGCCGGTGCCGGTGAATGCCACCCAGCTGACGCTGGAGGTGTACCTGCCCGACGGCATCCTGCCGCGCCTGATGTTCAGGCTGTCGATGCAAAAGACGCTGGAGCCCTTCTTCAGGACCTCCCTGGACAATTTCTCCAGGCTGCTGGAAGGCGCGCGCGTCGCGTGAACACGGCACATCCGCCGTGTGACAAATTACCGTGGATTCTTGGCGCCCGTGCCTATCATTCAGTCCATCGCATGCGATCAATTCGGATGCGATATCAACCGAACCGAAACCACCTCCACTTCAAGGAAACCATCATGAGCAAGATCGAAAAAGTCCTGGCCTCCGGCAAGACCCACACCCTCGTCAACCGCGGCGACCGCGTCGACATCGAACTGTCGTCGCCCGGCGGCGCGAATCCCGCCCACGTGTTCTCGGCGATCCAGGCCCACCCCACTGCGGAGCAGCTGTTCGCAGGCGCCTGGTCGGCCTGCTACATCCTGGCACTCGGCCTGGCGGCGAAGGAAAGGAAGGTGGCGCTGCCCGCCGACCTGTCCGTCGACATCCAGGTCGACCTGGGCCAGACCGGCAAGGCCTACTTCATCCAGGCCCGCTTCGATGTCCGCATGCCGGGCGTTGCGCAGGAAGTCGCCGAGGCCGTCGCGCATGCGGCGCACGAGATCTGCCCCTACTCGAAGGCCGTGCACGGCAACATCGACGTGGCCTTGAACGTCAGCACGTCCTGATCGATCGCGAGGCCATCGCGCCTCGCGGCCGCCAAGCCCGCGGAAGCCGTCCGCGGGCTTTCTGCCGTCCGAAAACGCCGCGGCGATTGCAGGCTCCTGCGATAAGATCGCATGCGATGTGTAATGCCGCTCATGCGCAGCGTGAGCCCCCGGCAAGGAGAACGCCCATGAAATCCACCGTCGAGGCGATCCCCGAGGACCTGAAGCTCTCGGACTACCTGTGCTTCGCGGTCTATTCCGCCAACCTGGCCTTCGGCAAGGCCTACAAGCCCCTGCTCGAGAAGCTGGGGCTGACCTATACGCAGTACATCACCATCGTGTCGCTCTGGGAGCAGGACGACCAGACCGTCGGCAGCCTGGGCGCCAAGCTGTTCCTCGAATCGAACACGCTCACGCCGATTCTGAAGAAGCTGGAGGCGATGGGCTACGTGGAGCGGCAGCGCGACCCTGCGGACGAGCGCCAGGTGCGGATCGGGTTGACGAAGAGCGGCAAGCGGCTGCGCGAGAAAAGCAGGGAAATGAGCCTCGCCGACGCGACGGGCCTGTCACCGGACGAGTTCGTTCAGCTGCAGAAGGCGGTTGTGACGATGCGCGACAACCTCATCAAGTCGATGCACACCAGCGAGTGAGCCAGGCGCGCTCGCCTACACCAATCCCGTGAGCTGACGCGCGGCCGCGCGCACCGGTTCGATGTGCCGTTCGTCGTAGCGGTGCGCCGGCATGGTCAGCGTCAGTGCCGCAGCCAGCCGTCCGTCGGCATGGAACACCGGCGCCGAGATCCCTCCCAGCTCCGCCGAGCGGTCGCCGACCATGGCGCAGTAGCCCTGCGCGCGGATGGCGTCGTAGAGCTTGCGCTCCTTCGCGCCGCGCGCATGGCCGGCCTCGGGCCCGAAGGCGATCAGAATGCGCGCGCCCGAGCCGCGGTCGTTGGGCAGCAGGTCGCCGGCGCGCACGTGGTCGCGCACCACGTGCGGTGAATCGACCCGGTAGAGGCACAGGCGCGCCCAGGTGCCGCCCTGTTCCTGACGCACGTGGTACGCCGCGCTCTCGCCCGTGGCCGCGACCAGCGCGCGCAGCACTGGCGGCACCACCGCGTCCAGCGAGAAGGAGGCGGCATAGAGGCCATGCAGCCGCGCGATTTCCGGGCCCAGCGCATAGCGGCCGTCCTCCAGCCGGCGCAGCAGCCGCGCATGCTCCAGCGAAGCCAGCAGGCGCAACGCCGTGCTCTTGTAGAGCTGGGTGCGCTCGGCGAACTGCGCCAGGCTCAAAGCCTCGTCGCCGGCCTGGAAGCACGACAGCAGGCTGAGCGCGCGATCGACCGCGGCGGCGCCGCCGGGGGCGGCATTGAGATCGGCGACCGATTCGGTCTGGGCTTTGCGGGGCATGGGCGTTCCGGCTTGACAGCAGGGGGTGGGGTACGGTGTAATTCTGTTGAAAAGAATATAGTTCTGTAAGATAGAACAGTCAAGCGCTTCTTCCTCCTTCCTCCTTCCTCCTCCTTCCTCCTTCCTCCTTCTTCCTTCTTCCTTCTTCCTTCTTCCTTCTTCCTTCTTCCTTCTTCCTTCTTCCTTCTTCCTTCTTCCTTCCTCCTTCTTCCTTCTTCCGCGAGACAGACCCATGCCCCATCCCGACGTCCTGATCAGCGAGGTCGGCCCCCGAGACGGCCTGCAATCCGTCCAGGCCACCATGCCCACTGCCGACAAGCTGCGCTGGATCGATGCGCTGCACGTCGCCGGCGTGCGCGAGATCGAGGTCGCCTCCTTCGTGCCGGCTCGCCTGCTCCCGCAGATGGCCGATGCCGCCGAGGTGGTGCGCCACGCGGTCCTGCTCCCCGGCCTCACGGTGATGGCGCTGGTGCCCAACCGCAAGGGCGCCGAGGCCGCGCTCGCGGCCGGCGTGCACAAGCTCACCATGCCGGTCTCGGCCAGCGTTGCCCACTCGCTGGCCAACGTGCGCAAGACGCGCGAGGAGATGGTCCAGGAGGTCCGTGCCATCGCCGCGCTGCGCCGCGACATCGCGCCCCACGTGAAGCTGGAGGCCGGCATCTCCACCGCCTTCGGCTGCACCCTGCAGGGCGAGGTGCCGGAAGACGAGGTGATCCGCCTGGCCGTGCAGTGCGTCGAAGCGGGCGCCGACGAATCGGGCCTGTCCGACACGGTCGGCTATGCCAACCCGGCCCAGGTGCGCCGCCTGTTCCGGCGCCTGCGTGCCGAGCTCGGCGACAAGGCCGGCGCCGCCCACATGCACAACACGCGCGGCCTGGGCCTGGCCAACTGCCTCGCGGCCTACGAGGAAGGCGTGCGCACCTTCGACGCTTCGCTCGGCGGGCTGGGCGGCTGCCCCTACGCGCCCGGCGCTTCCGGCAACGTGGTGACCGAGGACCTGGTCTTCATGTTCGAGGCCATGGGCGTGCACACCGGCATCGACATCGGCCGACTCATCGCCGCCCGCGCTCCGCTGATGGCGGGCCTGCCCGGCGAACCGGTCTACGGCATGACGCCCGAGGCCGGCCTGCCCAAGGGCTTCATCCAAGGAAAAGCACATGCCTGATCGCACCACCCCACCGCTGCCCTACGCCGGCATACGCGTCGTCGAGTTCACCCACATGGTGATGGGCCCCACCTGCGGCATGCTGCTGGGCGACCTCGGCGCCGAGGTCATCAAGGTCGAGCCCATCGATGGCGATGCCACGCGCCGCCTGCTGGGCTCGGGCGCGGGCTTTTTCCCCACCTTCAACCGCAACAAGAAAAGCATCGCGCTCGACCTCAAGAAGCCCGAGGGCGTGCAGGCGGCGCTGCGCCTGATCGCCACCGCCGACATCGTCAGCGAGAACTTCAAGCCCGGCACGATGAAGAAGCTGGGCCTGGACTACGAGAGCCTGAAGAAGCTCGACCCGCGCCTGATCTACGTCAGCCACAAGGGCTTCCTGCCCGGTCCCTACGACCACCGCACCGCGCTCGACGAGGTGGTGCAGATGATGGGCGGCCTGGCCTACATGACTGGCCGCATTGGCGACCCGCTGCGCGCCGGCACCAGCGTCAACGACATCATGGGCGGCATGTTCGGCGCCATCGGCGCGATGGCCGCGCTGCGGCAGCGCGAGCAGACCGGCGAGGGCTGCGAGGTGCAGTCAGCCCTGTTCGAGAACAACATCTTCCTGGTCGCCCAGCACATGATGCAGTTCGCGGCCACCGGCAAGGCCGCCGACCCCATGCCCAGCCGCATCTCGGCGTGGGCCGTGTACGACGTCTTCACCGTCAGGGACGGCGAGCAGATCTTCCTGGCCGCGGTCAGCGACAAGCAGTGGACCATCTTCTGCAAGGCCTTCGGCCTGGAGGAGATGCTGGCCGACCCTCGACTGAAGACCAACAACGACCGCGTGCTGGCCCGGGACTGGATGATGCCGATGCTGCGCTCGCACCTGGCCGGCCACAGCGCGGCCGAGCTGGCCGCGGTGTTCGAGAAGAACGAGCTGCCCTTCGCACCCATCACCAAGCCGCAGGACCTGTTCGACGACCCGCATCTCAATGCCACCGGCGGCCTGGCGCCGGTGCGCATGAACGACGGCACCGAATCGAAGGTGCCGCTGATGCCCTTCACCCTGGGCGGCGAGCGCCCCGGCATCCGCCTGCAGCCGCCGCTGCTGGGCGAGCACGGCAGCGCCCTGCTGCGCGAAGTCGGCTACAGCGAGGACGAGATCGCCGCGCTGAAGCAGCAACACATTACGACCGGAGACTGATCCCATGAAGACATCGATTCGCGCGGCGCTGTTCGCCGCGGCGGGAGCCTGCGCGCTCGCCCTGGCCCCGCTCGCGAGCGCCCAGCCGGCCTGGCCCGACAAGCCCGTGCGCCTGCTTGTGCCCTACGCGCCCGGCGGCACCACCGACTACGCCGCGCGCCAGATCGCGCAGAAGCTCACGGAGCAGACCGGCAAGTCCTTCTACGTCGAGAACAAGGCCGGCGCCAGCGGCACCATCGGCTCCGACCTGGTGGCGAAGTCGGCGCCGGACGGCGGCACCTTCCTGATCAACGACACCACCTACGCGATGCTGCCGCACCTGTTCAAGAAGCTGCCCTGGGACCATGCGAGCGGCCTGGTGCCGGTCACCACCATCGTCGATGCGCCGCTGGTGCTGGTGGTCGGCGCCGGCTCGCCCTACAAGACGGCGCAGGAGCTGGTCGAGGCCGCGCGCAAGAGTCCCGACAAGCTCACCTTCGGCTCCGGCGGCGTCGGCAGCTCGACCCACCTGGGGGGCGAGCTCTTCAAGCAGCACGGCAAGCTCGCGCTGACGCACGTGCCCTACAAGGGCGCGGGCGAGGCGATGCTGGGCGTGGTCTCGGGCCAGGTGGACGTGCTGGTCACCGCCGCGCCCACCGCCATCCCGCAGGTCAAGGGCGGCAAGGTGCGCGCGCTCCTGGTCACCTCGCCGAAACGGCTCGATGCACTGGCCGATGTGCCGACCAGCGCCGAGGCCGGCATGAAGGGCTTGGCCGCCACCAACTGGTTCGGCATCGCCGCGCCCAAGGGCACGCCGCAGCCGATCATCGACAAGCTCCAGGCCGAAGTGAAGAAAGCCCTGGCCTCACCCGACCTGGTCAAGCGCTTCGCCGAGCAGGGCGCCGCGCCGGGCGGCATGGCCACCGCTGACTTCCAGCAATACGTGAAGCGCCAGACGCAGGATTGGGGCGCGGTGATCAAGGCGGCCGGCGTGCAGCCGGAATGAGGGCGCGCGGGCCATGTGGAACCTGAGCTTCACTCCCCCTGAGATCATCGAGGCCCGAGTGCTCACGCGACTGCCCGATGCCTTCCGCCAGCCACGGCGCACCGACTGGGTCGACGCCAACAAGCCCGGCCATGTGATGGACAGCTTCCTCGAGGGGCCGGTGTTCGACCGCGCGGGCCACCTGTACGTCACCGACATTCCCTACGGCCGCATCTTTCGCGTGACGCCCTCGCTCGAATGGCAACTGGTCGTGCAGTACGAGGGTTGGCCCAACGGCATGGCGATTCACGCCGACGGCAGCCTCTGGATCGCCGACTACCGCCGCGGCATCCTGAAGCTCGACGCGGCATCCGGAACGATCGCCACCGTGCTCGCGCACCGCAACAGCGAGTCCTTCAAGGGCGTGAACGACCTGAGCTTCGACGGCGAAGGGCGCCTCTACTTCACCGACCAGGGCCAGACCGGCCTGCACGATCCCACGGGCCGCGTCTACCGCCTCGGCACCGACGGCAAGCTGGACCTGCTGCTCGCGAACGCGCCCAGCCCCAACGGCATCGCGGTGAGCGGGGACGCCAAGTTGCTGTTCGTGGCCGTCACGCGCGGCAACCAGGTGTGGCGCGCACCGCTGCTGCCCGACGGCAGCATCTCGAAGATGGGCGCCTTCCAGACGTTCTTCGGCGCCAGCGGGCCCGACGGCCTGGCGCTCGCGGAAGACGGCAGCGTGGTGGTTGCGCACGCCAGCCTGGGCGGGGTCTTCGTGCTGAATGCGCGCGGCGAACTCACCCATTTCGTCCGCAGTCCCGCTGGCCAGACCGTGACCAACGTCGCCTTCCGGCCCGGCACGCGCGAGGTGGTGATGACCGAATCGGCCACGGGCACCGTGCTGGCGGCCGAGCTGCCGACAGAGGGCGCGCCTCTGTTCTCGCACCGGCCTTGATCAGGCCAGGTCCTGGTGCAGGCAGAGGATGTTGCCTTCCGGGTCTTCGAACCACGCGGCCTTCTCCGAGCCCAGCACGCAGACGTGCTCGACCGTCTTCAGCCCCGGCAGGTCGTAGTCGGCGAAGCGCACGCCGCGCTGCGCGAGTGCGGCGACCGCTTCCTCGATGCGCTCCACTTTGAAACTGAGCGCCGTGTGTTCGGCCTTCGTGCCTTCCGGCTTGGGAAACAGGGCGAGCTCGGTGCCGCCGCAGCGGTAGACGAACTTGCCGTCCGGCTTGGCTCCGAGGGGCTCGAGGCCGAGCCCCTCTTCGTAGAACCGGCGTGCACGGTCGAGGTCTTTCACGGGCAGCATGCAGGTGACGCTGCTGGTGGCGAGTGGGGTCATGACGCGCTCCTTCGGGCCTGGGTTTGCCGTTGTAGGCCTTCGGCGTGCGCTTGACCATCCGAAGGAACGCGCAGGCCTGCCGCGCATGGAGCGTGTCTCAGGCCATCATCTGCGATAGAGGAACTCGGCCTCGCGATCGATGAAGCGCAGGATCACCCAGGGGCAGGCGATGCGGTCGATCTTCGGACGTTCGCGCGACACCCATTTCATGATGTCGATCCTTCCCGGCCCGGCTTGGCGGCGAGCGGCCGACCGGCGCTTTGCCAGCCGTCGATGCCGCCGCGCAGGTAGCGCGCCTTCAGGCCCGCGGCACGCAGGCGCATCGCCGTTGCGCGCCCCACCTCATGGCCGTAGACGCAATAGACGACCACCTCGCGGCCGGCCGGCAGCTCGCCGGCCCAGCGGGCGACGGCAGCCGGGTCCTGCCAGCGGGCGCCGGGAATCATCGATGACGCCTGCTCGAACACGCCGGCGCGGCGCACGTCGAGCAACAGCGCACCCGCGATCTCGTCCTGGTCCGCGCCGAAGGCCTCGCTCGCCGCGTGCACGGCCTCCTGGTAGCGCTCATACGCGGGATTCCAGTCGATGCCGGCCACGAAGGATTCGATGTCGCCCGGGTTGTCGAAGGCCAGGATCGTGATGCCACCCGCGGGATCCGGCGCGCGATCGGTGGTCCGCCGATGGACCAGCATGCCCTCCTGCGGCCGAAACACCAGCAGGACCTGGCCCGGCGTCTCGCCGAGCGAGTAGCCCATCGCGACGAAGGCCTCGCGCCAACGCTCGACGCTGCCGAAGCTGGCGGCCAGGGCCAGTGCCATCGCAGGGGGCCGGACGGGTGCATCCATGGGACTCTCCTCAGGGAAAAAGCAGCGGCCGGCCCAGCGTGACGGCGAGCCCGGCGAGCGCGCAGGCGCCGAGCAGCGGCATCACGCCGACCTTGAAGCGGAACAGGGCGAGGGCCGCCGCGACGACGATGACGGCGGACACGAGGTCGAAGCGGACGCCGAAACCTTGCGGCCACAGCACGTGGTAGGCGAAGAACAGCGCCAGGTTCAGGATCACGCCCACCACCGCCGCGGTGACCGCCGACAGCGGCGCGGTGAAGCCCAGCTTTCCGTGCGTGGCTTCCACCAGCGGCCCACCGGCCAGGATGAAGAGGAAGGAGGGCAGGAAGGTGAAGAAGGTGACCACCGAGGCGGCCAGTGCACCGCCGAGAAAGAGGGCTTCGGGTCCGAGCACCTGCTTGAGCCAGCCGCCGACGAAGCCCACGAAGGCCACCACCATGATCAGCGGACCCGGCGTCGTCTCGCCCAGGGCCAAGCCGTCGATCATCTGCGCGCCCGACAGCCAGTGGTGCTGCTCGACCGCGCCCTGGTAGACATAGGGCAGCACCGCATAGGCGCCGCCGAAGGTCAGGAGCGCGGCCTTGGTGAAGAACCAGCCCATCTGCGCCAGCGTGCCCTGGAGGCCCTGTGTGGCGGCGAGGGCGCCCATCGCCAGCGCCCAGATGCCCAGCCCGACGGCCAGCAGCTTTGCCAGATGGCTGCGCGAGAAGCGCGCGTGCGGCGGTGTGGGCGTGTCGTCGTCGATCAGCGCAGGTCCGTAGCTGTGCTGCTCGCTGCCATGGCCGCCGCCGAGCGCGAACACCGCCGGTGCACGGCGCGACCCGAAATGGCCGATCAGCCCGGCCGCGAGGACGATCGCCGGAAAGGGCGCATCAAAGGCGAAGATGGCGACGAAGGCCGCCGCCGCGATGCCCCACATCCAGCGGTTCCGCAGCGCTCGCGTGCCGATGCGGTGCGCCGCGTGCAGCACCAGCGCCGTCACGGCCGGCTTGATGCCGTAGAAGATGCCGGCCACCGCCGGCACGTCGCCGAAGCGCAGGTAGATCCACGACAGCGCGATCAGGATGAACAGCGAGGGCAGCACGAACAAGGCGCCGGCGACGATGCCGCCCCAGCTGCGATGCATCAGCCAGCCGATGTAGGTGGCCAGCTGCTGTGCCTCCGGCCCGGGCAGCAGCATGCAGTAGTTCAGCGCGTGCAAAAAACGCTTCTCGCTGATCCAACGGCGACGCTCGACCAGCTCGGTGTGCATGATCGCGATCTGCCCGGCCGGCCCGCCGAAGCTGATGAAGCCGAGCTTGAGCCAGAAGCGCAAGGCCTCGGCGAAGCCGACGGGGTCGGGTGCGGGGGGCACCTCGCCCGTCTTGTCCAGAGTGGCGCTCACGAAGAGGCTCCCGGCGCTGCATAGAGCGCATCGAACACCGCCGCCGCGGCGGCAACCAGCTTGTCGTCCTTGGCATGCACTTCGCGCAGGCCGCCCAGCACGGCTTCCAGCCCGGCCGCTTCGGGTACGGGGATACCGCCCACATCGAGGTAGTGCACCGCGCCGGCGACGCGCCGCAGCCTCGGGTCGGATTCCAGGCCAAAGCTCGCCGCGATCACCTCGAAGGTGACGCGCGTCCCGACGTGGGTGAAGCGCGCGCCGTCGTAGTCGAAGCCGACAACGCCGCGCGGCGTGCGAATCGGCGAGCGCCCGACGTCATCCAGCCAGACGAACTCGGCCGCCGGGTCGATGAAGCGCCGCACCAGCCAGGCGCAGGCCAGCCGGTCGACCCACGGGCGCGCGCGGGTGGCCCAGCGCTTGCCCTGGAACTTGGCCTTGTCCAGCCGCACGATGCCGTCATCCGCGCGCGGCTGCGGCTCACCCTTGGAGAACCTGGCGTCCAGCGCGCGGCGCAGGGCCAGCAGCTCGGCCTCGGCCTGCTCGGCGGCTGGGCCCGGGTAGTAGTCGATGCCGCGCAAGGCCTGCAGCGCGTCGGCCACGCCGCGCAGGCGGCGCCTGGCCTCGGTTTCGCCCAGCGCTTCGATCTCGAACTGCAGCGCCGTTGCGGTCTCGCGCCATAGCGCATAGGCCTCAGTGCGATCGAACTGGGCCAGCACCTCGTCGCGCTGGGCCTCGTCGCGCGGGGACAGCGTCATCACCGAAGCCGCTCCGCCGTGCTCGCGCACCTCTGCGGCCAGGGACCCCAGCGCCGGCGCGTGCGTGTCCGGCAGCAGGTAGGCGCCGTCGCGCAGCGCCGCGCAGCCCAGCGCCTTGAGCGCCCGCCAGATACGCAGGCGCACCGCGTTCGGCTGGGTCGGCAGGGTGACGATCAGGATGGCCCACATGATTTGTAGCATACGCTACTAATCATGTAGTAACAATATCAACTCTAGGAGTCGATGCGGATCTGGTTCGCCTTCCTGCTGCGCGCCTTCGACGCCCTGCTGCGCGAGCGCCATGTCACGCGCGCGGCGGAGCGCCTGGAGATGAGCCAGTCGACCATGAGCACGCTGCTGGCGCGCCTGCGCGAGCTGTTCGGCGACGAGTTGCTGATGCGCGCGGGCGGCGGCCTCATGCCCACCGAACTGGCCCTGCTGCTGTGGCCGCGCGTGCAGGACGCGATCGCCGCGATGGACCGGGTGATCGAGCCCGCGCGCTTCGACCCCCCACCACCAGCCACACCTTCCGCCTGATCGTGATCGACTACATCGATCTCCTGTGGTGGCCAGCGTGCCGGCACGGCTGGCGCGGCGCATGACCCGCATGGCAGCGGTCGCGCCCTTCGACCTCCCGCTGGAGCTGCCGCTCTTCGACGTGCGCATGCTGTGGCATCCGCGCACCGACCATTCGCCGGCGCACGAGTGGCTGCGCGCGCTGATGGTCGAGTGCGCGCGCGAAGCCTGACCAGCCGTGAATGAACCCGCGTTTGGATAATCGCCGCCGATGGACCGCCTGAAGCAGCTCGAATCCTTCGTCGCGATCGCCACCCGCGGCAGCCTCACCGCCGCCGCCAAGGCCGAGGGCGTGGCCCCCGCGATCATGGGCCGGCGCCTCGATGCGCTGGAGGAGCGCCTGGGCGTCAAGCTGCTCCTGCGCACCACCCGCCGCATCACCCTCACCCACGAGGGCAGCGCCTTCCTGGAGGACTGCCAGCGCATGCTGGTCGAGCTGGCCAATGCCGAGGCCAGCGTCAGCGCCGGTGGCATCAAGGCCAGCGGGCACCTGCGGGTGACGGCGCCGGCGGGCTTCGGCCGCCGCCACGTGGCGCCGCTGGTGCCGCGCTTCCACCAGCTGCATCCGGAAGTCACCATCTCCCTCAACCTCAGCGACCGCGTGATCGACGTGGCCGGCGAGAACTACGACTGCGCGGTGCGCGTGGGCGACCTGCCCGACTCCTCCCTGGTCAGCGTGCGCCTGGCCGACAACCGGCGCCGCTGCGTGGCCACCCCCGAGTTCATCCGCCGGCACGGGGCGCCGCGCCATCCGGGCGAGCTGTCGCGCTTCGCCTGCCTGAGCCTGTCCAGCGACGCCTCGCAGACCCGCGGCTGGGCCTTTCGCGTGCCTTCCGTCGACGGCGAGTCCGAGGTCATCCACCTCAAGCCCACCGGGCCGCTGGACTGCTCCGACGGCCAGGTGCTGCACGACTGGTGCCTGGCCGGCCACGGCATTGCCTGGCGCAGTACCTGGGAGGTGGAGGCCGAGATCGACGCCGGCCTGCTGGTGCCGCTGCTCGACGACTTCGCGGCGCCGCCCAACGGCATCTACGCCGTGTTCCCCCAGCGCAAACACCTGCCGCTGCGGGTGCGGCTGTGGCTGGACTTTTTGAAGGCCCAATATGCGCGGCCGGAATTCTGGGGCGGCACAATCGCTGCGCCCGCGACTTCCACGACATCCACGGAAAAAGCCCGATGACCCTCGAAGCGATCCTCGCCTACCTGCACATCCTGGCCATCCTCACGATGGTGGTGTTCATCTCCAGCGAGGCGGCGCTGTGCCGCGTCGAATGGCTCAATGCCGCCGCCGTCGAGCGCCTGGCCCGGGTGGACATGGTCTACGGCATCGCCGCCATCGCCGTGCTCGCCACCGGCATCGCCCGCACCTGGTGGGGCATGAAGGGCACGGCCTGGTACTGGACCAACCCGCTGCTGCACGTGAAGCTGGGGCTCTTCGTCATCGTCGGCGTGCTCTCGATCTTCCCGACGCTGACCTACTTCCGCTGGCGCAAGGCCGTGCGCGCCACCGGCACGCTGCCGGCCGAGGCGGAGATCCGCAAGACGCGCAAGCTGGTGATGATCCAGGCCCACCTGATCGCGCTGATTCCCCTGGTGGCCGTGTTCCTGGCGCGCGGCTTCGGTGCCAAGGGCTGACAGGCCATGCAGCCGGTGGCCGTGAAAGCGCTGTTCGCCGGCACCATCTTCACCAGCGCCTTCCTGCTGTTCCTGGTCCAGCCGCTGATCGCCAAGCAGATCCTGCCCTGGTTCGGCGGCTCGGCGGCGGTGTGGTCGGTCTGCATGGTGTTCTTCCAGCTCGCGCTGCTGGCCGGCTATGCCTATGCGGACTGGGTGGCCCGCAGGTTGGCGGCGCGTACGCAGGCATGGGTGCACGGCACGCTGCTGCTGGCGAGCCTCGCCTTCCTGCCGGTGCTGGCGGATCCGTCCTGGAAGCCCGCCGGCAACGAGGAGCCGACGCTGCGCATCCTCGGACTGCTGATCGCCACCATCGGGCTGCCGTACTTCCTGCTGTCCACCACCGGGCCGCTGGTGCAGTCCTGGGTCACGCGCACGCCCTGGGGTGCCCAGGTGTACCGCTACTTCTCGCTGTCCAACCTCGCCTCGCTGGCGGCGCTGCTCTGCTACCCCGTGCTGATCGAGCCGCGCAGCACCGTGCCGCAGCAGGCCTGGGCCTGGTCGGCGGGCTTCGTGCTGTTCGTGCTGCTGTGCGGGGCCACCACCGTCTACGTGGCCCGGCGCTGGCCCGGCGCCGCATCGGCGACGGCCACCGACGCGGCCGTCGCCCCGAGCCCGAAGCCGCGCCGCATCGATCAGCTGCTGTGGCTCGCTTTGCCCGCGCTGGGGACCTGGCTGCTGCTGGCCGTCACCAACCATGTCACGCAGAACGTGGCGCCGGTGCCCTTCCTGTGGGTGCTGCCGCTGTCGGTGTACCTGCTGTCCTTCATCCTCAGCTTCGACAGCGACCGCTGGTACCGGCGCCCCATCGTGCTGCCGCTGGCCGCCGTCATGCTGGTGCTGGGCGCCTACGCCCTGCAGGACAGCATCGGCAGCGCCTTGCGCACGGGGCTGCCGATCTTCGTCGGCGGCCTGTTCCTGCTGTGCCTGTGCCTGCACGGCGAAACGGCACGCCTGCGGCCCGGCCCGGAGTACCTGACGCGCTTCTACCTGATGCTCTCCCTGGGCGGCGCGCTCGGCGGCGTGCTGGTGGGGCTGGGCGCGCCCTACGTGCTGCCGGCCTTCTACGAGCTGGGGATCGGCCTGGTACTGTGCGCGCTGGCCGCGCTCGCGGTGTGGCGGCATCGCCGCATCGGCGTGCTGACGGGGCTGGCGCTGGCCGCCGGTTGCGGCTGGTACCTGTCCGAGCAGGTGCGCGACGATGCGCGCGCGCGGCGCCTGGACCGCAACTTTTACGGTGCGATGATGGTGTCCGACTCCGGCACCGAGGAGAACGACCGGGTGCGCCGCCTCCACCACGGCATGACCCTGCACGGCGAGCAGTACCTCGCGGCGGAGAACCGGCGCTGGCCGGGTTCCTACTACAGCAAGAGCTCCGGCGTCGGGCGCGCGATCGAGGCCGCGCCGGCCGGCCCGCGCCACGTCGGCATCATCGGCCTGGGCGCCGGCACGCTGGCCGCCTATGGGCGGCCCGGCGACGTGTACCGCTTCTACGAGATCAACCAGCGCGTCTTCGACCTGGCCGACAGCGAGTTCAGCTACCTGCGTGACAGCGACGCGCGCATCGAGCGCGTGCTGGGCGACGCGCGGCTGGCGCTCGAGCGCGAGGCGCCGCAGGGCTTCGACGTGCTGGCGGTGGATGCCTTCTCGGGCGACTCGGTGCCGGCTCATCTGCTGACAGTGCAGGCGCTGGACATCTACCTGCGCCACCTGAAGCCCGAAGGCGTGATCGCCTTCCACGTGTCCAACCGCTACCTCAAGCTCGACACGGTGGTGAGCACCATCGCCCAGGCGCGCGGCCTGCACGCCGCGCTGGTGGAGGACAACCCCGAGGCCATCGACGTGGAGCGCAGCATCTGGATGCTGGTGGCGCGCGACCCGCGGGCGCTGCAGCGCGAGCCCTTTCGCGGAGCGGCCACCACGCCCGACCCGGTCTATGGCGTTGCGCCGTGGACCGACGACTTCAACAACCTGTTCAGCGTCCTGAGGTAGCGCCGCAAAAAAGCCCCGTCAGGACGACGCCCGCGGGGCTGATCGGGAAGGTCCGGGCCTTCAAGCCGCCGGCTTGGCGCTGAGGCATTCCTTCATGAAGGCCTTGCGTTCGTCGCCTTTCAGCGCCTTGGCCTTGGGGTCGGCGTTGCAGGTCTTCATCTTGTCCTGCTGCGTCACGGGCTTGGCCGAGAGGCAGGTTTTCATGAAGGCCTTGCGCTCGTCGCCCTTCTTGTCGCCGGCGTCCTTGTTGCACGTGGCCATCTTGCTTTGCTGGGCCGTGGGGGCCTTGTCCTGCGCATGCGCGGCGCCGACGCAAAGACAGGCCGCCATGGCCATCAGAGGGAGAAACTTCTTCATGGTGTGGGTGTCCTCGAGGTGGGTTGTGGCAGGAGCCCCGACAGGGGCCGCCCATGCTAACGGCCGCCCCTGACCGGCGGATGACCGAGGCGGACGAGGGGCGGGTTTGCCCCCGGTAAAATCCCGCGATGCTATTGGTCAAACAGGATCTGCTCGCGGCGCTCGCGAACACGCTCGAAACCCTTTCGCCCGGCTATGGCGCCAAGGCGGCCTTCGAATCGCCCAAGGTGGCGGCGCATGGCGACCTGGCCTGCACGGCCGCCATGCAGCTCGCCAAGCCGCTCTCGCGCAAGCCGCGCGAGCTGGCCGAGGACATCAGCGCCGCGCTGCGCGCGACCCGCGCCTTCCAGCAATGGGTCGACGCGGTGGAGATCGCAGGCCCCGGCTTCCTGAACATCCGCCTCAAGACCGCCGCCAAGCAGCAGGTCGTGCGCGAGGTGCTGGCCGCGGGCGAGGCCTTCGGCCGCGAGGCCGGCCAACAGGGTGGCGAGCGCGTGCTGGTCGAGTTCGTGTCGGCCAACCCCACGGGTCCGCTGCACGTGGGCCATGGCCGGCAGGCGGCACTGGGCGACGCCATCTGCAACCTGCTCGCCACGCAGGGCGCGCAGGTGTATCGGGAGTTCTATTACAACGATGCCGGCGTGCAGATCCAGACCCTGGCCACCAGCACCCAGCTGCGCGCCAAGGGCTTCAAGCCGGGCGATCCGCAATGGCCCGAGCAGGCCTACAACGGCGAGTACATCGCCGACATCGCCGAGGACTTCAAGGCGAAGAAGACGGTGCGCTCGGACGATCGCGAATACACCGCCAGCGGCGACGTCGACGACCTCGATTCGATCCGCCAGTTCGCCGTGGCCTACCTGCGCCATGAGCAGGACCTGGACCTGAAGGCCTTCCAGGTGCGCTTCGACAACTACTACCTGGAGTCCAGCCTCTACACCAGCGGCCGGGTCGAGGCCACGGTGAAGAAGTTGGTGGCAGCGGGCAAGACCTACGAGCAGGACGGTGCCTTGTGGCTCAAGTCGACCGACTACGGTGACGACAAGGACCGCGTCATGCGCAAGGGCGACGGCAGCTACACCTACTTCGTGCCCGACGTCGCCTATCACATCGCCAAGTGGGAGCGCGGCTTCCACAAGGTGGTGAACCTCCAGGGCACCGACCACCACGGCACCATCGCCCGCGTGCGTGCAGGCTTGCAGGCGGCAGGCGTTGGGATTCCTGCCGGCTACCCCGACTACGTGCTGCACACCATGGTGCGCGTGATGCGCGGCGGCGAGGAGGTCAAGATCAGCAAGCGCGCCGGCAGCTACGTCACGCTGCGCGACCTGATCGAATGGACCAGCACTGACGCCGTGCGTTTCTTCCTGCTGAGCCGCAAGCCCGACACCGAGTACACCTTCGACGTCGACCTGGCGCTCGCGCAGAACAACGACAACCCGGTCTACTACGTGCAGTACGCCCATGCGCGCATCTGCTCGGTGCTGGCCGCCTGGGGCGGCGATGTGTCCGCGCTGGGGCAGGCCGACCTGTCGCCGCTGTCCAGCCCGGCTGCCCAGCCCCTGCTGCTGATGCTGGCCAAGTATCCCGACATGCTCGCCGCCGCCGCCAAGGACTTCGCGCCGCACGACGTCACCTTCTACCTGCGCGAGCTGGCCTCGGCCTACCACAGCTACTACGATGCCGAGCGCATCCTGGTGGACGACGAGCCCGTGAAGCGGGCCCGCCTGGCGCTGGTCGCGGCCACTGCCCAGGTGCTGCACAATGGCCTCGCGATTCTCGGCGTGAGCGCGCCGCGCAAGATGTGATTGCAGACCCTCACCATGACTAAAAGACAAAGCGGCAACATCGTCATCGGCCTGATCGTCGGCCTGGTGCTGGGGCTGGGCGTGGCGCTGGGCATCGCGGTCTACGTGACCAAGGTGCCGATCCCCTTCATGACCAAGACCCAGCGCGGCGGTGCCGAGCAGGACGAGGCCGAGGCGCGCAAGAACCGCGACTGGAATCCCAATGCACCCCTGGCCGGCAAGGCCGGCGCCGTGCGCCCACCGGAGCCGCCACCCGTGCCCGCCGCGCCGGCACAGCCCTCTGCCACTGCGCCGGCTGCCCCGCAGACCGCACCGGCGCCGGTGGTGGTGCAGCCGACGCCCGGCCAGCCGTCGCAGCAGCCGCGTGCGGCGCGCCCGCCCGTGCCGGCGGAAGCCAATGCGCTCCCGCCGTCGAGCGACCCGATCGGCGACCTGGCCCGTGCCCGTGCCGGCGGCAGCAGCACCCAGACCGCCGCCGCGGCGCCCAGCAGCAGCGACCCCTTCATGTACTTCGTGCAGGCCGGCGCCTTCCGCAGCACCGAAGACGCGGAAGCCCAGCGCGCCAAGCTCTCGCTGATGGGCGTGGAGGCCCGGATCACCGAGCGCGAGCAGGCCGGCCGCACCGTGTTCCGGGTGCGGGCAGGCCCATTCAACAAGAAGGAAGACGCCGACCGGCTCAAGGAGCGGCTCGACGGCAACGGCCTCGAATCGGCCCTCGTGCGCGTGCAGCGCTGAGCTTTTTCGTCCACCGCGGCGTTCCGGGAACTCCGGCCGCCGCACCGGCTCTGTCAGCCGCACAGGAGAACCATTCGCATGAAACGTCGTGATTTTTCGCTGGCAGCCAGCTCGCTGGGTCTGCTTCCCTTCGTCTCCCCCGCGCACGCGCAGGCCCAGGTCCCCAAGGCCGGCAGCGATTACGCGGTGCTCGAAAAGCGCGTGCCGGTCGACGCACCGGCCGGCAAGGTCGAGGTGATCGAGTTCTTCTGGTACAGCTGCCCGCACTGCAATGCCTTCGAACCGACGCTCGAGGGCTGGATCCGCAAGCTGCCGCCGCACGTGTCCTTCCGGCGCGTGCCGGTCGCTTTCCAGGCCAGCTTCCAGCCGCAGCAGAAGCTCTACTACGCCCTGGAAGCCATGGGCAAGGTCGACGAATACCAGCGCCGGGTGTTCAACGCCATCCACCAGCAGCGCCAGAACCTGTCGGGCGACCAGCAGATCATCGACTGGGCCGCGGCCAACGGCCTGGACAAGGACAAGTTCACCGAGCAGTACAAGTCCTTCAGCGTGGCCAGCAAGATCCAGCGCGCCAAGCAGCTGCAGGACGCCTACCAGGTGGCCGGCGTGCCCTCGCTGGGCATCGCGGGGCGCTGGTACGTGGACGGCGAAATGGCGCGCAGCATGGAACGCGCCCTGCAGATCACCGACTACCTGGTCGGCGAGGCACGCAAGAGCGCCTGAGGCGCCGCCCCCCGCTCCCCCGGAAGCCCGCCTCGGCGGGCTTTTTCATCCGGGCGCCGAAGTCCGGGTCCATGAGGCCGCATACAATCCGCCAGCAAGTTTCGTGCCTTTATGAATTCGTTACTTTCTCCGCTCGCTTTTCGCCATCTCTGTCGTGCTTTCGTATTCGCCTTGTCGCTGGCCGGCCTGGCGTCGTTGGCGCAGGCCGAGAAGGCCGACCGCACCAAGCCGATGAACATCGAGGCCGACGCGATGCGCTACGACGACCTCAAGCAGGCCAGCGTCTTCACCGGCAACGTGGTGGTGACCAAGGGCACGATCATCATTCGCGGCACGCGCATCGACGTGCGGCAGGACCCCGAGGGCTACCAGTACGGCGTGGTCACCGCCGCGCCCGGCAAGCTGGCCTACTACAAGCAGAAGCGCGACGCTGGCACCGACGAGTGGATCGAGGGCGAGTCGGAAGTCATCGAATACGACAGCCGTGCCGACAACGTGAAGTTCATCCGTCGCGCCGTGATGCGCCGCCTCTATGGCGCCACCGTCAACGACGAGAGCAGCGGGCCGCTGATCGTCTATGACCAGAGCAACGACACCTTCACCGTCAACGGCTCTTCGCTGCCGCCCAACGCGGGCGTCGCGGCGCCGGCCGGCGGGCGGGTGCGGGCGATCCTGACGCCCAAGTCGGCTGCCTCCGCGCCGGCCGCAGGCGGCGCCAAGGCAGCGGTGCCGGCCGCTCCGGCGCCTGCGACGCCGGCTTCCGGTCCGGGCCTGCGCTCGACCACCACCCTCGGCGGGGAATCGCGGCAGTGACGGAGGACACGGGCATGGTCAACGGCAGCATCGCCGCGCGGGGCAGCCGCCTCGAGGCGCGCGGCCTGCAGAAGAGCTACGGAAGCCGCAAGGTCGTCAAGGACGTCTCGCTGGCCGTCGAGAAGGGCGAGGTGGTCGGCCTGCTGGGGCCCAACGGCGCGGGCAAGACCACCTCCTTCTACATGATCGTCGGCCTCGTGCGCGCCGATGCCGGCGAGATCAGCATCGACGGCGAGCCCATCGCGCACATGCCGATCCACCGCCGCTCGCGCATGGGCCTGAGCTACCTGCCGCAGGAGGCCTCGATCTTCCGCAAGCTCACGGTCGAGGAGAACGTGCGCGCTGTGCTCGAGCTGCAGCGCGAGCCCAACGGCGACGGCCGGCCCCAGCCGCTGCCCAGGCAGCGCATCGAGGAGCGCCTGGGCGAGCTGCTGCACGACCTGCGCGTGGACCACCTGCGCGACTCGCCGGCGCTGGCGCTGTCGGGTGGCGAGCGCCGCCGCGTCGAGATCGCGCGCGCGCTGGCCACGCAGCCGCGCTTCATCTTGCTGGACGAGCCCTTCGCCGGCATCGACCCGATCGCTGTGATCGAGATCCAGCGGATCATCAATTTCCTGAAGGAGCGCGGCATCGGCGTGCTCATCACGGACCACAACGTGCGTGAGACGCTGGGCATCTGCGATCACGCGTTCATCATCAGCGACGGGCATGTGCTGGCACAAGGCACGCCATCGGAGATCGTCGACAACGCCGAGGTACGGCGCGTCTACCTGGGCGAGCACTTCCGGATGTAGAGGCCGACGCACATGAAGCAAGGGCTCTCGCTGCGCGTCTCGCAGCACCTCGCGCTCACGCCGCAACTGCAGCAGTCGATCCGGCTGCTCCAGCTGTCCACGCTCGAGCTGAGCCAGGAAGTCGAGCAGATGCTCGACGAGAACCCCTTCCTGGAGCGCGCCACCGACGAGGCGCCGCGCGAGGAGTTCGGCCTGGAGGCCGCCGATGCCCCGGTGCGCGACGACGACCGCCAGTCCGAGGCCGAGAGCGAGTTCGCGCCCGGTCCGGCTTCGACGTCCGTGGAGAGCGCATCGGCCGCGACCGGCGAAGGCGAGGCCGCAACGGCTGCCGAAGCTCCCGACAGCGAGCCCGACTGGGAAGGCGATGGCTCGGTCGACCTCGCCCCCGACGACAGCGAATGGGGTGGCGACGCCCCCGCGCGCAGCAACAGCAGCCAGGGCGACGATGACCGCCCCGATGCCACCGAACTCGCCAGCAGCCAGGAGTCGCTGCAGTCCTTCCTGCACCGCCAGGCCCTGGCCCTGCGCCTGGAGGAGAACGACCGGGCCGCGCTGCGCTTCCTGATCGAGTCGCTCAACGACGACGGCTACCTGGAGGACTCGCTGCCGGCCCTGGCCTCGGGCCTCGCGGGCGACGACAACGACCAGTTCGACGAGCTGGTGCACCACTTCCAGGTCGCGCTGGGCCTGCTGCAGAGCCTGGAGCCGGCCGGCGTCGGCGCGCGCAGTCTGGCCGAGTGCCTCACGATCCAGCTGCGCGCGCAGCGGCACGAGGACGAGACCGAGGAAGAGGCGCAGGTGCGCCGCACCGCCCTGGCCATCTGCAAGCAGCCGATGGAACTGCTTGCCAAGCGCGACTTCAAGCGCCTGGCCACCCTCACCCGCAGCAACGAGGACGAGGTGCGCGCTGCCCTTCAGATGATCGCCAGGCTGGAGCCCAAGCCCGGGCGCCGCTTCGTCGACGTCGAGCGCAACGTGGTCATTCCGGACGTGATCGTCACCCGCGTGGGCCAGGGTGGCAATGCCAAGTTTCGCGTCACGCTCAACCCGGAGATCATGCCGCGGCTGCGCGTGCACGACATCTATGCCGGCGCGCTGAAGTCCCACAAGGGCGAGGGCAGCCAGGCGCTGTCGCAGCGATTGCAGGAGGCGCGCTGGTTCATCAAGAACATCCAGCAGCGCTTCGACACCATCCTGCGCGTCTCCAACGCCATCGTGGAGCGGCAGAAGAACTACTTCGTCCACGGCGAGCTGGCCATGCGCCCACTGGTGCTGCGCGAGATCGCCGACGAATTGGGCCTGCACGAATCCACCATCAGCCGCGTGACCACCGCCAAGTACATGTCCACGCCCTATGGCACGGTCGAGCTCAAGTACTTCTTCGGCTCGGCCCTGGGCACCGAGACCGGCGGCAACGCCTCCAGCACCGCGGTGCGGGCGCTGATCAAGCAGTTCGTCAGTGCCGAGGACGCGAAGAAGCCGCTGTCGGACAGCCAGGTCTCCGAGATGCTCAAGGAGCAGGGCATCGAGTGCGCGCGCCGCACGGTGGCCAAGTACCGCGAGGCGCTGCGCATCGCGCCTGCCAACCTGCGCAAGGCCCTCTAGCGATGAAGGCGCCGAGCCCGTGGCCGCAGTGGATGCGTCTGGGCTTGGCCCTGATGGCGGTGCTTTTCCTTGCCAGCGGCTGCGCCATGCTGCCCGCCGAGTTCGAGCGCACGCCGTCCAAGGCCATGCCGCTGTCCACGGACACGCCGCTGGGCCGCATCGCCCAGTCCTCGCAGCCCGACCCCGACCTCAGCGGTTTTCGCCTGATGCCGGGCGGCGACTTCGCACTCGACACGCGCCTCGAACTGGCGCGCCGTGCCGAGCGCACGCTGGACGTGCAGTACTACCAGATCCACAACGACGAGACCGGCCGCTACCTCATGCGCACCCTGCGCGACGCCGCCCTGCGCGGCGTGCGCGTGCGCCTGCTGATGGACGACCTCTACACCTCGGGCGAGGACGAACTGCTGCTCGCGCTGGCCGCCACGCCCAACCTGGAACTGCGCCTCTTCAATCCCTTCCCGGCCGGCCGCGGCAGCATGCTCGGGCGCTTCTCCGCGTCGCTGTTCGACTTCGCCCGCGTCAACCGCCGCATGCACAACAAGCTCTTCATCGCCGACGGCGCGATGGCGGTGGCCGGCGGGCGCAACATCGGCAACGAGTACTTCACGCAGACGGCCGGCGCCAACTTCATCGACCTCGACACCTTCGTGGCCGGCGCGCTGATCCCCCGGCTGGCCAGCCTGTTCGACCAGTACTGGAACAGCGAGTACGTGCGGCCCCTCGAGACCGTGGTCGCCACCACGGCGCCGCGCGAGCAGCGTCAGCGCCGCTTCGACGAACTCACGAGCCCCGCCACCACACCCGCGCCGCGCCCGCCGCCGCCCAACGACCTTCTGGGTTACAGCCCGATCGTGGAAGACATCAAGGCCGGCAAGCTGGACCTGATCTGGACCCGTGCCGAGGCCTATGCCGATTCACCGGACCGTGTGATCGGCAAGCAGGCCAGCTATGGCGGCATTCCCCTGCTGGACGTCGACAGCGTCCGCTACAACGTCATCGAGCAGATCCGCCGCGGGCGTTCCGACGTGACCATCGTCTCGCCGTACCTGATCCCCGGCAAGGGCGGCCTGGACGCCATGCGCGAGGTGCGCGGCCGCGGCATGAAGATCAGCGTGGTCACCAACTCCCTGGCCGCCACCGACGAGCCGGTGGTGCACACCGGCTACCGGCGCTACCGGCCCGACATGCTCAAGCTCGGCGCAGAGATCCACGAGCTGAGCTCGCAGCGCACCCGCCGCAGCGTGCGCCTGGGCCTGTTCGGCACGCAGATCGGGCGCCTGCATGCCAAGTCGGCGGTGATCGATGGCCGGGTCCTCTTCGTCGGCTCGATGAACTTCGATCCGCGCTCGGACGTGCACAACACCGAGATCGGTTTGATCATCTTCAGCCGCGAGATGGCGCAGCAGGTGCTCAAGCTCATCGATGTGCTCAAGCAGCAGGGCGCCTACAGGGTGCGCTTTGCGCCGGGCACCGAGCGCATCGAATGGGTGAGTGACGAGGGCGGGGTCGAGCAGGTGCTGACCAGCGAGCCGGATTCGACGCTCTGGGACCGCCTGATGCTGGAGATCCTGGCGCCGCTGGCGCCCGAGAGTCTGCTGTAGCCGGAAGGCCCGGCGTGACTGGGCCGGTCAGCTCCCGCCCGTGATGTTCACCGCCTCCACCTGCACCAGGAGCCGCACCCGGTCCTCGAAGCCGAAGGGAATGCCCCAGGTGATGCCCCAGTCGCTGCGCGCCACCGTGGCCTCGAAGTCGCCGCCACAGACCTGGCGCTTGATCAACGGGCTCAGGTAGCAGCCGAAGCGGTTGGCCTTGAGCTTGATGGGCTTGGTCTGGCCCATCAGCGTCAGTGCGCCGTCGACCTCGGTCACCTTGTCGCCGCTGAAGTCGATCTTGTCGGCCACGAAGCGCGCCACCGGAAACTCGGCGACGTTGAGGAAGTCGCGGCTCAGCACATGGCGGTTCAGCAGGTCCACGCCGGTGTTGATGGAACTGATGTCCATCGTGATGTCGATCTTGCCGCCCTTGCCGCTGCCGTCGATCTTGATGGTGCCGTCCTTGGTGCTGAAGCGGCCGCGGTTGGTGGTGGTGCCGTAGTGGCCCATCTCGTACATCACGAAGGTGTGGGTGGGGTCGACCACGTAGCTGGCGCCCTTGACCGGCCCGCCCGCAGGCTGGGCGGCCATCTCCGGCGCGGTCTGCGCGGCAGCCAGGGACGCGGCGGCCGCGAGCGCGGCGGTGGCAACGAGCTTGATCATCATGGCGGGCTTGGGCATGGCGGTGGATGCGTGCATGGCGGATTCAAAGGGGGCGCAGCCCGGTCAGGACCAGCTTGAAGCGCACCTGCACTTCGTCGCCGACCATCGAGGTGTCGGTCCACTCGCCCTCGCCGACCTTGAAGGCGAGGCGCTGGATCGTAAAGCTTCCGGTGGCGGTCGAGCGGTCCGCCGATTGCGTGATCGCCACCGGCACCACGAGTTCCTGCGAGTGGCCCTTGATCGTCAACCTGCCCGCGACCTCGAAGCGCCCGCCGCCCAGGCTCTTGATCGCATTGGACTGGAAGCTGGCCTTCGGAAAGCGCGCGGTGTCGAACCATGGCGGCTTGGGCAGCTCGGCGTCGCTCTGCGGCACGCCCAGCGTGGCGCTGGCCATGTCGATCTGCAGCGCCACCGTGCCGCCTTCGGGTTTCTTGGGGTCGAAGGCGATCTGGGCATCGAACTTCCGGAACTCGCCCTCCACCGGCACGCCCATCTGCTTGGTGACGAAGCCGATCTGCCCCTGGCCCGGAACCAGCCGGGCCATGGGCTCCGGGCCGGCGGCGCCCGCGGTCCCCGCGGCGGCGAGAAGGGCGGCGGCGCACAGCGCGCGCCATGCAGGGCGAAGAAGGCTCATCGGCGATGTCCCTGGTGTGAGAACGGCCACATGCGGTCCAGCAGGCCGTCGTGGTCCACGAAGTGATGCTTCAGCGCCGCCACCGCATGCAGCAGGGCCACGGCCGCCAGCGTGAAGGCGCTGCCCTGGTGCAGCGGCTTGAGCACCGCCTCGGCGAATTCCTTGTCGACCGGCATGAAGTCCGGCAGCGGCACCAGGCCCAACCAGACGATCGGGAAGCCCAGCGCCGAGCTGTAGGCCCAGCCGGCCAGCGGCACCGCGAAGAACAGCACATACAGCAGCAGATGCGTACCGCGGTGCGCCACCAGCTGCCAGCCCGGCATGGCCTCCACGATGCAGGGCGGCAGCGGCGGCGGCGGATGCGACAGCCGCCACAGCAGCCGCAGTGCCGTCAGGCCCAGGATGGTGATGCCGGCCCATTTGTGCCAGTTGAAGAGCTTCAGGCGCAGCGGCGAGAAGGGCAGGCCCGACATGTAGAGCCCGACGCTGAAGGAGGTGACGATCATCAGCGCGAGCAGCCAGTGCAGCGTCATCGCGACCCCGCCGTAGCGCCGGGCGGCGACGCGGGGGGGAGGAACGGCCTCGGATTTCGGCGGCTCGGCAGGCATGGCCGGAGCATAAGGCCACGGCGTGTCATCCGGCGCCCGCCGACCGCGTTGCCGGGGCGCACGGGCCCCGGCGGGCAACGTTCTCAGCGGGTCAGGCCATGCTCCAGTGCGAGATCAGCAGCAGGCCCAGGCCCAGCACGGACAGCAGCAGGCAGGGCACCACCGCCCAGGGGGCGTCGCGGGTCTCGGGGTTCTGGCTCGGCGTCATGGTCGTGTTTCCCATGGTTCATTCAGAAAGTGGCTACCGGCTCGTCCGGTACCGGCATCGGGGCGCCCAGGACCTCGCTGGCGGCGGGAACCGGGGATGGGATGCTGGTGGCGGCCGGCACGGCCACCGGCCGCGCCGCGGCGACCGCGCCGGCCCCCGCCTGCCAGTAGCCGAGCAGGGCCAGCGCCGCCAGCAGAACGGCGGCCGCTGCCACCGACCCGAGCAGCAGGCGCGGCGTGCTGGCGGGCCCACCGGCAGGGCGGCGGGGGAAGACGGGGCGAGAGCGGATTCGGGTCTGGGGCTGGGTCTGCATGGCGCGTCCTTCCTGGCTTCAAACACAAGACGCGCGAGGCGTCCGTGAATGCAAATCTAGAAGGGAAGCGCGGCGCAGAAAATTCCGCCTTTGCGTCAGGCATCCCGCGTTCGCGGGAGGACGCCGTGCCGTGCCGTGCCGTGGCTCAGGCCGGCACGGCGCTCGCCGTCATCGGCAGGCGCAGCAGCACGCAGCTGCCGCCCTTGGCGCCGGGCCGCAGCTCCAGCGTGCCGCCCAGGCGGCGGGCCCGGGCCCGCATGTTGCCCAGGCCGTGGCCTTCCCGACGGGGCTCGGGAAGGCCGCGGCCATCGTCCTCGATCGCCATCTCCAGCATGTCGCCGGCGCGCTGCAGCCGCACCTGCACCCGGCTGGCCTGCGCGTGCTTGAGCACGTTGGTCAGCGCCTCCTGCGCCACCCGCAGCAGCTGCAAAGCGGCGTGTGGTGACAGGGTCATGCCGTCCTCGGGCAGCGCGACGTCCCAGCCCGGGCGCACGCCGGCCGCGAGCAGCTGCCCTTCCCAACGGAACATGAAGTTGCCCAGCGCGGCGCCCAGGTCGTGCTCGCCGGAGGCCAGGGCGTCAAGCGCGAGCCGCATGTCGGCAATGCAGGCGCGCAGGGCGCCGGCGATCTGCTGCTCGTCCATGTCGCCGCGTTCCACCCGCGACAGCAAGGTGAAGAGCTGCGAGCCCAGGCCGTCGTGCAGGTCGCGCATGATCAGCTGGCGCTCCTCCGACGCCGCGTTCTCGCGTTCCAGCGCGGCGAGCCGCGCGTAGTTGTCGGCCAGCGCGCGCTCGCGGTCGGCCACGCGGATCTCCAGCGTGCGGTTGAGCTCCTCCAGCGAGCGCAGGGTGCGCAGGAAGCGCGCGACCAGCAGTGCGCCCATCGCCAGCAGCAGGGTGTTGGAGCCGTAGTGCAGCAGGTGGATGCGGTGCCCGGTCCATTCCGGGAAGAAGCGCGCCAGCACGCCCGGGTTCCACGTCAGCAGATAGTCATGGATGCCCACCAGCACCGCGAAGGCCATCACCGCGAAGAGCGCGGCCGCGATCAGCGTGCCGCGGCGCCGCGCGTAGACGAACGCGATGGCGATGATCAGCAGGCCCACGCCCATCATGCCGCCCAGCCACCAGCGGGAGATGGCCGGCTCGGCCGCGAAGCCGCCGAGGGCGAACCACAGCGGGCCCACCAGCCCATAGCCGATCAGGGCCCGGTCCAGCCAGGGTCGGCGGACGCCCGCGTAATGCAGCGTGAACACCGCCATCACGATCACGAAGCCGCCGGTGGCGCACTGGTAGAGCACGCGCCACCAGTGCCAGGGCTCGATCGGCATGCTGTCGATCAGGAAAGTCATGGTGCGCACCGCCCACAGCGCCGCCGCCAGCCCGAACAGGCCGTAGAGCATCTCGACCGGGCGCCGCCACCAGATGAAGGCAACGAAGCCCGCCGCCAGGAAGGACACCAGCACCGTCAGCTCGGGCACGGTGCGCACCCAGAACAGGCGGCGGTTGTGCAGCGGCTGGATCTCGTCCACCGGACCGACGCTCAGTTGAGGGAAACGCAGCGGGTACTCCTTCGAGGGCGCGGCGCGGATCGCCAGCTCGTTGGGGCCCGGGCGCAGCAGCGAAGGCGGCAGCAGCGCCGTCTGCGGCCGGTAGGTGCGCGCGTGCATCGCGGGGCTGCTTTCCGCCACGCTGCCGATCAGGCTGCCGTTGAGCCAGATCTCGCCGCCGTCGTAGAAGTAGGGCACGTAGACGGCCCAGGCGGTCTGGCGCGCCGGGTCGTCCGGGTAGTCGAAGCCGACGCGGTACCAGGCCGGCGCCAGGGCCAGGGGCGGGCGCGAATAGCCGGCATCGTCGGGCAGCGTGACCGGCTGCCAGGCGGCGCCGGGCGGGGGCGGACTGCGTGCCACCCCGGGGGCCGCGAACACCTGGGCCTGTCGCGGCGCCTGCACCGCGGCCTGCACGCCGGGCGCGAGGCAGGCCAGCAGCATCATCAGCAGCAGCAGCAGGCCGGCGGCCAGCGCGCCGGGCCGGCGCGCGGCGCGCATCACAGCAGCCCCATCTGGCTCGCTTCGTAGACCGCTTCGCCGCGCGAATGCACGGCCAGCTTGCGGTAGATCTTCTTGACGTGCGCCACCACCGTGTGCGGCGAGATGCCGGTCAGCTCCCCGATGGTCTCGAAGCTCAGGCCCTTGGCCGCGAGGCGCAGGATCTCGGTCTCGCGCTCCGTCAGCGGCGAGGGCGCGGCGTCCTTGGCCGGCGCGGGCTGCGGCGCGGCGCTGATGCGAAAGCGCGAGAGCACCCGCCGCGCGATGCTGGGGCTGATCGGCGAGCCGCCCGCACGCAGCTCGTGGATGCTGGCCGCGATGCGCTGCGCGCCCGCGTCCTTCAACAGGTAGCCGGTGGCGCCGGCCTCGATGGAGTCCACCACGTGCTGGTCGTCGCCGAACATGGTGACCACCAGCACGTCGCACTGCGGATGGCGTCGCGCCGCATGGCGGATCACCTCCACGCCGTCGATGTCGGGCAGGCCGAGGTCGACCAGCATCACGTCGGGCGGCTGGGCGTCGAGCATCGCGATGCCGGCGCGCCCGGTGGCGACGGCGCCGACCAGGGCCAGCGCCGGGTCGGCCAGCACCGCGTCCGAGAAGCGGCGCAGGAACTCGGGTTCGTCTTCGACGATCAGCACGCTGGTGGTCATGGATGCCCTTCGGCGATGCGACGCGGGGATTTTCGCACCGGGCCTGCGCGGCGGCCATCGCGCGAAGGCGCTATGCCTGCCGTGCCTGAAGGCGCGTGGCCCTGCATGGGATACTGCCCGCCCATCCCCATGAACGAGCTTTCCCTTTTCCTGCCCTGCGCCGCCGGCGTCGAGGACTTCCTCGCCCAGGAGGTGCACGCACTGACCGGCCGCGCCGGCCAGGACCTTCTCAGCCTGCGCGGCGGCGTGCGGGTGCGCGCCGACTGGCGCGACGCGCTGCAGCTCAACCTGCACTGCCGGCTCGCGCAGCGCGTGCTGGTCGAGCTGGCCCATGCGCCCTACCGCGGCGAGCACGATCTCTACGCCATCGCGGGTGGCGTGGCCTGGGAGATCTGGTTCACGCCGAAGAACACCTTCAAGATCGAGACCACGGCGCAGCACAGCCCGCTCAAGAGCCTCAACTTCGCGACCCTGCGCATCAAGGACGCCATCGTCGACCGCTTCCGCGAGCGCGCCGGCGGCGTGCGGCCCAGCATCGAAACCCGATGGCCCGACGCCCGCGTCTTCGCGCACCTGGATGCCACGCACTGCACCCTCTACATCGACACCTCCGGCGAGCCGCTGTTCAAGCGCGGCTGGCGCCAGGACAAGGGCGATGCCCCGCTGAAGGAGACCCTGGCCGCCGCCATGCTGGCCGCCAGCGGCTGGTGGAACCCCGAGACGGGCGAGGTCGCGGCCGCGCCGCTCTACGACCCCTGCTGCGGCAGCGGCACCATCGCCATCGAGGCAGCGCAGCTGGCCCAGGGCATCGCGCCCGGCGGCGCGCGGCGCTTCGGCTTCGAGAAGCTGCTGCCCTTCCAGCCGCACGTGTGGTCCGCCCTCAAGGCCGAGGCGCAGGCTGCGGCCCGGCCCGCTGCAGCGGGAGCGGTGCCCATCTTCGGCTCCGACGTGTCGCACCGCATGGTCGACTTCGCCCAGCGCAATGCCGAGCGCGCCGGCGTCGCGGCCGCCGTGCAGTTCCGCGGCGGGGACGCCCTGCAGCGCATGCCGCCGGCCGAGTCGGGCGTGATCGTGCTCAACCCGCCCTATGGCGAGCGCATCGAGGTCGGCGGCGTGACGCGCGGCCGCCGCGAACAGGCGCAGACCGAGGACGGCGGCGAGTTCTTCCAGCAGCTGGCCACCCACTGGAAGAAGAACTTCGCCGGCTGGACCGCCTGGGTGCTCACGCCCGACCTGCAGCTGCCCAGGCGCATGCGGCTGAAGGAATCGCGCCGCGTGCCGATGTGGAACGGGCCGATCGAATGCCGTCTATTTCGGTTTGACATGGTCGCGGGCTCTGCACGCAGCCGGCCGGTTGCATAAAGCACACAGGGGCCATGGACAACGCGTGTCCTCGATTGACCGTGCCATGTTGCTTTGCAACAATCGCGCATCTTCACTTCGGAGCCTCGTGCGTGGACAGTGCCAGTCGATTCAGTGATGTGATGCGCGCCTCGGCAGGTGCGGCTCACTCGGCACCCCAGTAGCGCAGGTTCCCCGCGCTGCGCGCCGAAGCCGCCGCAGCGTGACGCTTGTTGTTCTTTCCGGCAAGCGGCTCTCTCCCTCCCGATCCCCTTCACTTCGCTGACTTTCCCGTCGGTCGATGCGCGTCCGCTGCGGCGTTGCGCACATCGAGCGGCGCGCCTGCAGCCTGCCCGCGCTGCGAGGCCCTTGACCCACAAGGAGCCTTGTCATGTGCCAACGGACGAACCTTCATCCGACCGCCCACACGCCTGAGCGGGTCGACGCGCCCCGGCCCGCCGACACCGAGCAGGCGCTGGACCAGGCCCAGTCGCTGGACCAGTCGGGCCTGTGGCCCTGCCGGCGCATCCGCCATTTCCTGCTCTCGCAGCAACCGCCCCTGCGCCTGCCGCAGCAGCGCTGAGCGCGCGGCTTCCCATCGATGCCCACATTCCAGGAACAGGAGGCCGCCATGGATCCCGACCCTTGCTGGCGCCGTGCCGCGCCTTCTCCTGAACCCGTGAATCCAATGCAACGCGCCGCGCTGCAGGGAGCCTCTTCCGGCTAGGCGGACGAGGGCTCCTTCGCGCTTGCGGCCGAAGGAGCTCCTCATGCATCGCCTCATCCTTCAAACTCTTCTCCAAGGTTTCCTGCGCAGCCGCCGGATGCTGCGCCACTTCGAGCGCTGGCAGGCGCTGCTCGGCCCCCGGCCCGTGGCCGGGACTTCCGTCGCCCTGCCGGCCGAGACGACCGAGGCGCTGAACGCCGCCTCGAACGCCGCGCCCGACGAACTGCTCCTGCGCCTGCAGAGCACGCCGCAGGGCCTCGGCGAGGAGCAGGCCCTGGCCCTGCGCAAGCGCGTCGGCGCCAACGAGGTCCGCCACGAGCAGGCCCTGCCCTGGTGGGCCCACCTCTGGCAGTGCTACCGCAACCCCTTCAACCTGCTGCTGAGCGCGTTGGCGCTGATCTCGTGGGTCACCGAGGACCTCAAGGCCACGGTGGTGATCGGCAGCATGGTGCTGCTGTCCACCGTGCTGCGCTTCCTGCAGGAGTCGCGCTCCAACCTGGCGGCCGACCGGCTCAAGGCAATGGTCGGCAACACCACCACCGTGCTGCGGCCCGCGCCGGCCGGCGCCGTGCGCGTGGAACTGCCCATGCGCGAGCTGGTGCCGGGCGACGTGGTCGCGCTGTCCGCGGGCGACATGATCCCGGCCGATTGCCGGCTGCTCGGCGCCAAGGACCTGTTCATCAGCCAGTCGGCGCTGACCGGCGAGGCGATGCCGGTGGAGAAGTTCGCCGTGCAGCGCGGCCACGCCGAGCCCGGCCTGCTGGAGCGCGACAACCTGCTCTTCATGGGCACCAACGTGGTCAGCGGCAGCGCGACCGCGGTCGTGGTGCACATCGGCGCGCGCACCTTCTTCGGCGCGCTGGCGCAGCGCATCGGCGCGACCGGGCGCGGCACCACCAGCGACTTCCAGGCCGGCATCAACCGCGTGAGCTGGCTGCTGATCCGCTTCATGCTGGCCATGGCGCCGCTGGTGCTGCTGATCAACGGCTTCACCAAGGGCGACTGGTGGGAGGCGACGCTGTTCGCGCTGGCGATCGCGGTCGGCCTCACGCCCGAGATGCTGCCGATGATCGTGACCGCCACCCTGGCCAAGGGCGCGGTCGCGATGTCGCGCCGCCGGGTCATCGTCAAGCGGCTGGAGGCGATCCACCACTTCGGCGCCATGGACGTGCTGTGCACCGACAAGACCGGCACGCTCACGCAGGATCGCATCGTGCTCGAGCGCCACACCAATGCCTGGGGCGAGCAGGCCGGGCACGTGCTGGAGCTGGCCTGGCTCAACAGCTTCCACCAGACCGGGCTGAAGAACCTGCTCGACGAGGCGGTGCTCGGGCACGGCGAACTGCGCGAGGCGGCGCGGCTGCACGCCGGCTGGCGCAAGATCGACGAGGTGCCCTTCGACTTCACGCGCCGCCGCATGTCGGTGGTGGTGGGCAACGGCGACGACAGCCACCTGCTGATCTGCAAGGGCGCGCTGGAGGAGATCCTCTCCGCCTGCGCCTGGGTCGAGCGCGGCGAGGCCGTGCTGCCGCTCGATGCGGCGCTGCTGGCGCGCATCCACCAGGTGGCTGCCGAACTCAACGACCAGGGCCTGCGTGTGGTCGCGGTGGCCAGCCGCAGGCTGGCGGGCGATGCGCGCCGCGCCGCCTACGGCGTGGCTGACGAGGCCGGCCTCACGCTGGCGGGCTACGTCGCCTTCCTCGATCCGCCCAAGGAATCCACCGTGCCCGCGCTGCGGGCGCTGGCCGGGCATGGCGTGGCGGTGAAGGTGCTGACCGGCGACAACGAGCGCGTCACGCGCAGCGTCTGCGCGCAGGTCGGCATCGAGGCTGGCGAATTGATCCTGGGGCACCAGGTCGAGCGCATGGACGATGCGGGTCTGCAGCAGGCCGTGGCGTTTCACCAGGTCTTCGCCAAGCTCACGCCCGCCCACAAGGAGCGCATCGTGCGCGCCCTGCATGCCAACGGCCACGTGGTCGGCTTCCTGGGTGACGGCATCAACGACGCGCCGGCGCTGCGCGCCGCCGACATCGGCATCTCCGTGCACGGCGCGGTGGACGTGGCCAAGGAGTCGGCCGACATCATCCTGCTCGAGAAGAGCCTGATGGTGCTGGAGCAGGGCGTGATGGAGGGCCGCCGCACCTTCGCCAACATGCTCAAGTACATCAAGATGACCGCCAGCTCCAACTTCGGCAACGTGTTCTCGGTGCTGGCGGCCAGCGCCTTCCTGCCCTTCCTGCCGATGCTCCCGCTGCACCTGCTGGTGCAGAACCTGCTGTACGACCTCTCGCAGATCGCCATCCCCTTCGACCGGGTGGACGAGGAATTCCTGCGGCTGCCGCAGCGCTGGAATCCCGCCGACCTGGGGCGCTTCATGGTGTTCTTCGGGCCGATCAGCTCGGTCTTCGACATCGCGACCTATGGGCTGATGTGGTTCGTCTTCGGCGCGCGGACCGAGGCGATGCAGACGCTCTTCCAGTCCGGGTGGTTCATCGAGGGCCTGCTGTCGCAGACGCTGATCGTGCACCTGATCCGCACCCGCCGCATTCCCTTCGTGCAAAGCCGCGCCGCCTGGCCGCTCCTGGGCATGTGCGCGGCCATCGTGGCCGTGGGCATCTGGCTGCCGATGGGGCCGCTGGCGCATGCCTTCAAGCTGCAGGCGCTGCCGCTGTCCTACTTTCCCTGGCTGGTGATCATCCTGGTGGGGTACATGGGCGTGGTGCAGGCGGCCAAGGGCTGGTATGGCCGGCGCTACGGATGGCAGTGACGAGGCCTGGCTCGGCGCGGCTCGGGCGAAAGACGCTCAGGCTCTCAGCCCTGGATGTAGCTGCGCAGCTGCTCGATGGTCTGCTCGTGGTCCGCGATGATGTCGTCCATCAGGTCGCGGATGGAGATCATGCCCACCACCCGCTTGCCGTCCACCACCGGCAGGTGGCGGATGCGCTTCTGGCTCATCAGCGCCATGCATTCGCGGGTGCGTGTCGTCGGGCTGACGGTCGTCACGTCGGGCGTCATCAGCTCGGCCACCAGCACCTCCTTCGAATTGCGCCCCTGCAGCGCCACCTTGCGGGTATAGTCGCGCTCGGAGATCACGCCGACCAGCTGGTCGTGCGACATCACCATCAGCGCACCCACCTCGTGGCGGGCGAGCGCCTCCAGCGCATCGAACATCGTGGCACCGGGCTCGATGCGCCAGACGGCCGAGTTCCGGCGCTTGAGCAGTTCGGAGACGGGTTTCATGGATCGCAGCTCCTGGGAACAAGGATCACCTGCAGCCCATGCAAGGGCCGCGCCAGCGCCGGATGCTAGGCAGGCCTTGCGACAGCATCGCGGCAAGGCGCGCCGCGAACAGGGTTTCGCGCACCGGCCGACGGACTAGCCGTTTCGGCAGATGGACAGCGCCGGACGCACGCAGGAACATCCGTCGCGCTGGGCGGCCGCCGCCCGAGGAGCCGCCATGCAGATCCTGATGAGCAAGGGAAGCGCGGGCGAGGACGTCGACAGGCTGCGCCAGGCCCTCGCCAGGGTGCTGGGCGCGGACGCGGCGCCCTTTCCCTCGCTGCAGGCCGCCGGCACGCCCATCGACGAGGGCTTCGACGCTGCGATCCGCCGCTGGCAGGCCGGCGTCGGCCTGATCGCCGACGGCGTGGTGGGCCCGCGCTGCCAGCAGCTGCTGGACCTGGTCGCGATCGACACCGCCCAGTTCGAGCTGACTCTCAACGTGAGCAACGTCAGCCGGCTCTTTCCCGCCACCAAGCCGGCCAACATCGCGCGCTACCTGCCCTACATCGAGGCGGCGCTCGGCGTGGCCCAGCTCACCGACCGCGCCATGATCCTCGGCGCCCTGGGCACCATCCGCGCGGAGACCGAGGGCTTCGTGCCGATCGCCGAAGCGCCCTCCAAGTTCAACACGCCGCCGGGCGGCCCGCCCTTCAGCCTGTACGACAAGCGCACCGCCCTCGGCAACAGCCAGGCCGGCGACGGCGAGCGCTACCGCGGCCGCGGTTTCGTGCAGCTGACCGGCAAGGACAACTACACCCGCTACGGCGAGCGCATCGGCGTGCCGCTCGCCGCGGCGCCGGACCGCGCCAATGCACCCGAGGTGGCGGCGGTGCTGCTGGCGCTCTACCTCGCGGACAAGGCGGCGAAATTCCGGCAGGCCATCCGCGGCGGCGACCTGGCCCAGGCGCGCAAGCTGGTGAACGGCGGCGCGCATGGCCTCGACCGCTTCAAGGACGTGTTCGACCGGGCCGCCACGGTCTGGCCGCCCGCACGCGCCGGTGCCGCGCGGCGCGGCGCGGCCGCCGCGGCGGCAGCCGCCGAGCCGACGCCGACCGAGCGCGCCGCCGTCTCCCGCACCCGCAAGGACACGGCCGACCTGCGCGACCGCGTCTTCCTGCCCAGCGCGATCAGCCTGCCCGACGAGTTCCCGCCGACGGAGGAAGTGCGCCAGTACCTGCCGGCCTACACGCGCGCCGGCCTGATCCTGGACCAGGGCCGCGAGGGCGCCTGCACCGGCTTCGGCCTGTCCTGCGTCATCAACTACCTGCGCTGGGTCAAGTCCGGCCTGCCGGCCCAGCTCGAATCGGTGAGCCCGCGCATGCTCTACACGCTGGCGCGCCGGCACGACGAGTACGAGGGCGAGAACTACGAGGGCTCGAGCTGTCGCGGCGCGCTCAAGGGCTGGTTCAACCACGGCGTCTGCCTGGAGCAGGACTGGCCCTACCTGCCCGAGAAGTCGAACCCGGCCACCTACGGCTTCGCGGCGCGCGCCTCGCAGAACACGCTGGGCGTGTACTACCGCGTCGACATCAGCTCCATCACCGACCTGCAGGCGGCGATCGCGCAGCACCGCGCTGTCTTCGTCTCCGCCTTCACCCATGCCGGCTGGGACGCGGTGCCGATGGCCCCGGCGCCGAAGAGCCATCCCGACCTGCCCCTCATCGCCTTCGACGGCCGCCGTTCCCAGACCGGCGGCCATGCCTTCGCGCTGATCGGCTTCAACGCGCAGGGCTTCATCCTGCAGAACTCCTGGGGCAAGGGCTGGGGCGCGGGCGGCTTCGCGGTGCTCGGCTACCTGGACTGGCTGGCCAACGCGATGGACGCCTGGGTGGTCGCGCTGGGCGTGCCCGGCGTGGTCGCCGGCCGGCTGGCGGTGGGCGGCGCCGGCGCCTCCGCCGCGCTCTCGGGCACCGACCGCAGCAAGTGGTGGGACACGGGCCTGGCCTACCAGCACAGCGTGGTGCTGGGCAACGACGGCCGCGTCAGCCGCTACCTCACCGAGGACGAGCAGCCGCGCAAGCTCCAGCAGCAGGCCTGCGTGCTGCCCGACACCTGGTTCCGCCAGCAGCAGACGGCCACCCAGCGCCTGGTGCTCTACGTCCATGGCGGCCTCAACAGCGAGGAGGAGGCGATCAAGCGCGCCAGTGCCATGGGCCGCTACTTCATCGGCAATGGCTGCTATCCGCTGTTCCTGGTGTGGAAGACCGGGCTGTTCGAAACGATCGGCAATCTCATCGCCGATGCCTTCCGCGCCGATGCCCGCGCCGGCGCGGGCATCGGCGAATGGGTCACCGAGAAGACCGACCTGCTCGTCGAGAAGAGCGTGGGCCGTCCGCTCGCGCGGCCGCTGTGGAGCGAGATGAAGGAGAACGCCGAACTGGCCTTCGCCGTGCGGCGCGGCGGTGACCTGCTGCTGGATGCGCTGCAGGCGCTCGCCGCGAACTGGGGCGAGAAGTTCGAGCTGCACCTGGTCGGCCACTCGGCCGGCTCGATCGCCATCGGTCACCTGCTCGGCGCGCTGGCCGAGCGGCAGCGCACGAGGCGCGACGGCGGGCTGGGCGGCCGCATCGCCTCGGTCAGCCTGTATGCGCCGGCCTGCTCCGTGGCCTTCGCCAACCGGCACTACGCGGGCGATGCCGCGCTGATGGCGCGCCTCCACCTGGACGTCCTGTCCGACGCTGTCGAGCGCGCGGACACGGTGGGGCCGATCTACCGCAAGTCACTGCTGTACCTGGTCTCCAACGCGCTGGAGGCCGACCTGCACACGCCCATCCTCGGCCTGGACCGCATCAACGATCCGGCCTACTCGGGCTGGGACGGCTCCTCCGACACCGGCGAGGCGCTCGCGCTCTGGCGCCAGGCGGCAGAGGCCTCGAAGCTGGAGACTCGTACCCAGCGCGTGCAGGGCCCGCGCATCGAGGTGGCGCTGGACGCCGGCGGCCAGCCGGTGCTGGAGCGCCCGGCCCATGGCGCCTTCGACAACGACATTGAGGTGATGACGCGCACGCTGGAGCGCATCACCGGCGCGAAGCTCGCGATGCCGGTGGAGGACCTGCGGGGGTTCTGAGCGAGCTTGGCGCGGCGATGTTCGAGCACGGCGTGACGCTGCTGGCAGCCGACCTCAAACGATCCTGCACGGCGCCCTGCGCATCAACCAACTGACGGACGCTGCCCAGGTGGTCCGTGACGTAGTAGCAGGCGTTGCCGGGATCGACAACGCCCTGCGCGAAGCACTACCCAAGTCAATCGGATCAAGCACTTATCTAGCGCTATCGCGGCAGTCTTCTATTTGCTCTGCAACGTCGCGCGGTCTCCCCACCTACTTCGCTTCGGCGCGCCGAAACACCAATACCTCTCCAGGACTTATCCGCATCTCCTGGGAGGTCAAGCAAGCTTCAGCCTGGCAACGCACAGAGTGATGCGGCAGATGCGAGATCACCTCGCTTTCGATCTCGCTTGCGAGTTCTGCGTCCTCGGCCAGAACTCTATCGTCGAATACGACACGTATTCGAACAATCTTGTCGGTCCAGGAAACCACGACCGACCGCATATTGGCTGTCACCATGCCCAGCAACGCAACCTGAAGGGTTAACAACACCCGAACTCTCAATTCAGCTGCGTTCATTGTTTTGGCCTCGCCGGAACGATATGAGAACCACGTGATCCGTGGTGAATGATGCCGACGCTGGTTGGCGACCTTTCGCCAGTCACAGGATCGACGTAACTCCCGATATTCTTGCCAAAGTCAACGCGCTCCTTCGAGCCTGGTTGCCCGATTGGCGTGCTGCCGATTTGCTGACCTGTGCCTGCGCCCTGATCGAGCAACGCCTGAGGATCTGGATCGGTTAGTTCGCTCTTGCCGGGCTGATAGTTGTTGTGTCCAGGAACATGTTTGCCTTGCTGCCCTTCATGAATTTTGAGGCCGGAGTTTTCTGCCTCTTCGGACAACAGCCAATCCTTGAGCCTCCCCGCCGCGCCACCGCAACTGCGTATCGCATCGGCCATCGCATCCCGGCACCCGGGCGTGAGCGCGCAGCCGATGCCCAGGATCGGCACCGCAGGGCCGATGACGTGGGCGAAGAGGCCTTGGCGATCCGTGTACTTCAGCGGATTTCCATCGACGTACCCATACAGGTTCAGCCCACCGTCTTCCCTCATCGGATCCCGGTTGAGCCATCTCCCCCGCTGTTGGTCATAAGCCCGATACACCGCCAGATCGAACCCGCTGCGCTCGTGCCTGAAGAGGCCTGCGAAGCCCATGGGCCTCGTCCAGGCTGACGCTGCGCCATGAATCGGAACCCGTGGCCTCAGGCACGAGGAAGTAGCCGCTGGCCTCGGCGTCGATGGCAGCGCGGGTGAGCCAGGCGTCGCCGCTGGCGAAGGTGGGGTCCTTCACGAGGTAGCGGCCGCCCTGCTCCTGGACGATGGCGGCGTAGTGGTTCAGCTTCCAGTGGACGACGGAGGGCACGGGGATGGGTTCGCCGACGGCGCGATGAATGAGGCGGTGCGGCAGCGATGCCTGGTCGGCCAACGCGGAGAGCTGGGCGAGGTCGAAGCCTCGGGGGCCGGAGCGCTGGGCGCTCATGAGCTCCAGGCTGGAAGCGGGAGCCTTCATCTCGCTCAAGAGGCTGCGCAAAGCCATGGGGCCGCAGAGATAAGCCTTGCCATGGTCGTTGCGGAAGGTCCATAGGCCTTCGCGGGCACCGGAGAAGAGTTCGGTGGCCGGGCCACTCAATGGGCGCTTGCCGATGTCGTCCAGCAGCGCCTGCAACGCCTCGGCATGGCCCAGGCGTGCGCGCATGCGGGCGAGTTCGCCGACGGCGCGATCGGCCAGCGCCTTGGCTGCGGGATCGCGAGCGTCGCGGCCGGCCTGCCAAGCTTGCTCCCAGGCCGACAGCGCCTTGGAGAAGTAGCCGGCGCGGTAGTAGCCAATGCCGAGATTGGTCAGCACCGCAGCGCGCCAGCCCGAGTGCGGGTGGGCATCGGCAAAGGCGATCAAGGGCTCGGCAGGCGCGGGAAAGTCAGCCTCGGGTGGCGCCCGGCGAAAGTTCAGCAGCGCTGCATCGAGCGCTGCGTCTTCCTGCGCCGATGTCGCAGCGGTGGCGACCAGCGGTTCATCGAGGCCAGGGACGATGCGAAGAGCAGGAGGTGACCCGCCGCGCAACGCGAGCCCAAGCCACAACGCAACGATCAGCAGCAGTCCGCAGCAAAGCCCGACCGCGTGACGTGCAATGAAGTGAGAACGATGAAATGAAGGCGCATGGCGCGAACGCGCCACGGCTGGAGCTGACAAGCTCGCCATGATTTCCCCTTAGCCCTTCGGGCTTGTTCTTGGTGGGGGCGGATCGTTGGCGAGCAGCAGAGAAAGGTCAAGCCTCGCTTGAAATCATTAGAACGTTGGTGTGATGCCAAAGACACACACGATGCTTTGGCTGTCGTCTGGTTCAATCGGTGCCGAAGCCGGCACCACCATCCATGCCCATCGTCATCGACACCAACATCGCCCTCGACCTGCTGGTGTTCGACGACCCGGGCTGCGCCGCGCTGGCGGCGGCGCTGGAAGCCGGCGAGGTGCAATGGATCGCGACGGCCGCGATGCGCGAGGAGTTCGCGCGCGTGCTGGGCTATCCGCTGGTCGCCGCGCGCCTGGCACGCAACGGCCGCGAGGCCGGGGCGGTGCTGGCCGCCTTCGACCGGCGCGTGCAGCCGGTGGCGGATGCGCCGCGCGCGCCCTGCCTGTGCGCCGACCCGGACGACCAGGTCTTCGTCGACCTGGCGGTCGCGCACCGGGCGCGGCTGTTCAGCAAGGACCGGGCGCTGCTGGAGATGCGCAGGCCGCTGGCGGCGCTGGGCGTCGAGGTCGGCGTGCCGGGCGGATGACCTGCGGTTCGCGCTAGCGCCGCGTCGGCTGCGCCTGCGCACCGCTGCGGCCGTACCAGCGCCACAGCAGCCGCGCCACCGCGCGTGAGCGCTGCGTGTCGCGTCCCCAGCGCCGGCCGGCGGGCAGGTGCCGCAGCCAGCGCATGCGCTTCGCCGCCAGGGCGAGGCGCTCGCGCACCTCGTCGGCGGCATCGGCCAGCACCGCGTGCCAATGGGCACCCGCGGCCTGGGCGGACGCGGCGCGCACCAGCATCGCGGTCGAGTGCAGGTAGCTGAGCCAGTCCCGCACCTGGCATTCGGCCAGGGGCAGGGTTTCGCCCGGGTCGTCCTCGAAGTCGATGTAGCCGATCACGCCGTCCGGGCACTGCACCAGGTTGCGGTCGAAGGCCTGGCTCAGGTAGGCGCCGTGCGCATGCACGATGGCGATGGCCTCCAGCCCCTCGCGCCACACCGACAGCAGCGCGCTCGGGCCCTGGGCCGCGGCCTGGTCCAGCCGTTCCTGCAGCACCACCGGCGGGCGGCCGCTCTCGCCAAGGTCGGAGATCAGCAGGCCCTCGGGCTGCTGGGCCAGCACCGCCGGCACGCGCAGGCCCATGGCGCCCAGGGCCCGCAGGCGCCGCGCCTCGGTGGCGATGCCCGCTTCGCCGCCCGGGTTGGGCACGGGGGTCAGCACGTCCAGCCGCAGCAGGCCGGCGACGGCGGCCATCAGGTGGTAGCCGAGCTTGCCGTGCGGCGGGCCGGCCTTCTTGAGCCACACCCGCTCATGGCCGAGCCGGTGGCTGGCCACCGCCTTCTGCTGCTGCGGCAGCATGGTGCGCAGGAACTCCGCGTAGTCGCCCGGTTCCAGCGGCGGCGCGTTCGCCTCCAGGGGCGCCGGCGCCGATGCCTGTCCCTTGCGCGCCTGCACGCGCGAACCGCGTTTCGCCGTGATCATGCGGCGAGGGCGGTGTCGGTGCCCATGACGGGCTGGAAGCTGTGCGCGCTCGCCAGCGGCCAGTAGGTGCGGAACACGTTGTGCTGGTCCTCCAGCGAATGCAGCAGCGCGCCGGGCTTCACCTGCAGCACCAGGTTGCTGAGCAGGCGCACCTCGGTGTCGGAGATGCGCCGCACGATGTGGTGGGCGGTGATCTGCTGGGGATGGTCGAGGCCCGCGGCCTGCACCAGTTCCTTGAGCGCGTGCAGCGTGCTGTGGTGGAAGTTGCGCACCCGCTCGGCCTTGGTCGGCACCACCAGCGCCTGCTGGCGCACCGGGTCCTGCGTGGTGACGCCGGTGGGGCAGTGGCCGGTGTGGCAGGCCTGCGCCTGGATGCAGCCCAGCGCCATCATGAAGCCGCGCGCCGCATTGCACCAGTCGGCGCCCAGGGCCATCATCCGCGCCAGGTCGAAGGCGGTGATCACCTTGCCGGCGCAGCCGATCTTGACGCGCTCGCGCAGGCCCACGCCGATCAGCGTGTTGTGCACCAGCAGCAGGCCCTCCTGCAGCGGCGCGCCCACGTGGTCGCTGAACTCCACCGGCGCCGCGCCGGTGCCGCCCTCGGCGCCGTCGACCACGATGAAGTCGGGCGTGAGCCCGGTCAGCTGCATCGCCTTGACGATGGCGAACCACTCCCAGGGATGACCCAGGCAGAACTTGAAGCCCACCGGCTTGCCGCCGGAGAGCACGCGCAGCCGCGCGATGAAATGCATCATCTCCACCGGCGTCGAGAAGGCACTGTGCGAGGACGGCGAGATGCAGTCCACGCTCACCGGCACGCCGCGCGCCGCCGCGATCTCGGGCGTGACCTTGGCCGCCGGCAGCACGCCGCCGTGGCCCGGCTTGGCGCCCTGGCTGAGCTTGATCTCGATCATCTTCACCTGCGGGTCGCGCGCGTTGGCGATGAAGCGCTCCTCGCTGAAGCTGCCGTCCGCGTTGCGGCAGCCGAAGTAGCCGCTGCCGATCTCCCAGATCAGGTCGCCGCCGTGCACCCGGTGGTGGGCGGAGATCGAGCCCTCGCCGGTGTCGTGCGCGAAGCCGCCGTGCCTGGCGCCCAGGTTCAGCGCCAGGATCGCGTTGGCCGACAGCGCGCCGAAGCTCATCGCCGAGATGTTGAAGACGCTCGCCTCGTAGGGGTGGGTGCAGACCTGCCCGGCCGGCGAGGCCGGGTTGGGCGTGCCGCCGATCACGATGCGGAAATCGTGGCCGTCCAGGCGGGTTGGGCGCATCGAGTGGTTGATCCACTCGTAGCCGGCGATGCCCACGTCGAGCTGGGTGCCGAAGGGCCGGTTGTCGGGCTCGCCCTTGGCGCGCTGGTACACCAGCGAGCGCTGCGCGCGCGAGAAGGGCGCCGCCTCGCGGTCGCTCTCGATGAAGTACTGGCGGATTTCCGGCCGGATGTACTCCAGCAGGAAGCGCAGGTGGCCGATGACGGGGTAGTTGCGCAGGATGGCGTGGCGCGCCTGCCGCAGGTCGTGCACGCCGGTGCCGCTGAGCACGGCGAACATCGCCGCGAAGGCCCAGGGCGTCCAGAGATGCGGGGCCGCCAGGGCGGCTGCCACGCTGGCCAGGAGGCCGATCACGCAGAGGACGAAGGCGTAGTAGCGGGACGGAAGGATCGAATTCATGGCGGGGCGCCGCGCTGCCGAGCAAGTCCGCATCATAGGCGCCGCGTCGGGGCGCGGGATGACAGGGCCGGCGCGCCGCCCTCGGCATAATGACCGGCCCCCGGCAGCGCCGGGATGGACCTCATGGCGCCATGAACAACGACATCCCCTCCATCTCCGATCCCGCCCTTCAGCCGTTGGGCCCCGACGACTTCGACGCCCTCGACCAGGCCCTCGACGCCATGCGCGAGCAGGACGAGGAGATCCCGCAGTGGGAGTTCTGCGAAGGCTTCATGGCGGCGCTGGTGTGCACGCGCCGGACGATCGAGCCGTCCGAGTACTGGCCGGTGCTGCTGGGCGAGAACTTCGTGCCGACCCGGCACATGGAATTCGTCTGGCGCTGGAAGCGGCGCTGGCGCGAGACCGAAGAGGGCCTGGACGCCGAGGTGCAGTCGCTCGACGACGAGCGCGCCTGGCAGCCCGAGGTGCTGGACACACGCGGCGCCGTCGCGGCCCTGCCCGAGGAGGAGCGCGCCGAGATGGCTGGCGAGGACATTCCCTCCTTCGGCCAGGTGTGGGCGCTGGGCTTCATGTACGCGGTGGAGAACTGGCCCGACGAGTGGACCCCGCCGCGCGACAAGGAGGCCGCCGCCATGCTCGACGAGGCGCTGGACGCGATCGTCGCCCTCACCGAGGACGACCGCGGCAAGCCCACCCTCTCGATGTACAGCGAGGACGGCCCGCCCAGCGTGAGCCAGCAGCGGGTGGACGATTTCGGCGACGCGATCTGGGGCGTGTACGACCTGCGCCGTCTCTGGCGCAGCATGGGCCCGCGGGTCGAGACCGTGCGCAAGGAAGCGACGCCGGGCCGCAACGACCCCTGCCCCTGCGGCAGCGGGAAAAAGTACAAGAAGTGCCACGGTGCAGGCTGAGGCGGCCCCGGCACTGACGGCCCGCAGCGCCTGGGCCATGGTGCTCGCGCTGTGCACCGCGTTCGCGCTGAGCCAGGCCTACCGCACGGTGGGCGCGATCATGGCCGGGCCGCTGCAGGCCGAGTTCCGGCTCTCGGCGCAGGCGCTGGGCCTGTTCTCCGGCGCCTTCCATTTCGCCTTCGGCGCCATGCAGCTCTTCATGGGCATCGGCATCGACCTGCACGGCGTGCGGCGCACGGTGCTCACCGCCTTTCCGCTGGCGATCGCTGGCGGGGTGATTTCCGCACTGTCGACCAGCTTCGGGCTGGTGATCGCGGGCCAGGTGCTGATCGGCATCGGCTGCGCGCCGGCTTTCCTGGTCTGCACCGTCTTCATCGCGCGGCATTTCCCGGCGACCAGCTTCGCTTCGGTCTCGGGGCTGGTGCTCGGCATCGGCGGAGTGGGCATGCTGGTGACCGGCACGCCGCTGGCGTGGCTGGTGGACGCCTACTCGTGGCGAACGGGGTTCTGGGCGCTGGCGGCGGCGTCGGCGCTGGCCTGGCTCAGCATCCTGGCCATGGTGCGGGAGCCGGCGAGCGAAGGCGCCGCCACGCCGCGGGAGTCCCCCATCGCGGCGCTGCGCCGCTTCGGCGCGCTGTTCGCGATGCCGCACACCCTGGGCATCATGGTGCTGGGCGCTGTGACCTATGCCGCCTTCATCTCGCTGCGCGGCCTGTGGCTGGGGCCGCTGCTCATGGAGCGGCATGGCTACTCGCTGGTGCAGAGCGGCAACGTCGCACTCGCGGTATCCGTCATCTCGCTGCTCGGGCCGCCGCTCTTCGGCAGGCTGGACCGCGGCGGGCCGGTGCGCCGCCGCCGCATCCTGACCTGCTGCGGGATCTACGCGGCCTTGTTCGCCGCGATCGGCCTCTTTCACGCGGCCTGGATCGACGTCGGCTGCGCCATCGTGATCGGCCTGCTGTCGGGCTTCATCGTCTGGCAGTACGCCGACGTGCGCGGCGCCTATCCGGCCGCGCTCACCGGCCGCGCGATGGCGGTGTTCACCATGGCCATGTTCCTCGGCGTGGCGCTGATGCAGTGGCTCACCGGCGTCGCGGCCTCGGTGGCGCAGGCGCACGGCATGGAGCCCTACGCCGTCGTGCTGGGCGGGATCGCGCTGCTGCTGGTGGCCGGCTGCGCGGCCTTTGCCTGGCTGCCGGCGCCGGTGGGCGCCGTCGAACCTGGCAAGTGAAGCGGACGGCGCGTCTCAGTTGATGTGAAAGGCGCGCAGGCTGGCCGGCTGCACCACGTCCAGGTACTCGCGGTGCTTGCGGATGTACCCGGCGATGAACAGGCAGGCCGGGATGACCGGCATGGCCTGGGCCCGCGCCTCTTCCAGCACGTGCCGCGCGAGCTGCGAGCCCACGCCCTGGCCTTCGAAGGCCGGCAGCACCTCGGTGTGGGTGAACATCACCGCGTTGCTGAGCAGGTTGTATTCGCAGAAGCCGGCGAGCTGCCCGTCCAGATGGGCCTCGTAGCGGTGCTTCTCGGGGTTGTTGGTGATGGTGATCGTCATGGTTGGTTCGCGAGGTAGGTGGCCAGGTTCTTCGCCGCGCCGGCGCGCACCTTGTTGCGCAGCATCGGCGTCCAGCCCAGCAGCAGGCCGGGCGTGCCCAGCGCCTGGCGCGACCAGGTCCAGAAGTCGAAGCGGTCGCGCTGCTCGGCGATCAGGCCCTCGGGCGTGAAGCGGAATTCGGAGTCGATCGAGTTGTCGACGATGCGGCCGGTGGCGCTGAAGCGGTAGTGCGCATCCCAGTGGGCGCGGCCGGTGCTGCCCTCGGCCTGCACGTCGCGCCAGCTCAGCTTCCAGACGTCGGCGCCCTTGGCGCGCGTCGCTTCGCACAGCATCTTCCACATGCCGCCGACCTCGCGCGCGCCGCGCAGCGAGAAGGCCTCGTCGTCGAAGCGCGCGTCCGGCGCGTAGCAGCTCGCCATGGTGTCGGCGTCGAGACTGGCGAAGGCCTGGTAGAGACGCTGGATGGTGTCTTCGTTGCGCATGGGCGGCGATGGTAGCGGAGGCGGGGTGTCGCGGGGGCGACCCGACGCCAGCTAGCGGGGCTTCGGCTTGGCGGATCGGGGCGCTGGCCCGTTCCTACGCCTGCCGCAACAGTTTCAGAAGCATCTGCAGCGCGTGATGCACCGTCGCGGCCCGGACCTCTGCCCGCCCGCCATCGAAGCGCCTGCGCTCGGTGCGCGCCTGACCGCCGACCGACCAGCCGAACCACACCGTGCCCACCGGCTTCTCCGCGCTGCCCCCGGTCGGGCCGGCGACGCCCGTCACCGCCACCGCCACCTGGGCCCGCGAGCGCGCGACCGCGCCCTCGGCCATCGCGCGTGCGACCGGCTCGCTGACGGCGCCGTGGCCCCCGATCAGCGACGCGTCGACGCCCAGCAGCTCGGTCTTGGCCTCGTTCGAATAGGTCACGAAGCCGCGCTCGAACCAGTTGCTGGAGCCAGACAGATCGGTGCAGGCCCCCGCGATCAGCCCGCCGGTGCAGCTCTCGGCGGTGGCCATCATCCAGCCTTTGTCCTGCAGCACCTGCGCGAGCTGTTCCACCAGTGCGGGCGTGTCGGATGCGTCAATGTCGTTCATGGGATTCACCAGGCGCGCACCAGCGCGATCACGATCAATGTGCAGAAGGCCGCCACCAGGTCGTCGAACAGGATGCCGAAGCCCGCGGCCCGCCATGAAAATGCCGTGGGCGTGGCGCCGCGCTGCTTGAAGAGCTGGTCGGCCCAGGCCACCGGCCCCGGCTTGACCGCATCGAAGACGCGGAACAGCACGAAGGCCGCGAGCTGGGCCCACAGCCCGGCCGGCATCACCAGCCACAGCACCAGCCAGAAGCCGATCACCTCGTCCCAGACGATGCTGCCCGGGTCGGCGATGGCCATGTGGCGCGCCGTCACGGTGCAGGCCCACCAGCCGATCGGCAGCGAGGCCAGGATGATCCAGCCGATGGCGGCGGGCGGCAGCCAGCGCTGCAGGAGCACGAAGCCGGCCCAGGCCCACAGCGTCCCCACGGTGCCGGGCGCGCGCGGCGCCAGGCCGGCGCCGCAGCCCAGGGCGATGAAGTGGGCGGGATGGGACAGCAGGAAGCGCAGCGTCGGGCGGCGCAGCGGCGGGACAGGCAGGGCGCCGGAAGGCGGAGGGGCAGCGGGGGACATCACGCCCCCAGTGTCGCCCATCCGCGCGCTGCGGCGAAAGGCGCTCAGCCGCGATTCGGATTGAGCAGGTACTTCTCCCCGGTCGCCTGCTTCGCGTAGACCGCGATCTCGTCCAGCCGCAGGGCCTCGTGCATCGACACCTCCTTGGTGTAGCGGCTGGCGAACGTGGTCTTCAGCTCGGCCGCCACGCGCGCCTTGAGCTTCGCGGCCTCCTCCGGCCCGATCTTCATCAGGAAGGGGAAGAGCAGCCAGCCGCCCATGCCCCAGGCCATGCCGAAGCCGCGCGTGAACTCGGTCGGGCCGCGGTCCAGGCCGCCGTAGATGTAGACCTGCTTGTGCGTGGTGGAGCCGTAGCGGCTGTATTCGGTGGCGGTGCGGTTCAAGGCCGCCTCCATGGCGTTGAGGATCTGGCCGGCCAGCCTGCCGCCGCCGATGGCATCGAAGGCCAGCGTGGCGCCGGTCGCGACCAGGGCCTCGGTCAGGTCTTCCATGAAGGTCGGCGCGCTCTGGTCGCAGACGTATTGCGCGCCCATCGCACGCAGGATGTCCGCCTGCTCCTGCCTGCGCACGATGTTCACCAGCGCGATGCCATCCTTCATGCAGATGCGGTTGAGCATCTGGCCGAGGTTGGACGCCGCGGCCGTGTGCACCAGCGCCTTGTGGCCTTCGCGCTTCATGGTCGTGACCATGCCGAGCGCGGTGAGCGGATTGACGAACGCCGAGGCACCCTCGGCCGGCGTCGTGCCCTCGGGCAGCGGCATGCACTGGGCCGCGGGGATGCAGCGGTACTGCGCGTACATCGCGCCACCGATCGCCGCGACGGTCTGGCCCAGCAGCGCCTGCGCCGCGGGCGAGGCGCCGGCCGCCACCACCACGCCGGCGCCTTCGTTGCCTACCGGCATGGACTGGTCGAGCCGGCCGGCCATGGCCTTCATGGCAGCTTCGGGGATCTGGGCGCGGATGACCGGCCGGTCGGGCGTGCCGGAGGCCTGGGCCGTCTTCATGTCGGCCGCGCCGAACAGCAAGCCCAGATCCGATGGATTCATCGGCGCGGCCTCGACGCGCACGATGACTTCATCGGCTTTCGGCTCGGGAATCGGCTCTTCGGCCAGCGAAAGCTCGAGTTCGCCGCTGCGCTTGACGAGGGAGCGGATCTGGAGCGTGGTGCGGGGGGTATCGGTGGGCATGGGTATCTCCGACAAGGGGCGCGCGGGCCAGTATAGGGAGCCCTGCGACGCGCCCGAGCATCTTTTGGTGTTACTTTTTAATCGAATATCGATCATTGCGATCGTTTACAGATCAAATTGATCTCCATAGACTCGCCGCTTTTCAAGGTAACAGGCGGACCGCGCATGCTGGCAACGACATCGAACCCCCACACCCTCCAGGACAGTGCGGCCGCGCCGCCCCTGTTCACCCCGCTTCGCGTGAGAAGCATCGAGGTCCCCAACCGCATCGTGATCTCGCCGATGCAGCAGTACCGCGCGGACCGCGACGGCAAGCCGAACCACTGGCACCAGAGCCACCTGACCAAGCTGGCGGTGGGCGGTGCGGGCCTGGTCTTCACCGAGGCGCTGGCCGTGGAGGCACAGGGCCGGGCCACCCACAGCGACCTCGGCATCTGGAACGACGAACAGATGGAAGCGCTGAAGGTCGTGGCGGAAGAGATCGCACGCCAGGGCGCCGTTGCGGGCGCGCAGCTCATCCATGCGGGGCGCAAGGCCAGCGTGCAGAAGCCCTGGGACGGCTACCAGTCGCTGGGCCCGGCCGATGCGGCGCGCGGCGAGGAGCCCTGGACCGTCGTCGGGCCTTCTGCCGTTCCCGCCAACCCCGGCTGGGCGACGCCCGAGCCGCTGACGCGCGACGCGATCCGCCGCATCGTCGACGCCTTCGCGCAGGGCGCGCGGCGCCTGGCGCGGGCGGGCTTCCAGGCCCTGAACATCCATGGCGCGCATGGCTACCTGATCCACAGCTTCCTGTCGCCCCTCTCGAACCTGCGCGAGGACGAGTACGGGGGCGACCTGGCAGGCCGCATGCGTTTCGCGCTGGACATTGCAGAGGCCGTCCGCTCCGAATGGCCGGCGCACCTGCCGATCTTCTACCGTCTGTCCTGCATCGACGACCTGCCTGGGGGATGGACCCTGGAGGACACGGTGGTGCTCTCGCGCGAGCTCGGCGCGCGCGGCATCGACGTGATCGACTGCTCGTCGCGCGGCCTGGGACCGCGCGGCACCCTGGCGACCGCCACGCAGGGCGAAGGCTTCCAGGTTCCGTTCGCGGAGCGTGTGCGTGCCGAGACCGGCATCAAGACGATGGCCGTCGGGCTGATCCGCAGCGCCGGCTTCGCCAACAGCATCGTCCGCGAAGGCCGCACCGACTTCGTGGCGATCGCGCGCGAGGCCTTGTTCAACCCGCACTGGCCGCTGCACGCGGCGCTCGAACTCGGGCACGACCCCAAGTTCACGGCCTGGCCCGACTCCTATGGCTGGTGGCTCGCGCGGCGCGCGAGAACGGCGCCACCCGTGCAGTGAGGCGGCGCGCCCTTCAACGGCGGCCGCGGCCTGCGTTCGTGATCGCGCGTGCGCAGTCGAGCACCATCGGGCCGAGCTTCCCCGTCAGCTCCTCGGCCGACCACCGGCTGGTCGGCGCGATGAGGTTGACCGCGGCGATGGCCCGGCCTTCGGCGTTGAACACCGGCGCGCCGACGTTCATGTGGCCGAGGTAGTACTCCTCGAAATTCGTCGCGAAGCCGCGTGCCCTCGCTTCCTGGATGATCGGGAAGATCTCGTCGATCTCGGTCCTCGTGTGCACCGTGATGCGCTTGCGGTCCTCGCTCTGCAGGATCTTCATCACCTCGTCATCCTCCAGCCCCGAGAGGTAGGCGCGGCCGGCGGCGGTGCAGTACATCGGCATGCGGCTGCCGATCGTCATGTGCGCCACGATGGGCTTGCGGCTCGTGAAGGTGGCGACGTACACCATCTGCAGGCCGCAGGGCTCGATGAGCGACACCGTCTCGTCGCAGGCGCTGTTCGCGGCCGACAGCACGGGGTTGGCCGAGTCGATCAGCGGGTTGGTCTCGAGGTAGTTGCACCCGATTTCCATGACCTTGTTGGCCAGCTCGTAGCGGCGGGTGTATGGGTCCTTGGCCAGGTAGCCCAGCGTTTCCAGCGTGAAGACCACGCGCTGCGCCGAGCTGCGCGTGATGCCGACCGCCTCGGCGATCTGGCCGATGCTCATCGTGCGGCCATTGGGGCCGAAGGCCGCCAGGATGGCCAGCCCCTTCTCGATCGACTGGTTGAACATCGGCGTGCCGCGCGCCTCGTTGTCTTCCTTCATCAAGTCTCCTTCAACGGTGCTCGTTACCTTTTAATCGTATATCGATCACTTCAATCGTTTACTGATTAGATTCATCTAAATAAACTGATTGCACGCGCAGATCGAACACGAATCATCGTACAGCGATTTGGTTTCCAGCGTACGGCAGCCAGCGGCCACGGCCTGCCTGCCGTCCCAGCACCCGGCCCATCACAAGGAAGGCTCATCGTGAAAGTAGGAGTTGAAGTCGGCGGGACCTTCACGGACCTCGTCGCACTGGACGGCGGCAAGGTCCGCGTCATCAAGGTGCCCAGCACGCCCCATTCGCCCGACATCGGGGTGATGAACGCGATGCGCGAGGCGGGCATCGACTTCAGCGCGGTCGAGGACTTCGCGCATGGCTCGACCGTCGCGACCAACGCGGTGCTCGAACGCAAGGGCGGCCACGTCGCGTTCATCGCGACCCACGGCTTCCGCGACATCCTGTTTCTGCAGCGGCACGACCGCAAGCGCATCTACGACCTGCACTACCGCAAGCCCGAGCCGCCGGTGCAGCGCCGCGACTGCTTCGAGGCGGCCGAGCGCGTGCTGTCCGACGGCACGGTGGAGCAGGCGCTCGACGAAGCGCTGTTCGTGGCCGAGGTCCTGCCGCGGCTGCGGGACGGCGGCTACGACGCCGTCGCGATCTGCCTGATCAATGCCTACAAGAACCCGGCGCACGAGCAGCGTCTCGGCGCACTCCTCGCTGAAGCGCTGCCCGGCGTGGTCGTGACCTGCTCGCACCAGGTGGCGCGCGAGTTCCGCGAATACGAGCGCGGCAGCACGGCCGCGCTGTCCGCCTTCGTGCAGCCGGTCATCGCCGGCTACCTCGGGCGCCTCACGGAATCGATGGCGCAGCATGGCTTCGCCGGCCGTTTCTCGGTGATGCAATCCAACGGCGGCCGGCTGCCGGCCGATGCCATGCGCGAGAACGCGATCAGCGCGCTGTTCTCCGGCCCCGCCGCGGGCGTGGTGGGCGCGGTGCGGCAGGTGCTCCGCTCCGGCTACGCGAACGTCATCACCTTCGACATGGGCGGCACCAGCTCCGACGTGTGCCTGGTGCAGGACGGCAATCCCACCCTGGCCCCCGAAACCGAAATCGACGGCCTGCCCGTGCGCACGCCGGTGCTCGACATCGTGACGGTGGGTGCCGGCGGCGGCAGCCTGATCTGGATCGACGACGGCGGCATGCTGCGCGTCGGCCCCGAGAGCGCGGGCGCCAGCCCGGGCCCGGCCTGCTACGGCCGCGGCGGCACGCGCCCGACCATCACCGATGCGCACGTGGTCCTGGGCACCGTGCGGCCCGAGGCCTTCCTCGGCGGCCAGATGCACATCGACGTGGACGCCGCCTACGTGTCCTTCAAGGCGCTCGCCGCGCACTTCGGGCTACCGGTGGAGGCCGTCGCCCACAACGCCGTGCGGCTGGCCAACGCCAACATCGTGCGTGCGATCCAGCTGGTGTCGACGCAGCGCGGGCGCGATCCCCGCGACTACGTGCTCGTGCCCTTCGGCGGCGCCGGTCCGATGCAGGCCGCGCAGATCGCCGAGGAGCTGGGCATCCGCAAGGTGGTGGCACCACCCAATCCCGGCGTGACCTCCGCCTACGGCCTGCTGGCTTCGGACTTCATCAAGTACGAGACCATGACCGACCGCGCGCAGGTCGACGATGCCACCTGCGGCCGGCTGCGCGAGCGCTTCGCGGCGATGCGCGCCGACCTGGCGCAGCAGTTCCGCGACATGGGCTTCGGCGCCGGCCTGGTCTTCAGCTACGCCGTCGAGATGCGCTACGTGGGCCAGGCCTTCGAGGTGCCGCTGGCGCTGGACGACGAATCGCTCGCCGCGGTCGACCGCCCGGGTCTGGAGGCACGCTTCATCGAGGCCCACGAGCGCATCTACTTCCACGCGGACAAGAGCGGCCGCCCCATCGAGGTGGTGGCGCTGCGCGCCGGCGCGACCCTGCCGACCGAGTTCGTGTCTGCGGTGGCCGCCGCGCCTGCCGACTCACGCAGGAGCGGCGCTCACGAGAGCCCGCTCTACGACGGCAAGGGCTGGTCCGCCTGCCGTCGCCAGACCGTGGCTTCGCTGGCGTCCGCGCCGAGCGCGCTGCCCGGCCCTGCCGTGCTCGAGGACTACACGACGACGGTCGTCGTCCCCGCGGGCTGGGCCGCCAGCGTCGACGCCCAATCCAACCTGATTCTTGCCCACGGAGCGTGAACATGCCGGTCAGTCCCTTCGACAACGCCATCATCAGCCAGAGCATCCTCGCCGCAGCGCGGGAGATGGGCGTCAAGCTGATCCGCTCGGCCTACTCGACCATCCTGCGCGAGGCCAGCGACGGCTCCGCGGCCATCGCCAACCTGAAAGGCGACATCGTCGCGCAGGCCGAGCTGATCCCGATCCAGCTCGGCCCCATCGGCATCACGCTCAAGAAGTGCCTGGAGCGCCATCCCGCCGAGACCATCACGCCCGACGACTTCCTGATCACCAACGACCCCTACTCGGGCGGCCAGCACCTGCCGGACGTCTACATCTTCTGCCCCATCTTCCACCAGGGGGTGCTGGTCGGCTTCTCGGCCAGCGTCGCGCACCAGATCGATTTCGGCGGCGGCGCACCGGGCCTGGACCCGGGCGCCTCCGACATCTACCAGGAAGGCCTGCGCCTGCCGCCCACGCGCTGGTCGGTGTCGCGCGACTGGAACGGCGGGCCGCTGGAGCATCTGGTGCGCGCCAACATCCGCGTGCCCGACCTGACCATCGGCGACATGAACGCGATGTTCGCGGCCAACGCGATCGCCGCCGCGCGGCTCACGCAGCTGTGCGACAAGTACGGCCGCAGCGAGGTCTGCGAGGTGATGGCCGAGATGGTCGACTACTCCGAGCGCCGCTTCCGCGCCGCCGTCGCGCTGGTGCCCGACGGCGTCTACGTGGGCGAGGACATGATCGACGACGACGGCATCGGCGAGGAGCCCTTGCTCATCAAGGTGAAGGTGACCATCGACGGCGACCAGGTCGGCGTCGACTTCGAAGGCAGCAGCGCGCAGGTCAAGCGCAACCTCAACTCGCCTTTCTCGTGCACGGTGTCGGCGGCCGTCACCTGCGTGAAGTCGATCCTCACCTCGCCGGACATTCCGTTCAACGACGGCATCCTGCGCGCGGTGAGCGTCTCGGCGCCCTACGGCTCCATCCTCAACCCGGCGCCGCCGTCGCCGGTGCGCGCGCGCCTGGAGGCGAACTACCGCGTCTTCAACGCGATCATGCGTGCGCTGGCCCCTGTGGTGCCCGACAAGGTCATCGCCACCGGCTTCGACACGCTGACCGCGGCCTGCTTCTCGCTGCAGCGCGACGAAGGCTACAGCGTCTACCTCGAAATCTTCGGCGGCGGCTACGGCGCCTCCGACCGCGCCGACGGCTGCGACGCGGTCGACTCGCCGCTGTCGAACTGCGCCAACACGCCGGTGGAGGCGCTCGACATGGAGTACGACTTCTTCCGCCTCGAACGCTACGCGCTCGAAGCCGATTCCTTCGGCCAGGGCAGGTACCGCGGCGGCGCCGGCTTCAGCCGCGAATACAAGGTGCTGCGCGACGGCGTGTCCTTCGCCATCTACTCGGACCGCCACCGCTACGCGCCGCGCGGCATCTTCGGCGGGCAGGACGGCGGGCGCGGCTATTGCGAAATCACGCGTGGCGGCGTCACCGAACGCATCCCGTCCAAGTCCATCGTCAGCCTGGCCGAGGGCGATCGCGTCAAGGTCTACATGGGCGGCGGCGGCGGCTACGGCGACCCCTCGCAGCGCGCCGAGAGCCTGCGCGAGGCGGACCGCCGCGACGGCCTGTCGCTCCCCGTTTCCTCCACCCCTTTCCCTTCCACTCACACCACGAGGTAATCGCTATGAAGTCGAACAAGAAGATGGGCCTGACGCGCACGGCACTGGCCCTCACCGTGGCGGGCCTCGCCGGCGCGGCCGGCGCGCAGATCTCCGACAACGTGGTCCGCATCGGCGTGCTCACCGACATGAGCGGCTCCTTCTCGCAGTTCTCCGGGCAGGGCTCGGTGGTCGCGGCGCAGCTCGCCATCGACGACTGCCTGGCCAACGAATGCAAGGGCCTCAAGATCGAGCTGCTGTCGGCCGACCACCAGAACAAGACCGACCTCGCGCTGGCCAAGGCGCGCGAGTGGGCCGACGTCAACAAGGTCGACGCCTATGCGGACATGGTGAACTCCGCCGTGGCCCTGGCCATGCAGAACCTCGCGGTGCAGAAGGACAAGGCGGCCCTCTTCGCCGGTGGGCCGGTGCGCCTGACCAGCGAGGACTGCCAGCCCGAGCGCTCGGTGCAATGGATGTGGGACACCTATTCCCAGACCGCCGCGGCGGTGAAGGGCATCGCCAAGCCGGGCCAGTCCTGGTACTTCGTCACCGTCGACTACGCCTATGGCAACGCCGCCGCGGCCGAGGCCCGCAAGCAGCTGGAGGCCCTGGGCGCCAAGGTGCTGGGGGAGGCCAAGCATCCGCTCAACAGCAGCGACATGTCGTCCCAGGTCATCGCCGCGCAGCAGTCCAAGGCGGACGTCGTCGCCTTCGTCAACTCGGGCGCCGATTCGGCCAACGCCATCAAGTCGGCCAAGGAGTTCCAACTGGGCAATGCGCAGTCGCTCGCAGCCTTCTTCCCGACCGTGTACGAGATCAAGGGCGTCGGCCTCGACCAGGCCAAGGGCCTGCGCTTTCCCGAGAGCTTCTACTGGGACATCGACGACGGCACGCGCCGCTTCGGCAAGCGCTTCATGGACGTCTACAAGAAGGGCCCGCCCTCGCTGACCCATGCGGGCGTGTACTCGTCGGTTTACCACTACCTCAAGGCCGTGGCGGCCACCAAGTCCGACGACGCCAGGACCGTCGTCAGGAAGATGCACGAGATCCCGATCAAGGACGACGTGGTGCGCAACGCGAAGCTGCGCGCCGACGGCCGCATGATCCACGACTACTACTACTTCCGTGTGAAGACGCCGCAGGAGTCGAAAGGGCCGTGGGATCTCTACGCGCTCGAGAAGACGCTGCCGGGCGAGGAGGTCTTCCTGCCGCAGAAGGACAGCCAGTGCAAGGTCTTCAAGACCGCATCGCGCTGAGCATCGCAGCGCCGGCCCACGAAGCAGCACTCCCATGACCCCTGACTCCGACCACGTCCTGGTCACCGAGGGCCTGACCAAGGCCTTCGCCGGCTTCAAGGCCGTCGACCAGGTCGACCTGCGCGTGCGCCGGGGATCGATCCATGCGCTGATCGGTCCCAACGGCGCGGGCAAGACCACCTGCTTCAACCTGCTGACGAAGTTCCTGGCGCCCAGCGCGGGATCGATCCGCTTCAACGGCGTCGACATCACGCGGGCGAAGCCGGCCCGCGTCGCCCGCATGGGCATGGTGCGCTCGTTCCAGATCTCCGCCGTCTTTCCGCATCTCACGGCCATGCACAACGTCCGCATCGGGCTGCAGCGCCGGCTGGGGCAGTCGATGCACTTCTGGCGCAGCGCCCGCTCGCTGTCGGTGCTCGACGAGCGTGCGATGGCGCTGCTCGACCAGGTGGGCCTGGCCGAGTTCGCACAGGTGCCCACCGTCGAGCTGCCCTACGGCCGCAAGCGCGCGCTGGAGATCGCGACCACGCTGGCCATGGAGCCCGAGGTCATGCTGCTCGACGAGCCGACGCAGGGCATGGGCCACGAGGACGTGGAAAGAGTCGCGCAGCTGATCAAGAAGGTGTCGGCAGGCCGCACGACCCTGCTGGTCGAACACAACATGGGCGTGGTGTCGACCATCGCCGACTGCATCACCGTCCTGCAGCGCGGAGCGATCCTCGCCGAGGGACCGTACGCGGCGGTGTCCAGCGATCCGCGCGTCATCGAGGCCTACATGGGCTCGGTGGAGACGGGACTCGACCATGCGCATTGAGAGGCCCGCCACGCCGCCCGCCATCACCGCGGCCAACGCGCAGGCGCCTGCGCTCGAGCTTTCCAGGCTGCAGGCCTGGTACGGCGAGTCGCACATCCTGCACGACGTCGATCTGCGGGTGAACCGCGGCGAGGTGGTCACGCTCCTGGGCCGCAACGGGGCAGGGCGCACGACGACGCTGCGCGCCATCATGGGCCTGACCGGTGCGCGCAAGGGATCGGTGCGCATCCACGGCCACGAGGTGGTGCACCTGCCGGTGCATCGCATCGCGCCACTGGGCGTCGGCTACTGCCCCGAGGAGCGCGGCATCTTCTCCAGCCTGTCGTGCGAGGAAAACCTGCTGCTTCCGCCGGTGCTCAAGGCCGGCGGTGCTGGCATGAGCGTGGAAGAGATCTACGAACTGTTCCCCAACCTCGCCGAGCGCCGCCACAGCCAGGGCACGCGGCTGTCGGGCGGCGAGCAGCAGATGCTGGCCGTCGCGCGCATCCTGCGCACCGGCGCCAACCTGCTGCTGCTCGACGAGATCTCGGAAGGCCTGGCGCCGGTCATCGTGCAGGCGCTCGCGCGGATGATCCTCATGCTCAAGCAGCGCGGCTACACCGTCGTGATGGTGGAGCAGAACTTCCGCTTCGCGGCGCCGCTCGCCGACCGCTTCTACGTGATGGAGCACGGCACGATCGTCAAGCACTTCGAGGCGCGCGACCTGGCCGCCAACAAGCCCGAGCTCGACACGCTTCTCGGCATCTGAGGGGGACTCACCATCATGACTTTCTTCGGCGTGTCGTCGCCGGCTTTGCTGTCGCAGCTGCTGCTCGGGCTGGTCAACGGTTCTTTCTATGCGACGCTGAGCCTGGGGCTGGCGGTCATCTTCGGCCTGCTCAACGTCGTCAATTTCGCCCACGGCGCCATGTTCATGCTGGGCGCGGTGCTGACCTGGATCGGGCTCGAAGAACTCGGGCTCGGCTACTGGTGGATGCTGGCCCTGGCGCCCTTGTGCGTCGGCCTGATCGGCGCCGCGCTCGAACGGGGCATGCTGCGCTTCGTCTACCAGCTCGACCATCTCTACGGCCTGCTGCTCACGCTCGGCATCACGATGGTCGTCGAAGGCCTGCTGCGAGCCCGCTACGGCGTCTCCGGCCTGCCGTACCCGACGCCGGAGGGGCTGGGCGGCGCCGTGCCGCTGGGCTTCATGGCGCTGCCCGCGTACCGGGCCTGGGTGGTGGGCGCGTCGCTGGCTGCATGCCTGGGCACCTGGTACCTGATCGAGCGCACGCGGCTCGGAGCCTACCTGCGCGCCGGCACGGAGAACCCGCGCCTGGTCATGGCCTTCGGCGTCAACGTGCCTTTGATGATCACGCTGACCTATGCGGCGGGAGTGGCCCTTGCGGCCTTCGCGGGCGTTCTGGCCGCACCCGTCATCCAGGTCTCGCCGTTGATGGGGCAGAACCTGATCATCGTGGTGTTCGCGGTGGTGGTCATCGGCGGCATGGGCTCCATCGCGGGCTCGATCGTCACCGGCCTGTCGCTGGGCGTCATCGAGGCGCTGACGAAGGTGTACTACCCGGAGGCCTCTTCGACGGTGGTGTTCGTGGTCATGGCCATCGTCCTGCTGCTGCGTCCGGCAGGCTTGTTCGGCAGAAAGAAGTAGGAGCGAGGACGATGAACAACAACAGGCTTCTGGCCACCCTGGCCGTCGCCGCGCTCGCGCTGGCGCCGTTCGCGGGTGCCTACCCGGTGTTCGTGATGAAGGTGATGTGCTTCGCGCTCTTCGCCAGCGCCTTCAATCTTCTCGTGGGGCATGCCGGGCTCCTGTCCTTCGGCCATGCGGCGCTCTTCGGCGGCGCCGGCTACGTGGCCGGGCATGCCATGAAGGCCTGGGGCGTGACGCCCGAGCTCGGCCTGGTGCTGGGCACCGCCACCGGCGCGCTGCTCGGCCTGGGCATGGGCCTGCTCGCGATCCGGCGCGAGGGCATCTACTTCGCCATGATCACGCTGGCGCTCGCGCAGATGCTGTACTTCGTCTTCCTGCAGGCGCGCTTCACCGGCGGTGAGGACGGCCTGCAGGGCATCCCGCGCGGCAGCCTGTTCGGCATCCTCCCGCTCGACGACGATCGAGTGCTCTACTACACGGTGCTGGCCATCGTCGTGGCCGCCTTCGCGCTGATCGTGCGCGTGGTGCACTCGCCCTTCGGCGAGATCCTCAACGCCATCAAGGAGAACGAGCCCCGCGCGATCTCGCTGGGCTACGACACCGACCGCTTCAAGCTGCTGGCCTTCGTGCTGTCGGCCGCCTTCTCGGGGCTGGCGGGCTCGCTGAAGGTGCTGGTGCTCGGCTTCGAGACGCTGACCGACGTGCACTGGTCCATGTCCGGCACGGTCATCCTGATGACGCTGGTCGGCGGCCTCGGCAGCCATGCCGGGCCGGTGATCGGCGCGCTGGTCATCGTCACGCTCGAAAGCAAGCTGGGCGACATCGGCGCCTGGATCGGCGATCTGACCGGCATCGCCTGGTTCCGAACCCTGAACGACTCGGTGACGGTGGCCATGGGCCTCCTGTTCATCGTCGTCGTGCTGTTCATGCGCAACGGCCTGGCCGGTGCGGCCGCGGACCTGGCGCGGCGAATGCGCCGTCATGCGCAAGCCCGCGGCGGCGCTGCCACGGTCGTCACGGAGACGGCGGCGTGATCGGGATCCCGGCTGGCGGCGGGCCCACGGACGAGGGCCTGCAGATCCGCCCACGGCTGCGCGCCGACACGGCGTCGCCGCGGCAAGGCGTGCCGTCGTTGTGGGCCGCGACTGCGATCCCCGGGACGCACGCGCCCGTGCTGGCAGGGTCGGTGAAGGCCGACGTGCTGGTGATCGGCGCCGGCTACACCGGCCTGTCCACCGCCCTGCACCTGGCGCAGCGCGGCGCCTCGGTCTGCGTGCTCGACGCGCGGCAGCCGGGCTGGGGTGCCTCGGGCCGCAACGGCGGGCAGGTCAATCCCACGCTCAAGCACGACCCGGACGAACTCGTGCGCCTCTACGGCGCCGCGCGCGCCGAGCCGCTGATCGATGCCGTGTCGCGCTCGGCGGACCTGGTGTTCGACCTCATCGACCGCCACCGCATCGACTGCCATCCGCAGCGGGCGGGCTGGCTCCAGCTCGGCTACTCCGAACGCGCCGTCGAGGCCATGCACGCGAGGGCCTCGCAATGGGCGCGGCGCGGCGTGCGCGTCGAGCTGCTCGACAAGGCGGCGGCGGCCGCCCGCGTCGGCACCGGCGCCTTCGAGGGTGGCTGGCTCGACGGCCGTGCGGGCACCCTGCAGCCGCTGTCCTTCGCGCGCGGGCTCGCGGCCGCGGCGCAGGCGGCGGGTGCCGCCCTTCACGGCGATACGCCGGTGACGAAGCTCGACCGCCAGGGTGCGCACTGGACGGCCCGCACCGCCGGCGGCGCCGCGGTCCATGCGCAACAGGTGGTGCTGGCCACCAACGGCTACACGGACGGCCTGTGGCCGGGCCTGGCGAGGACCGTGCTCGCGGCCAACAGCGCCATCGTCGCGACGCCGCCGCTGGGCGCGCTGGGCGAGAACATCCTGCCGGGCGGCGAGGCGGCCGCGACCTCGCAGCGTCTGCTGCTGTACTTCCGCAAGGATGCGCAGGGCCGGCTGCTGCTCGGCGGACGCGGCCACTTCGCCGACCCGCGCGGTGCGGCCGACTTCGCGCACCTGGAGCGCGCGGTCGAGCTGCTGTTCCCACAGCTGCGCGGCACCCGCTTCGACTACCGATGGGCCGGCCGGATCGCGGTGACGCGCGACTTCATGCCGCACCTGCACCAGCCCGCGCCCGGCATCACGATGGCCCTGGGCTACAACGGCCGGGGCATCGCGCTGGCCACCGCCATGGGCCGTGACCTGGCGGCACTGCTCTGCGGCGATCGCGCCCAGCCCTGTGCGTTCCCGATCACGCCGATCCAGCCCATTCCGCTGCACGGCCTGCAGCGCTTCTACGTGGCGGCGGGCGTGGCGTGGTACAGCCTGCTCGACAAGCTCTCGGGTTGAAAGCGAAGGCCGTCAGGGCGCGTAGCCCATGCCTTCGAGCAGCCCGACCAGCCAGTCGTGGAACTGCCGGAAGTCCTCGCTCGTGGCCACCTGCCTGCGCGCGAGCAGGTGGTAGGGCTTCGTCCCCATGTAGGGCTGCTCGCTGACGCGCACGATGGTGCCGGCCCGCACGTGCTGGTCGGCCACGTACTTGGGCAGCAGCGCGACGCCGTAGCCGCTGATCACGGCCTGCGCGCTGGTGCTCAGCAGCGAATGGATGCTCGCCACCCGCTCGGGCGAGAAGGCCAGCCCGAGCGAGGCGAAGTACGCGGGCCAGGCATCGGCCATGTTGGCGACGCCGATCAGCTTGCATTGCATGAGCGTCTCGGGCCCGGGCGGGGCGCCCGCCGCCAGCAGCGACGGCGCGACGTAGGGATAGAGCGCCGGCGTGAACAGCCGCTCCGAGGCGTAGGCATTCGAGCGGCTGGTGCCGGAGATCACGGCCGCATCGAGGCCTTCTGCGTCCAGGTCCACATCGCCCACCCGCGTGATCAGGTTGACCTGGTGCGAGGGATGGGCCTCGAGAAACGCGCCCAGGTGCGGCGCCAGGATCTCCATGCCGAAGCTTGGCGGCACCGAGATGTTGAGCATGCTGCGCGTCTGCGCGCGCGCTTCGACGAAGGCGTCCGCCAGCGCGCCGACCAGCGGCGACAGCCGCTCGTACAAGGCCTGCCCGAAGGCGGTGGGCTGCAGGCCCTGCGGACTGCGGTTGAACAGGCGCGAGCCCACGAACTTCTCGAGTTCCTGCACCTGCTTGCTCACCGCGCCCTGCGTGAGGAACAGATCCTCCGACGCCGCCGTGATGCTGCGCAGCCGCATCACGCTCAGGAAGGCCTCGATGTTCGCGATCGGCGGCAGGCGGCGCTTGTTCGAGACCTTCATTTCCGGCAGGAATGGGGGTGTGAAAAAGGATGGATTGACCGACTTCGAGGCGAATTCGTCCAATGCCTGCAACGAACTCAACCCACTCAGGAGATGCAGATGACGTTGTTGCTGGAGAAGAATTCCTCGATCGGATGGTCGCAGAAAAAGCACCCGGACGGCTGGGGCGCCGCCGACTTCAGCCGCGAGCGCTTCGGCCAGCGGCTCAGTGAAGCAGCGCTGCGCGACATCGCCGGATGCCTGGCGCGCGTCAAGGCCCAGGGCCGCCGCTTCGACCAGGTCACGCGCGAGGACTTCTCCACCCCCGCACTCGACGCCGAGCTCGCCCAGACCCTGCAGCGCCTGCGCGGCGGCGACGGCGCGGTGCTGATGCAGGGCCTGCCGGTCGGCCCCTACAGCGATGCCGACCTCGAGATCATCTACTTCGGCCTGGGCATGCATTTCGGCAATGCCGTGTCGCAGAGCTCCGGCGGCGACGTGCTGGGCCACGTCGCGGTGCGCGACCGCAAGAGCGCGCGCGGCTACACCAGCGACCGGCAGCTGGAGCTGCACACCGATTCGGCCGAGATCATCGCGCTCCTGTGCGTGCGCAAGGCCGTCTCGGGCGGCGAGAGCGCGCTGGCCAGCGCCCTCCGGATCCATTCGATCATCCGGCGCGAGCGGCCCGACCTGCTGGAAGTCCTGGTGCGCGGCTTCCCCTACCACCGCCGCGGCGAGGCGGCTCCGGGTGCCGACGAGATCACGCCCTACGACGTGCCCGTTTTCTCCGAGGTGCAGGGCCTGGTCAGCTGCCGCTACGTGCGCGAGATCATCGAGGTCGCCAAGCGCGACCTGCAGGTGCCGCTGACGGAGCGCGAGCTCGAGGCGCTGGACTTCTTCGACGAGGTGGCCAACCGGCCCGAGGTGCGGGCGGAGTTCCAGCTCGAGCCCGGCGACATTCTGTGGATGAACAACTACGAGCTGCTGCATGCCCGCACCTCCTTCGAGAACCATCCCGACCCGGCCCAGGGCCGGATGCTCTACCGCCTGTGGCTGCAGGACTTTCCCTCGCGCCCGATGAAGAAGGAGATGCTGGTCTACGAGAACGCGCATGGCCGCCAGGGCATCGACCCGCAGGCCGGCCGGCCGGTGGGCCTGGCCAGGTATTCGACCAGCAACCACTGAGCGCCATGCCCGAGCAATGGATCAACCCGGTCGCCTGGGCGCCGAAGCTCATCGACCAGCTGATGGGCCGGGGCTGGAAGACCTTCCAGCTCGACCTGGAAGGCGGCCTGCTGTCCGACGACACCATCGGCTGGGCCATCGGCTTCGTGCAGGCGCGGGGCGCGGAACTGGTGGCCCGGGTGCCGGCCGACCAACTGCCCCTGATGCGCCAACTCGCCAGGCACGGCGTGGGTCGCTTCCTCGTGCCGGGCTGCGCCGACGCGGTCGAGGTGGAAGCGCTGGCCCGGGGCCTGCGCGCGCAGGCGCCATCGGCGCGCATCGTCGCGATGATCGAATCGCTCAGCCTGATGCGCGAGGTGCCGCAGATCGCGCGCGTGGAGGGTGTCGGCGGCGTGCATTTCGGCCTGGTCGACCTGTGCAGGGAGATGGGCATCGCCCGCTGGCGCGACGCCGACCAGCTGCCGCGCGAGGTGCTCGACCGGGCCGGCGAGGCGCGCGCGCTCGGCCTCACGGCCGGCAGCTACATGCTGCCTGCATGGCGTGGCACCCCATGGCCAGCGCACTTCGACGTGCTCTCGCACCTGCTGGCCGAGTTCGCCGTTCCCGGCAGCGCGGCGGCCCCTCGTTCGAATTGATGGAGACATGAAGATGAAGATCAAGACATGGAGCGCCCTGGCGATGGCGCTGTGCATCGCCGCATGCCCCGCGCTGGCGCAGGAACGCGACTTTCCGACCAAGCCGATCAAGATGATCGTGCCCTTCGCGCCCGGCGGCCCTGCAGACATCGTGGCGCGCATCGTGGCGGACCAGCTCTCGCACAAGCTGCGGCAGCCCGTGATCGTCGACAACAGGGCGGGCGCCGGTGGCGCGGTCGGCGCCGAGGCCGTCGCCGCCGCGGCGCCCGACGGCTACACCATCGGCGTCGCCTCGGTGTCGACGCACGTGGTCAACCCGTCCTGCAACCCGAACCTCAGGTACGACCCGGTCAGGAGCTTCACGCCCATCGCGATGGTGGCCGACATGCCCAACATCCTGGTCGGCCGGCCGGGGCTCGCCGCCGATTTCAATGCTTTCCGCGATGCCGCGCGCAAGCGTGGCGATGCGAGCAACTACGGCACGCCCGGCAACTGCTCGCTCGGCCACGTGGTGCTGGAGCACATCAACCAGGAACTGGGCGGCCACCTGGTGCACGTGCCCTACCGCGGCTCGGCCCCGGCCGCGACCGACCTGGTGGCCGGCACGCTGGACTTCATGAGCGACAGCGCGGCACTGCTCAGGCCCTACATCGACGCGGGCAGGATGAAGCCGCTCGCCGTGGCCTGGCCGACGCGTCTGCCGGGCCTGAAAGACGTGCCGACCTACGCCGAACTGGGCCTGCCGGCCTTGAACATCACGATCTGGTACGGCCTGGTCGGGCCGGCCGGCCTGCCGGGCGCGGTGCTCGCGAAGTACGAGGCCGCCGTCGCCCAGGGCATGGCGGACCCGGCGCTGCAGGCGCGCTTCGAGAAGGTGGGCATGGTGGCGGTGCAGAACTCGTCGTCGCGGCAGTTCGGCGCTTACCTGGGCGAACGCTTCCGCAAGGAATCGCAGTTCATCCGCGAGCGCAAGATGTCGGCCAACTGAGGGCATGGGCGGAGGCGCCGGCGTCCGCCTGCCCTGGAGGTTCGCTTCGGCGTGCGCGGGCCGCGATTCGCGCTCGCTCCGCCGGCCCCCGCATGGCATCATCGGCGGCCTGTGTGAATCACCACTCCCCGGGGATGCAGCGGACATGGCCGAGCCGTCGAGCGGTCCTGTCGAACAGGCCTACCTGTTCGGCCCCTTTCGCCTCCTGCCTGCGCAGCAGTTGCTGCTGGAGGGCAGCGCACCGGTGCGCGTGGGCAGCCGGGCGCTGGAGATTTTGAACGCGCTGGTCGAGCGTCCCGGCGAGCTGGTGCCCAAGAAGGAGCTGATGGCGCGCGCCTGGCCGCGCACGGTCGTCGAGGAGAGCAACCTCAAGGTCACCGTGGCGGCCCTGCGGCGCGCGCTGGGCGACGGCCGGGGGGGCCAGCGCTACGTGGTCAACATCCCGGGGCGCGGCTACCGTTTCGTGGCGCCGGTCCTGCGCATGGATGCAGGCGAGAGCGGCGCGCACGGGCTGGCACCGGGCGAATGCAACCTGCCCTATGGGGCGGCCCGCGTGTTCGGCCGCGGCGAGGTCGTGTCGGCCCTGGCCGCCATGCTGCCGCAGCGACGCTTCGTGTCCATCGTGGGGCCGGGCGGCATCGGCAAGACCACCGTTGCCGTCGCGGTGGCAGAGGCCCTGAGCGCGACCTGCGAGCACGGCGCGCACTTCGTCGACCTCGCGCCCCTGCTCGACGCGCGCTTCGTGCCCGTGGCCATCGCCAAGGCGCTCGGCGTGGCGATCCATTCCCGGGACGCGCTGCCCATCCTCCTCGGCGCGCTGCGCGACCGCCGCATGCTGATCGTGCTGGACAGCTGCGAGCACGTGCTGCACGCCACCGCCGCATGGATCGAGCAGATCCTGGCCGCGGCGCCCGGCGTCCTGGTGCTCACGACCACCCGCGAGCCGCTGCGCGCGCGCGCGGAGACGGTGCACCGCCTCGCGGCGCTGGGCGCTCCGCCGCCATCGGATGGCCTGACGGCCAGCGATGCACTGGCCTTCCCGGCGGTGGAGCTTTTCGTCGAGCGCGCCTCGGCCTGCCTGGAGAGCTTCAGCATGTCGGACGCCGAGGCCCCGCTGGTGGCCGACATCTGCAGGAAGCTCGAAGGCATCCCGCTGGCCATCGAGCTGACCGCCACGCGGGCCGATGCGTTCACGCTCCGGGAGCTGTCGGCCCTGCTGGACAACCGCTTCCGTCTCCTCGCGCTGGACCGGCGCGGCGCCTCCTCCCGGCACCGCAGCCTGGCCGCGGCGCTCGACTGGAGCCACGAGCTGCTGCAGGAAGGCGAGCGCACGGTGCTGCGCCGGCTCTCGGTCTTCGCCGGCACCTTCACCCTGGCCTCGGCCGAGGCGGTGGCCGGCGGCGATGCCGACATGGCGCTCGCCCTCGAAGGCCTGGTCGCCAAGTCACTCGTCTCTGCCGACGTGAGCGGCGCCGCCGTCCGCTACCGGCTGCTGGACACCATGCGCGCCTACGCGGCGCAGAAGCTCTCCGAAAGCGGCGAGCTGACCGACCTGCGCCGGCGCCACGCACAGCACCTGCTGGACGTGCTCGCCGGTGCGGAGCTCGAATCCGACCGGCGGCGCAGCGCCGACTGGGCCGATGACCATGGACGGCACATCGACGACGTCCGCAGCGCGCTGGCCTGGGCCTTTTCGGTCGAGGGCCGGGTCGAACTCGGCATCCAGCTCACGATCGCGGCCATTCCGCTGTGGACCCAGCTCTCCCTGCTCGACGAGTGCCGCTTGAACGTCGAGCGGGCCCTGGCCTCCGAGCGGCAGGGCCCTCCGCTGGAAGCGACGGGCCGCATGAAGCTGTGCGCGGCCCTCGGGCCGGCACTGCTCTACACCCAGGGCCCGCAGCCGAAGGCCGAAGTTCTGCTGAAGGAAGCGCTGGCCATCGCCGACGGCGCCGGCGACGTCCGCTACCAGTTGCGGATGCTGTGGGCACTGCCGGTGTACCTGGTCTTCGCCGGCAACTACCGCGCGGCGCTCGGCTACCTGCGCCGGTTGCGGACCGTGGCGCGGCGCCACGGCGACAGCGTCGACCAGCTCAGCGCCGAGCGGCTGATCGCCACCGTGCTGCACTACTTCGGCCGCCACCCCAGCGCGCGGCAGCGCCTCGAGCAGGCCCTGCCGCGCTACGCGGGGCCGGCACGGCAGTCGCACATCCTGCGCTTCCAGTTCGACCAGCGCGGCGCGGCGCGGGGCACCCTGGCGAACGTGCTGTGGCTGCAGGGGCATGCCGAGCAGGCCGAAGGCATGGCCGCCCTGGCGCTGGAGGACGCTCGCGAGTCGCACCATCCACTGTCCCTCTGCAGCGCGTTGGGCAACACCGCCTTGCCGATCGCCTTCTGCATGGGCGATCTCGCCGCGGCCGGGCGCCATCTGCGCCAGCTGCGGGAGCACCTGGAGCGCAATGCCCTGGAGGTCTGGCGCTCGCGCGCCGACTTCCTGGAAGGCATGCTGATGGCCGAGCGCGGCGACGCAGAAGGTGCGGACCGGATGGCCGATGCGCAGGGCCGCCTGGAGGCCACGGGCTTCCTGCTGCGACGCTCCTTCTACCTGTGCGCCCTGGCGCGGGGATGGATGCTGGCCGGCCGGCGCCCGCAGGCGCATGCCGTCGTCGACGAGGCGCTCGCATGGTGCGGACATACCGGTGAACGCTGGTACCTGCCCGAGGCCTTGCGCCTGAAGGGCGAGCTTCTGCGCGCAACGGGCGGCAGCGCGGCCCTCGGCGAGGCCGAACAGTGCCATCGGCAGGCGATGGACATGGCCCGGCGCCAGGGTGCGCTTGCCTGGACCCTGCGCTCGGCGACCAGCCTCGCCGAGCTGTGCGTCGAGCTCGGCCGGCAAGAGGAGGCCGCGCAGCTGCTCGATCCGGTGATCCTGCAGTTCAGCGAGGGCTTCGCTACTGCCGACATGGTCCGGGCCAGCCAGCTCGCGTCACGCCTGCGCGTCTCGCGAGCCGCCTGAGAGCCCGAGAGTCTTTGGCCCATGCCAAGAAAACTCTCAGGCTCTGATTTCAATTGCTGCTGGACATCCGCCGCTCGCGGATGAACTGCGACTCGCGGCGGTAGCGTTCGCGCAGGAAGGCGTCGAAGGCCTGCGGAGTCGACTGCTGCACCGGCGTGACGCCGGCCTTCTCGAAGCGCGACCGCAGCGCCGGATCGGCCATGCACTGGGCGACAGCCTCCTCGTATTTCGCGAGCACCGTGCGCGGCAGGCCGGCCGGCCCGACCAGGCCGTACCAGATCGTGATGTTCAGGGCCGGCAGGCCGAGTTCGGTGTAGGTCGGCACGTCCGGCAGGCCGGGCAGGCGCGCGGGCCAGGCCACCGCCAGCGGCTGCATCCGGCCGGCCTCGATGTAGGGGCCGAGCAGCGCCGGGCTGTCGCTCATGAAGTCCACCCGGCCGGCCACCATGTCGGCGGCGGTCGCCGCGGAGCCCCGGTAGGGCACGGCGACCAGTGTCCCGTCCAGGGCGTGGTTGAGATGCTCCAACACCAGATGCCCGAGCGTGCAGTTGCCGGGGATGCCGTAGTTGTGGGGGGCACCCCGGTTGCGTGCCGCTTCCCGAAAGGCGGCGAAGTCCGCCGCCAGTCCCGGGCGGCCGACCAGGATGGTGGGCATGTCGGCCACCATCGCGATCGGAGTGAAGCTCCGGACCGGGTCGTATCTGAGGTGCGGATTGCAGCCGGGGCCCACCACGTGTGTCGACACGGCCGCGATGCCGATGGTGTAGCCGTCGGGCGCGGCGGCCGCGATGGCCTCGGCGCCCAGCGCGCCGCCGGCGCCCGCGCGGTTGTCGACGACCACCGGCTGGTGCAGCCGGTCGGACATCTGCTCGGCCAGGATGCGCGCGACGGCATCGGCCGCGGCGCCGGGTGCGAAGGGCAGGATCAGCCGGATCGGCCGGCTCGGGAAGCCGCCCTCCTGGGCGGGCGCCGGATGGGCGATCGCGCTCAGGGCGACGGCCAGGACAAACGCGCAGATGGTGTGGATCTTCATCATGAGTTCGCCGGGGGAGCGCGTCATTGTGATGCTCGCGCCGCAAGAACGCGGCCGCGGAAATGGCGGGACAGCACACGGTTATCGCGTCCGGAACACCACCATCTTCTGGCTGCTCATGTCCTGCATCGTCCAGGGAATGCCGCCGATGCCGAGGCCCGACTCGCGGCGCCCCGCGAAGGGCATCCAGTCCGTGCGGAAGGCCGTGTGGTCGTTCACCATCACGGCCGAGGCGTCCAGCCGCTCGGCGGCGAGGAGCGCCGCCTGCAGGTCGTTGCCGAAGATGCTGGCCTGGAAGGCGGTGGGCAGGCTGTTGGCCGCCGCGATGGCCTCTTCCAGTTCGGAGAAGGCATACACGCAAGTCGTGGGCCCGAACACTTCGAGCGTCGACACCTTGGCGTTCGGCGATGGCTCGACGAGCACGGAGGGCAGCAGCGTGGTTTCGCAAAGACGCCCTCCGCCGATCAGCGTCGCGCCCGATGCCACCGCCTCCTCGATCCACTGCTCGACGCGCGTGACCTGCTCCGGCGAGATCAGCGGGCCCAACTCGGTCGACTCCAGCACCGGATCGCCCGCGCGCAGCGCCAGCACCCGGGCAGCGAATCGCTCGAGGAAGGCATCGCGCAAGCTCCGGTGCACGAAGATCCTCTGCGTCGAGACGCACACCTGTCCCGCGTGGTAGTAGCTCCCCTTGGTCAGCGGCTCCAGCAGCCGGCCCAGGTCGGCCGAGCGGTCGATCAGGCAGGGTGCGGCGCCGCCGTGCTCCAGGGCGCAGCGCGTGCCCGGCGGCAGCATCGAGCGCAGGTGCCATCCCACCCGCGCCGAGCCGATGAAGCTCAGGAAGGCCACGCGCGGGTCCGTCGCCAGGGCCTGGGCGAGCGCCGTGTCGCTGGAGAGGAAGACCTGGCACCAGCCCTCGGGCAGCCCGGCCTGTTCGAGCAGGTCCGCCAGATCGAGGCAGCTCAGGGGCGTGGCCGGGGCCGGCTTCACGATGACGGGGCAGCCGGCGGCCACGGCCGGGACCACCTGGTGGACGACGAGGTTGAGCGGATGGTTGAAGGCGGAGATCGCCACCACGACGCCGATCGGCTCGCGGAACGTGAACGCGCGCCGGTCGGCGCTCGCCGCCGTCAGGCCCATGGGGATCTCGCGGCCGCCGTCGGTGCGCAGGACGTCGACCGCGTGGCGGATGCCGTCGACCGCGCGGTCCACCTCCGCCAGCGCGTCCATGAGCGGCTTGCCTCCTTCCAGGCAGATCTGCCGGGCCAGGTGCACGCGCTTGCCTTCGACCAGCGGCACCAGCCGGCGCAGGATGCCGATCCGTTCGTGCGGCGGGAGCCAGCGGTCCCGATCGGCATGGCGCTGCGCCGCAACCGCGAGCTTGCGCTCCAGCGACGCGGCATCGTCTTCGGGCAACTCGGCCATGCTGGAGCGGTCGAACGCGCGCCGGACGATCATCATGCTCAGTCCTCCTCGAACGAGATCGAGGGCAGCACCGGCAGGCCTTCGAAGAACGTCATGCGCAAACCCCTCGGCTTCGCACGGGCAGCATCGCATGCGTCCGCGCTTGCGTGCAGGACGATAGCCCGGATTCGTCGCGCTGTTGTGCGCCCCGCGGCTCAGCAGTTGCTAGTCCTTTGTGATGAGGGCGGGGTCGGCTCAACGGCGGTGAAGCGAGACGTTCCAAGTGCCGAAGACAGGCCGCGTGCCCCGGTCGATAGTTGCGCAAACCCGGTCCAGGAGGCCCCGCTCCATGTCGTACAAGCTCAGGATCAATGGCCAGTCCCACGTGGTCGACGTGGACGGCGACACGCCCCTGCTGTGGGTGCTGCGCGACGTCATCGGCCTGACCGGCACCAAGTTCGGTTGCGGCATGGCCTTGTGCGGTGCATGCACGGTGCACGTCAACGGCAATCCGACCCGCTCCTGCTCGACGGCCGTCGAGTCGGTGGGCGACGCGTCGATCACGACCATCGAGGCGGTCATCAAGACGCCCATCGGCCGCCGGGTCCAGGCCGCGTGGCTCCAGCAGGAGGTGCCGCAGTGCGGCTACTGCCAGTCGGGGCAGATCATGTCGGCCTGCGCGCTGCTGCGGCAGGTGCCGCGGCCGAGCGCCGCGGACATCGACGCGGCGATGTCCGGCAACCTGTGCCGATGCGGCACCTACCCGCGCATCCGCTCGGCCATCGCGCTGGCCGCGGGCGGCCCGGCCAGGAGCTGAGCGATGGCCGCGCACGAGAACGACACCCCATCCGGCGCCGCGCTCACGCGGCGCGGCTTTCTCACCGTGACGCTGGGCGCCGGCGGCGCGTTGGTGGCCGCATTCCATCTCCCCGCGAAGCAGGCCCTCGCACAGGGCGGCGCCAGGGAGTTTGCGCCCAACGTCTACGTCCGGATCGCGCCGAGCGGTGCGGTCACCTTCGTGAATCCGTTCGTCGAGATGGGGCAGGGCTCCTTCACCGCCATTCCGATGATGCTGGCGGAGGAGATGGACGTCGACCTGTCGTCGGTGACCGTCGAACAGGCGCCGGCCGACGAGAAGCGCTACGGCAACCCCATCCTCGGCCTGCAGGTGACCGGCGCTTCGTGCTCCATCCAGGGCGCATGGAAGGCCGTCCGCGGGGCCGGCGCCACCTGCCGGGCGATGATGGTCGCGGCGGCCGCGCAGGCCTGGAAGGTCAGCCCCGGCGACTGCCGCACGAGCCGCGGCAAGGTCATCCACACGGCCAGCGGCCGCGAACGCAGCTACGGATCGCTGATCGGCCCCGCCGCCGCGCTGCCGGTCCCGACCGACGTGCCCGTGAAGAACCCCAAGGACTACAAGCTGGTCGGCACGCCGGCCAAGCGCACCGACGCGCGCGCCAAGACCGACGGCAGCGCCCGCTTCGGCATCGACATGCGGCTGGCGGGCATGAAGGTCGCCGCCATCCGGCACTGCCCGGTGCTCGGCGGCAAGGTCCGCAAGGTCGACGACGCCAAGGCACTGGCCGTGCGGGGCGTGCGGCAGGTGGTCGCCGGGGACGACATCGTGGCGGTGATCGCGGACCACTACGGCGCGGCCCGCAAGGGCCTGGCGGTGCTGGAGGTCGAATGGGACGAGGGCGCCAACGCCACTTTCTCCACCGCCGCGTGGGAGTCCTCCGTGCGGGGCGCGCTCAAGCAGAAGGGGCTGGTCTCCACCAACGAAGGCGACTTCGCGGCCTTGCGCAGCGGCGCGGCGCGCGTGATCGAGGCGGAGTACGGTGCGCCGACCATGCTGCATGCGCCGCTGGAGCCGATGAACTGCACCATCCATGCGCGCGGCAACGCGTGTGACGTGTGGCTCGGCACCCAGTCCCCGGTCAAGGTCCAGCAGGCCATCCAGCGCGCGACGGGCATCCCGGTGGAGAACGTGCGGGTGCATAACTTCCTCATCGGCGGCGGCTTCGGCCGGCGCCTGGATGCGGAGTACGTCGAGCAGGCCGCGAAGATCGCGAAGCAGGTGCCGTTCCCGTTGAAGGTCATCTACAGCCGCGAGGAGGACATCCGGCACGGCAGCTTCCGGCCGCTCTACTGCGACGAGCTCGCGGCCACGCTGGATGCATCGGGCACCGTCACGGGGTTCAGCCACCGGCTGGCGGGCTCCGCGGTCATCGCCCGCTTCTCGCCGCCCTGGATTCCGGCGAACGGCGTCGATCCCGACGCGGTCGATGCCGCCGAGGGCCCGTTCTCGATTCCCGCCAAGTACGTCGAGTACGTGCCGATCGAGCCGCCCGCGGGCGTCATGACGGCGTTCTGGCGCGGCGTCGGGCCCGGGCACAACGGCTGGGTCATCGACAGCTTCATGGACGAAGTGGCCGTGGCCACGCGCGCCGATCCGGTGGCCTTCCGGGCGGCGCACCTGGGCAGGAATCCGCGCGCGAAGGCCGTGCTCGAACTCGCGGCCGGCAAGGCCGGCTGGGGCCGGTCGCTGCCGCCGCGCACCGGCATGGGGGTTGCCGTCCTCTCGGCTTGGGGCAGCCACATCGCGCTCGTCGTCCAGCTGCGGGTGGCCGAGGACGGCACCGTGGAGGTGCAGCGCATGACCTCCGCCATCGATTGCGGCGTGGTCATCAATCCCGACACCGTGGTCGCGCAGATGGAAGGCGGGCACATCTTCGGACTCACCGCCGCCATGTACGGCACCGTGACCATCGACAAGGGGCAGGTGCAGCAGAGCAACTTCCACAACTACCAGCTGCTGCGCATCGACCAGACCCCCGCGATCGACGTCAGCCTCGTCAGGAGCGGCAACGACCCGGGCGGCGTCGGCGAGATCGGCTGCGCCATCGTGATCCCGGCGTACATCAATGCGCTGCATGCCGCGACCGGCAAGCGTTTCCGCAACTATCCCGTTCCCGTGAAGGAGTTGATGGCATGAGCGTCCTCACGCAGATCGACCGGCGCGGGCTGTCCATCGTCGCGATGGTGCTGTGCGCCTCGGGTGCCTCGGCCCAGAACGTCGTGCCGCTGCGCAGCGTCCAGAGCTTCGATGCGATCGCCAACACCCAGGAGCGCTCGCGCGCGTTGTTCGTCGAGGCCGGGAGGGTGATCCAGAGCCCGCGCTGCCTCAACTGCCACCCGAGCGGCGACCGGCCCTTCCAGGGGCAGGGCACCGAGCTGCGCCTGCACGTGCCCAACGTCACCCGCGGCAAGGACGGGATGGGCGCTCCCGCCTTGCGCTGCAACAGCTGTCACCAGGCCACGAACAACCAGGCCTCCGGCGTGCCCGGCCACGCCTTGTGGCACCTGGCGCCGCGGGAGATGGGGTGGGTGGGCGTGTCGCTCGGCGGCATCTGCGAGCAGATCAAGGACCCGAAGCGCAACGGCAACCGGACGCTGGCGCAGATCCATGAGCACATGACGCACGACCCGCTGGTCGGCTGGGGCTGGATGCCGGGCGCCCACCGCGAGCCGGCGCCGGGGACGCAGGCGGAGTTCGGTGCGCTGATCGATGCCTGGATCAAGACCGGGGCAGCCTGCCCCACCTGACGGTGCTCTTCAGAGTCCTGCCGGCGTCGAGGGCGCATTCGTCGAGGCGAGTCCGCGCCGGACCGCGATCGCCACCGCCTCCGTTCGCGCCCCTGCCCCCACCTTGCTGAGGATCGCCCGCACGTGCGCCTTGACCGTCGCATCCGCGATGCCGAGCGCGATCGAGATGCGCCGGTTGGTGGCGCCCGTGGCCATTGCGCGGAGGACTTCCATCTCGCGCACGGTCAGCGCGTCCCGCATCAGGCAGTCGGCCAGCTTCAGGGCGAGCTCGCCCGACACGTAGCGCGCGCCGGCGTGGACGGTGCGCACCGCGTCGACCAGCTGGGCCGGCTTGCAGCGCTGCAGCAGATAGCCGTGCACCCCGGCTTCCATCGCGATGCGCACGTCCCATTCGCGGTCCAGGTGCGTCAGGACCAGGATGCCGGGCCGGCGCTGTCGGCCGGCCGGGGCGCACGCGAATCGGCCCGCCATCTCCATGGCGGTGGCATGGTCGGCGATCACGACGTCGGTGTCGCACGCCTCACCCGCGCCGGCTTCGCGCGTGCCGGCCACGGCCGCGGCGATGCCGTCGCAACCGTTCAGGATGGCGGCGATGCCGGCGCCGACGACGGCATCCTCGTGGACGATGTCGACATGGATGGGACTGCGGACCGGCATCGTCGTCCTCCTCATGCGCCCAGGTACTGATGCAGCATCGCGACCACCGCGGCGCCCTCGCCGATGGCGCCGCCCACGCGCTTGACGGAGCCGGAGCGCACGTCGCCGACCGCGAACACGCCGGGCACGCTGGTCTCCAGCGCGCGGGGGATGGCCCGGCCCGGCCCGGCGGCGTCTGCGCCTGCCAGGACGAAGCCATGCGCATCCAGGTCGACGCCGCAGCCCTCGAGCCAGTCGGTTTCCGGGTCCGCGCCGATGAAGAGGAACAGGTTGCGGATGTCGCAATCCCAGAGATGCCCGTCGCGCCGGTCGCGCCACCGCGCGCTCGCCAGGGAGCCCGTCGCGTCCGCGCGCAGCTCGTGCAGCTCGGTGTGGGCCAGCACCTCGATGTTGGCCGTGTTGCCAATGCGGTCGATCAGGTAGCGCGACATGGTGGCCGACAGGCCGGGGCCGCGCACCAGCATGTAGACGCGTTCCGCGTGCTGCGCCAGGTACACGGCCGCCTGCCCGGCCGAGTTGCCGCCGCCGACCAGGACCACCTCCGAGTTCGCGCACAGGGCCGCCTCGGTCGCCGAGGCCCAGTACCAGACGCCGCGGCCCTCCATGTCCGCCAATCCGGGCAGGTCGGGCCGGCGGTAGCGCGCTCCGCTGGCAATGACGATGGCGCGCGAGCACAGCCAGCGGCCGTCCCCCAGCTGCACGCGCAGCGCACCGGAAGGGTCGGCGCGCGAGCAGTCCAGCAGCTTCGCTTCCACCGGGATCATCACTTCCGCGCCGAACTTCTGCGCCTGCACCCAGGCCCGGCCCGTCAGCGCCTCGCCGGTGATGCCCGTCGGGAAGCCCAGGTAGTTCTCGATGCGGGTGCTGGCGCCCGCCTGGCCGCCGAAGTGGCGGCTGTCGATGACGGCGACCTTCAGGCCTTCCGACGCCGCATAGACCGCCGCCGCCAGCCCCGCCGGCCCGGCGCCGATGATCAGCGCGTCGAACACCTCGTCGCGCTCGCGCGTGTCGACCATTCCGATCAGGCAGGCCAGCTGCGGCTCGCTCGGGTTGCGCAGCACGGCGCCGTCGGGGAAGATGACCAGCGCGTCGTCCTGCAGGGCGCCGTACTGCTCCATCAGGGCACAGGTGGCCTCGCAGTCGCAGGGCGCCATCACCTGGTGCGGCTGCGCGTTGCGGCGCAGGAAGGCCAGCAGGCGCTGCACCCGGGGTGAGGCCGGGGCGCCCACCACCACCGGGCCGCTCACGCCGGCCTCGATGAGCAGCATGCGCCGCAGGATCAGCGCGCGCATGATGCGTTCGCCCAGTTCGGCCTCGCCGATGATCAGCGCGCGCAGCCGGTCCGTCGGGATGAGCAGGGCGTCCACCGCCTCCATCACCTCCGCATCGGTCAGCGAGGCGGCGTTGCCCAGCTGCCCGACCTCGCCCATGAACTCGCCCGCCCGGTGCTCGACCAGGCGGATGAGCGTGCCCAGCCCGGTGCGCTGGTTCACCACCACGTGGCCCGACAGCAGGACGAAGAGTCCCGGCGACGGTCGGCCGGCCACCTTGAGGAATTCGCCCGGCTCGTAGTGGCGGCGCTCCGAGAAGCGCGCCATGCGCTCGATGTCTTGCGGCGGCAGCGGCGGGGGAAACATCTGCCGGCGGCGTTCGGCCGCGATCAGGTCAGCACGTGGGTTGCTCATGCAGGGCTCCGTCAGCCAGTACCGCGTCGGCCGGGTCCGGCCGGCGCCGACCACACCTTAGCGGCATTGGCCGGCCACGACAGTTAAATGCGGTAAATGGCCGGGCGGCCCGGCGGCCGGCCGGTCGCGCTTCACCACGCGCAACCACGCTTAACCGTGCGCACCCCCCGCATGCCGACGCCGGCGGATATGGTGGTCGCTCGCGTCCACCATCGCCCGCCCGAGGAGCAAGTCATGAAACATGTGCTGTTCATCGCCACCAACACCGCGCGGATCGGCCCGAAGGACCGTCCGACCGGCTTCTTCTTTGCCGAGATCGCGCATCCCTTCGAGGTGTTCGACCATGCAGGCGTTGCCGTCGAGTTTGCCTCGCCGCTGGGAGGCAAGCCGCCCGAGGACGCCTACGACGAGAAGGACCCGGCCCAGAAGGCGTTCAAGGAAAGCAGCGCGTACCGCCGCATGTCCCGCAGCCGCAAGCTCTCGGAAGTGGACGTGCTCGACTACGACGCCATCTTTTTCCCGGGCGGCCTGGGTCCGATGGCCGACATCGCGACCGATGCCGAGGTCAAGAAGGCGGTGGTGCGCGCCTGGAACGGCGGCAAGATCGTCTCGGCCGTGTGCCATGGGCCGGTCGCCTTCTTCGGCGCGAGGCTGGACGACGGCACGCCCTTCGTCCGGGGGCGCCGCCTGACCTCCTTCTCGAACGCGGAAGAGGAGGGCTACGCCAAGGCCGATGTCCCGTTCATGCTGGAGCAGGCCCTGGTCGAGGAAGGGGCGCTCTTCGAATCCGCCGGTCAGTGGCAGCCGAAGGTGGTGGTCGACGGGCGCCTCATGACCGGCCAGAACCCGGCGTCCGGCGGACCGCTTGCGAAGGAGATCGTCGCGGCGCTGGAGAAGGCCGGGGCCTGAGCCGGGGCCTGAGCCGCGGCCGGCGCCGGCGTTCAGTGCACCTGCCCGCGCACCGCCCAGGCCCGTGCCTGGAGCACGATGCGGCCGTCGGGCTGCGTCGGCAGGGCGAGCCGCAGGCGCTCGCGCAGCCGGGCGCGGTCCGGCTCCGCGAGCGACACCGCATAGCCCGGCGCCGAGCCCTGGCCGCCGAGGAAGGGTGTCCAGTAGTCGTCGAAGTCGCGGAAGGGTGTCTCGATGTCGATCGGGTCGACCTTTACGCGATCGAGCCCTGCCGACGCGAACAGAGCCTGCAGCGGCTGCGGCGCGCAGACGGATTCGCGCCGTCCCTCGTCGAAGCGGGCCGCGGCAGGGTCCAGCGCGACGGCCACGTCCCAGAAGTGCCGCATCAACGCCATGCCTTCGGCGTAGTCCCATACATAGGCCGCCACCGTGCCGCCGGGCTGCACTGCGCGCACCATGCCCGCCATGGTGCGCGCGGGATCGGGCAGGAAGTTCAGCAGCAGGCCCGCGACCGCCGCGTCGAAGGGCGAGGGTTCCAGCGGCAGGCCCTGCGCATCGCCGACCAGAAAGGAGGCCCGCGCATCCGCCGTGTGGGCCCGCGCATGGGCGATGAAGCCGGCCGAGGCGTCGATGCCGAGCACCGAGGCCGGCCGCGCCCGCGCCAGCAGGGTCTGCGTGAGCGCGCCGGTGCCGCAGCCGACGTCCAGCCAGCTCAGCCCCGTCGCGAGGCCCAGCCAGTCGATGAAGCGGACCGCGACCCGGCGGCTCCAGCGGCCGACATAGGGTTCGTAGAGATCGCCGGCGCTCCACGTGTCGGTGCGTTGTGTCATGGCGCTCCTCCTCCGCGGCGCGCGCTCCCTTCAGCGGAGGGGCGGCACCACGGCGGAGATGATCACGAATTCCCCCGGAATGCGATAGCCCTGCCCTTGCCGCCAGTCGGAGATCGCCTCGCGGTAGCGTGCCTGCACCCGGGCCCGGACCCCGTCGTCGAAGCGCGACCAGGCCATCGCGACCGGCCCGCCGACGAAGGCGGCGCCGCAGGCCGCGTCGCCATCGGCATAGCAGAGGGTGGTGGCGATGCGCTGCTGCTCGACCCGCGCGAAGCCTGCCTCGGCGCACAGCCGGGCCAGCGTGTCCTGCTGCCCGAGCCGGAAGAACAGCGGGCAGACCTCGCTGCGCACCTCGGCATCGATGATCGGGAACAGGGCGGCCCAGCCGCAGCGCGCGCGCTCGCCCCACACCGCCAGCGCCAGCCGGCCGCCCGGGCGCAGCACGCGCCGCAGCTCGCGCAGGGCTTTTTCCGGATCGGGCACGTACATGAGGCCGAGCGCGCACAGCGCGACGTCGAAGCCGGCCTCGGGCAGGGCGAGCTGCTCGGCATCCATGCGCATGAAGCGCAGTTGCGCGAGGCCGCGCCGCGCGGCACGCGCGCGCGCCGCCTCGACCATGCGCTGCGACAGGTCGGTGCCCAGCACCTGCCCCGCCGGGCCGACCGCCTCGGCCGCCGCCTGCGACACCAGCCCGGTGCCGCAGGCCACGTCGAGCACCTGCTCGCCAGGACGAAGCGCCGCACGGGCCAGCACGGCCTCGTGTGCGGGGGCCAGCTGCGCCTGCCACAGCGGCTCGTAGTCGGAGGCCGCCAGGTCCCAGCCATAGCGCTGGATCCTGCGTTGCAGGCGCGGCTCCATGGCCGGCTCTTTCAGCGGCGGCGGGTGACGACGATCTCGAGGTACTCGCTGGGCACCACCAGCGAATCCGGGCCGGCGCGGTTCAGCTTGTTCAGCAGCTCGCCCAGGTCCTGTTCCAGCACCGTGGCCTTCTCCGGCGGCAGGCTGGCGAAGGCCTTGAGCACCGGCCCGTACCAGGTGCGGAAGATCTCGATGAAATGCGCGGCCGAGCGGTAGCGGAAGTTGAAGATGCGCGGCGTCGCGCGCACCTCGGCCGCATCGCCGAACAGCGAGCGCAGGTGCGCCTCGGTGCCCCACAGCGAGGGCGGCTGCACGCCCGCGGGCGGCGGCACGTGGCGGCCCAGGGTCTTGAAGAGCTGGCCGATGAAGCCCTCGGGCGTCCAGTTGGCCATGCCGATGCGCCCGCCCGGTCGAACGACGCGCAGCATCTCGGCGGCCGATTTCGCATGGTCGGGCGCGAACATCACGCCGAAGGTGGAGAGCACCGCGTCGAAGCCCGCATCGCCGAAGGGCAGGGCCTCGACGTCGGCGACCTGGAACTTCACGTCCAGGCGCTCGGCCTTGGCACGCTCGGCGCCGCGGTCCAGCAGGGCGGCCACGTAGTCGGTGGAGGTGACCTTGCAGCCGCGGCGCGCCGCCGCCAGCGTGGCATTGCCGTTGCCGGCGGCCACGTCGAGCACCGCCTCGTCGCAGCGCAGGTCGCAGGCCTCGGCCAGCTGCTCGCCGACGATCTGGAGGGTGGTGCCGATGATGGCGTAGTCGCCGCTGGACCAGGCCGCCTGCTGGCGGGTCTTGAGGGCGTTCAGGTCGGTGGTGGGGACATTCATGGTGAAAGGCTCCTGGGGATGGGATGGACTCGGAAGGCCGGTCGACACGAGGGCGCCGGGCCTGAGACGGACTGGAACACGCCGGGCCCCCGCGCGTCCTGCCCCTGCGTCGCCGCGGTTTGCCCGATCGTCCGCGTGATGGCATCGGCTGTTCGGCCTAGTTGGCCCGGCGCGGCGAGGCTCCGACAATGGGTCACCCCGGAGAGCCAACGATGAGCATGCAAGACATCGCTGCCGCCCTGCAGCGCGTCGAGACGGTGCTGCAGCGCCGACCCGACCAGGGCCTCCACGACGACGCGCCCGCCACCGCCCGCTGGCAGGGCGGCGTGCGCGTCGAATCCAGCCATGCCAACGGCACCCGCATGCTGACCGACATGCCCTGCGAGCTCGGCGGCACCGGCGACAAGGTCACGCCCGGGTGGATGTTCCGCGCCGGCGTCGCGGCCTGCGCGACCACCTCCATCGCCATGGCGGCGGCGAGCGAGGGCATTGCGCTGGACCTGCTGGAGGCCTCGGTGGGCAGCCGCTCCGACACGCGCGGCCTGGTCGGGCTGCCGGAGGCGGACGGGCAGACCGTCTATGCCGGCCCGCGCGACATGCAGCTGCAGGTGCGCATCGCGGCCGAGGGCGTGGCGCCCGAGCGCCTGCGCGCGCTGGTGGAGGCGGCCGTGCAGCGCTCGCCCATTCCGAATGCGACGCAGCACCCCACCCCGCTCGCGTTGCAGATCGAACTCTCATGAGCATGGACGCCCTGTCCGAGATCCTTCGCGTGGTGCGCCTGGTGGGGGCCATCTTCATCCACGGCCGCTTCAGCGCGCCCTGGTGCTACCAGTCGCCGCCCGCCGAGGTGGCCGCGCCCTTCCTGGAGCCCGGCGCCGAGCGGGTGGTCATCTTCCACCTGATCACCCATGGCGAGTGCTTCGTCGAGATGGCCGGCCAGCCCGCGGTGCGCCTGGTGGCCGGCGACGCGATCGTGTTCCCGCACGGCGATGCCCACCGCATGACCTCCGAGCCCGGCCTGCCGCCGGCCACCGGCGCGCGGCTCGACCAGGTGCTGTCGCGCCGTCCGCGCATGCTGGCCTATGGCGGCGGCGGCGTGACCACGCGGCTGGTCTGCGGCTACCTGGCCTGCGACACAAGGCTGGCGCGCATGCTTCTCACGGGGCTGCCGCGGCTGGTGCGCGTGAACGTGCGCGGCTCGGATGCAGGCATCTGGCTGGAGAGCTCGGTGCGCTATGCCCTGGCCGAGGCGCGCTCGCCGCGCCCCGGCGGCGCGGGCGTGCTGGCCAAGCTGGCCGAGCTGCTGTTCATCGAGGTGCTGCGCCTGTACATGAACGAGCAGGGCGAAGGCCGCACCGGCTGGCTCGCCGGCATGGGCGACCGCATCGTCGGCAGCGCGCTCACCGCGCTGCACGGCAACCCGGCCCAGGCCTGGACCCTGGAAGAGCTGGCGCGCACCGCCGGCACCTCGCGCTCGGTGCTGGCCGAGCGCTTCCAGCAGCTGGTGGGCAGCGCGCCCATGCAGTACCTGACGCAGTGGCGCATGCTGCTCGCGGCCAACCTGCTCAGCCGCAGCAATGCGCCGCTGGCGCGCATCGCCGAGGATGTGGGCTACCAGACCGACACCGCGTTCAGCCGTGCCTTCCGGCGCGAGTACGGCTGCCCGCCTGCGGCGTGGCGGCGCAGCCGCGCGGCACAGCCGGCGGTGCACTGAGAAGGACTCAGTCGGTCCAGACGGCGTGGTCGGCGATCGCGTCGATCACCGGCGCCCAGGTCTGCTTCGGCAGCGCGTGGCCCATGTTCGGGATGGTCACCATCCGCGCACCGGGCACGCTGCGCGCGACGTCCATGCCGCATTCGATCGGCACCAGCGGATCGGCATCGCCGTGGATCACCAGCGTGGGCGTGCGCAGCAGCGACAGCCGCTCCCGCCGGCTGCCCGAGGCGATGATCGCCGCCAGCTGGCGCGCATAGCCCGGCGGGTTCAGCCCGCGCTCGAAGGCACGCTGCGCACGCGCGGCGTCCAGCGCTTCTTCTTCGGGGTCGTCGCCGGCACGCAGGATCTTCATCACCTGCTGCTGGCGCGCGATGTAGCCGTCGCGGTCGGTCGGCGCCGGCGTCATCAACACCTGCAGCGCCTCAGGCCGCGGCGGCGGCAGCCCGGACCCGCCGCTGGTGGCCATGATCGAGACCAGCGTGCGCACGCGCCGCGGATGACGCAATGCGATCTCCTGCGCGATCGCGCCGCCCATCGAGGCGCCGACGATGTGCGCGCTGGCGATGCCCAGCGCATCCAGCAGGCCGACCGCGTCGTCGGCCATGTCGGTCAGCGTGTAGGGCACGCGCGCCGGGTCCGTCGCCACGCCGGCCAGTGCCTGGGCCAGCAGCGCGCCGATGTCGGGAATGCCGGCGGCGGTGAGCCGGGTCGACTGGCCGATGTCGCGGTTGTCGAAGCGGATCACGCGGTAGCCGCGCGCGGCGAGCTGCTCGCAGAAGGCCTCGTCCCACGCGATCATCTGCGTGCCCAGGCCCATGATCAGCAGCAGGGGCTGCGCGTCGGGGTCGCCGAAGCTGTCGTAGGCCAGCTCGATGCCGTTGCTTCTGGCGAACAGGGTGGGCGGTGGATCGCGGTGCATGGTGGCCTGCTGCAGAAGTAAAAAGGCGATCTTTCCGCAGCGCAGGTGCCGCAGGAAGGTTCTTTCCGGCCATGCGGCGGTGACTTCGGGACAATTCGCCGATATCGGGAAAGCCCGGTTCTGGGGCGTATCGGCCTTCGCTATCCTCGCGCCCACTTTCGGTGCCGCACGCTGCGGCGTCGGAACACAGAGCCATACATCGTGTACCGCCCGCCACCCGACTTCGAGCCGCGCGTCTACACGCCACAACGCATCGCGGCCGTCGTCGCCGCGCTGGCCGAGGACGGCATCCCGCCCGGGCAGGCGCTGGCCGGCAGCGGCCTCGACGAGGCCGCGCTGCGCGTGCCGGAGACGCGCGTCTCCTACGCCCAGGTCGCCACCGTGTTCGGCAACGCGCTCGAGCGCGCGCGCGATCCGACGGTGGCGCTGCGCGCTGGCGCGCGGATGCACCTGACCGCCTACGGCATGTGGGGCTACGCGCTGCTGAGCAGCCGCACCTACGCGTCGCTGCTCGAGTTCTCCGTCAAGTACCGCCGCGTCATCGGGCCGATGGCCGACATGGCCTACGACCACGCCCGCGAGCCGGGCCGCTGCAGCTTCGAAGTGCTGCTGTCGCCCGACCCGCGCGACCCGCTCTACCGCTTCGCGCTGGAGTTCACCTATGCGGCGCACCTGACCCTCGCGCGCGACCTGTACGGCGAGGCCTTCGGCTTCACCGGCGTGCGCGCAGCCTGCCCCGCGCCCGCGCATGCGGACGCGTACCGCACGCTGTTCCGCTGCCCGGTGGAGTTCGACCAGCCCGCCAACGAGCTGCGCTGGGATCCCGCGTGGGGCCACTGCGCGCCGCGCATGCAGGATCCGATCACCCACGCCATGGCCTGCGACGCATGCCGGCAGTTCCTTCAGGAGTTGAATCAGTCCGGCGGCATCGCCTCGGCCGTGCGGCGCACGCTGGTCGAGCACATGCCCTGGCGCTTCCCGACCATCGAGTCCATGGCCGGCGAACTGGCGCTGCATCCGCGCACGCTGCGCCGCCGGCTGGAGGTGGAGGGCACGACCTACCGCGACATCCTCGCGGGCGTGCGCCGCGCCCTGGCGATCGAGTACCTGCGCAAGACGCGCATGACCACCGAGGAGATCGCCAGCCGCCTCGGCTACAGCGACGCGGCCAACTTCCGGCACGCCTTTGCGCGCTGGACCGGCAGGAGCCCGCACGACTACCGGTCGCACCGCGGCGCCGGGGCGCTCGCGGCGCCCTGACCGGACGCCGAGGCCAGACGCCGAGGTGACAGCCCGTCCCCAAATCACCCGCAGGGCGGTCTGATCGCACCTGTTCCTGTCTTCCGCGGCACGCAAAGATGCCGCTTCGGTGTCACACATCAACCAAGAAGACGCCCGTATCGGCCACCCGTGGGTGGCCGATACGAGGCCCGCATGGAGACAACATGAATGCATCGCGCAATGCGCCGCCACGGGACGGGTCCGCCCCGCCGTCGCGCGAGCTCCTGCTGCTCGAGGCCCGCGCCATCGCCGAGCTGTCGGCCTTCTTCGCAATGGCGCCGCTGCTGCGCAGCGCACCACGCGGTGATAGCCACCCTGTGCTGGTGCTGCCGGGATTGTCGGCCAGCGATGCCTCGACGCGGCCGCTGCGCGCTTTCCTGCGCGACCGCGGCTATCGCGCGCATGGCTGGAAGCTGGGCCCCAACTTCGGCCCGCGCCCCGGTGTCGAGGAGCGCATGCAGGAACGGCTGGCCGAGCTGCATGCGCGCTACGGGCGCACGGTCAGCCTGATCGGCTGGAGCCTGGGCGGCATCTTCGCCCGCGAGATGGCGCGGCGCGCGCCCTCGCAGGTGCGAGGCGTGATCACGCTGGGCAGCCCCTTCGCCGGCGCGCCGCGCGCCAGCAACGCCTGGCAGCTGTACGAGGCCGTCAGCGGCCGCAGCGTCGAGGACTGGGCGGACCGCGAACGCATGAAGGAGCCGCCGCCGGTGCCGGCGACCGCCATCTTCAGCCGCAGCGACGGCATCGTCGCCTGGCAGGGCTGCCTGGAGCGCCCGGGCCGCGCGGCCGAGAACATCGAGGTCGAGGGCAGCCACTGCGGGCTCGGCCACAACCCGGTGGTGCTGTACGCCATCGCCGACCGGCTGGCCCAGCCCGAGGGCGAATGGCGCCCCTTCGAGCGCAACGGCCTGCGCGGCCTGGTCTATCCCGATCCCTATCGCGACACCGAACTGCGCGCGGCCGCCTGAGCACGCGCCTGCGATCGACAACTTGACGGAGACAACGACCATGAACGAAATGCCGTGGCTGGCTTCCTATCCCGAGGGCGTGAGTTGGGACGCCGAGATCCAACCCGCGCCGGTGCAGCAGATCCTGGGCGATGCCGTCGCCCGCTTCCCCGACCGGCCGGCCATCGATTTCATGGGCAAGCGCCTGACCTACCGCGAGCTGGGCGACCTGGCCGACCGCGCGGCCAAGGGCCTGCAGGCACTGGGCGTCGGGCCGGGCGTGCACGTCGGCCTGTTCCTGCCCAACACGCCGCATTACCTGATCGCCGTCTTCGGCGTGCTCCAGGCGGGCGGCACGGTGGTCAACTACTCGCCGCTCGATGCCGCCAAGGTGCTCGAGCACAAGATCGAAGACAGCCAGACCGACGTGCTGATCACCCTCGACGTGGCGAGCCTGTATCCGCAGATGGCTGCCATGCTCGGCAAGACACGCCTGAAGAAGCTCGTCGTCGGCACTGTGGCCGAGATGACCGGTGCACCCGATGCGGTGGCCGCGCAGATGAAGGCCAGGCAGGAAACCGTCGACGTTCCGTCCGGCGGCGACCATGTGCGCTTCGCCGAACTGCTCGACAACGACGGGCAGTACGTGCGCCATCCGATCGGCGACCCGCGGGAGGCTCTCGCGGTGCTGCAGTACACGGGCGGCACGACCGGCTTGCCCAAGGGCGCGATGCTCACGCATGCCAACCTCTCCTCGGCCTGCGAGCAGGTGGTGATCACGCAGTTCGGCACGCCGCCCGTGCTGACGATGGGGCAGGAGCGCCTGCTCGCCGTGCTGCCGCCCTTCCACATCTATGCGCTGACGGTCAACCTGCTGCTGGGCGTGCGCCTGGCCGCCGAGATCGTGCAGCACGTGCGCTTCGACCCCAAGGCCGCGCTGCGCGACATCTCGGAAAAGAAGCTCACCGTCTTCTGCGGCGTGCCCACCATGTTCGCCGCCGTCGTCTGCGACCCGGAGGCGCCCCAATACGACCTGCGTTCGCTCAAGCTGTGCAACTCGGGCGGCGCGCCGCTGCCGCTGGAGATCGCCGAGCGCTTCAAGGCCGTGACCGGCACCTGGCTGGCCGAGGGCTGGGGCATGACCGAGACCTCGCCCACCGGCACCTTCTCGCTGGCATACGGCAAGCGCAAGCAGGGTTCGTGCGGCATCCCGCATCCCGGCGTCACCATCCGGATGCTCGACCTGGAGAACCCGGACCGCTACCTGCCGCTGGGCGAGAAGGGCGAGATGTGCATCCGGGGGCCGAACGTGATGCGGGGCTACTGGAAGAAGCCCGAGGCCACCGCGGAGAGCACCACTTTCGACGGCTTCTTCCGCACGGGCGACGTGGGCTACATGGACGAGGACGGCTTCATCTTCATCGTCGACCGCTGCAAGGACATGCTGCTGTGCAGCGGCTACAACGTGTACCCCCGCGTGCTGGAGGAGGCCATCTACCAGCATCCCGCGGTAGCCGAGGTGTGCGTGATCGGCATCCCCGATGCGTACCGCGGCCAGTCGCCCAAGGCCTTCCTCACGCTCAAGCCCGGGGCCGAGGCCTTCACGCTGGAGGCGCTGCAGGCCTTCCTCAAGGACCGGCTGGGCAAGCACGAGATGGTGCAGGCACTGGAGATCCGTGCCGAGCTGCCGAAGACGGCGGTGGGCAAGCTGTCGAAGAAGGACCTGGTCGACGAGGAGGCGCGCAAGCGCGCCGCCGCGCAGGCCTGAGCCCGCCACCTTTCCTCCATTCTTTTCCACGAAGGCCATCACCATGGACCACCTGAGCAGCCTGGACGCCTCGTTCCTGCACTTCGAGACGCCCGAGACGCCGATGCACGTCGGCAGCCTGATGCTGCTGGAGCTCCCGAAGGGCTACCAGGGCGACTACTACGAGGACGTGAAGGCGATGATCGGCAAGCGGGTGCACCTGGCGACGGTGCTCACGCGCAAGCTGGCGCCGATGCCCTTCGAGCTGGCCGAGCCGGTGTGGATCGAGGACGACGACATCGACCTGGACTACCACGTGCGCAGCCTCACGCTGCGCCGCCCCGGCACGATGGCGCAGCTGCACCAGCTGATCGGGCGCCTGCACTCGAGCCTGCTGGACCGCAGCCGCCCGCTGTGGGAGATGTACGTGATCGAGGGGCTGGAGGACGGCGGGATCGCCTTCTACACCAAGGCCCACCACAGCGGCGTGGACGGCAAGGCCGGCACCGAGCTGGCCAAGGTGCTGTATGACGTCTCGCCGCAGGTGCGCGAGGTGCCACCGCCGCGGCGCAGGCCGGGTGCGGTCGGCTACCAGCTCGGGGTGGCCGAGCTGCTGCAGGCGGCGGTGGCCAATTCGGCGCGCCAGTACCGGAAGCTCGCCGAACTGCTGCCCACCGCGGCGCGCGCGCTCACCGCCGCCGGCAGCGTGCTGGCCGGGCAGCGCAAGGGCAGCGGCGAGCGGGCGCTGAACCTCGGCCTCGCACCCAAGACGATGTTCAACGACTCGATCACCAACCAGCGCTCGTACAGCACGATGTCGCTGCCTTTCGACGAGATGAAGGCGCTGGGCAGGCGCGTCGGCGGCACCGTCAACACCATCGTGATGGCGATGTGCAGCGGCGCGCTGCGCCGCTTCATGAAGGAGCGCAACCTCTTGCCCAAGGCGGCCCTGATCGCCGGCGTGCCGGTGAGCCTGCGCGCCGAGGGCGACGACGCGATGAACAACCAGGTCTCGATGGTGCGGGTGGACCTGGCCACCGACATCGACGATCCGGCCGAGCGCTTCAAGGCGATCCATGCTTCGTCCGAGGCGGCCAAGGCGGTGGTGCGCGAGTTGCGGCCGGTGCTCGGCGTGGACCTGCCGGTCACCGGCTCGCCCTGGCTGATGACCAGCCTGGCCTCGCTGTACGGCCGCTCGCAGTTGGCGCGCCGGCTGCCGCCGGTGGCCAATGTGCTGATCTCCAACGTGCCGGGCCCGGCGATGCCGCTGTACGTGTGCGGCGCGCGGATGACGCACTTCTACCCGGTGTCGATCCCCTACCACGGCAACGCGCTGAACATCACGGTGCAGAGCTACGCGGGCTCGCTGGACTTCGGCCTCACCGCCTGCCGGCGCATCCTGTCGCAGGAGGAGTCGTACGAGCTGATAGGCCACCTGCGCGCCGCGCTCGAGGAGATCCGGCAGCTGCCGGGCGTCGGCGATGCGGCCGCCGAATCGCCGCAACCGGCGCCGGCCGCTGCGCCGGTCCAGGCCCCGGCCGCGAAGACCCCACGCAGGAAGGCGCGCCCCGCCGAGCCCGCGCCTGCCGCCCGGACGCGCGCACCGGCACGTCGTCCGGCCGCCGCGGCGAAGCGCGCCAGCGCGTCCGCCCGGCGCGCCTGAAGCCCGTACCCCCAGAAGGAGACAAGACCCATGAACCCTGCCCAGGCCCGCTACACCGCCGAAGACGAGGCGCTGTTCTCCAAGGTCAGCTGGCACCTGCTGCCGCTCTTGATCATCTGCTACATCGTCGCCTTCATCGACCGCATCAACATCGGCTTCGCGCAGCTGCAGATGAAGCAGACGCTGGCCTTCAGCAACGAGGCCTATGCCCTGGGCGCGGGCATCTTCTTCATCGGCTACTTCCTGTTCGAGGTGCCGAGCAACCTGATGCTGGAGAAGATCGGCGCGCGCAAGACGCTGCTGCGCATCATGTTCTGCTGGGGTCTGGTGGCCTCGGCGATGATGTTCGTGCAGACGACGACGCAGTTCTATGTGCTGCGCTTCCTGCTCGGCGCCTTCGAGGCCGGCTTCTTCCCCGGCATCATCCTGTACCTCACCTACTGGTATCCGTCGGCGCGGCGCTGCAAGGTCATCTCGATCTTCATGACGGCCACCGCGATCGGCTACCTGCTCGCCGGCCCGCTCTCGGGCGCGATCATGAAGTACATGGACGGCCTGGGCGGCCACCACGGCTGGCAGTGGCTGTTCGTGGTGCAGGGGCTGCCGGCCTCCGTGCTGGGCATCGTTGCCTTCCTTTACCTGAAGGACAAGCCCGAGCAGGCGAACTGGCTCTCGCCGGCCGAGAAGGCGGCGCTGCGTGACCACATCGACAACGACGCCCACGCCGTCGAGACCGCGTCGCACGGCTCCTTCTGGGCGCTGCTGCGCGACCCGAAGGTGTTCACGATGGCCTTCGTGTACTTCCTGTTCCTGGGCGCCAACTACACGCTGGTGTTCTTCATGCCGACGCTGATCAAGAGCTGGGGAATCGCCGACGTGTTCACGATCGGGCTGCTGTCCGCCATTCCCGCGGTGGTCGGCGCCATCGGCATGGTGTTCGTGGGACGCAGTTCGGACCGGCACCTGGAGCGCCGCAAGCACTTCTTCTTCTGCGTTGCGCTCGCCGCGGTGGGCCTGCTGTTCGCGGTCTTCGCCAAGGGCAACATGGTGCTGGGGCTCGCGGGGCTGGCCATCATGGCCATCGGCCAGTCGGCCAACACGCCGATCTTCTTCGCCGCCATCAGCGAGTACCTGCCGAGGAAATCGGCCGCCGGCGGTATCGCCCTGATCAGCAGCCTGGGCAACCTGGGGCCGGCGATCACGCCGCTGCTCACCAGCTGGGTCACCAGCAGCAGCGGTAACTCGGACAACAGCATGTACCTGACCATGGCGCTGTGGCTGCTGTCCGGCATCATCCTCATGGGCGTCATCCGGCCGGCGACCGTGGGCAGCCCGCGGCTGGCGGCAGCCTGACGGCCCGATCTACCATCACCATTCCGTTCACCTCCAGGAGACATCACATGGCGACTGACAAGAAGGCGGCCGACACCTCGGCATTCATCCCTGCGGGCATGCCGTCGCTGGAAGACCTCGGCAAGCTGATCGAGCAATACAAGCTGCCCGGTGTCGACGTCGGTGCGCTGATGGAATGGCAGCGCAAGGACATGGAGGCGCTGGCCGAGGCCAACCGGCAGGCCTACGAAGGCATCCAGGCGCTGGCGCAGCGCCGCGGCGAGATCCTGCGCGACACGCTGGCGCAATGGCAGCAGGCGCTCGGCAGCGTGGCCAGCCCGGACGCGATGTCGAAGCAGTCCGAGGCGGCCCAGCGCGGGATCGAGCAGGCGATGGCCAACTTCCGCGAACTGGCCGAGATGGAAGCGCAGACGCGCAACAACGCCTGGAAGGTGGTGCAGGACCGGCTGCAGGAGAACATGGCGAACCTGCAGAAGCTGCTGCAGCCGAAGTAGGCTAGCCGGCGCCGCGCAGCGTCGCCACCAGCGCGCCCGCGTCGGACGGCAGGCGGTCGCCGCGCCAGGCCACGTGCTGGTCGGCCCGGCACAGCACCAGGCGGTGCCGGTAGGCGCGCGGCAGGTCTGGCGCTTCCACGTCGAGCACCACGAGCGGCATGCGGACCGCGCGCGCGGCGTTCTCCAGCGCGGCCGTGTCGACGCGGCGGTCGAAGCGCAGCAGCGTGTAGCCGGGCCCGAAGGCGTCGTAGAGCGAGCGCCCGTCCGGCAGCCACAGGTGCGGCGCGCGGCAGCCCGGCACGGTAGAGGGCGTGAAGCCGCCCATGGTGTAGGGCGGTGGCGCCTCCTCGTCCGGGGGGATGATCGGCGAGCCTGTGTAGTAGTAGCCGAAGTTCAGGCCGGCGCAGCAGAACTGCTGCACGTTGAGCTCGTAGGCCTCGTGGCCGACCTCGGCGCGCAGCGCCTCGCCCTCGGGGCCCGGGGCCTCGATGTCCGGCGGCACGGCGCGGCGCGCGCGGATCATCTTCTGCGCATGGTCCATCGCAAAGTGCGAGACCTGCTCGGTGATGGGCTGCCGCTCGGCCTCGTAGGCGTCGAGGATGCGTTCGCCGGCCCAGCCCTGCACGCAGGCCGAGAGCAGCCAGCCCAGGTTGACCGCATCGGCGATGCCGGCGTTCATGCCGTAGCCCGCGTAGGGCACCCACAGGTGCGCCGCGTCGCCGGCGATGAAGACGCGGCGGTCGCGGAAGCGGTCGGCCACCAGGCGGCGGCCCACCCAGTCTTCCTTGCTGATCACCTCGTAGCGGAAGTCGTCGCCCACGCCGAGGATCTCGCGGATCGAGCGGTCGCGGTCCACCGAATCGAATTCCGGCTCCTCGGCGTTCAGGTGGTTGTGCACCAGCCAGGTCTCGTGGCCGTCGATCGCGAACATCGTGCCGCAGCGGCGCGGATTCACCGAGTAGTAGGACCAGGCGGGCTTGCCCGGGATCAGGGCGCGCAGCCCGGGGGCGCGGATGTAGGTGGACTGCACGCGCTGGATCACGGCGGTGCCTTCCAGCGTCGCACCCATGCGCTTGCGCACGCCGGAGGCGCCGCCGTCGCAGCCCACCAGGTAGCGGCAGCGGATGCGGCGTGCTTCGCCGCCGTCGAGGGGGACGGCGTTGGCGCTGACGCCCTTCGCGTCCTGCTCGAAGTCCGTCACCTGCGTGCGGTTGAGCAGCCGGATGTTCGGCTGCGCCGCCGCGTGCTCGAGCAGGATCGGCTCCAGGAACAGCTGGTTGATGCGGTGCGGCGGCTCCGGCGTCGGCCACCAGGCGTCGGGGCCCTCGGTCTCGGTGTAGCGGTCGCGCCGGCAGGGGATCGGGATGCGCGTGAGCTCGATGCCGGTCACGCTGGTGCGGAACACCACATCGTTCGGATGGTCGGCCGGCAGGCCCGCATCGCGCAGCTGCTGCGCCACGCCCAGACGCCGGAACACCTCCATGCTGCGCGCCGACACGTGGTTGCACTTGACGTTGGGCGGCTCGGCGTAGCGGCGCGTCTCGGCCACCAGCACCTGCACGCCGCGCGAGGCCAGGTCCATGGCCAGCGTCAGGCCGACAGGGCCGGCGCCCACCACCAGGACGTCTGCGTTCAATTCCTCGTTCATGTCATTCCAATTTGATGTTGGCGGTCTTGATGACTTGCGACCATTTCTTGGTTTCGCTCCGGATGTAGTCCTCGAAGGCCTGGGGCGTGCCGGGGGCAGGCTCCACGCCCAGGTTGCGCATGGCCGCCTGGATGTGCTCGTCGCGCAGCGCGGCCGTGATCTCGGCGTTGAGGCGCGTGACGATCGGCGCCGGCGTGTCGGCCGGCGCCACCACGCCGAACCAGCCGACCGCGTCGTAGCCGGGCAGGCCGGCCTCGGCCACGGTGGGCACCTCGGGCAGCATGGGCAGGCGCTGCGGGCTGGTGACGGCGAAGGCGGTCAGCTTGCCGGCCTTGATCTGCTGTAGCGAAGAAGGCAGGTCCACCACCGCCAGCGGCACCTGGCCAGCCATCGTGTCCACCGCCGCCGGGCCGGAGCCGCGGTAGGGCACCTCCACCAGCTTCAGCTGCGCCATCTGGGCGAAGAGCGCGGATGACAGGTGCATGGCCGTGCCGTTGCCGCCATGGCCGATCGAAAGCTTGCCCGGCTGCGCGCGGGCCATGGCGATGAGCTGCGGCAATGTCCTGGCCTCCAGCGAGGGGTGGCCCACGATCACGAAGGGGATGGCGGCCAGCATGCCCACCGGCCTGAAGTCCTTGATCGGATCGAAGGGCATCTGCGCATAGAGGCTGCTGTTGGCCGACAGCGCGCCGGCCGCGCCGACGCCCAGCGTGTAGCCGTCGCCCGGCGACCTGGCCACCGCCTGCAGCCCCACGTTGCCGCCGGCGCCGGGGCGGTTGTCCACCACCACCGGCTGGCCCAGCTTCTCGCCCAGCCGCGGCACCAGCATGCGCACCACCGCGTCGGCGCTGCCGCCCGGTGGGAAGGTCACGATCATGCGGATCGGCTTGGCGGGAAAGGGGTCAGGTGCCTGGGCCGACACGAGCCCGGGGGCGGTGAGCAAGCCGGTGGCGGCCAGAAGGCCCAGGGCACGGGCGAATGTCTTCATCGATGTTCCTCGTGATGTCTCCTGGAACGGATTGGACGGCAGCGCCATTCATTCGTAAATCAATAAATTCCGAACGAAATATGATCTGACCTGATGAATCCGCTTCCGAAGTTCAGCCCCACCATCCGGCAGCTGCGCGCCTTCCTTGCCGTCTACCAACTGCGCAAGCTCAGCGCGGCGGCGGAGAAGCTGTACGTCACGCAGTCGGCGGTGAGCATGCTGATCCGCCAGCTCGAGGAGGGCCTGGGCACGCGCCTGTTCGACCGCACCACCCGCTCGCTGCAGCCCACCGCCGCGGCCAACGAGATGCTGCCGGCGGCCGAGCGCATCCTGCGCGACGTCGATTCGCTGTCGGCCGATTTCCGCGAGCTGTCGCAGCTGCAGCGCGGGCGCGTCTGCCTGGCGATCACGCCCACGCTCGCCTCCTTCCTCATGCCGGCTGCGATCCGCCGCTTCGGCGAGGCCCATCCGCAGGTGCGGGTGGTGGTGGACGACTGCGCGCCCGACCAGTTCGTCTCGCGCATCATCGGCGAGCACGTGGACTTCGGCATCGGCACGCCCGAGCGCCCGGGTGCCGAGGTGGACACGCAGACCCTGATGCGCGACCACCTGAGCCTGGTGTGCGCGCGCGGCCATGCGCTGGCAGCCAGCGCGAAGCCGGTGCGCTGGCCCGAACTGGCTGGGCAACCGCTGATCACGGTGCGGCCGGGCTACGGCATCCGGCCGCTGATCGACGCGACGGCCGCGCAGGCCGGGGTGGTGCTCAACGTGGTCAACGAGGTGTCTTTCCTGTCCACCGCGCTGTGGATGACGGCCAGCGGCATGGGGCCCTCGATCATGCCCTCGGCCTTCGCGCGCGCTTCGGGCGATGCCTCGCTGGTGGTGCGCAGCCTGGCGGCGCCGCGCGTGTCGCGCGATATCTTCGTGGTCACCAAGCGCGGGCGTTCGCTGTCGGCGGCGAGCCGCAGCTTCATCGAAACGCTGCGGCGGGCGCTGAAGGAAGGGTGAGCTAGTGCCTTGACGGCCCTGGCTTCAGGCCGGCTGGTAGTGCTGCAGGATGCGCTGTGCCACCCGCTTGGAATGGCGGCACAGGGCGTCGACGGCGTAGGCGCCGACGAACAGTCCGTCGACGTTGAGCTCCACGCTCGAGAAGTAGTTGCCCAGGGAGGCGCCCGCGTCGAACAGGCAGTGGGCGAGCGAGTCGAAGGTGCCGCTGTCGCCCGCCTCCTCCGCACCGGCGACGAAGGCGCTGATGCGGTAGGTGAAGGCGTTCGGTCCGACGCGTTGGATTTCGACCAGGGGCTTCATGTCGACGATGAAAGGGGCAGCGAGCGTGAAATTGTTGGTGCAGCGATGGTCGCCGCAGGGCCTTCCTACGTAAATAGTCCATTTGGACCGACCGCGCGGTGGGCCCACTTGGGCAGAATGCCTGGGCACGATTTCGCTCCGCCTCTCCGCCTGCCTGCCCCATGCTGCCGCCCCGCCTCCTCCTCATCGACGATCACGCGCTGTTCCGCTGCGGCCTGCGCATGGTGCTGGATGCCGGCATCCCCGGGCTGGAGGTGGCGGAAGCCGCCTCGCTGGAGGAGGCGATGCGCACCCCCCTGCAGGAGCCGGCGCTGGTGCTGCTGGACATCCAGCTGCACGGGCTCAACGGCCTGGAGGGCATCGCGCTGGTCAAGCGCAAGTGGCCCGATGCGGCGGTGGTGATCCTGTCCTCGGACGTCTCGCCGCAGAAGGTGCGCATGGCGCTGGAGCGTGGCGCCGCCGCCTTCGTTTCCAAGGCCGATCCGGCCGACCGCATCCTCGGCGTGATCGGCCAACTGCGCCAGGGCCTGCCGGTCGCCGGCGATGCCGCCCATGCGCTGGCGGGGGGCGCGGACGCGTCGCTGCTGACGCCGCGCCAGAGCGAGGTGCTGGACCTGATGTGCCAGGGCCTGTCGAACAAGCTCATCGGCCGACGGCTCAACCTGTCGGAGAACACGGTGCGCGGCCACGTGCAGGCGGTGCTCGCGGCATTGCAGGTCTCCAGCCGCTCCGAGGCCGGCTTCGCGGCCCGGCAGCGCGGCCTCGTGGCCTGACTGACTGATCGATTGATGGTCTCGCGGCCCCGCCAGCCTGAAGACCGGATGCTGGTGGAACAGCTGCGGCTGCAGCTGGGCAACATCGGCAGCTCGGTCATCCCGACCATCCTGCTGGCGCTGCTGCTCGTGTGGGTGCTGTCGAACGAGGCCAACGCGCTTGCCATCCGCGCGTGGGCCGGCCTCACCATCCTGATGAAGCTGTACCTGGCCTGGGACGCCCAGCGTCTGCTGGCCATGGAGATCAGCCCCGAGGACGCGCGCCGGCTGCTGCGGCGCAAGATGGTCGTCAACGTGATCGACGGCGCGCTCTGGGGCGCGCTGGCCTGGGCCGCGCTCGGCACCACCACCGTGGCCGGCAGCGTGCTGGTGGTGGCGGTGCTGGCGGGCGTGGCGGGCAGCTCGATGTCCTCGCTGGCGCCGATCTTTCCGGTCTTCGTGGTGTTCGGCACGGCCGAGCTGATCGTGCTGGGCGCCAAGCTGTGGACCATGGACGATCCGGCCTACAACGGCCTGGCGGTGGCCGCGGTGCTCTACACCGCCGCGCTGTTGGGCCAGGCGCGCAACGGATCACGCGCGGCGCGGCGCGCGATCGGCCTGCGCTTCGAGAACCACGAGCTGATCGAGCGCCTGCGGGTCGAGACCGAGCATGCGCAGGCCGCTCACCGTGCCGCCGAAGAGGCCAACCTCGCCAAGTCCAAGTTCCTCGCCGCCGCCAGCCACGACCTGCGTCAGCCCATCCATGCGCAGGGCCTGTTCCTGGAGGTGCTGGCGCGCAGCAAGCTCTCGGCCGACCAATACGATGCCCTGGCCAATGCGCGCGCCACCTGGCAGGCCTCGGCCGAGATGCTCGACACGCTGCTGGATTTCTCCCGCATCGAGGCCGGCGTGGTCGAGCCGCAGATGCAGGTGTTCGCGCTGCAGCCCCTGCTCAACAAGATCGAGAACGAACTCGCGCCGCAGGCCGACGCCAAGGGCATCGTCTACCGCTCGCGCGAGACCCACGCGGCGGTGCGCTCCGATCCGGCGCTGGTGGCGTTGATCCTGCGCAACCTGGTGTCCAACGCGATCCGCTACACCGAGGAGGGTGGCGTGCTGGTCGCTTGTCGCGCGCGCGGGGACCAGGTGCTGCTGGAGGTGTGGGACACGGGCATCGGCATCGAGCCGGGGCAACACGACGCGATCTTCCGGGAGTTCCACCAGCTCGGCAACGCGGAGCGTGACCGGCGCAAGGGCCTGGGCCTGGGCCTGGCCATCGCGCAGGGGCTGGCCAAGGCGCTGGGGCAGACGCTGTCGCTGTCGTCGGTGCCCGGGCGCGGCAGCGTGTTCCGGCTGGCCCTGTCCGCGGAGCGTGCCGGCGTGGCGGAAGAAGAGGGCGCCCGCATGGTGCCCGGCCCGGCGCGGGTGTTCGACCTGCATGTGCTGGTGATCGACGACGACGAATCGGTGCGCACCGGCATGCGCCAGCTGCTGACGGCATGGGGCTGCGCCTGCGACGCGGCCGATTCGATCGAGGAGGCCCAGGCCTTGGCACGCGCCCGGCCGCCGGACCTGGTGATCAGCGACTACCGGCTGCGCGAACTGCGCACCGGGGCCGAAGCCATCGCGGCGCTGCGCGCGGAATTCGGCGCCGACCTGCCGGCCCTGCTGATCACCGGCGACACCGCGCCGCAGCGACTGCGCGAAGCGCGCGCGACCGGCGTGCCGCTGCTGCACAAGCCGGTGCTGCCGAGCCAGCTGTACCGCGCGATGACGGCGGTGCTGAGTGGGCGCGAGCTCGATTCCTCTTTCGCGCCGCTCGACATGCGGCGGGCTTGAGCGAGGGCCTGGACAGGCCCTACTCGCAGCGGAACAGCACGCCCTTTTCGGCCGGGGCTTTGCCGAGCATCCGGGCGGTGGTCCCCTTCTCCGCGCAATGATCCGTGGCCTCGACGTAGGTGGTGGCGCGCAGGGTGCCGTCGCGCATCGGCACCACCTGGTTGGGAGGCACGCCACAGCCAGCGATGGCCAGGGCAAGGGGGAGGGACGCAAGCCATTTCATCCGCCTATTTTGCAGCACCCCGCCCGGCCGCAGCGTCGCTGCTCTATAACCCGGCCCTGGGCTCTTTTCGCAGCCCTTCACCACCCGCCGAGGTTCCCATGACCCGTTCCGTCGCCGAGAAACGCGCCACCTTCCGCGCGCTGCATGTCCAGGGCTGTTTTCTGCTGCCCAATCCCTGGGACGTGGGCAGTGCACGCTACCTGCACAGCCTGGGCTTCCAGGCCCTGGCCACCACCAGCTCGGGCTTCGCCTGGTCGCGCGGCCATGCCGACGGCGCGCTGTCGCGCGAGGCGGTGCTGGCCCACCTGCGCGAGCTGGCCGCCGCCACCGATCTGCCGGTGAACGCGGATTTCGAGAGCGGCTTCGCCAGCGACCCGCAGGGCGTGGCGCAGAGCGTGCGCATGGCCATCGACACCGGCGTGGCCGGGCTGTCGATCGAGGATTCGACCGGCGATCCGGCGCATCCGCTGTTCGACATCGACGTGGCCGTCGCGCGCATGCGTGCCGCGCGCGCGGCCATCGACCAGGAGGGCGGCGATACGCTCCTGATCGGCCGGGCCGAGAACTTCTTCGTCGGCCGCCCCGACCTCGACGACGCGATCGCACGCCTGCGCGCCTATGCCGAGGCCGGCGCCGACTGCCTCTATGCGCCGGGCATCCGCACGCGCGAGCAGATCGAGGCCGTGGTCGCCGCGGTGGCGCCCAAGCCCGTCAACCTGCTGGTCGGCGCCACCAGCGAGTTCACGCTGCAGGACATTGCCGCGATGGGCGTGCGTCGCGTCAGCGTGGGCGGCGCGCTGGCGCGCGCTGCCTGGGGCGGCTTCATGCGCGCGGCGCGCACGCTGCAGGAAGGGCGCTTCGACGGCTTTGCCGATGCGGCCCCGGGTGCGGAGCTCAACGGGCTGATGCGCTGACGTTGCACAGGAAAGCCTCGCGCTGAAGAGTTGACTGTCGGAGGCGCACCCATGTTGCATGGCAATCAGCGGCGACTCGATGACCGGCTTGCGGTACATCGACAACGCGACCGCGCTTCCAGTGATCGAGAGGTCGTCGTTTCGGCGATTCGCCATCAGCGCGAAGACGACTATCACTGACGAAGCGCATCGGCGCCCTCGCCGGAAGCATCAAGCCCGCTCGTACAGCGTCACGACGCAGGCGCCGCCCAGTCCCAGGTTGTGCTGCAGGGCGATGCGCGCGCCCTCCACCTGCCGCTCCTGCGCGCTGTGCCGCAGCTGGTGGGTGAGCTCGTAGCACTGCGCCAGCCCGGTCGCGCCCAGCGGGTGCCCCTTGGACAGCAGCCCGCCCGAGGGATTGGTGACCACCTTGCCGCCGTAGCTGTTGTCGCCGGCCTCGATGAAGGCGGTGGCGCCGCCTTCCGGGCACAAGCCCAGCGCCTCGTAGCTGATCAGCTCATTGTGCGCGAAGCAGTCGTGCAGCTCGACCACGTCCAGGTCCTCCGGCCCGATGCCGGCCTGCTCGTAGACCTGGCGTGCGGCCGCCTGGCTCATGCCGTACCCCACCACGCGCAGCATGTCGTGGCTCTCCAGGCTGTCGGGCGTGTCGGTGGTCATGGCCTGGGCCGCGATGCGCACGCCGGTGGGCAAGCCATGGGTGCGGGCGAAGCGCTCCGACACCAGCAGGGCCGCTGCGGCGCCGCAGGTGGGCGGGCAGGCCATCAGGCGCGTGAGGACGCCGGGCCAGAGCGTGGGCGCGTCCAGCACGTCGGCCTCGCTCAGTTCCTTGCGCAGCAGCGCCAGCGGGTTGCGGGCCGCATGCCGGCTGGCCTTGGCCCGCACCTTGGCGAAGGCCGACAGCGGTGTGCCGTGGCGCTGCATGTGCGCCAGGCCCGCGCCGCCGAAGTAGCGCAGCGCCAGCGGCAGCTCCGGCATGCCGACCAGCGCGTCGACCTCGCGGTCGAAGAGATCGAAGGGACTGGGCCGGTCGTCGAACACCGTGCCCAGTGCGCCGGGATTCATCTGCTCGAAGCCCAGCGCCAGCACGCAGTCGGCCGCGCCGCACTCGATGGCCTGCCGTGCGAGGAACAGCGCGGTGGAGCCGGTCGCGCAGTTGTTGTTGACGTTGACCACCGGGATGCCCGTCATGCCCACCTCGTACAGCGTGCGCTGGCCAGCGGTGGAGTCGCCGTAGACGTAGCCCACGTAGGCCTGCTGCACCTGCGCGTAGCCGATGCCCGCGTCGGCCAGTGCCAGCCGCGCGGCCTCGGCGCCCATCTGCGGGTAGGGCGCGGCGGCGCCCGGCTTGGTGAACGGGATCATGCCGACGCCGGCGACGTACGCGTGCGTGCTCATGATGGCTTGGCTTCCATGCGCTGAAGTAGCTCGGCACGGATGTCCTTCTTGAGCACCTTGCCCACCTTGGAGCGCGGCAGGTCGGGCCAGAGCTCGATCTGCTTGGGCGCCTTCACGCTGCCGATGCGGGCCTTGACGAAGGCCTGCACCTCGTCCGGGTCGAGCGCATGGCCGGCGCGCGGCTGCACCACGGCCACCACGCGCTCGCCCCATTTCTCGTCGGGCAGGCCGATCACCGCGCCATCCTGCACGCCGGGGTGCTGCATCAGCGCCTGCTCGACCTCCACCGAGTAGACGTTGAAGCCGCCGGTGATGATCATGTCCTTGGCGCGGTCGACGATGTAGAGGTAGCCGTCCTCGTCGAGCCGGCCGATGTCGCCGGTGTGGTGCCAGCCGTGACGGCCGGCCTCGGCGGTGGCTTCGGCGTCCTTGTAGTAGCCCATCATGACCAGCGAGCCGCGCACCACGATCTCGCCGGTCTCGCCGGTGGCGAGCAGCTCGCCGCCGGCGTTCATCGTGGCCACCTGCACCAGCGGCCCGGGCCGGCCGGCGGAGGCCAGGCGGGCCCGCGCCACGCTGCCGTCGGGGAGGAAGTGCTCCTTCGGCGCCATCATGGAGATCATCATCGGCGCCTCGGTCTGGCCGAACAGCTGCGCCATCACCGGGCCGATCTTCGTCAGGGCCTCCTCCAGGCGCGCTGGGGAGATCGGCGCGGCGCCGTACCAGAAGCACTGCAGCGAATCCAGCCGCGTGCCGGCCAGCTGCTCGTGCGCCAGCAGCATGTAGATCAGCGTCGGCGGCAGGAAGGTGTGGGTGATGCGGTGCCGCTCGATCAGCGCGAGAAACTCGCCCAGGTCCGGCCTGGGCATGATCACGATGCGGCCGCCGAGCGCCATCACCGGCAGGCACAGCACGCCGGCCGCGTGCGTGAGCGGCGCGAGCGCGAGGTAGCCCGGCCGGCCCTCGAAGGGATAGCCCATCAGCGTCAGGGCCGACATCGACTCCAGGTTGCCGCCGGACAGCATCACGCCCTTGGGCTGGCCGGTGGTGCCGCCGGTGCCGGCGATCATGGCCAGGTCGTCCGCCGGTGCGACCGCGAGCGGTGCGTCGGACACGCCTTCCAGCCACTGCGCGAGCGATGGCGCGAAGGGCAGCGCCTGGTCGAGGCACACCCACTGCCGGATCTGGGGCAGGCCGGCACGCATCTGCTCCACCATCGGCGCGTAGGCGCTGTGGAAGATCAGGCAGGCGCAGTCGAAGCGGTCGAGCACGTAGCGGTTCTCGCCGGCCTCGTTGCGCGGGTTGATCGGGCACCACACGCCGGCCGCGCGCGAGATGCCGAATACGCAGGCGAAGGCGGTCGCGTCGTTGCTGCTGAGCACCGCCACCTTGTCGCCCGGCCCGATGCCGGCGCGCTGCAGTGCCCGGCCGACGCGGTGGCTGATGCGCTGCACCTCGGCGTAGCTCATCACGGCATCGCCCATGACCAGGCACGGCGCAGCGGGCCCCAGTTGGCCCCCCTTGTCGAGGTAGTCGACGAGGCGCATGGCGGGCGCCTGGTCAGGCATGCACCGTGAGCACCGGCGCCTGCACCAGGCCGAAGCTGCGCAGCACCCCGAGCAGCTCGTGGTGGCCGAAGGCCTGGCAGCCGCTGGCGAAGCCGGCGCGCCGCGGCGCCTGCTGCAGCAGCGAAGCGGCGGCATGGGCCTGCAGCAGCCCGGTCTGCTTGTAATTGCAGTTGCCGTAGATCACGCAGTGCGCGCGTCCCAGCGGACCCGAGGCATGGACCGAGTCCACCGACTTGTTGATGCGCGGGTTCTCGCGCGGCGGCATCGTGTTCATCACGCCGGCGGCGGTCTGCGCGAGCGCGGCGTAGCGCTCATCCGGGTTCATGTTCTTGGTGGCTTCCAGCGCGGCCGCCACGATCTGCGGCACGCCCAGCATCAGCGGCTTGTTGAACACGCCGCCCAGCACCTTGACGTTGGCCACGCGCGGATCGCGCTTGAACCACACCGGGTGCGAGGTGCCGCCCCAGGGCAGCGCCAGCGCGGTCTCGTGCTGCCCCGGGATGGCCAGGTGGTACAGGCCCGCATCGGGCTGCCATTCCACGTACTGGTTCTGCTGCAGGTGGAAGGCCTTGGAGGTCGCCGCGTTCACCAGGATGGTCTGGGTCGACGCGATGGTGGGGCTGCCGCCCCAGAACACGGCGATGTCCAGCGTGTCCAGGCCCGGCGTCTCCAGGCACAGCTGGGCCGCGATCTCGCCGGTGGTGTACATCTGGGCCAGGCCGGGCGACAGCAGGAGGCCTGCCTTTTCGAACTGCTCGCCGTACTCCTGGTCGAGCGTGATCAGCCAGTCCTGCTCGCCGGTCGTGTCGGTATAGTGGCACTTCGCGGCCAGGCAGGCCTGCACCACCTCCGGCCCGAAGCGGGCGAAGGGGCCGACCGTGTTGAGGACCACGGAGGCGCCGCGGAACAGCTCGGTCAGCGCCGCGGTGGTGTGCGGGACCTCCACCACCTCGTAGTCGGCGGTCTCGATGCCCGGCACGTTCGCCCTCATCGCCGCGTCGAGCTTCTCCTTGCTGCGGCCGGCGGCGATGAACGGGACGCCGTACTCGCGCAGGTACTCGCACACGAGGCGGCCGGTGTAGCCGCTGGCGCCGTAGACCACGACGGGCTTCTTCTTGCTGCTGCTCTTGCTCATGGTGCGTTCCTTTCGGGTTTCACATGCCCATGCCGCCATCGACCGCCAGGCCGGTGCCGGTGATGAAGCGGGAGGCGTCGCTGCTGAGGAAGACCACCGCGTCCGCCATGTCGCGAACCTCGCCGAGGCGGCCCAGCGGCGTCTGTCCGATCACCTCGCCGATGGCGGCCTCGGGCGAGGCGAACAGGCCGGCGGTGACGACGTCGCCCGCCAGCTTCTGGCCCATCTCGGTGGGCACCAGGCCCGGGTAGATGCAGTTGACGCGCACGCCGTAGCCGAGCTTGCCGGCCTCCATCGCGCCCACGCGCGTCAGGCGGTCGACCGCCGACTTGGTGGCCGAGTAGCCGGCGATGCCCGGGAAGGCGATGGTGGCGGCCACCGAGGCGATGTTGACCACGGTGCCGCCCTTTCCCGCCTGGCCTTGCGGGCGCATCGCGCGAAACGCGTGCTTCATGCCCAGTGCGGTGCCGACGATGTTCACGTCGAGCATGCGGCGCAGGTCGGCCGCATCGATGTCGGCTACGAGCGCCGTGATCTCGATGCCGGCGTTGTTGACCAGGAGATCGAAGCCGCCCAGCTCCTCCACCGTGGCGGCGACCGCGGCGTCCCAGTCGCCGTCGAGCGTGACGTCCAGCGGCACGAAGCCGGCCTTGGCGCCGCCCGCGGCGATGCCGGCAGCGGTCTCGCGGCCCAGCGGGGCGAGCACGTCTCCGATCATGACGGCGGCGCCGGCCGCTGCCAGCGCCTGGGCGATGCCTGCACCGATGCCGCGCGCGCCACCGGTGACCAGGGCCTTGCGGCCGGTCAGGTCCATTCCATTCATGCCTTGTCTCCTTTATGTTTTGGACGACTGTCAAGACGTCCGCATAAATGCTAGAAATCGCCTTGACGTCTGTCAAGAAAAGTTTGGGCGAACGTCAAACGAGGCCGCGATCGGCGGTTTGGACGACTCCCTGCTGGCCGATCGACCGACCTTGATGTCTAGCGCTGTGACGTTGTTGCTGATGCCGGTGCGAATATTCCGGGCAGACCGAAGGGCAAGGCACGGGGCAGGTAGGCCAGTGCAATGGGGCCACCCGCAATGTCGGCCGCCGAAAAAACCATCAGGGCGGTCTGCCGGCGCTCCATGTCCAAGCCGGTGCCGACGATCCATGAGGCAGGCCCCGTGCCGGAGGTCCGGACATAGATGTGTTCTTCGATGCACCACCGGTCACCAAAGTTGTACTCAGTCTTGCGCCCCGTATCCACATCGAAGGCGACGAGCTGATCCCAGCCCGGAAGGCTTGAGGATCGGCCAGCGCTGCGCCCGACGTAGGCGGCCGATATGATCAGCGAGCTGCACTTCGCCTGGCTGCTGCACCGCGCCCACGCCGGCGCGCAGGCCCGGCCGAGACCGGAAGGCGAGGGCGAGACCGGGGCCGACGCGGTGACCGTCGAGCAGATCGTGCACTGGGCCTCGGCCGGCGGCGCCCAGGTCCTCAGGTGGCGGCGCTGCTGCGAGGCGGGTGACCAGACGCCAAAAAGTGCACATTTCCTAGCGGGGAGGTCGCCGCTGAATTCCTGCCGCCTTGGGCTTGGACCGTACGATCATCCGGTTCACCCAAGGAAGCCATGGATCCCGTCGTCGGCCAACTGCTGTCTCCGCGCTATGACGCCGGCGCCGTCGCGCTCTCGTATGTGATCTCCTTCTTCGGCTCGTTGCTGGCCTTGCTGTGTGCCCACAAGCTGGTGCGCCGCGACGGCTCGCTCGACCTCTCCATGCTGGCCGGTGGCGCGGTGGCGCTGGGCGGCATCGGCATCTGGTCCATGCATTTCATCGGCATGGTGGCCTACCGGCTGCCCGTGACGGTCGCGTACGACGTGCCGCTCACGGTCCTGTCGCTGGTCGCCGCGATCGCGCTCTCGGGCATTGCCCTGTACCTGGCCGGCGGCAGGCGCTTCACGCGCGGCGGCTGGTTGGCCGGCAGCCTGCTGGCAGGCATCGGCGTGTGCGTGATGCACTACATCGGCATGTTCGCCATGAACATGCGCGCGAGCATGGATTTCGATTGGCTCATGGTGACCGCCTCCGTCGCGATCGCCATCGGCGCGGCGGCGACGGCGCTATGGCTGGCCTTCAACCTCACGGAGCTGGCGCACCAGTTCATCGCGGCCGCCGTGATGGGCGTGGCCGTCTGCGCGATGCACTACACCGGCATGGGGGCTGCCACCATGGTCTGCACGAGCGTGGCGCCGGCGGCCTCCTACCTGATGAGGGATGGCAACATGGGGCTGGTGGTCTTCAACACGGCGTCCGTGGCGCTGATCTTCATCTTCAGCAGGATCGAGATCGACGACTGGCTCGACAACGTGATCGCCAAGGGGCGGCGTGCCACGCAGGCGCCACCCAGCCCTCCGCGGTCGTGAACTGATCGCCATGGCGCTCGAGCCTTCAATCTGCTCTCGCCCGCTTCTGGCGCGGCAAGTGCGACTCCAGCAGATCGACGAAAGCCTGCGCCGCGGGACCGAGCACGCGCGAGGTCTGCCACACGAGATGGATGGGGCGTTCCAGACCCGGTGAGACCACCGGCACGAGGGCCACTTTCGTCGCGTCGAAGAACGGCACGGCGATCCTTGGCACCACGCTGACCCCGAGTCCTGCGGCGACCAGGCCGGCCACCGTCGGCAAGTGCTCCACTTCCATCGCGTCCTCCACCGTGATGCCGCGCATCGCGTATTCCAGGTGCTGGCCGATGCTGCCCGAGCGGGCGTAGCGGATCAAGCGCGCGCCGTCGAGGTCGCGCAAGCCGACCCGCTTGCGTGAAGCGAGCTGGTGGCCGGCGGGGCACGCGAGCACGAACGACTCCTGCAGCAGCACGCGGTATTGCAGGCCCGCCAGCGGCCCGGGCGCGCTGAGGATAGCGAAATCCGCCTGCCGCTCGCGAACCAGTTCCATGCATCGTGGAGGCAGGTGGTCGAACAGCTCGACACGGATGCCCGGGTACCTGGCGCGGAACTGCGCAATCAATGGCGGCAGCCAGTGCGCCGCGAAGGGAGGTGAAGTCGCGATGGCGACGCGTCCCTTGCCCATGCTGGCGCGGTCGCGCAGGTCGGCCCCGATCTCGTCGAGCTCGCCGACCACCCGCCGCGCCGAGGCGACCAGGCGTTCGCCGTCGCCCGTCAGGCTGACCCGGCGCCTGTCCCGATCCACCAGGCGCAGGCCAACCTCGGTTTCCAGCTTCGCGATCATCTGGCTGAACGCCGACTGCGTCACGTTGCAGCGTTCCGCGGCCAGCGAGAAGTGCCGAAGCTCGTCCAGCGCAATCAGCGCGCGAAGCACGCGGGTCGATACGTTGATCACTTTTGCTACTTACAGAAAGCAAAGAATTAATTTTACTGACATGCCTGCGCTGCCTAGGATTCGACTCACAACAGCGGCAAGGAGCCGAAACATGAGACATCCGACACGACGCAGACTCACGTCCGCGCTGACCGCCGCCATCGTCTGGACCGCCACGGGGCTTTTTTCCGCCGGCGCCCAGGCACAGCCCTATCCCAACAAGCCGATCCGCCTGATCGTGCCCTGGCCTGCGGGCGGAAGCACCGACGTCCTGGGCCGGGCGCTGGGCGTGGAACTGGGAAAGCAGCTGGGGCAGCCTGTTATCGTCGACAACCGGGCCGGTGCGGCCGGGAAGATCGGCACCGCCGTTGCGGCGAAGTCGCCCGCGGACGGCTACACCATCTACCTCGGAACCATCGCCAACTTCAGCGTGGCGGCTGCGTGGGAACCTTCCCTGCAGTACGACCCCATCAAGGACTTCGCACCCGTGGCCTACGTGGCCGACTCTCCCGCGATGCTCGCGGTCAGCAGTTCCCTCCCGATCCACGACATCAAGGAATTGCGCGAGTACGCCCGAACCGCGGGACGGCAGTTGTCCTATGCCAGTGCAGGCGAGGGCAGCGGCTACCACCTGATGGCCGAGCTTTTCAAGCTGCAGACCCGGCTCGACCTGCTCCACGTGCCTTTCCAGGGAACACCACCGGCAGCGACCGCGGTGGCCGCCGGTCAGGTCGACATGACCTTCGATGCGGCCGGGCTCAAGCCCTTCGTCGAGTCAGGCAAGTTGCGGCCGATCGCGGTCACTGGCAACGAGCGATGGACCTTCGTGCCGGAAGCCGCCACCTTCGTTTCGCAAGGTGTGGAGAACCTGGAGGGCAACAGCTGGTTCGCCATCTTCGCGCCGTCCGGAACGCCCCCGGAGGCCATCGCCAAGTTGAATGGCGCGATCAACAAGTCGCTCTCGTCTCCGGAGTTGCTGGCCGTGCTGAAGGCCAACGGCTACATCCCGGTGGGCGGAACGCCCGCCGCGCTGGGCAGCATGGTCGCCAAGGACATGGCGAAGTGGAAAGACGTCGTGCAGAAGGGCAACCTGCGCGCCGCCGCCAGGTAGCCCGTCGCGAGTTCGCACGAACGTGAACCAGCAGCGCATCCTGTTCAAGGGCGCCACCATCCTCACGATGGACGGCAAGTCGGCGGACATGCCGGTGGGCGATCTCCTCGTCGAAGGCGATCGCATCGCGGCTATCGCGCCGGCACTGACGGTCGACGACGCAGAGGTCGTCGACGGAGCGGGCATGGTGATGTGTCCGGGCTTCGTCGACACCCACCGCCACACGTGGCAGACACCTCTGCACGGTGTGAGGACCGACTGGAACCTGCTCGACTACATGACGTACATCCGAGGCATGTATTGCGTCAGCTACGAGCCCGAGGATGCCGAACTGGCGAACTGGGTCGGCGCGCTGGAAGCGCTGGATTCCGGCATCACGACGCTGGTCGATCACTCGCATCTGCAGTTGTCGGAGGCGCACTCGGACGCCCTGGCAACCGGCTTCCTGCGGTCCGGCATCCGCGGCATCTATTGCTACGGCACCTACCGCAACCTGGCATACCAGCCGGGACGGCCGGCGCAGGACCTCCCCGGCCTGCTTCGAGACGTCAACGGCCCGCTCGACGCGTGGCACCAGCGCAATGCCACGCGCATCCGTGAGAAGTACTTCGCCGACGATTCGGCGCGGGTTCGTTTCGGCATCGCTTCGCGCGAGTTCGAAACGCTGCCCGAATCGGCATCCATGCTGGAGGAACTGCGCTGGGCCCGGACCTTGCATCCGGCGCGCATCAGCATCCATGTCGGCATGAGCGCTCGCGAGCCGCTCAATGTGGTGCGGGAGTTGCACCGAGCCGGCGAGATGTGCCCGGACCTGCTGTTCGTCCATGGCAACCATCTCGCCGACGAGGAGCTCCGGATGATCATCGACGGCGGCGCGTCGATCAGCTCCGCCATCGAGATCGAGATGACCTACGGCGCCTATCCCGTTGTCGACCGGTTCACGGCGATGGGTGGGCAGTCGAGCCTCGGCATCGACGCGACCATCGACTTCGGCGGCGACATGTTCGGGCAGATGCGGGCCCTGCTGAACGTGTGGCGGCTGGAGCGGTCGTTGAAGAACCCCCGCAAGATGACCCGCAAGGTCCACCAGAAGAAGGTGCTGGAAATCGCCACCGTGCGCGCGGCCGAGGCGATCGGGCTCGGGGGTATCACGGGCAGCCTCGCAGTGGGAAAGAAAGCGGACCTGCTGCTGCTGCGGACCGATGCCCTGGGCCTGGCTCCCATGTGGGACCCCTACGCGGCGATCGTGAGCTACGGGCACTCCAGCCTGGTCGACACGGTGATGGTCGACGGCCGTGTCGTCAAGCGTGATGGCCGCCTGGTCGGCATCGACTGGCCCACGGTTCGCGCAGCGCTGGAGCGCTCGAAAGACAACATCCGCCGGCGCTTCTCGCTCATCCCGGAGCAGCCCATTCGCGCTCGTTGGGCGCAGGGCTTCCGGATCGAAATCACGGACTAGCGAGGCGGGCGCGCCCTGCTCAAGACCGTTCCGCCGGCGCTCATGCCGCCAAGGCGCGGCGCGTACTGCCCAACATTTCCATGGAGTCAAGAATGTCCCAGGACGATTTTGCAGCGCTCAAGGCCCGCGTGCAGGCGCTGGAGGACCGCAACGCGATCCTCGATACGCTGATGCAGTATGGCCACGCCCTCGACTACGGCGACGTCGAGCGCTTGATGGACTGCTTCACGGAGGATGCGGTTCGCGAGACCCGCCGCCCGGACGGCACCGTCAATCGGTGGCAGGGCGTTGCGGGAACCCGGGAGTTCGCGACCACGCATAGCCATGCGCCCGACAAGTACCACAAGCACCTGGTGCTCAACAGCGCAGTCGACGTGCACGGGGACACGGCGGATGTCGTGAGCTACATGTTCCGCATCGATGCGGGCGATGGCGGCAAGTCCTTCGTGTGGGGAATGGGCCGGTACGTGGACAAGATGCAGCGAGGCCTCGATGGCCGCTGGCGCATTCTGCTGCGCGTGACTTTCATCGAGGACGACTGGCCCGGCCGCTCGCGGCCGGCCACGGGTCTGGTCCCATCACCGGAGACAACATGAACATCCGATCCAGGGCGACCGCGAAGCTCGCCTTCTGCATTCTTGCGTGCGTCGCGTCGAGCCTTCCGCTGGCCAACGCCCAGCAGGTGCCGTTCCCGAACAAGCCGATCCGGCTGGTGATCCCGTTTCCCGCGGGCGGGCCGACCGACGTCCTCGGCCGCCGGATCGCGCAGTCGCTCAGCGAGTCGGTCGGGCAGCCGGTCGTCGTCGACAACAAGCCCGGCGCCAGCGGCACCATCGGCAGTGCGGAAGTCGCGCGTGCGCCCGCGGACGGCCATACGCTGCTCTTTGCCAACTCGGACGTCTTCATCAACGTCACGGGGGTCGTCAAGAAGATGCCCTACGACCCGCTGCGCGACTTTGCGCCGGTGTCGCTCCTGGCGCGTTACGGCGTGGCGATGATGGTGCGGCCCGGCATGCAGTCCGCCGCGGGCTTGCCGGACGTGCTGAAGAGCATCGGGGACAACCCCGGCAAGGTCAGCTACGGATCCTGGGGGCCGGCCACTTATCCGCACCTGATCGGCGAGGCACTCGGCCTGCGTGCCGGCGCACCGCTGGTGCATGTGCCCTATCGCGGCGCCGCGCCTGCACTGCAGGACTTGCTGGGCGGCAACATCGATATCGCCTTCCTGGGCACAGCCGTGGCCGCCGGCTATGCGCAGAAAGGGCAGGTGAAGCTGGTGGCCGTGACGGGTGAACGGCGGGACCCGCTCGCCCCCGACGTGCCGACCTTCGCCGAGCAGGGGATGGCGGACCCCCTGGTTCGCATGTCCCCCTGGATCGGCCTCGCCGCCCCCGCGCAGACGCCTGAAGCGGTCGTGCGGAAGTTGCAGCAGGCGCTGGTCGGCGCCTTGTCCACACCGGAGGTGCGCCGCACCCTCCGCGACTTGAGCATGGAATCCGTCGGCTCCACGCCGGAGGCGTTCGCCACGCAACTGCGAAAGGACTTCCCGCTGATGACCCGCCTGATCCGCGCCGCCGGCGTCGTGCCGGAGTAGGGCGGCTCCGCGCGCAGCATGCAAAACGACTTCCTGATCGTGGGCGGTGGCACCGCCGGCGCGGTAGTCGCGGCTCGGCTGTCAGAGGATCCCCGCTGCCGTGTCCTGCTGGTCGAGGCCGGGGATGACGTCGTCCCGGGCGGCGAGCCTGCGGACATCCGCGATCCATTCCCGGCGTCGACGCTCAACCCGAACTACTTCTGGAGCGGCCTGACCGCCACCGCAACGGACGGCGGCGCGCCGATGCCGTATCCGCAGGCACGCGTGATGGGTGGGGGTTCGAGCATCAACGGCATGTTCGCGCTGCGCGGCGTGCCATCCGACTATGCGCAATGGGCCGACGCGGGAGCCGGCAATTTTTCCTGGGAGACGGTCCTGCCTCATTTCCGGCGGATCGAGAACGACCGCGATCGACGCGGCGTGGCCGGTGGATTGCACGCGATCTCCCGCACGCCGAGGGAGCAATGGCCGGCTTTCGTGCGGGCCATGGAAGAGGCGGCCGAGCGTGCCGGGCTGCCCTTCGTGGCGGACATCAACGAGCAACCTGGCGACGGCTTTTTTTCAATGCCGAATGCCATCGACGCGGAGGCACGCGTGACCACCGCCGGGTGCTACCTGACGCCCGAGGTGAGGGCACGGTCGAACCTCGAAATCCTGCCGAACGCCCACGTGACCCGGCTGCGCACCAGCGCAGGCGCCGTCTTCGGCGTGGAGGTCAACCGGAACGGTGCGATCGTTCACTTGAGCGCCAGTCGGGTGGTCGTGTGCGCGGGCGCCATCCATACGTCGACGCTGCTGCTGCGCTCCGGTATCGGGCCGGCAAGCGAGCTGGCAGCCCTGGGCATCCAACCCGTTCTCGAACGTCCTGGCGTCGGGCGCAATCTGCAAAACCATCCCTATATGTTCTTCGCGCTCACGCTGCCCCGCGGCAAGCGTGTCGCCCAGGATCTGCGGCGCTTTGCCCTGGCCGGCATCAGGTCGTCGTCGGGGATGCCTGGTTGTCCGCCCAGCGATCTGTTCAATTTCGTCATCGGACGGGTGAGTGGAGAGTCGTATGGCCCTGACTTCGCATTGGTGGGAAGCGCGCTGTACGCGCCCAGGTCTCGCGGATCGGTCCGGCTCAAGAGCGCCGATCCGTTGGACGGTCCCCACATCCACTTCCGCTTCATGTCGGACCCGGCAGATGGTCCGCGCATGGTTTCGGCCGCCCGGCAGGCCGAGCGCTTGCTCCATGATCCCGGTGTCGCCGCTCAGTACCACGAAGCGTTCCTGCTCCCTGGCGCATTGGCGATCAAGCAGTTCAACCGGCCCGGGCTTGCCGGGAAAGTGCTGGCCATGGCGGCGGAGGCCGCTGCCAATTCGCCGGCCCTGCTTCGCCGCCAGATCTTCGGTCGCGCATTCAAGAGCGGGGCGCCTGCCGCACATCGTGGAGGTGGGCGCGTGATCTCGGACGAGCAGATCCTGTCTTCGATCAGTCCGATGGGGCATCCGGTCGGCACCTGTGCCATGGGCCGGGCGGACGATGCCATGTCCGTCGTCGATGAGCAATTCCGGGTGCATGGCATCGAGAACCTGTTCGTTGCGGATGCCTCCGTCATGCCCGTCATCCCGAGTGCGAATACCAACCTCCCCACGATCATGCTTGCCGAGTTGGCGGCAAAGCGCATCCGGGCTTGCGGATAGCTTCATGGCGTCCACTTCTCATCGCGTGCTGATCTCCGGCGCCACGGTCGTCTCGATGGACGAGGTCCTCGGCGTCATCGAAAACGCCCAACTGGTCATCGAAGGCGATCGCATCGTCTCGCTGTCGAGCGAACCGTCCGCTGCGCCTGTCCTTGCCGCCGATGAAGTCATCGACGCGCGTGGCTTCATCGCGATGCCGGGCTTCATCAACGCGCACATGCACACCTGGCAGACGGCTTTGCGCGGAGTCGCCAGCAACTGGACCCTTCAGGAATACTTCCGCTGGATGCACGCCGGATTGGCGACCCGGTTCGCCCCGGCCGACGTCTACATCGGAACGTTGGCCGGTGCCCTGAACCAGCTCAATTGCGGAACCACGACGCTCGTCGACTGGTGCCACAACAACCCGACCCCGGCGCACACGGATGCGGCAGTCGATGCACTGGAACGCAGCGGCATCCGTGCGGCTTTCTTTCACGGCAGTCCGAAGCCCGGTCCCAAGCCCGGCCAGGCTCCTTTCTGGGAAGTCCGCCACCCCCGCAAGGAAGTGGAGCGGTTGCTGGCACAGCCGCGGTTTGGAGACGAGAGGCTGCTGAGCGTGGGGATGGCCGTGCTCGGTCCCCATTACTCGACGCTCGATGTTGCGCTGGCAGACTTCAGGCTCGCGCGCGAGTTGAACCTCACCGCCTCGATGCATCAGGGAGGAGGCCCGGCCCGGGCCCCGGACGGCTGGGTGGTCCTCGAACGCGAGGGGCTGCTGGGACCCCACATCAACATCGTGCACGGCAACGATCTCTCTGACGCGCAACTCGATCGATTCGTCGCTGCCGGCGTGTCTTTCTCGATCACGCCGGAAAACGAGATGACGCAGGGCCATGGCCATCCGATCATCGGCCGCCTGCGCCACCGGGGCGTCGCTGCGTCGATCGGCGTTGACCTGGAATCGGGCCTCTCCGGGGAGATGTTCACGGCGGCGCGAATGGCGCTCGGCCATCAGCGGTCCCTGGACAACGAAGCATTTCGCCGAGCGGCGGCGACCTTCGATTCCGTCATTCCGCCGACTTCCACGATCAGGACGGTCGAAGCGTTGCGCTGGGCGACAGTCGAGGGCGCGCGCATGCTGGGCCAGATCGACCGCATCGGAACCATCACGCCGGGCAAACAAGCCGACCTGGTGCTCGTCGACGCAAGACTGCCGAACATGCAGCCCCTGCACGACCCCATCAATGCTGCGCTCATGCAGACGAGCCTTGCCAACATCGACTCGGTGATGGTTGCGGGAAGGTGGCGCAAGCGCGGCGGTCGCCTGGTCGACGAGCGGCAAGCCGTTCTCGATCCCGAGACGTGGCTGGTGCCGTTGCGCGAGTCGGGGCGGCGCCTGGCGGCAGCGATGAACTTATCGGGCGTTCAGAAGAACAGCCAGTAGAACAGCCCGCCGAAGATCGCCCACTTCACCGCATAGTAGGTGGGCTTGTTCCACGCCTTCAGGCGCTTGCCCAGCACGCGGATCTTGTAGACCTGCGCGAAGGCCTTGTTCAGGCCGCCGATGGGCTCGCCTTCCTCGTTCTGCGTGGCGGCGGCCTTGATCATGCGCCAGCCGATCTCGCGGTTGATCCAGCGCGCGATCGGGTTGTTGAGCGGCCGCTCGATGTCGCAGAACAGGATGAGCCGGGTCTCGTCGGTGAGGTTCTCGGCGTAGTGGATGTAGGTCTCGTCGAACATCACCGATTCGCCGTCCTTCCAGTGGTAGGACTGGCCGTCGACGAAAATGCGGCAGCTCGCCGCGTCTTGCGGCACCTTCAGGCCCAGGTGGTAGCGCAGCGAGCCGGCGAAGGGGTCCCGGTGGCGCACCAGCCGGCCGCCCGGGGGCAGGATCGCGAACATGGCCGCGCGCACCGAGGGAATGCCGGCGAGCAGTTCCGTGGTTTTCGGGCACAGGCCCTTGGCCGAAGGCAGGAAATCGCCGTACCAGTTGAGGTAGAAGCGCTTCCAGCCGGTGCGGAAGAAGGAGTTGAAGCCGATGTCGGTGTAGCCCTTCGCCGCCTTGATGTGGCCCTCGTCGAACAGCCCGAGCCCCTCGTCGCGGATGGTCTGCCAGTTCTGCTCGAGCACCCGCAACTCCGGGAACTGCTTCACGTCGATGTAGGGCTTGGAAGGCACCGACGAGAACCAGTACATCAGCACGTTCAGGGGCGCGAAGAAGGTCGAGTGGTCGCTCAGCTGCCGCCCCAGCCCGTGACGCACCTGGCCGCGGAAATGCACGTACAGGCCGGCGCCGAGGAAGATCAGGGGGATCAGGAGCTTGTAGGACAGGAGGCTGGACATCGGGCTCGCGGGCTGGGGGCCGCGGAAGGGGCGAAGGGCGTATTTTCGCCGAACCGCCGAAGTTCGCCCAAAGGGCGGGCTTCCAAAGGTAATCTGTGGGGAATTGCGTCGACCCGGCGCCGATGTCGCCGGCCTGACAGTCGATGTCAGCCGCACTTGGAACAAGGCACAAGCTCGCTGCGCCAAAGTCGGGCTTTGGCTTCGCGACGTGCCCTCTCCCCATCTGCGCTCCGGATCGACAACGCCGGCTAAGAATCCCTCGTCATCAGACGCAGGTTCTGCACGGCCGCGCCTGCCGCACCTTTGCCCAGATTGTCGAGAACCGCGCTCAAGACGATCTGGCCCGTGCGCTCATTGCTCGCGACGGCCAGACTCATGTCGTTCGAGCCGTTGTGGACTTGCGGGTCCAGTTCGGTCATGGGCGCAGCGGAAGACATCGGCATCACACGCACATGCGCTGCATCGCGGTACCGCTCGCTGAAGCATTCGTGGATGCGCGTGCCGGAGACATCCGAGGGAAGCATTCGCGTGTGCAACCCGATCGTGAGCACGATGCCCTGGCGGTAGCTGCCATAGGCGGGCACGAAGATGGGCCGGGCCGCCAAGCCGGCATAGGCCTCGATTTCCGGCACGTGCTTGTGCTCGAGCGCAAGGCCATAGACCTTCAGCGAATGCGCCCCTGCTCTCGCTCCGGCCTCATGCGCTTCCGCCCCCGCCCGGCCCTGACCCGAGTAGCCTGAAACGGCATGGATGACCAGCGGATAGTCGGCGGGCAACAGGCCCGCATCCGTCAACGGTCGCAGCAGGGCGACCGCGGCGGTGGGATAGCAGCCCGGGTTCGTGACCCGCGATGCCGAGGCGATACGTTCGCCTTGCCCTGCATCGAGCTCCGGCAGGCCGTAGACCCAGCCCGGGCTGGTGCGGTGAGCCGAACTGGCGTCGATGACACGCACCGAAGGATTCTCGATCATCGCCACCGCGTCGCGCGCCGCGGCATCGGGCAGGCAAAGGATGGCGATGTCGCACTCGTTGAGCGCGGCCCGCCGGGCAGCCGCGTCCTTGCGCACGTCGGCCGGCAAGGTGCGGATGCGGAATTCCCCGCCCCGCAGCCGGTTCTGCAGGTCGAGGCCGGTGGTGCCCTGGTCGCCGTCGATGTAGATGTTGAGGTCCATGGCGTGCGATCGTAGGGATATGGCCTCGATGGCTCCAGCTAAATATATGCAACGCAGGATTAAGAAAAGTTAAATTAGCGCGATGCGGGAACTGAGCCTCGACCATCTGCGCACCCTGGTCGCCATCGCCGACCTCGGGTCCCTCGCCAACGCCGCGCGCGCCCTTCACCTGGCGGCACCCACCGTCACCGTACAGGTCGCGGAACTGGAGTCGCGCCTGGGTGGCCAGTTGCTCGTTCGCGGGCGAGGGCCCGCGCAAGCGACCGCCTTGGGAGAGCGGTTCATCGCGCGTGCCCGCAGGCTGCTGGCAGACGCGGACGACGCCGTGGAAGACGTTCGACGTCAGCTCGCCGGCCAGACGGGCCGCGTGCGCGTAGGCGCCTCGACGGGCGCCATTGCGCACCTCCTGCCGCCCGCGCTCGAGCGTCTTGCCCAGAGCCATCCCGGCGTCGACGTGAACGTGCAGGTGCTGACATCCAACGAAAGCATGACCCGGCTCGCCGCAGGAAGCCTGGACCTGGCGGTCGTGGCGCTCCCGCAGGCGCCTGTGCGGGGCGTCCATGTCACGCCGCTGCGGCGCGAGGCTGTCGTCGCCTTCTTGCCGGCGGCCTGGAAAGCACCTAGACGACTGACGCCGCAGTGGCTGGCCGAGCGGCCGTTGATCCTGAACGATGCCTCCACGCGTCTCTACCGGCTGACGGCGGAATGGTTCTCTGCGGCTGGCGTTCATTGCCGGCCGCGCATCGAGCTCAACTACAACGATGCGATCAGGACGCTGGTGGCCGCCGGCTACGGAGCGGCTCTGCTGCCGGAGGAATCGCACGAGCCCGCGCGTGATCCTCGCATCGCCATTCGTCCGCTCAGCCCGGCACTATGGCGGCAGCTGGGTCTCGCGGTCAGCGACCGAGGCGCCAGCGGCCCGACACGTTTCGTCCTGGAGGCATTGCTGGCCTGAGCGCTTTTGGCCATGGCGCCGGTGCACGGGGCCGATCGCGCCCCTCGTGCGTCGAGGTGGGCCTTCAGTCCCGCGCCTTGTCCGGGAAATGGTCGAAGGGCGTGAGCGCCTGGGCGATGGGTGCGCCGGTCGCGTCCACGATGCGCAGCCCCGGCGTGGCTTCGACGTGGCCGATACGCGCGACGGGCGTCGCGCATCGGCGCCCGGCTTCGCGCACCGCCTCGGCGGCCGAGGGCGGCGCGGTGAACAGCAGCTCGTAGTCGTCGCCGCCGGCGAGTGCGCAGGTGCGGCGCAGCACCGGATCGAGAAGGGCCGCGCCGTCGATGCCGATCAGCGCGCAGGCCGCGTCCGCGTCCACCGTGGCGCCCACGCCGCTGGCCTCGAGGATGTGGCCGAGGTCACCCACCAGGCCGTCGCTCAGGTCGACCGCCGCGGTCGCGATGCCGCGCAGCGCCTGGCCGAGCGCGACGCGCGGCTCGGGTTGTTCCATGCGGCGGCGCGCCTGCGCGAAGGCCGCGGCCGGCAGCTCCAGCGTGCCGCGGAAGACCTCCAGCGCGAGCCGCGCATCGCCCAGCGTGCCGCTGGCCCACAGGTCGTCGCCCGGTTTGGCGCCGGAGCGCAGCAGGGCAGCGCCGGCCGGCACTTCGCCGAAGACGGTGATGCAGATGTTGAGCGGCCCGCGCGTGGTGTCGCCGCCCACCAACTCACAGCCATGTGCGTCGGCCAGTGCGAAGAGACCGCGTGAAAAGCCTTCGAGCCAAGCTTCGTCCGCGGCCGGCAATGCCAGTGCCAGCGTGAAGGCCAGCGGCTTCGCGCCGCAGGCCGCCAGGTCGCTCAGGTTGACCGCCAGTGCCTTGTGCCCCAGCCGCGCGGGATCGACGGTGGACAGGAAGTGGCGCCCCTCCACCAGCATGTCCATGGACACCGCCAACTGCATGCCGGGACAGGGCGCGAGCAGGGCGCAGTCGTCGCCCACGCCCAGCGGCGAGCGGCGCGCGGGACGCTTGAAGTAGCGCTCGATGAGATCGAATTCACCCATGTACTTCTTCTCAGTTGCTTCGCCGCGCGCTGCAACGCGACAAGCCGCGCATGCCAGCCGGGGAACACCGCGGAACCGGCTTGGCCGGGCCGCTGGTGTTGCCCCCGGAGAGGGGGTTGGCGGACCACACGAAGTGGGGGAGCCTGGGGGAGAGCGTCATTTCAGCCGTGCCGGAAGCGCATGGCGGACTGCCGCACCACCTCGGCCAGCAGCCGCTCCTTCGCCTGGCGCTCGCGCAGCCAGCGGGCATCGTTGCGGTTGGCCTCCACGCTGGTGCGCAGCACGGCCAGGGCCTCGGTGGCGTCGAGTGCCTCGCTGTGCCATTCGAGCTGCGTCATGGTCATCAGGATATGGTCGCGCAGCGGCATGTGCTCGCCGCTCGCGGGATCGACGTACACCGCGTCCAGGCCGAAGCGGCAGGCCTGGAAGCGGTTGTAGGTGTAGACCAGGTAGTCGTCCTCGCTGGGCGTGAAGGGCTGCTCCTGCAGGAACCAGGCGGCCAGCGACTGCACGTAGCCGGCCAGCGCGGCAGCGCGCTCCACCGTCAGCGGCGTGTCGAACACGCGGATCTCGATGGTGCCGAACTCCGGCTTGGGCCGGATGTCCCAGTAGAAGTCCTTCATGCTGCGCACGACGCCGGTGCGGGTCATGCGCTCGAAGTAGTTGCCGAACTCCTTCCACGACAGCGTGAAGGGCGCGCGGCCGGACAGCGGAAAGGCGAACACCGAGTTCAGCCGCGCCGAGTCGAACTGCGTGTCCTGCCCCTGCACGAAGGGCGAGGAGGCCGACAGCGCGATGAAGTGCGGGATGTAGCGCGACATGCGGTGCAGCATGAGCAGCGCTCCGTCCGCGTCGGGGCAGCCGATGTGCACGTGCTGGCCGAAGATGGTGAACTGCTTCGACAGGTAGCCGTACAGCTCGGACAACTCGCGAAAGCGCGGCTTGTCGTAGATGCGCCGCTCGTGCCACTGCTGGAAGGCGTGCGTGCCGCCGCCCACCACCGCGATGTTGAGCTTGTCGGCGTTCTTCACCAGCGCGTCGCGGATCGGCGAGAGCTGCGCCACCACGTCCTTGGCGGAATGGCAGATGTCGGTGGAGATCTCGATCATGCTCGAGGTCATCTCCGGCACCACGCTGCCGGGCAGCGGGGTCAGGGCCATCAGGCGCAGCATGTCCTCGGCGTAAGGCGCGAGGTCGTAGTCGTGGGTGTTGACCAGCTGCAGTTCCAGCTCGACGCCCAGCGACAGCGCGACGGACTTGTTGAAGGGCTCCAGCGGCACGGCGCGGCTGGCGGAGGAGCCGGGCGCCGGCGGCGTCGCGCCGGGAAGGAGGTCGGGGCCCTGCAGGCTCATCGTTGCGTGTCCTCCGTGATGCCGAAGGCCTCCGGCGTCCAGGGCCTGGAGCTCTCGCCGGCGCCGTGAATGGCGATGGTGGCAAGTACCGCGCCCAGGATCTCCATCAGCAGGATCGCGGGCAGCGCGATCTGCGTGATCATCGCCCCCAGCAGCGGAGAGGCGCTCACGAAGCCGGAGGTGATGATGAGCGCGATGGAGGACAGCGGCGACATCGCGCAGCCCACCCACAGCGCCTGGCGCCAGCTCGCGCCGCTGCCCGGATTGGCGATGGCCACGCCGGCGATCTTGGCGACCGTGCGCACGGCGATCACCGCCAGCACCACGCTGGCGATCGGCAGGCTCCAGTCGGCCTGCGCCGCCACCACCGACACCAGCACGAACATCAGCATGGTCAGCAGCGAAGCCGCCGTACCCAGCTGGCGCGGCCAGATCCAGGGCTTGGGATGCAAGGCCTTGAGCAGCACGCCGCCGATCAGCGCCGCCAGCGGTGCCGAGCCGCCGAAATGCGCGGCGATGGCGGCGCCGGCCGCGATGATGGCCAGCAGCAGGATGGACGTGTTCTCGCTGGTCGGGCTCATCACCCGCAGCGCCGAGCGCAGCGAAAGCGCCATCAGTGCGCCCACCACGAAGGACAGGCCCAGCACCACCGCCACCGGGTAGAGCTTCTGGAACAGGCCGAGCGGCGCATGCTCGATCAGCCCGGCCTGCGCAAAGCCCAGCGCCAGCGCGTAGAAGGTGTTGAGCGTGGCCAGGGTCATGGCGCGCTCGGTCACCGGGCCGGAGCCGCGGGTGTCGATCACCACGCGCATCAGCACCGCCGGCGAGGCCACGATGGCCATCAGCGCGATCGGGTTGGCCACCGGGTCGGGCACGTCCATCCAGTGCAGCACCCAGAACACGCCGAAGTACGTGAGGGCGGCCTCCAGCAGGCTCTGCACCAGCACCATCGGGTTGTGGCGGAACCAGCGCAGCGGCAGGCGGCCGCCGGCCTCGAACAGCACGATGGCCACGCCGAGCTCCAGCAGGAAGAGGCTGATGCCCTGCAGCGGCCACATCACGCCCTCGAAGCCGGCCAGGCCGGTCACGGTGCCGACCATCGAGTAGCCCACCACCTTGGGCATGCCCGCGTAGCGTTGCACCAGGTGGCCAGCCGCCGCGGCGGCGGCCAGCAGCAGCGACCACAGCACGATGGGCAGCCCCGCCGAGGGCCGCACCCACTCGGACCAGAAGCCCAGCAGGTCATTGGTAATGAAAGCGCTCATCGCCCAATCAATTCAAAAGTCGCGCGCCCGCCCGGGGCGCCACGAGTCGAGCAGAGCGCGCAAGGCGTTCATTGCTCGAGAAAGGTGAAATGCGTTCAGTGCAGCACGCGCGAGACGGGCGTTCCGCCCGTGTCGGCTTCCAGCACGAACATGGGGATCGCGACGTCGAAGCGTTCGCCGCGCTCGGTCACGAAGAAGTAGCTCCCATGCATGGTACCGCTGGGTGCCTGCAGCCGGCACCCGCTGGTGTAGCGGAAGGACTGCCCAGGCGCCAGCAGCGGCTGCTGTCCGATCACGCCGAGGCCCTTGACCTCCTGCGTCTGCCCGGCCGCGTCATTGATCAGCCAGTGGCGCGAGATCAACTGCGCCGCCTCGGTCCCTTCGTTGGTCACGGTGATCGTGTAGGCGAAGGTGTAGACCCGGTCCTCGGGCGAGGACTGGTCCGGCAGGTAGCGCGGCTCGGCCTGGATGCGGATCGGATGGCTGGACATCCGGCGAATGTTAACAACCCGCCACCCCGGCCTGCGACAATTCCGGCCCATGACGAGCCCCCGCCCCTTCCGCATCGCCCCCTCCATCCTCTCGGCCGACTTCGCCCGCCTGGGCGCCGAGGTGAGCGACGTGATCGCCGCCGGCGCCGACTGGATCCACTTCGACGTCATGGACAACCACTACGTGCCGAACCTCACCTTCGGGCCGATGGTGTGCCAGGCACTCAAGCCCCATGCGAAGCAGGCCGACGGCACGCCCGTTCCGATCGACGTGCACCTGATGATCGAGCCGGTCGACGCCCTGGCCGCCGCCTTTGCGCAGGCCGGCGCCGACTACATCAGCTTCCACCCGGACGCCTCGCCCCACACGCACCGCAGCATCCAGGCCATCCGCGCGGCCGGCTGCAAGCCGGGGCTGGTGTTCAATCCGGGCGCCGGGCTGGAGCCGCTGGACTGGGCGATCGACGACATCGAGCTCATTCTCATCATGAGCGTGAACCCGGGCTTCGGCGGCCAGAGCTTCATCGATTCGGCGCTGCGCAAGATCGAGCAGGCCCGCAAGCGCATCGAGGCCAGCGGGCGAGACATCCGCCTGGAGGTGGACGGCGGCATCAAGGCCGACAACGTCGCGCGCGTGGCCAGCGCCGGCGCGGACACCTTCGTGGCCGGCAGCGCGATCTTCAACGCCAAGGACTACGCGGCCGTGATCGCGCAGATGCGCGCTCAACTCGGGATGGCTTCGCTCAACGCTTGAGCTTCTCGTTGTAGACCCGGTCGGCCTCGGGGCCGCGGTCGGTGTCGACCACGCCGCGCTCGACGTCCTCCATGCCCTTGCGGCCCAACTCGGCCGAGCCGCCCTGGTTCTGCTGGCTGTCGGAGGACTGGTCGCGCTCGTGCGGCAGGCGCGGCGCCGATTCGCCGCCCTGCCCGACCTTGGTCTGGCCGCCGCCCGCATCCTTCAGGGGGTCGGTCTTGTCGGCGGCGGTCTTGTCTGCGGGCTTTTTGCTGGGCATGGCATGCTCCTTTGTCATCGCAGCGTTCTCGCATGCCATCGCGGAAAGCCCGGTAGGACCGGCCTGTGCCGCCCTGTAGGATGGGCAGCGAGATGAGCGAGCAGCAGCGAACCCCCGCCCCGGTCCCCGACGTCCTCCGCGTGCATGGCTTCAGTGCCCTCGAGCCCGGCCCGAAGCTGATCGTGCTGGGCGGCGTGCACGGCGACGAGACCTGCGGCACCGCCGGCATCGAGCGCACCCTGGCCGAACTCGACAGCGGCGCGCTCGCGCTGGTGCGCGGCCAGCTCACCATGGTGCCGGTGGCCAATCCGCTGGCCCGCAGCCTGATGCGGCGCGAGGGCGAGCGCAACCTCAACCGTCTGTTCCAGCCCACCCGCGCGGGCGAGCAGCCGGCCGACTACGAGTCGCGCATCACCGACTTGCTATGCCCGCTGCTCGATGCGCACGACGTGCTGCTCGACCTGCATTCCTTCCAGAGCGCCGGCGAGGCCTTCGCCATGATCGGCCCGCGCGACAACAGCGGCACGCTGGAGCCCTTCGCGCGCGCCTTCGAGGAAGGCCAGCTTGCCCTGCACCTGGGCACGTCGCGGGTGGTGGAAGGCTGGCTCGACATCTACGCGGCCGGCCTGGCGCAGCGCGCCGGCGGCAAGCCGGCCGACGAGAGCGAGATCGCCTTCGGCAAGGGCACCAACGAATACATGCGCAGCCGCGGCGGCTACGGCGTCACGCTCGAGTGCGGCCAGCACCGGGACCCGGCCGCACCGGAGGTCGCGCACCGCGCCATCCATGCCGCCCTGCGCCTGCTCGGCATGATCGCGCCCGATCCGCACGCGCAGCCGCAGGCTGCGTCTGACCGGCACCTGCAGCCCCCGGCCGCGGCGCCTGCGCTGCTGCGCCTCGTCAGCGTGATCGACCGCGACAGCGAGGAAGACCAGTTCGTGCGCGAATGGGCCACCTTCGACCCGGTGGCGCGCGGCGAGCCCATCGGCGTGCGCGCCGACGGCAGCGTGCTGGCCGCCGAGCGCGACGGCTTCATCGTCTTCCCGAACTCGGCCGCGCTGCCCGGGACCGAGTGGTTCTACTTCGCGGTAGCGAGCGAGCGCGACCTGCGCCGGCCGCTCGCCTGAGGCGGACGGCGCGCTCCCAGATTCCTCCGTATTCGGCGGCCAGCATGAGGCGATGGATCGCGTCGGCGATCCATCCCCGCAGCCACTCATCCGAAGGCATTCCCATGGCACTCTCGCCCACTCTCTGCGTCGCGTTCGGCCTGAGCGCTTCGCTGCTCGTGTTGCCACTCCTGCTGGGCTGGCGCAGGCGGCGTGCACACCAGGCGCTGGTCGCACACGTCGAGCCGCCTGCGCGCCGATGGCTGGACCTGCGCACTCTGCTCGAGCAGATGTCAAGCTTCTGTGCGCTGGGCGGCATGGGACTGACCCTGCGCATGCCCCTGTCGCTGGCGCAGGAAGAGCCTGCGGCACCGCACCGGAACGCGCTGCCATGATCGGCGCCGGGCTGCGGCAGCCGGCCGCTGCGTTCGCGCCGGCGCCGGAGGCGCTCGATGTGGGCCTTCTGCTGGAGAAGGCGTTGCCGTGGTTCGCGGGGCCGCTGACGTCGATGCGGGATCGTTGATGCGTGGGCGCGATGCCCGGCCGCAACTTCGGAGGAATGCGGGCGCGCGCCCGCTCCCAGATTTCTACGCAATCGCCCGCGATCATCTCCGCCGAGAGGACGGGATGAGCGACACCTTCGAGGACGGATTGATGACGGCCAGCGTGATCTTCATGCTGGTGTCCCATGCATGGGCCCTGGTCCTGCTGGTGCGCGAGTCGCGCGCGCGGCGCTGAGGCGATGCCGCCTCACGCGCGCCAGCAACTCGATCGGCTACTTCCTGCCGCCGAACCTTGGCGGCTTCTACGGCCAGGTCCAGTACAGCCAGCACGTGTCCAAGCGCACCGCGCTCTACGCCGCCGTCGCACGCGTGAACAACCGCAACGACGCCGCCTACACCGGCAGCCTGAGCTCGGCCATCACCACCGGCAACGCGGGCAACGGCGTCGGCTTCGGCAGCGGCCTGCCGCGTTCCTCCACCGGCTATGACTTCGGCATCCGGCATACCTTCTGATCCCGCCGGCCGGTGTCGGCGCGGGTGCAGGGCGGTGACGCAGAATGCCGCCATGCGCCACCCCTGTCGCCGATGCCCCGCCTGACGCTCACCCGGAAGATCTTCTTCGCGCTCGCCACGCTGCTGGTGCTGCTGCTGCTGATCTCCGCCGGCTTCTCCATCTTCGCGCTGCAGCGCGGCCTCGGCCCCTACGTGGCGGAGATCGAGATCCGACGCATGGACTGGCTGGCGCAGCTCCTGCAGAAGCACTACGTGGCCAACGGCGGCTGGGACCGGCTGCGCGACAACGAGGAGCTGTGGCGCCGCCTGCAGATGGGCGATGCCGGCCTGCCGCGCAGCGAAGGGCGCGAGGGCGAGGATGCCCGCCTGCCGCCCTGGTACGCGCGCTCCCCGCGCCTCGAGTCCGGCGAGCCGCCCGGGCCGCCCCCGCAGCTGGAGCTGCTGCCCCGGCGCTACCTGCACCCGGCGCCGCCCTGGTTGTTCGCCGGGCTGCGCGACGCGGCCGACTCCATCTACCGGCGGCTCGGCGTGGTCGATGCCCAGGGCCGGCAGGTGGCGGGCGCCACCGTGGACCCGGCCTCGGCCGCGCACCTGCCGATCCGCCGCGCCAACCTGGTCGTCGGCGAACTGGTGCTGGCGCCCGTCGAAGGCATCGAGAGCGAGGCCGACCGCGCCTTCGTCGCGCGCCAGTCGGGCTTCATCGCGCTCACCGGCCTGGTGGGCCTGGGCCTCGCGCTGGTGCTGTCCTGGCTGTTGGCGCGGCGCTGGCTCAGCCCGATCGACGCGCTCACCCAGGGCGCGCAGGACGTGGCGCGCGGCCGGCTCGGCACGCGCGTGCAGGTGCAGGGCTCGGACGAGCTGGCCCTGCTCGGACGCACCTTCAACGACATGGCCGAGCGCCTGGACACCGCCGATGCCTCGCGCCGCGCCTGGCTGGCCGACGTGGCGCATGAGCTGCGCACGCCGCTGGCGGCGATGCGCGCGGAGATCGAGGCGCTGCAGGACGGCGTGCGCAGCTTCGACGACCGCACCGCGCTGCGGCTGCACCGCCAGGTCATGCGCCTCGGCCAACTGGTGGATGACCTGCGCAGCAGCATGCGCGAGCCGCAGGCCGAGGCGCTCACCCGGGCGCCGGTGTTCCCGCTGGCCTTGCTCAAGGAGGCGCTCGCCGCCACGCGCGACCGCTTCGCCCAACGCCGCATCGCGGTGGATGCCGAAACGGTCGATGTGCTGGCCGCGCCATCGCAGCCCATGGTCGAGGGCGATGCGCATCGGCTGCACCAGGTGTTCATGAACCTGCTCGACAACACGCTCGCCTACACCGACGCCGGCGGCCTGCTGCGCATCGGCGCCGCCGTCGAGGGCAGCGCGGGCGCGCAGCGCCTGGTGCTGCGCTTCGACGACAGCGCGCCGGGCGTGGCGCCGCACGAGCTGCCGATGGTCTTCGAGCGCCTGTTCCGTGCCGACAGCTCGCGCAGCCGCGAATTCGGCGGCTCCGGCCTCGGCCTGTCCATCTGCCGCGCCATGGTCGAGGCGCACGGCGGCGAGATCGATGCCTCGGCATCGCCGCTGGGCGGCCTGCGCATCGTGCTGTGGCTTCCACTGGCGCCAGCATCATGAGCCGAATCCTGATCGTCGAAGACGAGGCCGACATCGCCTCCGTGCTGCAGGACTACCTGCGCCATGCCGGCCACGAGACCGAGCACGTGGCCGATGGCCGCGCCGCGCTGGCGCGCATGCTCGAGGCGCCGCCCGACCTGACCCTGCTGGACATCATGCTGCCCGGCCTGGACGGCCTGAGCGTGCTGCGCCAGGCCCGCGTGCACACCGCGCACCCGGTCATCCTGCTCACCGCGCGCATCGAGGAGGTCGACCGCCTGCTGGGCCTGGAGCTGGGCGCCGACGACTACGTGTGCAAGCCCTTCTCGCCGCGCGAGGTGGTGGCGCGCGTGAAGGCCGTGCTGCGGCGCGTGGAGGGCAAGGAGGCCGCCCGCGCCGCGGAGGCGGTGGTGCTGGACGAGGCCCACTGGCGCGCCTCGCTGGCCGGCACGCCCCTGAACCTCACGCGGCGCGAGTTCCGGCTGCTGCAGGCGATGTCGCGGCACCCTGGCCGCATCTTCTCGCGCGCGCGGCTGCTGGAGCTGGCCTACGACGACGATGCCGACGTGTCGGAGCGCGCGGTGGACAGCCACATCAAGAACCTGCGGCGCAAGCTCTCGACGGCCGCGCCCTCGCACGACTGGATCCGCTCCGTCTACGGCGTGGGCTTCGCCTTCGAGACGCCCGTGGACTGACGCGGGCGCGCTCCCAGCTTTCTCCCGGATCGTTGCGCACACTGCCTCCTCTCCCTTGGAGGACACGACGATGACGAACACCTGCACCCTGGCCGCCCTCGCGCGGGCCGGACGGGCGTCTGCTGCCGCGGCCGGACGGCGCGCGCCAGGTCGACAATATCGGGCCCATGCCCACCGTTTTCGTCACCCATCCCCAGGACAAGCTGGATCTCTATTTCGGCGAACGCGCCACCCGCGCCCTGCAGGCCGTCGCCGAGGTGCGCTTCAACCCCGAGGCGCGTGAGCTCTCCACCGCCGAGCTGGCGCAGGCGGCGCAAGACTGCGAGCTTCTGATCGCCTACCGCCAGACGCCCGGCCCCGCCGCGCTGTTCGACGCGCTGCCGCGGCTGGCGGCCTTCGTGCGCTGCGCGATGGACATCCGCACCGTCGACGTGGACGCGGCCGGCGCGCACGGCGTGCTGGTCACGCGGGCCAGCGCAGGCTTCGTGCCGGCGGTGGCCGAATGGATCCTCGGCGTGATGATCGACCTCGGCCGCGGCATCGGCCGCTATGCGCAGGCCTATCGCGAAGGCGGCAACCCCGAGCCCGCGATGGGCCGGCAGTTGCGCGGCTCCACGCTGGGCGTGATCGGCTAAGCCGGCCGCCTGAGTGGCTGCGCGATCGACGTCGGCCGGGCGCCCGACCAGATGCCCGCGCCGGCCCTCGCGGTCCACCCGCTCGTCATCGCCACGCCGCACATCGGCGGCCTCACGCGGCCGGCCGTCGAGCACCAGGCGCTGGAGACCGTGTCGCAGGTCGGTGCCCTGCTGCGCGGCGAGATGCCGCCCGGCGCCGTCAACCCGCAGCAGGCCACCCGGCTCGCGCGCTGGAAGGCGAGGGAATGAGCGCCCCGGGCTTCGCCCCGGCGCAGCGGCCCGGCCGGCCCTGACGAGGGCCGCCGCTGCCTTCCTACAGGCGTGCCGTTGGCGGCCGCCTAGGGTGCTCGACTGGAGAACCCTGCCATGCCCGCATCCAAGAAGACCCCCGCCCCGCGCGTCCTGTGGAAGGGCGCCATCAGCTTCGGCCTGGTCCACATCCCCGTCGCCCTCTACGCGGCCACGGTGGACCACGGCATCGACTTCGACTGGCTCGACAAGCGCACCATGGACCCGGTGGGCTACAAGCGCATCAACAAGAAGACCGGCAAGGAGATCGCGCGCGAGCAGATCGTCAAGGGCATCGAGTACGAGGACGGCCAGTACGTGGTGCTGAGCGACAAGGAGATCGCCGAGGCCTACCCGCGCACCACCCAGACCGTCGAGATCCAGACCTTCGTGCCGGCGGACAGCATTCCCTTCATCTTCCTGGAGCGGCCCTACTACGTGGCGCCGATCAACCGCGGCGGCAAGGTCTTCGCGCTGCTGCGCGAGACCCTGCAGCGCACCGGCCGCATCGGCGTGGCACGCGTGGTGATACAGACCAAGCAGCACCTGGCGGCCCTGATCCCGGTCGGCCCGGGGCTGGTGCTGAACCTGCTGCGCTGGGGTGCCGACATCCGGCCATGGAAGGACCTGCCCCTGCCTTCGGAGGACGCGAAAAAGGCGGGCCTGTCGGAGAAGGAGTTGAAGATGGCCCGCGAGCTGGTCGAGGACATGAGCTCGGCGTGGGACGCCGACGAGTTCCAGGATTCCTTCAAGGACGAGATCCTGCACCTGGTCGACCAGAAGGTGCAGTCCGGCGAGACCGAGGCGGTGACCAAGCAGGCGCCGGTGGAAGAGGAGACCGGGCGCTCCTCCGCCAAGATCGTCGACCTCACCGAACTGCTGCAGCGCAGCCTGCGCAAGAGCGGCAAGGCGGCCGCCCGTGGCGAGGACGACGAAGAGGACGACAAGGGGGCGCCGGCAAAGAAGACCATCTCCCGCGCCACCTCCCGCGCGCGCAAGCCCGCCTCCGAGCCTTCTGCCAAGCATGCGCCGCGCAAGCGCACCCCCGCCCGCAAGACGGCGGCGAGGCGTAGGGCGGCCTGAGGCCCGGCCATGCCGAAGCAGGCCCACCAGGCGCTGGCCCACCGCCCTCGCCCATGACATCCCAGCGCATCACCCACGCCGAGCGCGTGATCGACGAGAAGAGCGGCTTCACCAAGGGCGAGCTCGTCGCCTACTACGGCCAGGTGTCGGCGCTCATGCTGCCCCACCTGCGCGCCCGGCCCGTCTCGCTGGTGCGCGCGCCCGAGGGCGTGGGTGGCGAGCTGTTCTTCCAGAAGCATGCGAACCAGAACGAGATGCCGGGGGTGAAGCTGTTGGACCCGGCACTCGATCCCGGGCACGAGCCCCTGCTGCAGATCGACAGCGCCGCCGGCCTGCTCTCGGCCGCGCAGATGAACGTGATCGAGCTGCACACCTGGAACGCGACGTCCAGCGCCATCGACCGGCCCGACCGCTTCACGCTCGACCTCGACCCCGGCGAGGGTGTCGGCTGGCCGCAGATGCAGGAGGCCACGATGTTGGTGCAGGTGCTGCTGGACGAACTGGGCCTGCCGGCCTTCCTCAAGACCAGCGGCGGCAAGGGCATGCACGTGGTGGTGCCGATCCGCCGCCATTTCGGCTGGGACGACGTCAAGGATTTCGCCCAGGCGATCGTGCAGCACCTGGCCCTCACCATCCCCGAGCGCTTCGTCGCCAAGAGCGGGCCGCGCAACCGGGTTGGCCGGATCTTCGTCGACTACCTGCGCAACGGCTTCGGCGCCACCACCGTGTGCGCCTGGTCGGTGCGGGCGCGGCCGGGGCTGGGCGTGTCGGTGCCGATCGAGTGGGATGAGCTGCCGGATATCGAGAGCGCCGCGCAGTGGACCGTGCGCAACATCGGCGAGCGGCTGGCGGTGGGCAACGCGCCGTGGGCCGCGATGGAGGAGCAGCGCAGGGGTCTGGCTGCCGCCATGAAGATCCTGGGCCGTCTGCCAACGGGCTGATCAGCCCGCCACCTCCTCCGTCACCACCTCGAAGCGTCCCAGCGTGTGCTCGCCGAACACCATGGTGATCGGCACGTCGGCCGCGTCGCGACCGCGCGCGATCGGGATGCGGCCGATGCGCGGCTGGTTGTGACGGGCATCGAAGGCCCACCAGCGGTCGCCGAGGTAGACCTCGAACCAGGCGCTGAAGTCCATCGGATAGGGCACCGGCGGCACGCCGATGTCGCCCAGGTAGCCGGTGACGTAGCGTGCCGGCACGTTCAGGCAGCGGCACAGCGTGATCGCCAGGTGCGTGAAGTCGCGGCACACGCCGGTGCGCTCGCGCCAGCCCTCCAGCGCGGTGCGGGTGCTGCGCGCCCGCTGGTAGTCGAACAGCAGGTGCTGGTGCACGTAGTCGCAGACGGCCTGCACCAGCGCCCAGTTCCGGGGCACCTGGCCGAAGGTCTGCCAGGCGAAGGCCAGCAATTCCCCGTCGACTTCGCAGTAGCGGCTGGGCAGCAGGAAGCGCAGCGTCTCCACGGGCAGTGCATCGGGCGCGTGCGCGACCGCGCGATGGTCGACCGGATCGGGCCAGCCCGTGTCGAAGACGCGCGCCTCATTGCGCAGCCGCACCTGCGTCACGCCGGCGGGGACGCGCACGCGGGCGCAGTGGTTGTCGAAGGCGTCGAGGTAGTGGTCGGTTGTCAGCGGCGGGCTGATGGTGATGTGCTCCCCGCCCTGGACGTCGCTGGCGCGCGAGGGATGCACCTGCAACATATAGATCACGGCCGTCGGCGGGTTCAGGACCAGTTCGATGTCGAAGCCGATTTGGATGAGCATGGCGGTGCGGTGGTAGTGGTGAACAAGAGGCCGCGACGCTGTCGGCGGCCCACGAACCATCCTAAGCAAGAGTCGTGCGTCCGCCTGTGCGCCAGGGCGCGAAGCCGCGTGGGCCGGCGCGCGAAGGCGCGTAGGCCATGCGGGCGAATCGTCAGCGTGGTCCTACCGTGAACTGGTGGGGCCTCCCACACACCGCGGCGCGTGGCCACTACGGGGCCGCGGCGACCACGCGCCTAAGCTCACTCATCGCAGCGGCTGCCCCTCGGCCGCCCTCCCGCCACCTGCATCCGGACCCACGAACAATCACATGACACGGAGCGAATCATGGAGCTTTCCTCGCTGCTCGGCTTCCTGGACGCGACCTGGATCGACGATGTTCTCCTCTGGGCCGTGGTCACGGTGGCCGGCGTGCTCGGCCTGGCAGTCGTGGTCAACGCCCTGGACGCCTTCTTCGATGCGGAAACCGGCTGAGGCCGTGGCGTCCCGGGACCAGCAGAGGAACCCCCGATGACGCCGCGCAACAAGACCTCCGGCAGCCGCCGGCCCAAGTCAGGCAATGGCAGCGAAGGCAAGCAGGAACAGCTGGCCGCCTCCACCGCCGACAACACGCCCCGGATCACCACCAACCAGGGCGTCCAGATCCCGGACAACCACAACTCGCTGCGCGCCGGCGTGCGCGGGCCCTCGCTGCTTGAAGACTTCATCCTGCGCGAGAAGATCACGCACTTCGACCACGAACGCATTCCCGAGCGCGTGGTGCATGCGCGCGGCGAGGCGGCCCACGGCTTCTTCGAGGTCTACCGCTCGATGTCGCAGTTCACCTCGGCCGACTTCCTGCAGGACCCTTCGGTCAAGACGCCGGTGTTCGTGCGCTTCTCCACCGTGGCCGGCTCACGCGGCTCGGCCGACACCGTGCGCGACGTGCGCGGCTTCGCCGTCAAGTTCTACACGCGCGAGGGCAACTACGACCTGGTCGGCAACAACATCCCGGTCTTCTTCATCCAGGACGCGATGAAATTTCCGGACCTGATCCACGCGGTCAAGCCCGAGCCGCACCACGAGATGCCGCAGGCGGCCAGCGCGCACGACACGTTCTGGGACTTCGCCTCGCTCATGCCCGAGACCACCCACATGCTGATGTGGGCCATGAGCGACCGCGCCATCCCGCGCAGCCTGCGCATGATGGAGGGCTTCGGCGTCCACACCTTCCGCTTCGTCAACGCACGAGGCGACAGTCACTTCGTCAAGTTCCACTGGAAGCCCAAGCTCGGCATCCACGGCCTGGCCTGGGACGAGGCGCAGAAGATCGCCGGCAAGGACCCGGACTTCCACCGCCGCGACCTGTGGGAGGCCATCGATCGCGGCGATTTCCCCGAGTGGGAGCTGGGCGTGCAGATGATCCCGCAGGACAAGGAACATTCGCTGCCCTTCGACCTGCTGGACCCGACCAAGCTGATCCCCGAGGAAATGGTGCCGGTGCAGCGCATCGGCCGGCTGGTGCTCAACCGCAACCCCGACAACTTCTTCGCCGAGACGGAGCAGGTGGCCTTTCACCCCGGCCACGTGGTGCCGGGCATCGATTTCACCAACGACCCGCTGCTGCAGGGCCGGTTGTTCTCGTACACCGACACCCAGCTCTCGCGCCTGGGCGGCCCCAATTTCCACGAGCTGCCGATCAACCGCGGCGTGTGCCCGTTCCACAACTTCCAGCGCGACGGCATGCACCGCCAGACCATCTCGCGCGGCCAGGTGGCCTACGAGCCGCACTCGCTGAACGACGGCAAGGAGTTCCGCATCGACGGTGCCAGCGGCGGCTTCCAGTCCTATCCGGAGGAACTGGAATCTCCCAAGGTCCGGCGCCGCAGCCCCAGCTTCGACGATCATTTCACGCAGGCAAGGCTGTTCTTCAACAGCCAGAGCGTGTGCGAGAAGGAACACATCATCGCCGCCTTCCGCTTCGAGCTGTCGAAGGTCGAGCAGCCGTCCGTCCGCCAGCGCATGGTGGACAACCTCGCCCACGTGGACGAGAAGCTGGCGCGCCGCGTGGCCGAGCCGCTGGGCATCAACCCGCCCGACGCGAAGGCGGCCGCCGGGCGCGCGGGTTTCCGCGAGCACCGCATGAAGCTGCCGATCGAGGAGTCGCCGGCGCTGCGCATGGTCGACACCGGCGACGGCTCCATCAAGACGCGCAAGATCGCGATCCTGGCGATCGACGGCATCGACTCGGCCTCGCTCAAACCCATCCGCGAGGCGATCGAGCAGGCCGGGGCCCAGTGCAAGGTGGTGGCGCCCAAGCTGGGGACGGTGACCAGCGCGTCGCGCCGGCAGCTGGAGGTGGACGCCACCTTCGCCAACACGCCGTCGGTGATGTTCGACGCGGTGCTGGTGCCGGCCGGTGCGCAGGGCGCCGAGGCGCTGGCGCGCAGCGGCGAGGCGGTGCATTTCGTGCTGGAAGCCTACAAGCACTGCAAGGCCATCTGCACCATCGGGGAGGGGGTGCAGCTGCTGTCTTCCCTGGGCATCGGCGCCGAAGCCCGGGCCGATGCGGCGGGCGTGATCGTGGCCGCCACGCCGGCGACCAACCTCGGGGACAACACGGCCGCGCTGAAGGTCGCACACGACTTCATCGCCGCGATCGCGAAGCACCGGCACTGGGACCGGGCCAACATCGAGAGCGTGCCCGCCTAGGGTCCTGTCAACGGCTCTCGGGGCAGGCGCGCCGGGCGCGGCGTCGTGCGGTTGCACCGCAAACTCAGCAAAAATTGTTACTGCGGTTGTTACTTTCGGTCGACGCGGTTACAACCCTGGCTTTGTTTGCGTTAATACGACCCGAGGTCGCTGCTCGTGCTTCCGAATGATTCGATCTACCGGTTCGACAATGTCGAATTGCGGCCTTCCACGCGTCAGCTGCTGGTAGAGGGCCAGCCCGCCAACCTGGGGGCGCGCGCCTTCGACGTGCTCTCTGCCCTGATCGCCCACCGCGAGCGGATGCTGAGCAAGAACGAGTTGCTGGAGATGGTGTGGCCGAACGTGGTGGTGGAGGAAAACAACCTCCAGGTGCACGTGAGCGCGCTGCGCAAGCTGCTGGGCGCCAAGGCCATCGTCACCATCCCCGGCCGCGGCTATCGCTTTGCCGCCGAGCTGGATGCGCTTCCTGCCGCGAGCGCCGCGGTCTCAAGACCCGCCGGACCCGCCGGGGCCGCGCCGGCGCCCCGGGGCGCTGCCGCGGCGTCCGCCACCCGGGTCCTGCGCTCGGACGCCGGCAACCTGCCCGCCCTGCTGCCGCCCCTGGTGGGCCGGGACGCCGAGCAGACGATGCTGGGCGAGCTCGTGCCGCAGCACCGGCTGCTCAGCCTGCTGGGGCCGGGCGGCATCGGCAAGACCAGTCTGGCCCGCGCCGTCGCGCGCCAGCTGGCGCACGACTTCCGGGATGGCGCCTGGATGGTGGAGCTGGCCACCGTCTCGGATCCGGCCGCACTGCCCGGCGCGGTGGCGCTCGCCCTGGGCATCAACCTGCCCGGCCGGGCCGACGCCGCCGCCGAGCTGGCCGAACGGCTGCGCGGGCACGAGCTGCTGGTGCTCGACAACTGCGAGCACCTGGTCGACCCGGTGGCCGCGCTGGTGAGCCACCTGCTCGACGCCGTGCCCCGCCTGCACATCCTGGCGACCAGCCAGGAGCCCCTGAAGCTGGCCGCCGAGCGGCCGGTCCGGCTCGGCGCCCTCGCGGTGCCCGACCATGCCGCGCTGGCCGACGCAGCCACGCACGGTGCCGTGGCCCTGTTCGTGGCCCGCGTCGGCGCCATGCAGCCGGGCTTCCGTCTTGACGATGGCAACCTGGACGCAGTGGTGGACATCTGCCGCGAACTCGACGGTCTGCCGCTGGCACTGGAGCTCGCGGCCGCGCGCGTGCCGCTCCTGGGCGTGCAGGGCGTGCGGCGGCACCTGGCCCAGCGCCTGCACGTGCTGAAGAACGGGGTGCGGGACGCGCCCACGCGCCATCGCACCCTGCGCACCACGCTCGACTGGAGCCATGCGCTGCTGAGCCCGGACGAGCAGAAAGTGTTCCGCCGGCTGGGCGTGTTCGTCGGCGGCTTCGGCCTCGAGCTGGCGCAGCAGGTGGCGTCCGACGAGCACATCGACGTCTGGGCGGTGCTCGACCACCTGGGCGACCTGGTCGACAAGTCGATCGTCGTGGTCGACGCCGGCCCCGTACCGCGCTACCGCCTGCTGGAGACAGCCCGCGCCTACGCCCGCGAGCAGCTCGAGGCGAGCTCCGAATGGGAGACTGTGCGGCAATGGCATGCCCGCTGCATGCACTCGGCGCTGGACCGCCGCACCCGCGCCGGCCGGCTGGGCGCCGAGACGGTGGACCAGTGGGTGCAGGCCTGCAGCCCCGAGATCGACAACCTGCGCAGCGCCATCGAGTGGGCCTGCGGCCCTGGCGGCGATGCCGCGCTGGCACTCGGCCTGGTGAACATTGCCGCCGTGCTGATGTACCAGGCCGGACGCTACCCCGAGTGCCTGCGCTGGATGCAGATGGCCGAGCCGCTGATCGACGAGGCCACGCCGCCGCTGGTGGTGGCGGAGTTCGGCCTCGGCCTGGCGCTGGTCGGGCTGCACGGCGGCATCAGCGCGCAGCGGCGCATGCAGCTGCTCGACCAGGCCTGCGACATCTTCGAGCGGGAGCGTCCCGACGGCCTGCTGGCCCTGTCCCTGTCCTCGTACGCCTACGTGGCTGCCGTGAGCGGCGATTTCGAGAGCGCCGGGCGTCGGCTGGAACAATGCCGCCGGCTGGTCGAGCAGCCCGCCCTGCGCGCCTTCAAGGGCACCTGGCTGTACTGCACGGGCATGGTGCGGCGCTACCAGGACCAGCCGGTGCAGGCGCTGATGGCCTATTCGCAGGCCTTGCCGCTGGTGCGCTCGGAGGGCAATGCGCGCACGCTGTTCCACGTGCTCAACAACCTGGCCGCCATCCATCACGAACTGGGACACGTCGACGAGGCGGTGTCCCAGTTCCGCGGGGTGATCGACCACCTGCAGCGCTCGCCGCTGAGCGATGCGCAGATGATGGCCTTCGCGCTGAATTGGTACGCGCATGCGCTCACCGGCCAGGGCGCGCTCGACGAGGCCCAGGCCCAGGTGCTGCGAAGCCTGCCGCACTGCCGCCGCTCGGTCGGGCTGCGCCACTTCGCGGGCATGCTGGCGCTGCTGGCCGCGCGCCAGGGCCGGCTGCGCGAGGCCGCGATGCTGATCGGCTGCGACGACGCCGCGCGCCAGCGGCGCGGCGAGAAGCGCACGCCCAGCGACCAGCGCACCATGGAGGCCGCGCTGGCACTCGTCAGCGCCGCGCATCCGGCGGTCCTCATCGAGGCCTGGCGCCTCGAAGGCAGCAGCCTCGACGAGGACGCCACCGTGGCGCTGCTGACTGGGCACAGTTGATCCGCTGCGCTTCGTGCGACCTGGGGGAGGGCCTCATCCACGCTCGAGCTGCGCAATGAGGTAGGGAAAGACGTCGCGCGCCGCATCGCGGCCGATGAACAGATCCATGTGGGCGTAGCCGTCGAAGACCTGGCGCGTGTACAGCGTCGGGTCGTTGAAGGCCGACAGCCAGCGCTGCGTGCGGATGCAGGTTTCCGGGAAGAAGAGCTGGTTGTTCGCGCCGGCCACGAAGCTGATCGGCAGCGCCAGCCGCTTCGCATTCGCGGGCAGCATGTAGACGTCGCGGCCCTCGCTGTCTACCGCCTTGCCCTGCTGCATCATCAGGCTCAGCTGCTCGAAGGGGCGCAGCGACACGCAGCCGAACATCTCCGACAGGGCCGTGTGGGTGGCATGGTTGAGCTGCGCATGCGTGTACGAGGGACCGAAGATGGAGAACACGCGGCGGCACAGCGGGTTCTTGCATTCCTCGCCGGCGGGAACGGGCACTTTCCAGGCCAGCGTGTCGATCTCGCGGTCCAGGTCGGTGGTGCCGGGCACGCTGTCGAAACGGTCCTGCAACGGGGCGTAGCCTTCCAGCAGGCGGGCCAGGCCGAGGTCGGCCTTGGCGTAGTTGAGCCAGTTGGTCACCGGGTGCAGCGTCAGCTGCGAGGAGATGATCGAGCGCACACCGGTCATGCCCTCGAGCATGGCCATCAGCAGGCTCATCGAGCCGACGCAGTGCGCGATCGCCTGCAGGTCCCGCGCGCCGGTGGTGTCCAGGATGAAGCGCACCGCGGCCGGCCAGTCGATGCGGGCGATGTCGTCGATGGTGAAGGGCGCGATCGGGCTGCCGGAATCGGGGCTGGCCCGGTAGTCGAACAGCCATACGTCGTAGCCGCGCGCGCACAGCACCTCCACCAGGTTCTGCTCCACCGTGTCGGTGGCGAAGGAGGATGCCCGCACCGAGAAGCCCGGCGCCAGCACCACCGGCCCGCGCGCGCCGCCGGCATAGCGGGTGAGCTTGATGCGAAAGCCGTCGCCGACGTCCACGCCGTGGGCTACCGGCGCGGGCGCGCGCAGGGCGCGCCGCTGCAGCTGGGGCAGGTCGAGCGCCGGGAAGTTGTTCAGGTCCGCCAGCAGGCCGCCGTAGGCGCGGAACAGCGTCGTGGCGAAGAAGCCGCCGAACTTCGCGAGGTAGACGGCGTTGATGGCGTCGCGTGCCGCCGGCACCTGCTGTTCCACCGCGCCCAGGAGGTTGGCGGGCGGCTCGAGCCGGATCGAGGAGGCCTGCCACATCAGGTCCTCGAGGTCCAGCGTCAGGATGCCCTGCGCGACGACCGGGCGCTCGGCGCCGTCCATGTCGTGCACGCGCACGAACAGCGTGGTGGTGTCGGTCCAGGGCGAGGAGCCGGCGCGCTGGTGCAGCACCTTGTGGCCCTTGAAGCGCAGCCGGCCGCTGCCGCGCTGCAGCATCATCTCGTAGGTCATCGTCCAGGTCTCGACCTGCTGCGCATCGGCCGGCAGCAGGTGGAAAACGCCGCTCACCACTGGCATCGGCTGCGGCCACAGCGCAGGGCAGGTCACGGTGCCGGCGATGGATGCGGCGTGGGTCGGGTCCGAGACCATCTGGTACAGGTCCGGCGTGTGGATGGTCAGCTCGAAACGCATCGCCTGGCCGTGCACGCGGCCCCAGGCGGCGGCGACCTCATAGTCGTCGGCGATGCGGTGCGCCGCGCCGGCACGCGGGACCACCGCCTCGGTGCTGATCCAGCCGTGCATGGTCTCGGTGAACTGGAAGCTGGGGCTGAGCAGCGCCGGGTCGTTCTCGATCAGCTTCTTGATCGCGTGCTTCGCCAGTTCGATGGCGCCCGCTTCGAGGTGGCTGGAGGCGCTCTGCAGCAGCGCCTCGGCGTCGTGCGCGATCGACGAGATCTCGCGCTCCAGGCGCTCCAGCAGGCCGCCCGTGGCCGGCGCCGGAGCGGGCGAGGACGCGCCGCCGGCCGGCAGGGCCTGGCGCGGCTGCATGCCGAAATCGATCGCCCAGCCGCGCGCATCGCACAGGTTCTGGCAGGCGCGCTCGGCCAGCGCGCTGATGGTGAGCAGCGGATTCACGCCCGCCGCGCCCGGCAGCGCCGCGCCGTCGCAGACGTACAGGCCCTCGTGCACCGCGTCGCCGTCCAGGCCGGCGAACACCTGGCCCTGGTGGTTGACCACACCCTCGCGCGCGCTGTCGCCCATGCCGCAGCCGCCCAGCGGGTGCACGGTGATCAGCTTGCGGCCGAGCGAATCGGCCGACAGCGGGTTCGGGATGAACTGGCCCTGGATCGCGTCGTTGGCGGCCCGCAGCCACGCCTCATCCCGGGTGATCGTGGGGCTGTCGCCGGCCTTCGGCCAGTCGATGCGCAGCCGGTCGTCCTCGAGGTGCAGGCGGCCGGCCGCATCGTCCACGCTCATCACCAGGTAGGTCTGCGTGCGGGCCACCGCGCCGGTGTAGGCGAGCTTCGTCAGGCTGCCCGGGTCGTTCTGCACCGCTTCGCCCAGGGCCTGGGCATCGAGCAGACGGGGCTTGGCCTGGGTGGCGCCGTAGGCGAACTCGCCGCCCAGCATGGCGTCGGCGAAGAACAGCGCCGGCGCCAGCATCGGGGCCAGCGCGCCGGGGATCACGCCTTCCTCGATCACCAGGCCTTCGCCCACCTCGGGCGTTTCGCGCATGTCGATGACACCGGTGATGCACGGCCCGGGCCGGTCGGCCGGCGCGACCTCGTTGCGGCCCGTTCCCACGCCGTTGATCGGGCGCTGGACCGGCTGGCCGTCGGCATCGGTGCCGGACTGCCAGTAGCTGTTGTAGCCCAGCGCGAGCACGTCGCCGTTGCCGGAGAAGCGCTGGCCGAGCCGATCCGACAGCGGCAGGCCCTGCGCCTTGGAGCGCAGCAGGATCTCGGTCGAGCCCAGCGCGCCGGCGCCGAGCATCACCAGGTCGGCGGTGACGCTGCGCCGCGCGCCGGCGCCGGCCTGCGGCGCCGCGCTGCCCGCACCGCCCGCACCACGAAGTGCGACCTCGTCGAAGAACACGCGCCAGCGCGTGCCGTCGCGCTCGACGTGGCTGACCCGGGCCCCGGTGAAGATCTGCGCGCCGTGGTTGTGGGCGTCGGGCAGGTAGTTCATGCGCGTGGTGTTCTTCGCGCCCACGTTGCAGCCGCTGGTGCAGTCGCCGCAGAGGTTGCAGCGCGGTTGCGCCACGCCGAAGGGGTTCACCTGGTCGACGAAGTTCACCGCGATCGGCGGGCGCTTGAAGGGCTTCTTCATCTTCGCGGCCGACTTCTGCAGCGCCATCAGCTTGTTCAGCGGCGGGAAGTCCTTCGAGTCCTCGGGGTAGGGCGAGGGGTCGAGCATCTGCCGCGCCCGCGCGACGTAGGGGTCGAGCAGCTTCCGATCGCGGCGGAACTCGGCCGGCCAGGGCGTGGCGTCGAACAGGCGCGGATCGATCTCCAGCGTGACGTTGGCGTTGATCAGCGAAGTGCCGCCCAGGCCGCAGCCCACCATCGCCAGCATGTCGTCGTTCAGGTGCAGGTTGTACAGGCCGTCGGCCGCGCCGAGCTTGCCGCGCGCGCCGTCGATCTGCATGTCGGCCTGCGCGGCGGCGATGTCGTTCGGGAACGCCCCCGGCAGGATCTCGCGGCCGCGCTCCAGCACGCAGACCGACTGGCCGGCGCGCGCCAGGCGTGACGCCGCCACGCCGGCGCCGTAGCCGGAGCCCACCACGACCACCGTGTAGTGCGGGCCGATCTCGCCGACCGGACGGGAAATGGGCTGCATCGTCATGCCTTCACCTTGCCGGCCGCCATGCCGGCCCGTGCATTCGCCATCACCTCCACCGAGGCGGTGAAGAACTCGTCGAGCAGCAGCGTGGCGCGGCTTTCCGTGGCCTGCTGCGCGTTCCGCGAAAACGCCTCCCAGGCGGGCCGGGTGCGCTCGATGCCGGCGGCCAGCGTGGCCAGCATCGGGTTGTCGCGGTCGCGAAAGCCGCCGATGCCGCGCGCATGCACCGCCGGCACGCGCCCGTTCACCGGGTCGTTGAACAGGCGCAGCGACGCGATGTTCAGCGCGTCGTCGATGAACATGGCCGAGGCCCCCTGCGTGGTGGTCATGGTGGGCTGGTCCATGACCCAGCCGCCGGTGTTGAAGACGCCCACCGGCCGGTCGAAGCCGGCCACCGGCAGCTCGTCCTCGAAGGGCTTGTGGCTGTGGCCGAAGATGAAGCTCAGATCCAGCGCCGACGGCTCGAGCCCGGCCTGCGCCAGCTCCAGCCTCACCGGGCCCGAGAGGTACCAGCGCAGGTCGGCCACGTCGTCGGTGCTCATCACCTCGGCATAGCCGTCGCGCTGCGACTCGGCGCCCCGGCCCAGCGTGGCATCGAGCACGCCGAGCACGAGCTGGCTCACGGTGACGCCCTGGAACACGTCCATGCTCCCGCTCATGCCGAAGTTCTGGTCGAGCTTGGTCACCAGCAGGGCGGCCAGGCGCTGCGCGAAGTCGTGGGACGCGGCGGCGTCGCGCATCACCTCGTAGAGCTTGCCGGCGCCGGCCCCGGTCACGCCCGAGCTGCCCAGGTCGGACCACATGAAGTCGACCCAGGCGCCGTTCTGGCTCTCCAGGTCCGAGACCGTCACCTGGGCCGGGTTGCGCCCCGCGTTGCGGCCCGGGGCCTGCGCGTTCAGCATCGTCATCACCCGGTACATCGGGTCGATGTAGTGGCCGTGGTGCAGCACCACGCAGCGCTGGCGCGCCGCATCGAGCAGGCCGAGGTTCGGGTAGGCGATCTCCACCCGCGCGCCGGCCAGGCCCGGGCAGCCGGCCATCAGCTGCGTCAGCATCGACGAGGCGATCCGGGAGGTGCCGGCCTCCTCCAGCGCGGGGTCGAAGAGCGCGGTGTGCTTGACCAGGTCGTCGCCGATGCGGCCCTGCGCCAGGGCGTCCTGGTACTGCTGGTCCTGCGCGATGCGCCACAGATGGTGGTCATGGTTGCCCGGCACGTACAGCACGCGCGGGGCGAACACCGGCCGGCCGCCGTCCTGCATCACGGTCTTGACGAAGCACTGGAAGGCGGCCGCCACGTCGCCCATCGGCGACAGGCCCATGTCGAGCACGTCGCCCAGCAGGATCAGCGTCGGCGGCGGTCCGTCCATCGAGGACAGCAGCGCGCGCAGGGCGCTGCCGAAGGCGGTCTGGGTGTCGCTGGGGCGACCGGGGTCGGGCCGTCCCTGGGCGTCGGCGTAGGTCAGGGTGCTGTAGGCCGCCCCCAGGTGGAGGTCGGACAGGCAAACGTAGCGTGGTGCATTCATGGCGGGTGGGCGATCGGTCGGACCGGCGGGGTCCTCGCCGGCGACTGTCGCCGAAGGCGGCGCCGGCGTCACTGGCGCCGGCCTTAAACGTTCTGAATTCGAGAAACTGTCCACGTCCTGAAGGCGGCTTCAGGACGCTTAAGTACGACTTAAGGACTGGGTGGGGGGTGGCGCGGGAAGCTTGCGGCTCTTTCACAGCCACCGGGGGAAGCGCCATGCTCAAGATGAACACCAACGCCGCCGCAGCCATCGCCGCCACCCGGCGTGCCGTGGGAACACCCCGGCACGTGCGGCTGCGCAACGGCGCGCCGGCCCAGATCCGCGACGTGCGCCCCGACGATGCGAAACGCTTCGCCGGCTTCGTTTCCAGGCTGTCGCACGCCTCCCGCGGCGAGCGCTTCGGCCGCGGCCTGGGCGGCGTGTGCTCGCCGGCCATGCTGGTGGACCTGGTCAACGTGGACGGCGTCCAGCAGGTCGCCTTCGTCGCCACGGCCCGGGTGGGCCTGGTCGACGAGGTGATCGGCGAGGCGCGCTACAGCCTCAGCGAGGACGGCGAGGCCGCGGCGCTGACGCTGGTGGTGGCCGATGTCTGGCAGGGCCAGGGGCTGGCGGACCTGCTGCTCGACCGACTGATGGACGCGGCGCGCGATGCCGGCCTGCGGCGCCTCTTCGCCGAGGTGCCTTCCTCCAACCAGCGGATGATCCGCTTCATGCAGCGCATGGGCTTCATCGCCGGCACCCGCGGTGCCGAACGGCCGGTGCTGCGCATGGAGCGCGCCGTAACCTCGCGGCAGCCCCCTGCGCCCGAGCCGGGGCCCATGGAACTGGTGTGGCGCTGGCTGAACAACCAGTTCTTCCAGTTCGGCTTCTGAATCGCTGCCCCATCGCGGGATAAGATCCCGCGTTTTCAAGCCTTGGGCAACGCACGAAAGGGCCGAGATGGCGATCACCACCGATGGACCGCGTGCGGATGCACCTCTTCGGCGCATTCGCGAGCTGCCGGGTCCGCGCGGCCTGCCGCTTCTGGGCAACGCGCTGCAGATCGAGCGCGAGCGGCTGCACCAGCAGGTCGAGCAATGGGCGCGCGAGTACGGCGAGGTCTACCGCTTCCGCATCGCCTCGCGCGAGTTCGTCGTCATCTCCAACCCCGGCACGGTCGCCTCGGTGCTGCGCGACCGGCCCGACGGCTTCCAGCGCGGCGCCAAGCTCAACGCGGCGGCCCGCTCGCTGGGTTTCAACGGCCTGTTCACCGTCAACGGCGACGAGTGGCGGCGGCACCGGCCGATGGTGCTGCGCGGCCTGGACCCGGCCCACATCAAGGCCTTCCATCCCACCCTGGTGAAGGTCACACAGCGCTTCGAGCGCCGCTGGCGCCAGGCCGCCGACGCAGGCAGCGCGATCGACCTGCAGGCGGACCTGATGCGCTACACCGTCGACGTGACCGCCGGCCTGGCCTTCGGCACCGACATCAACACCGTGGAGTCGGACGAGGAGGTCATCCAGCAGCACCTGGACAAGCTGCTGCCCGCGCTCGCCAAGCGCGTGCTGTCGCCGCTGCCGCGCTGGCTGACGCGGCGCGACCCGGCCGTCGTGGCGGGCCTGGCCGCGGTGCACGAGGCCGTCAACGGCTTCATCGCGGCCGCGAGGCAGCGGCTGGCCGACGAGCCCGAGCTGCGCGAGCACCCCCGCAATCTGATCGAAGCCATGGTCGCCGAGCGCGACCGGCCCGGCTCGGACCTGACCGACGAAGACGTGTCCGGCAACATGCTGACCATGCTGCTGGCCGGCGAGGATACGACCGCCAACACGCTGGCGTGGATGATCTGGCTGCTGCATCGCCATCCCGCGGCCGCGCAGCGCGCCGCCGAGGAGGTCCGCGGCGTGCTCGGCACCGAGGCCCATCCCACCCACGAGCAGTTGAGCCAGCTCGACTTCGTGGAAGCCTGCGCGCACGAGACGATGCGGCTCAAGCCGGTCGCCCCGCTGCTCATCCAGGAGGCCGTGCGCGACACCGTGGTGGACGGCGTGGCGGTCCCCGCCGGCACGCCGGTGATGTGCCTGATGCGCCCCGGCGCCGTGAACGCCGCGCATTTCGACGACCCCCAGGCATTCCGGCCGGAGCGCTGGCTCGCCGGCGACGGCCCGGGCCGGGCCGCGGGCTCGGCCAAGCGGGTCGCCATGCCCTTCGGCGCCGGCCCGCGCACCTGCCCGGGCCGCTACCTCGCGCTGTCGGAGATGAAGATGGTGGCCGCGATGCTGCTGCGCAGCTTCGACATCGCGGACGTGTCGAGCGACGGCGGTGGCGATGACGTGCAGGAGCGGCTGGCGTTCACGATGTCGCCGGTGGGGCTGAAGCTGCGGGTGCGCCATCGGGCATGAGCGGAGCCAGGGCACAGGGATGACCATGCCGAAGCATTCGATCTTCGCGACTGCATACCTGACCGCGCAACCGCAAGAACTCGCGCAGGGCCTGCGAAGCTCAAGCACCACCTGTCACTCTTAGCCGCCGTCCCACAACGACGACCTGCCCATCCGGGCAGGTGCCTGCCCTCTTGCGCGCAACGGTCCGGGACGCCATCTGCAGCAGATGCTGGATGCCGCCCTCGAAACCCCCGAGCCACCGGGCGGTGCCCTGCCCGAACCCGCGCAGGAGATGCTGATCGACGCCTACTCCCGCGCCGTGGCCGAGGTCGCGGATCGCGTCGGGCCTGCCGTGGTGCGGGTGCAGAGCGTCGCATCTGGCCGGCGCGGCGGCTTCGGCTCGGGCGTGGTCATTTCCGGCGACGGGCTGGTGCTGACCAACAGCCACGTGGTGGCCGGCGCCCGGCGCGCGCGCATCGGGCTGAGCGACGGCGCCGATCGCGAGGCCGAACTGCTCGGCGACGATCCGGCGACCGACCTGGCGCTGCTGCGCACCGAGCTGCCGCGCGGCGCGACGGTTGCCGCACTGGGCGACTCGAAGCGGCTCAAGCGTGGCCACCTGGTGGTGGGCATCGGCAACCCGCTGGGCTTCGAGTCGACCGTCACCGCCGGCATCGTCTCGGCGCTCGGGCGCAGCCTGCGCTCGCAGAGCGGGCACCTGATCGACGACGTGATCCAGACCGATGCCGCGCTCAATCCCGGCAACTCCGGCGGCGCGCTGGTGGCGGCCTCGGGGCTGGTGGTGGGCATCAACACGGCCATGATCGCAGGCGCCCAGGGCCTGGCCTTCGCGGTCTCCAGCAACACGGCGCGCTTCGTGATCGGCGAGTTCATCGCCCATGGCCGGGTGCGGCGCGCGCACCTGGGCATCGCGGCGCAGACGGTGCCGCTCTCACGGCGCGTGGCGCTGGCGACTCACGCGGGCCCGAATGCGGTGCGCATCGGCGAGGTGCTGGCCGGCGGCGCAGCCGAGCAGGCCGGGCTGCGCGTGGGCGACATCGTGCTCGCGCTGGACGGCGCCGCAGTGGGCGGCGCCGACGACCTGCTGCGCCTGCTCGATGCCAGCCGCGTCGGGCGCGCGCTCGAGGTGTCGCTGTTGCGGGAAGGGCGACTGCTGTCGCGCACGGTCACGCCGCAGGAGCGCGTGCAGCCTGCGCGCAACGGTTGAGCTCAGGGCTTTCCCTGGAAAAGTGACGCAATACACGCTTCGCCCTCGGCCGAACGGTGGTTGGGCCATTCGGCGGATAGGCAAGCGCGCACTTCGGGCCTAGCATGGAATCCACATTCTTCGAGGAGTTCAGCCTCATGGACACCAAGCACGCCAGCATGCAGCCCCAGGACCCGGTCGCCGCCCGGCTCGGGATGTACATCTCCCGCGCCGGGATCGCTGTCGCCCTGATCCTCTTCGTCGTCTCCTACCTGCGCGGCTGAGCGGCTGAGCGCCGCGCTTACTCGCCGTCCGGCGCCACCGCGTGCGCCGCCATCTGCTCCAGCGCCTTGACCAGCGCGGAGTGGTCCAGCTGGTCCCAGCCGTGTGCCGCACAGGACTGCATCAGCTGCGCCGCGGACGCCGTCTGCGGCAGCGACACCCCCATCGAACGCGCGCCCGCCAGCGCCAGGCTCAGGTCCTTCTGGTGCAGCGCAATCCGGAAGCCCGGGTTGAAGGTGCGCTTGATCATGCGCTCCCCGTGCACCTCCAGGATGCGGCTGGCCGCGAAGCCGCCCATCAGCGCCTGCCGCACCTTGGCCGGATCGGCGCCCGCCTTGCTCGCGAACACGAGCGCCTCGCCCACCGCGGCGATGTTGAGCGCCACGATGATCTGGTTCGCCACCTTGGTGGTCTGGCCGTCGCCGTTGCCGCCGACCAGGGTGATGTTCTTGCCCATCTTCTCGAACAGCGGCTTCGCGCGCTCGAAGGCGGCTTCGGGTCCGCCGACCATGATGGTGAGGCTCGCGGCCTTGGCGCCCACCTCGCCGCCCGAGACCGGCGCATCCAGGTAGTCGCAGCCCAGTTCGTTGATCTTCGCGGCGTAGCGCTTGGTGTCGATGGGCGAGATCGAGCTCATGTCGATCACCAGCTTGCCCTTCGACAGGCCCGAGGCCACGCCGTCCTCGCCGAACAGCACCTGCTCCACGTCGGGCGTGTCGGGCAGCATGAGGACGACCACCTCGGCGGCGCGCGCCACGTCCGCATTGGTCTTGCAGACGGTGGCGCCCTGGAGCGCGTCCGGCACCTTGCTGCGCGTGCGCACGATCAACTCGTGGCCCGCGTTCATCAGGTTCTGCGCCATCGGCGCGCCCATGATGCCCAGGCCGATGAATCCGATCTTCATGTCCTTGTCCTTTCAGTAGGTGGAGGAGGAGGGGGCGGCCGCCGGTGCGGCGCGCATGCGTGACAGCAATTGCTGCGAGCCCGCGGCCATGATGCGCGCGTCGGAGCTCACGGTGACGAACTGGAAGCCCTTGGCGATGCGCGCCAGCGCGACGTTCGGGTCGCCGTTGTGGATGCCCGCCACCAGGCCGTGGGCCTTGGCGCGGTCGAGGATGTGGTCGATGGCCTGCGCCACCGGCGGGTCGACGTCGTCGAACACCGGCCGGCAGCCCAGCGCCAGCGAGAGGTCCGACGGGCCGATGTAGACCGCGTCCAGCCCCTCGACCGAGAGGATGTCGTCCAGGTTGTCCAGCGCCTGCGCGGTCTCGATCATGGCGAAGGTGACGATGGTGTCGTTGGCCTGCTGCGGGTAGTCGGCGCCGCCGTAGAGCAGGGCCCGCACCGGGCCGAAGCTGCGTCCGCCGCGCGGCGCGTAGTGGGTGTAGGCCACCAGCCGTTGCGCCTCCTCGCGCGTGTTGACCATCGGGCAGATCACGCCGTAGGCGCCCGCGTCCAGCGCCTTCATCAGCGCGGCCGGCTCCAGCCAGGGCACGCGCACCACCGGCACGGTGGCCGTGGTGGAGATGGCCTGCAGCATGCCGACCATGGCCTGGTAGTCGACCACGCCGTGCTGCAGGTCGATGGTGAGCGAGTCCCAGCCCTGGTGAGCCATGACCTCGGCCGAGAAGCTGTTGGGCACGGCGAGCCAGCCGTTGACGGCGGCGCCGCCGGATTTCCACAGCGTGCGCAGGCGGTTCTCTCTCATGGACTGTCCTCGGTGGTGGTGGTGTTCAGCGGACGAAGGCCGGGCGCTTCGGATCGAAGGTCCAGCCGGGGACCAGATACTGCATCGCGACCGCGTCGTCGCGCGCACCCAGGCCATGCTGCTGGTACAGCTGGTGCGCCTTCTCGACCTCGGCCATGTCCAGCTCGACGCCCAGGCCCGGCTTCTTCGGCACCTGCACCAGGCCGCCCTCGATCTTCAGCGGGTCCTTGGTCAGGCGCTGGCCGTCCTGCCAGATCCAGTGCGTGTCGATCGCGGTCACGCGGCCCGGCGCGGCGGCGCCCACGTGGGTGAACATGGCCAGCGAGACGTCGAAGTGGTTGTTGGAGTGCGAGCCCCAGGTCAGGCCCCAGTCGCGGCAGGTCTGGGCCACGCGCACGGAGCCGGCCATGGTCCAGAAATGCGGATCGGCCAGCGGGATGTCGACCGACTGCAGCGACAGCGCGTGCGTCAACTGGCGCCAGTCGGTGGCGACCATGTTGGTTGCGGTCGGCAGGCCGGTGGCGCGGCGGAACTCGGCCATCACTTCGCGGCCGGAGAAGCCGCCTTCGGCGCCGCACGGGTCCTCGGCATAGGCGACCACGCCGCGCATGCGCTGGCCGAGCCGGATCGCGTCCTTCAACAGCCAGCCGCCGTTCGGGTCGAGCGTCACGCGCGCCTCGGGGAAGCGCTCGTGCAGCGCGACCACGGCATCGACCTCTTCATCGCCGCGCAGCACGCCTCCCTTGAGCTTGAAGTCGTTGAAGCCATACCGCTCGCGCGCGGCCTCGGCCAGCCGCACGATGGCCTCGGGCGTCATCGCCTTCTCGTGGCGCAGGCGGAACCAGTCGTTGTCGGCGTCGGCCTCGCGCGCATAGGGCAGGTCGGTCTTGTCGCGGTCGCCCACGTAGAAGAGGTAGCCCAGCATCTCCACCGCCTCGCGCTGCTGGCCTTCGCCGAGCAGGGCCGCGACCGGCACGTCCAGGTGCTGGCCGAGCAGGTCGAGCAGCGCCGATTCGATCGCCGTGACCGCGTGGATGGTGGTGCGCAGGTCGAAGGTCTGCAGGCCGCGGCCGCCGCTGTCGCGGTCGGCAAAGGTTCTCTGCACCTGCGCCAGCACGCGCTGGTGGGCGCCGATGGGCTGGCCCACCACCAGGTCGCGGGCGTCTTCGAGCGTCTGGCGGATCTTCTCGCCGCCCGGCACCTCGCCGACGCCCGTGCGGCCGGCGCTGTCGGTCAGGATCAGCAGGTTGCGGGTGAAGAAGGGCCCGTGGGCGCCGCTCAGGTTGAGCAGCATGCTGTCGCGGCCGGCGACGGGGATGGCGCGCAGCTCGGTGATGACGGGGGTGTCGTGCTTGGACATGGTGGGCCTCAGTCGATGGTGATCTTGCCGGTCTCGATCACTTTCTTCCAGCGGTCGAACTCTTGTTTCTGGAAGGTTGCGAACTGGGCAGGGGTGTTGCCCACGACTTCCAGGCCGATCGCGGTGAACTGCTGCTTCACCGCCGGATCATTGAGCGCCGCCACCATCGCCTCGTTGGCCTTGGTGCGCACTGCCGCCGGCAGCCCCTTGGGCGCGACGATCGCCTGCCACGAATAGACCTCCACGTTCTTCACGCCAGCCTCGGCCATCGTCGGCACCTCGGGCAGCACCGGCGAGCGCTTGTCGCCGGTGACCGCCAGCGCCTTGAGCTTGCCGCCCTTGATGTGCTGGAACACGGCATTGATGTTCTGGAACGAGCCGTCCACCTGGCCGCCCAGCAGGTCGGTGATGGCCGGCGCGCCGCCCTTGTACGGCACGTGCAGGCCGGTGGTGCCGGTCTGCTGCCAGAACAGCTCGGCCGTGAGGTGGTCGCTCGAGCCGTTGCCCGAGGAGGCGAAGGTCATCTTGCCCGGGTTCTTCTTTTCGTGGGCGATGACGTCGGCCACCGTCTTGTGCGGCGAATTGGCGGGCACCACGAGCACGTTGGGCGCCTGCACGGCCACGGTGATCAGGTCGAAGTCCTTGAGCGCGTCGTACTGCATGCCCTTGATCAGGTGCGGTGCGATCACAAGCGGACCGAGCGAGGTGACGAGAAAACTCGTGCCGTCCGGCGCCGCGCGCTTGACCTGGGTGGCGCCGATGGTGCCGGTGGCGCCGGCCTTGTTGTCGACAAGGAAGGGCTGATGCAGCTTGTCGGTGAGCTTCGGCCCGATGGCCCGCGCGACCATGTCGGTGGAGCCGCCGGCGGGGAAGGGAACGACCAGGGTCACCGGCTTCTGGGGCCAGTCCTGCGCCTGGGCCGCGGTGGCGGCGGCGAGGCCGATGGCCAGAGCGCCGAGCAGCTTTTTCATGTGGGATGTCTCCTTGGGTGGGTGAATGATTCGAAGGTAGCGCTACCATCGGTGGATGGAATGATAGCGCTACCAGATCAAAGATCAAGCCTCGGAGATTAGGGTTTGTACGGATCGGAAGTTCAGGCGCTGTCGCGATCGACGATCGAGAAACCGATGTCGATCACCCGCTCGGTGACCGGCCTGCCCTCGGCTCGGTCGACGATGAAGCGCGCGGCCTGCCGGCCGATCGCCGCGCTGTCGATGCGCACGGTGCTCAGCGCCGGCTGCAGGTCGGCCGCGAACTCCAGGTCGCCGAAGCCCACCACCGCGAGTTGCCGCGGCACCGCCAGGCCGCGTGCATGCGCCTCGGTCAGCACGCCGAGAGCGAGCAGGTCGGAGCTGCAGAACACGGCGTCGATCGCCGGGTCGGCCGCGAGCAGTTCGCCCAACGCGCGGCGGCCGCTGCGCAGCGTGGTGGGCGCCGGCACATAGAGGATGCGCACCTCGGGCAGGCCGGCTGCGCGCGCGGCCTCGCGGAAGGCATCGTGGCGCCTCTTCGAGCGCTCGTCATCGCCGGCCACCACCGCCAGCCGCCGACGGCCCTTGGCCTGCAGGAAGGCGGCCACCGCCCGTCCGACCTCGGCATGCGAGAAGCCCACCAGCATGTCCAGCGGGGTGGGCGTGAGGTCCCAGGTCTCGACCACCGGGATGCCGGCGGCCAGCAGCCGCCGCCGTCCATCGGCCGAATGCAGGATGCCGGTGAGCACGATGCCGTCGGGCCGGCGGCCGATGATGGCTTCGAGCAGCGCGTCCTCGCGCGACTCGGCATAGCCGCTCTGCCCCAGCATCAGCTGGTAGCCCGCCTCGGCCAGCGCCTCGGTGAGCGACTGCACGGTCTGCAGGAACACCGGACCGGCGATGGTGGGCACGACCGCCGCCACCAGCCGGCTGCGGGTGGAAGCCAGGCCGCCGGCCAGCACGTTGCGCACGTAGCCCGTGCGGGCCACCGCCTCCGTCACCTTGCGCAGCACCTCGGGCGAGACCTGCGCCGGCGTGTTGAGCGCGCGCGAGGCCGTGATGGGCGCCACGCCGGCCAGGCGGGCCACGTCGTGCAGGGTGACCGCGCCGCTGCCACGGCGGCTGCGGCGTGCAGGAGAGGGCTCGGCGTTCATGGCGCGATTCTAGTCGCGGGGTAGCGCTACCGTCGGAGCCGACCGCGCGAGCTGCGAGCCTCCTTTCGGCTAGTGCTTCTGGTGAATGCTTCCGTATTCACTGCGCAGTAGATTCACCCCTATACACAGGGGAACGGCCATGGCCAAGCGAATCGTGATCGAGCGTTGCGGGTGGGTTGAAACGGACAGGCAGCCGCCCGGCGCAGCCTGAGCAGCCATGGATGCGAACGCCGCCTTTGCCCTGCCCACCGTCCCCGGCCCGCCGACTCAGGGCGGCGACTGGATCCAGGCCGCGGACTGGGCCGAATTCGAGCGCGAGACCGCGCGTGCCCTGCCCGAGGGCGTGCGCCTGCAGGACTACGAGATCGCCGGCCCGATCGGCGAGGGCGGCTTCGGCATCGTCTACCTGGCCTGGGACCCGGTGCAGGAGCGGCACGTCGCGATCAAGGAATACCTGCCGGCCGTGCTGGCCTCGCGCGACCAGGCCTCGACCGGGGTGGTCGTCCGGTCGCCGCGGCACGACGACAGCTTTCGCATCGGCCTGCGCAGCTTCCTCAACGAGGCGCGCATCCTGGCGCGCTTCGACCACCCTGCGCTGGTACGGGTGCTGCACTACTGGGAAGGCAACGGCACCGCCTACATGGCGATGCCCTACTACCAGGGCCCGACCCTGGCGCGCGCCCTCGCCGAGCTGGGCCGCCCGCCGGAGGAGGCCGAGTTGCGCGGCTGGCTGCGCCCGCTGCTCGACGCGCTGGGCACGCTGCACGCGGTGCACTGCCTGCACCGTGACATCGCGCCCGACAACATCCTGCTGACCGAGGACGGCCCCGTGCTGCTGGACTTCGGCGCGGCGCGTCGGGTGATCGACGGCGCAGGGCAGTCGCCAACGGTGGTCTTCAAGCCCGGCTTCACGCCGCTGGAGCAGTACGGGGAGCTGGCGTCCATGCGGCAGGGCCCCTGGACCGATCTCTACGCCCTGGCCGCCGTGGTGTACACGGCCATCGCGGGGCAGCCGCCGGTGTCCTCGGTCGAGCGCATGCCGGACGATCCGCTGCGTCCGCTTTCGGTGCTGGCGCGCGGCCGCTACAGCGAGGCATTCCTGGCAGGCATCGACGCCGCGCTGGCAGTGCATCCCAAGGACCGGCCGCAGAGCGCGGCCGAGTTCTGGGAGCGCTTGGGTGGCGCGGACGAGGCCGAAGGGAAGGGCGAGGCGACGCCGGACGCCGCCGAGGCGACCCCGCCGGCCGTGGCGATCCGGCCAGCCGAGGCATCGGTCGCCGTCCAGCCGCAGCCGCAGGCCGCGGGGCGGGGCTTTGTGTCCTCGCCGCCGGCGCCGGTGACGCCGCGGGCCGAATTCCTCGCGGCTCTGGCGCAGCGGCCGCAGCCGGCACCGAGCGGCGCCGGCCGCCTGGGGCTGTGGGGGCTGTGCGGCGCGGTGGTGCTGGCGGCGCTGGGCACCGCTGGCTACTACCGCATCGGCGATCCGGTGCTGACGCAGCCTCCGCTGGCCGTGCAGGCCGGCCTGCCGACGCCGGTGCCGGTCCCTGTCCCGGCTGTCAAGGCCGTCCCGACGGCGCCCGCGCCGGTCGCGAAGGCTGTGCCGGTCACCCCGGTCCCGTCCGTCACGGTCGAGCCGACGATGCCGGTGCCGCTCGCCAGGACCGAGCCGGTCTCACCCCCACCGATCTACCGAGCCGAGCCGGTGACGCCCGCTCCGCTGCCCAGGGTGGCGCCGCCCGTCACCAAGCCCATGGTGGTGTCAGCTCCGGTGGCCAAGGCCGAGCCGGCGCGCCTGGCGCGTCGTGAGCCGCGCGCCGCGGCCGTGGAGGTCGCACCGCCGGAGCCGCGGCGCCTGCAGGCCGAGGCTGCGCCGGCGTCGGCGCCGAGCCGCTGCAGCGAACTCCTCCAACGCGCCTCGCTCGGCTCGCTGGCGCCGGGCGAGGTGGCCCTTCTGAGAAAGGGGTGCGAATGATGAACGCGACCATCCGAAATCTGCGGCAGCACGCGTCGTGCGCTTTCGCCGCCATGCTGCTCGCCCTGGCCGGCTGCGCGACCGTCCCGCCGCCGCCGAGTTCGACCGCCGAGCAGCCTTTCGAGCAGGCCGTCGCCCAGGCCACCGACAGCCTGGTCCAGCAGACCCAGAAGCAGCCGTCCCTGCTGGCCCGCATGAGCGCCAAGCGCGGCGTGGTGCTCGATCCGATGATCGACGCCGGCAGCGCCCAGCAGACCGCGGCCACCCAGCTGCTGCAGGACCGTGTGAGCCAGCGCATGGTCGCGAAGCACGAGTCGATCGAGTTCCTTCCCTTCCAGCGCGACAACCTCGGCCGCGCCCGCTACCTGCTCACCGGGACCATGACGCGGCTGTCGGTCACCGAGGCGCGCAGTCCGCTGCGCATCGACCTCGCGCTGACCGATCTGGCCAGCGGCATCGTGGTGGCCCAGTCCTCCGCGGTGGCGCGCGACGAGGGCCTGGACCACACGCCGCTGCGGTACTACCAGGACACGCCCGTTCCCACCAAGGACCTGGTGATCGAAAGCTACATCCGCACCACCGCCACCCCGGCGGGCCAGCGCGCCGACGCGTACTACCTGGAGCGCATCGCGGTCGCCCCGGTGATCAAGGACGCCACCACGTACTACAACGCTGAGCGCTACCAGGACGCCCTGGCGCAGTACAACGCGGCGGGTGGCACGTCCGCCGGCGACGCGCAGTTGCGCGTGCTCAACGGCATCTACCTGAGCTCGGCCAAGCTGGGCCGCACAGCGGAAGCCGAGCAGGCCTTCGGCAAGATCGTCGCCTACGGCATCGCCCAGCAGCAGCTGGGGGTGAAGTTCCTGTTCAATCCGGGCGGCACCGCGTTCTGGGCCGATGCCAAGGTCAGCGGCCCCTACGCGATGTGGCTGCGGGAGATCGCCAGGGCCAGCGCCGATGCCAAGGTCTGCATGGACATCGTCGGCCACACCAGCCGCACCGGCTCGGTCGCCTTCAACGACACGCTGTCGATGCAACGGGCACGCTACATCCGGCAGCGCCTGGTCGGCGAATCCACCGCATTGGGTGAGCGGACCACGACCAGCGGCAAGGGCTTTCGCGAGAACCTGATCGGCAGCGGGACCGACGACGCGGTGGATGCGCTGGACCGCCGGGTCGAATTCAAGATCGTAGGTTGTGGATGAATCGAGAGCGGACCGGCAAAGCCGGTCCCGCGGTGTTTCCGAACGGGCCGGGCTCCGCCGGCCGCGGCGTGTTGCGTTCAGGCGCTGTGGCGCGTGCGGCGGTTGGAGAGTTTCATCATCAGCTCGTCGGCCACCTCGACTGCGCGGTATTCCATCACCGCGACCGGGTAACTGCCGATCATCACGTTGTCGAAGCTGACGGTGGCGTAGCTGAATTCGCGCCCCAGGACGGCCGCCGCGTCCTGCAGGCACCGGGCCACGGAGGGCAGCCCTTCGCGCGCATGGTGCCGCGTGCCGTTGCCGGTACCCACGTAGGCGTTGAAATGCCTGTCGCCGCGCCGAGTGATTTCCACTGCTGCCTGCATCGCATTCTCCCTTGGTTCATCGAGAGCATTCTGGCGAGCGGGCGCGGTGCATGTAAGTGGCCATTGGTCTAACTCGACTTCAGGCGTAGGGAGGGCCTCCTCCACCTGGAGGAGGCCGGGTCGGCCAGGGGCTCAGCTGCGCTGGCGTGCCTGGTCGCGCAGCAGCTTGATCTGGTCGTGGTTGCGCTGCGTACCCTCCGCCTGGCGCTCGATCACGCTGCGCACCTCGGCCGGCAGCTCCTGCTTCAAGGCTTTGCGGTAGCGCGCCACCGCCGCGTCTTCGCCGCGCTCGCATTCTTCGAGCATCGACTCGTCGCTGTTGGCGCCCACCATGCCCTTCACATGCACCCAGCCGCGATGCATCGCGCCTGCCGCGGTGCCGCCCTCGGCCGGCTTGCCGCCGTGCGCGACGATCAGCTGCGACAGCTCGCTCGCGGCCTGCGCGCAATGGGCCGCGCGGTCGGTGAACAGGCGCTTCAGGTCGGCCGACTTCACTTCTTCCGCGCAGGTGCGGAAGCCGTATTCGCCGTCGCGCGCGTTCTCGATCAGGTCGTTCAGGACATCGACCACGTCGCCGGCGGTCGAGACTTCGGTATTCATTGCCATCTAGATACTCCTTGGTTCAGTGGTCCCCGGTGCGGAGCGCCTGCTGATGTCTTCATCATTGGCCCACCTTCCGGGCGCGGCGTCAGCCTGCCCTGACGCCGCCTGTAGGGCTGCCGCCCGCTTCGGACTACGCCCTTTGCGCTAGACCGTATTGCGAATAGCCCCCGCACCGACCCCCCTCCTAGACTCGCCCCCCAACGAGGTCTGAGAGGCGCGCGTGCCGCGCGCCGGCGGCACGCGGGCGCGGGCCGCGGCAGGCCGCGCGCGGGGGTTGAATGCATAGTCTTTCGGGGTTCGCGAGGGCGCAGGCGGCGCGCAGGTGGATCGCAGGTGCTCTCGGACTCGCAGCGCTGCTCGGCAGCCTGAGTGCGTGGGCACAGGCGCAGCCACCCGATGCCGAAGCCGCCGCCAACAGGCAGGAGCAGGCGCGGCTGGCCGACACCGACACGCTGCTCGCGCTGACCAACGACGGCGCCGTGCTCTACGGGCAGGACAACCCCAAGCTGAGCGGCTACCAGTACTGCAGCCAGGCGGTGGCGCTGGCCGAGCGGGGCGAGTTCCGCCAGAGCGTGCGCGCGGCCAGCAAGGCGCTGCACCTGGCCAACACCACGCGCGACCCCAACCTGCTGGCGATGGCGAACCGCGACCTCGCGATCGTCTACAGCTACTCGGGCCAGCTCGAGAAGGCGCAGGAGTTCGCGCGCGAGGCCCTCAAGTACGAGTCGCAGACGCGCGATCCCCAGTTGGTGATCGGCCCGGCGAACAAAGTGATCGGGGACGTGCAGACGCGGCGTGGCGACCATGCCGGCGCGGTGCTGAGCTACGAGACGGCGCTGGCCAGCAGCTCGCCGCGCTACGCGCCGCTGGTGCAGTCCTCGCTGGTCAACGCCCTGATCGAATCGGGCGACACCGCGCGCGCGCGACAGCTGCTCGGCACGCTGCCGCCGCCGCGCGAAGCGCCGCTGGCGGCCCAGCTCGACCGCACCCGCGCACGGCTGCTGCTGGCCGAGAACAAGCCGGCCGAGGCCCGCGACCTCTACATGCAGCTGACCACGCGCGCCGTCGGCACCGACAGCGGCTACTACCAGCTCTGGGCCTGGGACGGCGTCGCGCGCAGCGAGCTCGCGCTCGGGCAGAAGCAGGCCGCGGCCGACGCGGTGGGCCGGGCGCTGGGCGGCGTCGACGCGGTGCGCGCGAAGTTCCGCAGCGAGGAATTCAAGATGGGCCTGTTCTCCGACCTGCAGGCCGTGTTCGAGCGCGGTGTCGGCCTCTACAGCGAGGTGGGCGACGCGCGGCGCGCCTTCGAGCTCAGCGAGCGCAGCCGCTCGCGCGCCCTGCTCGACGCGGTGCGCGGCCGCGCCCGCATCAGCAGCGAAGCGGCCGCGACGGTGGACCTGGCCACACTGCAGCGCACCCTTGCGCCCGACGAGCGCGTGCTGCAGTTCCATGCCTTGCCGGATCGGCTGCAGGCCTGGGTGGTGAGTCCCGCCGGCATCGAGGCCAAGAGCATCGCGATCAAGCGCGACGACCTCGAGGAGCTCGTCGAGACCTTCCGCAACTCCGTGGTGCGCGGGCGGCGCGCGGCCATCGGCAATGCCGACAAGCTGGGCGCCGCGCTGATCGGCCCGCTGGGCCTGAAGCCGGGCGAGCGCCTGGTCATCGTGCCGCACGGCCCGCTGCACTACCTGCCCTTCCAGGCGCTGCGGGTGGACGGCCGCTACCTGATCGAGACCCACCCCGTTTCCGTCGCGCCCTCCATGAGCATCGCGGTGCAGCTGGCCCAGCGCACGCCGCGCGTGGATGGGGTGCTCACCGCCTTCGGCAATCCGCGCATCGAGGACAAATACGACCTGCCCGGCGCCGAGGCCGAGGTCCGGCAGCTGGCACGGCTGTTCCCGCGCAACACCGTGTACATGGGCGCGGCCGCCACCAAGACGCAGTTCCGCGACGTCGCCGCACGCTCGCCGCTGATGCACGTGGCCGCGCATGCCGAGGCCGACCAGGTCGACCCGCTCTACTCGCGCATCCTGCTGGCCAACGAGGACGGCCGCCAGAACTTCCTGGAGGCGCACGAGATCCTCAATCTGCCCATGCAGGGCACGGCGCTGGTCACGCTGTCCGCCTGCGAATCGGGCCTGGGCCGCGTCGCACAGGGCGACGAGGTGCTGGGCTTCACGCGCTCCTTCCTCTCCGCCGGCTCCGGCAGCCTGATCTCCTCGCTGTGGCCGGTATCGGACGATGCCACCGCCATCCTGATGGGCACGCTCTACGGCGAGCTCGCCAAGGGCCGGGACATCCAGCAGGCCGTGCAGGCCGGGCAGCTTGCCGTGCTCAAGGAACCCCGCATGTCGCACCCCTTCTTCTGGGCCCCCTTCAACCTGATCGGCAACTGGCGGCTGAAGGTGGGGAGCCCGGCATGAGGGTTGCACGCAGAACCTTTCCCCTGCGGCCGGTCGCGTGGGCCGCATCCTCCTTCGTGATGGTGGCGCTGGCGCTCTTCGTCCAGCGGGCGCATGCCGCCGGCGAGGAAGCAGTCACGCTCGCGCCGACGAAGGACCCGTGCGGCAGCTGCGACCGCCAGGTGGCCCAGGCCGCCGTGCCGTCGCCGCAGGCCCTGCCGGCGCCGCCCGCGCCGCAGGCCAGCTTCCGACTCAATGACTTGCGGCTCAACGGCGCCCAGACCCTCGGCAGCGACGAACTGCAGGCCATCACGCGCCCCTACATCGGCCGTGACGTCACGCTGGCCGACCTGGAGGCGCTGGCGCAGGCCATCACCGCCAAGTACCGCGAGCGCGGCTACTTCCTCGCGCAGGCGGTGGTGCCGGTGCAGACAGTGCAGGGCGGCGTGGTCGAGATCAGCGTCATCGAGGGCCGGCTCGGCAAGGTCGAGGTGCTGGTCGCGCCCGACGCGCCGATCAGCGAGGCGCGCGTGCGCGGCTTCCTCGCGCCGCTGCAGGCGGGCGAGGCGGTCAACGGCCAGCGCTACGAGCGCGCGATGCTGGTGCTGTCCGACCAGCCCGGCGTGCGCGTGTCCTCCGGCCTGCAGGAAGGCACCGAGCCCGGCACCACCGACCTGACGGTCGAGGTGTCGGCCGGCCCGCGCTGGGTCTTCTCCGGCGAGGCCGACAACCACGGCACCAAGGAATCGGGGCGCTACCGCCTGGGCGGCACCGCGCGCTGGCTCAGTCCCTTCGGCATCGGCGACAACATGGACCTGCGCGCCATGGTCTCCGACGACGGGCTCTGGTTCGGCCGGGCCGCCTACGAGGCGCCGCTCGGCACGAGCGGGCTGCGGGCCGGCATCGGGCTCGCGCGGGTGCGCTACGAGCTGGGCGGCCAGTTCTCCGACCTGGACGCGCAGGGCCGCGCCGACGTGTTCGACGTCTCGCTGAGCTACCCGGTGATCCGTCAGCGGCAGCAGAATCTGTTCCTGCGGCTCTCGGCCGACGTCAAGAAGCTGCGGGACGAGATGCGGGCCGTGGACTTCACCTCTGACAAGCGGGTGCGCGGCCTGGGCCTGGGCTGGTCGTGGGAGCGGCGCGACGAGCTCTGGGGCGGCGGCTACTGGGCCAGTTCGGGCACGCTGTACCGCGGCAAGCTCGACATCCGCGATCTGCAGACCCTGGCCTTCGATCAGAGCCTCGGCGGCCGCCGCACCGAGGGCGATTTCACAAAACTCACCTTCCTGGCCTCGCGGCTGCAGTCCATCATGCCGCGGCATTCGCTGTTCCTGTCGGTGGGTGGCCAGTGGGCCAACAAGAACCTCGATGCCTCCGAGAAGCTGTCGCTCGGCGGCGCGCGCGCGGTGCGTGCGTATTCCTCCAGCGAGGCGCTGGTGGACCAGGGCTGGATCGGCACGGTCGAGTGGCGCTGGTCCTACAACGAGGAGCTCACGCCCTTCGTGTTCTACGACGCGGCGCGCGGACGCCTCGCGCGCGACGCCGGCCCGCTCGACGGCTCCAACTACCTGAGCCTGCGCGGCTTCGGCGTCGGGCTGTCGTGGTCGCGGCCGGGCAACTTCGCCATCAACGCGAGCCTGGCCTGGCGCGACGGCACCCGGCCGGCGCAGACCGACGGCGGCGGCCGCAACCCGCGCCTGTTCGTGCAGGCGCAGAAGAGTTTCTGAAATGAACACCCGCTCCACCTCCAGGCCCGTGCGTTTCACCTTGCGTCCCGTGGCGCTGGCCCTGGCCTGCATGGGCGCCGCAGTGCCGGCGCTGGCGCAACTGCCCAGCTGGAACAGCTTCGTGGTGCGCGGCGGCAGCGTGGCGGTGGGCAGCGGCCCGAACAACCTGCCGCTGACCGCGGCCGGCGCGCCCTCGGCCGCCGGCACCATCCTGCCGATCACGCAGGGCACGCAGCGCGCCATCATCGACTGGCAGGGCTTCTCCATCGGCCCGGGCAACGCGGTCAACATCGCGCAGCCCAGTGCCAGCAGCGTGCTGCTCAACCGCGTCACCGGCAACGAGCTGTCCACCATCGCCGGCGCGATGAACGCCAACGGCCGGGTGTTCCTCGTCAATCCCAACGGCGTGCTGTTCGCGAACGGGGCCAGCGTCAATGTCGGCGGCCTGGTCGCCTCCAGCCTGAAGATGGCCACCAGCGACGAGGCCTTCATGGGCGGCAGCGAACGGCTGGTGTTCCGGCAGGACGGCGCCACTTCCGGCACGGTGGAGAACCGCGGCAGCATCACCGCCCATGGCAACGGTGCGGGCAACGGTGCGGGCGGCACCATCGCGCTGGTCGGTGCACAGGCCCTGAACAGCGGCAGCATGGTGGCGCAGGGCGGCACGGCCGGGCTGGTGTCGGCCGACACGGTGACGGTCGATTTCGCGGGTGACGGCCTCACCACCTTCAAGGTGTCGCCGGGCCTGTTCGGCAGCGTGGAGAACAGCGGCCTGGTGCAGGCCGACGGCGGCCGCGTGGTGCTGATGACGACCGTCGGCAGCCAGGTCGCGCAGGGCGTGGTCAACACCCGTGGCGTGCTGCGCGCCGACACGCTGGCCGCGCGCGGCGGCGAGATCGTGCTCGACAGCGGCAGCTCCGCGGCGGGCGTCACCATCAACGGCGGTTTGCTTTCGGCGGTCGGCAACGGGGCGGGGCAGTCGGGCGGCAAGATCGACGCCGAAGGCCTCACGGTCCTCCTGCGGCCTGCAGCGGGCGTGCCGGACGGCGGCGGTGTCATCGACGCGAGTGGCGCGGCCGGTGGCGGTCGCGTGCGGCTGCATGCCACGGCCGTCGGCGGCGAGCCGAACACCGGCGCCATCGCCGTCGCCTCCGGCAGCCGCATCAGCGCCGATGCCACCGTGGCCGGCAACGGCGGCGACATCCGCCTGCTCGGCGAGCGCACGCTGCGGGCCTACGGCACGCTCACTGCCAAGGGCGGCCCCCGGGGTGGCAACGGCGGCTTCATGGAGGCCTCGGGCGGCTATGCGGTGCCTGCGGGCGACAACAACGGCGGCATCGACCTCGCGGGCATCCGAACCGATGCATCGGCGCCGTACGGCAAGGCCGGCCAGTGGATGATCGATCCCTTCGACGTCACCATCGTCAACGGCGCGGCCAGCGGCAGCCTCACCGGCAATCCCTTCGCGCCGGTGGCCGACTCCACCATCCAGGACGGCGACATCAACGCCGCGCTCAACAGCGGCACCAGCGTGCGCATCACCACCGGCGACCCGGGCGCCGGGAGTCCGTTCCTCGGCGACATCGTCATGGACGACGTGCAGATCGAGTACACCGCGAACAAGGGGCCGGTGACGCTGCAGCTCGACGCCCATCGCAGCGTGCGCGGCAACGGCCCCTCGGTGATCGCCTCGATCGGCGATCCGCTCAACGTGATCTTCAATTCCGACGTCAATGGGGGAGGCGCTGCGACGGGCGGCGGCCAGGTGAGCTACAGCGGATCCATCTACACCAATGGCGGCGACGTCACGATGAACGGCGCGTGGGCGAATGCGAGCAACTCGATGTGCAGCATCTGCCTGACCGGGGCGGTGATCGACACGCGCACGGGCAACCAGCAGCTTTCCGCCGGCATCCCGGGCTCCTACACCGGTGGCAGCGATGCCGGCATCGGAGGCAGCGTGCTGCTGCGCGGCATCAGCACGCCTGCGAGTTCCCTCGCCTTCGGCCTCGGCGCCGTGTTCATCCAGAACAGCGAGATCAACACCGCGACCGGCAACATCACGATGTTCGGCAGCCACACCAACGGCAGCGGCATCCAGGTCGAAAACTTCGCGATCCCCGGCACCATCAGCACGACCAGTGGCAACGTGTCGATCACCGGCATCGGCAGTTTTACTTCCAACAGCTCCGAACAGCCGGGGCACGGCGTGGTGGTGAACGGCGAGATCATCCGAACCGTCGATGGCAACATCACGGTGACGGGGCGCCGCCTGGCCGGCGGGCAGGCGATCGGCGATGGCGTGCTGCTGCGCAACAATGCGCTGCTGCAGACCACCGGCATCGGCGACATCGTCGTGACCGGGCAGTCCGATGGCAACGGCGCCGGCGTGCGGATCGCACCGCCCGTCTCGACGACTTCGCCACCGGGCGGGCGCATCGACGGCAACCACAACGTCGTGCTGCGCGCCGTCAACGACGGCAGCACCGATGCGCTGGTGATCGGCAGCACGGTGCGCGCCGGCAATGCGCTCAACCTGCGGCCCGGTGGCGTCGACCTCGCGGGCAACGCACTGGACCGCACCGACGTGCAGATCGCGCTCGGCAGCACGGTCAACACCGGCTTCGCGATCTCGACCGCCGAGTTCGGCAACCTCACCACGCCCACCATCGTGGCCGGCAGCAACACGCACGCGGCCAACATCACCGTGGTGGGGCCGCTGACGCTGCCGTCCGAGCTCATCCTGCAGAACGGCGGCGGCGGCAACATCCGTCTCGCCGCGCCCGTTTCGGTGCCGCAGTTGGGGCTGCTGAGCGCGGGCGACATCACGCAGGCCATCGGCACCTCCATCACGGCGAACGCGCTGCTGGCGCGCTCCACCGGCGGCAATGTGCTGCTCAACCAGCCGGGCAACAACGTCGGCGTGGTCGGCGGCGGGGCGGCGGGGCGTTTCGAGTACATCGATGCCAACGCGCTGACGCTGGGCTCGCCCACGGTCGTCGGCTTCGATGCCGCCTCCAACCTACCGCAGTCCATCTCGGGTGGCACGGCCAGCGCGGGCCAGATGCTGGTGCGCACGCTGAGCGGCGACCTGTCGCTGGGCACCGACGCCACGAGCACCGGTGGTGCCGACCTGGTGGCGGCGGCGCGCTTCCAGAACCTCGGCGCATACACCCTCGCCGGTGCGCCCTGGCGCGTGTGGGCCGACACCTGGGGCGGCGAGACGCGCGGCGGGCTGTTCGGCTCGGGGCTCCTGCCCAACCTCTACCACTGCGCCTACCTGGGCCTGTGCACGGTCACGGTGACGCCGGCCGACAACCACTTCATCTATGCACAGCAGCCTGCCGCCACCGTGCTGATCGGCAATGCCTCTCGGCCGGGCGGCGTGCCCAACCCGTTCTTCACCTACAGCATCACCGGCCTGATCCTGGGCGACACCGGCGCCGGCTTCAGCGGCGTGCTGAGCAGCCCGGCCACGGCCTTCAGCCTGCCGGGCCGTTACCCGATCAACGGCAGCTTCAGCTCGGCCGAGGGCTACGCGGTGAACGTGGTGCCGGGCGTGCTCACCGTGGGCGGGCTGGTGGAGCTGATCAAGCCGGACCTGGTGCGCGACAACCCGAGCACCTGGCTCTACGACCGCAACATCGGCCCGGCGCCCATCTGCCTGGCGACCGGTCCGCTGGAAGGCGACCGCGCCGCGCAGGGCGGCGACGTGCTGGCGCGCGAATGGTCGCGCGTGCGCTCGCGGCCCAACCTCACCAACTGCATCGACACCGAGCGGCGCAACGGGTGCGCTGACTTCTAGGCCTGCGGCAGGGCCACCTGCGGGTGGCGAAGACGCAGGCCACGCCCGCCGGCCCGTGTAGACTGGCGGGTTTTTCGATCTGGCAGTTCAGGTGCAAGTGTCACAGCGCATTGGTTTCACCGGCTCGGCGCTCACTCGCTTGCTCGCCCGGATGGCGGAGAACAACGCGGCCGACGCACGCGAAGCCGGTCCCGGCTTTGCCGATCGCCTCGGCGAATGGCTCCGCTGGACCGATGCCATCTCCCTGTCCTCGGCATTGGGCGCCGGCCCGGCCGCCGCCGCGCCACAGGGCGCCCGCGTGCCCACCGCCACCCTGGAAAGCGAATGCGCCGGCCTGCGAAACGCGCTGGCCAATGCCATCGGCGCCGACGGCGCGTTCACCGCGCCCGCCAAGGAGGCGCCGACCGACTTCCCGTCCTACCGCCGGCGCTACCTGGCCCGGCAGCAGACCATGGAGACGGCCATCGGGCCCCAGCGCGAGCGCCTGCGCTCGATCCTGGCGGCCCGTTCGCCCGCGATGGCGCGGCTGGCCGCGGTGGATGCCGTGATGGAAGAGGTGCTGGGCGTGCAGCAGCACAACCTGCTGGCCGGCATCCCGTCCCGGCTCGAGAAGCATTTCGCGCGCCTGCGCCGCGCCGAGCCCGCGCCGGACGAAGAACCCGAGGGAGAGGCCCGGCCCGGCCCGTGGCTGGACCTGTTCCGCAACGACATGCGAGACCTGCTGCTCGCCGAACTGGACTTTCGATTGCAACCGATCGAAGGGCTGCTCGAAGCTCTGAAATGACGCTCTCCCCCAGGCTCTCCCACTTCGTGTGGTCCGCCAACCCCCTCACCGGGCGTGTTTCCCGTTTCATGCGATGCGGGTGGCGCGCAGCGCTATGGATAACTGACATGAACAGAATTTTTCACCCCCTCGTCTTCTTCGCCGGCCTGGCCGCGGTCTGCTGGGTCGGCGCCGGCTACGTCGGCACGAGCCCGCTGGCGCTGGCCATCACGCTGCTCGTCGGCGCTTTCTATCTTCTGGGTGCGCTGGAACTGCACCGCTTCCATCAGGCCACCTCGACCCTGTCGCAGGCCGTGGCGGATCTGTCCGAGCCGCCGGCCAGCCTGCCCGCCTGGCTGGAGCGGCTCCATCCCTCGCTGCGCAATGCGGTGCGCCTGCGCATCGAAGGCGAGCGCGTCGGCCTGCCCGGCCCGGCGCTGACGCCCTACCTGGCCGGCCTGCTGGTGCTGCTGGGGATGATGGGCACCTTCCTCGGCATGGTGGTCACGCTCAACGGCACCGGCATGGCGCTGGAGAGCGCGAGCGACCTGCAGTCCATCCGCGCCTCCCTGTCCGCGCCGGTGAAGGGCCTGGGCCTGGCCTTCGGCACCTCGGTGGCGGGCGTGGCGGCCTCCGCGATGCTGGGCCTGCTGTCCGCGCTGCATCGGCGCGAGCGGCAGCAGGCCGGCCAGATGCTCGACACCCGCATCGCGACCACCCTGCGCGGCCACTCGCTGGCCCACCAGCGCGAGGCCTCGCTCGCGTTGCTGCAGCGCCAGTCCGAGCTGATGCCCCAACTGGTCGACCGCCTGCAGACCATGATGGCCACGATCGAGCGGCAGAGCCTGGCGCTGAACGAGCGCCTGGCCGCCGGCCAGGAACAGTTCCATACGCGCGCCGAGGCGGCCTATGCCGGACTGGCCGCGTCCGTCGGCGAGTCGCTGAAGCAGAGCCTGATCGACAGCGCCGGCGCCGCCGGCGCGACGATCCAGCCGGTGGTCGAGGCCACGATGGCCGGGATCGCGCGGGAGACCGCCGCCCTGCACGACACCATCGGCCACACCGTGCAGCGCCAGTTCGAGGGCCTGTCGGCGCGCCTCGAGGCCACCACCACCGGCGTGGCGGACACCTGGCAGGGCGCGCTCGCCGAGCACCAGCGCACCAGCGGCGCGCTGTCCGAGGACCTGCGCGGAACGCTCGACCGCTTCGCCCAGACCTTCGAGCAGCGCTCGGTCTCGCTGGTGGCGGATGTTTCGACGCACCTCGAGCGCACGGTCGGCAGCCTGTCGGACACCTGGGGCGGCGCGCTGGCGCAGCACCGCCAGGCCAGCGAGCAGCTGTCGGCGGACACGCAGCAGGCGCTGTCCGCGGCCGCCGCGACCTTCGAGCGGCACGCGGCCTCGCTGCTGGGCACCGTCGGCCAGGCGCACGCGACGCTGCAGGCCGAGGTGGCCTCGCGCGATGAGCGGCGCCTCGCCGCCTGGACCGAGGCGCTGTCCGCCATGGCCGGTTCGCTGCAGCAGGAATGGCAGCAGGCCGGCGCGCAGGCCCGGGACCAACAGCAGCAGCTCAGCGAGACCATGGCGCGGACCGCCCGCGAACTGTCGGCCCACACCGAAGCGCAGGCCAAGAGCACGATCGCCGAGGTCGCCAAGCTCGTGGAAGCCGCCTCGGAGGCGCCCCGCGCCGCTGCCGAGGTGATCGCCGAGCTGCGCCAGAAGCTCGAGGACAGCATGACGCGCGACAACACGATGCTGGAGGAACGCAGCCGCATCCTCGACACGCTGGCCACGCTGCTCGACGCGGTGAACCATGCCTCCACCGAGCAGCGCGCGGCCATCGACGCGCTGGTCTCCACCTCGGCGGACCTGCTGGACCGGGTCGGCGGCCGCTTCGCGGAGCAGGTGGACGCGGAGGCCGGCAAGCTGGCCGCGGTCGGTGCCCAGCTCACCGGCAGCGCGGTCGAGGTGGCGAGCCTGGGCGAGGCCTTCGGCTTCGCGGTGCAGCAGTTCAGCCAGTCCAACGACAAGCTGGCGGCCCAGCTGCAGCGCATCGAGGGCGCGCTCGGCCAGTCGCTCGAGCGCAGCGACGAGCAGCTGGCCTACTACGTGGCGCAGGCGCGCGAGGTCATCGACCTGAGCATCATGTCGCAGAAGCAGATCGTGGAGGATCTGCAGCAGTTCGCCAGCCGTCAGACGGCCGCGGCAGCGGTGGGCAGCGAGGCATGACGCGCGAAGAGCTCGACGCCGGCGTCGACCCTGGCGTGCCGGTCTGGGCGGTCTTCGGCGACCTCATGTCGGGCTTGCTCGGCGCCTTCGTGCTGATCCTCGTGTACGCGCTGGGCATGCAGCTGGACCTGGCGACGAAGCTGGAGGCCGAGGTCAGGCAGCGGCAGGTGGAGGCGCAGCGCCGCCAGACGCTGGAGAAGGCCCTGGCCGGCCCGCTCGCGGCGGGCCGCGTGACGCTGGTCGACGGGCGCATCGGCATCAGCGGCAGCGTGCTCTTCGCCTTCAACGCGGCCGAGCTGCAGCCCGAGGGCCGGCAAGTGCTCAAGAGCCTGGCCGCGCCGCTGGCCGCCTACCTGAAGGAGCGCAACGAGATCCTGATGGTGAGCGGCTTCACCGACGACCGGCAGATGCGCGACGGCGCCCGCCGCTTCGCCGACAACTGGGAGCTCTCGGCTCAGCGGGCCCTGACGGTGACGCGTGCCCTGATCGAGGAAGGCGTCCCCTCGTCGACGGTCTTCGCCGCGGCCTTCGGTTCCGAGCAGGCCGTGGCATCGAATGCCGATGCCGAGGGCCGGTCCAGAAACCGGCGCGTGGAAATGGCGCCCATGCCTCGAACTTCCCATGGCGACGTCAAGCCCGGCAAATAGCGAAGGCGCGGGCGAGGCTGCCGCGAAGCTCGACACCTGGCGCGCGCGGCGGGACCACCGCCGCGACCCGGTCCGGTTCCGCTTCATCGAGGCGCTGGCCCGGCGCGCGGCCGGCCACGAGGGGGAGGTCCGCCGCATCCTGGATGCGCGGCTCGCGACCCTGATGGCGGCCTATGAAGAGGGGCTGGAAGAGCTCGAAGCGGCGCGCTGTGCGGATGGCGGCGCAAGGCCGGCAGCGGGCCGCGCCGCCCTCAAGGCGCTCGTCGAGCACATCTCCCGGCACGCGCCGATCGTTCCGGCGGGTGCGTCGCCCGCCGCCGCCGTGCCCGGCGTGGCGCCAGAGTACGAGCTGAAGACGATGCGGTACTTCAGGAGCACCTGGACCCGGCTCAGCGCCGACCGCCGGCTCGCCCAGTCGCTGGCGCAGGTGCCGGAGAAGGCCGGGCCGCTCAACTCGCAGCAACTGGTGCACCGGACGCTCACCCTGATGCGGGAAATGTCGCCCGGGTACCTCGAGCGGTTCATGGCCTATGCCGATGCCTTGTCGTGGCTCGAGCAGAGCCAGCGGGCCGCCGTGCCGGCAAGCGCGCCGCGGGCGGAAGCACCGAAGAAATCCGGTCGCGGCAAGGCGCGCTGATCGGCGCCGGCCGCGTCAAGGAGGCGCCGCGCCGGACGTCAGCGCCCGCCCGAAATCGCCGGTGTAGGTGCGCAGTCCCTGGTGCGCAAGCCGCGAGCGTGCATCGACGAAGACCTGGCCGCCGATCGCCTGCCAGCGCCGGCAGAACGCATAGTCCTCGCTGAGATAGCGCCCGTTGCCGGGTTCGGCCATGACATCGAAGAAGCGGTAGTGCGGCCAGGCACGCGAGGCCGGGTCGTCGGTGGGCGCGTCGGGCGTGTAGCGCAGCTCGGGGAAGGCCGCGGCGAGCCGCTCGAACACGGCGCGCGCGATCAGCATGAAGCCGGTGGGCGCATCCAGCACTTCGAGAAAGCCGTCCTCGTCCACCGCGCCCTGCGGCGCATTGGCCGGGAAGCGCGCATGCGCGGCCTCGAACTGTGCGCGCGTGGTCCCGGCGGGCAAGGGCGTGCGCAGGCCCTCGGCGGGCCAGCCCTCGGTCTTCAGCGGATAGACGCCGGCCACCACGTCGCGCCCCGCAAGCAGCAGGCGCAGCGCCGCCTCGGGCGGAAAGCCGATGTCGGCGTCGATCCAGAACAGGTGGGTCCAGCGCGCATCGGCCATGAACTCCGCGACGAGACGGTTGCGGGCGCGCGGGATCAGGCTGTCGCCGTCGAGAAAACGCGTCTGCATGGCGAAGCCCTGGGTCCAGGCCAGGTTGACCAGGCCGAGCAGGCTGCGCACGTAGATCGAGCTCATCGCGCCCCCGTAGCTCGGCGTCGCGACGAAGGGGCGGATGGTCTTCAGGGCCTCGGGATCGAGCATGGCGCTTCGTTCGCGCCTTCTCAGGCCGGCAGGCGCCCCGCGCGTTTCGTCGACAGCAGCGCCCGCAGCTTGGCCGGTGCCACCGGCTTGGTCAGCAGCGTCACGCCGCGCTGGCGCAGACGCTGCAGCGCCTCGGGCCCGGTGGCGCCCGAGACCAGCACCGCCAGCGCATCGGGCTGCAGGCGTCGCGCGGCGTCGATCACCTCCATGCCGTCCTCGGCATCGGCCAGCTGCAGGTCGCACAGCAGCACGTCGAAGCGCGTGTTCGCATCGGCCAGCCGCCGGATCGCCGCGGTGCCGCTGGCCACGCACTCGACCTCGCATTCCCATTGCATCAGCAGCACGCGGCTCGCGTCGAGGATGGCCGGGTCGTCGTCCACCACCAGGCAGCGCAGGCCGGCCAGGGGCGAGCTGGCCACCGGCTCGGGCGCCGGCGGCTGCACCTCGCGCGGGTCGGCGCGGGGCACGTCCAGCGAGAAGCAGCTGCCGGCCTGCAGCGCCGAACGCAGCGCGATGCGCGTGCCCAGCAGGGCGGCGATGCGGGCGCAGATCGCCAGGCCCAGGCCGAAGCCCTGGCGGCGGTCGCGCTCGGTGTTGGCCACCTGGTAGAACTCCTCGAAGATGCGCGCCTGGTGGATCGGCGCGATGCCCACGCCGTTGTCGCGCACCTCGATGCGCACCTTGCCGCCGCGGCGACGCGCGGCGACCAGCACCGTGCCGTCGGGCGCGCTGTGGGTGATGGCGTTGCCCACCAGGTTGCCGATGATGCGCAGGAGAAGCGCCGGGTCGGAGCGCACCGCGAGGCCGCGATCGCGCCACACGAGCCGCACGTTCGAGGCGGCGGCGCGCGCCGCCTGCTGGGCGTCGAGCTGGTCGAAGAGCTGCGCCAGCGAGATGCCGCCGATCGCCGGCGTCAGCACCTGGGCGTCCAGGCGCGAGATCTCCAGCAGGTCGTCCAGCAGCACGCCCATGAACTCGGCGCCTTCCTGCAGGCGCAGCACGGCGGGCCGCTGGGTGTCGGTGGCGGTGGGCAGCAGGCCGTCGATGAACAGGCCCATCGCGTGCAGCGGCTGTCGCAGGTCGTGGCTGGCCGCGGCCAGGAAGCGGGCGCGCGAGAGCGCGGCCTGCTCGGCCTCGGCCATGCGCTGCAGCGCGACGGCGGTGGCCTCGCGCACCTGCTCCTCGCTTTGCTGCCGATTGCGCTGAAGGCGCTCGGCCAGGCGATTGATGTCGTGCGCGAGGCTGGCCAGCTCGTGCTGGGCGCGGCGCGTGCCGTCCGCGGCCGGTGGGTCGCCATCACCACGTCCCACCACGCTGCAGCGGGCGTCGAACTGGCCGGCCTCCAGCGCCGCCACGGTGCGCGAGATGCGGCGCAGCGGCTGTGCCACGCTGCGCGCGGTGTGCCGCACCCAGGCCCAGGCGGCGATCAGCGCGATCATGGCGATGCCGATGCCCGCCATCAGCGAGCGGGTGCGCTCGAGCGCGTAGTCGGTGGTGTCGCGGAAGGTCTGCACCAGGCCGATCGGCTTCTCGCCGACGGTGGTCGAACCCTCGGGCGCGAAGGCGCTGGCGCGCGAGGCCTCGCGCAGCGTGACGGGCGCGGTGAACATGCGCAGCTGGCCCATCGGCGCGGTCTTGGCGCCGGCCGTCACGTAGACGCCGGCGCTGTTGCTGATCTCCACCCGCGTCACCTGCCCGCCGCGCAGGGCGGCGTTGGCCACGTTCTGCAGCGCGGGCAGGTCGCCGGCGTACAGGCTCAGGTCGGACATGGCCGCGACCTGGCGCGCCGCCGCCTCGCCTTCGGCGTTGAAGGCGGCCTCGAGCGTCTCGAGGCGGCTGTGGGTGAACCAGGCGGTGAGCGCCAGCGCCACCGCCGCGCAGGGCACCACGCCGAGCCGGAACAGGTCGCGCTGCAGGCTGCCGCCCACCACTACCGCGCGTCCATCCGCCGCACGCCCCACCGACCCACCCGCTCGCTCAACTCGCGTTCTTCGGGAAGGCGCAGGCCCAGCCCGCGCGCGACGGTGGGGTTGACGCGCACGGTGGACGGCGTTGCCGTCTCCACCAGAACGCCGCCGGTGGACGGGCCCATGGCCAGCTTCTGCCCGAGCGCGCGCGCCTGCTGCGCCAACTGGCCGGGCGTGGACACGGCGGCCGCCAGGCCGCCCGAGCGCACCAGGCCTTCACTGGTGCCGAACACCGGCAGGCCGGCGCCGGCGCCGGCGCGCAGCACCGAGAGGGTGGCAGCCTGGCTGTCGCCGATCAGGTCGGGCAGCACCATCAGGGCGTCGCTGCGCGGCAACAGCACGCGCAGCACCGAGGCCAGCGACTTGGCATCGGGTGCGTATTCGACCTGGAGATCCCAGCCGTGCGCGGCGCGCTGCAGCTCGCGCACGATGGACTCCGACTCGGCGGTGGCGACCACGCCGAGCCGGCGCTTCTGCGGCAGCAGGGCGTCGATCAGCGCCAGCTGGTCGGCCATGGCCGGCTCGCGCAGCAGCACGCCGATCGGGCGCTCGCCGCGCTTGAGCGCCGGGTTGCTCTTGAGGCTCTCGTAGTCGAGGCGGCTGAGCATGGCCAGCACCAGCGGGTCCTGGCCCGGCCGTTCGATCGCGCTGCGCGCCGCCGCCAGGCCGACGGCCACGGTGACCGGCAGTTCCACCGCGGCACCGGCGCGCAGGCTGCGCGTGCGCACACCGGCCGACATCGGAATACCTTCGCCTTCGGCTGCGGTGCGAACCCCTGTGGACGGCCGGGCGGCGCTCATGCGGTCGTCAACGGCTGCGGCGCGGTCCGCGGGGGGGGCGTCGGTGGGCAGGCGGATCAGCTCGAAGCGGCTGCTCGCGTCCTGCGATTCGCGCAGCAGGCGCACGAACTCCGCATGGGCTGCGTTGTCGTCCGCCAGCAGCACCGTGAGCGCTGCCGCGTGGGCGCCGGCCGCGAACAGGGCCGCGCAGGCGGCACCCGCCAGGACGCGCAGCCCCCGGAGGAGCCCAGTGGAAAGATTCATGAACTGCACCTGTGGGGTGATGCAGCCAATGTACGGAGCCGGCTCTTTCCGCGCGATAAGGCGGAGGGCTTATGTCGGCCTCCGCCCTGGCGAATTGGGCCTCGGGACGGCACTGCCCCGCGGCCGCTCGGCCTATGTCTTATTACGTATCTCGCGCGCGCCGCCGCCGACCGCCGCCAGCTGGGCGCTGATGGCCTGCCTCAGGAGCTTGGGCGAGACGGGCTTGTAGAGCACGGCCACGCCCGAACTCGCCACCTCGCGCAGCCGGTCGGGCTTGGTCTCGCCAGTCACCAGCAAGCGGGCGGTGGCGGCGCCGATGCCGCGTGGATGCCGCTCCAGCGCGGCGAGCACGTCCAGGCCGTTGTCGCCGCCCTGCAGCAGCAGATCGCTCACCACCACGTCGGGTGGCCGGGCCCAGTTGTCGGCGAAGGCCAGCGCCTCGGCGCGGGTCTGCGCGGTCATCACCTCGGCGCCCCAGTTGGACAACACCACCTGCAGGCCCTCGAGGATGGTGCGCTCGTCGTCGATCACGAGGGCGCGCACGCCCTCCAGGCTCGGCTCCTCCTCGACGCCGAGGCCGGGCGGCGCGACGCCCGCCGCCGCCAGCGCGGGCGCCGCCTCGGCCGCTCGCACCATGACGCGCACGCAGGTGCCCCGGTGCGGCTGCGAGCTCAGCTCCACGCGGGTGTTGAGCAGCGCCGCCAGCCGCTGCACCGTGGCCAGGCCCAGGCCCATGCCGCGCACGTCGCGGCCCTGGCGCGGCTGCGGATCGACCTGGTAGAACTCCTCGAACACCCGCGACTGGTGGTGTTCGGCGATGCCGACGCCGGTGTCCACGACGTCGATGCGCACGCTGCGCCCGCGCCGGCGCGCGCCGATCAGCACCCCGCCCTCGGTGGTGTGGCGCAGCGAGTTCGACACCAGGTTGTTGAGGATGCGCGAGAGCATCACGTAGTCGCAGCGCACCCACAGCTCGGTCTTGCGCACCACCAGCCGCAGGTTCTGCTGCTCCGCCACCGGCCGGAAGTTGCGGCTGATCTCGTCGAACAGCTGGTCGAGCGGGAAGTCCGCCCACTGCGGCTGCAGCACGCCGGCGTCGAGCTGCGAGAGGTTGAGCAGGCCGGAGAACAGCCGGTCCAGCGAGTCCACGCATTCGCGGATGTGGCCGATGCGCTGCAGCCGCACCGGGTCGGTCTCGCCGTTGGCCAGGCCGTCGGAGAACAGCGTCAGCGCGTGCAGCGGCTGGCGCAGGTCGTGGCTGGCGGCGGCCAGCAGGCGGGTCTTGGCCTGGCTGGCCACCTCCAGCTGCTGGTTCTTGCTGGCCAGCTCGGCGGTGGCGTTGGCGATGCGGCTCTCCAGCAGGGCGCGGCTTTCCGACAGCGCGCGGGCCGCCTCGTTGAAGCCGTGCTGCAGGCGCCGCACCTCCGCCGAGCCCGCCACTTCCACCTGTGCGTCCTCGCCGGCGCCCAGGCGGTCGACCGCCTCGCCCAGCGCCTGGATCGGCGCGCTGATCCGCCGCGCCGCCCACCAGCCGGCCAGGCCCACGCCCACCAGGCTGGCAGCCAGCACCAGCACCACGTTCAGCCAGACCGAGCGCTTGGCGCGCTCCACCGCATCCAGGCTGATCTCCACCATCACCTTGCCGGTGTGCTTGCCGTCGTCGGCCACGATCGGTGCCACCACCTGCAGGCCCTCGCCGCGCTCGCGGTCGATGGTCTCGGAGTTGGCGAGGATCTCGCCGTCCTCCGACCAGACCTGCACCTGCTGCACGTGCGGCTGGTAGCTGCCTGACTGGACGGTGCGCTGCAGTGCGCGGCGGTCCATGCGCTGCATCTGCGACTGGGCCACGGTGGCCACCTGCAGCGCGACGGTCTGGGCATTGGCGCGCATCAGCTCGGTCACGCTGGCCAGGTGCTGGCGCGTCAGTACCGCGATCGCGCCCAGCGTGGCCACGGTGGCGGGCAGCAGCGCCAGCAGCACCAGTTGCTGGGCCAGCGTCAGGCGCACCAGCAGGCGCAGGGCGCGGAAGGGCCAGTTCATGGGTTCGTCAGCCGTGCGCCAGCATGCGACCGGTGCATCGACTGAAGTACATGTCCAGAGGAAAAAGTCACGGATTTTGCTGAAGTTGGTTTCTAATTGTGTTCTCTCCAGAACAGCTTTGACCAGTCCGCCGCCGGCGCCCGTCCAAGAACCAGATGCAGGCCACTGTCACTGTCCGCTGCGCCCCGGGCCCTTGCACCCCGGCCTCCGCCGGCCTTCCCGAAGGCCTGCAGATGATGGCACGGCGCGCCGCCGCCCTCCTGTGGCGCTGCCTCGTCGTCCTTTTCCTGGGCTGCCAGCTCGCTGCCCCGGCGCAGACCACTGCCGCTTCCGGCGCCGCGCCGCTGCGCTTCGGCATCCTGCCCCTGGGCGGCGCCTTCGAGTCGCGCAACGACTGGGAGCCGATGCTGGCGGATCTGAGCCGCGGCCTCGGCCGGCCGGTCAGCGTGCTCTCGGTCAACTCCTACGAGGCGCTGGAGCAGGCGATCCAGCGCGACCAGGTCGACATGGCCTTCCTCTCCGGGAAGATGGCGCTCGACGCGGTCACCCAGCGCCGCATGAACGTGGTTGCGCAGGTCACGCGCCACGACGGCCTGCCGGGCTACAGGGCGCTGCTGCTCACGCGCAAGACCGGGACCTTCACCACCCTCCAGGGCCTGCTGGCCGAACCCGAGCGCTGGCGCATCGCGCGCGGCGAGAGCCGCTCGGTGTCGGGATTCATCGTTCCGCAGCTGCAGCTTTTCCTGCCCAACCACATCGTGATGGAGACGCGCTTCGCCAGCGAGGTGGTGGGCACCCACCAGGCCACGGCCCTGGCGGTGGCCAACGGCGAGGCCGACGTCGCCACCAACAACACCGCCGACTTCGAGCGCTTCCGGCTCCAGTTCCCGGCCGAGGCGGAGCGCCTGCAGGTGATCTGGGAGTCGGAGCTGATCCCGCATGCCCAGATCGTGGTGCGGCGCGACTACAGCCCCGAGTTCCAGAAAAAGGTGCAGGCCTTCCTGGTCGACTATGCGCGCGCCAAGGGCCCGCGCGGGGACGCGGAGCGCGCGGTGCTCAAGTCGCTGCACGACCTGGCCGGCTTCCTGCCCGCCGACAACAGCTCCCTGCTGCCGGCGGCCAAGCTGGCGTACCAGCTGGCCCGGCAGAGCGCGATGACCGCGCAGTGGGTCAACGAGGCAGCGCGGCAGGCGCGGCTGCAGCGCATCGAGAACGGGTATGCCGACCAGGTCGCCGCATTGCGCAGCGCCGCGCCCTGAGGGCGGCGCGCGGCGGCGCCTGGTGTGCACGGCGGCCTGCCATGCCGCGCTGGCTGCGCTGGCTGCGCCGGCTTTCGCGCAGGGCGCCCGCGCCGAGGCAAACAGCCCGATTCGCTTCGGCGTGCTGCCCATCGGTGGCGCCGTCGAGTCGCGCGAGAACTGGACCCCGCTGCTCAACGAGCTCGGCCGGGCGCTCGGCCGGCCGGTGAGCGTGCTGTCCGTGATCTCCTATGAATCGCTGGACCAGGCGATCCGCCGCGGCGAGGTGGACTGTGCGCTGCTGTCGGCCAAGCTGGCGCTGGACGCCGTCTCGCAGCAGCGGATGAACGTGCTGGCGCAGGTGAAGCGCCACCCCGGCATGGCCGACCACCGCGCACTGCTGCTGGTGCGCAAGGCCGGCCCGCCCGACCCGCTGAAGGCGCTGCTGGCCGCGCCCGAGCGCTGGCGCCTGGCGCGCGGCGACAACCGTTCGGTCTCCGGCTTCATCGTGCCGCAGCTGGAGCTGTTCCTGCCCAACGGCATCGCCATGGAGCGCTTCCAGAGCGAGATCGTCGACACCCACCAGGGCACCGCGCTCGCGGTGGCCAACGGCGATGCCGACGTGGCCACCAACAACACCACCGACTTCGAGCGCTTCCGCCAGCAGTTCCCGGTCGAGGCGGAGCGGCTGCAGGTGATCTGGGAGTCCAGCCCCACGCCGCCCGCGCTGTTCGTGGCGCGGCGCGAGCTGCCCCTGGCGCTGCAGAAGAAGCTGCAGGACTTCCTCGTGGCCTATGGCCACGGCAGGAGTCCGCGCGGCGATGCGGAGCGCGAGGTGCTCAAGGCGCTGCAGGCGCCCCTGGGCTTTGCGGCGCAGGACAACAGCGCGCTGCTCTCGACCGCGGCCCTGGACTACCAGCACGCCCGGCAACGCGCGCTGAACGCCAAGTGGGTCAACGAGGCCGCCCGCCAGGCCCGGCTCGAGCGCATCGAGCGCAGCTACACCGAGCAGGTCGAGGCCCTGCGCGCCGGCAGCGCACCCTGAGCCCGCGCGCCGGCGGCGCGAAGAATTGATCAGATTCCTGCCGCGTCAGCGGTGACAGAATCCCCGCGCCTCGCACCCATTGCGAGCAGGGAAGACCATGCGATCCAGGGAAGGCACGGGGGACACACCCCGCGCGACATCACGCATTCATCACCTCGCGCCAGGGCCTCCGCGCCCCGCGCCAGCCCCCGCCTTCTGAATACCAGCGACGGACCGCGGCCGCAGCGCCGCTTCGCGTGGCTGCGCCTTTTTTTTCACGAAGGCATTCAGATTCCCGTCGCCGCGTTCGATAGACAGATACGCACACCCAGGCGTCGCCACGCAAGAAAAACAGGAATTGACGAAGTGAAGGATCGACAGGGAGATCTCGGGCCCGCCGCCCGCAACACCATCACGCGCCCCGCTCCACGGCCCAGGCCCTGGGCACTGGCCTTGCCCGCCGCGATGGCGGCGCTGGCCCATGCACAGACCGCGCCGCTGCCGGCCGCGCCCCGGCCATTCGTCGAGGAGCAGCGCCAGCAGGAGCGCGAGCGCGCCCTGCGCCAGCAGCAGGAGCGCAGCGTCGACAGCCGGCTGCAGGCCGAGCCCCGGGCCGAGGAACGCCGCCTGCCCAGGGGCGAGGCGCCGTGCTTCCGCATCGAGCGCATCGTGCTGGCCGGCGAGCTCGCGGCGCATTTCCAGTGGGCGCCGGAGGCCGCCGCCGGCGAGGATGGCAGCGACAACCCCATTGGCCGCTGCCTGGGCACCGAGGGCGTCAACGTCGTCATGACGCGGCTGCAGCAGGCCGTCGTGGCGCGCGGCTACGTCACCACCCGGGTGCTCGCCGCGCCGCAGGACCTGGGGCAGGGCACGCTCACATTCACCGTGATCCCGGGCCGCATTGCTGCCATCCGCTTCGCCGATGGCAGCGAGACGCGCACCCGCCTCGCCAACGCCATCGCCGCGCGCCCCGGCGAGCTGCTCGACCTGCGCGACGTCGAGCAGGGCCTGGAAAACCTCAAGCGCGCGCCCACCGCGGAGGCCGATATCCAGATCGAGCCATCGAAGGCCGCCGATGCCCGGCCCGGCGACAGCGACCTGGTCGTCAAGTACAGCCAGCGCTTTCCGCTGCGCACCACCCTGAGCCTGGACAACGGCGGCACCAAGGCGACCGGCAAGAACCAGGCCGGCGCCACCGTCGCCTGGGACAACCCGCTCGGGCTCAGCGACCTGTTCTACGTCAGCCTCAACCACGACGCCTTCAACCACGGCGGCCAGGGCACCAGCGCGCAGACCGTTCACTACTCGCTGCCCTGGGGCGACTGGCTGGCCAGCGCCACCGCCTCGCAGAACAAGTACCACCAGACCGTGCAGGGCGCCGACCAGGCGTATGTCTATGCCGGCGAGTCGGCCAATGCCGAGCTCAAGCTCTCGCGCCTGATCTACCGCGATCAGCGGCGCAAGACCACGCTGGCCCTGCGCACCTTCCGGCGCAGCGCGCACAACTTCATCGGCGACGCCGAGGTCGGCGTGCAGCGGCGCGCGACCGCGGGGTGGGAGCTGGGGCTGGCGCACCGCGAATTCATCGGCGATGCCACGCTCGATGCCAACCTGGCGTGGCGACGCGGGACCGGCGCCTTCGGTGCCCTGCCCGCGCCGGAGGAGCCGTTCGACGAAGGCACTTCGCGCTTCAGGATCGCCACCGCCGAGCTCGGCGTGAACGCGCCCTTCCAGCTCGGCGCGCAGAAGCTGCGCTACACGGGCCTGTGGCGCGCGCAGTGGAACCGCAGCCCCCTCACGCCGCAGGACCGCTTCTCCATCGGCGGGCGCTACACCGTGCGCGGCTTCGACGGCGAGACCAGCCTGATGGGCGAACGCGGCTGGCTCGTGCGCAACGACATCGGCTGGGCGCTGGGCGCGAGCGGCGCCGAGCTCTATGCGGGCGTCGACCTCGGACAGGTGGGCGGCCGCTCCATCGAAGGCCTGGCCGGGCGGCGCCTCACCGGCGGCGTGATCGGCCTGCGCGGCGCATGGAAGGGCCTGAACTACGACCTCTTCGTCGGTGCGCCGATCCGCAAGCCCGAGGGTTTCCGCACGGCCGGGACCACGGCGGGATTCAACCTGAACTACAGCTTCTGACGCGAACGCTGGAAGGAGAACATGAACAAGCACCTTCACCGAATCGTCTTCAACGCCGCGCGCGGCCTGCGCATGGTGGTACAGGAAACGGCCAGGAGCGCGGGCAAGGCCACGGGGGCGACGCCGGGCGTGCTGGCGACGGCGTTGGGTGGCCTGCTGGCCGTTTCGGCGGTGCCGGCGCAGATCGTGGGGGCGCCCGGCGTCGCGCCGAATCTCCGGCCCACGGTGCTGGTGGCGCCCAATGGCGTGCCCCTCGTCAACATCCAGACGCCCAGCGCCGCGGGCGTCTCGCGCAACCTCTACAACCAGTTCGACGTCCAGCCCCGGGGCGTCATCCTCAACAACAGCCGCACCGACGTGCAGACCCAACTGGGCGGCTGGGTGCAGGGCAATCCTTACCTCGGGACCGGGCCCGCTCGCGTCATCCTCAACGAGATCGTCGGTGGCAATCCGACTCAATTGCGTGGCGCGATCGAGGTCGGCGGGCACAGGGCCGAGGTCATCGTGGCCAACCCCGCGGGCATTGCGGTCGATGGCGGCTCCTTCATCAACGCCAGCCGGGCCACGCTGACCACCGGCACGCCCCAGCTCAATGCCTTCGGCGGCCTGGACGGCTACGTCGTGCGCGGCGGCACCGTGAGCATCGACGGTGCCGGCCTCGATGTCAGGAGCACCGACTATGCCGCCATCCTGGCGCGGGCCATGCAGGTCAATGCGGGCATCTGGGCCAACGAACTCAAGGTGGTGACCGGCGCCAACCAGGTCTCGGCTGACCATGGGCAGGCGACCCCGATCGCAGGCACCGGCCCGAAGCCCGTCTTCGCGTTCGACGTGGCGCAGCTGGGCGGCATGTTCGCCAACAAGATCTTCCTGGTGGGAACCGAGGCCGGGCTTGGCGCGCGCAATGCCGGCAGCATCCAGGCCGCTGGAGGCACGCTGGCCGGCCCGGGCGAGTTCGTCGTCACGGCCGCCGGGCGGCTGGAGAACATCGGCACGGTACAGGCCACCGGCCGCACCGACATCACCGCCGAGAGCCTGGCCAACATAGGGCGCATCGCCAGCGGCCAGGACCTCAGGATCGCGACGCAAGGCCAACTCGGCAACGTGGGCGGCACATTGGAAGCGCGGAGCCTGCAGTTCGCCAGCGCCGGCGACATCGACAACCGCGGCGGCGCGATGCGCCAGACCAGCGGCGTCGGCTTGACGGTGACTGCGCCGGTCTTGAGCAACACGGCTGGGGGCGTGATCGGGGCCGAGCCGGTGCCCGAGACGCCGGCACAACCGGGCACCGGCTCTTCCGGCCCGACGACGACGCCGGTTCCCGGGACCGGCACAGGCACCGGTACCGGAACGGGCACCGAGACGGGAACGGGCAGCGGCGGCGGCACTGGCGCGACGGCATCGCCAAACTACGTCCCCGCGCCCGGCCACATCATCGCGTCCAACAGCGTCCTCAACGACGGTGGCCGCATCTATGCAGGCGGTTCCATCCAGCTCGACACGCCGCAGGTCAACAACAGCGGCGGCACCCTCACCACGACGAGCCTGAGCGCGAGCGGCCCGAGCTTCAGCAACGTGGGCGGCACCGTCAACGTCAGCCAGGGCTTCAACGCCAACGTCGATCGCTTCGACAACACCGGTGGTACGGTGCGTGCCGGCCGCCTGCAGATCGCGAGTACGGGCGACCTGGTCAACACCGACGGCAAGCTCGCGAGCAACGGCGATGCGGCGCTGACCGCGACCGGCTCGGTCAACAACCGTGGCGGCACGATCTCGGCCACGGACCTGTCGATCCAGGCCGGGAGCCTGGGCAACAGCGGCGCACTGCGCGCGGGCAACGACGCCGCGATCGATGTCGGCGGCGCCCTGGTCAACGACGGCAGCATCACGGCCGGCCGCCACACGACGATCACGGCTGGCAGCGTGCAGGGCGGCAGCACGGGTGTACTGGGCGCGGGCATCCAGGCCGACGGCAAGCTCGGCAGCGCGGGTGACCTGCGCGTGACGAGCACCGGGGCGTTGGAAGCCAAGGGCGACAACCTTGCCGGCGGCGACATGACACTGCGAGGTGCGAGCGTCGACCTGGGCGGCAGCAGCACCAGCGCCGCCAACATCGCGTTCAGCGCGCGCCAGGGCGACATCACCACCAGCGGCGCGACGATCGCCACGCCGGGATCGCTGAACCTCACGGCCAACAGCGAGGGCAGCCAGACGCTCGTCAACCAGGGCGGCAAGCTGAACGCGGGCCAGCTGAGCCTGAGCGCTTCGAACATCGCCAACACCCACGGTGGCGAGATCGTTCAGACGGGCAGCGGCGCCACCACCATCGCCACGTCAGGCACCTTCGACAACAGCGGCGGGCGCATCGCCACCAATGGGCAGGACCTGACGCTCGACGCCACAGCCGGCATCACCAACACCGACGGCAAGATCGAGCACGCGGGCAGCGGCACCCTGCGCATCGCCGGCAGCGGCTACAGCGGCGCCCGTGGCGAACTCATCGGCAACGGCGCATTGGCCGTCGATGTCGCCGGAGCGTTCAACCAGGCCGGCGGCAGCACCACTGCCCGGCAGATCAGCATCGATGCCGGCGCCTTGGGCAACCAGGGCGGCAAGATCATCCAGGCCACAACGGCGGACACGCGCATCAGCGTGGTGGGCGCGCTGGACAACAACGGCGGCACCATCGCGAGCAATGGCAACACCGCCATCGCCGCGGGCAGCCTCGTGAACCAGGGTGGCACCATCCGCGCCGCCGAGAGCTCGGACCTGGGCCTCACGATCGGCGGCATGCTGGACAACAGCAGCAAGGGCGAGATCGGCGCCGGCCGGAATGTCACGCTCGGTGCAGGCAGCCTGAACAACGACACGGGGCGCATCACCGCGGTCGGCGATCTGGTCGGCACGATCGTCGGCGGCGCCACCAACGTTGACGGCGCCTTGGCCGCCAGCGGCAACACCACCCTCACAGCCGACACGCTGGACAACGCTCGCGGCAGCGTCGCCGCCGTCAATGGAACGCTCCGCATCACCACTGTCGGCCAGACCCTCAACCAGGAGGGCAAGCTTCAGGCCGGCGGCGCCGTGGCGTTGAACAATGGGGGCCTGGTCAACAAAGCCGGACAGGTCTCCGGCAATAGCATTGCCGTGGACACCCGCGGCAATCCGCTGGAGAACACGCAGGGCACCATTGCGGCCGTCACCACCGTCACCGTGAACTCGGGCGAGCTGGTCAACAACGCCGGCCTGATCCAGTCGGGCGGCGCGATGACCATCGACACCCATGGCCAGGCCCTGGTCAACACCAACGCGGCCGGTCACGCTGGCGGGCAGGGCGGCATTGCCAGCGGCGGCACCCTGGCGCTTGCTGCAGGTGCCACCGACAACAGCGCCGGCTTCATCGGCTCCCAGGGCGACCTGAACGCCGGCACCCGCCAGTTCACCAACGCCAGCGGCGGCCTCTTGCTGAGCCAGGCTGCATTGACCATCGACACCCATGGCGCACGCTACGACAACAAGGGAGGCCAGACACTCGCCGCGGGCAACCTGCGCATCGATGCCAGTGCCATCGACAACACCGGCGCGCTGATCCGCTCCGGCGCCACGACCACGTTGAACGCCGGCGGCATCGCCAACGCCAACACCTCCGGTGCCGAGCAGGGCATCGAGGGCAACCACGTCGCCATCACCACCGGCACCCTCGGCAATGTCCAGGGCGCGATCCGGGCCAACCTGAACGTGATCCTCACCAGCGGCGGCGCCGTCGACAACACCTCGGGGCTCATCTCCGCAGGCGATACGGTGAGCATCGTTGACCCCCTTGCTGCGAATCCCGGCGGCAAGACCTTGAGCGTGACCAACACGGGCGGAACCGCCCTGGCAGCCAAGACCCTGGCCGTCGATGCCGCCTCGCTCGGCTTCGACGGCAAGCTCCTCTCCAAAGGCGACATGCGTCTCGCGCTGACCCGGGACGTTGTCATCGCCGCGGGCAGCCAGATCACCGCCAACCGGGACCTGAGCATCGCCACCAGCGGCAACATCACCAACAGCGGTACCCTGGCCGCCGGCAACGCGCTCGCACTCTCGGCGCGCAACATCGACAACACCGCCATCGGGGACATCCAGGGCGCCTCCACCACCCTGAGCGCCTCCGACACGGTGACCAACCGCGGCGTCATCGACGGCTTCGTCACCCGCATCAATGCGGGCACGCTCAACAACATCGGCACCGGCCGCATCTATGGCGATCAGATCTCCATCGGTGCAGGCACGCTGAACAACCTGGCCGAGACCGTCAGCGGCGTCACCTCGGCCGCCACCATCGCCGCGCGCGATCGCCTGGACATCGGCGTCCAGACCCTCAACAACCGTGATGGATCGTTGGTCTTCAGCGCCGGCGACCTCGTCATCGGGGGCAGCCTCGATGCCAACGGCCACGCCATCGGCACCGCCGCGACCCTGGCCAACCACGCTTCGACCATCGAGGCCACCCGCAACGCCGGCATCCGCGCTGCAGTCCTGAGCAACACCAACGGTGGAGTCACCTGGACCTTGCAGCCGGGCGCGAGCCAACATGTGGTCGAGTACGCCATCCCGGGCAGCGGCACGCGCTATCCGGCCTCCGAGGTCCTGCTCGCCGTCGGCGGCTACCTCCTGACCAACGGCACCGGCTGGAACAACTGGGTGGGCGCAGACGCGTCCAACCCTCTCGCACCTGCCAACAACGCTGCGGTCAAGCTGCTGGTGCCTTCGCCCGACTACCCGCTCGAACGCTTCCGCGCCTACTACCTCAGGAGCCCGGCCAACAGCGCCGATCGCAGCTACCAGACCTGCAACGTCGACACCTGCGAGACCACCGCCATGCCCGGCAGCTGGTACACCATCGCCGACCCCATCTGGGCGACCTTCGGCGTGGCACCGCCGGCAGCCGATCTGCCCATGAGCCATCCCGGGCGCATCGACCCCAACATCACCGTGGGCCAGGAGGGCCTGACCGCCACCGTCGACGGCCCCTCGGGGCCGGTCACCGTCATGCTGCAGCGCTTCGACCATCCGGTCACGCAGGCCGAGTACGACCAGTGGCAGGCCTACCGCGCGGCCCACCAGGCGCTGGACGTGGCCACGCTCAGCTTCATCCACACCATCACGGGCGTGATCTCCGGGCCCAACGGCGAGAGCAAGCCGCCGCGCCTGGCTTCCATCTACGACGCCTTCGACTACAGCGTCACCGGCTCCACGGCGGTACTGCAGACCTCAGCCCCGGGCAAGATCCTCGCGGGCGGTGCGATGAACATCCACGTCGGCAGCGGCACGAACGACATGAGCCAGATCCTGGCCGGCGGGGCGCTGACGGTCACCGGTGGCACGATCGCCAACGTGGGCCTGATGGTGGATGCGCCCACGGTGCAGACCGGTACCGCCATCCACAGCTACGTCCAGAACGACAACCGGACGTACCAGTTCGCGCCCTACGACCTCACGACCTACTCCACCGTCACCGTCGCCGCGGCGCGCCAGGAAGGCAACGCAAGCATCTCGGGCAGCGGTACCGGCATCGGGAGCGTGGCCTTGGGCCAGACTGGCGCCACCACGCAGGGCGCGGGCGGCGTGCAGGGCACGCGCGTCAACCCGATCGTGCAGGTGCCCTCGGCGGTCGGGGGCATCGGCCGGGCCAGTGGTGGTGCTGCGGGCATGGCGGGTGCCGCCGCCGGTGCAACCGGCACGCCCGTCAGCGGGTCCATCCCGATGGTGGTGCGCACCAGCACGCCCAATGCCACCGTGCCCACGGCCAGCCTGTTCCGCACGCATCCCGAGCCGGGCAGCCACTCCCTCGTCGAGACCGATCCGCGCTTTGCGAACTACCGCCAGTGGCTCTCGAGCGACTACCTGCTCCGCGCCCTGGGCAGCGACCCCGATCTGGTCCAGAAGCGCCTGGGCGATGGCTTCTACGAGCAGCGCCTGATTCGAGAGCAGGTGGCGCAACTGACCGGCTACCGCTACCTGGACGGCTTCGAGAGCGACGAAGCCCAGTACGCGGCGTTGATGAACGCCGGGGCGACCTTCGCCAAGGAGTACGGCTTGAGGCCGGGCGTGGCCCTCACGGCCGCGCAAATGGCGCAGCTGACCAGCGACATCGTCTGGCTGGTCGAGCAGGAGGTGACCCTGGCCGACGGCAGCACCCAGAAGGTGCTGGTGCCCCAGGTCTATGTGCGTGTGAAGGAGGGCGACATCGACGGCTCGGGTGCGCTGTTGGCGGGTCACAGCGTGGACATGCAGCTGGCAGGCGACCTGACAACCGCCGGCGGCACCATCGCCGGACGCGAGGCGGTGCTGATCTCGGCCGACAACATCAACAACCTGGCAGGCCGCATCACGGGGCAGGATGCGTTGCTGATCGCGCGCAACGACCTCAACGTCATCGGCGGCACCATCGATGCCGGCAACAGCCTCGGGGTCATCGCGGGACGCGACATCAACGCGGTGACCACCACGCGCGATTCGCGCAGCGACTCGGGCGTGTTGTTCGGCTCGGACGTGGCCAGCGGCGTGAAGCTCGCCGCCGTGACGCTCGACCGGGTGGCGGGCCTGTATGTGACCAACCCCGGTGGCAGCCTGTTGGCGACGGCGGGCCGCGATGCGAATCTGGTCGGCGCCGAGGTGAAGAGCGCTGGAGACGCGGTCCTGTCGGCCGGGCGGGACATGAACGTCGACAGCATCACGACGGGCCGCGCGGAAGACATCCGCTGGAGCGGCAAGAACTCGCGCGAGGGCCAGCAAAGCCAGGAGACCGGCACCACCATCAGCGGCGCGGGCAGCGTGAGCCTGGAAGC
>NZ_LYMK01000008.1 GCF_002157355.1 Variovorax sp. JS1663 | reverse complement strand
CCCCCCCTGGGACGCCTCTGCCCCCCCTGGAGGCAAAGGGGCGGAGTGGGGTGCGCCAGAGTCTGCCCGCTGCGGCTGACCGGCACCCCGGGGCTCTGCCACTTCGCACCCCTAGCGGCGAGTAGCACACTTACCCTCCCGCTGTGTCACGATGCGTCACGCCCAGGCCACACCGAAAGGCGCAGACGCTCTACTAAGTCTTTGATTCATAACGAAAGCACACGATTCAGGCGCAGGGTCTCATACCCCCGAACGGCTCTCCTGGGGCCTCCCAGCACTCGGACGCACGCAGGGCTGGCCTACGAGGCCCAGGGCATCCCGCGGAGACCAGAGATCACGCGCACCCCTGCGCATACACACAACTGACCGCAGAGGCCGGCAGATGCTTGCACCGTTTGACTCGGCTGCGTGCACCTGCTCGCCTCTGTTTTCTTGGATAGCTAACCACTATCGTCTCGAATAGTTCATAGGAATCCCGAAGACCCGAAGTCGTATTTCAGCCCTTTCGCGGCTGATGGTCCTGAGCGTTCCTGCGCATTGCCCTAAGTTGCACAAGCTTGTGATCACCATACGGCGTGAGCGCCCAGTACTTGCCGCTATCCGTGACACTCCGCTTCCGCTGGCTTTCCACGATTAGCCCAAGCGCACGAAATTGGACAATGCAAGTATCCTTTTCTGACTCAGGGACGAGGCACTGGGGGTATGCCTTGTCTGTCTTCGGTATGTCCGCGTCTTCGTTAAACAACCTCAGAGCATCAGCCTTGATGTATTCATGGAGGGCCATGCGAAGACGTTGGTCAGAAGCTTCGTTTAGTAGGGCCGGGGCCACGTTCGCGAAAAGGTCGTCCCACGAATAGACCACCGGGTACGGCTCAAAGATGTGGGTGCGAGATTCAATCCTGGTCTCGACCGTATGTTCATCGTCCCCCTGTGCGAGATCGTCAGTCCCAGCAGCGGGCATGGTTCGGCTCGCATTCAACTGGGCTTCTAGCTCCGCGACGCGCTCCTTGAGCAGCAGCACGTCTTCGATACGTGCCCCGCTGGGGACCGAATCTGCACGCACCCAGCCAACAGCGGGATGCCGCTTGAACATGGAAGTGAGGCTCACAATGACGCTGGCTTTGAGATCGTGAGCATTCGTCCAGAACTGGCAAGTGTGATGCTTGCGGACCTTCTCCCGAAATTTTTCCAAGCGCTTCCATTGGGCCTCGTCAATGTCAGTCTTACCTCGGGCAATCTGATCGGGGCTGTTGTGCAGAAGCGCGATCACCGGCTTCTTCTGATCGACTGCGTAGTCGTACTCCATCTCAGTGAACCCTAAGCCATCCGGATGCAAGCTCCCGTACTTGCCGCCCACGATCAGCACGTAGTAGTCCGACTCGTCAATGACACTCTTGATGAGGTCCCAGGCTGATGCATCTGTCGCGGGGAACAGTTCCATACCGGCTGGAATGTGCTCAAGCTCAAGGACCGCTTTGAGAACCGATTGCCGCTCGTCGATCAGGTCTAGATACGTGGAGGAAATGAAGATCTGAAAGCGCTTGTTGTTGATCATTCGATTGCTCTGATGCGATTTGCTGTTCGGGCCGGGGTGCCGACTGTTCAAGGGGTCTGCGTCAGTCGCCGGTTTGTTCCCCAGGCTTCGCCCGCTTCAACGCCTTCTTGAGCCAAGCGATCCCGAGTAGGTCGAACTTGGTCCATTCGGCCGGGGTTAGTCGAATGGAGCGCGGGATGCTTACTTCCCCTTCGGGCAACCTGGGCCGTCCTCGGGCTCGCTTCTGATCTGTCATGGTGTCGATTATCCGTAACCTTAAAAACCATTGCAACCGGATATTAAAGCGGTTACGATAAATGAGACTCCAGCACGGTGGTCGTGCTGATCTCAACCAAGGAAACTCAATGCCTGCAAAAGCCTTTACTCCTTCTGACCGCGCCGCTATCGACGCCCTCCGAATGGACCTTGCTCGCAGGACCCATAGCGCCATCGTCGCCGAGTACGGGTCAACTGAAGACGGTCAATTCCATGATGCTGCCCTGTCCATCCAAAGCCTCCCGTCAGGCTCCTGGGGACGCCCCGGCCCCCTCGTAACCATCCTGGCAGGCCCGGGCATTGGAGGCGCAGGCTTCGCGGTCATGGGAGCCGATGGGTCCGCGCTAGCTGAGGGCGTGGATCTGACAGAGGCGCTGAGTGGTGCGAGGTCCGAGGGGGTCCGCCGGTACCGCAAGATGAGTCAGGGAGGCTCGCACGCCGCCTAACGCCGCACGAGCTAAGACCATGAGACCTGGCCTGAGTGCCGGAATTTTCGGCGGACCGATGATCCTTGATCCTGGAAGACCTTCGACGGTTGGGGGTGCAACCAGAACACACTACGTTGCGTTCCTATCCGATCCACGGAATTGGCCCTGAACCCCGCATGGCGGTCGTCGCGACCGGAGAATGCAAACTTGCGTGACGCGGAGAATAGCTATGACGCAGTTCAACAATGGCAAGGTGTACCACGGAAGTGATGCTGTACAGGGCGGGCGCCTCCAGGGCGCCACCGCCGAGACAGACTACTTCTACTTCTTCTGCCCAAACTGTCCTGACAAGGAGATGCTGCGCGTCCTCGACCATGGCGTTCGGCATGAGCAACCTGACAATCCATACGATACGAAAGTCGGGGGGCCGAAGTCAGCCACTGGATTTGTGCTGGCCCTCAAAGTGCATTGCCGGAAATGTGGCTTCACTGATTTCGTCAAGATCGGCAATCTAGGGTGGCAGGGCGGCAAGCATCAAGAAGCCCTTGATAGCACAGTGTGACGCGGCCAGCCACGATGCCCCTTGGCGCCACGAGCCAAGTAGTCGCATCGAATTTGGCAACGGCCCTTTTCAGGGCCCGAGCGTACCGGGTCTTCTCCCCGGGGAATCAGCCTGCGGCTGACGCAAGGGCAAGGCCGGCCTAGTTCGGGAACATTGGCGGGTCCGGAGCCGGCTTGTTGACAAATCTGAACTCGTATCTGTCGCGCTTCGCTGGGTCCACGTCCCCATCTGAGACCGCAGCCTCCCACGCGGTATCAATCCATTCCTTCAAGTTGGCCTCGTAGTCCAAGCCCCCAACGCTTGCCGGAATTACAGCGACAGTTTCGCCGGTCGACTTATCAATGATGTGGACATCAGTCATCAAGGGTCCCCTCGCAGTTGCGCCGGATGCGGTTTAACACATTCGCATGTGCTGTGCCCCCCCGGATGTCGCGTGGCTTCTCGTGATCACCGCGCTGAAGCGTGGAATCCCGAGCTGTTCCAGCGTCCCTATCCCTATAATCGAAGCTCCACCGTGACACGATCACGGTCACAGTCCAGCGAATCGCTAGGATTCATGCGGGTTCCAAGGGGTTCGATTCCCTTCGCCCGCTCCACATCCAGTTTCATTGCGCAGCACGGGCAACTTCTGGGCGAGGAAGTGGTGACCATCCCGGCAGCGCGCGCCTCGTGCAGCGATTGATGGACCTGGCGCTTCGTCGCGGCCGAGCAAGCGGACGGATGAGCCTCACCCGATGCTGATCAACCCCCGCCGGTTCGCCTCCAGGATCGCCCCCATGCGCGAGCTGGTGCCCAGCTTGTACATGATGGCCCGCACGTGTGTCTTCACAGTGCCCAGCGCAACGTCGAGGTCGCGCGCGATGGACTTGTTGCATCGGCCCTGCGAGAGCAAACCCAGCACCTCCATCTCGCGGCAGGTCAGGTCTTCCAGCGTCAGCGACTCGGCCAGCAGGGAGGCGATGTCGGTGGGAATGTGCCGCCGGCCGTCCGCGACCGCGAGCACCGCGCTGCGGATCTCGTCGATGTCGGCGCTCAGGTGAACGAGGCCGAGCGCGCCGCGCCGCAGTGCCTCGCGCACCGCGTGCGGCTGGGCCGTACCGAGCAGCAGCACCGGCATGGCCTTCGGCGCCCGGCGGCGCAGCGTGTCCAGGAAGTCGGCGATGCCTTCGCCGCCGAGTTGGGGATCGACGAGTGCAATGCAGCGGCCCGCCCTGGCGCAGGCCTGCAGGAACGCCTCGAAGGTACTGGCCGCGCCGGCCAGGCACACGCCGTCGGTCGCGTTCACGAGCGATTCCAGGCCGAAGGACAGGGCCGGCGAACTCACGCCGGTCACGACCGCGGTCAGGTGCAGCGAAGGATGGACGAGCCGGTCGAACAGCGCCTGGCTGATCGAGGCATCGGATGGTTGGATGAGCATGGATGGACTCCAGGACGATCAGCTCAGGCGTACCGCAGCATCGGCTCCATCGGGGCGCGCAAGACCGGCTGCAGCCGCGGCACGACCTCGTGATGGTCGTCGATCAGGCCGCGCGAGGCGGCGATCCGGGCCGCCTCGGTGCGGCTGCCGGCGCCGAGCTTGGTCATGATCGCGCTCATGTGGGACTTGACCGTCCCCAGCTCGATGGCGAGTTCGCGGGCGATCGACTTGTTCGACTGGCCGTCGGCCACGAGCCGAAGCACCTCGTTCTCGCGCGAGGTCAGCGCCGCCCGCGTGAGGCTGTCGGCCATCCGGCGGGCCGCCGCCGCGCTCATGTAGCGCACGCCGCTGGTGACGGCCGTCACCCCGTCGATCAGCTCGGCCAGCGGGCCGCCGAAGAGCAGGTAGCCGTACACGCCGGACTCGATGGCGCGCCGGATGTCGGCCTCGCGGTCGTTGCTGGTCAGCACGAGGATCCTGGTGCCGGCCTGCAGCCCGTCTGACCGGCGAGCCTTGGCGTCGGTGAGCCGCAGCGCATTCCTGTAGTCGGCGATGACCACGTCGATCGGCGGGCCGCCCGGGGCCAGGTCGTCGACGCCGTGGATGAAGATCTCGAAGCCGCCATGCTGGCGCAGCGCCGCCACCAGGCCGCTGCGCAGGATGGGGTCCGGATGCATGATCGACAGGTTCGGGCGGCGCTGGGGGCTGGGGTTCATTCGGATCTCCAGGGTTGAGGCATTTGTCGCGCCCAGTCTCGCGCAAGCGTGCCGGCCCGGCTTTCACGTGTGCGTCACGGGAGATGGAAGCCATGGCCTCTGAGTGCCAGGCCGTGCGCGCGCCGCGTCACTCTCCCGCGCCGAGCCGGGAGAGCCGGTCGACAGCGACCGCCAGGATCACCAGGATGCCGGTGATGAGGATCTGGTAGATGGAGGGCGTCCCCATCAGCGTGAGGCCGTTGCGCAGCAGGCCCACGATCAGTGCGCCGATCAGCGAGCCGACGATCAGGCCGCGTCCACCGAACAGGCTGGTGCCGCCGAGCACCACGGCCGTGATCGCGTCGAGGTTCTCGGTCTGCCCGGCGTTGGGGTCGCCGACGCCCGTGCGGGCCACCGACAGCAGCGCGGCGATGCCGTAGAAGACGCCGGCCAGCGCATACACGCCGAGCAACACGCGATCGGTCGAGATGCCGGCCAGGCGCGCGGCCTCCAGGTTGTTGCCGACCGCGTAGATGTGCCGCCCTCCGGCGGTGCGGCTCAGCCAGAAGCCCATGCCCAGGTACAGGAGCAGCATCAGCACCACGCCGTGGCCCATCGAGGTGTCGCCGATCGCGAAGGTGCCGCCCAGCCAGGCGAGGTCGGCCGGCACGCCGGTGACGGTCTGCGAGCCGGAGTACAGCTGCGTCACCGCGAAGGCGATGTTCATCGTGCCCAGCGTGACGATGAAGGGCGGCAGCCTGACGCGCGTGACCAGGAGCCCGTTGACCATGCCGAACAGCGCCGTCACGCCGATGCCGCAGAGCGCCGCCAGCGGTGCCGGCAGCCCGAGTTCGGCCGCCAGCTTCGCCATCACGATGCCGCCGAGCGCCATGACCATGCCGCACGACAGGTCGATGCCGGCGCTGAGGATGACCAAGGTCTGGCCGATCGCGAGGACGCCAACCACCATGACCTGCTGCAGCACCAGCGAGAGGTTCTCGGCCGTGAGGAAACGATCGCTCTGCGTCGCGAAGAAGACGCAGGCCAGCAGCAGCGCGAAGAAGGGGCCGAGCGTGGCGGCCGGCGGCAGGCGGCTCGTCACGGATGCCCTCACCCTGCGCGCTGCCCGCGCTGCAGCACGCGGGCCAGCCCCGCGGCCAGGTCGCGCCGGGACAGGGGCTTCTTCAGCACCTCGTCCGCCCCCGTGTCGCGCGCGCTGCCCACCGTGCCGATGAAGCCGCTCATCAGCACGATCGGGATCGCGGCATTCAGCACGCGCAGCTCGCGGATCAACGCGGAGCCGGTCATCTCGGGCATGCGTTCGTCCGTCACCACGGCGCCGAAGGCGCGCGGATCGGCGCGGAAGGCATCCAGCGCCTCCAGGCTCGAGGTGAAGCCCACCGGCCGGTAGCCGATGTCCTCCAGCGTCTCGATGGCGATCAGCATCAGCGGCTCCTCGTCGTCCACCACCATCACGCGCTCGCCCTCGCCGCGCGGCAGCTCGGGGATCTCGCGCTCACCGGTTTCGGGCGCGTCGCCGGCGCGCGGCAGGTACACGGTGAAGGTGCTGCCGCGGCCGGGCTCGCTCGCCACGTCGATCGCGCCGCCCAGGTCCGTCACGATGCTGTGCACCAGCGACAGCCCGAGCCCGGTGCCGACGCCGACTTCCTTCGTGGTGAAGAAGGGATCGAAGATTCGGTCGACGATCTCGGGCGGAATGCCGCTGCCGGAGTCGGCCACCTGCAGGATCACATGGTCGCCGGCCGCGACCATGCCCGTGGTCGCGGCGCGCGGCGCAGCCAGGTGCAGGGGCTCCAGCCGCACGCGCACGGTGCCGCCTGCGGGCATCATGGCCTGGAAGGCGTTGGTCGCGAGGTTCATGAGCAGCTGGTGCGCCTGCGTCGGATCGCCCAGCACCGCTGCGCGGCCGGCGCGCAGATGCGGCTCGATGCTCACCTGGTGCGGCAACTGCGCCGCGAACTGGTCCAGCGCCTCCCGCACCACCCGCTCCAGGTGCACCGGAACGCGTTCGTTGACGCTGCTGCGGCTGAAGGTGAGGATCTGCTCGACCAGCGCCCGGCCGCGCTCGGTGGCGGTCATGATCCTGTCCAGGTCGCGCCGCAGGCGGCTGCCCTTGGGCGCGTCGCGCAGCGCCATCTCGCCGTAGCCGAGGATGGCACCCAGGATGTTGTTGAAGTCGTGCGCGATCCCGCCCGCCAGGGTGCCCATGGCCTCGAGCCGCTGCGCCTGGCGCAACTGCCGCTCGAGCCGGCGCAGCTCGTCCTCCGCCTGGTGCCGCTCGGTCACGTCGATCATGAAGCCGACCATGCGCACCGGCTGCCCCTGTCCATCGAAGGAGACGCGGCCCTTGGTCTGCAGCCAGCGCGTCGTCCCGCCCGCCAGCAGCACCCGGTGCTCCACCGCGACCTCGCCGGACGGCCCGGCGTGCCGGATGGCTGCGTCGACCAGCGGCCAGTCGTCCGGGTGGAAGAGCTTTCGCCAGGTCTCGTAGGCCCCGTCGTAGGAGCCGGGCACCAGCCCGCACATCGCCTCCAGGTCCGGCGACCAGCGCACGTCCTCGCCGACCTCGCCGGTGCGCCATTCGAAGGCCGCCGCGTGCGCGGCCTGCTGGGCCATGTCGAGCATCTCCTGCCGGGCCCGCAGCTCTTCCTCGATGCGCTTGCGCTCGGTGATGTTGCGGCCGACACCCTGGTAGCCGATGAAGCCCCCCGTGTGGTCGAACATCGGCGTGCCGCTCATGCTGAGGTAGCGCGTCACGCCGTCGGTGCCGACGCGGCAGCACTCGAGATCGCGGAAGGGCTGCCGTGCCGCGAGCACCGCCTTGTGCTCGTCCCAGGAGCCGGACAGCGGCGTCATGCCGCTCAACTCCCAGCGCCTCTTGCCGTAGGAGGATTCCCCCGTGTGCCCCGTCAGGTCCAGGGCCTGGCTGGAGAGGAAGTTGAAGCGCAGGTTCTCGTCCTGGCGCCAGTACCAGTCGGACGACAGCTGGATCAGGCTGCGAAAGCGCGACTCGCTCTCCGCGAGGGCTTCCTGTGCCCGCTTCTGGTCGGTGACGTCCAGCACCACGCCGGACAGCCACGCCGGCTGTCCGCCCGCGTCGCGAAAGACCTGGCCGTAGGAGCGGAGCCAGCGCGTGCCGCCTTCCGGCAGCAGGATGCGGTAGTCGATCTCGTAGCGGCTCAGCCGCGCGGCGAACGCCGCGGCGACCACGTCTTCGATGCGCTTGCGGTCTTCCGGGTGGAGCGGCACGTGTGCCATGAAGTCGGCGCGGCCGGCGAAGCACGTGTCGGGCGCAACCCCGAACAACTCCTTCATCCGGGGCGACTGGTACATCTCGTCGTTGGCGATGTCCCAGTCGTACAGCCCCGCGTTCGAGGCCTCGACGGCGCGTGCGTAGCGCGCCTCGGATCGAACGATCGCCTCGTACCTGCGCTCGAGCGCCTCCGCCCGCCGCGCGACGGCCTCTTCCACCTCGGCACGGATGCGGCGGCCGGACAGTCGCGCGAGCCAGCGTCGGCGCGTGGGCATCGGCGCCTCAACCGCAGGTCATTTCTTCGCGCCCCAGCACAGCTGCGTGCCGGCCTTGACGTCCTTGCTGCCGACCCCGGCCACCGGCTGGCGGGCGATCAGGGTGACGCCGGTGTCGGTGTAGCCGCTCGGCTTCTTGCCCGTCCTGGCGAATTCGACGCCGGCGGCGACGCCCATCGCACCCATCTTCAGCGGGTACTGCTGCGAGGTGGCAGCGATCATGCCGGTGGAGACATTGCGCACGCCCTCACAGCCGCCGTCGATCGAGACGATCGTCACGCCCTTCTCCTTGCCGGCCTTCTTCAGCGCATTGAAGGCGCCTGCCGCCGCGGGCTCGTTGACGGTGTAGACGAGGTTGATGCCGGGGTTCTTCTGCAGGCAGTTCTCCATCGCAGTCTGCCCCTTGGCCTGGTCGCCGAAGCTGTCGACCGCGCAGGCGACCAGCGGGTCGGTGCCCTGCTCCGCGCTCTTTGCATCGGGCGCGCTCAATCCGAAGCCCTTGAGGAAGCCGTTGTGCCGCTGCGTACCCACCGACAGTCCCGGGACGAGGTCGAGCATCGCGATCACCGGCTTCCTGTCGCCCATGGCCGCCTTGGCGTACTCGCCGATCAGCACGCCGGCCTGGTAGTTGTCGGTGGCGAACAGCGCATCCACCGCATCCGGCGGGTCGGTCGCCGTGTCCAGGGCAATGACCAGCACGCCCTTGTCGCGCGCCTTGCGCAGTGCCGGCACGATGGCCTTGGTGTCGCTGGCGGTGATCAGGATCGTCTTCGCACCGGCGGCCACCATGTTCTCGACCGCGGTCACCTGGCTGGCGTTGTCGGTCACGCTCTTGCCGGCGGCCGTCAGCAGCTTGGCGCCCTTGGCCTTGGCCTCGGCCGAAGCCCCGTCCCGCATCGCCACGAAGAAGGGGTTGGTCTCCGTCTTGGTGATCAGGCCGATGACGGGTGCATCGGCCGCGGCCGACACGCCGGCGGCGGCCAGCAGCGTTGTCATGAAGAGGCATCGGTATGGCATCGCGGGCTCCTCTGGGTCGTTGTTGGATCCGATCCCGGCCACCGGCCGGCCGACGCTGGCCGCCCCGGTGTGGAGGGAGTGTATGGCGCACCGCACCGCGGAGTCCACGCCCCTCGGGGGACCCGCCCGCGCCCGTTACAACGGCCGGCTTGCATGACACAAATCACACGTCCGCTGCTTCAACTGAAACATTCCGGCGCGCCCAGGACAAATGTCCAACATCTTCGGAAGCGACAGTGCGGTCCAGGAACCTTAGCTGGAGCTGCTCGAGCCACGTCGGATCCGACGGCGGCGCCGGGCTGGATGGAGCCATGGAACGCGACACAACACCCATACTGCATGACGAGTTCTACCGGGGCTGCGAAGGCATCGCCCTCGCGGCTGCCGCGCCGTGCGACGCGCTGCCCGCCGGCGACGGCGCGGGGGCGGCACCGCGCGCAGCCCGCAAGCCCGCCGCCAGTTCCCGCCTGCGGCTGCAGACGTGGACGACCGAGGGCGTGCCCGCGGCCGAGCGGCCAGCGCGCTTCGCCGAGGTCTGCGCCCGGACCCTGCTGGCGCAGGCCGTGCAGGCCGGCGCCGGCCGGCCTTTCGAGGCCACGCTGGAGCAGGTGGACCTGGGCCCGATCTCGATCGTCAACCTGCGCGGCAGCCCCTGGCAGGCGCACCGCGGCCTCGCCCAGATCGCACGCGACCCGCAACGAAGCTTCCACCTGTTGCTGTGCAGGAACGTGCCCTGGCGCCTGGTCCACCGCGGCGAGATCCGCCTCGCGCCGGGCGATGCCGTGCTGATCGATTCCTTCCTGGCGCACGACATCGAGCTGGGCGCTTCCCATGACCTGGTCCACATCGGGATCGCCGAAAGCTGGATCCGCCAATGGATCGCCGACCCCGGCGCGCTGGCGGGGCGGCCGCTTCGCGCCGATGACCGCTGGAGCCGCGCCCTGACCTCCTACCTGAGCGCGCTGTCGCCCGGCTTCGTCGCGCGCGCGCCGCTGCCGCCGAAGGTCATCGTCGACCAGGTGGGCGTGATGCTCGCGCTGGCCGCCGAGGACCACGGCTTCGCCTGCGCGAGCCCCGGCGCGGCGCAGGCACCGCTCGAGGACAGGATCGTCGAATGCATCGTGCACCGCTGCAACGATCCGGCGCTGACGGCCTCGGCCGTCGCGCGTGCGCTCGACATCTCGATCCGCACGCTGCACCGCGCCCTCGCCTCGGCCGGCAAGACCTTCGGTGCCACGCTGGTGACGGCGCGCGCGCAGACCGCGCTGCGCATGCTGGAGTCGTCGCGCTTCTCCCGCCTCACGGTCGCCGAGATCGGCCGGCGCGCCGGCTTCTCCGACGCCTCCCACTTCACCCGCGCCTTCAGCCGCAGCTACGGGCGCACGCCCTCGATGGCGCGCTGCGCCACCGCGGCCTGACGGGCTTTGCGAGCTTTCAGGGAACGGCGCCCAGCGCCTCCTCGACCGCAAGGCGCAGTTCCTCGCGGGTGAAGGGCTTCGGCAGGATCTTCTGCACCCCCAGCCGCGCGGCGGCCTCGACGGAGGCCGCGAGCCCGCGCCTGAAGCGGGCGGAAATGGCGAGGATCGGCGCCGGCTGGTAGCGCGCGCGCAGCGCCTCCAGCGTCGGGTCGACCTGCCCGGGCCGCGACACGTTGACGACGACCAGGACCACGCGCGCCGGCGGCGCGCCGTCGGCTCCGACGGTGAAGCCCTCGGCGGTGAACCAGCGCTCCAGCAGTTCGTGGATCAGGTCATCGGTCTCGACGATCACCACATGACCCTTGTCCGAGACCTCTGCGTCGCCATAAGCCAAGACTTGCCTTCGATGGTAGGAAGGCATTCATTGCAAGCCGGCCGCGGCTCCTGAATGTGTCGCCGCCCGATGGCCGCATGTCAACGGACACAATGCCCGATCCGCCGCGTACACTTTGGACCACCGGAATGCCACACCGCCAGCGAAGACGGGCTCCGCGGTCCAATGATGGGCCGCGTACGGCAATCGGGGGAGATTTTTGGCATGGACACCTCCGCACCCGACGTCATGGGGCGCATCCTCGTCGTCGACGACGATCCGTCGATGCGCGAGATGATTCGTGACTTCCTGGGCGACTACGACTTCGACGTCAGCACCGCCACCAACGGGGCCGAGATCCCGGAGATCCTGGCGCGCGAGCACATCGACCTGCTGGTGCTCGACCTCCGGCTGCCGGGGGAAGACGGAATCCAGATCGCGCGCCGCCTGCGGGAGCAATCCGACCTTGCGATCATCGTCATCACGGGCCGCCGCGAAGAGGCCGACCGGGTCATGGCCCTCGAACTGGGGGCGGACGACTACCTGGTGAAGCCCTTCTCGCCGCGCGAGCTGCTGGCGCGCATCCGCGCGCTGCTGCGGCGCTCGCGCGCCCGCGTGGCCGAGCCGCCCCGGCGCGACACCGACATCCGGGCCTACCGCTTCGCCGGCTGGGAACTCAACATCGGCCTGCGCCGGCTGACTGCGCCGGACGGCAGCACGGTCGCGCTGTCGAACGGCGAGTTCAACCTCCTGGTGGCCTTCCTCGGCGCGCCCGAGCGCGTCCTGACCCGCGCCCGGCTGCTGGAGCTGTCGCGCCTGCATGACGACGAGGTGTACGACCGGTCCATCGACGTGCAGGTCGGCCGCCTGCGCCGCAAGCTCGATGCCAGCGGCTCCGGGCCGCCCCTGATCCGCACGGAACGCGGCGCGGGCTACAGCTTCACGGCGCGGGTCGACGTGACGCGCTGAGGCTCCACGAGCCCCCGGCAGAGCACCGCCTCTCCCCAAAGTCTGACCCGCACCCACCGCCGAAGCGGCTGTGCGCCGGCCGCACGAGACCCGAACATGGCGGCTCGGAAGCATTTGCGGGGCACGCCCCTTCTTTCATCTGCACCCGCCGCACGCGATCCCGCATCGCGGCGGGCGGTGCATCTTCACAGGAGTTCGCCATGAACAAATGGATGCTGATCTTCGGCGCCGCCGCCCTGCAGTTGGCGTCGCTCGCCGCCACGGCGCAGACCCCGCCGACGGCCGAGGACAAGGCCGCCGCGCGCACGCAACGCCGCGCGGCGGGCGCCGAGGCGGCGCGCGAGTTCCAGCCCGGCGAAGGCAACCCGATTCCCGATGCGCGGCCCAAGGTGTCCAGGGCCGAGCGCAAGGCGGCCCGCGTCGCGCGCAAGCCTGCGGGCGCCGAGGCCGCGCGCGAATTCAAGCCCGGCGAAGGCAATCCGGAGCCCGAGGCCCGCGCCAGGATCCCGCGCGCGGAACGCCAGGCCGCCAACGCGGCACGCCGCGCCGAGATCCGCCGCGCCAACAAGGCGGGCCAGATCCCGTCGTACGGCGAGAACTACGGCGGCAAGACCCGTTGATCGGCGCGCCGTGCCGGGGCCAGTGGACGCCATGGCGCAAGCCGCAGCCCCGGTGTCACCGGCACCCGAGGCAGCCCCCCGAGCAAGGGGATCTGCGTAGTGGTCCATGTCGTGCCCGTCCCAGACCTGCGACGAGCGCCAATGGCCTCGCCGGTCGTGCGCGACGACGCGATAACCCTTGGCGAGGAAGAACATCATCTGGGCGTCCCAGTCATCGGAGTTCAGGGGCCAGCCGTGCGAGAAAACGATGGGCGTCGCATCGGCGGGCCCCCAGGCCTTGTAGAAGATCTGGACGCCGTCCTTGGTGGTGACGTCGCTCATGGGTGCACGTCCTTGCGGGGTTGTTGCGCCGTCCGGCGCGGTGGAAGCAGCGGAAGCTGCGAAAGGGAAAGCGACCGCAGCCGCGGCTGATGCGCCGGCAGCCAGCAGCTGACGGCGAGTCATGTCGGCGAGGATGCGCTGGGTGCGCGCGGACACGCGCGCCTCGGAATCGGTGACGTTCATGGCTGTAGAGGCAGTGGGGGAAAGGAATGTGCACTGCAGGTACCGGAGGATTTCGCGTCGTCTTCCATAAGACAGACGAGCGCACAGGCCGGCGTGCGGAGCCTCTCAGGCTGTCCGCCACGCCCCAACTGTCCGGCCTGGACGCAAAGAAGACATCCCGGCTGCGGCAGGTGCCATCGATCCGACTCAAGTCGCACGAGCACCTTCAACCCGCACGGACCCGGGCACGCCACCGGCGCGAAGTCATACGACCTTGGTGCCACCGCCGAGGCACCACTCGGCCGGATGGCGCGCCGCCGCCGACTGCCTAAGCTTCCTCGACAGCCAAGGAGTTCCCAGATGAACACGCCACAGTCCAGCACCACCATCGACGCGCATCGCCGCCGGCTCCTGGGCGGCGCCGCCGCCCTCCTGGCCGCCGCCCCCTGGGCCATCCCCCGCAAGGCATCGGCGCGGACGGGCAAGGCCACGCCGGGTGCGGTGGCACCGGCCAAGCCGGGGACGCACACCTCTTTCGGCCCGCTCAAGCAGATCGATGCCGGCGTCCTGAACGTCGGCTATGCCGAGGCCGGCCCCGCCGGCGGCACGCCCGTCCTGCTCCTGCACGGCTGGCCCTACGACATCCACGCCTTCGTCGACGTCGCGCCGCTGCTCGCGGCCCGCGGCTACCGCGTGATCGTGCCCTACCTGCGCGGCTACGGCAGCACGCGCTTCCTGTCCGCCGATACCCCCCGCAACGGCCAGCAGGCCGTCCTGGCCATCGATGCCATCGCCCTGATGGACGCCCTGCGCATCGACAAGGCCATCGTCGGCGCATTCGACTGGGGCGCGCGCACCGCCGACATCATGGCGGCGCTGTGGCCCGAGCGTGCCAGGGCGCTGGTCTCGGTCAGCGGCTATCTGATCGGCAGCCAGGAGGCCAACCGGATGCCGCTGCCCCCGGAGGCCGAGCTGCAGTGGTGGTACCAGTACTACTTCGCGACCGAGCGCGGCCGCGCCGGCTACGAGAAGTACCGGCGGGAATTCAACAAGCTGATCTGGAAGCTCGCCTCGCCGAAATGGCAATTCGACGACGCGACCTACGAACGCAGCGCCGCCGCCTTCGACAACCCCGACCACGTGGCCATCTCGATCCACAACTACCGCTGGCGCCTGGGCCTGGCCCAGGGCGAGTCGAAGTACGACGAGCTGGAAAGCCGGCTCGCCAAGGCGCCCTCCATCGGCGTGCCCACGATCACCATGGAAGGCGATGCCAACGGTGCGCCGCATCCGGCCCCAGACGCCTATGCCCGGAAGTTCACCGGCGCATACCAACACCGCCTGGTCAAGGGCGGCATCGGCCACAACCTGCCGCAGGAGGCACCGCAGGCCTTCGCCCAGGCGATCGTCGACGTCGACTGGTTCTGACCGGCGCGGGGCGGAAGCTGGTGCGCCCATCGGGCTGGCCGAAGGCGCGTATCGAGGCTGCTCGACACCATCTACCAGCCAGGGAGGAAAGCGCAGTTGCTGCACGCGGAACAATGGTCCGCCGCGCAGCGGGTTCGCCGCAATAATGCCGCCATCGCCCCGCAGCGTGCGTTCTCCATTCACGGGAGTCATCATGGATCGGATCGATGCGATGAACACCTTCGTCCGAGTGGTCGAGGCGGGCAGCTTCACCCGAGCCGCCAACCAGCTGGACCTGCCGAAGGCCACCGTGACGCGGCTCATCCAGGGACTGGAGCAGGACCTGCAGGTCCGCCTGCTCCATCGCAGCACACGCTCGCTCACGGTGACGCCCGAGGGCGCCTCGTACTACGAGCGGATCGTGCAGCTGCTGGACGACCTCGCCGAGATCGAGTCCGCCACCCGGCAGTCGAGGGGGAAGCCGTCCGGGAAGGTCCGGATCGAGACGACGGCCGCGATCGGAACGATGGTCATCGTGCCGGCGCTGGCCGGGTTCTACCGCGACTATCCCGACGTGGGGATCGAGCTGAGCATCGGCAACAAGACCGTCGACATCGTGGCCGAAGGCGTGGACTGCGCGATCCGCGCCGGCGAGGTGAGCGAGCAACTGGTGGTGGCCAGAAGGATCGGCGACTTCCAGTTCGCCACCTGCGCGACACCCGGCTTTCTCGCGGCCCACGGCACGCCCCGGACGCCGGCCGAGCTGAGCGCGCAAGCCACCATCGGCCTGATGGCGGGGAACGGCCGCCCCCTGCCCTTCCGCTTTTTCGATGGCACGTCGGAATCGGAAGTGGCGCTGAACCACAGGCTGGCCGTGAACGACACCAACGCCTACCTGGCCGCGGCCCTCGCCGGCCTGGGCATCATCCAGGCACCCACCTATACGGTCCACGGCGCCATCCAGGCCGGCCATCTGGTCCTGCTGCTCCAGGACTGGCAGACGCCCGTCCATCCGGTCAGCGTCGTGTATGCCCCCAACCGCTATCTCAGCGCCAAGGTCCGCGTCTTCATCGACTGGACGGTGGCGCTGTTCGAACGCCACGAGTCCCTGCGCCGCGCCTGAGGCTTCACGGCGACGCAGCCAGCCGGTCGGCGCGAAGGATCGTTTGCCGCAGGCGCTCGATGCCGCTGTCGCGGATGCCGTGCGTTTCGAGCGTCGCGAGCAGGGATTCGAAGTAGTCGCGCGAGGTGCCCAGGGTCCCCTGACCCGTGCGGATCAGGTGTGCGACGTCATCGATCCGATCGTGCGCGAGGTACCTGCCGGTGCTCCGGTTCGCGACGAAGGTCAGTGCGCGGATGGCCTGGCCGCCCGCGTGCGTCCGCACCCATCGGGGCATGTACGAATCGGAGATCATCTCGCGCCGCCAGAGCAGCCGCAGCTCTGCCTGGACCTTGGCGGCCTCGATGCGGAACAGAAGCCCCCGGCACGTGCCGCCCCGATCCAGCGCCACCATCGCGCCGGGTTCCAGGGCCGATCCGCGGCCGACAAGAAGGCGGAAGCAGAAGCGCCGGTGCCACCCGTGCACCTGCGCCAGGCGGGTCTGCACCACCTCCATGGCAGGGTTCCACATCAGCGAGCCGTAGCCGAAGACGTGCACGTCCTCGGCCGGGTCGTGCTCGCCGAGCGCGGCGGCGAAGGATGCGTCCAGCTCCTCGTCGGTCCGTACCAGCATCCCGGCCGGTGGATCGGCGCGAAACGAGTTCAGCAGGACGCCCTCGACGAGGCGCTGGCGTGTCAGTTCGTATTCCATCCGCCCCCCAGCGCGACGAAGAGGCCGACCTGGTCGGACGCCAGGCGGCTGTCTGCCGCCGCCAGGGTCTGCTCGATCTGGTTCAGCGTCCGCAGGGCGTCCAGCACCGGCAGGTAGCCGACGCGGCCTGCTTCGTAGAGGCGCTGCGTGTCGCGGGCGGCGCTCTGCGCCCGGTCGCGCGCGGACTGCAGGATGGTGCGCCGCTCGTGGTCGCGGGCATAGACCTCCAGCGCGCTCTCGGTTTCCTTCAGGGCGCCGAGCACCACGCCGTCGAAGCGGGCCAGGGCGGCGTCGCGCTCCGCGCCGGCGGAACGGATGCGCGCTTGGACACGGGTCCGGTCCGGAAACTCCCAGCTGATGAGCGGCCCCACCGAGAACTTCAGGCTGTCCTCGCGGAAGGCATGCTGCGTGCCGCCCACCGAGCCGACGGAAGCGCCCAGGATGATCTTCGGATAGAGGTCGCCCTTCGCCACGCCGATCCTGTCGGACGCGGCGAGCATTTCGAATTCCGCGCGCCGGATGTCCGGCCGGCGCTGCAGAAGCGCGGCGCCGTCGCCGACGGGAATGGGGCTCTTGAGATGGGGCTCCTGCACGCAGGCCTCCAGCTCGCGGGGGAGCTCCTGCGGCGTCTGCCCCGTCAGCGCCGCGAGCCGATACATCGCGACGCGCCGCTGCGCCGTCAGCGTGGGAATGGAGGCCCGCACCTGCTCTTCCTGCGCGACGGAGCGGTCGACGTCCACCGGGATGGCTCTTCCGTAGGCCACGAGCCGTCGCGTGAACTCCGTGCTCTTCGACTGCAAGGCCACCTGGTTGCTGGCCACCTCGATTTCGCGCCCTGCCGAGCACAGCTCCAGGTAGGCGCGGGTGGTTTCGGCGACCACCGTCACGCGCACGGCATCGCGTGCGGCGGTGACGGCGCCGAGGTCCGACTCCGCCGCATCGACGGCGCGCTGGATCTGGCCGAACAGATCGACCTGGTAGGAGACGCTGAACCCCGCGCCGTAGACGAACTTGCTCGGCAGGGGCTTGCCGGGATGCAGTTCCTCCTGCGCCGAGCGGCGGCCGAAGCTCGTGCTCGCGCTCACGCCGGTGGATGGCGTCTTCGCCGCATTCGCGACGTCCAGCGCTGCCTCCGATTTCTCGATGTTGGCGGCAGCCACGCGCAGGTCGGTGTTGGCCGCCAGGGCCCGTTCGACCAGGCCGTTCAGCGTGGCGCTGTCGTACAGGCGCCACCAGTCGTTCGGCACGGGTTCCTGGACGACGTGGGCATCGCCGGCGCCGATGAACCCGCCCTGCGCGCTCGGCCTGTTCACGGGCGCATCCGCGGGCAGCGGCGTGCGCGAGGCCGTCATGCCCGCGCATCCGGCAAGCCAGAGTGCGAATGCGACGAGAACGAGAGACGCCCAGCGCTTCATGACCCCGCTCCTTGCCGCTGACCGACCTGGACGCTTTCCGGCCCGATCACGTCCACGCTCGCGGTGCGGCCCATGATCAGGCGCCGGTCCTCGGGCAGATCGTCCAGCCGCACGCGCACGGGAATGCGCTGCGCCAGCCGCACCCAGTTGAAAGTGGGGTTCACGTTGGCCAGCAAGTTGGAGCTCGGATTCCGGTCGCGGTCCTCGATGCCGGCCGCCACGCTGTCGACGTGGCCGTACAGCGGCTGGCGCTCGCCGATCAGGTGCACGCGGACGACGTCGCCGACATGCACGCGCGCGACCTTGGTCTCCTCGAAGTAGCCCAGCACGTGGATCGACTGCCTGTCGACCACGGCCAGCAGGGGCCGGCCCGCGGTCGCGTAGCTTCCGGGGCGAAGGTCCACCAGGTTGGTCACCCAGCCGTCGGCGGGCGCCCGCACCTGCGTGCGCGCGAGGTTGACCTTGGCGCTGTCGACGGCCGCCTGGGCCTGGGCCAGGCTCGCATTCAGCTGCTCGATCTTCTCGCCGCTCTGCTCGCGCGACTCGCCGGGCACGAGCTCGCCCAGCGACCGGTTGCGGCGGTCTTCCCGCTGCGCCTGGGCGATCTGCGACTTCAGGCCGCGGACCGAGGCCTCGGCCTGGGCCAGCGCGATGCGCGGACGGACCGCGTCGATCGAGAACAGCAGGTCGCCCTGGCGGACCTCCTGGTTGTCGCGCACGGCGACCGATTCCACCAGGCCCGAGACATCGGGCGCCACCTGGACCACGTCCGCCCGCACGCGCCCGTCGCGCGTCCAGGGCGCCTCACGGTAGTGGTGCCAGAGATGGACGCTCGCCAAGGCCCCCAGGACGACGGCGGCGGCGGTGATGCCGACCTGGACGATGCGGCGTACGGGAACTTGCATGGTGACTCACCCCAACAGAAGAACCAGGTGATCCTGGAAATGGACCGCTGCGGTCGCCAGCGCGAACCAGAGCAGCGCGAACAGTGAAAGGTCGAGCAGCGGCGGATGCCAGACCCACCGGTACACGCCCGTTGCAGCGAAGAGCCGGCGCAGGCCCATGAGCAGAAGCCCCGCGACCATGGCCGTGATCAGGCCGGTGTCGACGAAGACGCCGAAGAAATTGATGTCGGTCATCATGAATGGGCTCCCTTCGCGTCCTGGACCGCGGCGGGCGAAAAGAGGACGAGCCGCAGCCCGGTCGCCGCCACCAGGCCCTGCACGCGGCTGGGGCCGGTCTCGGCTGCGAGCAGGTGGGCGATGGCTTCGTCGAGGGATGCGCGCAGCGCCGCGCCGGGAAGGGCGTCAGGGCGCTTGAGACGCGCCCGGAAATGCTCGCCCAGGCGCTCGAGCACGGTGCCGATGGCCAGGCGCGCGTCCGGGTTCCCGATCTCGCCCGCTTGCCGCAGATCGAGGATGTTCGCGCCCAGCCGCAGGTCGTCGAGCGCGCGTGCCGCACGCGTGCGCGCGATCCCGCTCGACCGCGCGATCCGCGGAACCAGGATGCCGACGCGATCCAGCATGCGGCTGGCCCAGACCTGGCGCGAGCCGGCGCGCCGGTCGGTGGCCAGCGCGGCGAGATCGGACCAGGCCGCGCGCAGCAGGCGGCGGACGCTGGTCTCGACGCCGATCACCCGGACCAGCGAGGTCACCACCTGCGCGATGATGGTTCCGACGAGGGCGCCGATCGCGACCCCCGTGAAGCCGACGAAGTCGCCGGCCTGCACCGGCTGCAGGGACAGCAGCGTCTGGGAGATCAGCGCGAAGCCCAGGGCCGGGAGCCAGAAGTTCGGCGTGGCGAGGTAGAGCGCGGTGAAGAAGTAGAGCGGCGCCAGCACCACGGCGAGCTCGATCGCGCTGTGGCTCGCCGGCAGCAGCGCGAAGACGTAGAGCGCGGCCACGGGGATCGCAGCCACGGTCGCGACGAGCATGATCCGGAGCATGGGACGGGGGTCGTCGAAGGAGGCGAACAGGGAAGACCCGGCCGCCGCGATGCCCACCGCCGTCACGCCCTTGTCCCAGCCCAGCACCCAGCACACCGCGCCGGCGGCAGTCACCGCGACCGCCGCCGCGAAGGCGGAGAACGCAGCGAGCCCGGGATCCACGTGCAGCACGCGCTGCGCAGGCGCGGCGATGGCCGCGTCGATCCGCTCGTCGGGCACCGTGGGCTCGCCCTGCAGGCGCCGAACCAGGCCCTGGCAGTCGCTCCATGCCTCCAGCAGCTGGGCCAGGCGCTCCATCGCGCCGATCACCAGCAGGTGGTCGGCGGACAGCGCCGCACCGTCGGTCGCGACCAGCGAACGCCCCGCCCCGCCCAGCCGCAGCGCGTCGGCCCGCCCGTGCACCTCGCCGAGGTGAAGGCGAACCCGTTCCATGTGGGCTTCGAGCTGCGGCACGCGCTGCAGCCTTTCCGGTCCCAATGCGGCGAGGCGATCCTCCACGCCTGCCAGCAGCGGCAGCAGCCCGACCAGGCGCTCTTCGAGCGCCATCACCACGCCCATGTCCTGCCGGGTGATGGCCGGCTCGAACTGCAGGTTGTTCGCCAGGGTTCGCAGCTCGGTCAGATCGGCGGCGACGCGCTCGCGGGCCCGGCGCTGCGCCTCGCCCGCAGGCGCCGGGGCAAGTCCCTCCAGCATCCAGCGCACGGCATCCTTCATCACCGCATCCACTTTCGCGACGAGCAGGGGCTTGACGCTGCGCGGCGCGAACAAGGTGTGGACGACGACGGAGAAGACGGCACCCAGGCCGATCTCCTCGGCGCGCAGGAGCACGGCGGCATCGAAGATCGCGCCGGGGTTGGTGGCGAGCGGCAGGCCGACCAGGGGCACCGTGTAGCCCGCCAGCATGAAGGCGTAGTTGCGCGGCGTGCGATCGAGCAGCGACACGTAGAGGCACAGCGCCACCCACGCGGCAATGCCGAGGATGAGCAGCTCCGGCGCGCCGGAGAGCAGCGGGATCAGCACCAGCGACGCCGTCACGCCGAGCAGCGTTCCGGCGACGCGGTAGGTCGACCGGGCGATCAGGGCACCGGAGGCACCGGTGAGGGGTTGGCTCGTGAGGAAAACCGTCAGCCCCGCCCATCCCGGATTGGGCAGGTCGAACCAGAGCGCCACCAGAACGGCGGCCAGCGCCGCGGCCGTGACCTTGGCTGCGAAGGCGATGCCCCGGGGATTGAAAGCGCTCATGGCCGTGCCGAAAAGAGGGATGGGTGGATGGAACGATTGCCTGGAACTCTAGGCATTCACCCCACGCGCAAACAGCCGGCCAGGCGCAATGCGTTGTTTACGCATCCGAAACAATGGCAGCCGCTTCGGGCCTCGCCATGAAATAGTTGGCCGCCACGCCCGGGCGAGCCTCTGCGCCACTGCGCCCCAGGCACGCCCGCGCGATTGTTTCGGCTACGGCAACGCCCTGGTTCGAATTGACCAGGGTTTTTACCTAGTTTTGGGCGCACACTTCATCCCACAGAGCAGCCATCCACTGTTCTGAGTGAACAGGGCACCGAGCGAGGTGGCCGTCCCTTCGGGGGACGACGACCCCACCCAAGACCGGTTCGAACCATTCAAGCCAATGTCCAAGGAAACTGAAATGAAGACCTCGAAGATCATCGCTGCCGCCGCTCTCTCCCTGCTCGCCGCCGTCGGCGCACAGGCCGAAACCTACGACGGTGTGCATCCCCTCGTCTACGGCAAGAGCCGCGCCGAAGTGCGTGCCGACGCCGTGGTCGCCGCGCACAGCGACAACCCCTATGCCGAAGCCGTCTCTTCGCGCGTCGCAGCCCCGCTGCTGGCCTCCGGTCCCCGCGCCATCGTGCGCAACGAAGCGGTCGCCGCCGCGCATGGCCCCAACCCCTATGCCGAAGGCTACGGCCAGGGCGTGACCTCGGTGCAGGCCGGCATCGTCGACCGCACCACGGTGCGCGCGCAGGCCCGTGCGACCGCCCGCGGCGACCAGCTCCCGCTGTAAACGCACGGCGCTCGAAGGCGCAAGCCGGGACATGCGACTGCATGCTCCCGGCTTTTTCCTGCCTTCACAGAAACCGCGAGATGTTGGCCATCGTCCGCGCAACGTAGACCTCCTTCTCCCCCACCGGCGCGACGTGGCCAATCGCGCTGCGTGCGGCCTCCACGCCCGCCAGGCGCGCGATGAACCAGGCCGCGAGGTACGGCGACGACAGGCAGCCGCCGGCGGTCGCGACGTTTCCCCGGGCCACGAAGGGCTGATCGAGCACGGCCACGCCGGCCTCCTGCACCCACGGCCTGGTGGTCGAGTCCGTGCAGGCCGGAACGTCCCACAGCAGCCCCAGCTTGGCCAGCATCAGCGTGCCCGAGCATTGGGCGCCGAGAAGCTGGCGCGCCGGATCGAGCTTGAGCTGCGACATCAGCGCGGCATCGGCGACGACCTCCCGCGTCCGGATCCCGCTGCCGACCAGCACCGCATCGGCGTCACATGCCGCCTTCAGCGACACCTGCGACTCCAGCACCACGCCGTTCATCGAACGCACCCTGGCCCACGGACTGGCGATCGACACCCGCAAGCCGGGCTTCTTGACGCGACTGAGGATGTTGAACGCGATCAACGTGTCGATTTCGTTGAAGCCTTCGAAGGCCAGGATGGCGATGTGCATGGACGTCCTCGAGGAATGGAGAAGTTGTGTCGCGCCATCGTAGGGCCCACAATCAATACATTCAAATAATTGTCATGGATACATTGAGGCATGCCCGAGGCCCGCTACAAGCAACTCGTCGACCGGCTCGCGGCGGACATCCGCGCCGGCCGCCTGCGCCCCGGAACGCGCCTGCCGACGCATCGCGCGCTCTCGGCCCGGGAAGGCATTTCGCTGGTCACGGCCACGCGCGTCTACGCGGAGCTGCAGGCCATGGGGCTGGTGAGCGGCGAGACGGGCCGCGGCACCTTCGTCAAGGAGCCCTTGCCCCGGGGCCAGGGCGTCGACCTGCATGCCTGGAACGCGGACACGGTGGACCTGAGCTTCAACTCGCCGTCCTCGCCGGGCCAGGCCGAGCTTCTCCGGGCAGCGCTGCGCCAGCTCGCGGTCGCGGGTGACCTGCAGTCCCTGCTGCAATACCAGCCCCACGGCGGGCGCGAGCATGAGCGCGCGACGGTGGCGCGCCACCTGGCCAGCCGGGGCCTGGCCGCATCGGCGGAGACCACCCTGCTCGTCAGCGGCGCACAGCACGGGCTGACGACCACCGCCATGGCCTTGCTCGAGCCCGGCGACGTCGTGGCCGTGGATGCGTTGACCTACCCGGGCTTCAAGCTGGCCGCGGAAGCCCATCGGCTGGAACTGGCACCGATCCCGGCCGCGGGGCATGGCCCCGATCTGGATGCGCTGGCGGCGTTGTGCCAGCGCCGCCGCGTGCGCGCCGTCTACGTCATGCCGACGCTGCACAACCCGCTCGGCTGGGTCATGAGCGCGACACGCCGCCGTGATCTCGTGGCACTCGCCCGGCGCCATGGATTGATCCTGATCGAGGATGCGGCCTACGCCTTCCTCGTGGAAGGCGCGCCCCCGCCCCTGGCCGCGCTCGCGCCGGAGACCACCGTCTACGTGTCGAGTCTGTCGAAGAGCGTCGCGACGGGTCTGCGCGTGGGCTTCGCCCAGGCACCGCGCGAGTGGGTCGGCAAGCTCGAGCGGACCGTCCGGGCGACCACCTGGAACACCCCCGCGGCGATGACGGCCATCGCCTGCGGCTGGCTGGAAGACGGCACGGTGAAGCGGCTCGAAGCCGACAAGCGGCGGGATGCCACGCTGCGCCAGGGCCTCGCGGCCGGCATCCTGGGCAAACTGAAGACGATCAGCCACCCGAACTCGTACTTCGTCTGGCTTCCCCTGCCGCACGAGGTGCGCGCGGACGCCGTGGCCATGGCGCTGATTCGCGAGCGAGTCTCCGTGTCGACCGCGGTGCCCTTCTCGGCCTCGGCGCAGGCGCCGCACGCCATCCGGCTGGCGCTCGGCTCCGTCGACCTGGCCACGCTCAGGCGGTCGCTCGAAACCGTGGCCCGCGTCGTTGCCGACCAGACCTTCTGACCGGCAAGCGCCGCTGCTCAGCGCTGGATCTCGCCGTAGGTCGCGGCGCCCTTGGCGCTGATCGCCCGCGCTTCCGAGCGCACGGTGGCGCGGTCCGCCAGGCGGGCCGGCATCGCCACGCCCGTTCCGCCATTGCTGATCTGCACGGGGCGCAGCGCGTCCTGCTGCACCGCAGCGCGCGACAGCGACGGTTGGAAGGGTTGTGGCGGCAGCGGATTCTGCTCGCCCTGGAAGGCCTGTGCGCCGAGGCTGGCGAGACTCGCGAAGCCAACAGCGGCCAACGGGACGAAGCGGCGGAATGTGATCTTCATGGTGGTGCTCCAGGGGGTTGAAAGCCGCCGCGACTCACGCGGCGGACTGCCACTGATACGCTGCGCGCCGCGCCTTGGATTCACCTGGCAGACCTTGGATGGCAGCCGGGTCGCCTGCCCCCCTTCCTGCATGTCAGCCCCCTTCTTGCACTGCCACGCGACCGCGTCCGGCGATTGCACTTTCGGAGGGCGCCCACACTCCAACCCAGTACACGCCGAGCAAGGAGACACAACATGCCGGACGACCTCAGCAAGCGCGGACCGCAGGACCGGTCGCGCATCAACGTCAGCGAAATCCACGAGCTGCGCTACTGGACCCAGACGCTGGGCGTCAGCGAAGCACAGCTGAGAGCGGCCGTGGCGGCCGCGGGCACTTCGGTCGAGGCCGTCCGCCAGTACCTCGGCAAGTGAAATGAACGACAAGGCGGCCAGGAGCCGACCATGGCCAGGAACATCGTGTTCGTCTACCGGGGCTTCCACTTCATGTGCAGCGCCGAGAAGGAGGGGCCGGCGCGCTTCCGGCCCATCGTCATCCGCGAGCTGGGATGGCCCAGCGAGCAACGCGTGCCGCTCATGAACGATGCCGACTTCTGCAGGACCGAGGCGGAAGCCATCCGTCATGCGGAGCACCAGGCCATGCAGTGGGCGGACAGCCGGCTGGTGGTGCACGAGGCTTGACAAACTGTGGGGCTGCGGGTTTCCGGCCGCGTATGCGCGGCTGCCGCGCAGCATGAACTGTCCGCCGCGAAAAGGAGAGTCTTCATGCCGATGGAACTGCTTCGCCAGATCGCCCAGCAGACGCTGCCCTGTACCGTCTACGCGCCGGCCGAGATCGACAAGCTGCGCGTGCTGCGTGCTGCCGACCTGGTGACCGCCTTCATTCCCCCCGCCGAAGCGCTGCCGCACGGCTGCGAGAGCCACAGACCGGCCCAGGTGCTGGCCATCACGGCGAAGGGGCGGCAGGCCCTCCAAGGGCAGCTGGAGGACGCGATAGCGCCCGAGCACCAGCTGGCCAGGATGCATCCATAGTTGCCAAAACTAGGGAAGTCACTGATCAATCGGTGCATCCAAGTATCGAAAGCGGCAATAGCAGTACCAATTCCGCAAGGCGGAGTCTCCAGAATCGGTTGAAGCGACTGCCTCGTCGCCAACCACAAGGAGACAACACATGAAGCGTTTTCTGAAGGCGGGACTGGTGCTCGCGCTTGCCAGCGCCGGCCTGGCCGCCCATGCCGCGACCGAACTGGTCGTCGCGACGGTGAACAACGGCCACATGATCGAAATGCAGAAGCTCACGCCGGCATTCGAGAAGGCCTATCCGGACATCAAGCTCAAGTGGGTCACGCTCGAGGAAGGCACCTTGCGCCAGCGCGTCACCACCGACATCGCCACCAAGGGCGGCCAGTTCGACGTGATGACCATCGGGATGTACGAAACGCCGATCTGGGCCAAGAAGGGCTGGCTCCATCCCATCGCGACCGACGCCGCCTACGACATCGACGACCTGCTGCCGGCCATGCGCACCGGCCTGTCGGCCGACGGCAAGCTCTTCGCGGCCCCCTTCTACGGCGAGAGCTCGATGCTGATGTATCGCAAGGACCTGGCCGACAAGGTGGGCTTCAAGATGCCCGATCAGCCGACCTGGGTCCAGGTGAAGGAGCTTGCCGGCAAGATCCACGACCCCAAGGGCGGCGTCTACGGCATGTGCCTGCGCGGCAAGCCCGGCTGGGGCGACAACATGGCACTGATCACGACCATGGTCAACACCAACGGCGGCCAGTGGTTCGACATGAGCTGGAAGCCGCAGATCGATACCAAGCCCTGGAAGGACGCGATCAGCTTCTACGTCGACATCATGAAGGCCTACGGCCCGCCCGGTGCATCGGCCAACAGCTTCAACGAGAACCTGGCGCTGTTCAACGAAGGCAAGTGCGGCATGTGGGTGGACGCAACCATCGCCGCTTCGTTCGTGAGCGATCCCAAGCAGTCGAAGGTGGCCGACAAGGTGGCCTTCGCGCAGGCGCCCACCGCCGTGACACCGAAGGGCGCGAACTGGCTCTGGGCCTGGGCGCTGGCGATCCCCGCCGGCTCGCAGAAGGTGGATGCGGCGCAGACCTTCATCAAGTGGGCGACGTCCAAGGACTACATCAAGCTGGTCGCCAAGGAGCAGGGCTGGGGCGCCGTGCCCACCGGCACGCGCAAGTCGACCTACGCCACGCCGGAATTCATGAAGGCGGCGCGCTTCGCGGAGGCGGAGAAGAAGGCCATCGACACCGCCAATCCGAACGACAGCACCCTGCCCAAGTCGCCCTACGTCGGCGTGCAGTACGCGGCGATTCCCGAGTTCCAGGCCATCGGCGTGGCGGTCGGCCAGCAGATGAGCGCGGCACTCTCCGGCAAGACCACGGTCGACCAGGCCCTCAAGACCTCGCAGACCGCGGCCGAGCGCGAGATGAAGAAAGCCGGGTACTACAAGTGAGCTCGCTGACCCCCTCCTCCGCGGGGGAGGCCCGGGTCGGCGGCGGCGCGGCGTCCACGACGGACGATGCGCCGGCTCGCCCCGGCTTCTCCCAGAGCGGGAAGAAGAACAAGAAAACCGCCGCTGCCACCGACCGCTTCCTGCCCCGTGCGCTGATGGCGCCGGCGGTGATCACGCTCTTCCTCTGGATGATCGTGCCGCTCGTGATGACGATCTATTTCTCGTTCGTCAACTACAACCTGATGCAGCCCGGCGAGCATCCCTTCGCCGGCCTCGAGAACTTCCACTACTTCGTCACCGACCCGGATTTCTGGCCGGCGGTGTGGAACACGCTGCTGCTGATCGGCAGCGTGATCGTGAGCACGGTGGTGCTGGGCGTGCTGCTGGCGCTGCTGGTCAACGAGCCCTTCCCCGGCCGCGGCATCGTGCGCGTGCTGCTGATCTCGCCCTTCTTCGTCATGCCCACGGTCAACGCGCTGCTGTGGAAGCACATGATGATGAACCCGATCTACGGCGTGCTCGCGGACGTCTGGCGCGCCTTCGGCGCCGAGCCCGTCGACTGGCTGACCGATGTGCCGCTGCTGTCCGTGATCATCATGATCGCCTGGCAGTGGCTGCCCTTCGCCTGCCTGATCTTCATTACCTCGCTGCAGTCGCTGGACCGCGAACAGATGGAGGCCGCGCGCATGGACGGCGCGAGCGCGCTGCAGCGCTTCGGCTACCTCACCATCCCTCACCTCGCGCGGCCGATGGCGGTTGTGATCATGATCGAGATGATCTTTCTGCTGTCCGTCTTCGCCGAGATCGCGGTCACCACCAACGGCGGCCCGGGCAACGAGAGCACCAACCTCACCTACATGATCTTCAAGCAGTCGCTGATGAACTTCGACGTGGGCGTGGCCTCGGCCGGCGCGCTGTTCGCGGTGGTCCTGGCCAACATCGTGGCGGCCTTCCTGATCCGCATCATCGGCAAGAGCCTGGACTGAGGGGACAACGACCATGCAAACCGACAGTATTGTTCCCGTGGTCCTGCGAACGGCCGGCGCGTGGGCAGTCTCGCTGCTGCTCTTCTTCCCGCTGGGCTGGCTGGTGCTGACCTCCTTCAAGACGGAGTTGCAGGCGATCCACGTACCGCCGCTCTTCGTCTTCGAACCCACGCTCGAGAACTTCTCCGAAGTGCAGCGGCGCAGCGACTACCTGCTGTTCGCCAAGAACTCGGTGATCACGAGCGTCGGCTCGACCATCCTCGGCCTGCTGATCGCGGCGCCGGCCGCGTACTCGATGGCCTTCTTCCGCACGAAGCGCACGCGCGACATCCTGATGTGGATGCTCTCGACCAAGATGATGCCGGCGGTGGGTGCGCTGGTGCCGATCTACGTGCTCGCGCAGACCGCCGGCCTGCTCGACTCGCGCACCGCGCTGGTCGTGGTGTTCACCCTGTCGAACCTGCCGATCATGGTGTGGATGCTCTACACCAGCTTCAAGGACATCCCGCCGGAGATCCTGGAAGCGGCGCGCATGGATGGCGCCACGCTGTGGACCGAGTTCCGCAACGTCGTGATGCCGCTGTCGGTCGGCGGGCTCGCCTCCACCGGCCTGCTGTGCCTGGTGCTGAGCTGGAACGAGGCCTTCTGGGCGCTCAACCTGAGCTCGGCCAAGGCCGGGACGCTGGCGGTGCTGATCGCCTCCTACTCGAGCCCCGAAGGCCTGTTCTGGGCCAAGCTCTCGGCCGCCTCGCTGCTGGCCATCGCACCGATCGTGGTGTTCGGCTGGTTCAGCCAGAAGCAATTGGTCCAAGGCCTCACCTTCGGCGCCGTGAAATGAGACCACCCCCAGGCTGCGCGCAACGATGCGGCCGGATGAAAGACAAGTACAGGAGATTCGTATGGCTTACCTCCAACTCGACAACATCAAGAAGAGCTTCGGCGACACCCACGTCATCAAGGGCGTGGATCTGCAGATCGACAAGGGCGAGTTCATCGTCTTCGTCGGTCCCTCGGGCTGCGGCAAGTCGACGCTGCTGCGCCTGATCGCCGGGCTCGAGCCCATCACCAGCGGCACCCTCTCGCTCGACGGCCGCGACATCACGCGCACGCCATCGGGCAAGCGCGACCTGGCGATGGTGTTCCAGAGCTATGCGCTCTACCCGCACATGAGCGTGTACGACAACATGTCCTTCGCCCTCAAGCTGGCGAAGGTGCCCAAGGATGAGATCAAGACCAAGGTCGAGTACGCGGCCAAGCAGTTGAACCTCTCGCAGTACCTGCACCGCACGCCCAAAGAGCTCTCGGGCGGGCAGCGGCAGCGCGTGGCGATCGGCCGCGCGATCGTGCGCGCGCCCAAGGTCTTCCTGTTCGACGAGCCGCTGTCCAACCTCGATGCGGCGCTGCGCGGCAACACCCGCGTGGAGATCAGCAAGCTGCACCGCGCGCTCGGCGCCACCAGCATCTACGTGACGCACGACCAGGTCGAGGCCATGACGCTGGCCGACCGCGTGGTGGTGCTGCGCGACGGCCTGATCGAGCAGGTCGGCACGCCGATGGAACTCTACGACCGCCCGGCCAATCAGTTCGTCGCCCAGTTCATCGGCATGCCTTCGATGAACATGGTGCAGGCGCAGGCCATTCCCAGCTTCTCGGCGCAGGTGAACGGCCGGCTGCCGAGCGACGGCTTCCTGGGCGTGCGGCCCGAGGGCCTGCGCGTGCATCCGCAGAGCGGCGCCGGCGCGGCGGGCCGTGTGGAATTGGTCGAAGCGCTGGGGGCCGACACGTTGATCCACGTGGACGTCGGCGGCGTGCCGCTGGTGGCTCGGCAGAACGAGCGCACGCCGCTGCACCCGGGCGACGCGGTCAATGTGGAGCTCGACCCCTCGGTGCTCCACTTCTTCAACCGCGAAGGCCGCACCGTCGCCGCCTGAAATGACGCTCTCCCCCAGGCTCCCCCACTTCGTGTGGTCCGCCAACCCCCTCACCGGGGGCAACACCAGCGGCCCGGCAAAGCCGGTTCCGCGGTGTTCCACCAACGGGCGTGGCTTCGCCGGCCGCAGTACGGAGGTGCGGAGTGCGGGAGGGCTACCGAGATGAAACGCGCCATGCCAGTTCCTCTTCTCTCCGAGTTCGTGATCCTGCATCTCGGACTCGGCTCCTTCCATCGCGCCCACCAGGCGGTCTACCTGCAGCAGCTGATCGAGGCTGGCGATGCACGCTGGTCGATCTCGGGCGCGAACCTGCGGCCGGACATGGCCGAGGTGGTCACCGCCCTGCGCGCGCAGGACGGCTGCTACACGGTGGAGACCGTGTCCCCGGCCGGCGACTACCGCTACCAGCGCGTCGGCGCCATCCGCGAGGTGCTGCCCTGGGAGCCGTCGCTGGCGCGCGTGGTCGCGCGCGGCGCCGACGCGCGCACGCGCATCGTTTCCTTCACGGTGACCGAGGCCGGCTACTACCTCGACCCGCAGGACCACCTCGACCTCGACGCCGCGGAGCTCGCGCAGGACCTCGAGCGCGCGCGGCGCGGCGAGGCGGGCCAGACCATCTACGGCGCTACCTGCGCCATCCTTCGCGCACGCCGCGACGCCGGCGCGGGCCCGGTGACCCTGCTGAACTGCGACAACCTGCGCCACAACGGCGAGCGCTTCCGCCGGGGCCTGCTCGAATTCATCGGCCACGCCGGCCTGGCGGATCTCGCGGACTGGGTGCGCGACAACACCCGATGCCCCAACGCGATGGTCGACCGCATCACGCCGCGCCCGCCGCCCGAGCTGCGCGAGCGCGTGCGCGAGGCGACGGGCCGGGACGATGCCGCCGCCGTCACCGCCGAGCGCTTCACCCAGTGGGTGATCGAGGACGACTTCATCCACGGCCGGCCCGACTGGGCCCGCGTGGGCGTGGAGCTGGTCGATTCGGTGGCGCCCTACGAGGAGGCCAAGATCCGCATCCTCAACGCCAGCCACAGCTGCATCGCGTGGGCCGGGACGCTGGTGGGCCTGCAATACATCCACGAGGGCACGCAGAACCCGGCCATCCGCCGCATGGCTTTCGACTACGTGACCGAGGACGTGATCCCCTGCCTGCACACGCCCGAGCGCCCGAGCCCGATCGACCTCGGCGCCTACCGCGACGTGGTGCTCGAACGCTTCGGCAATCCCGCCATCCGCGACACCAACCAGCGCGTGGCGATGGACGGCTTCTCCAAGATCCCCGGATTCATCGCGCCCACCGTGCGCGAGCGCCTTGGGCGCGGCGAGGACATTGCGAGCGTCGCGATGCTGCCGGGTCTGTTCCTGGCATTCCTGCAGCGCTGGCACGCGGGCGCTCTGCCCTACGTCTACCAGGACCAGGGGATGGACGAGGCGGCGGCGCATGCGATCTGCGCAGCGCCCAACCCGGTCGCCGCGCTGTGCGCCGATCAGGGGCTGTGGGGCGACGTCGCGGGCGATGCCCGCCTGACGGCGGCGGTGCGCGGTGCCGCCGCGCGGGTCCATGACTTCATCGAGGAAACGGCAGCATGAATGAACGTCTCGAAGGGCGCCATGTGCTCGTGACGGGTGCCGGCGGCGGCATCGGACTCGCCATCGCCGAGGCCTGCCTGCAGGCGGGCGCGCGCTGCACGCTGGTCGACCGCGCGCCCGCGCCGCCGGAGGGCGTGGCGGCGCTCCAGCGCAGCCATCCCCAGCGGGTGGTGTACCTGCCGGCCGACGTGACCGACACCCATTCGGTGGCGCACCTGCTGGAGGCGGCACAGGCGGCCGGCGGACCGGTCCATACACTGGTCAACAATGCCGCCCTCTTCGACATGGCGCCGCTGCTGGAGAGCGACGAGGCCTCCTTCGACCGACTCTTCGCCGTCAACGTGAAGGCGCTGTTCTTCGTCATGCAGCGCGTGCTGCGGCACATGGTCGACCATGGGGCGCCGGGCTGCTCGGTCATCAACATGGCCTCGCAGGCCGGGCGGCGCGGCGAGGCGCTGGTGTCGCACTACTGCGCGACCAAGGCGGCCGTCATCAGCTACACCCAAAGCGCGGCGCTGGCGATGGCGCCGCACGGCATCCGCGTCAATGCCATCTCCCCGGGCGTGGTCGACACGCCCATGTGGGACCAGGTCGATGGGCTGTTCGCCCGATACGAGGGCCTGCCGCCCGGCGAGAAGAAGCGCCGGGTCGGGCTGGAGGTGCCCCTGGGCCGCATGGGCGTGCCGGCCGAAATCGCCGGCGCCGCCGTCTTCCTGGCCAGCGACGAGGCCCGCTACATCACCGCACAGACGCTGAATGTCGACGGTGGTAACGTCATGGGCTAGAAGGTGTGGAGAGACCGGCCATGACATCGGCGCGCCAACGCCACCTGCCCCGCCACCGAGAGCCCGAGCTGGAGCGCGACATCGCGCGCTCGCCCTCGCTCGGCTACGAGGCGCCCGAGGAGGCCGGCCTGGTCCGCTGCCTGGCCCACGGCTTCCCGAGCCCGCTGGTGCGCTGGCATTTCCACGAGGAATACGAGCTGCACCTGATCACCGAGACCTCGGGCAAGGCCTTCATCGGCGACTGGATCGGCCCCTTCCAGCCCGGCCATCTGGTGCTGTGCGGGCCGCGCCTGCCGCACAACTGGATCTCGCTGGACGCGCCGGCCGGCGGCGCGGCGGGGCGGGACCGGGTGATCCAGTTCCGCCACGAGCCCATCGAAGCCGCGGCGGCCGGGATCCCCGAGCTGCGCGAGGTGATGCAGCTGCTGGAGCGCTCGCGCCACGGCATCGAGTTCTTCGGGCTGGCCGAGCGCGCGCAGGCGCACTGGGACGCGGTGAAGGCCGCGCACGGGCTGCGCCGCTTCGCTCTCTTCTGCGACTACCTGGCCGACCTGGCCCAATGCACCGACTACCGGCTGCTCTCCAACGTGCAGATGCAGGGCGTGGAGGGCGAGGCCGGCGTCGACCAGATCAACGTGATCGTGGACCGCATCACCACCAACCTGGCCGAACCGATCGTGATGTCCGACATCGCGGCCGAGCTGGGCATGAGCGAGAGCCGCTTCAGCCGCTTCTTCAAGCGCTCGACCGGCAACAGCTTCACCGACTTCGTGAACCGCGTGCGCATCAACAGCGCCTGCCACCTGCTGATGCAGACCGACCACTACGTGACGGACATCTGCTACCAGGTCGGCTTCAACAACGTCGCCAACTTCAACCGGCGCTTCCTGGAGATCAAGGGCATGACGCCGACCGAATTCAGGCGCCAGGCCGATCACCGTTTCGGCTGAGGAGCGGCGCTTGTACTTGGGGCTCGACCTGGGCACTTCGGAGCTGAAGGCCCTGCTGCTGGCGGACGATCACCGCATCGTCGGACTGGCACGCGCGCCGCTCGACGTGAGCCGGCCCGCGCCGCTCTGGTCGGAGCAGGACCCCGCGCAATGGTGGGAGGCGCTGGAAGCCGTGATGGCCGAACTTCGGCGCACGCAGCCCGCCGCGCTGTCCGCGGTGCGCGCCATCGGGCTGTCGGGCCAGATGCACGGGGCCGTCGCGATGGACGCGCAGCACCGCGTGCTGCGCCCCGCCATTCTCTGGAACGACGGCCGCAGCGCCGCCCAGTGCCGGGCGCTCACGGCGCAGGTACCGCGGCTTGCGGCCATCGCCGGCAACCTCGCAATGCCGGGCTTCACCGCGCCCAAGCTGCTGTGGATGCGCGAGCACGAGCCCGCGCTGTTCGCACGCATCGCGCACGTGCTGCTGCCCAAGGACTGGCTGCGCTTCATGCTCGGCGGCGCGTTCGCCAGCGACATGTCGGATGCCTCGGGCACGTTGTGGCTGGACGTGGGCGCGCGCGACTGGTCGGGCGAACTCCTGGGCGTCTGCGGCCTTGCGCGCGCGCAGATGCCGCGGCTGGTGGAAGGCAGCGCGCCGGCCGGGCAGCTCCGGCCCGAGCTCGCGCAGCGCTGGGGCATGGCGCCGAACATCACGATCGCCGGGGGCGGCGGCGACAACGCGGCCAGTGCGGTCGGGATGGGCCTGGTCGAGGCGGGCCAGGGCTTCGTCTCGCTCGGCACCTCGGGCGTGATCTTCGTGTGCACCGACCGTTTCGAGCCGCGGCCGGAAGCCGCGGTCCATGCGTTCTGCCATGCACTGCCTCGGCGCTGGCACCAGATGTCGGTGATGCTGTCGGCCTCCAGCGCCATCAGTTGGGCCGCGCGCGCCTTCGGGCTCGGCGACGCGGCGGCGCTGCTGGCCGCGGCCGCCACGGTGGGCGACGCGGGGCGCCGGAGCGCGCCGCTCTTCCTGCCCTATCTGTCGGGCGAGCGCTCGCCGCACAACGACGCCGATGCGCAGGGCGTGCTCTTCGGCCTGACGCATGCGCACGGGCCAGCCGAGATCGCCTACGCGGTGGCCGAAGGTGTCAGCCTGGGCCTGCGCGACGGGCTGGACACGCTCGCCAGGCCGGCCGGCGACCTGGTGCTGGTGGGCGGCGGCGCGCGCAGCACCTGGTGGGCGCAATTGCTGGCGGACGTGCTGGAAACGCCGCTCGCGATCTGCGAGGGCGGCGAGGCCGGCGCGGCGCTCGGCGCGGCGCGGCTGGCCTGGCTGGCGGACGGCGGGCCGCCCGCCGAGGTCTGCCGGCAGCCCGCGGTACGGCAGCGCTTCGCGCCCACCATCGGCCCGGCGATCGAGGTTCAGCGTGCGCGCCACGCGCGCTTCAGGGCGCTCTATGCCCGGTTGCGGCCCTTCTTCGTCGCATCGGACGCTGCGCCGCAGGAGGATTGACATGTTCGTGGTCTGCGGCGAAGCCCTGATGGACGTCTACGTGCTGGAAGCGACCGCCACCGGCCTGCGCATGGACGCCCGCATCGGCGGCTCGCCCTTCAACGTGGCGGTGGGCCTGGCACGGCTGGGACGCCGCGCGGCGCTGCTGACCGGCCTGTCGCGCGACGCGGCCGGCGAGCGACTGGTGCAGGCGCTGGCCGCCGAGGGCGTGGACCCGCGGCTGGTCGTGCGCAGCGACGCGCCGAGCACCCTGAGCGTGGTGAGCGTGGATGCGGCCGGCATGCCGCACTACACCTTCTACGGCCACGGCACCGCAGACCGGGCCATCCATGCCGACAACCTGCCCGCGCTGCCGGCGGAAGCACGCGTGCTCCAGTTCGGCTCCTATGCGCTGGTGGTCGAGCCGACAGGCAGCGCCCTGCGCGCCCTGGCCGCGCGCGAGCGTGGCCGCCGCCTCGTGGCCTACGACCCCAACGTGCGCCTCAACGTCGAGCCCGACCTCGCCCGCTGGCGGCAGACGGTCGAGGCGATGGCGGCGCTGGCGCACATCGTGAAGGTCAGCGACGAGGACCTGGAACGCCTCTACCCCGGCTCGGCGCCCGGCGAGGTGGCGCGGGGCTGGCTCGCGGCCGGCGCGCACCTGGTGGTGCTCACGCGCGGAGCGCAGGGCAGCGAAGCGTGGACGCACCGCCTGCATGCGACCGAGGCAGCGGTGCCGGTGACGGTGGTGGATGCGGTGGGCGCCGGCGACACGTTCCAGGCTGCCTTGCTGACCTGGCTGGACGAGCGAGGTGCCTTGAGTACCGAGGGTCTGGCGGCACTCGATGCGGCAGGCCTGGCCGCCCTGCTGCGCTTCGCCTCCCGTGCAGCCGCCATCACCTGCTCGCGCCGCGGCGCCGACATGCCGCGGCGTGCGGAACTGGATTAGAAGAAAACTGTCGAGCGCTGCAGCCTAGAGCAGCGAGTGGTCGGTGGTGAGCATGCAGGAGTCCGCCTCGCCCGCCATCCGGGAATCGTGCGGGCCCGCGGGCCGCGTCATCGGCGCCTGGGCCGAATCCCCGCCGATGCCCATGGCCGCCATCGGCTTGCCGAAGGGCGCCAGGCCCTGCAGCACGCGCAGCGCCGAGGCGCCCTGGATCAGCGCCTCCGAATAGTCGGGCAGTCCCTTGGTGGAGGAATCCACCGGCCGATAGACCAGGCACTCCTCCGAGTCCGCCTGCACAGCCTCCATCAGAACCCAATGGAATTCAAAGGGCTCGAGTTCGAGGACTGTCAGGGCAAGATCGCGAAGCGCCATGGGGAAACCTCTTATTCGGTTGTTTCAGCGAATTGTTACAGATGGAGAATCTGCGACAAAGGTACTTTTGCACGATGTGCCTCGGCGACGGCCGAAGGGCTCCGCCGCCGCGTGACAGGTGCCACGCCGGCACCATCTTCGTCACCCGAGCCGCACCGGCACGAAGATGCGGTCGCCGTCGCGCTGGATCAGCAGCGCGACCGACTTGTCGGCCTTGGCCGCCACCTCACGCACCTGCTCCACGCTCTTGGCAGGCGTGCCGTTGATGGCCAGCAGCACGTCGCCGGGCTGCACGCCGGCAAGGGCCGCGGGACCGCCGGCATCCTCGATCAGCAGGCCGGCCTCCACGTGCGCCTGGCGCCGCTCCTGCGGCTGCAGGGGCCGCAGCGCGAGGCCGAGCTTGCCCTGGCCGGTGCCGGCATCGTTCTTCGCGACGGTGCGCGTCTTGTCGCCGGCATCGCCGAGCCGGGCGCTGAGCTCGTGGCGCTCGCCCTGGCGCCACACGTCCAGGGTGACGCGGCTGCCGGGCTTTCTCTGCCCGATCAGCGCCGGCAGGTCGCCCGAGGCGACGATCGGCTCGCCGTCGACCTTGCGGATCACGTCGCCCGAACGCAGGCCGGCCTCGTCCGCGGGGCCGCCCTTCTCCACGTTCGACACCAGCGCGCCCTCGGGCTTGTCGAGCTTGAAGGAGTCGGCGAAGGTCTGGTTGACCTCCTGCACCGCCACGCCCAGGCGGCCATGGGTCGCCTTGCCGGTGGCCACGATCTGGTCCTTGACCTGGATCGCGATGTCGATCGGGATCGCGAAGGACACGCCCTGGAAGCCGCCGCTGCGGCTGTAGATCTGCGAGTTGATGCCCACCACCTCGCCGCGCGTGTTGAGCAGCGGGCCGCCCGAGTTGCCAGGGTTGATCGCCACGTCCGTCTGGATGAAGGGCACGTAGCTGTCGTCGGGCAACGAGCGCCCCTTGGCGCTGACCACGCCGGCCGTCACCGTGTTCTCGAAGCCGAACGGCGAACCGATGGCCAGCACCCATTCGCCGACCTTCAGGTCCTTGTTGCTGCCCAGCGCGAGCGTCGGCAGGTTCTTCGCGTCGATCTTGAGCACGGCGATGTCGGTCTTGGCATCCGAGCCCACCACCCTGGCGCGGAACTCGCGGCGGTCGGTCAGCTTGACCGTGACCTCGCTGGCATCCTTCACCACGTGGGCGTTGGTCAGGATCACGCCGTCGGGGCTGACGATGAAGCCCGAGCCCTGGCCGCGCACGGGCATCTCGCGCTGCTGGCCGCGCGGGCCGAAGCCGCCGCCGAAGCGGCGGAAGAACTCGAGCATGGGGTCGTCCGGGTCCATGCCGGGCGTGCCCTCCAGGGCGGTCTTGGTGGTGCCGGTCACGCTGATGTTGACCACGGCCGGGCCGTCGCGCGAGGTGATCGCGGAGAAATCGGGCATGGTGACCAGCGGCGTGGCTGCGGCGGCCGCCGGCGCGGCAGCCGATGTGCCCAGGGCGCTGGCGCTGGTGTAGGCGCCCGCGCCGACGGCGCCGATCACGCCGGCAGCGGCGAGTGCGGCTGCGAGCGCACGGGGCGAATTCAGACGGACTTTCATGGAGCTTCCTTTCGATGTGTCAGCGGAAAACACGATGGAAAGGAATGTCGGCGTTGTCGCTTAAGCCCGTCTTAAACCGTGGAGGGGAAGCGCACCGCGACGCGCAGGCCGCCGAGGGCCTCGGAGCGCCCGATGTCCAGCTGCGCGCCATGCTGGTCGGCGATGGACTTGACGATCGCGAGCCCCAGCCCGCTGCCCGGCGCCTGCGGCTCGCCGGCGCGGTAGAAGCGGTCCAGCACGCGCTCGCGCTCCCCGGCCGGCAGGCCGGGGCCGCTGTCCTCGACGGCGAGTTCGGTGGCGCCGTTGCGTCGCGCGATGCGAATGTCGACACGCCCGCCCTCCGGCGTGTACTTGACGGCGTTGTCGAGCAGGTTGCGCAGCAGGGTGCGCAGCGGCTCCGGACGGCCCAGCACGCGCGCGGCGTCGGCGTCCGCATCGGCGATGCCGATGTCGATGCCGCGTGCCTGGGCCGCGGCAATGGCATCGGAAAGCGCCAGGCGCGCAACCTCGCGCAAGTCCACGGTCTCGGGCGGCGCGCCGGCCGCGGCGCTGGCCTCCTGGCGGGCCAGCGCCAGCATCTGCTCGACCAGGCGGGTCGCTCGGTCGATGCCCGCGGCCAGGCGGCCGACGGCGAGCTCCCGCGCGGCATCGTCGTGCGCACGCTGCAGGCCCTGCACCTGCAGCTTGAGCGCGGCCAGCGGCGATCGCAGCTCGTGGGCCGCGTCGGCCACGAAATGCTTCTGCGCCTCGAAGGCGCGGCGCACGCGGTCGAACAGCAGGTTGAGCTCGTGCACCAGCGGACGCACCTCCTCCGGCAGGCCGCCTTCGCTGACCGGCGACAGGTCGTCGGCCTGGCGTGACGCGACCTGGCTGCGCACACGCGCCACCGGCGCCAGCGAGCGGCTCACCACCCACCACACCACCAGCATCAGAAGCGGCGCGGCGAGCGCGATCGGGCCGACCGTGCGCAGTGCCAGGGTGCCCGCCATGTTCCGGCGTGCGGCCATGTCCTGCGCGACCTGGATCACCAGCGTGCGGCTCTGCAGCGAGAAGACGCGGTAGGTGGTGCCGCGCGCGCGGACGTTGGAGAAGCCCAGCACGGCGCGCTGGGGCAGCGCGGCCTGTGCGGCCGACTCGAAGATGCGCTGGCCGTCGAGCGTCCACACCTGCACGACGAACTCGAAGTTCTCCTCGCTGTCGCCCAGCCCGCTGACCGCCGCGCTCGGCGGCAGGCCCGCACGCAGCGACAGGGCCATCTGCTGCATGTGGTAGTCGAAGATCTGGTCGGCCTCCTCGAGCACCGTGCGGTAGGCGACGAAGCCCTGCACGCCGGCGGCCAGCACGATGGCTGCGAGCAGAAACAGCAGCAGCCGCGCACGCAGGGATTTCATGTTGGCCCCCACGCTCGGCACTGCGTGTCCTCGCTGCCCGCCGAGGGGGCGCGCGCTTGCTTGGGGCGGCCCGGCGCGGCGTGCTTCATTCCTTCGGCACCATGTACCCGACCCCACGCACGTTGCGGATCAGATCCGCGCCCAGCTTCTTGCGCAGGCCATGCACGTAGACCTCCACCGCGTTGCTGCTGATCTCGTCCTTCCAGCCGTACAGCTTTTCCTCCAGCTGCGCGCGCGACAGCACCATGCCGGGCCGCGCGATCAAGGGCTCCAGCACGGCCCACTCGCGCGCGGACAGCACCACGGGCTGGCTGTTCACCGTCACCTCGCGGGTGGTCGGGTGGATGCTCACGCCCATGTGCTCGTAGACGGGCTCGGCCCGGCCCGAGGCGCGACGCAACAGGGCGCGGATGCGGGCCAGCAGTTCGTCGAGGTCGTAGGGCTTGAGCACGTAGTCGTCGGCGCCGGCGTCCAGGCCCTCGATGCGCTGCTGCACAGAATCGCGCGCAGTGGCGATCAGCACCGGCATGCGCTGCTTGCGCGCGCGCAGCGCTCGCAGCACGTCCAGCCCGTCGCGGCGCGGCACGCCGAGGTCCAGCAGGACCAGGTCGTATTGCTGGGTGCGCAGCGCGGTGTCGGCGCTGTCGCCATCCTTCACCCAGTCGACCGCATAGTTCTCGGCGCGCAGCAGGTCCAGCACGGCCTCGCCGATCATCACGTCGTCTTCGAGCAGCAGGAGTCGCATGGTGGTTCGTCCGGCAAAGGGGTGTTCGAGATCGTAGCGGCGGCGAAGTTCAGAGCAGCGAGCGCACCTCGCGCGCCGCCTCGAACAGAAGGGGCAGCATGTCGCGGCGCAGCCCCTCTTCCTGGTAGCGCGCGCCGGACAGCACCACGTTGAGCGCGGCCACGGTATGGCCCTGCATGTCGCGCAGCGGCACGGCCAGCGCCTGTACGCCGAGCTCGTGCTCCTCGCTCGCGAAGCAGAAGTCGTCCTTGCGCACCTGGGCGACGCGCTGGCGCAGCAGCCGCGCCTGGGTGACGGTGTGCGGCGTGAGCCGCGGCAGCACGCGTCCCTTGAGCCATTGCGCGAGCTGCGCTGCGCTCAACGCGGCCAGCAGCACGCGACCAGTGGAGGTCGCATGCGCGGGCAGCCGCGCGCCGAGGTGCAGACCGTAGGCGAGCACGCGCGTGGGCGTGCCGTAGCTGCCGCTGCGCGCGATGATCACCACCTCTTCGCCGTCCAGCACCACGGCGGAGAAGGACTCGCCGGTCTGCGCCGCCAAGCGGTTGAGCGTGGGCTGCAACGCGCGCGGCAGCCGGGAGGAGGCGAGGTAGCTGCCCGAGAAGCGCAGCACCTTCGGTGCCATCCAGAAGTAGCTGCCGTCGGTCTCCAGGTAGCCCAGGTGGGCCAGCGTGAGCAGGTGGCGGCGGGCCGCGGCGCGGGTCAGGCCGGCGCGCTCGGCGGCCAGCGTGGCATTGAGGCGCTGACGCTCGGTGTCGAAGCTCTCGAGCACGGCCATGCCCTTGGCGATGCCCTCGATGAAGTCCGGCTTGGCGATGGTCATGGCGGCTGGAGGTTCAAGTGTTGCGCGATCATCGCGCAGGCGGCCTCATCATCGCACAGAGCATGCCGGCAGGGCGCTCCGAAAAGCCTGCTTCGCCCTACGCTTGGCCTCATTGCCAACCAGGAGACATTCATGCGCACCCAGGTCGCCATCATCGGCGCCGGCCCGGCCGGATTGCTGCTCGGCCAGCTGCTTTTCAAGGCCGGCATCGACAACGTCATCGTCGAGCGGCAGACCGCCGACTACGTGCTCGGCCGCATCCGCGCCGGCGTGCTGGAACAGATCACGATGGACCTGTTGACGCGTGCAGGCGTCGACACGCGCGCCAAGGCCGAGGGGCTGCCGCACGAGGGCATCGAGCTGTTGTTCAAGGGGGCTCGGCACCGCATCGACATGCATGGGCTGACCGGCGGCAAGCAGGTCACGGTCTACGGCCAGACCGAGGTGACGCACGACCTGATGAATGCGCGTGAGGCCGAGGGGCTGGCCACCATCTACAGCGCTTCCAACGTCAGCCTGCACGGTTTCGACGGCGAGCGTCCGACCGTGCGCTACGAGAAGGACGGCGCCACCCACGAGATCCAGTGCGACTTCATCGCCGGCTGCGACGGCTACCACGGCGTGAGCCGCGCGAGCGTGCCCGCAGGTGCCATCCACACCTTCGAGAAAATCTACCCCTTCGGTTGGCTCGGCGTGCTGGCCGACGTGCCACCGGTGTCGCACGAGCTGATCTACGCGAACACCCCGCGCGGCTTTGCGCTGTGCAGCATGCGCAGCGCCACCCGCAGCCGCTACTACGTGCAGGTGCCAGTGGAAGAGCGCGTGGAGAACTGGAGCGACGAGGCCTTCTGGAGCGAGCTGCGCCTGCGCCTGGACCCCGAGGCGCGCGAGCGTCTGGTGACCGGCCCCTCGCTGGAGAAGAGCATCGCGCCGCTGCGCAGCTTCGTCGCCGAGCCGATGCGCTTCGGGCGGCTGTTCCTGGCCGGCGATGCGGCCCACATCGTGCCGCCCACCGGCGCCAAAGGCCTCAACCTCGCGACCGCCGACGTCGGCTTCCTGTCGCGCGCCTTCGAGATCTTCTACCGCGAGCGCAGCGCCTCGGCACTGGACCGCTATTCGGAGCTGTGCCTGCGCCGTATCTGGAAGGCGGAGCGCTTCTCCTGGTGGTTCACCTCGCTGATGCACCGCTTCCCGGACACCGGCGAATTCGGCCAGAAGATCCAGGAAGCCGAGCTCGACTACCTGGTGCACTCGCGCGCCGCCTCGACCTCGCTGGCCGAGAACTACGTGGGCCTGCCGCTCGAGGATTTCTGAGGCGGCGCCCGGCCCTCAGGGCCCGGGCTGCATCAGCTGCCAGATGCGCGCCGGCGTCAGGGGCATGTCCAGCCGTTCGGTCAGCGCTTCCATGCCGTTGCGCGCCAGCGCATCCGCCACCGCGTTGACCACCGCGGGGGTGGCGCCGATGGTGCCGAGCTCGCCCACGCCCTTCACACCGAGGGGGTTGTTCAGGCAGGGCGTGCTCTCGTCCATCTCGGTCTTGATCATGGCGCTCAGGATCTCGGCGCGCGGCGCGGCGTAGTCCATCAGGCTGCCGGTCACGGGCTGGCCGGTCTCCGGGTCGTAGACCACGCGCTCCAGCAGCGCCTGGCCGATGCCCTGGACGGCGCCGCCCTCGAGCTGGCCGCGCACGATGAGGGGGTTGATGACCCGGCCCACGTCGTTGACGGACGCGTAGGCGACCACGCCGATCTCGCCGGTCGGTGCGTCGATCTCGACCTCGCAGATGTGGCAGCCGTTGGGCCAGGTGGGGCCGGCGACGGCGCTGGTGGAGTCGACGAAGATCTCGCGCTCCGGCTGGCGGCCGGCCAGCGCGAACAGGTCGAGTTGCAGGTCGGTGCCGGGCACCCGGAAGACACCGGCGGCGTACTGCAGGTCTTCGGCCGCGACTTCGAGCTCCTGCGCCGCCAGGGCGCGGGCCTTGTCGATGGTGCGCTCGGCCCCCACGCGCACGGCCGAGCCGCCGGTGAAGATGGAGCGCGAGCCGGCGCTGCCGAAGCCGTCGCCGCGGTCGGTGTCACCCAGCACGATGCGCACCCGGTCGATGGGCACGCCGAAGGCATCGACCACCAGCTGCGCCAGCGAGGTCCCGATGCCCTGCCCCATCGCGTTGACCGCCGAGAACACCTCGATCACGCCGTCGGCCTGTACCGAAACGGTGACGCGCTCCTCGAACACGTTGCCGCCGGTCCATTCCAGGAAGGTGGCGATGCCGAGCCCACGCAGCCGGCCGCGGCCCCGGGACTCTTCGGCGCGAGCGTCGAAGCCCTGCCAGTCCGCCAGTGTCAGGGCCTGGTCCATCACCGATTCGAAGCGGCCGGTGTCGTAGGTCTGCTGCATCGGGTTGGTGTAGGGCATCTGCGCCGGCTGGATGAAATTGCGCCGGCGCAGCTCGATGCGGTCGATGCCGATCTGGCGGGCGGCTTCGTCCATCAGCCGCTCGATGGTGTAGATCGCCTCCGGGCGGCCGGCGCCGCGGTAGGCGCCCGTCGGGGCGGTGTTGGTGAGCACCGCCAGGAAATGGAAGTCGATGGTCCGGATGTCGTAGACGCTGGTCTGCACCCAGGGGCCGATCAGCAGCTGGATCGCGACGCCGGTGCCGGTGGCGTAGGCACCGACGTTGGCCAGGGTACGGATGCGCAGTGCGAGGATTTTTCCCCGCACATCGAGCGCCAGCTCGGCCCGCGCCTCGATGTCGCGGCCGTGGGAGGTGGCGAGGAATTCCTCGCTGCGGTCGGCCACCCACTTGACCGGGCGGCGCAGCACATGGGCGGCATAGGCCACCACGATGTCCTCGGGGTAGGCGCCCGTCTTCATGCCGAAGCCGCCGCCCACGTCGCCCACGATCACGCGCACCTGTTCGCGGGGCAGGCCGATCGCATCGCACACTGAGTTGCGCACGCCCGAGGGCATCTGGGTGCTCATCCGGATGGAGAGGCGCCCCGATGCGGTGTCCACGTCGGCAAGCACCGAGCGCGGCTCGATGGTGAGCGCGACCACGCGCTGGTTGACGATGTCCAGCGCCACCACGTGATCGGCCCGAGCGAAGGCCTCGCTCGCCGCCTCTATGCTGCCGTGGCGCATCTCGGCTGCGATGTTGCCAGTGGCCGCCGGCCAGACCAGGGGGGCGCCCTCGGCCGCCGCGGCCTGGGTATCCACCACCATCGGCAGTTCCTCGTACTCGACCAGCACCGCTTCGGCGGCATCCCGTGCCTGACGCGCGCTCTCGGCGATCACGGCCACGACCGGCTCGCCGACGAAGCGCACCGTGTCCACCGCCAGCACGTGGCGCGGGGGCGTCGCGCAGTCGGCGCCGTCGGCGCGCTTGAAGGCCGCCGCGCCCGGCATGGGCTGCACGCCGGCCTGCTGGAGTTCGGCGCCGGTGAGCACGCGCAGGACGCCGGGCATCGCCGCCGCGCCGGCCGTGTCGACCGATGCCACTTTCGCGTGGGGATAGGGGGAACGCACGAACACGAGATGGGTCTGACCCGGCAGCGTGACGTCGTCCGTGTAGCGGCCGGCACCGGCCAGGAGGCTTTCGTCCTCGAGCCGCCGAACGGCCTGGCCGCTGCCGAAGCGGGAGGGGTTGGTTTCTGCTGTCACCGTGGTCCTCTTTCTGTTGTGCGCCCGCCGCACGCCAGCAACGACTATATGGGCTTCCCGCCTATTCGGCGCCAGACGACGACACGCCCCCTGGAAGACGTGTATATCTTCGAACCATGCAACTGCCCTGGCTCGCTCCCGGTGACCCGCTGCCCGACGCCGCGATGGCCTGGGGCGAATCCGACCCCGTGCCCGGCCTGCTGGCGGCCGGCGGCGGCCTCGACGTGGCCAGCCTGCTGCAGGCCTACTCGCACGGCATCTTTCCCTGGTTCAGCGAGGGCCAGCCGATCCTCTGGTGGAGCCCCGACCCGCGCATGGTGCTCGAGGCGGACCGCTTCCGGCTGCACCGTTCGCTGCGCAGGACGCTGCTGCGCTTCGCCGCCGCGCCGGATTGCGAGATCCGGATCGACCACGACTTCGAGATGGTGATCCAGGCCTGCTCCGAGGCGCCAAGGGTCGGCCAGAACGGCACCTGGATCCTGCCCGAGATGGTGCAGGCCTACACGGGCCTGCACCAGGCCGGGCACGCGCACAGCGTCGAGACCTGGATCGGCGGCGAGCTCGCGGGCGGGCTGTACTGCGTGGCGATCGGGCGCGCCGTGTTCGGCGAATCGATGTTCGCGCGCCGGCCCGATGCCTCCAAGATCGCGCTGGCCGCGCTGGTCGCCTTCTGCCGCCATCACGGCATCGGCATGATCGACTGCCAGCAGAACACCAGCCACCTGGCCAGCCTGGGCGCTCGGGAAATGCCGCGCGCGCGCTTTCTGTCACACGTCGCAGGGGCTCGTCGGCTGAGCGGCCCGTCGTGGCGTTTCGACCCCGTATACTGGTCCGAACTCCTGCCCACGCGAAGCTCCCGACCGACGTGACGCACCTCAAGGATCTCCCGCTCCACACGCTGCAGTTCTACGCGACGGCGCCCTATCCCTGCAGCTATCTGCCGGACCGGCAGGCCCGCTCCCAGGTGGCGACGCCGAGCCACCTGATCCACAACGACGCCTACTCGGACCTGGTGCTCAGCGGCTTCCGCCGCAGCGGCATGTTCACCTACCGGCCGCATTGCGACGGCTGCAACGCCTGCGTGCCGCTGCGCGTGCTGGCCAACCAGTTCAAGCCCAACCGCAGCCAGCGCCGCGCGCTGTCCCGCCATGCCGACCTGCAGGCCAGGGTGCTCAAGCTCTGCTTCGTGCCCGAGCACTACCAGCTCTACCTGCGCTACCAGAACGGGCGGCACTCGGGCGGCGGCATGGACCACGACAGCATCGACCAGTACACCCAGTTCCTGCTGCAGAGCCGAGTGAATTCGCGCCTGGTGGAGTTCCGCGAAACCCATCCGGACGGCAGCCCGGGGGCGCTGAAGATGGTGTCCATCCTCGACGTGCTGAACGACGGGCTTTCGGCCGTCTACACGTTCTACGAGCCGGAGCCGGGTGCAGGCTACGGCAACTACAGCGTGCTCTGGCAGATCGAGCAGGCTCGCAAGCTGGGCCTGGCGCATGTCTACCTGGGCTACTGGATCAAGGGCAGCGCCAAGATGAACTACAAGGCGCGCTTCGAGCCGCACGAAGTGCTTGTCAGTGGCCGTTGGCAAGCGCCAAACGATTTCACCAAGTAAAATCGCAACCGGTTCCCACCACCGCGTTGCCCATGAGAAAACCCCAATCAGATATCCCGGCCGCGCCCGTCATCCAGGTGATCGAGCGCATGTTCTCGCTGATCGACGTGCTGGCCTCCCGCGAGGAAGCGATCTCGCTGAAGGAAATCAGCGAAAAGACCGGCCTGCATCCCTCCACGGCCCATCGCATCCTGAACGACCTGGCGGTTGGCCGCTTCGTCGACCGGCCGGAAGCGGGGAGCTATCGTCTCGGCATGCGCCTGCTGGAGCTGGGCAACCTCGTGAAGGGCCGGCTCAATGTGCGCGACGCGGCGATGGCGCCGATGCGAGAGCTGCACAAGCTCACGCAGCAGCCGGTCAACCTCAGCATGCGCCAGGGGGATGAGATCGTCTACATCGAGCGCGCCTACAGCGAGCGCTCCGGCATGCAGGTGGTGCGCGCCATCGGCGGCCGCGCCCCGCTGCACCTGACCTCCACCGGCAAGCTGTTCCTGGCGGTGGACGAGCCCCAGCGCGTGCGCAGCTACGCCACCCGCACCGGCCTGGCTGGCCACACGCGCAACAGCATCACCCAGCTGCCGGCCCTGGAGCGCGAGCTGTCCAAGGCCCGCCAGTACGGCATTGCCCGCGACAACGAGGAACTGGAGCTCGGCGTGCGCTGCATGGCCGCCGGCATCTATGACGACCAGGGGAAGCTGGTGGCCGGCCTGTCGATCTCGGCGCCGGCCGACCGCCTGGACGACGGCTGGCTGCCCAAGCTGCAGGCGACCGCCAACGAAATTTCGAGCGCGCTCGGCTATAGCGCGAAAACGCCGCCTGTGGCGGCGGCGTAAGGCGCCATCGGGCCGGGCGCTCCGCCCGGCGGAGGCAAAGGGGGAATCAGCCCGAGACCTGGGTGGCGAGAGCAGGCTGCGCTGCCGCCGGACTCATCAGGTGGTGATTGGCCTCGACCCAGCGCCGCACGCGCTCGGCGTCACCGATACGGCCCAGCTTGCCGGCCGAATCCAGGAACACCATGATCAGCTTGCGTCCGGCAATCCGGGCCTGCATCACGAGGCACTGGCCGGCCTCGGAGATGTAGCCGGTCTTCTGCAGGCCGATGTCCCAGTCCGGGCTCTTCACGAGACGGTTGGTGGTGTTGTACTGCAGCACCCGGTTGCCGACCTCGACCTGGTGCTCCGGCGAAGTGGAGAGCTGGCGCACGGTGGCATCGGCATAGGCGGCGTTGACCAGCAGGGCCAGGTCCTGCGCGCTCGATTGGTTGCGGCTGGACAGGCCGGTGGGCTCGACGTAGCGCGTGTCCTTCATGCCGAGCATCTTGGCCTTGGCATTCATCACGCTCACGAAGGTGGCCAGGCCGCCGGGATAGGTGCGACCGAGCGCATGCGCGGCGCGGTTCTCGCTGGACATCAGGGCCAGGTGCAGCAGTTCGCCACGCGACAGCGTGGCACCGACGGTCAGCCGGGAGCGGCTGCCCTTCTCGGTGTCGACGTCGTCCTGGGTGATGGTGATCAGCTCGTCGGTGGGCAGATGGGCCTCGCTGATGAGCAGCCCGGTCATGAGCTTGGTGAGGGAGGCGATCGGCAGCACGACGCTGTCGTTCTTGCTGAAGAGCACTTCGCGCGTGTCCTGGTCGATCACGAGTGCGACGCTGGACTTCAGGTCGAGGGCATCCTCGGTGTTGTGCAGGCCGGCGAGCTGGCCGAACGATTGCCGGGCCGCCACCTCGGGCACGCGCACCACCGAACGCCGCTGCACCGCCACCACCGTCTTGCCACCCCGCTTGCGGATCGACGCCACCACATTGCGCCCACCGCTCACTACCTTGTCGGCCTGTTCGCCCTTGGCGCCGCGCTTGGAAGCCGTGGACTTGGCCGCACCGCCGCGCTTGCTGTCGACGCTCACCTGCTGCGCCTTCTTTCCTGCCGCTGCCTTTTCCTTCTTGGCAGCCTCCGCCGCGGGCAACAAAAACGCCGTGGCACAAAGCGCGACGGCGAGAAGGCGAAGAGCGGGGAGGAACCGCTGGCTGGATACTCGATAAGAGCAGGCTTCGGGCATCAAAAATCTCCAGCGGCAACAATCAGAAACCGCAGTTTATCGAAATCAAAAAAGGCACGCAATATCAGTTACTTGCATCCTTTTCTTCATTCGATTCAAAGGATCCTCGCTGCAACTAACCCTGCGCTGCCACTCTCTCAGCTTGGCTCTGTAACTTGTTGAGTGCACTCAAATAAGCCTTGGCGGATGCCACCACGATGTCCGGATCGGCACCGACGCCGTTGACGACCCGGCCGGCGTTCTGCAACCGGACCGTGACCTCGCCCTGGCTCTCGGTCGACCCGCTGATCGCATTGACCGAATAGAGCACCATCTCCGCTCCGCTCTTCACGTGGGCTTCGATGGCCTTCAGGGAAGCATCAACCGGGCCATTGCCTTCGGATTCGCTCGTGACTTCCTTGCCATGCACCGTGAAAACGATCCGCGCCTGGGGCCGCTCGCCGGTTTCGCTGTGCTGCGCCAAGGATACAAAACCAAACTGTTCGGAAACGTGCGAGTGCTCCTCGTCGCTTACAAGTGCGAGGATGTCTTCGTCAAATATTTCGCTTTTTCTGTCGGCAAGCTCTTTGAAGCGCGAGAAAGCGGCGTTGATGTCGGCCTCGCTCTCCATCGCCACGCCCAGCTCCTGCAGGCGCTGCTTGAAGGCGTTGCGGCCGCTGAGCTTGCCCAGCACGATCTTGTTGGCCGTCCAGCCCACGTCCTCGGCCCGCATGATCTCGTAGGTGTCGCGCGCCTTGAGCACACCGTCCTGGTGGATGCCCGAGGCATGGGCGAAGGCATTGGCCCCCACCACCGCCTTGTTGGGCTGCACCACGAAGCCGGTGGTCTGGCTGACCATGCGGCTGGCGGCCACGATGTGGCGGGTGTCGATGCCGAGCTCCAGACCGAAGTAATCCTTTCGTGTCTTCACGGCCATCACGATCTCTTCCAGCGAGCAGTTGCCGGCCCGCTCGCCCAGGCCGTTGATGGTGCATTCCACCTGCCTGGCCCCGCCGATCTTCACGCCGGCCAGGGAGTTCGCGACCGCCATGCCCAGATCGTTGTGGCAGTGCACGGACCAGATGGCCTTGTCGCTGTTGGGAATGCGCTCGCGCAGCGTCTTGAGGAAGTTGCCGTAGAGCTCGGGGACCGCGTAGCCCACCGTGTCGGGCACGTTGATGGTGGTGGCGCCCTCGCGGATGACGGCCTCCAGCACCCGGCACAGGAAATCGGCGTCGCTGCGATAGCCGTCTTCGGGACTGAACTCGACGTCGCCGACCAGGTTGCGCGCGAAGCGCACCGACAGCTTGGCCTGCTCGAACACCTCGTCGGGCGTCATTCGCAGCTTCTTTTCCATGTGCAGCGGCGAAGTCGCGATGAAGGTGTGGATGCGGCTGCGGGCCGCCCCCTTCAGCGCCTCGGCGGCGCGGGAGATGTCGCGGTCGTTGGCCCGCGAAAGGCCGCAGACCGTCGACTCCTTGATCGCGCCGGCGATCGCCGCGACGGCCTCGAAATCACCGTTCGAGCTGGCCGGGAAGCCGGCCTCGATGACGTCGACCCGCAGCCGCTCCAGCTGGCGCGCGATGCGCAGCTTCTCGTCCTTGGTCATCGAGGCGCCTGGCGACTGCTCGCCGTCACGCAGGGTGGTGTCGAAGATGATGAGTTTGTCGGCCATCGCGGGTCTCCTAGATTCAGGCGGCTTCTGCAGCCTCCGATTGTGCGCTGCGCGCGCCCTGCGCCCGGGCTCGTACCAGACCGGAAACGATTGCCTTGAGCGAGGCCGAGACGATGTCGGCATCGCGGCCGACGCCGAACAGCGTCTGGTTTTCGTCCACCCGCAGCTCGAGATAGGCCACGGCCTGCGCGTCGGCACCGGCGCCGATGGCGTGCTGGTGATAGTCGATCACCCGGATCGAGTGCCCGGTGGCGTCGGCCAGTGCGTGGATGAAGGCGTCGATCGGCCCGTTGCCTTGACCTTCGATGCGGCGCACCTCGCCGTCCCATGGCAGGTCGGCGCGCAGCACCACCAATGCGTCAGCGCCCTCGCCCCGCTCCTCGAGTACACGGTGCTGGGGGGCCATCTGCTGGTCGCCGATACGGTACTCGCCTTCGAACAGCTGCCAGAGATCGGCAGCCGTGAACTCCTTGCCTGCCACGTCCATCACCCGCTGCACCACCTGGCTGAATTCCATCTGCAGGCGCCGCGGCAGCTCGAGGCCGTACTCGCTTTCGAGCAGGTAGGAAATGCCGCCCTTGCCCGACTGGCTGTTGACGCGGATCACCGCCTCGTAGCTGCGGCCCACGTCCTTCGGGTCGATCGGCAGATAAGGCATTTCCCACATGTCGCCCTCCTTGCGCGCCGCGAAAGCCTTCTTGATCGCGTCCTGATGCGAGCCGGAGAACGAGGTGTAGACGAGGTCGCCGACGTAGGGATGGCGCGGATGCACCGGCAGCTGGTTGCAGTGCTCGACCGTGGCGCGGATCTCGTCGATGTTCGAGAAGTCCAGGCCCGGCGAGACGCCCTGCGTGTACAGGTTGAGCGCGACATTCACCAAGTCCAGGTTGCCGGTGCGCTCGCCGTTGCCGAACAGGCAACCCTCGATGCGCTCGGCGCCCGCCATCAGGGCGAACTCGCCGGCCGCCGTGCCGGTGCCGCGGTCGTTGTGCGGATGCACGCACAGCACGATCGAATCGCGCCGGGCCAGGTTCCGGTGCATCCACTCGATCATGTCGGCGAAGATGTTGGGGGTGGAGTGCTCGACCGTCGAGGGCAGGTTGACGATGCACTTGCGCTCGGGCGTCGGGGCCCAGACCTCGGTCACCGCATCGACGACCCGCTTCGAGAAGGCCAGTTCGGTGCCCGAGAACATCTCGGGCGAGTACTGGAAGGTCCATTGCGTCGCCGGCTGCTTCGCGGCGAGTTCGTTGAACATGCGGGCATGCGAGGTCGCAAGCTCGACGATCTGGTCTTCGTCCATGCCGAGCACCACACGGCGCATCACCGGCGCGACGGCGTTGTAGAGATGCACGATCACGCGCGGCGCGCCCTGGAGAGCCTCGAAGGTGCGCTCGATCAGGTGGTCGCGTGCCTGCGTCAGCACCTGGATCGTCACGTCGTCGGGAATCCGGTCTTCCTCGATCAGCTTGCGGACAAAATCGAACTCGATCTGCGAGGCCGAGGGAAATCCGACCTCGATCTCCTTGAAGCCGATCGCCACCAGCGTCTCGAACATGCGCATCTTGCGAGCGATGTCCATCGGCTCCACCAGCGCCTGGTTGCCGTCGCGCAGGTCGGTCGACAGCCAGATCGGGGCCTGGGTCAGGACGGCATCGGGCCAGGTCCGGTCCTTGAGGCCGATCGGCGCGGAGGCGCGGTACTTGCGGTCGGGTTGCTTCAACATCTGGTATTTCTCGCTGTGGTTGGATGGACAACCAGCAACCCCAAAACAAACGGCCCGTTGCTGGTGCGAACGGGCCGTGTGATGGATTCGCTTGCGCGCTCTACCGTCTCCGCCCGTAGGGGATCAGTAGTAGGGCCAGCGAAATCTTGTTCATGGGAGTCGCGAATGTAACACAGGCCGAATCACTTGTGCAGGCCGCGCTCGTCGGGTTCCTCGGTCGAGGTGCTGATCACGCTCACGTGCTGGCCCTTGGCCTTGCGCCAGCCGTAGACCACGTAGCCGCTCAGTCCGTAGGCGACGAACACGCCGAACAGCACAGTCGGCGGGTGGATGTTGATGACGGCGATGGCCAGCGCGATCAGCACGATCACCGCGAAGGGCACGCTCTTCTTCACCTGGACATCCTTGAAGCTGTAGAAAGGCGCGTTGGTCACCATCGTCAGGCCCGCGTAGAGCGTGAAGCCGAAGGTGATCCAGGTGATCTGGTGCCAGGAGAGATAGAGCACCTCACCGCCGCGCTTGCCCCATTCCGTCATGAGCCAGATGAAGCCCGCCACCAGCGCCGCAGCCGCCGGCGACGGCAGGCCCTGGAACCAGCGCTTGTCGACCACGCCGGTGTTGACGTTGAAGCGCGCCAGCCGCAGCGCCGCGCACGCACAGTAGACGAAGGCCGCGATCCAGCCCCAGCGGCCCAGGCCCTTGAGCGACCATTCGTAGGCGATCAGCGCCGGCGCCGCGCCGAAGGACACCATGTCGGACAGCGAATCCATCTGCTCGCCGAAGGCGCTCTGCGTGTTGGTCAAGCGCGCCACGCGACCGTCCAGGCTGTCGAGGATCATGGCGGCGAAGACGCCCAGCGCCGCCAGATCGAAGCGCCCGTTCATGGCCATCACGACCGAGTAAAAGCCGCCGAACAGCGCCGCCAGCGTGAACAGGTTAGGCAGGATGTAGATGCCCTTGCGACGCTTGCGCGGCGCTGCATCATCGGGGAGCGTGTCGTCATGCATGGATCGGCGCAGTGTAGTTCAGCGGCACGGGCCGCCTCAAAGAAAAGGGCCACCTCGTGGGTGGCCCTCCGGAGCTGGATCGGGTGCCGATCAGTTACGAGACTGGTCGACCAGCTTGTTCTTCTTGATCCAGGGCATCATGGCGCGCAGCTTCTCGCCGACCACTTCGATCTGGTGCTCCGCGTTCAGGCGGCGGCGGCTGATCAGCGTGGGCGCGCCACCCGCGTTCTCAAGCACGAAGCTCTTGGCGTACTCGCCGGTCTGGATGTCACGCAGAACCTGCTTCATGACCTTCTTGGTTTCGTCGGTCACGATGCGCGGACCCGTCACGTACTCGCCGTACTCGGCGTTGTTCGAGATCGAGTAGTTCATGTTGGCGATGCCGCCTTCGTAGATCAGGTCGACGATCAGCTTCAGCTCGTGCAGGCACTCGAAGTAGGCCATCTCGGGCGCGTAGCCGGCTTCCACCAGCGTCTCGAAGCCGGCCTTGATCAGTTCCACGGTGCCGCCGCACAGTACGGCCTGCTCGCCGAACAGGTCGGTCTCGGTTTCCTCGCGGAAGTTGGTCTCGATGATGCCGGCCTTGCCGCCGCCATTGGCCGTCGCGTAGGACAGCGCCAGGTCACGCGCCTTGCCGCTCTTGTCGGCATGCACCGCGATCAGGTGCGGCACGCCGCCGCCCTGGGTGTAGGTGCTGCGCACGGTGTGGCCAGGGGCCTTGGGCGCCACCATCCACACGTCGAGATCTGCGCGCGGCTGGACGAAGCCGTAGTGGACGTTGAAGCCATGCGCGAACACGAGCGAAGCACCTTCCTTGATGTTCGGCGCCACGTCGTTCTTGTAGACGCTGGCGATCTGCTCGTCGGGCAGCAGGATCATGACCACGTCGGCCGACTTCACGGCCTCCGCCACCTCGGCGACCTTGAGGCCGGCCTTCTCGACCTTGGGCCAGGAAGCGCCACCCTTGCGCAGGCCGACGACGACCTTCACGCCGCTGTCGTTGAGGTTCTGCGCGTGCGCATGGCCCTGGCTGCCGTAACCGATGATCGCGACGGTCTTCCCCTTGATCAGGCTCAGATCGGCGTCCTTGTCGTAATAGACCTTCATGGTGCTTGCTCCTTCGTAGATTCGGTGATGTGTGGTGGGTGTAGAGGGGGCTTGTCAGACGCGCAGGATGCGCTCGCCGCGGCCGATGCCGCTGGCGCCGGTACGGACGGTCTCGAGGATGGCGCCGCGGTCGATCGCCTCGAGGAAGGCGTCGTTCTTTCCGTGGTCGCCGGTGAGCTCGACGGTGTAGCTCTTGTCGGTCACGTCGATGATGCGGCCGCGGAAGATCTCCGCCATGCGCATCATCTCCTCGCGCTCCTTGCCGACCGCCCGCACCTTCACCATCATGAGCTCGCGCTCGGTGTAGGCGCCCTCGGTCAGGTCGACGACCTTGACGACCTCGATGAGGCGGTTGAGGTGCTTGGTGATCTGTTCGATCACGTCGTCCGAGCCGGCAGTGACGATCGTCATGCGCGAGAGGCTTGGGTCCTCCGTGGGCGCGACTGTCAGCGATTCGATGTTGTAGCCGCGGGCGGAGAAGAGGCCCACGACGCGGGAGAGTGCACCGGGCTCGTTCTCGAGCAGCACGGCAATGATGTGTTTCATGTCAGGAAGGGATTCCTCTTTTCGCCGCCCTCCCCCGTGCACGGTAATGCGCGGGCTCGGCGGACAATAGATTCATCCGCAAAAAAAGTTAATCAAGGAGCCAGCCCGCACCGCAGGCCGGCTTTCGCCCGTTACAGATCCTCGGAACCCAGCAGCATTTCGGTGATGCCCATGCCCGCCTTCACCATCGGGAACACGTTCTCGGTGGGGTCGGTGCGGAAATCCATGAACACGGTCCGATCCTTGAGCTTGCGCGCCTCGCGCAGCGCGGGCTCGACGTCCTGCGGACGCTCGATCAGCATGCCGACATGGCCATAGGCCTCGGCCAGCTTCACGAAGTTGGGCAGCGCGTCCATGTAGCTGTGGCTGTAGCGGCCCGAGTACTCGATCTCCTGCCACTGGCGCACCATGCCGAGGTAGCGGTTGTTCAGCGAGATGATCTTGATCGGGGTGTTGTACTGCAGGCAGGTCGAGAGCTCCTGGATGCACATCTGCACCGAGCCCTCGCCGGTGACGCAGAAGACCTCCGATTCGGGCTTGGCCAGCTTGATGCCCATTGCATAGGGGATGCCCACGCCCATGGTGCCCAGGCCGCCGGAGTTGATCCAGCGGCGCGGCTCGTCGAAGCGGTAGTACTGGGCCGCCCACATCTGGTGCTGTCCGACGTCCGACGTGATGTAGGTGTCGGTGCCCTTGGTCATGTTCCACAGGGTCTCGACCACGTACTGCGGCTTGATCACGTCCTTGTTGCCGCGGTCGTAGTTGAGGCAGTCCTTGCTGCGCCAGCCTTCGATGGTGTCCCACCAGCCGGCCAGGGCACCGGGGTCGGCGCGCTGCGGACTTTCCTTGATCATCGAGATCAGTTCGGTCAGCACTTCCTTGACGTCGCCGACGATCGGAATGTCGACCTTCACCCGCTTCGAGATGCTCGACGGATCGATGTCGATGTGGATGATCTTGCGCTCGTTCTGGGCGAAGTGCTTGGGGTTGCCGATCACGCGATCGTCGAAGCGCGCGCCCACGGCGAGCAGCACATCGCAGCTCTGCATCGCGTTGTTGGCCTCGATCGTGCCGTGCATGCCCAGCATGCCAAGGAACTTGCGGTCGCTGGCCGGGTAGGCACCCAGGCCCATCAGCGTGTTCGTGACCGGATAGCCGAGCATGTCGACCAACGTGCGCAGCTCGTTCGTCGCGTTGCCGAGCAGCACACCGCCGCCGGTGTAGATATACGGGCGCTTGGCCGAGAGCAGCAGTTGCAGCGCCTTGCGGATCTGCCCGCCATGGCCCTTGCGCACCGGGTTGTACGAGCGCATCTCGACCTTGTCGGGATAACCGCTGTAGCTGACCTTCTTGAAGGACACGTCCTTGGGCACGTCCACCACCACCGGGCCCGGCCGGCCGCTGCGCGCGATGTGGAAGGCCTTCTTCATCGTCATCGCCAGATCCTTGGGATCCTTGACGAGGAAGTTGTGCTTGACGATGGGCCGGGTGATGCCGACGGTGTCGCATTCCTGGAAGGCATCCAGCCCGATCGCCGCCGTCGGCACCTGGCCCGAGATGATCACCATCGGGATGCTGTCCATGTAAGCGGTCGCAATACCTGTGACCGCATTGGTCAGGCCCGGCCCCGAAGTCACGAGCGCCACGCCGACCTCGCCGGTGGCGCGTGCGTAGCCATCGGCCGCGTGCACGGCCGCCTGCTCGTGGCGCACCAGTACGTGCTGAATGGTGTCCTGCTTATAGAAAGCGTCGTAAATATAGAGAACCGCGCCGCCGGGATAGCCCCAGACGTACTGGACGCCTTCGGCCTGCAGTGCCTTGACCAGCACCTCGGCGCCCATGAGTTCCTGCGTTTGACTGCCGGTGACGGCTGCTGCGGAAGCGAGTTCCGCCTTTGACATTTCCATGATCAACCTTTGCGTTTTTTCGGGAACGAAAAACCTTGGGTGCTCCTTCGCCAACTCTTGTGAAGCCGCGTCGAAACTTGAGGCCAAAGCCATGGGCGGACTTGTCGAACCGCCGGACCGTGACCCGTTTGCCTTTTGACTTGCAAGGCGGATTATGACATCGGAAGCGCCCGCCGCCGCCCAAGAGGCATCTGTAACGATCGCACAGGCATAATCCGCGGCGACAAAAAAGCAGTCCGTCCCCGAGACACTTCCCCACGCGGCGCCCCTTGCGCCGGATTCGCTTGGCCACTGAACAAGAACTCTCCGATTTCCTGAAGGGCGCCGAGCGGCGTGCTTTCAAACGCACGGTCTACCACGTGCGGGACGAGGAGGCCGCACTCGACATCGTGCAGGACAGCATGATGAAGCTGGCCGAGCACTATGGCGACAAGCCGCCCAACGAGTTGCCGCTGCTGTTCCAGCGCATCCTCTCGAACTGCACCCTGGATTGGTTCCGACGCCAGAAGACCCGGCGGGCGCTGTTCTCCAACATGAGCGACATCGAGGCGACCGCGGAGGACGGCGAATTCGACCTGCTCGAGCATTTCACGGCCGAGCCGGACACCCGGGAAAGCGAAAGCGCCGAGGACAGCACCCGGCGCGCCCAGATTTTTCACGAGATCGAGGAACAAATCGCCGCTTTGCCGGGTCGTCAACGCGAGGCGTTTTTGATGCGTTACTGGGAGGAAATGGATGTCGCCGAGACGGCCGCCGCAATGGGCTGCTCCGAGGGCAGCGTCAAAACCCACTGTTCGCGTGCCGTCCATGCCCTGAGCAAGGCGCTCAAGGCCAAGGGAATTTCGCTATGAATACAACGCTTTCGACCACCTCTGCCGCGATCGAGGAGCGGTTCGCCCGTCGGGTGGCCGTTCGGCTGTCGGCCGGGACCCAGGATCTGCCGCACGACATCGGCGAGCGCCTGCGCGCCGCCCGCGAACAGGCGTTGGCGCGCCGCAAGGTGGTGCGGCTACTGCAGACGACACCCGCCGTGGTGCAGAACGGCGGCACCGCGGCGCTGGGCGCCGGCTGGTGGACCCGTATCGGCTCCGTGATCCCGCTGATCGCGCTGGTGGCGGGCCTCCTTGTGATTACCACCTTGCAGGAGGACAACCGGGCCAACGAGCTGGCGGAAGTCGATGCCGCCCTGCTGACCGACGACCTCCCGCCCGCCGCCTACACGGACCCGGGCTTCGCCCAGTTCCTGAAAGCCGAGGGCGCTTCCCAACGCTGATTTCCCGCCCCTCCTCCGCATGTCACAGCCCCCCCGCTCCAGCGCGAAAGCGCTGACCCCCAACCCGCACCGCCCGCTCCGGTCGGGCGCAGTGGCGGGCGTGGGCGTGGGCGTGGGCGTGGCCGTGCTGCTGGCGCTCGCGGCAGCGGCGGATGCGCAGACCAGGACTGGCGACCCGGCCGCACCCACCTCGGTGGCGAAGCCGGTTGTCTCCAAGCCGCTATGGCGCGACCTGAGTGCGCGGCAGCAGCGCGCCCTGCAACCGCTTGCCCCCCATTGGGACGCACTGACCGAGCCTCACAAGCGCAAGTGGCTGGCGCTGTCGCGCAACTACGCCACCATGTCGCCGGACGAGCAGGGAGTCCTGCACAGCCGCATGACGGAATGGGCCCAGCTGAGCAACCAGGAGCGCACCCTGGCTCGCTTCAACTTCGCCGAGGTCAAGCAGGTGCCGATCGACGAGCGCAAGGCCAAGTGGGAGGCCTACCAGGCCCTCAGCGAAGAAGAAAAGCGCGAACTGGCCTCGCGCGCAACGCCCCGACCCGGCGCCGCGGCTTCGATCCGGCCGGTGCCGGCGCAGAAACTGGTCCCGCTGCCCGCCCTGACCGCGGACGGAGGGCACACGCCGCGGATCCAGCTGACACCACCGGCGCCCGTGGTCACGCGGCTGCCGGCGGCCGTTCCGGTAACGATGCCGGCCGTGGCCGCGCCCTCTGGCGCACCCGTCACGGCAGAGGCACAGGTCCCACCGCCTTCCGCCCCGACCGCCCCCGCGGACACGCCTATTTCCTCCACGCCGGCCGTACGCACTTCCGACCAGCCCACCGCCGCGCCGTGATACAAGCTGCCGATGGCTTCCAGTTCCCCCGACAGCGCCGGCGTCCGCGGCTGCACGCTCCCTGACTCCTCCACCCCGCCCGCCCCAGCCGCCCTCATCGCGCCCGGGCTGTGGCGGCGCATGGCCTGCTGGCTCTACGAGGGCATGCTGCTGTTCGCGGTGGTCTTCGTCGCAGGCTGGCTGTTCAGCACCCTGGGCCAGATGCGCGACGCGATGGATTCCCGGCGGCATCTGCTGCAGGCCTTCCTCTTCGTCGTGTTCGGCGTCTATTTCGTCTGGTTCTGGTCCAGAGGGCAGACGCTGGCCATGAAAACCTGGGGCCTGCGCGTGGTCGACCGCTTCGGCCGGCCGGTCAGCCAGGGCCGCGCCCTGCTGCGCTACCTGCTGTCCTGGATCTGGTTCCTGCCGCCGCTGGCCGCCATCGCACCTTTCAAGCTGGGCGGCGGCGAATCCGCCGTGCTGATCTTCGGCTGGGTGATCGTCTGGGCCCTGCTCTCGCGCTTCCATCCCGAGCGCCAGTTCTGGCACGACGCCTGGGCCGGCACCCGCCTGATTCCCTCCAAACCCCTGAGCCGCCGATGAGCCGCCGCCCGGCCGCACCGAAGGCGGCTCGCACTGCAGCCGAAGATATTCTTCCATGAGCACAGTCAACGAACCCGTCAATCCGCAGAAAGCGCGGCGCGGCCTGGACCGCATCTGGCACGCCACCCTGATCTCGCTGGACGGCTTCCGCGCCGGCTGGGGCGAGACCGCGTTCCGCCAGGAGGTGCTGTGCGCCATCGTCATGGTGCCGGCCGCCTTCTGGGTCGGGCGCACCTGGCTGGAGGTGGCGCTGCTGGTGTCCGTGGTCGTCCTGGTAATGATCGTCGAGCTGCTCAACACCGGCATCGAGGCGGCCATCAATCGCGTAGGCCCGGAATGGCACTCTTTCTCCAAGAGCGCCAAGGACCTGGGCAGCGCCGCGGTGCTGATGTCCATCCTGCTGTGCTGTGGCGTCTGGATCGCGGCGCTGTGGCACCGCTTCGCGGGATGAGGGTGCAAGCCCCCCGTCATTCGAAGGCGGCATGATCGGGGGATGACCCCAACTTTCTCGATTTGCGTTTACTGCGGCTCCCGCGCCGGCGAGCGGCCCGAATTCTCTGCCGCCGCCCGGTCGGTCGGTCGCTGGATCGGCCAGCACGGCGGCCAGCTCGTCTACGGCGGCGGCCGCACTGGCCTCATGGGCACTGTCGCCGAGGCAACCCGCCTGGCCGGCGGTCGCGTGATCGGCATCATTCCCAAGGCCCTGGTCGACAAGGAGCTGGCCAATCCGCAGTGCGACGAGCTCCACGTGGTCGGCACCATGCACGAGCGCAAGGCCATGATGGGCGAACGCGCCGATGCCTTCGTGGCCCTGCCGGGCGGCATCGGCACCTTCGAGGAGCTGTTCGAGATCTGGACTTGGCGCCAGCTCGGCTACCACGACAAGCCGGTGGGCATCCTCGATGTGGCCGGCTACTACGCGGGCCTGCTCGGATTCCTCGCCCAGAGCGTGCGCGAAGGCTTCATGGGGGATTGGCAGATGGGGCTGATCCGCTCGGGCGACGAAGTCGAGCCCCTGCTGGAATCGCTGGTCGAGGAAGCCGGCCGCCACCCGCGCGGCGACAAGCTCGCCGAAGTGCTCTGACCGGGGCCTCAGACGGCCTGTTCGTCTTCCTCGCCGGTGCGGATGCGCACCACTCGCTCGACATTCGTCACGAAGATCTTGCCGTCGCCGATCTTGCCGGTGCGCGCGGCACCCACGATGGCGTCGACGCAGCGATCGAGGTCGGCTTCGTTGACCACCACCTCGACCTTCATCTTCGGCAGGAAGTCGACCACGTATTCGGCGCCGCGGTAGAGCTCGGTGTGCCCCTTCTGCCGGCCGAAGCCCTTGACCTCGGTGACGGTGAGCCCGGTGACGCCGACCTCGGCCAGCGCCTCGCGCACGTCGTCGAGCTTGAACGGTTTGACGATGGCGGTGATCTGCTTCATACGGTCTTTCTTGCAGCGATGTCGTTGAACTGGCTGACAGGGTAGCGCGATCCGGCCGAAGCAGCGGCGGCGCATCCGAAGGTCCACGATGCCCATGCCGTCCTGCATGTAGCGTGCCAGGCTCGCGGCCTGAAACGATTATGTCATTCGCCTTTGCCAAACGATGGGTTGGCGGACGCTTTCCGGCGGGCCGGCGCCGGGGCTGATACGCTCGGCGGGCCATGCGCTCAGGTTCCTCCTCCCCCGGGTTCTTCGCCTCCTTCCTCCCCTGGCTCCACAACCAAGCCTACGTCCTGCTGGTGTCCACCACGCTGATCTGGGGCGCGAACGCGGTGGCGGCCCGGCTCGCGGTGGGCGAAGTCTCGCCGATGATGCTCACCTTCTCGCGCTGGATCGTCTGCTGCCTGGCCCTGGGCCTGTGCGCGCGCCAGCAGATCGGCCTTCATTGGCGCACCCTCCTGCCCTCGTGGCGCTTCATCGCGCTGATGGGCACGCTGGGTTTCACCGGCTTCAACGCCCTGTTCTACGCCGCGGCCCATCACACGACCGCCATCAACATCGCGATCATCCAGGGCACCATCCCGGTGCTGGTGCTGCTGGGCAGCCTGCTCTTCCTCCACACCCGCGTCGGCGGACTGCAGTTGGTGGGCGTGGCGCTGACGCTGGCCGGCATCGTGGTGGTGGCATCCGGCGGCCATCCGGAGCGGCTGGCTCAGTTGGGCTTCAACATCGGTGATGTCTGGATGATCGTCGCCTCCCTGCTCTATGCCGCCTATGCGCTGGGCCTGCGCCGCCGGCCCGACGTGCCGGCCATCGTCTTCTTTGCGGCGACCGCGGCCGTGGCCTGCCTGGTGTCGGTGCCGCTGCTGGTCGCGGAGATCGCCATGGGCGACTTCTTCCTGCCCACCACGAAGGGCTGGGCGCTGATCCTGTTCGTCGGGCTGCTGCCCTCCTTCATCGCGCAGGTCACCTTCATCCATGCGGTCGGCCTGATCGGGCCGGCGCGGGCGGGCGTCTTCCTCAACCTGGTGCCGATCTTCGGCCCGCTGCTGGCGGTGCTGGTGCTCGGCGAGTCGCTGTCGCTGTACCACGCGCTGGCGCTGGCCCTGGTGCTGGGCGGGATCTACATCGCCGAAACCATGGCCCCGCGCGGCCGCTGAAGAGATCTTCTTGAGCGCGCCCGTCGTCCGCATCCACGGCAGCATCTCCGAGATCGAGGCCGCCGCCTGGGACGGCCTGCTGGCCGCCCAGGCCGCGCCCTCCCCCTTCATGCGGCACGCCTACCTGGATGCGCTGGAGCAGAGCGACAGCGCCGCGCCCGAAAGCGGCTGGAGTCCGCGCTTCCTGACGCTGTGGCGCGGCCGCGAACTGCTCGCGGCCTGCCCGATGTACCTCAAGGCCCATTCCTACGGCGAGTACGTCTTCGACTGGGCCTGGGCCAACGCCTACCAGCAGCATGGCCTGGCCTACTACCCGAAGGCGCTGGTGGCGGTGCCCTTCACGCCGGTGCCGGGCACCCGCCTGCTCGCGCGCGATGCCGACAGCCGCGCCCTGCTGGTGCAGGCATTGGTCGCGTGGTGCAAAGAGGAGGGGCTCTCGTCGCTGCATCTGCTTTTCGGCGCCGACGAAGACATCGCCGCCTGCGCCGAGGCCGGCCTGATGCTGCGCCACACGGTCCAGTTCCACTGGACGAGCCATGAAACTTGGACGGATTTCGACGCCTTCCTCGCCAGCCTGTCCCACGACAAGCGCAAGAAGATCCGCCAGGAGCGCCGCAAGGTGCACGAGGCCGGCGTGCGCTTCCGCTGGTCGCGCGGTGCGAACATCACCGAGGCCGACTGGGACTTCTTCTACCGCTGCTACGCCCGCACCTACCGCGAGCACGGCAACCCACCCTACCTGAAGCCCGAATTCTTCGGCCGCATGGCCGAGGACATGCCCGAGGCCTGGCTGCTCTTCGTGGCGGAGCGCGCAGGCAAGCCCATCGCCAGCAGCCTGATCGCCCTGTCGGCCGACGCTTCGGTTGCCTACGGCCGCTACTGGGGCGCACTCGAGCGCGTGGACTGCCTGCATTTCGAGGCCTGCTACTACCAGCCCCTGGCCTGGTGCATCGAGCACGGTGTGCAGCGTTTCGAGGGTGGCGCCCAGGGCGAGCACAAGATGGCCCGCGCCCTGATGCCGGTCAAGACAACGAGTGCCCATTGGCTGGCCCATCCCGCCTTCGCCGACGCGGTGGAGCGCTTCCTCGAACGCGAGGACGAAGGTATCGCCAACTACCTCGACCACCTGGAAGGGCGCAGCCCCTTCCGTCACCCGGGCTGAGGCGGATCAGGTGCGCGCGGCGCGGGCACGGCCCAGCTTGCGCCTGCGCCCCCCGGCGATCTCGGCGACCAGCTGCTGCACCAGCGCACGCGCCAGCGGCGACAGCGTTCGCCCCTCGAGCGACAGCACCTGCAGGCGCCGCTGCTGCATCTGGGCTTCCACGAACGGCCGCGCGACCAGCGTGCCGTTCTCGATCAGGTGGATGGCCGTCAGGTAGCCCGACAGAACGATGTCCGGCGTGCGCACCAGCGGCAGCAGCACCGAGGAGAAATTGCTGACGAAGGTCGGCTCGTAGCTCAGTCCCTGCACGCTGCAGCTCAAGTCGAAGAGCTGCCGCGCGGTCACGCCCCTGCTGCCCACGGCCAGCGGGTAGCGCACCACCTCGGCCACGCTGACGGCACGCTGCCGCGCCAGCGGATGATCCGGCGCCATCAGCGCGAACACCGGCGCGCCGGCCGAGTGCTCGATGCGGCAGCCACGCTCGGGCGCCACCGCGTACTTGAGCGCGATGTCGGCATCGCCGCGCGCCAGCAGTTCGCTGACCTCGTCCGGCGCGCCCACCTGCAGCTGCATCCGGCTGTCCGCATGCGCCGCCCGGAAGCGGCGCATCACCTGCGGCATGAAACCAAGCGCAAAGCCCTCGGTACAGGCCACGCGCACGCGCCCCGCCTCGCGGCCGCCGATGCCGCGCACCTGCTCGATCACCTGCTCGGTGTCCGCCTGCGTCGTGCGCAGGTGTGCGGCCAGGCGCTCGCCGGCCTGCGTGAGCGTCATGCCGCGCGCCCTGCGCTCGAACAAGGGCGTCTGCAGCGCGTCCTCCAGCTTGGCGATCTGCCGGCTCACGGCCGAGGACGCGACATAGAGATGGGCCGCCGCCTGGCTGACCGAACCACGGGTCGCCACCTCGATGAAGTAGCGCATGGGGATGCTGAGGATGGAAGTCGCCATGGGAAGCCGATGCCAGCGTTGCCTTGAAGGCAATGGTAGCTTGCGAAATCGATGGTTCCCGCAACGGCCGCCAGGCCTTTTACTTGCATCCCCGATGTCATCACGCGAACACGAGACCATGCAACGCCACGATTGCCTCCGCGCGGCCGCCACCTACTTCGACGACGGCCGCTTCCTCGCCGACCTCCGCCGGCGCATCGCTTTCCGGACCGAGAGCGACGCCGGTGCGGCAACGCCCGCGCTCGGCGCCTACCTGCGCGAGGAGATCAGCCCAACGCTCGCGCAGCTCGGCTTCGACTGCGCGCTGATCGACAACCCGGTGCAAGGCGGCGGTCCCTTCCTGATCGCCCGGCGCATCGAGAACAGCGCGCTCCCCACGGTACTCAGCTACGGCCACGGCGACGTGGTCAGCGGCCAGGACGCGCAATGGCGCGAAGGCCTCGCCCCCTGGACGCTCACGGTCGAGGGCGATCGCTGGTACGGCCGCGGCACTGCCGACAACAAGGGCCAGCACACCATCAACCTGGGTGCGTTGGCGGAGGTGATCCGGGCCCGCGGCGGCCGCCTCGGCTACAACGTGACGCTCCTGCTGGAGATGGGCGAGGAGGCCGCCTCGCCCGGCCTGCACGAGGTCTGCGCCCTTCACGCCGGCCAGCTGCGCGCCGACCTGTTGATCGCCTGCGACGGCCCGCGTGTACACGCACAGCGGCCCACCCTCTTCCTCGGCTCGCGCGGCGCGGTCAACTTCAGCCTGCGGCTGCGCGCACGGACGCGCGGCTACCACTCGGGCAACTGGGGCGGCGTGCTGATGAACCCGGCCACCGTGCTGAGCCATGCCGTTGCCACCCTGGCGGATGCCAGGGGCCGCATCCTGGTCGAAGCGCTGCGGCCCCGCGGCATTCCCGCTCCGGTGCGCGAGGCCCTCGCTTCCATCGAGATCGGCGGCGGCGCCGAGGACCCGGCGCTCGATGCCGGCTGGGGCGAGCCCGGCCTCAGCCCCGCCGAGCGCCTGGTGGGCTGGAACACGCTGGAGGTTCTGGCGCTCGGCGCCGGCTCGCCGCAACGACCGGTCAACGCCATTCCCGGCGAGGCGGTGGCGCACTGCCAGTTGCGCTTCGTGGTCGGCACGCCGTGGCAAGACCTCGCATCCATCGTGCGCGCGCATCTCGATGCGCACGGCTTCGGCCAGGTCGAGGTGCAGGTCACGCTCGAAGGCGCGGCGACGCGCCTGGACCCGGACAACCCCTGGGTGGACTGGGCTCTGCGCTCCATCGAGACCAGCACCGGCCAGCGCCCCGACCTGCTGCCCAACCTCGCCGGCTCCCTGCCCAACGACGTTTTCGCCGACCTGCTGGGCCTGCCCACTCTGTGGGTGCCGCACTCCTACCCCGCCTGCGCGCAGCACGCACCCAACGAGCACCTGCTGGCACCGCTGGCGCGCGAAGGCCTGCAGATGATGGCCGGCCTCTACTGGGACCTCGGCGATGCCGATGCGCACGCGCCCTGGCATGCCAAGCCCTCCACACCTTCTTCTTCCCTGAAAGCCCCGTCCGCATGAAAGTCCTCGCCCCCTTGCTCGCCGTCACCCTCCTTGCCGTGGGCAGCCTCGCGCAGGCCAACGACACGTGGCCAGTCAAGCCCGTCAAGCTGGTCGTGCCCTTCCCGCCCGGCGGCGGCACCGACATCGTGGCGCGCGGCCTGGGCCAGAAATTGGCGGACAAACTGGGCCAGCCGGTCGTGATCGACAACAAGCCCGGTGCGGCGACCCTCATCGGCGCCGACGCGGTCGCCAAGGCGCCGCCGGACGGCTACACGCTGCTGGTCTCGGGCTCCACCACCTACAGCGTGAACCCCGCCCTGCGCGCCAGGCTGCCCTACGACCCACTGAAGGATCTCGCGCCGGTAGCCATCATTGCCAAGGCCCCGCTGGTGCTGGTAGTCGGCACGGCCGCGCCCTGGCGCAGCGTGGCCGAACTCGCCGCAGCCGCGAAAGCCAAGCCCCTGGGCATCCGCTACGCCACCTTCGGCAGCGGCTCCGGCCCGCACCTGGCCGGCGAACTGTTCGCGATGGCGGCTGGCGTGAAGCTCCAGGACGTGCCCTACAAGGGCAGCGGCCAGAGCACCGTCGCCCTGATCGGCGGGGAGATCGAGATGGGCATCGACACCGTGGCCGCCGTCGCGCCGCATGTGCGTTCAGGCAAGCTCCGCGCGCTGGCCGTGGTCGGTACGACGCGCTCCAGCATGCTGCCGGAGGTGCCGACCATGGCCGAGCTCAAGCTGCCGGAGGCCACCTTCGATGCTTGGTACGGCATCGCCGCGCCGGCCGGCACGTCGGCGCCTGTGATCCGGAAGCTCACCGCCTCGGTCGACGCCGCAATGGCCGACAAGGCGCTCCAGGACCAGTTCCGCGCTCAAGGCACGGAGCCGGTGATGATCGGCGCGGGGCCGTTTCGCAGCCTGATGGAATCGGAGATCTCGCGCTACCGGGCGCTGGCGCATCGCGCCGGGATCGCTGCGGAATAGCTCTTTTTGGGACGGACAACGCTGTCTGGGCCTGCGCGCTGCAAAGATGGCGCCTGCGGGTGTGCCGGCGGCGCTTCACTGTGGCGGTCGGCGCGAAGCGACGACCGCCCCAGTATGAGCCCGGGCCGCAGACCGCCTCCCGCGGCGCGCACCGTCACATCAACGCCATCAACCCCCAGGATTTCATCTCATCAGCGTCGAAGCTGATATCAAGGCAGCAGCTCGAACTTCAGATCCGCCAGCGGCGTGACCTTCTCGTCACGCGTCATCTTGTACTCGGTGTTCGGCCCCAGCCACTTGGCCCAGATCCTGTCGAGCTCGCCCGACTTCTCGAGCGCATAAAGCGCCCCGTTCACCTTCGACAGCAGCACCGGCTCATCCTTCTTCATGCCCACGCCGATCGGCTGGAGCACCATGGGCTCCTTGATCATCTTCAGCTCGACCCCGGAGGTCTTCGACTGGTTGACCAGCTTGGTGATGGTCATCGTGTTGGCCACCATGCCCACCGACTTGTTCTGCTGCACGGCCATGAAGGCGGAGCCGGTGTCCTGGAAGGTCACGGGTTCGGAGCCGTTCATCTTGATCGACAGCTCCGAGGTCGAGCCCTTGGTGGAGCTCAGCCGCTTGCCCTTGAAGTCGGCCTTCGCCGTGCCGGGGTCGGAGGCCTTGACGGCCAGCATCTCCTTGGCCACGTAGTACGGATCGCTGAACTGGATCTGCTCGCCGCGGCTCTTGGTGTAGGCGAGGTTGGCCACCGTCACGTCGACGCGGCCGAGCTTCACCTCTGGCACGCGCGCCTCCACCGACAGCGGCGTGACCTTGGCAGCCACGCCGAGCTGCTTGGCCAGCGCGTTGCACAGATCGATGTCGTGGCCGACCATCTCACGCGTCTTGGGATCGGGCGCGGCGAAGGGCGGCACGTCGGCGAAGGTGCCGCACTTGAGCTCCTTGCGCTGGCTGATCTCGTCCCACTGGTCGGCCTGGGCCGCGCCGCAAAGCGCGAGGACGCAGCCGGCGACGGCGGCGAATTGGAAGGCGGTCTTCTTCGACATGATCGATTCCTCGTGAGTGAGATGGGTGGATTGAACGAAAGGGAAACTCAGTGCGCGCGCAGGTCCGAAAGGAAGCGTTGCGCTCGCGGATGCTGGGGCCTGGTGAAGAAGGTCTCGGGCTCGGCCTTCTCGAGAATGCGGCCGGCGTCCATGAACCAGATGCAGTCCGCCACCTCGCGGGCGAAGTTCATCTCGTGCGTGACGCACATCATCGTCATGCCGTCGTTGGCCAGGCCGCGCATCACCGACAGCACCTCGCCCACCATCTCGGGGTCCAGCGCGCTGGTGGGTTCGTCGAACAACATGGCTGGCGGCTCCATCGCCAGCGCACGCGCGATCGCCACGCGCTGCTGCTGGCCGCCCGAGAGCTGCGCCGGGAAGGCGCCGGCCTTGGCGGCCAGGCCCACGCGTTCCAGCAGCTGCATCGCCTTGGTCTTTGCGGCGGCGCGCTTGACGCCCAGCACGCGCATGGGCGAGAGCATGACGTTGTCCAGCACCGACAGGTGTGGAAACAGGTTGAAGCTCTGGAACACGAAGCCGATGCGGCTGCGCAGCTTGTTGAGCGCGGCGCTGCCCATGGGCGCGTGGATGTCGTGGCCGTCGAAGAGCAGTTGGCCCGACTTGACCTCTTCCAGCCGGTTCACCGTACGGATCAGCGTGGACTTGCCCGAACCCGACGGCCCGCAGACCACCACCACCTCGCCCTTTTTCACCTCGGCATTCACGTCGGCCAGCGCCTGGTAGTCGCCGTACCACTTGTTGATGTTCGAAAACAGGATCATCGGAGCGCTTTCTGCGTTCGTCGGGTTGGGCATGGTCGTTGTCTCCTGTCTTGTCGTCGGCCGTCTGCGCGGCCTCGTCAGGGGTTGGCCGCCACCGGCGGCGGCAGCGAAACGTCGCTGGGCGAGACGCGCGCCGCCGCGCTGCCGGCCCGCTTGTGGGCGATGCGCCGCTCCAGCCATTGCGCCAGCTGCGTGAGGCTGAAGCACACCACGTAGTAGGTCATCGCGAGGATGAAGAACACCTGGAAGGGCTTGGTCAGCAGCTGGTTGTTGATCTGGTTGGCCGCGAAGGTGAGCTCGTTGACGTTGATCACGTAGCCCAGCGTCGTTTCCTTGATCGTCGAGATGAACTGGCTCAGCATGCTCGGCAGCATGTTGTAGAGCGCCTGCGGCAGGATCACGTACCACATGGTCTTCAGGTGGCTGTGGCCCAGTGCGCGCGCTGCCTCGGTCTGCCCCTTGGGCAGGGCCAGGATGCCGGCGCGCACCACTTCCGACAGGTAGGCCCCCTCGTAGATCACCAGCGTGCACACCATGGTGGTGAAGCCCGAGATCTCGCGGCCGATCAGCAGTGGTACCAGGAAGTAGACCCACAGGATCACCATCAGCAGCGGCACGCCGCGCACCACGTAGACCAGCGCCGCCACCGGCCAGCGCAGCAGCCTCCAGGGCGACAGCCGCGCCAGCGCCATCAGCACCGACAGCGGAAAGGCCAGCACGATGCCCAGCACCGACAGCACCAGCGTGGCGACGATGCCGCCCATCGGCCCGTTGGGATACTGCCCGATGAGCAGCAGCAGCCAGTTGTCGCGCAGGATCTCGAAGATGCTGAACATCGCTCACCTCGCTCCTGCAATGCGGTAGTGCCGCGCCACCCAGCCGCCCGCGGCCATGATGAGCAGCGAGAAGCCCAGGTAGAGCACCGTGGCCACGCTGTAGGCCTCGAAAGCGCGGAAGCTCTGGCTCTCCACCTCCTTCACGGCATGCGTCAGCTCGGCCACGCCGATTGCCATGGCCAGGCTGCTGTTCTTGAACAGCGACACGCTGTGGTTGATGAGCGCGGGGATCGCGTTGCGCATGGCCTGCGGCAGCATCACGTGGCGCATCGAGCCGATGAAGCTGTGACCCAGTGCCCGCGCCGCCTCGGCCTGCCCGGCCGGGACGGAGCGCAGGCCCGAGCGCATGTCCTCGCTGAAGTAGGCGGCCTGGCACAGGCCCAGCGCGACGATCGAGAGAATGGCTTCCGCGTTGTGCGCCGACAGCCAGCCCTGCAGGAACTCCGGCAGCAGGCTGAAGATGCCGAAGTACCAGAGCATCAGCTGCACCAGCGTCGGCACGTTGCGGTGGTACGAGATGTAGGCCGCCACCGCGCGCTCGGCGATGCGGCTGGGCGTGAGGCGCACCGTCAGCAGCACCACCGCCAGGCTCATCGCGAGCAGCCAGGAGCCGGCCGCGATCTTCAGCGTCATCTCCACGCCGTGCAGCAGCATGGCGCCGAACTCCGGCTTCAGGAGGATGGCCAGCAGGTCGAAGTCCTTCATGCCTTGCTCCTCTGCGCGTCGTGGCGGCCGCTCAGCCGCGGGGGGTCTCGGGCCGGGTGGTGGAGAGGCCGCCGGGCACCTGCAGCGTCGGCGTGATCTCCATGTGGCCCACGTTCACCGCCACCGGGGCCGCAATGGCAAAGGCGATGGCGCTGGCAATGTCCTCGGCCTGCGGCAGCTCGAAGCCCTCGATGAAGCGCTTGTGCATCTCCTCCGCGTTGCCGTGCACGTGGGCGAAGATGTCGGTGGCCACCCGCCCCGGGCAGATCTCGGTGACGCGCACCCGCTTGCCGAAGACGTCGATGCGCAGCTGGCGCGACAGCATGCTCACCGCGGCCTTGGTCGCGTGATAGGTGCTGTTGCCGCCGAAGTTGTAGGCACCGGCGATGGAGCTGATGTTGATCACGTGGCCGCGGTCGCGCGCTGCCATGCCCGGCACCACCAGCCGGCACAGGTGCAGCACGGCGCGCAGGTTGACGTCCACCAGCAGATCGATGCCCTCGGCATCGGCCTTGAGGATCGAGCCGGGGCGGTCGACGCCGGCGTTGTTGACCAGCACGTCGAAGTCGATTTCCTGCGCCAGGCGGGTGATGCCCGCGAGGTCGCTCACGTCGATGGCGTGCGGGATGCAGCCGGTGCGCGAGGCCAGCTCGTCGAGCCTGGCGGCGCTGCGTGCGAGCGCATGGACCTGCAGGCCCTCCTTGCAGAGGCGCTCGACGACGGCAGCGCCGATGCCCGAGGAGGCTCCGGTCACCAGCGCGGTCTTGTAGTCGGAAAAAGGCATCTTCGGCTTCTTTCGTTATGACGAATTCACTGTATCGACCGGGACCTCGGGACGCCAAGACGGAATGGCTGTGGAGAGATAAGCCGTCCTTATGTTGCCCGCGGGCCGCCCTGTTTCAGGGCGCGAGCTGCTGCGAGATCGGCACCACGCGCCCTGTCGCCTCGACCACGCCGCGCACGGCGCGGGCCAGTTCCACCGCGCCGGGCGTGTCGCCGTGCACGAGGATGGAACGGACGTGCATCGGGATCTTCCGGCCGCCATGGCTGGTGACCGTGCCCTCCTCCAGCAGCTGGCGCACACGCGCCAGCACCGCCTCGCGGTCGTGGATGACGGCGCCGGGCAGCTTGCGCGGCACCAGCAGGCCCTCGTCGTCGCAGGCGCGGTCCGCCAGGAAGGTGCGCGCCACGCGCAGCCCGCAGCGCTCGGCCGCGTCCTCGATGGCACGGCTGGCGGAGGTGCTCATGATCAGACCGGGGTCGAAATCGGCCACCGCGCGCACCAGCGGGGCGGCCAGCGCCGCGTCGGCGGCCGCCATGTTGCCCAAGGCGCCGTGGAAGCTCATGTGCGTCACCCGGTGGCCGGCCGAGCGCGCCATGCCGGCGAGCGCGCCGAGCTGGTAGGTGACGTAGGTGGCGAGCTCCGCCACGTCGATCTGCATCTGGCGGCGACCGAAGCCCTGCAGGTCGGGAAAACCCACATGCGCCCCCACGTCCACGCCGCGCTCGCGGGCCATGCGCACCGTGCGGTCCATGATGACCGGGTCGCCTGCATGGAAGCCGCAGGCCACGTTCGCGGAGCTGACGATCTCCAGCAGCGCCTCATCCTCGCCCAGGCGCCAGGGACCGAAGCCCTCGCCCAGGTCGGCATTCAGATCGATGTCCATCGCGGTGTGCTCCTCATTCGTCGGGCTGCAGTTCGACCAGCGGCGTGCCGAAGCCCACGGCCTGGCCGTTGGGCACCAGCAAGCCGATCGGTACGCCGGATTGCGGGGCGTTCACCGGCAGCAGCAGCGGGCCGATCTGCACCAGGCCCACGGGCTGCCCTGCGGACACGCGCTCGCCGAGGCGCGCCAGAGGCACGGCCAGCAGCGGGTGGGCGTGCAGGAACACACCCACGGACGGCGCGGCAACTGTGCAGGCGTGTGACGCGTCCTCGTCCTGCGCATCCAGCTGCACGACCCCGCCTGCGGACCCGTCCGTGCGCCCCAGCCGCAGCACGCCACCAGGCGTGCGCAGCTCCAGCAGGCCGATGTCGGTGGCGGCGAGCCAGGCGGCCAGTTCCTGGACCTGTTCGGGACTCTTCATGTCAGTTCGCCTGGGGTGCGCTGCGATGCAGGGACACCATCCGCCCCACCCGGTCCAGCCAGGCGTCGACCTCGTCCTGGGCGGCAACGGCCTCATCCCAACTGCATTCGACGAAACGGATGCGGCTGCCGATCGGCGCCTGGCCCAGCCGCCAGAGATCGGCCTCGATCACGGTGCCGAACTTGGGGTAGCCGCCCGAGGGCTGGGCATCGCGCATCTGGATGATGGGCTGCCCGCTGTGCGGCACCTGGATCACGCCGGGCACGATGCCGTGCGAGCGCATCTCCATCGGCGCGACCGGACGCAGGGCCTCGCCATCCAGGCGGTAGCCGTAGCGGTCGCTCTGCGCCGTGATCTTCCATGCGCCGGCCCAGAAGGCGGCGCGCGAGCTTTCCTCGAAGCCCAGGTATTCGGCGGCCGGCAGCACCCGCACCGCGCGCAGGCCGTCCACCTGCAGCGGCAGGCTCAGCGAGGGCGGCACCAGGCCGAAGCCGGTGCGGCAGGCCTGCCCTTCGCCGACCGCCCGCAGCGCGTCGCCGCGCTGCAGCGCGCGGCCCTCGTGGCCGCCGAAGGCGCCACGCAGCTGGGTGCTGCGCGAGCCCAGGACCGCGGGCACGTCCACGCCGCCAGCCAGGCACAGCATGGCGCGGCTGCCGCGGTGCGGGCCGCCCTGCGGCAGGCCCAGCGCGAGCGTCTGCCCGGCGCGCGCCTGGTGCACCCACCAGGGCAGCAGCGGCGCATCATCGAGCCGCGCCGCGCAGTCCGCGCCGGTCAGCGCGAAGGCGCAGTCGGCGTCAAAGCGCAGCTTGAAGGGGAACACCGGTATCTCGATGGCAGCCGCATCGGCCTCGTTGCCCAACAGCAGGTTGCCGGCCGCCAGCGCCAGCTTGTCCATGGCGCCCGAGGTGCCCACTCCCCAGCGCAGGCTGCCGGTGCGCCCCATGTCCTGCACGGTGGCCAGGGCGGTGGATGAAAGCACTTCGATCATCGGATCACCTCCTGGACCCGAAAGCGGATCATGTCGCCCGGCTGCAGCACCGCCGGCGGGTCCTGCGACGGATCGAAAAAGGACATGGCGGTGCTGCCGATGGTGTTCCATCCGCTCGGGCCGGCCGAGGCCGACACGCCGGTCTGCGCGCCACCGATCGAGACCGCACCGCCCGGGATGCTCAGCACCGGCACCTGGCGGCGCGGCGTGGCGATGCGCGGGTCCATGCCGCCCAGGTAGCAGTAGCCGGGATGGCTGCCGAGCGCGTAGACGGGGTAGACCGGCGTGCTGTGCAGCTCGACGATCTCGTCCACGCTCAGGCCGGTGTGCGACACCACGTCGGCCATGTGCGGCCCGCCTTCGCCTCCGTAGACCACGGGCAGCTCGACCACACGCCCGTGCAGCGGCAGCGGTGTCGCCGCCTCCCACGCAGCCTGCAGCCGGGCTTCCAGCGTGTCCAGCGCCGCGGCGCTGCGCGGCGGGCGCTCGAAGGTGAGCATCAGGTTGTTCATGCCCGGCACCGCCTCGCGCACCTCCGGCCAGGCCTGGGCCTCGCGCGCCAGGGACCAGATGCGCTGCTGCGACGGCAGCGCCAGCTCGCCGGGCGCCTCGAAGAGCAGAGCGGTGGTGCCCAGCAGGCTGATGGACGCCGTGGCGGAGATCATGCGGCGCTCCTTTGCTGCAGCCAGCGCTCGAGGTGGTGGATGTCCACGCCGCCGGTGGCGAAGCCCTCGTCGCGCAGCAGCGCGCGGTGCAGCGGCACGTTGGTCGCAATGCCGTCGATGCGCATCTCGGCCAGCGCGAGGCGCATGCGGTCCAGCGCATCTTCGCGCGAGCTGCCGTGCGCGATCAGCTTGGCGATCATCGAGTCGTAGTACGGCGGCACGCGGTAGCCGGTCCCGGCATGGGAATCCACGCGCACGCCGAAGCCGCCCGGCAGCTGCCAGCCGCTGATGCGGCCCGGCGAGGGCGCGAAGGTCTCCGGGTCCTCGGCATTGATGCGGCACTCGATGGCATGGCCCTGGCAGCGCACGTCGGCCTGCGTCAGCGTCAGCCGCTCGCCGCGTGCGACGCGCAGCTGCTGCTGCACGATGTCGATGCCGGTGGTCATCTCGGTCACGGGGTGCTCCACCTGCAGGCGGGTGTTCATCTCGATGAAGTAGAAGGCGCCCTGCTCGTACAGGAACTCGAAGGTGCCGACGCCGCAGTAGCCGATCTGCCGGCAGGCCGCGGCGCAGCGTTCGCCGACGTCGGCCAGCAGGGCTTCGTCGATGCCGATGGCCGGCGCCTCCTCGATCACCTTCTGGTGCCGGCGCTGCAGCGAGCAGTCGCGGCTGCCCAGCCACAGCGCGTTGCCGTGGCTGTCGGCCAGCACCTGGATCTCGACGTGGCGCGGGTGCAGCAGGAATTTTTCGATGTAGACCTCGGGATTGCCGAAGGCGCGGCGCGCCTCCTCACGGGTGAGCGACATCGCCTCCGGCAGCGCAGCTTCGTCGTGGACCACGCGCATGCCACGGCCGCCGCCGCCGCCGGCGGCCTTCACGATCACCGGGAAGCCGATCTCGCGCGCCAGCGCCAGGATCGCGGCCGGGTCTTCCGGCAGGCTGCCTTCCGGCCCGGGCACGCAAGGCACGCCGGCGCGGCGCATCGCGCGCTTGGCCGCGACCTTGTCACCCATGGTGCGGATGCAGGCGGCGCTGGGGCCGACGAAGACCAGGCCGGCCTGCTCGACGCGCTCGGCAAAGCCCGCGTTCTCCGACAGGAAGCCGTAGCCCGGATGGATGGCCTGCGCACCGCTCACCTCGGCTGCGAACAGGATCGCGGACTGGTTGAGGTAGCTCAGCCCCGGCGCGGACGGGCCGATGCACAGCGCCTGGTCGGCCTGCGCCACGTAGCTCGCATCACGGTCGGCCTCGGAGTACACCGCCACGGTCCGGAGCCCCAGGCCGCGGCAGGCACGCTGGATGCGCAGCGCGATCTCTCCACGGTTGGCGATGAGAACGGTGTCGAACATGTCCGTCGCTCCCTCACGCATCGCCGAAGCGGAACAGCGCCTGCCCCGCCTCGACCTCCTGCCCCGAGCGGACGAGCACCGCTCGCAGCGTGCCGTCGCGCTCGGCGCGAACCTCGTTGAAGACCTTCATGGCCTCGATCACGCACAGCGTCTGCCCGGCCTGGATGGCCTGTCCGGCCTGCACGAAGGGCGGCTCGGCGGGCGTCGGCTGCAGGTGCACCACACCGTACAAGGGTGCGAGACACTCGGCCGCGGCCTGCACCGCGTCCGCCTGTTGCGGCGCGCGCGTGCCCGCTGCCGAAACGCGCGACGGCCGTGCCGCCACCAGGGCGCGACGCGGCGTTGCCGCGTCCGGCGCCGGCTGCTTCACCAGCCGCAGCGTGCAGCCGTTCTCGCTGAACTCCAGCTCGGACAGGTCCGAGCCGGCCAGTGCGTCGATGAGCGTCTTGATCTGTTCCTGGTTCATGCCGGGTCTCCACCGCCGATGCATTCGACGAACGCATGACGGCTGGCATGAACGGTAGCGGCCCGCGGCCGCAAAGCCCAAGACGGATTGGCTGTGCCGCAATAAGGGCGGCTTATGACAAGGCGCTGAGCGCGGGTTCGGGCGTCGCAGCCACGTGGTCGGCCAGGTCGGTCACCAGTTCGAGCAGGATGTCCTTCACCGCCTGCGCCGGCTCGGACAGCGGCAGGTGGTCCGACTGGCACAGCGCCAGCGGCGCCTCGATGACAGGATCGACGATCTGGAACTTCCAGGCGCCGCAGGAGGAGACCACCTCGCGCGCCATCGACGCCGGCAGGATGGTGGCACCCAGCCCGTCGGCGATGGCCGCCGTCAGCGTGAAGGCCGACTCGATCTCGGCCACCACGCGCGGCACCATGCCCGCGCGCGCGAAGGCCGCGTCGACCAGCTTGCGCACGACGTTGTAGGGGCGCGGAAGAAAGAGTTCGATCTCGCGCAGGTCGGCCAGCCTGACGGGCTCGGCCGGCACCGGCATCGAGGCAGGCCCTACCAGGAACAGGGGCTCCTTCAGCAGGGGCAGGAAGGTGAGCCCGTGGATCGCCTTGTCGCCGTAGAGCACGGCCAGGTCCATGCGGCCGTTCATGATCAGCTCGCTGAGCGTGGTGCCATAGTTCTCGTTGAGGTAGAGCAGGATGCCGGGGTGGCGCGCCCGCACGGTGCGCAGCAGCGGCAGCGAGAGCGCCGAAGCGGCGGTGCCTGGTGCCAGCCCCACCGACACCTGGCCCGACAGCCCGGCGCCGGCCGCCTCCATATCGACCCGGGCCTGCTCGCACTGTCGCAGGATGATCTGCGCATGGCGGTAGAGCACCTTGCCTGCCTCGGTCGGCGTGACGCCGCGCTTGGTGCGCACCAGCAGTTGCTGGCGCACCTCGCCTTCGAGCGTGGCGAGCTGCTGGCTCAACGCGGGCTGGGCGATGAAAAGAACCTCGGCCGCCTGGGTCAGGCTGCCGATGTCCACGATCTTCACGAAGTATTTGAGGCGTCTGAGGTTCACGCCTTGTCTCCAAGCAAAAGCTGAGCCTAGCACCGCGCCTGGCCGGGGCCTACCCGGGCTCACCATAAGCTGCGCCTATACAACCAGAGCGATCTCGTCTTGGCCTCGCGCGAGCGATGTGCGTACCGTACGCCCCATCCATCCTCGCCATCCCAGGAAGAGACCCGTGACCACCTCCCGCATCGCCTCGCGCGTCCGGCGCATCAAGCCCTCCCCCAGCACCTCCGCCGCCGACCGCGCCAACGAACTGCGCCGCCAGGGCAAGTCGATCGTCAACCTGGTCGTGGGCGAGCCCGACTTCGACACCCCCGAGCACATCCGCCGCGCCGCCGCCGAGGCCATGAACCGCGGCGCGACCCGCTACACGCTGATGGCCGGCACGGTGGAACTGCGCCAGGCCATCGTCGCGAAGCTCGAGCGCGAGAACGGCCTGCGCTATGCGATGAACGAGATCATCGTCACCAGCGGCGCCAAGAGCGCGATCTACAACGCGCTCGCCATCACGCTGGAGCCGGGCGACGAGGTGATCATTCCCGCGCCCTACTGGGTGTCGTACCCGGACATGGTGCTGGCCTGCGAAGGCACGCCCGTCACCGTCGCCTGCCCCGAAACCAACGGCTTCAAGCTCACGCCGGCCCAGCTGGAAGCGGCCATCACGCCGCGCACGCGCTGGCTGCTGATCAACTCACCGAGCAATCCCACCGGCGCGAGCTACACCGCCGACGAGTACCGCGCCCTGGCGGAGGTACTCGCGCGGCATCCGCACGTGATGGTGATGACCGACGACATCTACGAGCACATCCGCTACGACGGCCAGCCGACGCCGCACCTGCTGGCCGTGGCACCGGCGCTGCGCGAACGCACGCTGGCGATCAACGGCGTGTCCAAGACCTACGCCATGACCGGCTGGCGCATCGGCTGGGCCGCGGGCCCGGCGGACCTGGTACAGGCCATGGACACGCTGCTGTCGCAGTCCACCGGCAACTGCTGCTCCATCAGCCAGGCCGGCGCAGCCGCAGCGCTCAACGGCGACCAGGGCTTCGTGGCCGAGAGCGTCGCCGTCTACAAGGCGCGGCGCGACCGCACGCTGGCGCTCGTCAACGCCATCCCCGGCCTGAGCTGCGCCACGCCGCCCGGCGCCTTCTATCTCTACATCCGCTGCGAAGGCCTGATCGGCAAGACCACGCCCGCGGGCAAGACCCTGGCCGAGGACGGCGACGTCGTCATGTACCTGCTGGAGAGCGCCGGCGTCGCCACGGTCGCCGGCACCGCCTACGGCCTCTCGCCCTACTTCCGCCTGTCCATCGCCACATCGATCGAGACGCTGGAAGAAGGCTGCGCGCGCATCGCCCGCGCGGTGGCCGAACTGCACTGAGCGCAAGACCCCGACAAGGACGCCCCCATGCCCTACAAAGCCCTCCGCAAGAACCCCTCGGCGCCGCCCGTCGACGCCCGCATCCTCGCCGCCTTGCGCGACATCCCGGTCGCTGCGCTGAGCGACAACATGCACCGCAACATCGGCAGCACCGGCCTGCATCCCTACCATCGCCCCGTGGCTGGAACCATGGCAGGCACGGCCGTCACCGCACGCTCGCGCGGCGGCGACAACCTGACCTACCTGCGCGCCCTCGAGTTCTGCCGCCCCGGCGACGTGCTGGTGGTCGATGCCGGAGGCGACCTCAACAACGCGGTCGTTGGCGGCATCCTGTCCTTCTACGCCGCGCAGATCGGCGTCGTCGGCGTGGTGATCGACGGCGCGATCCGCGACGTGGCCGAGATCCGGGCGCGCGAGTTCCCGGTGTATGCGCGCGGCGTGACCCATCGCGGGCCCTACAAGGACGGGCCCGGCGAGATCAACGTACCGATATCGGTCGGCGGCATGGTCGTCAACCCCGGCGACATCGTGGCCGGCGACCAGGATGGCCTGATGGCCTTCGCGCGCGACGAAGCCGAGCTGCTGATCGAGAAGGCCCGCGCCCACCTGGCGACGGAGGCGGAAACGATACGCGCCATGAAGGAAGGCCGCTGGGACCGCTCCTTCATCGATGCGCTCGAGGCGCGCTGCAGCAACTGAAGCCGCCCCGCGTCGCTTCAGGCTCCCGAGGTTTCGGGCCGTCCGCTCAGCAACGCGTCGGCGCGCGCCACCAGCGCCGTGCCCGCCCCCTCGCGCTGCCGCGCGCGCACCGCAGCCAGCGCCTCGATCTCGGCGGGCTGCACGCCGCCAGCCTCGCCCAGCGCGACGAGGGCACTCAATTCCAGCCATGCCGCCTGCTGCTGCATCGCCTCGCGCCAGGCGGAGCGCATCGCCTCGTGCGCCTGCTCGGGCCGACCGCGGCCGATCCAGATTCGCGCCTGCAGCAGATGGAGATCCGGCAGGTAGATGCGCTCGCCCATCTTCTCGGCGAGGGCCAGCGCCTGGTCGAGCTGTGCCTGCGCCTCGATCCAACGCCCGGCGATGGCGAGCGCTTCGGCCGCGTGGCCAAGTACGCCCGAACGACCCCGCTGAAGGCCGAGCCGGGCGTCGCGGTCGTCCCCTTCCAGGATCAACGGGTGGCCGACCGCCGGCTCGCCGAGATGGGCCAGGGCGCAGCCGTGCAGCCAGCGCGCCGGCCCCTCGGCCTGTGCCATCGCGTGCTCGTCGGCCAGGGCCTGCAGTTCTCCGGCGAGGGATCGCACCCTTTCCGGATGGCCGACGCGCAGCGCCAACAGCGCAGCGAAGATGAGGGCGAGGCGGCGCGTGTAGGGTCCGAGCCGCGCGGCGCGCGCGCCTGCAGCGTCGATCTGCACTTGCGCCGCGTCCACGCACCCCAGATGCGACAGGGCCTGGGCGAGCCGGCAGCGCAGCGAGACCTCGAGGTCGACCACGGCACGCGCGTTGACGCGGCGGTCGCCAAGGCCTTGGGCACCTGCGATGCCTTCCTCCAGCCATCGCCTGCCTTCGTTCAGTTCGCCGCGATAGGTCAGCGTGGTCCCGAGCAGGTTGCAGGCAGCCACATGGCGCGCGGGGTTGGCGTTTGATCCGGTCTGGGCCTGGATGCTCCTGGCGATCGCGAGCGCCTGCTCATGGTCGCCGGCCGTGAAACGGATCCAGCCCAGTTCGATGTCGATGCCGCTCGTGGCGTCGGGCCAGGGCGAGTGCAACGCCAGCAGTGCGCGCACCCGCTCGTGGTCGGCCAGCGCCTCGGGTGCACTCACGTTCAGCATCTGAGACGCGGCCACGCGCGGACCGAGCAAAGCCATTTCCAGCCGGTCGCGCGCTGCGCCAGCGGAGCATTGCGGCAGCAGCGTCGATGCGTGCGAGGTCAGGCGCATCGCTTCCGTCGGCGAGAAATGCCGCAAGGCGCTCTCGGCGGCCTCGGCATAGTGGCCGATCGCGGCTTCGACATCGCGGCCCAGTTCGAACTGCAGCGCCAGCTCCGCGGCCATGACCGGGCTGCCGGTGGCGCGCCTGCGTTGCAGCGACGCGGCGACGCGGCCGTGCAGCTGCGCCCTCGCCAGGCTGCCGATGCGTTGATAGACCACCTGGCGGTACAGCGCGTGGCGAAAAGCATAACGCCCCTCGATCGAGCCGTCGGGCCGGCGCTCGAGCGAAACCTGGTTCAACCACTGCTGCGCGCGGGCCAACTCGTCGCAGCTTTCGCCCACCGCGCCGGCGTCGCGCTGAAGGGCCTCGGCGACCGTGGTCGCGCTGAATTCGACGCCGCAGACACTGGCAGCCTGCAACAGCTCCCGCAGGGACGGCGCCAGCCGATCGACCTGACGCCCGATCACCCCGGCCAGATTCTCGGGCACCGGCACTTCCACCGACGCTGCGCGGGCCGGATCGTCGGGCATGCCCTGCGAGACCAGTTCGTCGATGACGTTGACGACGAACAGCGGCAGGCCGTCAGTGCGCTGGTGCAGCCTGCGTGCGAGCGCCTCGGGAACCGGCTGTCCGGGGCAACGGTGCGCGATGCAGTCGGCAACGTCGCGCTCGGAGAACGGATCGAGCAAAAGTTCCCGGGCCAGGCGGTGAAGAAGCAGCTCGTGGCGCAAGGCCTTCAGCGGATGGTCTTCGGCGACGACTTCGGCCAACCGGAAGCTGGCAAGCCACATCAGCCGCGCCGGGCCACGACGGCGCGCGACGTGGTCGAGGGCACGCAGCGTCGCCTGGTCGCTCCAATGCAGGTCTTCGGTCACCAGCATCAGCGGACGCTGCTGCGTGTACTGGTCGAGCAGCTCGCCCAACTCGCGCAGCATCCGGGCCTGGCCCGTGCCGACGAGCTGCAGGCGCAGCGCCTCCCGCTCGGCCTCGTCGCACAACCAGGGCAACTGCAACAGCCAGGTCGGCGCCACGCTGCGCAGCAGCGCCGGCAGCGCGGCGTCGGCGCGGCACAGGGCACCCAGTGCCTCGAGCACCGGCAGATAGGGCTCGCCTGCGCCATGCTGTTCGACGCATTGGCCCACCGCGATGCCGCCCGGCCCGTGCTCGGCCATGAGATGTTCGATCAAGGTGGTCTTGCCGATGCCGGCTTCGCCCGCGAGCCAGACGACCTGCCGCCGCCCGGCACAGGCTTCGCGCCACGTCGTGTGCAGCCAGTCGCGCGCGCCGTGGCGGCCGATCAGTGCCGGGGTCTGCGCGGCGCGGCCAGGTTCCTGCGTGACCGCGACGGCGTGCCGCTGCGCCGCGCCGAGCGGGACGGATGCCGCGATGAAGCGATAACCACGGCGCGCCACCGTCTCGATGTAGCGCGGCTGCCTTGCGTCATCGCCGAGCACCGCGCGCAACTCGCTGATCGTGGTCTTGAGCACCGAATCGGTCACGTACTGGTGGCCCCACACCGCGTCGAGCAAGGCCTCCTTGCCGACCAGTCCATCGGGCTGGCGCGCCAGTTCGCACAGCACGGCAAACGCCTTCGGCGGCAGCGCCAGCGCCCGCCCATCGCGCGTCAGGCGCGCCTGACGCTCGTCCAACTCGAACAGATCGAACTGCAAGCGCAACGGCTCGGGAGAATTCACGAGATCGGGCAGTCGGGTGGTGGCGCTCATTGTGTGGCGCCAGGGGCGACGCGGCAAGCGGCCGCGGCCCGCCGCCCGCCGCCCGACGCAATCCCGACCGAAGCGCGACCTCGCGCTGACAACTCCGCGCGCCTCGGCTCCTACGCTTCACGAACCACCCCGCCAAGCACCAAGGAGCCTTCACATGTCACCTCTTCGCCGTCATGTTCTTCGCGCCGATGCCGCCTTTCTCGGCCTTGCGTCCGTCTCCGGCCTGCTGGCCGATGTGATCGGCGTCACCCTCGGTCTCGGGCCGCAGGGTCCCTTCCTGAGCGCCACGCCATCGGCAGCGGTCGGCTTCATCGAGGCGCACGGTCTCGCATTCGTCGTGGGGCTGCTGCTCTGGCACGCGGCACCGACGCGTTCCTGGCACCTCACCGCCACGGCCGTGCATTTGCTGCTGGGAACGGTCAATCTGGCCTTCTGGCAGTTCTTCATGGCGGCCGACATGCTCGCCGTCGGCTATGTCACGACGCTGCTGCACATCCTGTTCGTTCTGTTGCAGTTCTACGCCATGCTGGAGGCGCACATGCCGGCACGCCTCGCCGATCGCGGCCATGACGACCTGCGGCAGCTCGACGAGCATGCTCTGCGCGACATTGGCCTGGCGCAGCGCTCGCATAAGGCTTTGCTATAGAGGCAGAGCGATCTCGTCTTGGTGGCCGGCTTCGGCTTGCGTACCCTGACATCCCGCTCCCAGCGCCATACTTCGGCGGCTCGGCCACGCCGCATTCCAATTCATTGATGGAGACTCCGACTTGAACCCCGTCCTCAAAAGCTTCGACCTCGCCGGGCGCACCGCGCTCGTCACCGGCTCCAGCGCCGGCATCGGCCTGGCGCTGGCGCGCGGCCTTGCCGGCGCCGGCGCGCGCGTGATCCTCAACGCCCGCAGCACCGACAAGCTCGAGCAGGCGGCGTCAACGCTGCGCGAGGAAGGTGCGACGGTCTTCACCGCGGCCTTCGACGTGACCTCCGGCGAAGCGGTGAGCGCGGCGATCGAGCGCATCGAGGCGGAGATCGGCGCCATCGACATCCTGGTCAACAACGCCGGCATGCAGCGCCGCGCGCCGCTGGACCAGTTCGAGGAGGCGCAGTGGCACGAGCTGATGAAGACCAACGTCGACAGCGTGTTCCTGGTCGGCCAGGCGGTGGCGCGGCGCATGATCCCCCGCCAGCGCGGCAAGATCATCAACATCTGCTCGGTGCAGAGCGAGCTCGGACGCCCCGGCATCGCGCCCTACACCGCGAGCAAGGGCGCGGTGAAGATGCTGACCAAGGGCATGGCGATCGACTGGGGGCAGCACGGCATCCAGGTCAATGGCCTGGGCCCGGGCTACTTCAAGACGGAGCTGACCGACGCGCTGGTGAAGAACCCCGAGTTCACCTCGTGGCTGGTCGGGCGCACGCCCTCGCGGCGCTGGGGCGACGTGGAGGACCTGGTGGGCGCGGCCGTGTTCCTCGCGAGCGACGCCTCCAATTTCGTCAACGGCCACATCCTCTACGTGGACGGCGGCGTGACCGCCACGCTCTGAACCCGGGCCCCAAGGAAGCACACACATGGAAGCACTCGTCATACACGCCCCCGGCGACCTGCGGGTCGAGAACGTTCCCACGCCGGAGCTCGGCCCCGGCCAGCTGCGCGTGCGCGTGCGCTGCGGCGGCATCTGCGGCTCGGACCTGCACTACTACCAGCACGGCGGCTTCGGCACCGTGCGCATCAAGGAGCCGATGGTGCTGGGCCACGAGGTGGCCGGCATGGTCGAGGCGGTGGGCGACGGCGCCGGCAGCTTCGCGCCCGGCGAGCGCGTCGCCATCAGCCCGAGCCGCCCCTGCGGCCTGTGCCGCTACTGCCAGCAGGGCCTGCAGAACCACTGCCTGGACATGCGCTACTACGGCAGCGCCATGCGCACGCCGCACGTGCAGGGCGCCTTCCGCCAGGAGATCGTGGTGGAGCACTGGCAGGCGCAGCGCCTGGCCGACAGCGTGAGCGACGGCGAGGGCTCGATGGCCGAGCCGCTGTCGGTGGCGCTGCACGCGGTGCGCCGCGCGGGGCCGCTGCTGGGCAAGAACGTGCTGGTGACGGGCTGCGGGCCGATCGGCGCGCTGGCCATCATCGCGGCGCGGCGCGCGGGCGCCACGCACATCGTGGCCACCGACGTGGGCGCGCATACGCTGGGCAAGGCGCTCAAGGTGGGCGCCGACGAGGTCGTCAACGTGGCGGAGGAGCCCGAGGGGCTGGCCCGCTTCACGGCCGAGAAGGGGCACTTCGACGTGCTGTTCGAGGCCAGCGGCAACCAGCGCGCGCTGGTGGGCGCCTTCGATGCGCTGCGCCCGCGCGGCATCATCGTGCAGCTCGGGCTGGGCGGCGAGATGCAACTCCCCATCAACACGATCGTCGCGAAGGAGTTCGACCTGCGCGGCGCCTTCCGCTTCCACGAGGAGTTCGCGGTCGCGGTAGCGCTGCTCAACAAGGGGCTGGTGGACGTCAAGCCGCTGATCTCGGCCACCCTGTCCTACCGCGACTCGGCCCGCGCCTTCGCGCTGGCGGCCGATCGCTCGCAGGCCATGAAGGTCCTGCTGAACTTCGACTGAGGGCCTCAGCCCTTCTTGTAGTTCGCGATGCCGTCCATGATCTCCTTCTTGGCGGCATCGACGCCTTCCCAGCCGAGCACCTTGACCCACTTGCCCTGCTCCAGGTCCTTGTAGTGCTCGAAGAAGTGGGTGACGGCCTTCAGGCGCATCGGGTTCACGTCTTCCACCTTCTTCCAGTGGCTGTAGATGGGCAGCACCTTGTCGGTGGGCACGGCCAGCACCTTGCCGTCGACGCCGGCCTCGTCTTCCATCATCAGGATGCCGAGCGGCCGGCAGGGCACCACCACGCCGGGCACCAGGGCCCAGGGCGTGATGACCAGCACGTCCACCGGATCGCCGTCGCCCGAGAGCGTCTGCGGCACGTAGCCGTAGTTGGTCGGGTAGTGCATGGCGGTCGTCATGAAGCGGTCGACGAAAATCGCGCCGGACTCCTTGTCGACCTCGTACTTGATCGGATCAGCGTTCATCGGGATCTCGATGACGACGTTGAAGGCTTCGGGGGCGTCTTTGCCGGGAGAAACTAGGCCGAGGGACATAGGGTGGTCTGCTGTAGTGGATAAGTGCTAGCGGGATGGGGACAAACCCGAAGTTTACTTTCCGTGTCACGGCCCGGTCGCACAGAACGTGACATTTGCCTGTAAATTGCCCTCGTTGGCCAATCGGTCCTCCGAGGAAGCAACGCGGCGAAGGCATCGACCCCGTACGCGTTGCGCACAGGCTGCTGCCTTCGTCTCCACAAGTCAACGAACGAATGGAGAAGCAAGGCATGACGGGCAACACCCCTCTGGTCCTCGCCATCGTCTGCGGCCTCGTGGCCGTGGTCTATGGTTTCTGGGCCCGCAGTTGGATTCTTTCGAAGGACGCGGGCAACGCCCGAATGCAGGAGATCGCGGCGGCCATCCAGACCGGCGCGGCCGCTTACCTGGCCAAGCAGTACCGCACCATCGCCATCGTGGGCATCGTGCTGGCGATCCTGATCGGCATCTTCCTCGACGCCACCACCGCCATCGGCTTCGTGGTCGGCGCAGTCCTCTCGGGTGCCTGCGGCTTCATCGGCATGAACGTCTCGGTGCGCGCCAACGTGCGCACCGCGCAGGCCGCCACGCAAGGCATCGGGCCGGCGCTGGACGTCGCCTTCCGCGGCGGCGCCATCACCGGCATGCTGGTGGTGGGACTGGGCCTGCTGGGGGTCACGGCCTTCTACTGGTTCCTGGTCGGCAACGGGCAGCTCACGCCCGACCGCAAGCTGGCCACCCTGCTCAATCCGCTGATCGGCTTCGCCTTCGGCTCTTCGCTCATCTCCATCTTCGCGCGGCTGGGCGGCGGCATCTTCACCAAGGGCGCCGACGTGGGCGCCGACCTGGTGGGCAAGGTGGAAGCCGGCATTCCGGAAGACGATCCGCGCAATCCGGCGGTGATCGCCGACAACGTGGGCGACAACGTCGGCGACTGCGCCGGCATGGCGGCCGACCTGTTCGAGACCTATGCGGTGACGCTGATCGCCACCATGGTGCTGGGCGCGCTGATGGTGACGGCAGCGCCGGTCAGCGCGGTGCTGTACCCGCTGGCGCTGGGGGGCGTGTCGATCATCGCCTCGATCATCGGCTGCTTCTTCGTGCGGGCCTCGCCGGGCATGGTCAACGTGATGCCAGCGCTCTACAAGGGGCTGGCGGTGGCGGGCATCCTGTCGCTGATCGCCTTCTGGTTCGTCACGCAGTGGCTCATTCCCGACAACGCGATCGCGGCCTCGGGCAGCCAGCTGAAGCTCTTCGGCGCCTGCTTCGTCGGCCTCGCGCTGACGGCGGCGCTGGTGTGGATCACCGAGTTCTACACCGGCACGCAGTACTCGCCGGTACGCCACATCGCGCAGGCCTCCACCACCGGCCACGGCACCAACATCATCGCGGGCCTGGGCGTGTCGATGCGCTCGACGGCCTGGCCGGTGATCTTCGTCTGCATCGCGATCCTGGCTTCGTACATGCTGGGGGGCCTCTACGGCATCGCGGTGGCCGCCACGGCGATGCTGAGCATGGCCGGCATCGTGGTGGCGCTGGACGCCTACGGCCCGATCACCGACAACGCCGGCGGCATCGCCGAGATGTCGGAGATGCCCGCCAGCGTGCGCGACATCACCGACCCGCTGGACGCGGTAGGCAACACCACCAAGGCGGTGACCAAGGGCTATGCCATCGGCTCGGCGGGCCTGGCCTCGCTGGTACTGTTCGCCGACTACACGCACAAGCTCGAGACCTATGGGCAGGCCATCAGCTTCAACCTGAGCGAGCCGATGGTGATCGTGGGCCTGTTCATCGGCGGCCTGATCCCCTACCTCTTCGGCGCGATGGCGATGGAAGCGGTGGGCCGCGCGGCCGGCTCGGTGGTGGAGGAAGTGCGCCGCCAGTTCCGCGAGATCCCCGGCATCATGGAAGGCACCGGCAAGCCCGAGTACGGCCGCGCCGTGAGCATGCTGACGGGCGCAGCGATCAAGGAAATGATGATCCCCAGCCTGTTGCCGGTGGTGGTCCCGATCCTGGTCGGCCTGCTGCTGGGGCCGAAGGCGCTGGGCGGGCTGCTGATGGGCACCATCGTCACCGGCCTGTTCGTCGCCATTTCGATGTGCACCGGCGGCGGGGCCTGGGACAACGCCAAGAAGTACATCGAGGACGGGCACCACGGCGGCAAGGGCTCCGAGGCGCACAAGGCCGCGGTCACCGGCGACACGGTGGGCGACCCCTACAAGGACACGGCCGGCCCGGCGGTGAACCCGCTGATCAAGATCATCAACATCGTGGCGCTGCTCATCGTGCCGCTGGTGGTGAAGTTTCATACCGGCGATGCGGCCGCGATGGCCGCGCCGGCCGCCGCGCCTGCACCGGCGGTCGCACCGGCCGCGGCGCCTGCACCGGTTGCGGCACCCGCTGCGGCGTCAGGCGACGCCGGCGCCTCGATCAAAACGGAGAACGGGGTGGTCAAGTTCTACTTCGCCACTGCCAGCGCGGAAATGCCGCAAGGCGCGAGCGCCGCGCTGGCGGACATCGTGAAGGCGGCACAGGGCGGTGGCCGGGTGCTGGTCAGCGGCTATCACGACGCGACCGGCGATCCTGAGAAGAATGCCGAGCTCGCCAAGCAGCGCGCGACGACCGTCGGCGCCGCGCTCAAGATGGCGGGCGTGCCGGACGACAAGGTGGAACTGGCCAAGCCGGCGCAGACCCAGGCCGACGGGCCGCCGGCCGAGGCGCGGCGGGTCGAGGTCAAGCTTCAGTAGAGCGAGGAAAGAGCGCCGGAGGCCTTTGCGCCTCGGCGCTCAGTTCAGGCTGGCGCCATGCGTCGGCAGCGCGCCCTGCTCGGTGCGCAGCGGAACGCCCTGCAGCGTGTCGAAGTCGGAAGGGGCTTCCGGCACGCGCACTTCCACCATCTCGTGCAGCGAGGCGACCCAGCGGCCGGCGGCAGAGCTGGCTGGCTCGTCGTTGGTGAAGATGCCGTCGCGGATGAAGAAGGTCTCGCCGGCGGGGCGCTCGGCATGCAGTTCGATGAGCCGCGCGATCGGAAAGGTGTAGGTGACCAGCTTTTCCTTGGTGTTGCGGTCCTTGCCGCCGCAATTGAAAAAGCCCTCGGCGGCAATGACCATGCAGGAGCCGTCGACTTGCGCAGCCTCTTCCCCACCCAGACGCCACACCGCCGTGGGCAGCCGCACCCGGACCTTGTCGATCACCAGGTCGCGCTGGCGGTTCAGGGCATTGAGCGGCGGCACCAGCGAACGCAGTTGCCGCAGGCGTTCGGCGAAGTTGTCGTCCATGGTGAATTCCACATGGTGCGTGGCGCCGCCCGAGCGCTTGACGACCTGCATGACGACATGGCGGGGCGGCCGGCTCATTGGCAAGCGCCCTTTCCGTCCCGATGGACACGCCTCAACCAATAGCAGTGAATGGTTTTAAGCGAACTCATTTAAACGACCACAATTTAGAACTTAGGTATTGATGCAATGAATTGCATTAATTGTTTCTAACTGTAGATCGATTTGAGCGCTTTTGGTAGTTGCTTTACAGAGGCAAATCGAATTGGTCGGCTACGTCGCCAAACCGTCACGAAGCAGTCTCTTTTTCCTGTTCTTCCAGCGCCTTGCAGGAGGGCGCGCAGACCGTCTGCGACTTGCCGAGGAACTGCCGCGTGCGCATCTGGGAGCGCACGCGGTGCTTGCCGCAGAGGAAGCAGGACATCGTTGCCCCGCTGAAGGAGGCCGAGGCCCGGAAGGGCGAGCCCGAGGCCTTGGCCTTGTAGCGCAGGCCGTCGGCGATGATGGCGGTCTTGGTCTCAGCCTTGGCCATGGGCGGTGTCCGGTTCGGCATGGCGCTTGGCGCGCTCGATCGCAGACTTGGCGGCCAGCTCGGCGGCGAGCGAGGCGTCCAGGCCTGAACGGCACAGGCCGGCATGCTGGTAGTTGAGGTTTTCGTAGACCTCGGCGGCGGCCGGATAGGCATCCAGCAGCTTGCCCAGGCCGTCGCCCGGGGCGACGTCCCGGAACTCGTCGACGAGGTGCATCACGACCGATCGATACTGCTCCGCACCCACTGGCACGGCACTGTGCTCGAGCCGCTCCAGGAGCTGGGCGAGCACGTGGGTCACTGCCAGGTCGGTTTTGGGCGCCGGGGATTGGGTAGCGTTCATGGGGTCCATCTGGGGCAGAAAGGCCAGATTACAAGATACTGGCCGCCGCCGCAGTCTCCCGCGCGGCACGGAATTTCACCAGCAGCGCATGCAGCATCTCGGTGGAAAGCCCATGGACCACCAGCCGGTGCCCCGCCCGCAGGGTCGACAGCGGCACCAGCGGGTGCTTGTTGTTCACCAGGATCAGGTGCTCGGGCGCATCCAGCAGGGTGGCGGCGTAGATCCCGATGGTTTCGTCCAGCTGCAGCGAATTGGCGGCGCGCCAGAAATCGTTGTCGGTCAGCATCAGCTGGTAGAGCGGCGTGAACAGCTCGATCGCGCTCTGCAGGTCCAGGAAATTGAGCCGTCCGTGCGGCATGTCGGCCAGCCGCACAGGCGGCTCGGCAATCATCGAGAAATCGACCGTCTGCGCCTTGCGCAGCTCGATTCCCTGCGCCCGCAGCGCCTGGTTGAGCCGGATCACGAAGTTGAAGAGGTTGAGGTCGTGCTTCAGGAACATCTCGTCCCTGAGCGCGTCGATGTCGGGCGGCGCCAGCGGCGAGGTGTCCACCCGCACAGGCGAATTGGCACCGATGAAGGCCAGCACCTGCGACCCCAGGTGGAAGTGCCGCAGGATCAGCCAGTTCGCCTCCGGCGAGACGAAGCGCTTCAGGCCCCAGGCCAGCAGGCGGTGCAGCAGCCGCGAATGTGCCCAGTTGCGCGGCACGAAGACCTTGCACACCTGGAACAGCACGATGGCCAGGCGCGCCAGTGGCCGCAGGAAGGGCAGCAGGTACTGGCGCGAGGCCGAGCTGGAGTCGGCCAGCCACGCCGCCTTCACATCGTCGGGCAGCGGCGTGCTCTGGTCGAGGTAGAGCGCCAGCCAGGGGCTGGGGTCGCGCGGGTCGTGCTCCCGCGCCAGGAAATCGGGCAGGGCCTTCATCGCGGGATGGACTGCGTGACGTGCTCGAACTGCATGAGGTAGAGCGCCGCCGTGTGGCGCGCGGTGTCGGCGATGCGCCGGGCCGCGTCGCCCTCCCCTTCGATCTCCATCACCATCTCGACCGCCGCCAGCCAGCGCGTCAGGTGGTTCTCGTCGTTGTGGCCGTGGTATTCGAGGAAGCGGAACACGTCGGGCGGCAGTTGCAGGCCGGCCTTGATCAGCGGCAGCAGCGCCGGCACGATGCGCTGCCCCGTGCCCTCGATGATGTAGATCGCGCCCAGCAGGCCGATCGGGTTGGGCCGCGCGGCCAGGCCATGGAGATAGGCGTTGAGCGCCTCGCCGCCAGGGTTGCGGCGCAGCGTGTCGATGTCGGCGACGGTGCCGCCCGCCTTGCGGTAGTCGTCGACGAGGATCATGAAGTCGTTCTGCTCCTCGCCCGCATGCACGCCGATGAGCGCGGCCAGGGACTGGTAGGGCGCGGCCAGGGAGGCGGCGCCCTCGCGCATCCACTTGCTGCCCTCGCGCACCTGCGGCACCCAGTTCTCCATCCAGTTCAGGTAGTCCGGCAGCGCGAAGCGGCGCTCGCGGATCTGCCGCACCAGCGGCGTGCGCCAGACGCGCGAACGGTAGTCGTGCCAGATCGAGGCCAGCTCGGTGAGCAGCGCCTGCAGACGCTCGGGCGCGGCGGCGGGATCGTGCGGTGGCGCGATGACGTCGGCCGCGGCTTCGACCGGCGCCACTACGGCTGGAGCCGGCACGGCAGCGGCCGCGCCACCCGCCTCCTCCACCTCGAACAACAGGTATGCCGCGGTGAAGCGCCCAGACTCGGGCACGTAGCAGAAGATCTGCTCCCCGGGCTTCAGCGTCCGGCCCTGCAGGAACTCGGCCAGCATGATCATGATCGAGGCGGCGCCCGTGTTGCCGCGCCAGGCCAGATTGCTCCACCAACGCTCGCGCGGAATCGCCAGCCCGGCCTTCTGCATCAGGCCATCGACCACCGGGATGAACTTCTCGGAGGAATAGTGGCACAGGAAGTGGTTGACCCGCGCCGGGTCCAGCCAGCCGTCGCGTACCAGCCCCGCGTATTCGTGGATGCCGACATCGAAGAGGTGCGGCAGCAGGCGGATGTCCTGCCGCAGCGAAAGCGCGCCCGCCGCCTCGGCCTCGCCCCAGGACGCGAAGTCCAGGTGGCCGCGCGAACGGTCCTCGCTCAGGCCCAGCTGCATGCATACCGGGTAGTCGCCCGAGAAGGAGCGGTGGTGAATCCACTTGAGGCGCAGCCGCACGCCCGGCTGGCCGGCCAGCGCGGAGGCGCCGCCCGACAGCAGCAGCGCACCCGCGCCGTCCGACAGCATCCATCGCAGGAAATGGGCGTCGAAGTCGCAGTCGTAGCCGCGCGCGGCGAAGCGCGAGCGCTTGAACAGGCGCGACGGCATCTCGCTGGCCACCGCCAGCGCCGCGCGGTGCGTGCCCAGCTCGATGCCCTGCGCGGCCGCCTGGATCGCCCCCACGCTGGCCGCGCAGACGCCGTGCACCGACAGGGTCTCCATCGGCGGCGCCGCCAGCTCGCCCTGGATCATGTTGGCGAAGCCCGGCATCAGCGCATCGCCGCCCGATGAGCCGCTGGCCAGCAGCGACACCCGCGAGATCTCGGCCCCGCCCTGCTGCAGGCACTGGCGGATCGCGCCCGCGGCCATCTGCGCGTTGCCGTGCACCGTGCGGCCCTCGGTGTCGATGCCGTAGTAGCGCTGGCGGATGCCGTTCTCGGCCAGGATGCGCCGCTTGATGCGGTCCGACATGCGGTTGATCGGCGCGATGTAGGCGTCCATCTCCTCGTTGGACACGGGCTCGCCGGGCATGAAGAAGCCGGCACTTTCAAGGTAGACGCGTTGGAATGGAACGGGCATGGGTCAGGACCGAGGAAGAGAACCGGGCGGCATCAGCGGGCGGCTGCGAAAGCGCGGCAGCACCGTGCCCAGCAGGAAGACCCGCGCCATGTAGGGCAGCAGGCCGCGCTCGTTGAGGGAGGGATGGACGCGGGCCCGGTAGCGCTCGCGGTGCAGCCGCGTGAGTTCGGACCAATGCGCCTTGGAATGCTCGTGGTGCGCGGTGTGGAGGCCGATGTTGAACAGCAGCGGGTTGACCAGGCCCTCGAAGTTGCGCGCGTAGTCGAGCGTGCGGCGGTTCGCGCTGGCCCGTCCGTCCGCGTGCGCATGCTGCAGGTAGTTGGTCGCCAGCAGCCAGTGCAGGCCATGCAGCTGCGGCAGGATCACGAACACCAGCGCGCGGCGCCAGTCCAGCGCCAGCAGCAGCGCCCAACTGCCCAGCCACAGCGCGTACTGCGCCAGGCAGTAGCGCCAGGCCCCGGGCCAGTGGGCGCGCAGCCGGCCCAGCCAGTCGAGGAAGATCGGGTAGAGCACCGCCGCCGCCTGCAGCGGATGCACCAGGTAGCCCCACAGGTGGTTGGTGTCGCCGCCGAAGCGGTAGGTGCGTGCCGCATCGCGCGGTCCATGCCGAAAGCGATGGTGATTGGCCACGTGCGCCGGCCAGAACACGAAGGTGGGATGACCCTGCAGCAGGGTCAGCCAGGCATCGGTGAGGCGGTTCGCACCCCGGCTGCGCCACATGCGCAAGTGCGCATGGTTGTGGTGGATCACGCCGGTGCCGAGCGTGAGGAAGAGCATCAGGCCGTACAGCAGCCAGTGGAAGCCCTGTACCCATTGCCAGGCCGCCAGTGCCGGCAGCAGCGCCATGTAGGCGAGGCTTTGCCAGTCGCGCCAGTGGCGCAGCCGCGGCGCGCGCCGTGCGCGATCAGGCGCAGGCGCCATGGCTTTTCTCTTTCTCGGCATGGGCGTGCAGCTGCGGCGCGGCGGCATCGGCGGCGACGCGGGTGCCGAACAGCCGGTCCATGAAGGTGAACTGGAAGCCGTAGTTGCCGCCGTGGCACACGTGGTGCAGATGGTGCCGGCGGCTGGCGGCGAACCAGTGGTCGTACGAGACCTTCGGGAAGAAGTCGTAGTTCGAATGCCCGATGTTGTTGAAGAACAGGCTGAACAGCGGCACCGAGGCCAACGACCAGAAGCTGAAGTCGTGCACCAGCATCGGCGGCAGGATCACGTTGCCCAGCAGCAAGGCCTCGAGCGGGTGAAAGCTGTAGGTGGAGAAAGGCGTGGTGACGATCGACCGGTGGTGCGGACCATGGAAGCGCCGCAGCAGGCGCGTATGCAGCAGCCGGTGGTTCAGCCAGAAGTGCACGTCGTTCCAGAGCGCGAGCGCCAGGATCTCCAGCGCGATCTGCCAGGCGCCGGCATCCGCATCGAGCCGCGCCCAGCCCAGTTGCAGCAGTCCCCACGGGAACACCAAGCCGATGCCGAAGATCGCCACCGACACGGCCGACTGAGCGAGCTCCCGCCGCAGCTGCCCGCGCTGCATCGGCCGCGGATCGAGCACCCGGCCGATGCCCAGCGCCGGCAGGAGCTTGCGCGTCACCAGCCAGTTCAGCGCGCCGAACAGAAGGTAGATGCCGCCGAAGAAGGCCACGCCCCACAGCATGACCTCCGGAACGGACAAGGACTGGAAGCGAGCCCCCATGCGCAGGCTAAAGCAGCATTTCCGGCACGATCGGCGCGATCAGCCTGTTGTAGAAGCGCTGGAAGAAGGTCGCCTCCGGCTCGGAGGTCAGGACCATTTCCTTCTCGCCGTCGGTGGTCAGCCATTCGAGCCGGCCGGTGTCCTTGGCCAGGCGAAGGCGGTAGGAGTTCTGCACCCGGCTCACGTTGATCACGCGCAGCAGCTCGCGCGCCAGCTGCGGGCTGTCGACCAGCAGGCCCATCTCGGTGTTCTGGGTCGCCGAGCGCGGGTCCAGGTTGGCCGATCCGAGCAGGATGCGCGACCGGTCGATGACCGCGGTCTTCGCATGCAGCCGGCCGAGCGAGCTGCCGAAGGAGCCGAAGCGCTTGTTCGCCATGGTGCGCTCCGGGCTCAGCTCGTACAGGTCTGCTCCTGATTTCAGCAGCCGTTCGCGATAGCGCATGTAGCCCGTGTGCACCAGCGGCTCGTCGTTGGCGGCCAGCGAGTTGGTCAGGAGCACCAGCTTGATCTTGCGCCTGCCCAGGTCCTCGAAGGCGGCCATGCCCTGGTCGCCGGGCACCAGGTAGGGCGAGGTCATCTGCACCTCCTGCTTGGCCTCGAGCAGGCGCTCCCAGATCCGCATGGTGACGCTGGTCGACAGGGCCTGGGCGGCCGTCATCGTGGTGGGCTTGCTCGGCGGGTCGGCGATTGCGCGCGCCGTGCCCCACAGCAGCCCCATGCGCCCCGCATCGAGCTCCTCGCTGATCGCGCCGTAGCCCAGGATGTCGACGGGCGGCAGCACGATCCGGGGCGGCGGCGCGGCCATGCCGATCCAGGCATCGAACTCGGCCGTGCCAGGCGTCTTGCCGCCCTCGCCGCGCACGATTTCCTCGATCGGCCAGACCTGCTCGCTGTTCCAGTAGGCGTCGAAGATGGCCTCGAGCTGCGGCACCACCTGGCCCACGACCACCGCGTCCATGTCGATGAAGTTCTGCGCCTCGCTCAGCACGAAATATTCGTCGGCGATGTTGCGGCCGCCCACCACGGCCATCACGCCGTCGGCGATGAACAGCTTGTTGTGCATGCGGTGGTTGAGCCGGTAGATCTCGTGCGGGGACGCGACGAAGCGCTGGAGGAAGCCGTCGCGGCCGCAGCAGAAGGGATTGAACAGGCGCACCTCGACGTTGGGCGTCTGCGACAACGCCAGCAGCAGGTACTGGCTCTTGGCCGTGTAGAGGTCGTCGACCAGGACGCGCACCTTGACGCCGCGCGCCGCGGCCTCGCGCAGCGAGCGCATCAGCAGGCGGCCGACGGCGTCGTTCTCGAGCTGGTAGTACTGCACCACCAGCGAGCGCTCCGCCCGCTGCGCCAGCTGGATGCGCGCATCCAGCGAATAGACGCCCAGCGGCATCAGGCGAAAACCGGAATGCTCGCCCGGCGGCGTGGAGGCGGCCACCACCTTGGCCAGCGTCGTCGACGGATCGGCCGGCGCCGCGTGCTGCGCCGGCCGCTCCTTGGCCGGCGGCAGCGAGCCGCAGGCCCCGAGCCCGGCGGCCAGGACGCACAGCAGCGCGATGCGCAGCAGACGAACCCAAGCATTCATGGTCTTTCCTCTCCTTGCTGTTATTCCGGATACGCTGGCGGGTGCAGGCCGGTTTCAGCCCTGCCGCCCGGCCCGTGCCGGTTCTAGAATTTCGCGATGCCTCTTCCCGGAGTTACATCATGACCCGTCGGATTCTCGCGCGTCTCGCCGTCCTTTCGTTCGCATCCGCGGCTTTTTCTCCGGCCCTCGCGGCCCTGGACATCGGCGACCCGGTGCCGAAGTTCACCGCCACCGCGGCGCTGGGCGGCAAGACCTTCCGCTACTCCCTGGCGGACGCGCTGGCCAAGGGGCCGGTGGTGGTCTACTTCTTCCCGGCGGCAGGCACCACCGACTGCAACATCGAGGCTCATGCCTTCGCCGAGGCGATGGGCCAGTTCGAGGCCATCGGCGCCACGGTGATCGGCGTCTCGGCCGACGACATCGACACGCTGAAGGACTTCTCGGTCAAGCAGTGCCAGAGCAAGTTCCCGGTGGCGTCCGACCAGGCCAAGGCGGTGATCGAGGGCTTCGACGCGGTGATGCAGACCCGGCCCGACTTCGCCAACCGGCTGTCCTACGTGATCGCGCCCAACGGCACGGTGGCCTACTACTACCAGAACCTCAACCCGGACAAGCATGTGGAGCGCATGCTCAATGCGCTGAAGGCGCTGCCGAAGCCGGCCGGCAGCCGCTGAAGGGCTGCGCGAAGCGCCGGCGGGGCGCTTCGCGCACAATTTCGGCCCATGCAGCTCCACTACATCGCCAACGAAAGCGTCCCCTCCTCCTCCGGCCGCACCCTCCCTGTCCTCGACCCCTCCGACGGCCAGGCCTTCGACGAACTCCAGCGCGGCAATGCCGCCGACATCGACGCGGCGGTGCGCGCCGCGCGCGACTGCTTCGAGACGGTGTGGCAGAAGCAGAGCGCCGCCGAGCGCGGCCGGCTCCTGTACAAGCTCTCGCAGAAGATCGCCGAGCACACCGACGAGCTCGCACTGCTGGAGCAGCGCGACTGCGGCAAGCCGGTCAAGCAGGCCCGCGCCGATGCGCTGGCGCTGGTGCGCTACTTCGAGTTCTATGCCGGCGCCAGCGACAAGCTGCACGGCGAGACCATTCCCTACCAGGACGGCTACAGCGTCTTCACCTGGCGCGAGCCGCATGGCGTCACCGGGCACATCATCCCGTGGAACTACCCGATGCAGATCTTCGGCCGCAGCGTCGGCGGTGCGCTGGCCGCGGGCAACGTCTGCGTGGTCAAGCCCTCGGAAGACGCCTGCCTGTCGCTGATCCGGGTGGCTCAGCTGGCGGCGGAGGTGGGCTTCCCGCCGGGCGCGATCAACATCGTGACCGGCTTCGGCCACGAGGTGGGCGACGCGCTGGCGCGGCACCCGGGCATCGACCACATCAGCTTCACCGGCAGCCCCAAGGTGGGCACGCTGATCCAGCAGGTGGCGGCCGAGCGGCACTGCCCGGTCACGCTGGAACTGGGGGGCAAGAGCCCGCAGATCATCTTCGCCGATGCCGATCTCGGCGCGGCCATCCCGGTGCTGATCAACGCGATCGTGCAGAACGCCGGCCAGACCTGCTCGGCCGGCTCGCGCGTGCTCGTCGAGCGCGAGATCTACGAGTTGCTGCTGGAACGCCTGGGCCAGGCCTTCGAGGCGCTGCGCGTCGGCCCGGCGGCGATGGACCTGGATGTGGGTCCGCTGATCCGCCAGACACAGCAGCAACGCGTATGGGACTTCCTGTCCGATGCCCAGCATGCGGGCATCCCGATGGTGGCGCAGGGCGTGGTGGTCGACGAGGCGCCGCAGACCGGCTTCTACCAGGCGCCCACGCTGCTGCGCGACGTGCCGGTGACGCATCGGCTGGCGCAGGAAGAGGTCTTCGGCCCGGTGCTGGCCGCGATGTCCTTCCGCGACGAAGACGAGGCGGTGGCGCAGGCCAATGCCACGCAATTCGGCCTGGTCGCGGGCATCTGGACGAAGGACGGCGCCCGCCAGTTCCGCATGGCCAGGCAGGTGAAGAGCGGCCAGGTCTTCGTCAACAACTACGGCGCGGGCGGCGGCGTCGAGCTGCCCTTCGGCGGCGTGAAGTCCTCGGGCTACGGCCGCGAGAAGGGCTTCGAGGCGCTCTACGGCTTCACCACGCTCAAGACCGTGGCGGTGCGCCACGGCTGAGCGCCGTCGGTGATCAGCCCAGCGCGGTGTCCAGCAGCATCATCAGCACGAAGCCCACCATCAGCCCGCCCGTCGCGAAGGCCTCGTGGCCCTTGCGGTGGGACTCGGGAATGATCTCGTGGCTGATCACGAAAAGCATCGCGCCGGCCGCGAAGCCCAGCCCCCAGGGCAACAGCGCCGCCGACTCACCGACGATCGCCGCGCCGAGCACTGCCCCTACCGGCTCGACCAGGCCCGAGGCCATGCCCAGCGTCACCGCGAAGGACCGGCGGTAGCCCGCGGCCAGCAGGGCCGCCGCGACGACCAGGCCCTCGGGCACGTCCTGGATCGCGATGCCGGTGGCCAGGGCGCTGCCGCGCAGCGCATCCCCGCCGGCATAGCCGACGCCGATGGCCAGCCCCTCGGGCAGGTTGTGCAGCGCGATCGCGAAGACGAACAGCCAGGTGCGGCGCAGCACGCGCGCGTTCTGCCCTTCCACGCCCTTGATGAAATGCTCGTGCGGCAGCACCCTGTCGAGTGCCAGCAGCGCCAGGCTGCCCAGCAGGATCGAAGCGCCGACGATGCCGCCCGCACCCCAGGCATCCGCCCCGCCCGCACGGGCCGCGGCGATGCCGGGAATGATGAGCGAGAAGGCGCTGGCCGCCAGCATGACGCCGGCGCCGAAGCCGAACAGCGTGTCCTGCGTGCGGTCCGACAGGCGCTGCGAGAACACGATGGGCAGGGTGCCCAGCGCCGTCGCCAGCGCCGCCACCGAGCCGCCCAGCAGGGCCTGCCACACCAGCGGCCGGCTGGCGGCGAAATGCCAGAACTGCGCCGCCGCCACGAGCACGCCGGCCAGCACGATGGCGAAGCCGATCCACTGGCGCGGTGACGGCACGGGCCGCCGGGGGGTACGGAAAAGGGATGCGCTGTTGTCCATGCTCAAATGATAGTAATTCTCATCTGAACCGTGCTTCAGGAATTTCAATCCTTCCGATAGGGGCAGCCCGGCGGCGGAGAAGTGTAGGAATTTCTGTCGACCTCCTCCTGAACAGCGTCTTCGGCCGGCGCGCCCGCAATGGACCGCGAGCTGGAGGCGTAGGCCTCCGCTGGCGGCTGCCACCTCCGCGGGCGTCCCGCTCGCCACGATGCGGCCGCCTTCCGCGCCCGCCCCCGGGCCGACGTCGATGACCCAGTCGCAGGCGGCCACCACGCTCATCTCGTGCTCCACCACCACCACCGTGTTGCCGGCCTCGACCAGGTGGTCGAGTTGCGCCATCAGCCTCTCGACATCGGCAGGATGCAGCCCCGTGGTCGGCTCGTCCAGGACGTAGAGCCCATCGCCGCGCTGCGCACGCTGCAGCTCGGTGGCGAGCTTGATGCGCTGCGCCTCGCCACCGGAGAACTCGGTCGCGGGCTGACCGAGGCGCAGGTAGCCCAGGCCGATCGCCTCCAGCAGGCGCAGCGGCCGAGCAGACGCTGAAGGTGCGCCTGCAGGGCCGGAACGCCGCGAAGCGCTTGCGCACCGCGTCGAAGAGGCCGGTGTACGTGGCGAGGTTGGAGCGCGGCGTGCGGCCGATCGGCTTCTGGTCCACGCGCACCAGGCGGCGCAGCGATTCGGCGCCGGCTGCGATGCGCCCGGCCGTGTGTCCGGACGGCCGGGGGCGCCCGCCCTCCTCCTGGTCGTCGTCATCCGGCGGCGTCTCGTGGCCAAGGTGCGCCGCGACGAGCTCGGTGAGCGCCTGGCTCACCAGGCTGGACTTGCCCGAGCCCGAGATGCCCGTGACGGCGGTCATCACGCCGAGTGGGAAGGCCGCATCGACGCCATGCAGGTTGTTGCGCGCCACGCCTGCGAGCCGCAGCCAGCCGGCCGGCACGCGCGGCGGCCGCGAGCGCTCGGCCACCGGCCCGAACAGGTAGCGCGCGGTGTGCGAGTTCTCCACCTTGCTCAGGCCCTCGGGCGGGCCGCTGTAGAGCACGTGGCCGCCGCGTTCGCCTGCGTCCGGCCCGACGTCCACCAGCCAGTCGGCGCGACGCATCAGGCCCAGGTCATGTTCGACGACGAACAGCGAGTTGCCGGCCTTCTTCAGCGCATCGAGCGCGGCACCCAGCGCTTCGCCGTCGGCCGGATGCAGGCCGGCCGAAGGTTCGTCCAGCACGTACACCACGCCGAACAGGTTGGAGCGGATCTGCGTGGCCAGGCGCAGGCGCTGCAGTTCGCCGGGCGACAGCGTCGGCGTGCTCCGGTCGAGCGAGAGGTAGCCGAGGCCCAGCGCGATCAGCGTCTGCACCCGGCCCAGCAGATCGTGCGCGATGCGCTGCGCGGCGATGCGCTTCTCCTCGGACAGGTTGGGCGTGCGGCGCACGTCGGGCGCGGCCTCGTGCGCGGAACCACCGGCCGCCACGCGCCGCGCGCTCGCCTTGCGCCCCGTCTCGCGGCCGAGCGCGCGGCCCGGCTGGGCCGCCGCGCCCATGTCGCCGCCCTCGATGCGCTGCAGTACCTCGGCGAGCCTGGCCAGGGGCATCCGCGAGATCTCGCCGATGTCGCAGCCCGCGACGCGCACGGACAGCGCCTCGCGCTTGAGCCGCTTGCCATGGCACTGCGGACACAGGCTGGCGGTCATGAAGCGCGCCACGCGCTGCTTCATCAGCGCGCTGTGCGTGGTCGCGAAGGTGTGCAGCACGTACTTGCGCGCGCCCATGAAGGTGCCCTGGTAGCTCGGCTCCATGCGGCTGCGCAGCGCGGCGCGCGTCTCGGCCGGCGTGAAGCCGGCGTAGACGGGGACGGTCGGCTGCTCCTCGGTGAAGAGGATCCAATCGCGTGTCTTCCTCGGCAGCTCGCGCCACGGCCGGTCGACGTCGTAGCCCAGCGTGACCAGGATGTCGCGCAGGTTCTGGCCGTGCCAGGCCGGCGGCCAGGCAGCGATGGCACGCTCGCGGATGCTCAGCGAGTCGTCCGGCACCATCGATTTCTCCGTCACCTCGTACACGTGGCCGAGTCCGTGGCACACGGGGCAGGCGCCTTGCGGTGTGTTGGGCGAGAAGTCCTCCGCATAGAGCATCGGCTGGCGCGGCGGGTACACGCCCGCACGCGAAAACAGCATGCGCAGCAGCGCCGAGAGCGTGGTGACGCTGCCGACCGAAGAGCGCGCACCGGGCGCGCCACGCTGCTGCTGCAGCGCCACCGCAGGCGGCAAGCCATTGATGGAGTCGACCGCCGGCACGCCGACCTGCTCGATCAGCCGGCGCGCATAAGGGGCGACCGATTCGAAGTAGCGCCGCTGGGCCTCGGCATAGAGCGTGCCGAAGGCGAGCGAGGACTTGCCCGAACCGGACACGCCGCTGAAGACGACCAGCGCATCGCGCGGCACGTCGACGTCCACGTTCTTCAGGTTGTGCTCGCGCGCGCCGCGCACGCGAACGAAAGGATCCGCACTGCGCGGCGTGGGGGCCATGGGATTCTCCATCCGGTCTCGGGCACCGCAGGTTGCGCCGCGGAAGGGCGCGCTGCGCGTGAGAAGGTGCCGATGCCGAACGTCGGCCGAAGTACGCGAGGGAGCGCTACTTCAGCTTGGCGTCTCCTCGTCGACCTACGGATCTTCAGGCGCTGCAGTTCAGCCCAGAGTTCCTCCAAGTCGTCCTTGCGAAAGGTCAGGGAAAGCGGCAGCTCCAGGCGCTCAGCCAGCGCTTCAAGGGTCTGGGCGGACCTGCGACTCGGATCCTTGGCGGTCGGACGAGGGGCATAGAGATGCCGGGGGGTCAAGGTGTCCTTGAAATGAGGCCATGCGAAGAACCCTACGAGAGCGCCGGCACGCTATCGGAAAAGTTCTTGGGCGATGCTCATCCGCCACAATAGATAAAGACCACCGGATGCCTACGCTGGCGCACCCGGACCGCACCGAGGAAGAAGATGAAGTCGTTCAAGCGCGCCCAGTTCCACTTCCACCGCCAGCCTCAGCCTGGCGAGGACGTCGGCGCCGAGTTCAGTCGTCCAAGTACCGGGTGCACTACCGCAGCCTGCTGCGCAACATGATCTATGCCGCCGTGGTCAAGTAGCCCGGCAGCACCCTTGGCTGGAACGATGGGTTAAATTGGCCTTCCCCATGAGCAGCAAGCACGTCATCCCCCTCTCGCAGATCGGCCGCGCCCGCCGCGCCGCGCCGCTGCCCGGGCACGCCGTGCCTGCCACCGGCATGCTGCTGGACCGGCTCGCGCGCCCCCTCACCGACCTGCGCATCAGCGTCACCGACCGCTGCAACTTCCGCTGCAGCTACTGCATGCCCAAGGAAGTCTTCGACAAGGACTACCAATACCTGCCGCACAGCGCCCTGCTGAGCTTCGAGGAGATCGCCCGCCTGGCCCGCGTCTTCGCCTCGCACGGCGTACACAAGATCCGGCTCACCGGCGGCGAGCCGCTCCTGCGCAAGAACCTCGAACTGCTGATCGAGCAACTGGCCGCGATCCGCACCCCCGAGGGCCGGCCCCTGGATCTGACGCTGACCACCAACGGCTCCCTGCTCGCCCGCAAGGCCGCCGCGCTCAAGGCCGCCGGCCTGCAGCGCGTGACGGTGAGCCTCGACGGCCTGGACGACGCGGTGTTCCGCCGCATGAACGACGTCGACTTTCCCGTGGCCGCCGTGCTGGCCGGCATCGACGCGGCGCATGCCGCCGGCCTCGGTCCGATCAAGGTCAACATGGTGGTCAAGCGCGGCAGCAACGAGGACGAGATCCTCCCCATGGTCCGCCGCTTCCGCGGCACCGGCGTGGTGCTGCGCTTCATCGAGTACATGGACGTGGGTGCCACCAACGGCTGGCGCATGGACGAGGTGCTGCCCTCGGCCGAGGTGCTGCGCCGCATCGCTGAGGAGTTCCCGCTCGTGCCGCTGGAGGCCACCGCGCCCGGCGAGACCGCGCAGCGTTGGGCCTACAGCGACGGCGGCGGCGAGATCGGCGTGATCAGCAGCGTCACCCAGGCCTTCTGCCACGACTGCACCCGGGCGCGCCTGTCGACTGAAGGCAAGCTCTACCTGTGCCTGTTCGCAAGCAGCGGGCACGACCTGCGGCCGCTGCTGCGCGGCGGTGCCGACGATGCGCAGATCGCCTCCGCGATTGGCCACATCTGGCAGGGCCGGAGCGACCGCTATTCCGAGCTGCGTGCCCTGCGCGGCCCCGACACGGAGGCGGCCGGCGGCGCGCGCCGCGTCGAGATGAGCTACATCGGCGGATGAGCGCCGCCACCGCCATCGCCGCGGACGAGATCACCGGGCTCATCCTCGCCGGCGGCCGCGGCTCGCGCATGGGTGGCGTCGACAAGGGCCTGCAGAACTTCAACGGCGCCCCGCTCGCGATGCATGCATTGATGCGGCTGCAAGCGCAGGTCGGCGAGCTGATGATCAATGCCAACCGCAACCTCGCGGCCTACGAATCCTTCGGCGTGCCGGTCTGGCCCGACGGCCTGGCCGACTACGCCGGGCCGCTGGCCGGCTTCCTCGTCGGGCTGGAGCGCTGCGAGACGCCCTACCTGCTCACCGTGCCCTGCGACACGCCGCTGTTCCCGCACGACCTGGCCGCCCGCCTGGGCGAGGCCTTGCTGGCGCACGATGCGGAAATCGCCATGGTGAACGCCCCCGAGGCCGCGGCCGAGGCGGACGGCGCCTCCGCCCTGCGCCCGCAGCCCGTGTTCTGCCTGCTGCGTGCCACCCTGCTCGAGAGCCTGGTGCGCTTCACCCAGGACGGCGGCCGCAAGATCGACCGATGGACCGCCCAGCACCGCACGGTGCCGGTGCCCTTCGACCGCCCGGGCGATGCGCCCGACGCCTTCTTCAATGCCAACACCCTGGCCGAGCTGCACGCGCTCGAGGGCCAGCGGCGCTGATACCTCTCTTCTGATATGAGCCGCATCGCCGAGATCGCCGCCGCACTGGCTGGCTACGACCCCAAGGCCCTCGGCGTCGACGCGGTGCAGGCTTTCCTCGCCCGCCTCGCCGGGCCGGCCGCCGTCACGCAGGTCGAGCACGCTGCGCTGCGCGATGCGCTGGGCCGCGTGCTGGCCGAGGACATCGTCTCGCCGGTGAGCGTGCCGCCGCACGACAACTCGGCCATGGACGGCTTCGCCTTCGACGGCGCCCTGCTGCCCGCCGACGCGGCCAGCGACGCCTCCGTGGCGCTGCGCGTGGTCGGCACCGCGCTCGCCGGCGCGGCCTGGCGAGGCACGCTCGGCCCGGGCGACGCGGTCAAGATCATGACCGGCGCGGTCATGCCTGCCGGCCTGGACACCGTGGTGCCACAGGAGTTCTGCTTCGTCGAGGGTGACCAGGTGCGCTTTCCCGCCAAGGCGCTGCGGCGCGGCGACAACCGGCGGCTCTGTGGCGAGGACCTGATGCAGGGCCAGCCGGCGTTGCTGCGCGGCGAGCGCCTCACCCCCGCCGCACTGGGCATGGTCGCCAGCCTGGGCCTGCCGACGGTGCCGGTGCTGCGGCGCCTGCGCGTGGCCTACTTCTCCACCGGCGACGAGATCCTGAGCCTGGGCGAGCCGCCGCGCGAGGGGGCGGTCTACGACAGCAACCGCTACACGGTGTTCGGCCTGGTGAGCCGCCTGGGCTGCGAGCTGATCGACCTGGGCCTGGTGCGCGACGACCCCGCGGCCCTGGCCGAGACGCTGCGCCGTGCCGCCGGCGAGGCGGATGCGATCATCACCAGCGGCGGCGTCAGCGTCGGCGAGGCCGACCACACGCGCGCCGTGATGCAGCAACTGGGCGACATGGCCTTCTGGCGCGTCGCGATGCGGCCCGGCCGGCCGATGGCGGTCGGCCTGGTCCCCAAGCTGGACCAGAAGGAAGGGCCGGCGGTGCTCTTCGGCCTGCCCGGCAATCCGGTGGCGGTGATGGTCACCTTCCTCGCTTTCGTGCGCCCGGCGCTGCTGCGCATGATGGGCTGCCACGAGCGCGGCTGCGCCCCGCCGCCCCTGCTGCGCGCCCGGAGCGCATCGGCCATCCGCAAGAAGCCGGGCCGCACCGAATACCAGCGCGGCCGCGTCGAGCCGGTGCCCGGCGCGGAGCCCGAGGTGCGAATCGCTGGCAACCAGGGCTCCGGCGTGCTCAGCTCGATGGTCGAGGCCAACGGCCTGGTCGTGCTGCATCACGAGCAGAGCAGCGTGGCGGCCGGCGACATGGTCGATGTGATGATGTTCGAGGGCGTGATCTAGGATCGCACTTCCACCGGCGCAGGAGACGCGCATGCTCGCCGCCAGAATCGAGTTGATGCAGCAGATGCCGATCTTCGGCGCCATCGATGCCACGGCCCTCGAATTCCTGCTCGAGCCCGCGCCCGTGATCGAGGTTGCCGCCGGCGACTACTTCTGCCGCGAAGGCGACATGGCCGACTGCATGTACGTGCTCGAGCGCGGCAGCGTGACCATCATGAAGAGTTGGGAGGGCCGGCAGTTGCTGCTGCGCCAGCTCGGCAAGGGCGACTGCTTCGGCGAGATGGCGCTGCTGGACCTGTTCCCGCGCAGCGCCTCGATCCGCGCGGACGAGGACTGCAGCGCGATCCGCATCACGCCCGACAACCTGCTGCGCCTGTTCGAGCACGACGCGGTGCAATTCGCGCTGATCCAGATGAACATCGGCCGCGAGATCAGCCGGCGCCTGCGCGTCACCGACGACCAGTTGTTCCGCGCGCGCATGGGCGAGACGCTGGAGCCGCCGCAGCCGCTCATCACGCGGCCGGCAGCCCTTTAGAGTCGCCCCAGCGCCCGCTCCACGCCCTTGTTCGCCAGGCCGTCGGCGCGCTCGTTGCCCGGGTCGCCCGAATGGCCCTTGACCCAGCGCCACTCGATCTGGTGGCCGCCTTGCGACACCAGCTTGTCGAGTTGCTGCCACAGCTCGACATTCTTCACCGGCTGCCTGGTGGAGGTCAGCCAGCCCTTGGCCTTCCAACCGCGGATCCATTCGGTGATGCCCTTGCGCACGTACTGGCTGTCCAGGTACAGGACCACCTTGCACGGCCGCTTGAGCGCGCCCAGGCCCTCGATCACGGCCTTCAGCTCCATGCGGTTGTTGGTGGTGTTGAGCTCGCCGCCGAAAAGCTCCTTCTCGGTGGCACCGGACTTGAGCCAGGCGCCCCAGCCGCCGGGGCCGGGGTTGCCCTTGCAGGCGCCGTCGGTGTAGATCTGTACTTCGGTCAAGAACCTCTTCCTTGTCGTTGTCGTGTTCGGTGATGGTGATGGCCGCGATGCACCTTGCCGGCGATCGGCACCGGCGCGCTCGCGCGCTGGGCCGCGCGCCGCCAATCGGTGGACAGCAGCCGCATGCCGCGCACCCGCTTGACCGCAACCAGAAAATAGACCGCGCCGAAGATCGGCCACCAGCGCTCGCCCAGGCCATCGAACCAGCGGTAGCGCTCCAGCCAGGCCTCGCTGCGCACCGCGGGGCGGTAGATGCCGAAATCGCCCGACTCCACCTCGAAGCTCAAGAGGCGCAGCCAGTCGCGCATGCGCCGATAGCCGATGAAGTCGCCCGAATCGGGCAGGAACAGCTCGCCGAAGCCCAGCCGCTGGTAGAGGCGTGCCCGCCACTGGCGCATGCCCCAGAGGCTGGTCGGATTCAGGCCGCAGATGACGACGCGGCCTTCGGGGACCAGCACGCGCTCGACCTCGCGCAGCGTGCCATGCGGATCATGGCTGAGCTCCAGCGCATGCGGCAGCACCACCAGGTCAAGGCTGTTGGCCGGAAAGGGCAGCGCCGTGAAATCGGTGACCAGCGCGCTGCCCGCGGTGCAGGTGGGGTCGTCGACGGCCAGCCAGCGGTGCGGCATGCGATTGGTGCGCAGGCCCTCGACCTCGGGCAGGCCCAGTTGCATCGCGTGGTAGCCGAAGACATCGGCCACCGCCTGGTCGAAGCGAGACTGCTCCCAGGCCAGCAGGCAGCGGCCGGGAGGGGTCTGGAACCACTCGTGCAAACCTATAATTTGACCGCTCATGAAGCTTGTTCCACTGCCCGCCTTCGCCGACAACTACATCTGGATGCTGCAGGACGGGCGCAACGCGATCGTGGTGGACCCGGGAGACGCCGCACCGGTCGTCGATGCGCTCGCGCGTGGCAGCCTGCAGTTGGCCGCGATTCTAGTCACGCACCACCACCCCGATCACACCGGCGGCGTGGCCGCGCTGCGCGAGGCCACCGGCGCCCAGGTCTTCGGCCCGGCGCGCGAGACGATCCCCGAGCCCCTCACCCGTCTCGAACACGGCGACCATGCCGAGGTGCTGGGCCTGCGCTTCGAGGTGATCGACGTGCCGGGCCACACGTCCGGCCACATCGCCTACTTCCTGCCTGCCGACGCGCGCAACGTTGCTGCGGGTGCCCCGGCGCCGCTCGTCTTCTGCGGCGATACGCTCTTCTCCGGTGGCTGCGGCAGGCTCTTCGAGGGCACGGCCGCGCAGATGCTGGCCTCGCTCGACGCGCTGGCCGCCCTGCCCGGCGACACCCGCGTGTGCTGCGCCCACGAGTACACACTTTCTAACCTGCGTTTCGCGCATGCCGTGGAACCCGGCAATGCCGATCTGGCTCAGTACATCGCGCGATGCGAGTCGTTGCGCGCACGCGGCGAGCCGACGCTGCCCTCGCAGCTGATCACGGAACGCCTTGTCAATCCCTTTCTTCGCAGCCGCGAAGCCACTGTCCTGCAAGCCGTCCGCAGCCACGCCGGCCTTTCCCCGCACAGCGGGCAGGCCGAAGTGTTCGCCGCGCTGCGCCAATGGAAAAACGACTTTCGATGAAATTCATCCTTGCTGCCTGCCTTGCCGGCTCGCTGCTGCTCGCGGGCTGCGCGAGCACCACCGGCACGGGTTCCTCCTCCAGTTCCATCCCGGCACCCAGCGCGCCCAGCGGCTCCGCCGCCCCGGTGTACCCCACCGAACCGCTGACGCCCATCGCGAACAGCGCGGCGCGCTCGCGTTCCGTCGTCACGCTGGCCCCGCCGGCCGACATGTGGGACCGCATCCGCCGCGGCTTCAAGATGCCCAATCTCGACACCGAGCTGGTGCGTGACCGCGAGCAGTGGTATGCGACCCGGCCCGACTACATGCAGCGGATGACCGAGCGCTCCAGCCGCTACATCTTCCACATCGTCGAGGAGCTCGAGCGCCGCGACATGCCCACCGAGCTGGCGCTGCTGCCCTACATCGAGAGCGCCTTCAATCCGCAGGCCGTGTCCAGCGCCAAGGCGGCCGGCATGTGGCAGTTCATGCCGGCCACCGGCACCGACTTCGACCTCAAGCAGAACGTCTTCCGCGACGACCGCCGCGACGTCATCGCCTCCACCCGCGCGGCGCTCGACTACCTGCAGAAGCTCTACAACATGTTCGGCGACTGGCACCTGGCGCTGGCCGCCTACAACTGGGGCGAAGGCAGCGTGAGCCGTGCCATCGCGAGGAACCAGCGCGCCGGCCTGCCCACCGGCTACACCGACCTCAACATGCCGGCCGAGACGCGCTACTACGTGCCCAAGCTGCAGGCGGTGAAGAACATCGTCGCCAACCCGGAGCGCTTCAACGCCGACCTGCCGCTGATCGCCAACCACCCCTACTTCCAGACCGTGGCGCTCACACGGGATCTCGACGTCGCACTGGCCGCCAAGCTGGCCGACGTGCGCATCGAGGACTTCCGCGCCCTCAATCCCGCCGCCCACAAGCCGGTGCTGCTGGCCGCCGGCACGCCCGAGATCCTGCTGCCCTGGGACAACGCGGCCGTGTTCCAGCGCAACTTCGAAGCCTATAGCCAGGGCCAGTACGCGAGCTGGACGGCCTGGACGGTGCCCAACACCATGACCGTGGCCGACGCTGCCCAGCGCTCCGGCATGAGCGAGGCCGACCTGCGGGCCATCAACAACGTGCCGCCGCGCATGCTGATCAAGGCCGGCTCGACGCTGATCGTGCCGCGCGGCGCGCGCGTGCAGGAAGACGTGCAGGCTGCGGTCGCCGACACCGGCCACCTGAGCTTCCAGCCGGAGATCGTCACCCGCCGCACCACGGTCAAGGCCGGCCGCAACGACAGCGTGGCGAGCATCGCGCACCGCTACAAGCTCAGCGTCGCCAACGTCGCCGACTGGAACGACGTGAAGGGCAACCATGTCTTCAAGCGCGGCCACGCGGTGGTGGTCTATCTGCCCGTGCGGGCTGCCTCGGTCGAGCGTGTGGGGCGCGGCACGCGCGGGCACGACAGCACGGTGGTCGTGACCGGCAAGCGAGGCGGCGGCGTGGTCAAGACCAGTGCCGCCAAGGCCGGCGTGGCCCGGGAGACGCCGTCGTCCCGGTCGAGCGCTTCCTCCTCCAAGATCGTGCGCGAGAAGCGCGGCGGCACGCCCTCCAGGAAGAAGCGCTAGCTTTTTCGCGAGGCGGCGGTGGTGCGCCGGTGGCGGCGCCGCACCACCGCCTCGAAGGCCGCGACCGCGACCATCACCGCGGTGGTGAAGGCCCCGACCGTGAACACGCTCAGGCGGGGCGCGAACAGCGCCAGCAGCGCGAGCAGCACCAGTCCGCCGATGTGCGACTGCGGCGTGAAGCCGTAAACCACCCGCTTGAACAGCGCATTGCCGAACAGGTAGATCGCCGGCCCGCCCAGCAGCGGCCCGAAGAATTTCCACTCCATGGGATGGCCGGCCTCGGAGATCACCAGCTCGTCGGCCACCGCCGAGACGATGATGCCGGCCACCAGGATCACGTGCGTGTAGTGGAAGCGTGCGCCGATGCGGCCCGGATCGTCCGAATGCTCGATCACGTGCGCCGCATCCTTGCTGCTGGTGTCGAAGTACATCCACCACATGGCCATGCTGCCCACGAGGCTGACCGCGAAGGGCAGCACCTGCGGCAGGTGCCAGTCGTGGTGGTGGCCGAAGGCCACGCCGGCAGCCAGGATCGATTCGCCCAGCGCCACGATCACGAAGAGCTGGCAGCGCTCGGCCAGGTGCCCGCCGTCGATGGTCCATTCCGCGGTCGTCGAGCGGCCCAGGAAAGGGAAAGGCAGCCCGAACATCGGCGACACGTATTCGCACAGCACCGCCACGATCCACAGCGCGATGCGCACCGGCCCCTCCGACAGCGCGCCCGCGATCCAGAACACCGCCGCGACGCAGCCCCAGGCCAGGATGCGGCGGAAGTTCGGCAGCAGCGGGCTGCCGCGCCCCGCCGCCAGCAGCATGAACACGGTGCGCCCGACCTGGATGCTGGCGAAGCAGGCCGCGAACACCAGCCCCCGCTCGCCGAAGGCCTCCGGCAGCGCCGAAGCCATCACCAGCGCCACGCCCATGATCGCGAACAGCATCGCGCGCACCGGCAGCGAGCCCGGGTCGAACCAGTTGGTGGTCCAGGCCGTGTACTGCCAGCCCAGCCAGACGGCGAACCACAGGACGAGGGTCTGCAGCGCGCCCAGCGGCGTGAGGTGCGCCAGCAGGTAGTGCGACAGCTGCGTCACCGCGAACACGTAGACGAGGTCGAAGAACAGTTCCTCGTTCGACACCCGCGCGGCGCTGCCGCGCGAACGCAGGGTGGTGGCGTGGCGTGGCTTGTCCTGTGTCATGGCGGCGACGATAGCGCAGGGTGATTCAGATCTTCTCGGTCTCGCCGCTTCTGGGCTGCCACTTCATGAGCCGCCGCTCGATCAGGCCCACCAGGCCGTCGAGCACCAGCGCGAAGGCGGTGAGCACTGCGATGCCGGCGAACACGGTGTTGACGTCGAAGGTGCCCTCGGCCTGCAGGATCAGGTAGCCGACGCCGCGCGCCGAGCCCAGGTATTCGCCCACTACGGCACCGACGAATGCCAGGCCCACCGAAGTGTGCAGGCTGGAGAAGACCCAGCTGGTCGCGCTCGGCAGGTAAACCGTGCGCAGCAGTTGCCGCCGGCTGGCACCGAGCATGCGCGCATTGGCCAGCACCACCGGGCTGACCTCGCGCACGCCTTGGTAGACGTTGAAGAACACGATGAAGAACACCAGCGTGACCGCCAGCGCTACCTTGCTCCAGATGCCTAACCCGAACCACAGCGCGAAGATGGGCGCCAGGATCACCCGCGGCATGGAATTCGCGGCCTTGATGTAGGGGTCGAGGATGAGGCTGGCGGTCGGCGCCAGCGCCAGCCAGAGCCCGCAGCCCAGCCCCAGCAGGGTGCCGATGCCGAAGGCCAGCACCGTCTCCAGCAGCGTGACGCCCAGATGCCGGTAGATGTCGGCATTGCCCGGCAGCCCTTCAGGAAAGAGCGCATTCGGCGCCAGGGCGACGGGCAGGAACCAGCTCCAGATCCGCCCCGCCACCTTGATCGGCTCGCCCAGGAAGAAGGCGACCTGCGTGTCGCGCGACGCCAGGTGCCACAGCACCAGCAGCACGACGAGCAGCAGCACCTGCCAGGCCCGCGCGTTGCCTTCGTGCGGCCACAGCTTCATCAGGCCGCTTTCTTCAGCTGCTGGGCATAGCCCTTGAGCACCTCGTCGCGCAGCACGCCCCAGATCTGGGTGTGCAGCTCGACGAAGCGCGGATGCGTGCGCACCTCGGCCACGTCGCGCGGGCGGGCCAGGTCGATGACGAACTCGCCGATGGGGTGGGTGGCAGGCCCCGCCGAGAGCACCACCACGCGGTCGCTCATCGCGATCGCCTCGTCGAGGTCGTGCGTGATGAACAACACCGCCTTTTTCTTGGCAGCCCAGAGGTCCAGCACCTCGTTTTCCATCAGCTGCCGCGTCTGCACGTCGAGCGCACTGAAAGGCTCGTCCATGAGGATGATGTCCGGATCCAGCGCCAGCACCTGGGCCAGCGCGGTGCGCTTGCGCATGCCGCCGGAGAGCTGGTGCGGGTAGCGGTCGCCGAAGCCGGCCAGGCCCACGCGCGCCAGCCATTGCTGTGCCTGTGCCCTCGCCTCCTTCTCGGACACGCCGCGGTACTGCAGACCCAGCATCACGTTGGCGAGCGCACTGCGCCAGGGCATCAGGGCCTCGGACTGGAACATGTAGCCCGCGCGGCTGTTGATGCCTGCCAGCGGCTGGCCGAAGACTTTCACCGAGCCCGAGGAAGGCTCGAGCAGGCCCGCCCCCACGTTGAGCAGCGTCGACTTGCCGCAGCCGGTGGGCCCGACCACCGACACGAACTCCCCCGCACGCACACGCAACGAGGTGCCCGCCACCGCGGTGTAGCGCTGCCCGGGCTCGTCCTTGGCCCGGAAGGTGCAGCTGATGTCGAGCAGCTCAAGCGCGTAGTCGGACATGTCGGCGATGAATGCAAAAAAAACCCGGCCGGGGCCGGGTCGAGAAAGCGGCAACTCAGGCTTTGAAGCGTTCTTTCGCGCGGCGCGCGAAATCGTTGGTGTAGGTCTTGCCGAGGTCGATCCTGTCGGCCTTCACCGTGGTGTCGAAGCTCGCGATCGCGGCCAGCGCGGTCTTCGGGCCCTCGGCCGGGATCATCCCGTCGGTCGCGATCGCCTCGCGCACCTTGTCGAAGGACGCGAGGTACAGCGCGCGGTCGCCGAGCAGGTAGGTCTCGGGCACGGTCTTGATGATGTCGCCCGGGCCGGCCGTCTGCAGCCACTTGAGGCCGTGCACGATCGCGTTGGCCAGTGCCTGGCAGGTGTTGGGATGCTTCTGCACGAACTCGGCCGGCGCGTAGAGGCAGGCCGCCGGCATCGGGCCGCCGAACACCTCCTGCGTGCCCTTCAGCGTGCGCGTGTCGCTGATGATCTTCACGTCGCCCTTCTGCTCGAGCATGGTCATCACCGGATCGGTGTTGCTGATCGCATCGATCTGGCCCGAGCGCAGCGCCGTCAGCGCACCGGCGGCCACGCCCACGCCGATGAAGCTCACGTCGCTGGCCTTGAGCCCGCCGCGCGAGAGCAGCAGGTTGGCCACCATGTTGGTGGACGAGCCAGGCGCCGACACGCCGATCTTCTTGCCCTTGAGGTCGGCGATGCCCGTGTAACCCGCCATGTTCTTGGTCGACACCCCGATCGCGATCTGCGGCGCGCGGCCCTGCAGCACGAAGGACTGGAAGACCTGGTTCTTGGCCTGCAGGTTGATGGTGTGCTCGTAGGCGCCCGAGCACACGTCGGCCGAGCCGCCCACCACCGCCTGCAATGCGCGCGCACCGCCGGCGAAGTCGGAGATCTCGACGTCCAGACCCTCGGCCTTGAAGTAGCCCAACTGCTCGGAGATGGTCAGTGGCAGGTAGTAGAAGGCGGCCTTGCCGCCCACGGCAATGGAAAGCCTCGGCTTCTCGATCCGGGCCTGCTGCGCACGCACCCACAACGGCACGGCGATGGAGGAGGCGGCACCCAGGGTCGCGGCGGCAACGGTGAAGCGACGGCGATGGAGCATGAGACGACGCCCGCGGGCTCTCTGGTTCGTGTAGTTCGAATCGAGCTTAGGGGCGTGCCCCGCGGACCGGCATCGGGGACATCCCGTGCGGGTTTCCACGTAAGCATGAAGGCCACTAACGGCCGGTGAAAAGGATCGCGATGTTGACTGCGAACGCGAGCGTCCAGACCGCGCTGCGCGCGCTGCCGAAGCCGCGGATGTAGAGCGCGATGTAGACGATGCGCAGCAGCACGTAGGCTGCCGCCAGCAGATCCAGCCACGCCTGCGCCGCGCCGAGCTGGTGCGCGATGACGATCGCACCGATGAAGAAGGGCAGGCCCTCGAAGCTGTTGTTCTGCGCGCCGAGGGCCCGCGCGCGCCAGCCGCTCTGGCGCGTCACCCATTCGCGCGGCGCCTGGTTGTCGCGCAGGCGGAAGGCACCGGCCTTGGCGATGTAGGCCGCGAGATAGGGCAGCAGCACCGCGGCGAGCACGCACCAGTAGGCCAGCGTGAGCACCGGGATGCGCATGGTCTCAGCGCCGGTCCACCAGCGCGTGGGCGATGGTGCCGAGGTCCACGTACTCGAGCTCGCTGCCCGCCGGCACGCCGCGCGCGAGCCGCGTCACCGACAGGCCGCGCTGTCGGAGCGCCTCGCCGATCACGTGCGCGGTGGCCTCGCCCTCGGCGGTGAAGTTGGTGGCGAGGATCACCTCGCTCACGTGGCCGTCGAGCGCGCGCTCGAACAGGCGGGCCAGGCCGATGTCCTTGGGCCCGATGCCGTCGAGCGGACTGAGCTTGCCCATCAGGACGAAGTAGTAGCCGCGGAAGGCGCCGGTGCGCTCCAGCGCGGCCTGGTCGGCCGGCGTCTCGACCACGCACAGCTTGGTCGCGTCGCGGCGCGCGTCCAGGCACACGCTGCACACGGGCGCCTCGGTGAAGGTGTTGCAGCGCTCGCAGTGCTGCACATGGGCCGCCGCCTGCTCCAGCGCGCGCGCCAGCACGCGGGTGCCCTCGCGGTCGTGCTGCAGCAGGTGGAAGGCCATGCGCGAGGCCGACTTCGCGCCGACGCCCGGAAGGCGGCGCAAGGCCTCGATCAGGGTGTCGAGAGCACCGGAATCTGCCACGCGGGGCTCAGAACGGCAGCTTCATGCCGGGGGGCAGGCCCGGCATGCCGGCGGCGAGCTTGCCCATCTTCTGCTCGCTGGTCTCCTCGGCCTTGCGCACCGCGGCGTTGAAGGCGGCGGCGACGAGGTCCTCCAGCATGTCCTTGTCGTCGGCCAGCAGGCTGGGGTCGATGGTGACGCGCTTGACGTCGTGCTTGCAGGTCATCACCACCTTCACCAGGCCGGCGCCCGATTCGCCTTCCACCTCGATGGTGGCCAGCTCTTCCTGCGCCTTCTTGAGGTTGTCCTGCATCGCCTGGGCCTGCTTCATGAGGCCGGCCAGTTGTCCTTTGTTGAACATCGTTGGTCCTGTCGTCGTTGATTGATAAGGAAAAAAGATCAGGCGGGCTTCAGCGAGCCCGGCACGATTCGCGCGTCCCAGTCACGCATCATGGACTGCACGTCGGGGTCGCTGCGGATCGCCTCCTCGGCCTCGCGCTGCCGCGCCTCGGCCGCCTGCTTGTTGCGGCGTGCCGGGCTGTCGGCCACGGCGCCGATCTCGATCGCCAGCTTGACGCCGTGGCCGAGGCCCGCGAGCGCGGTCTGCAGTTTCTCGCGGCTGCTCGCCTGGTTGAGCGACTCGCGCTCCACGCGCAGCAGCCACTGGTCGACGTCGCGCGCCACCAGCTGCGACTGCAGCGCCAGCTCACGCGCCAGTGCGGCGATCGCCTCGGCCGCCACGAGCTGCGTGACGGTGGCGTACCAGAAGTCGCCCTCCTCACTCGGCTCGATGGGGACTGGCGGCGCTTCGCGTGCGGCATCGCGCGCGCCAGGCGGGGGCTGGACGCGTACCGGCATGGCCAGCACCTTGGCCGCCGCCACGGGCTCCACGTCGGGCGCGACGGGGGCAGCGCCGAAGCGGCCCTCCTCGCGTACCGGCAGCCGATGACCGGGCGGGGCCGCATGCGGCGCATCCGGGGCGACCCCAGGTGATGCAGGCGCGACGGCCGCGGGTGCCGGCTTGTCCTCCAGCGGCCGCGGCGACTGCATACGCGCAGGCGCCGATACGGGCGCGGGAGCTTCATTCAGAGTTTTTTTTTCCGCCGCGGCCGCTTCGCTTGCCCCTCTCGCTTCCGCCGGCTTGAAGGCCAGCAGGCGCAGCAGCACCATGGTGAGCGCGGCGTATTCATCGGGTGCCAGGCCCAGCTCGCTACGCCCGTGGAGGCACAGGCTGTAGAGCAGCTGCGTCTCGTCCGGCGGCATGGCGGCGGCCAGGCGCGCAGTCTCGGCGGCATCCGGGTCGGTCGCGTCGACGGCCTCGGCGCGCGCGGGCACGGCCTGCAGCACAGCCATGCCCTGCAGCACGGCCGTCATCTCCTCCAGGGTGGAAGCGGCCGAGAGGCCGTCGCGGCGCAGGCCCTCGGCGGTCTCGACCACCGTGCGGCCGTCGCCCCGGGCCAGGGCCTCGATCAGGCGGAACACGTGGCCGCGGTCCACGCTGCCCAGCATCTGGCGCACGCCGCCTTCGGTCAGTTCGCCGTTGCCGAAGGCGATGGCCTGGTCCGTCAGCGAGAGGGCGTCGCGCATGGAGCCGCGGGCGCCGCGGGCGATCAGCCGCAGCGCATGCGGCTCGGCCGGCACGGTCTCGGCCTGCAGCACGCGGGTGAGATGCTCCAGCACCGTCTCGGGGGCCATCGGCCGCAGGTTGAATTGCAGGCAGCGCGATAGCACCGTCACCGGCACCTTCTGCGGATCGGTGGTGGCCAGCACGAACTTGAGGTATTCCGGCGGCTCCTCCAGCGTCTTCAGCATGGCGTTGAAGGCATGGCCGGTGAGCATGTGCACCTCGTCGATCATGAAGACCTTGAAGCGCCCCTGCACCGGCTTGTAGACCGCCTGCTCCAGCAGGGCCTGGACCTCGTCCACGCCGCGGTTGGAGGCGGCGTCCAGCTCGGTGTAGTCGACGAAGCGGCCGGCATCGATGTCCTGGCAGGCCTGGCAGACGCCGCAGGGCGCGGCCGTGATGCCGCCCTCCCCGTCCGGCCCCTGGCAATTGAGCGACTTGGCCAGGATCCGCGAGACGGTGGTCTTGCCGACCCCGCGGGTGCCGGTGAAGAGGTAGGCATGGTGCAGCCGCTGGGAGGTCAGCGCGTTCTCGAGGGCCTGCACCACGTGTTCCTGGCCCACCATCTCGCTGAAGGTCCTGGGGCGGTGTTTGCGAGCGAGCACGAGATAGGCCATCGACGCATTCTAGGTTGTCGCATCGGTTGACCTCTCGACTAGACATAGGCCTTTTTACTTATAGATTTTCACCGTATCGCCCCTAGCATGACATGGGCCTTTTCAAGGAGCCCGACATGCCCACTGCGCACCCCAGGGCCGCGCGCGCACCCGCGGCCGGAAAAGCCAAGCCGCAACCCGCCGGCGCGCGCCGCTATTGCGCCCAGCCGATCCAGACGGTGCGCCAGTTCGACAGCGGCGTCTCGGCGGGCCGGGCCGCCGCCATACTGGCCGCGAGCAAGAAGTGGGTGAACGGCACGCAGCTCACCTACTACTGCTACAAGCGCGGCGATACGGTGCCTGCCGCCTGGCTCGGCAACAGTGCCGACACCGAGGCGGTGGAGGAATCCTTCGAGACCTGGGCCAAGCTCGGGATCGGCATCTCCTTCCGGCGCGTCGAGACGGCCGAGGACGCGGCCGTGCGCATCGGCTTCGACCCGCAGGACGGATCCTGGTCCTACGTGGGACGCGACCTGCTGACGGTGCGCGACCCGCTGCAGCGCACCATGAACTTCGGCTGGCCGTTGAACACCGACTACGGCCGCGACACCGCCCTGCACGAGATCGGCCACACGCTGGGCCTGGAGCACGAGCACCAGAACCCCCATGCCGGCATCACCTGGAACCGTCAGGCGGTGCTCGACTACTTCTCGGGCCCGCCGAACAACTGGCACGAGCAGCAGATCGAGTGGAACATCCTGCGCAAGATCCCGACCACCGAAGTCAAGGGCACGACCTGGGACCCCGACTCCGTCATGGAATACCAGTTCGAGCCTGGCCTGATCGACGCCCCCGCGCAGTACCGCAACGGTCTGGTGCCCAAGGGCGGCCTTTCCTACGCCGACAAGGCCTGGGTGGTGGAGTCCTATCCGGGCGTGCGCGCGCCGGCCACGGGCACGCTGAAGGTGGGCCTGTCGCAGTTGCTCAAGCTCAAGGCCGGCGAGACCCGCAACTTCGAGTTCACGCCGCCGCGCACGCGGACCTACAGCATCGGCACCTTCGGCACCTCCGACACGGTGCTGGTGCTGTTCGAGGTCACGTCGACGGGCAATGTGCAGATCGCGGGCAACGACGACAGCGGCACCGACCTGAATGCGCGCGTGAGCATGCGCCTGCAGAAGGGTCGGCGCTACCTGGTGGGCGTGCGCCTCTACTACGCCGACGCGGCCCTCGAGACCTCGCTGATGGCCTGGTGAGCCGGAGGGCATCGAGGCCTCGCCTACAATGGCGGCTGACGGGCCTCCCCGCATGGTGAAGTGGCCAACCGGGTCAGGTGGGGAACCAAGCAGCCCTAACTGCGTAGCCAGTGCCGGGGGTAAGGCTCGTCAACCTCACATCAAAAGCAAAAAGCCGCGCTGTCCAGCGCGGCTTTTTTGTTCGGCCATCCAGTCGCGGCCCCGCTCATGCCGAGATCTTGAAACGCTCCAGCTTCGCCAGCAGGGTCTGCGCCAACGCCACCGTCTTGTGCTCCATGTTCGCCACGTGATAGCAGCCCAGTGCACGCCCCTCATAGCTGATGGCTGCCACCGGGAAATGGGTGCCGAGCGCGGTCGCCGCATCGTGCAGGCACTCCGCGATGGAGCGCAGCCCCTGCCGCACGTACCGATCGTCCGCGTTGCCGGTGCTGACGCTGTAGTTGAAGTACCTGTCTCTGATTTTCTTGATGTCGACGTGCGGATACATGGATGGGGGCCGCCTCAGGGCAACCCGCGATTGTCTTAGCCCGTGCAAACAAATGCACTTCAGCCAGAAGTATTCAATTTCATGATTCCGTACGCGGTGGGCGCAGCCGTCGCAGCACCCCCTGCGCAGCCACCACGCCGCTGGCCATGGAGGCCGTCAGCAGGTAGCCCCCCGTGGGCGCCTCCCAGTCGAGCATCTCGCCGGCACAGAACACGCCGGGCAGCGCCATGCTCATCAGGTGGGAATCGAGCGCCTCGAAGCGCACGCCACCGGCGCTGCTGATCGCCTCGTCGATGGGCCGTGCCGCCACCAGCCTGAGCGGCAGCGCCTTGATGGTGCGGGCCAGCGTCTCCGGCTCGTGCATCTGTTCGCGGGTCAACACCTCGTGGAGCACCGCGGTCTTGATGCCTTCCAGCCCGAGGCGGCTCTTGAGATGGCTGGCCACCGAGCGGGCGCCGCGCGGATGCAGCACCGCGGCATGCACCTGCTCGGCACTGCGGTCCGGCAGCAGGTCCAGCCAGAGCGTGGCGCTGCCCTCCGCAACGATCTGGTCGCGCAGGAGCGCGGAGGCCGCATAGACCAGGCTGCCTTCGATGCCAGTGGCCGTCGCGACGAACTCGCCCTTGCGCGCGAAGCGCCCGCCCTGCGCATCGGCCGCGGAGACCGCGACCGACTTGAAGGGCTTGCCGGCGAAGCGCTCGGCGAAGTACGGCGTCCAGCCGATGTCGAAGCCGCAGTTGGCCGGCAGCAGCGGCGCCACGGCCACGCCGCGCGCAACCAGCCAGGGCACCCAGGCGCCGTCGGAGCCCAACCGCGGCCAGCTCGCACCGCCGAGGGCCAGGACGGTGGCCTCGGGCTCGATCTCCACCTTGCCTTCAGGTGAGGCAAAGCGCAGGGCGCCCGCATCGGACCAGCCGAGCCAGCGATGGCGCATGTGAAAGTGCACGCCGGCCTCGCGCAGCCGATGCATCCACGCGCGCAGCAGCGGCGCGGCCTTCATGTCGGTGGGGAACACGCGGCCCGAGGTGCCGACGAAGGTCTGGATGCCGAGGCCGTGCACCCACGCGCACAGCGCCTCGGGACCGAAGGCGCGCAGCAGCGGCTCGATCTGCGCGCTCCGTTTGCCGAAACGGCCGGCGAAGCGCTCGAAGGGCTCCGAATGCGTGAGGTTCAGCCCGCCGCGGCCGGCCAGCAGGAACTTGCGCCCGACCGAGGGCATGGCGTCGTAGAGGTGCACCGCCACCCCCCGCGCGCTCAGCACCTCGGCGGCCATCAGGCCTGCCGGGCCGCCACCGACGACGGCGATCACGGGATCATTCGCGCTCATTCGACATCCACCAGTTGGCCCTGGCCCGTCAGGAAGGCCGCGCGCACCGTTGCGCCGGGATGGGCCTGCCGCACGGCCTCGCAGTAACGCTGCAGTTGCGCGATCAGCGTGTCATCGCGTTCCGGCCGGCCGGCCGACTTGTAGTCGAGCACCCACCAGACACCGCTGGCGCGATGCTGCACCAGGCGATCGATGCGCAGCACCTCGCCGCCGTGGACCAGCGTGACCTCGTTGCCCTGCCAGGCCAGCGCTTCCGCTTCCCAGGCCCAGGCACCCGCCCCGGCGCGGATGCGCTGCGCCATCGCGGCCGCGACTTTCGCCGCGGCGGCGTCGAGCCCGAACTCGCGGCCCGCGGCGCGCACATGGGACTGCGGCAGCGTCGCGCCCGGCCGGGCCCATTCGAGCAGCCTGTGCATGGCCTGGCCCAGCGCCGAGGCGCGCGTGTCGGCGCGCGGCGCCGTGCGCTTCGGCGTCGCGGCCGGCTCAAGCAGCACCGGCAGCTCGAGCATGCGAAAGCGAGGCGGCAACAACGACGGCTGCGCGGGCAGCGCGCGGGGCGCGGCCCCATCGTGCGCGACATCGATCGGCTCGCAACGCGCCTCCAGCCGCGCCCACCAGCTCCGGGCGCTGGGCCTGGCGGCCGGCACGGCCGACAGTACCAGCTCCTGCCGCGCACGCGTGGTGGCCACGTAGAGCGCGTTGATCTCCTCGCGCAGCCGCGCGGCCTGTTCCTCGGCCAGGTCGTCGGTGGTGCAGGCGGGAGGGTTCTTCTCGCTGGCCATGAACACGAAGCGCTCGGGCGCCGCAGCCTGGCCCGGCCACTTGACGAGCACGCCCATGGTCTGCGCGCGCTGGGCCGGCGCGTCGGTGTCCAGCATGAGCACCAGCTCAGCCTCCAGGCCCTTGGCGCCATGCACGGTCAGCAGCTGCACCGCGTCGACGGCCGCGACCGAGGGCGCACGGCTGCCGCCCCGGCGCAACGCACGCACGAAGGCATAGGGCGTCGCGAAGCGCGCGCCGTCGAGCTCAAGCGACGCGGCCATCAACCCGCGCAGGTTGGCGAGCACGCCTTCGCGCAATGCCGCGGGCGCGGCGGCCGCAAAGCGCCGCAGCACGTCCCCGTCGTGGTAGATCGCGCTCAGCGCATCGTGCGGTGGCCAGTCGGCCAGCCAGTGTTGCCACTGTCGCAGGCGCGCGCCGATGCCCGCCAGCGGCGCAGGCAGGTCGGGCACCTGCAGCAGCTCGAACCAGCTCGCATGGTGCTCGCGCTGACGCAGTGCCAGTTGCACCAGCGCCTCGTCGGGCAGATCGAACAGCGGCGAGCGCAGCGCCTGGGCGAGGGAGAGATCGTGGTCGGGCGAGACCAGCACGTCGATCAGGGCCACCAGGTCCTGCACCTCCGGCGCATCGTGCAGATCGTTCTTCTCGGGCTGCTGTACCGCGATGTGCAGACGGCGCAACTCGTCCTGCAGCGCCGTCAGCCGGCTGCGGCGCCGGGCCAGGACCATGATGCGGCTGGGCGCGAGCCCCCCGGCGATGCGTTGGGCAATCCAGCGCGCGGCCTGCTCGCATTCCTTCTGCAGCAGGCGCTGCTCGGGCAGCAGGCGCGGCGTGACCAGGCTGTCGCGCCAGAGCAGCACGCCCTCCTCGTTCGGATGGTCGGCCTGCTCCTGCGCGGCGATGGCGTCGCGCGGGATCGGTGGCAGCTTGCGCACGCGGCCGGCCGCGCGAGATTCGGTGGTGTGATCGCGGAAGCCGCTGAACTCGCCGGCCTGCTGCGCCTCGTCCATCGCGGCATTGACCAGGCCGACGACCGCCTGCGCGTTGCGGTGCGTGTGGTCGCAATTGAGCAGGTCGCCGCCCAGCCCCTGCTGCACGAACTGCTTGGCGGCGATGAAGACCTGCGGCTCGGCGCGCCGGAAGCGGTAGATGCTCTGCTTCGGATCGCCGACGATGAACACCCCCGGGCGCCGTCCACCCGCGCCGGCATAGCCGGAGAGCCAGCCGTGCAGGGCCTGCCACTGCAGCGGGTTGGTGTCCTGGAACTCGTCGATCAGCAGGTGGCGCACGCGCGCGTCCAGCCGCTCCTGCACCCAGCCCCAGAGCTCCGAGCGGCCGAGCAGCAGGTGCGCGGCCTGCTCCACGTCGTTCATGTCGACCCAGCCGTTAGCGGCCTTGACCTCGGCGAAGCAGCGGACCAGCAGGCGCGTCAGGCGCGCCATGCGCTGCTGGTAGAGCCAGGCCGCATGCTGCGCGCGCGCTTCGCCGTACTGCTGCACGCGCTGCTGGGCAGCGCGTACGTCCTCCAGGCCGACGAGCTTTTCGCTGAACTTGCGCCAGTCGCCCTTCTGCGTCAGCAGCGCGTGGACCACGCCGGCGGCGCGGCCCTCGGTCACGGCCCGCTCGAGGTCCGCGCCCCGTTGGGAGAAGGTGGGTGCGTCCGCGCGTCCCAGTGCGCGGGCGGCGGCCAGCAGCGTGCGGCGGGATGCGGGGTCGTGCAGCAGCACGTCCTCCGCCGAGTCGGCGCCGGCGAAGGCGGGATAGAACTCACCCATCGGCACCACCGCGTCGTCGACGGCGCCGCGCGCATCGGCCAGCGCGAACTCGACGCGGCGCGTGAGCGCCTCATCCAGCGCCTTGGCGGTCTGCGAGCGCCCGTGGTCGGCGACCAGCGCGCGGTAGTCGGACTGGGCCTGCGGGTCGTCGGCCACGGCAGCGAAAAAGGGGCGCCAGACACGCGCACGCGCCTCGGCATCGTCCTCGAGCAATTGGTAACTGGCCGGCAGGCGCAGGCGCTCGAGCACCGCGACAGGCGCGCTGCGCAACAGGCCTGCGAACCACGCATGGAAGGTCCGGAACTGCACAGGCCGCCCGCTCACCAGCAGCTCGCGGTAGAGGCCCTGCAAGCGTGGCGCCTTCGCCTCGGCGGACGCGCGGTCCATGCCGCGCATCACCAGCTCGGGCACGAGGGCCTCGACGGGCTTGGCCGCAAAGGATTCCAGCCACTGGTCGAGGCGCTCGCGCATCTCGCCGGCCGCCTTCTTGGTGAAGGTGATGGCGAGGATCTCGTGCGGCGCGCAGGCGCCTTCGCCTTCTTCCAGCAGCGCGCGAAGGATGCGCGAGACCAGCATCCAGGTCTTGCCGGCACCGGCACAGGCTTCCACCGCCACCGAGCGGCGCGGGTCACAGGCGATGGCGTAGAAGCGCTCACGCGCGACGGCGGCACCGTTGTGCTCGTAGGCCGGATCCCGCTTCGGCGCTTCTCCGGCCGCCACCGAGCCACCCCAAGGCGGCCGGGCCTCTCCCTCGGGCGGTGGCTTTTCACGCCCTCCGGGCGTGAAAAGCCCGGAGGCCTCATCACTCCAGAAATCCTTGCGGCACAGGCCGCGGGCCGCGCAGTGCTCGCATGCAGGGCCCTCGCCCAGGGCCGGCAGCGCCGTGCCGCGTCCGATGCGCGCGAGGTCATTCATCACCCCGGCCACCAGCGCGTCGCGCGCGGCCACCACGTCGGGCTGCTCGACGGTGCGCGTGCCGGAGGCTTTCTCGCCGACGTTGACGTAGGCCGCGCGCAGGTTGTCGTCGGGAAACAGCGCGGCATAGAAGGCGAGCTGCGTGTCCTCGGTCGGGTCCTTGACGCGCTCCTTCGTCTTCTCGACGGACTCGGTCTTGTAGTCGATCACATAGGCGCGGCCGTCGGCCACTGCATCGACGCGGTCGAGCCGGCCGACCAGGGTCACGCTGCCCAGCGGCAGCTCCTTCCAGGGCTCGGACTCGACGAACACCGCGCCCTCCTCGCGCTCGTGCGTGGCCAGCCAATCCAGGTAGCCGTCACGCACCGCGGGCCAGGCCGCGGCGAAGGGCATGAACTCGGCCTCGGACAGGCCGAACTCGCGGGTGGCCGCCTGCTCGGCGACGGCCATGAGCGCCAGGCGCGCCGCGTGCTCCGCACCGGGCTCTTCGCGGAGGGCCTCGTGAAAGTGGCCGAGCACCGCATGCAGCCAGTTGCCGAAGTCGCGCTTGTCGACCTCGGCATCGAGTTCGTCGCGGCCGCGCAGGCCGAGCTGGCGAAGCGCGAAGAAGCGGTAGGGGCAGCGGCGCAGGTCCTCGTAGGCGGTGGAGGACAGCCGGGTGGGCACCAGCTCGGCCCCACGCGGCTGCGGGCGGGGTGTCGCCTGGACGTCCACCTCGACCGCCGTCCGCGGGTCTGCCGCCTCGGTGGTTGCGTGCTCCAGCTGCAGCATCTGCAGCAAGGCGCTGGGGCGCACCGGCTCGCCGCTGGCATCGGCATGGCGCCACAGCAGGTCGAGCCGCGGCGCGCACAGGGCCACGGCCCAGGCGGCGCGCTGGGCCGCCTGCAGCGACTCGCGCGGGGGCAGCGCCAGGGCCAGGCGCTGGGCCGGCGTCCAGTCGCCGGGCGGCTCGGGCGAGGCGGGCAGGCGCTGGTCGTCGCAGCCCGGCAGCACGACGGCGCCGAAGGCCCGGCCCAGCAACTGGTGCAGCGGCAGCACCACCACCCGGGGCGCTTCCTCGTCCGAGGGCAGGCGCACGCTGGCTGCCTCAAGCACGTCGCGCACCCAGGCGCCGAACTCCGCGAGCGTGCAGCGCGGCCCGCGGACCGCCGCCTCCTCTTCGGCATCGAGGTAGAGCGCCGCGAGCACCTCGGCGCCAACCACGTCGGCCTGCAGCGCGCGCCACTGGCCGCCGGCCTCGAGCAGCGTGCGCGTCGCGCTCAGCCACTCGGCAAGGGGCCTGGCGCGGGCCAGCGAGGTGCGCAGCGCTTCGATCTCGCCGGTGAAGCCGAGCAGATCCTGGTCGCGCGGCTGCTCGCTGGCCGAGACGAAGGCACACCAGCCCCGCCAGTCGCGCATGCCGCGCTCGCGCAGGCGCGCCTCCAGCGCACGCACCGCACGGCCATCGAGGGCGCCGGCGCCCTTGAGCCAGTCCAGCACCTGGTCGCTGGAAGCGTCATGGGCACAGGCGCGCAGGGCACTCATCAGCGTGGCGGCGGCACGGGTGGTGGAGAGCTTCCAGCCGGTCTCGTCGCGCGGCTGTACGCCGTGGGCACTCAGCTGCGCGCTGATGCGGCGCGTGAGCGCGCGGTCCGTCGCCACCAGCGCCACCGGAGCGCGCCCCTCGGCCAGATGCTGCAGCACGCAGGCTGCGGCGCGCTGGGCCTCGTCTTCCGGATCGGCGCAAGGATGCAGGGCCGCGGTGCAAGCGGGCGCGGCCGGCGTCGCGAGCGGCAGCCGGAGCACGCGCTCGCCGAACAGGGCCGCGAGCCGGTTGGCGAGCGGATCGCTCTGCAGGCCTTCGAGCAGCACCAGGTGGTCGGCGCCATCCAGCGCGGCGCCACCGAGCAGCAGGTCGGTGGCATACGCGGAATTGGCTGCCCAGGCCAGTGCCACGCCATTGAGGGCACTCTCCGTGTCGAACCACTCCGAGCCCTTGCCGGCCACAAGCGCCTCGCGCACCCGCCCAGCCCAGGCAGGACGCTCGTCCGGATGCTCGGCCGCGGCCAGCGGCGCCAGCTGCAGGGCGATCTCGACCAGGCGCCCTGTCAGTGCGCTGCGCGCGCCGCCCAAGCCCGCGCGGGCCAGCAGCGACTGCGCGGTCAACAGGTCTTGCGCCATGTCGAAGGCGATGTCGTCGGCTGCGGGCGTGAAGCCTCCCACGCTGCGCGCCCAGTTGCGCGTGGTCTCGAAGCGGGGTGCGAAGCCGGGTGCGCCGCAGGCCGCCCACATGGTGCGCGCCACCTGCATCAACTGCGCATAGGGCACCAGCACCACGGCGCGCGCCGGATGCAGCCCGCGCCCGGCCAGCAGGCGCGCGATGCGGGCGACCAGGCCCTCGGCCGGGTCGCACCAGAGCGCGTGGGCAGGATGAAGTTCGGGGGGGATCATCGAGGCTTGTTGTAGGGCTTTGGCTATCGGGGCCATAGCGTGCGGGCCGACCACGCCATCACTTGGTTTCTGTCACAATGGCCCGCACTTTAGCTGCACCATCATCCAGCAAAGAAGGACCCATCCCATGGCCAGCGAACTCATCAAACACATCTCCGATTCCTCATTCGAAGCCGACGTGCTCCAGTCCGGCAAGCCCGTGCTCGTGGACTACTGGGCCGAGTGGTGCGGTCCCTGCAAGATGATCGCCCCCATCCTGGACGAAGTCTCGGCCACCTACGAAGGCAAGCTGCAGATCGCCAAGATGAACGTCGATGAGAACCGCGACATCCCCGCCAAGTTCGGCATTCGCGGCATCCCGACGCTGATGCTGTTCAAGGACGGCCAGCTGGCGGCGACCAAGGTCGGCGCGATGAGCAAGGCGCAGCTCACCGCCTTCATCGACCAGCAGCTCGCCTGAGCTCCATGCCCCGGGGCTGCCGGCGTGCAATGCGCTGGCAGCTCTTCTCGCTTTTCCTGTCATAATCTTCACAGTTCACCGGCCCTTCTTTCTGGCAGCCGGTTCGAGTTCCCCGGTTTGTGAGGCCTCCTCGCCTCTTCCCAAACCTCCCCCCTGGTTCTTTCCGACAGTTTCCCCGCAAGGGGTTGTTCCATGCACTTAAACGAACTCAAGGCACTCCACGTGTCTGAAGTCTTCAAGCAGGCTGAAGCACTGGAGATCGAGAACACCGGCCGCATGCGCAAGCAGGAGCTGATGTTCGCCATCATCAAGAAGCGTGCGAAGGCGGGCGAGCAGGTCTTCGCCGACGGCGTGCTCGAGATCCTGCCGGACGGCTTCGGCTTCCTGCGCAGCCCCGACACCAGCTTCACCGCCAGCACGGACGACATCTACATCTCGCCCAGCCAGGTGCGCCGCTTCAACCTGCACACTGGCGACCTGATCGAGGGCGAGGTGCGCATCCCCAAGGATGGCGAGCGCTACTTCGCGCTGACCAAGCTGGACAAGGTCAACGGCGGTGCGCCCGAGGCGAACAAGCACAAGGTGATGTTCGAGAACCTCACGCCGCTGTTCCCCAAGGAGCTGATGCGCCTGGAGCGCGACAACTTCAAGGGCGAAGAGAACATCACCGGGCGGATCATCGACATCATCGCCCCCATCGGCAAGGGCCAGCGCGCCCTGCTGGTGGCGCCGCCCAAGAGCGGCAAGACGGTGATGATGCAGCACATGGCGCACGCCATCAGCGCCAACTATCCAGAGGTCCACATGATGGTGCTGCTCGTCGACGAGCGGCCCGAGGAAGTGACCGAGATGCAGCGCACGGTGAAGGGCGAGGTCATCGCCTCCACCTTCGACGAACCAGCGGCGCGTCACGTGCACGTGGCCGAGATGGTGATCGAGCGCGCCAAGCGCCTGGTCGAGCTCAAGAAGGACGTGGTGATCCTGCTCGACTCGATCACCCGCCTGGCCCGTGCTTACAACAACGTCGTGCCCTCCTCGGGCAAGGTGCTGACCGGCGGCGTGGATTCCAACGCGCTGCAGCGGCCCAAGCGCTTCCTCGGCGCGGCGCGCAACGTGGAGGAAGGCGGCTCGCTGACCATCATCGGCACCGCGCTGATCGACACCGGCAGTCGCATGGACGAAGTGATCTTCGAGGAGTTCAAGGGGACCGGCAACTCCGAAATCCACCTCGACCGCCGCCTCTACGAGAAGCGCGTGTTCCCCTCGATCCAGCTCAACCGCAGCGGCACCCGCCGCGAAGAATTGCTGCTGCCGCCCGAGATCCTGCAGAAGACCCGCATCCTGCGCCAGCTCATGTACAACATGGACGAGATCGAGGCGATGGAGCTGATGCTCAAGAACATGAAGGCGACGAAGACCAATGTCGAGTTCTTCGACATGATGCGCCGCGGGGGATAAGGCTCACCCCCAGGCTCCCCCACTTCGTGTGGTCCGCCAACCCCCTCACCGGGGGCAACACCAGCGGCCCGGCAAAGCCGGTTCCGCGGTGTTCCCCGAACGGGCTTCGTTGCGCTTGCCTAGCTAGAATTCTTCAGCGCGCGAGGAGTGCGCGGCCTTCATCCGCACTTTGGCGGCCGAGGTCCAGCAACTCCATGAGCTCCACGGCCTGCTCGGGCGGCACAGGGTTCGGACCCTGGCCCAGGATTGCGTCGCGCACGGCGGCGTAGTAGGCCACGTAGTTGCCGGCCTGCGTCGGAAGTTTGCGCACCCGGAACCGACCGTCGTCCGTGGCCATCATGAGCTCTCCTTCCAGCGCATCGGCACCCCATCCCTCGCCGCCTGGCCGCTGGCCCGCACGCAGGGCGTCTTCCTGCGGATCCACGCCTCGCTTGATGTAGCTGCCGCGCGTGCCATGCACGATGTAGCGCGGCGCGGCATGGGCGGCCAGCGTGGTCGCATGCAGCACGACGCGCAGCGGCGCATGCATGCCGGTTTCGTAGCGCAGCACGGCATGGAAGTAATCCTCCACCAGCGCTCCGTCCCGCAGGAGCGCGCTGTCGAGCTGCAGCGTGTCGGGCCGGCCGAAGAGCTGCACCGCCTGGTCCAGCAGATGCGAACCCAGGTCCACCCACAGACCCGCACCCGGCACCGGCTGTTCGCGCCAACGCTCGCGCACCTGCGGCCGATAGCGGTCGAAATGGGATTCGAGGTAGACCGGGCGGCCCAGTTCGCCACTGGCCAGCAATGCCTTGAGCGTCAGGAAATCCGAGTCGAAGCGCCGGTTCTGGTAGACCGACAACAGCCTTCCCTGCCGCTGCGACAGCACCGCGAGTTCGCGGGCTTGGGCCGCATCGAGGGTGAAGGGCTTGTCGACCACGACATGCTTGCCGGCGGCCAGGGCGTCCCGGGCCACCGGGTGGTGCTGCGCGTTGGGGGTGGCCACCACGACCAGATCGATATCGTCGCGCCCCAGCAGCGCCGTCAGATCGGGGACCACGTCCACGCCCGGCCACTCCGCGTGGACCTTGTGCGGCTGCGAACTGGCCACTGCCCCCAACTGGAGGCCTGGAACGGCCGAAAGCACCGGTGCATGAAAGGTCTGGCCGGCAAAGCCGAAGCCGACCAGGCCGGCGCGCAGGGGGCGTGAATTCATGGGATGAACGGCGCTGGCGCCCAAAGCGGCCAGTATGCGATAATTGAAAGCTTCGCGAAAAGTGCGGCCTGGCGCCCTGCCAGCCGAGCCGGGATGTCCCGGTTCAAGTCCATGGCTGCCGTGGCTCTCGCATCGACCAAGGAAACACCCATGAAAGAAGGCATTCACCCGAACTACCGCGAGGTCCTGTTCGTCGACCTGTCGAACGGCTTCAAGTTCGTCACCCGTTCCTGCGTGAACACCAAGGAAACCGGCAAGACCGACGACGGCCGCGAGCTGCCGCTCTTCAAGCTCGACACCTCGAGCGAGTCGCACCCCTTCTACACTGGCACCCAGAAGTCGGTGGACAACATGGGCGGCCGCGTCGAGAGGTTCCGCAACCGCTTCGGCAAGACCGGCGGTGCCGCCTCCAAGTAAGGCAGGCGCTTCCGAGTCGAGGGCAGCCCGGTTTACCGCGCTGCCCTTTTTGTTTTAGCCCTCCCCAGCCCCGACACAGCTCCCGTTGAACCAGCCGACGCCAGCCATCGTTGCCCAGAGCGCCGTGCGCCGTCTGCCGCGCGTCGCGCTGATCCTGCTGTGCGCGGCCTATCTGATGCCCGGGCTGCTGGGGCGCGGCCCCTGGAAGAGCGCCGACATCGCGGCCTTCGGCTACATGGCCGAACTGGCCCACTCCACCGACGGCCTGGCGCGCTGGCTGGACCCGATGCTGCTGGGCCTGCGGCCCGAGACCCCGGCGCTGATTCCCTATTGGATCGGCGCCTGGGCCATCAAGATCGCGCCGGCCTGGGTCCACCCCGACCTGGCGGTGCGCATCGCGTTCGCGCTGCTGCTATGGGGCACATTCGCCGCCACCTGGTACGCGGTGTACTACCTGGCCCGCACCACCCAGGCGCAGCCGGTCGCCTTCGCCTTCGGCGGCGAGGCGCGCCCTACCGATTACGCCCGCGCCATCGCCGACGGCGCCCTGCTGGCGCTGATCGCCAGCCTGGGCTTGGCCCAGCTCGGCCACGAGACCACGCCGGCGCTGGCCCAACTTTTTTTCGCCTCGCAGCTGTTCTACGGCGTGGCAGCCCTGCCCTACCGTCGCCTCGGCCCGCTCGTCGCGCTGGCAGTCGGCGCCAGCGGCATGACGCTCAGCGGCGGCCCCACCGTCGGTCTGGCACTGGGCACCGGCTGCTTCGTCTTTCTCGCAATGGACCGCCGCCGGCGCACACAGGAGCAGGTGGACGAGGAGCCCGGCTATTCCGCCGCCGCCATCGGTGCGATCTTCGGCGCCACCCTGCTGGCCGGCCTGCTGGCGGCCTGGCTCGGCCTGCTGCAATGGAAGATCGAGCTGCCCGGCAGCCAGCCCGGCGAGACCGTGCGCGCCGCATTGCGCAGCCAGGCCAAGCTGCTGCTGTGGTTCACCTGGCCCGCCTGGCCCCTGGCGGTGTGGACCCTCTGGCGCTGGCGCCGGCAGCTGACGGCGCGCCATGTCGCGCTGCCCCTGTGGTTCGCGCTGGTGCCGCTGGCAGCCACCTGGACCACCAGCTTCTCCGAACGCTCGCTGCTGCTGGCCCTGCCGGCCTTCGCGACACTGGCCGCGTTCGCGCTCCCCACCTTCCGGCGCAGCGTGGCGGCACTGATCGACTGGTTCACCCTGCTCTTCTTCAGTGGCACCGCGATCCTGATCTGGGTGATCTGGATTGCCATGCAGACCGGCTTTCCGGCCAAGACAGCCTCCAACGTGGCGAAGCTGGCACCTGGCTTCGTGCCGCATTTCTCCATCACTGCCCTGGTGTTCGCCATCGTGGCCACCCTGGCCTGGGCCTGGCTGGTGCGCTGGCGCACCGGCCGGCACCGCGCGGCGTTGTGGAAGACCCTGGTGCTGCCGGGCGGCGGCGCGGCCCTGTGCTGGATGCTGCTGATGACGCTGTGGCTGCCGGTCCTGGACTACGCGCGCAGCTACGCACCCCAGGTGCGCACGATCGTCGAGCGCGTCGGCCAGCCCACGTGCATGTCCGAGCTGGCACTCAGCCGGCCGCACATCGCGGCGCTGCGCCACCATGGCCAGATCAACCTGCAGCCCCTGCTGGACGGTCCCAGCTGTCCCTGGCTGGTGGTGAGCCCCGAGGCCATCGGGCGCCTGCACACGCTCGTCAACCTCGAAGGCTGGCGCCTGATCGGCACCCTGCGCCGCCCCACCAGTCCCAGCGACGACCTGCTGCTCTACCAAAGAACCCGGCCTTGACCAGCGAGCGGCGGATCATCGCCAGGCACGCGGGGACGGTCCTGGCAGGCCAGTTGGCCGTGATGGCTTTCAGTGTCACCGACGCCATCGTGGCAGGCCGCTATGCCGAGGGCGCGCTGGCAGCGCTGTCGGTGGGCTCCGCCATCTACGTCAGCGTCTACGTCGCGTTGATGGGAATGATGCAGGCCCTGCTGCCGGTCTGGGCCGAGCTGCACGGCGCGCAGCGCACGGCCGAGGTCGGCGGTTCGGTGCGGCAGTCGCTTTATCTCTGCCTGCTGGCCATGGGCCTGGGCATGGCGATCCTGCTCTTCCCCGCGCCGCTGCTGCGCTGGGCCGAGGTACCGCAGGCCATGCGCGCCGACGTCGAGGCCTACCTGCGGGTGCTCGCCTTCGCCCTGCCGCCCACGCTGCTGTTTCGCCTGTTCAGCACCCTCAACCAGAGCCTGGGCCGGCCGCAGCTCGTGACCTGGCTGCAGATGGGCTCGCTGCTGCCAAAGCTGCCCCTGACGATCTGGTTCGCCTTCGGCGGTGCCGGCCTTCCGGCGCTGGGCCTGGTGGGCTGCGGCTGGGCCACCCTGGCCGTGAACTGGACTCTGCTCGGCTGTGCGATCTGGCTGTTGCGCAGCCAGCCGTTCTACCGCACCTACCGCCTGTGGCAGCGCATCGAGGCACCCGACTGGCAACAGCTCGGCCAGTTCGCGCGGCTGGGCATTCCGGCGGGTCTCGCGGTACTGGTGGAGGTCACCTCCTTCACGCTGATGGCTCTCTTCATCGCGCGCCTGGGCACCGCCGCCACCGCGGCCCATCAGATCGCCGCGAACCTCACGGCTGTCGCCTACATGGCGCCGCTGTCGCTGTCCATCGCGACCAGCGCGCGGGTGAGCTTCTGGCTCGGCGCCGGCGACGCCACGCTCGCTCGCCGCGCCTGCGCCAGGGGCTTCGAGCTGGCGATCCTCTGCGCCCTGCTGTTCGGGACGGCCATGGCCCTCTTGCGCGAGCCGCTGGCGGCCATCTACTCCGACAACCCCACGGTCGTGGCGCTCGGTGCCACGCTGCTCCTGGCGACCGCCGGCTACCACGTCGCCGACGCGGTGCAGACGCTGTGCGTCTTCCTGCTGCGCTGCTACCGCGTGACGGTGATGCCGCTGGTGCTGTACTGCACCCTGCTGTGGGGTGTAGGACTGGGCGGCAGCTACTTGCTGGCCTACCGCGGCATCGGCCCCTGGCCGGCCATGCAGTCGCCTCTCGCCTTCTGGCTCATGAGCACCCTGGCGCTCACGCTTGCCGCGGTGCTGCTGGTGCTGCTGCTGCTCGCCACGCTCAGGCGGCGGCGACGCTCAGCTGCGGTGCTTGCCGCAGGCGCGTGACTGGGAAGACCAGCGCGAAGCGCGAGCCCTTGCCGACGACGCTCTCGATGCGCAACTCGGCGCCGTGCCGCTGCGCCACGTGCTTCACGATCGCCAGCCCGAGGCCAGTGCCGCCGGTCTCGCGAGAGCGGCTGCGGTCGATGCGGTAGAAGCGCTCGGTCAGCCGCGGAATGTGCTCGGCCGCGATGCCGGGGCCGCTGTCGCGCACCGCGTATTCGCCGCGGCCGTCCGGCAGCAGGCGCCAGGTCACCGCCACCTCGCCGCCGCCGGGGGTGTAGCGGATGGCGTTGCTGAGCAGGTTGGACATCGCGCTCTGCAACTCGGTGGCCGCGCCGGCGACCTCGGAATCGGTCTCCAGCGAGAAGCTCAGCCGGTGCCCCTGCGCGTTCAGACGGGCCGAGAGGCCGCGGCCCTCGTCCTCGCACTGCGCCATCAGCGCGCGCATGCGGGTCCAGCGGTTCGCGGGCGGCGCGGCGCTGCCTTCCAGGCGCGACAGTGTCAGCAGGTCGTTGACCAGCGTCTCCATGCGGTGCGACTGCTGGCTCATCAGCGCGAGGTAGCGGGAGCGCTCCTGCGCATCCAGCGGCAGGTTCTGCAGGGTCTCGACAAAGCCGGCCAGCACGGTGAGCGGCGTGCGGATCTCGTGCGAGACGTTGGCGACGAAGTCGCGCCGCATCGCCTCGGCCTGCTCCAGCAAGGTGATGTCGCGCGTGAGCAGCATGCGGCGATTGCCGGCATAGGGATGCACCTGCACCGACAGCCGCATCGGTTGGCCGCGGTGCCCGTGGATCTTCGACGGCGCATCGATCACCACGTCGCGGCTGTAGTTCCAGGACGCCAGGTAAGCCACGAAGGCGGGATCGCGCACGAGGTTCGACAGGTGCTGCAGCAAATCGCGTTCGGCATCGATACCGAACTGGCCAGCCGCGGTCTGGTTGCACCACTCGATGCGGCCCTGCTCGTCCAGCAGCACCACGCCGTTGGGCGAGGCCTGGATGGCGGCCAGGAACTCCTGCAGCCGGTCCTCGGCCTGCCGGGCCTGCTGCTCGCGCGTGCGCAACAGCTTACGGATGCGCTCGGCCATCTCGCCCCAGACACCTGGGCCGCGCGACGGCAGCCCGGCGGCATCGTTGCGCAGCACATGCAGCAGCCGCTGGGCGCGCCAGGCATCGAGGCACAGCCACACCACCACGCCGAGCCAGGCGCCCAGCCACAGGTAGTGCAGCCCGAACACGGCCGAGACGAGCGCCCCTCCAACGCAGGAGGCGATCAGGAAAGTAGCGATACGAAACGGCATGCCCACCCATTGTGCCGCCGGGTCACCGGCGGCGCGCACCTCACACCGCGACCTGGGCGGTCAGCCTGTAGCCTGCGCCGCGCACCGTCTCGACCATCGGCGCCGCCGGGCCGAGCGACTCGCGCAGGCGCTTGACGTGCACGTCGACCGTGCGCTCCTCGATGTAGACATGGTCACCCCAGACCTTGTCCAGCAGCTGCGCGCGGCTGTGCACGCGCTCTGCATGCTGCATCAGGTAGCCGAGCAGCTTGAACTCGGTGGGGCCCACCTTCAGCGGCGCGCCCTGCCAGGTCACGCGGTGGGTGGCGGTGTCCAGGGCCAGCTCGCCGATCTCGACCCGCTCGGTCACCACCTCAGGCGCGCGGCGGCGCAGTACGGCGCGGATGCGGGCCAGCAGTTCCTGCGTGGAGAAAGGCTTGGTGATGTAGTCGTCCGCCCCCGCGTCCAGCCCGGCGACCTTGTCGGGCTCGTCGCCGCGCGCCGTCAGCATCAGGATGGGCATGGTCTTGGTGCGCGGGTCCTTGCGCCAGTGGCGCGCGAGCTGCAGGCCGCTCTGGCCGGGCAGCATCCAGTCGAGCAGCACGAGATCGGGCAGGAAGGCATCGATCTCGCGCTGCGCCGAGTCGCCGTCCTCGGCCCAGATCGGCTCGAAGCCGTTGTGGCGCAGGTTGACGGCAATCAGTTCGGCGATCGAGGACTCGTCTTCGACGATCAGGACGCGGGGTTTCTTCATTCAACAAGGGCCTTCATGATTTCTTTCCAGCAAACACCGCGGAACCGGCTTTGCCGGGCCGCTGGTGTTGCCCCCGGTGAGGGGGTTGGCGGAGCGACACGAAGTGCGCGTAGCCTGGGGGAGAGCTCATTGCAATGCGGATTCGATGTCCTGCATCGAGGTGTGCCGGACGTCGGCGCCCTTGACGATGTAGATGATGAACTCCGCGATGTTCTTCGCATGATCGCCGATGCGCTCGATCGCCTTGGCCAGGAACAGCAGGTCCAGGCTGGCCGAGATGGTCCGCGGGTCTTCCATCATGTAGGTGACCAGCTTGCGCACGAAGCCGTCGAACTCCTTGTCGATCAGGTCGTCGTCCTTGAGGATCGACAACGCAGCAGCCGTGTCCAGACGCGCGAAGGCGTCGAGCGCCTTGCGCAGCAGGCCAGAGGCCAGGTCGGCGGCGATGCGCAGCTCGGTGGACGGCAGCGCCCGCGCCGAGCCGCTCTCGATGATCGACTTGACCATGCGCGCGATCTTGTTGGCCTCGTCGCCCACGCGCTCCAGATTGGCGGTGGTCTTGGAGATGGCGATCAGGAGGCGCAGGTCGCGCGCGGTCGGCTGGCGCCGCGCGATGATCGACGACAGCTCGCGGTCGATCTCGATCTCCATCGCATTGACGCGCGTCTCGGTCTCGATCACCCGGTCTGCCGCGTCCGTGTCGAACTGCGCCAACGCATATACGGCCTGGCTGATCTGGGACTCGACCATGCCGCCGAGCTCCATCACGCGAGATGAGACCGTGTTGAGTTCGCTGTCGAACTGGCTGGAGAGGTGTTTTTCGGTCATGTCGCCCCTTTCAGCCGAAACGGCCGGTGATGTAGTCCTCGGTTTCCTTGCGCTTCGGCTTGAAGAATAGCTCTTCGGTAGCGCCGAATTCGATCAGGTCTCCCAGGTACATGTAGGCGGTGTAGTCGCTGCAACGCGCCGCCTGCTGCATGTTGTGGGTCACGATGACCACGGTGTATTCGTTCTTCAGTTCGGCGATCAGTTCCTCGATCTTCGCCGTCGAGATCGGGTCAAGCGCCGAGCAGGGCTCGTCGAGCAGGAGCACCTCGGGCTTGATCGCGATGCCACGGGCGATGCACAGGCGCTGCTGCTGGCCGCCGGAGAGGCCCGAACCGCTCTGCTGCAGCTTGTCCCGCACTTCGGTCCACAGCGCCGCCTTCTTGAGTGCCCATTCGACGCGGTCGTCCATCTCGGACGCGCTCAGGTTTTCGAACAGCTTCACGCCGAAGGCGATGTTGTCGTAGATCGACATCGGGAAGGGCGTGGGCTTCTGGAACACCATGCCGACCTTGGCGCGGATCAGCGCCACGTCCTGCTTGGAGGTCAGCAGGTTCTCGCCGTCCAGCGCAATCACGCCCTCGGCGCGCTGCTCGGGATAGAGCTCGAACATGCGGTTGAAGGTGCGCAGCAGGGTGGACTTGCCGCAGCCCGAGGGGCCGATGAAGGCCGTGACCTTGTTCTCGGGAATCTCGAGGTTGATGCCCTTGAGCGCGTGGAACTTGCCGTAGTAGAAGTTCAGGTCCTTGACCGAGATCTTCGCGCGGGCCGGTTGTGCGACGGTGGTGTTTGCCATGATGGTCAGAATTTGTTGCGCGTCACGACGCGGGCAAGGATGTTGAGCGCCAGCACGGCGATGGTGATCAGGAACACGCCGGCCCAGGCCAGCTGCTGCCAGTTCTCGTAGGGGCTCATCGCGAACTTGAAGATGGTTACCGGCAGGCTCGCCATCGGCTGGGTCATGTCGGCGGTCCAGAACTGGTTGTTGAGGGCGGTGAAGAGCAGCGGCGCGGTCTCTCCGGCGATGCGCGCCACCGCCAGGAGCACACCCGTGACCACACCGGCGCGCGCCGCGCGCAGCGTGATGTTCATGATCACGCGCCACTTCGGCGTGCCGAGTGCATAGGCGGCCTCACGCAGGCCCGGAGGCACGAGTTGCAGCATGTTCTCGGTGGTGCGGATCACGACCGGGATCACGATCAGCGCCAGCGCCAGCGCACCGGCCAGGCCGGAGAAGCTCTTGAAATAGGCCACCGCGATCGCATAGACGAACAGGCCGATCACGATCGAGGGCGCCGACAGCAGGATGTCGTTGACGAAGCGCGTCACGCTTGCCAGCAGGCCCTTGGGGTTGTATTCCGCCAGGTAGATGCCGGCCATGATGCCGATCGGCGTACCCACGAAGGTGGCCAGCAGCACCATCGCCAGCGAACCGAAGATCGCGTTGGCGATGCCGCCCGCCTCGTTGGGCGGCGGCGTCATCTCGGTGAAGGTGGCGATCGCCAGGCCGCCCACGCCCAGCCGCAGCGTTTCCCAGAGGATCCAGATCAGCCAGAACACGCCGAAGGCCATCGCGGCCAGCGACATCGACAGCGCGATGACGTTGATGCGCTTCCGGCTCGCGAACTTGGCCGCACGCGTCTCGTGGAGCGTTTTGGCACTGAGGAGCTTTTCCGCGGTACTGCTCATGACTTCTTGCCCTCGCTCTTCTGCATCTGCTGCAGCAGCAGCTTGGACAGCGAAAGCACCACGAAGGTGATGAAGAACAGCACCAGGCCCAGGTACATCAGCGAGGCCTGGTGCAGGCCCGCGCCGGCCTCGGCGAACTCGTTGGCCAGCACCGAGGTGATGCTGTTGGCGGCCTCGAAGACCGACAGCGAATTGAGCTGGTTGGTGTTGCCGATCACGAAGGTGACCGCCATCGTCTCGCCCAGCGCGCGGCCGAGGCCGAGCATGATGCCGCCGATGACGCCGGCCTTGGTGTAGGGCAGCACCACCTTCGAGACCACTTCCCAGGTCGTGGAGCCGAGCCCGTAGGCCGACTCCTTGAGCAGCGGCGGGGTGACCTCGAACACGTCACGCATCACCGAGGCGATGAAGGGAATGATCATGATCGCCAGGATGATCCCGGCCGACAGGATGCCGATGCCCACCGGCGGGCCGGACACCAGCGCGCCGAGGTAGGGCACCCCGGCGAAGAGTTTCTGCAGCGGCTGCTGCACGTAGGTGGACAGGATCGGCCCGAACACCAGCAGGCCCCACATGCCGTACACGATCGACGGAACGGCAGCGAGCAACTCGATGGCGGTGCCGAGCGGCCGCTTCAGCCAGGCCGGCGACATCTCGGTCAGGAACAGCGCGATGCCGAAGCTCACCGGCACCGCGATGATCAGCGCGATCAGCGAGGTGGCGAGCGTCCCGTAGATCATCACCAGGCCGCCGTACTCGTTCTGCACCGGATCCCACACGCTGCTGGTGAGGAATCCGAGGCCGAACTTGGCGATGGCGGGCCAGGCACCGGCCAGCAGCGACAGCAGGATGCCGATCAGCATCGCGAGCGTGAGCAGCGCAGCGCCCTTGGCGGCCCATCCGAACAGGCGGTCTGTGGTGGCGCCGGTGCGCGGCTTGCGCACGGGCGGCGGACTGGTGTTGGCGCGTGCGCCCTCGGCCGGCAGGTCGAGGGGATTGGCGGCAGCGGGGAAAGTGGATGACACGGGTCGCTCCGAAGTCGGCGCGTGGTCGAGCGGGGTGCTGCTCATACGCGCCGGTCCGCTATTACTTGTAGGCGACGGGCTTGCCCGACGCGTCCTTGATCTCGCCCCAGGCGGTGCTGATGGCGCCCTTCACCTTCTCGGGCATCGGCACGTAGTCCAGATCACCGGCAGTCTTGTCGCCGTTCTTGTAGGCCCAGTCGAAGAACTTGAGCGTGGTGGTGGCCTGGGCCGGCTTGTCCTGGGTCTTGTGCATCAGGATGAAGGTGGCACCGGTGATGGGCCACGAGTCCTTGCCGGGCTGGTTGGTCAGCACCTGGTAGAAGGTCTTGGACCAGTCGGCACCGGCCGCGGCGGCCTTGAAGGCGTCGTCGTCCGGATTGACGAAGCTGCCGGCCGCGTTCTGCATCTGGGCGTACGTCATCTTGTTCTGCTTGACGTAGGCGTACTCGACGTAGCCGATCGAGTTGGGCAGCTTGCTCACGAACTGGGCCACGCCCTCGTTGCCCTTGCCGCCTGCGCCGGTGGGCCAGTTGACCGCCGTGCCGTCGCCCACCTTCGCCTTCCAGTCGGGGTTGGCCTTGCTCAGGTAGTTGGTGAACAGGAAGGTCGTGCCCGAACCGTCGGCGCGGCGGACCGGGGCGATGGCCGCATCAGGCAGGTTGAGCGAGCCGTTGATCGCCTTGATCGCCGGATCGTTCCACTTGGTGATCTTGCCGAGGTAGATGTCGCCCAGCACCTGCCCGTTGAGCTTGAGCTCACCGGGCTTGATGCCCTGAATGTTGACCACCGGAATCACGCCGCCGATGACGGTGGGGAACTGAAGCAGGCCCTTGGCCTTGAGTTCCTCGTCGGTCAGGGGCATGTCGGAGGCGCCGAAATCGACGGTCTTGGCATCGATCTGCTTGATGCCGGCGCCCGAGCCGACGGACTGGTAGTTGATCTTGGCGCCGGTGGCCTTGTTGAAGTCGGCGGCCCACTTCGAATACAGCGGAGCCGGGAAGCTTGCGCCGGCACCTGTGGCGTCCTGCGCGAGCGCGGGGACTTGGGCCAGGGCCGCGGCAAACAGGCCGGCGGCTGCAAACTTGAACGTCGTCTTCATGAAGCTTCCTTCTGGGATGTGCAAAGAACCCCTTGCCGGGGACTTGGCAGCGACTCTAGGAAGCTTGTGTGACATCGGTGTGACACCGTTCGCCAGAGGGAAATCCGGCTTCGGGGGCGCTGGATTGTATGACGCTGTCACACAAACGTCATGTTCGCCACCTAGCCTCGGAAGCCCCCTTGTTGCGCGGCTCCCGCCTGCCCTGCCTTGGCCGCCCGAGCGGCTACGATCGGGGCACCGGCCTCTCCCATCTCAACATGCAAAACGGAACCCGCCTTGCCGCGGTCGATCTCGGCTCGAACAGCTTCAGGCTCGAGATCGGCCGGGTCGACCATGGCCAGATCCACCGCGCCGAATATCTGAAGGAAACCGTCCGCCAGGGCAACGGCCTCGACGCCGCCCGCAATCTCACGCCCGAGGCCATGCAGCGCGGCTGGGACGCCCTGGCCCGCTTCGGCGAGCGGTTGGCGGGTTTCAAACGCTCTCAGGTCCGCGCAGTGGCCACCCAGACCCTGCGCGAAGCCCGCAACCGGGACGAATTCCTGTTGCGTGCGCGCACCATCCTGGGCTTCGGCATCGACGTCATCCCCGGCCGCGAGGAAGCGCGCCTGATCTATCAGGGCGTGGCCCACATGCTGCCCCACACCGACGCCTCGAACGAGGAGCGCCGCCTGGTGGTGGACATCGGCGGGCGCTCGACCGAGATGATCATCGGCCAGGGCATGGAAGCGCAGGTAACGGAGTCCTACCGGGTCGGCAGCGTCGCCTGGTCGATGAAGCATTTTCCCGAGGGTCTGTTCACCACCGCCGCCTTCCGGGCGGCCGAGATTGCGGCCAAGGCGGTGCTCGACGACGCCCTCGCCTCCTACGTGCCCGACCGCTGGGACGTGGCCTACGGCGCCTCCGGCACCATCGGCGCGGTCGGCGACGTGCTTGCCGCCGCCGGCGGCAAGCCAGGCCTGATCACCCGCGAGGGGCTGGACTGGCTGGTGGAACGGCTGCTGAAGGCCGGCAGCACCGACCGCTTGCGCATCGAAGGCATGCGGGAAGACCGCAAGGCCGTGATCGGCGGCGGTGTGAGCGTGCTGCGGGCCGTGTTCGACCTGCTGGAGATCGAGGAAATGCGCGTCGCCCAGGGTGCGCTGCGCCACGGCGTGCTCTATGAATTGCTGGAGCGCGACGAAGGCGTAGCCGATCTGCGCACCAGCACGGTGGCGCGGCTGGCCAGCCGCTTCGCCGCGGACACCGCCCAGGTACGACGTGTGGGCGATACGGCTGCAGCCCTGTTCCAGCAACTGGAGCCGGCCTCGCGCGGCGCCGCCACCACCAGCCGGGCCGGACGCAACCTCCGGAAGATCGGCTGGGCCGCCCAGCTGCACGAGATCGGGACCCACATCTCACACAGCGACTACCACAAGCACGGCGCCTACATCCTGGACAACACCGACGCACCGGGCTTCGCAGTGAACGAGATGCACTGGCTCAGTCAGCTGGTGCTGGGCCACCGGGGCAAGCTGCGCAAGTTGGAAGCCACATTGGACGACGACACCTTCGTGCCGCAGTTGCTCGCGTTGCGCCTGGCCGTGATCCTGTGCCACGCCCGGCGCGACCCGGACCTGGAAGGCCTGCGTCTCGCCCGGACCGACAGCCGCTTCTTCGTCCTCAGTTGCCGCCGCGGCTGGGCGGAGCTCTATCCGCAATCAGCCCATCTGCTGCGCGAGGAGGTGCTGGCCTGGCAGAAGACGTCCTGGCGGCTCCAGCTCGAAGGCTGCTGACCGGGACGCACCGGGCGGCGGGCAGTGGCCGCCGGCTTCCGACGGTACTTACAGCAGCTCGGGCGACTGCACCGTCACCACGACGGTCTGCGTGTCGCCGTCGCGCTCGCGCGTGCGGATCCACCAGACCGCGCCCTTGCGCACCGGGCAACTTTCCTGCTTGAGCCCCAGCAGCAGCGAGATCGCCTGTCCCAGCGAGGGTTGGTGTCCCACCAGCAGCACCACTGACTTGCCGTTGGGCCACCCGGCCGCAGCCAGGAGCGCGTCGGCCGTGGTGTCGGGTGCGAGTTCGCTGCGCAGCTTGTACTTGCGGCCCAGCGCGAGCACGGTCTGTTCGCAGCGCCGCGCCGGGCTGCAAACGACGCGCGTGCCTTCCGGCAGTTGCCGGTCCAGCCAGGCCGCCATGCGCTTGGCCTGTTTCTCGCCGCGCGGGGTCAGCGAACGCTGCATGTCGTCGCAGCCCTCGGTCCAGTCATCGGCCTCGGCGTGGCGCCAGAAGATCAGGTCCATGTGATCCTCATCCCCGGGTGGCGGCGCGGGCACGGCCACGCGACGAATAGCGCACCATCAGTGCGGTCTGCGCACCATGCGCCTGGACGGCACGCGGCGCGCCCTCCTCGCCCTGGTGCGTGTCATGGTCGACGCGGCGGTAGGCCCCATCGGAGCCCAGGTCCCAGGCGTCGCGGCCATCGTGCAGATAGGCCACCAGGCATTCGTCGATCAGGCGCTGGCGCAGCACCGGGTCGGTCACCGGCCAGGCCAGCTCGATCCGGCGCAGCATGTTGCGGTTCATCCAGTCGGCGCTCGACAGGTAGAGCGCCTCATCCTCGCCTTCGCGGAAATAGAAGACCCGCGAATGCTCGAGGAAACGGCCGATCACCGAACGCACGCGGATGTTGTCGGTCAACCCCGGCACCTGGGCCGGCAGGGTGCAGGCCCCCCTCACGATCAGGTCGATCTTCACGCCCTTGCGGCCCGCCGCCACCACGGAGGTGATCAGCGCCTCGTCGGTCAGCGCATTCATCTTGGCGACGATGCGCGTGGCCACGCCGCGCGCAGCGGCGGCCCCGAGCGCGTCGATGCGCGCGATCAGGTTACGGTGCAGGTCGAAGGGCGCGACCCACATGCGGTTGAGTTTGGGCAGGCGACTCTGGCTGGCCATGTGCACGAACACCGCCTCCATGTCGGCCGTCAGCTGCGGATCGGCGGTCAGATGGCTGATGTCGGTGTAGAGCCTGGCGGTGCGCGGGTTGTAGTTGCCGGTGGACAGGTGGCCGTAGCGCCGCATCTGCTTGCCCTCGCGCCGGGTCACCAGCAGCATCTTGGCGTGCGTCTTGAGGCCCACCACGCCATAGACCACCTGGGCGCCAATCGACTCCAGCATCTCGGCCCAGTTGATGTTGGCCTCTTCGTCGAAGCGCGCCTTGAGCTCCACCACCACCGTGACTTCCTTGCCGCGGCGAACCGCCTCGCGCAGCAACTCCATGAGCTCGGAATCGGCGCCGGTGCGGTAGATGGTCTGCTTGATCGCCAGCACCTGCGGATCCTGCACTGCCTCTCGCAGGAAGGCGAGCACGCCCTCGAAGCTCTCGAAGGGTTGATGGATCAGCGCATCGCCGGCCTGCAGCCGCTCGAAGAAGGATTGCCCCGGCGACAACGACACCGGATACGAGGCTTGGTAAGGCCCGAACCGCAGCTGCGGGTCCTCCAGCAGGTCGATCAGCTGCGTCAGGCGCGCCAGGTTGACCGGGCCATGCACGCGGTAGAGCGCCTGCGGCGGCAGGTCGAATTGCGCAAGCAGGAAGCTCGCCAGCGACTCGGCGCAGCTGGCCGAGACCTCCAGACGCACGGCCTGCCCGAAGTGGCGATGCTGCAGGCCCTGACGCAGGGCGGTGCGCAGGTTCTTGACGTCTTCCTCGTCCACCGCCAGGTCGGAATGGCGCGTCACGCGGAACTGCGAGAACTCGCCCACCTCCCGGCCCGGGAACATGCTTTGCAGGTGGGCCCGCACGATGCTCGACAGCGCGACGAACAGCTTCTTGCCGCCCGACACCTTGGCCGGCATCGGGACCATGCGCGGCAGCACCCGCGGGACCTTGACGATCGCGATCGGGTTCTCGCGGCCGAAGGCATCCTTGCCGGACAGGCGCACGATGAAGTTGAGCGACTTGTTGGCGACCTGCGGGAAGGGATGCGCCGGGTCCAACCCGACCGGGATGAGCAGCGGCCGGACCTCGCGCTCGTAGTACTCGCTGACCCACTTGCGCTGCGCCAGATTGCGCTCGCCGTGCGAAACGACGCGGATGCCCTCCTTCGCGAAGGTGGGCATCAGCTCGTCGTTGTAGAGCGCGTACTGCCGCCCCACCAGGGCATGGGCCGCTTCGGACAGGCGATTGAAGGAATCGACGGTGTAGTTGCCCTTGCGGTCGCCCGCGGTATGGGCAGCCAGGTGCGGCGCGGCGCGGACCTCGAAGAACTCGTCGAGGTTGGACGACACGATGCAGAGGTAGCGCAACCGCTCGATCAGCGGCACCTCGGGCCGGTACGCCCAATCGAGCACCCGCTCATTGAAAGCCAGGATGCTGTGGTCGCGATCGAGCAGGGTCAGCGAAGGCGCAGCGGCAACAGGCGCACTGTCGTCGATGGCAGGTGGAGAGGCGAAATTATCTGGAACAACCGGCACAGGAATGATCGCATGCGAGAACATGACAGTGTCGAATGACTTCGTGACACTTCCATGACAACTGTGTGACGAGCTCCCCGGGCTGTCAATCGCCCAGGAAATGCTTGCGATAACGGGCCGGCAGGTCGTCGATGCGCATCAGCATCGGCAGATCGGCCGTGTTGAAGTCCGGATCCCAGGCCGGCGGCCCCAGCACCTTGGCGCCCAGCCGCAGGTAGCCCTTGATCAACGCGGGTGGCTCGATGTCCAACTGGTCATTCAGCCGGTGCACCGGCAGCGGCAGCCGCGGCTGCACCTGGTATTGGATCGGCGCCATGTGAGTGGCCGAGAGCTGGCGCCAGATGCTGGCGGCCGCGTCGCCGCTGGTCACGCCGTTGTGCCACATCGGGATGCTGGCGCAGCCGATCATGGTGTCCAGCCGGTTGCGGTTCATGAAGGCGGCGAGCGCGCCCCAGAGCGCGAGGATGACGCCGCCTTGGCGGTGCTCGGCGTGGACGCAGCTACGCCCCAACTCCACCATGCGCTCGCGCAGGTCGCGCAGGCGGGTGAGGTCGAACTCGGTGTCACTGTAAGTACTGCCCACGCGCCGGGCCTGGGCCGGCGTCAGCACGCGGTAGGTGCCTATCACCTGACGGGTGACCTCGTCACGCACCAGCAGGTGCTCGCAGAAATCGTCGAACAGATCGACGTCGTGACCTTCCAACGGCGTGCTCAGGCGCGCACCCATCTCGCCGGCGAACACCTCGTAGCGCAGGCGCTGCGCCGCACGCACCTCGTCCTGGTGGCGGGCCCAGTTCACGCTGATGCCGCCGCGTCCCGCCTCGACGGCCTGGGGCGCGGCAGCAGGCGCCACTTCCGGCACGGTGATGGCTTCCGCCCGGCGGGCTGTGGCCGGGGTCGGCCACAGGGCGTGGCGCAGTCCCAGTTGCGAGAACGGAAACGTCGGCGTGGGCAGTTCTTTCATGCGGTGTCCCTTTCTGCCGACGGAGTCTGTGAGCACGCAGTGAAACACGCGTGTCAATCCAATGGCAGTTGCATGACGGGGTGCGCATGACCGGGGCTTTGGCGTCTAATGCCGGACGTTGAGCCCCCTGGAGTGCCCTGAGATGACAGCCGAAACCCCCGTCACGGTGGAAGTGGAAACCCGCACCCACCAGATGTTTCCCGCCCTGAGCCCCTGCGACGTCGCGCGCGTCAAGCGCTTCGGCAGCGTGCGCCACTATGCGCGTGGCGAATGCCTGTTCCGCGCCGGCGAGCCCGGCCCGGGGATGTTCCTCGTCCTGGACGGCCATGTGGCCATTACCCAACGCGATGGCCTCGGGCGCGTCGTCCCGATCCGAAGCCAGGGCCCGGGCCAGTTCCTGGCGGAGATCGCGCAGCTCTCGGGCCGCCCTGCCCTGGTCGACGGCCATGCCGAGGACGAGGTGCAGGCAGTGCTGGTGCCGCCTGAGCAATTGCGCGCGCTGATCATCGCCGAGGCCGACCTGGGCGAGCGCCTGATGCGCGCGATGATCCTGCGCCGGGTGGCGCTGATCGAATCGGGCGAAAGCGGCCCCGTGCTGATCGGCCCGCCGCAGTCCGTGGCCCTGCTGCGGCTGCAGAACTTCCTGAGCCGCAACGGCCATCCGTACCAGGTGGTCGATGCCACCCGGGACGCCGACGCCCGCGCCCTGCTCGAGCAGTACGGCGAGGCCGAGCTGCTGGTCACCTGCCCCAACGGCTCCGTGCTGGCCGACCCGACCGAGAGCGCACTGGCGCGCTGCCTCGGCATGGTCGACTCCGCCGAGCATGACGAACTGTTCGACGTGCTGGTGGTAGGCGCCGGCCCCGCCGGCCTGGCGACCGCCGTCTATGCCGCGTCCGAGGGGCTGCGCGTGATCGTGCTGGACTGCCGCTCCTTCGGCGGGCAGGCGGGCGCCAGCGCACGCATCGAGAACTACCTGGGCTTTCCGACCGGCATCTCCGGCGGCGCCCTGGCCGGCCGGGCCTTCGTGCAGGCGCAGAAGTTCGGTGTCGAAATGATGATCCCGGCCCAGGCCGCCTCCATGGACTGCAGCCACGCCGAAGCCAAGGGCGAGCTGGCCGTGCACCTGACGGACGGGCGGCGCCTGCGCGCCCGCACGGTGGTCATCGCCAGCGGCGCCCGCTACCGCCGCCCCGAGGTGCCGCGCCTGACCGAATTCGAGGGCCGCGGCATCTGGTACTGGGCCTCGGCGCTGGAGGCCAAGCTCTGCGCCGAGCAGGAGATCGCATTGGTCGGCGGCGGCAACTCGGCCGGCCAGGCCGCGGTCTTCCTCTCGCAGCATGTGTCCAAGCTCAACCTGCTGGTGCGCGGCCCCTCGCTGGCCGCCACCATGTCGCGCTACCTGATCGACCGCATCGAGGCCACGGACAACATCGAACTGCACCCCTACACGGAACTGATCCACCTGCACGGCGAGCCGGATGCCGGCCTGCAGGGCGCCAGCTGGCGCGACCGCCAAAGCGGCGCCGAGTACACCTGTGATGCGCGCAACATCTTCCTGTTCATCGGCGCAGTGCCCGAGACCGACTGGCTCCAGGGCTGCGGCGTGGCGGTCGACAAGCACGGCTTCGTGTTGACCGGCGAGACGGCGCGCGGCGGCTTCCCGGCCCGGCCGGCGGCGGCCCTGGAAACCAGCGTTGCGGGCGTATTCGCAGTGGGCGACGTGCGCTCTGGCTCGGTCAAGCGCGTGGGCGGTGCGATCGGCGAAGGTGCGGCAGTGGTGGCGTTGATCCACAAGCACTTGGCGCCTGCACCGGTCACGGCCTGAACCCCGCTCCGGCCGCCGGCATCCGGCCGGGCCCTGCATGAAATTCCGCCGGCCGCTATGCTGGCCGGCCGTCTTCACCCCCGGAAACCGCGCATGCCCCAAGCCCCTATCGACGTCTATTCCTGGCCCACCCCCAACGGCCACAAGATCCACATCATGCTGGAGGAATGCGGCCTGCCCTACCGTGCACATCCGGTCAACATCGGCAAGGGCGACCAGTTCGAGCCTGCTTTCCTCAGGATCAGCCCCAACAACAAGATCCCCGCCATCACCGACCCCGAAGGGCCGGACGGCAAGCCCATCTCGCTCTTCGAATCCGGTGCCATCCTCGTCTACCTGGCCGGCAAGACCGGCCAGTTCCTCCCCGAGGGCGATCGCGCGCGCTACGAGGTGCTGCAGTGGCTGATGTTCCAGATGGGCGGCGTCGGCCCCATGCTCGGCCAGACGCACCACTTCCGCCTCTACGCGCCCGAGAAGATTCCCTACGCCATCGATCGCTACAGCAACGAAGCGCGCCGCCTCTACGGCGTGATCGACAGGCAGCTTGCCAACCACGCCTTCATCGCCGGCGACAGCTACTCGATCGCCGACATTGCGATCTTCCCCTGGCTGCGCAACTGGGAAGGCCAGGGCATCGTGCTCGGCGACTTTCCGTACCTGAAGAAATGGTTCGAGGGCATCGCGGCACGGCCTGCGGTGCAGCGCGGGGTCAAGGTGCTGGCCGACCTGCGCCGGCCCATCACCGACGACAAGGCGCGCGAGATGCTGTTCGGCAAGACGCAGTACGAGCGACGTTGAACGGAGCGCGCCGGCGGCGCAGGCTAGAATCCTAGGCTCGTCGGGGTGTAGCGCAGCCTGGTAGCGCATCTGCTTTGGGAGCAGAGGGTCGAAGGTTCGAATCCTTTCGCCCCGACCATCAAATCGAATGCCGGCATGGACGCAGCGTCCGTGCCGGCATTCTCATTTCAGGGGCGCTCAGGCCTTCTTCTCGGCTACGCCGGCTTCGCGCACCCTCGGCGCACGCTTCGGGGGATTGCTCGACCCGAGTGCACGCACGATCCAGCCCGCCTCATCCTGTTCTGGCTTTTCCGGTGGTTCAAGAACTCGCGTCATTCCAACCGAGAACTCGCGGCACGCCCGCTGAAACTCGCCGACCGCCTTCAGGTACTCACGCCGCGCAGCCTTGGTGCTCATCTGGCATCTCCGTGCTAGAGGAATTGCGGATGATGCGCCCGGCCGCTCCGGTCTTCAAGCCGGCCGTGATTCGACTTCAACTGACAGGCAGTTGCTCCGGCATGGGCTCGGCCGGCGGCGAGGGCGGCACTTTCCCGGGATGCTCCCCATCGCGCCCCAAGTCTTCGATCATCTTCTCGCCCACTGGGTCCCGGCCATCCAGGGGAATCGATTCCTCGAAGCCGATTTCCGGCTCATCGTCCTTGCGTTGTGGGCTGTCTGTGCTCATGCGGATCTCCAAATGGGCATCACCTTCGCGCCCACAGCGGCCCACGCACCTCGGGCAAAGTCCTCTGAGGTTGTCGGTGCGCGCCGACTGTCTGCGGGCACACCGTAAAATCGCGCACCTTCTCACTGCCCGTAGCTCAGTTGGATAGAGCATCGGCCTTCTAAGCCGAATGTCGGGGGTTCGATTCCCTCCGGGCAGGCCAACTCCGCGAGGTCCGCCCCCAAAAACTCGGTGAGCACCTGGTCAGTGAGCCAGGCGCAGAGGACGGCTCCCTGCACGGCGTCAGCGCGCTCTTTCTGCTGCACCCCCACCTCGAGCTCGTAGACCGTGATGGCCGAGAGAAACGTTTCATCCTGGGCGATGGAGCCCGCCCATGCGACAACGCCCGGAGAAGCCTTCTCCGGCCGCCGAAGTGCAATTAGTCAACGCCCTGTCTCCCATCACTGCTCTGACTCGAGTTGCGCTCGCCCCGGGTCGGATGAAGCGTGGGCAACAAAACGCTACATTTTTGTCCGGCAGTTTCCGGCTCTTGATTTGCAAGCTCGGAGCGGCTATTTCTCTTTCCGCTCTCTTTGGTCATCGTGAAAGGAGGATCCCAAAATGGCCATGGACATGCTCAGACAGCTCGCCGGCTCGCCTTTGCCGGCCACTTTCCGCACGCCTGCGGAGATCGACAAGATCAAGCTTCTTCGCGCGGCGGGTCTGGTGATCGCGCTCACGCCCGCACCCTCAAATGCGCTGACTCTGTCGGGCACGGCGGATGCGGCTCAGGTCCTGGCGATCACGGAAAAGGGCCGGGAAGAACTGGCGAAGTTTTCCTTCCCCGGAGACGCGCCTCCCATGCAGCCTGCACGGCGGTCATGGTGGAAAGCCATGCTGAACGCGAAAGTCAATACGCCTCGTGAGACGGGATGGAGGTGAATATGCAACACGCCTCCTCGGATCCGATCGTTTACCGCGACGTCTCCATCGCGATCAAAGTGCAAAGGGAAGGCGACCGCATCTTCGGTCACGCCGACCTCTTCGCGAAGAACGAATTCAAGGGCCGGATCTCTCTCGGGAGCGCCCGCAGCCGCTCCAGACAGGTGCGCGACAGGTTGCGCATCTTGGCCAAAGCCAAGGTGGATGTCTGGACGACGGTTGAGTCGGCCGCGGCTCATTGAAGTCGGTGACGGCACACGCAGCAATGATCCCTGCCGCCGCTGGGAGGGGTCCACTCGCCGGAAATGGTCAGCAGCCGCGGTCGAGCTGGACGTTCCGCGTAGCCGGATCCAGGCCGGGGGCGAGGGCATAGCGCGGCGGTGCAGCGTGTGACCGTGCGGGCCAGCGCCGTGCAGTTGAAAGATGCTCTTGGCCAAGTCGATGCCGAGGATGGCGATCTCCAGGATGAACCTCCGAGCAACGGTTGATCGGTCGGCTAGTTTCTCCGACGGGAAGGCGGCGGGTCCATCTCAGTAGATTGGTACCAGGCCAGCGGAAACACACCCTGCGCGGTGTACCTGGCGCTCTGGTTCGAAAGCCGATGGGGCATGGCCGCCCTGCACGCGCACGCCTATAACGAAGCCCCGCACGCCCGTGCCTGGATCGTCTCCCGGAGCGCGAGTGCGAGCGCTTGCGCAACGTGATCCGCGCGCTCGAGAAGCGTCTCCTCCACTGCAGGACGCTGCAGGACGAGGTGCGCGAGCCCTCCTTCGATCATGTCTTTTCATGTGCGGGCAGGCCTATGAGGCTTGCGCCCCGGAGTAAAGTCCGGCTTCCAAGACAGCCAATCCAAAAGGACTACCAGAGATGAGGCAAGACCCTGTGCGCACCGGCATTCCGGGGCTGGACGAGGTGTTTCTGGGAGGCATCCAGCGCAACAACAACATCCTGGTCGAAGGGGCACCCGGGGCCGGTAAAACCACCCTGGGCCTGGCTTTCATCCATGCGGGTGCAGCCCACTACAACGAGCCCTGCGTGATCGTCTCTTTCGAGCTCGATGCCGAGAAGCTGCTGCGCGACGCCAAGGGGTTCAGCTGGGATCTGCAGCGACTCATCAATGAGCGCAAGGTCAAGATCATCCAGACCTCGCCGGCGGTGCTGCTGAACGAATTTCGTTCATCGGACGGGGCGTTCACTGCTGAGTTGACGGCCATCGGCGCGCGCAGGCTGATGATCGATGGACTGACGCCCCTGCGGCTCTATGCCGAGGCCAACGACAAGCCCTTCCGCGAGGACGTCCACCTGCTCGTCGAGGGACTTACGCGGCTTGGCGTCACGACTCTCGTCACCGCGGAGCGCGCAGAAACGAAGCTGGAAGCCCATGCGCACGAACGCTTCGTCTTCGACACCATCATTTCTCTGACCCGCACCGAGGTGCGCCGCCGGGTGCACAGGACGTTGGCCGTGGTTAAGTCGCGCGGCCAGGACTTCATCAGCGGCAGTCACTCGATGCGCATCGAGCCGGGTGCGGGCATCCTTGTGTACCGGCGTGCCCAATCGCGCCCCAAGGTCGACGAGGACCAGCCCACGTCGAGCGAACGCGTGTCCGTCGGTTGTGCCGCGCTGGACCTGATTATGGATGGCGGGTTGTACGAGGGCTCGATCACCATGGTCACAGGCATCTCAGGCACCGGCAAGACCGTTCTGGGGGTTCAGTTCCTGACGTCGGCGGTGCAGGCCGGGCGGCGTGCACTGCTGGTGACCCTGGATGAGCATCCGAGACAGCTGATCCGCAACGCGGCGAGCCTGGGCTTCGACCTCGAAAGCCTGGTGCGCCAGGGTTCGCTTTTCATCCACTACGAGTCGCCCCTCGAGCTGGAACTCGACGTGCACTTCGATCGGGTGGCCAAGCTGGTGGAAAAGGAAGGCATCGACTGCGTCGTCTTCGACTCGGTGGCCGTGTACGAGATGGCGAGCCCCGACCAAGCCTCCGACTTTCTCTATGCGCTGGCGGATTTCGTCAAGGGACGGCTGGCGACAGCGTTCTTCAACTACGAGAGTCCAGAACTTCTGGGCGTCTCCCAGATCAGTCAGGAGCTCAAAGGGTCGCACCTGGTCGACAACATCATCCTGCTGAGCTATGTGGAGATCTCCACGCGCCTGCGCCGCGCGATCGCGGTGCCAAAGGTGCGCGGCAGCAAGAACATCCAGACGACGCGCGAGTACGTGATCGGCGCAGGCGGCATTACCTTGCTCGACGAATCGGTGGTCGACGGGGAGGAGTCGGCCCCCGTGCCGCAGCTGCCTTTCTCTTCCTACTACGGGCTGCTGGCCCGCTCACCGTCGCGCAAGAGCCCGGTGATCGAGGACGCTGTCGCGCATGGCAAAGCATTGCCGGACTCGCCGGAACTGCCTCCCGAGACGGCCTCGTGAACGACAGCGCCGACGCCAAGAACCGTCCGACGGGGTTGGACTGGGAAGGCTGGCGTCGCGCGTTGTTGCGCTTCGCGGCGGCGACGGGTCTGTGCGTCTGCGCCTACGACGAAGACTGCGAAAGACAGGCCGGACCGTTTGCCTCTTCAAAGGTTGCATGCCTGCTGGCGGCTTCGGGCATATGGAATGAAGGCCGCTTCGGCGACAGGATCGAGCGGGATCTGGCCGCGCAGGTCCGCGAAACACGTGCACCCGAGCACGCCAGCGTGTGCGACGAACTGCGGCTGCAGGCGGTCCCATTGCTGATCGGCGGCCAGGTGCGCGGGGCGATCGTCTACGGCTGGGCGTTCTCTGGTTTCGGAACGCCGCTGGGATGCGAGCGCATTGCGCGCCAGCTCGGGGTCGACGGTGCACGGCTTTGGGCCGAGGTGCGGCTGGAGTCGCCCGTCCCTGAGGCGCGCATGACCGTGTACACCGAACTGCTCGAGACGATGATTGAGTCCACGGTCCGTCACACCGAGGCGGTCGAGCGTCTCCAGGATCTGGATCGGCTGCGCGAGGTGTTTCTTGCCGGGGTATCACACGAACTTCGAACGCCGCTGTCCGTGCTCGGGACGCGAATCGAACTCCTGCTGCGTGGTGCGCTCGCCGATCCGGAGGCCATCAGAGCCTCTCTGGTCAACATGAAGCACCACGTGAAGACCGAGGCGCGGCTGGTCGAAGATCTGATCGAGGCGGCGCGAACCCGCACAGGACAGTTGCGCATCGACATGCAAACTGCGTCGCTTCGCGACATCCTCAAGGCCGCAGTGTCTGCCGTGGTGCCGCATGCCGAGGCCAAGCAGATTTCGGTCGTGATGCCGGAGCTGGATGAAGTCGGCCAATTGCCCATGATCGCGGATGCCCACCGTCTTCAGCAGGTGTTCTGGAATCTTCTGTCCAATGCAGTCAAGTTCACCCCGGCGTCCGGACAGATTGCTCTGCAGCTGCAGCGCGAGGGGCAGATGTACGTTGTCTCGGTGACGGATACGGGCAGCGGTATCGAAGCGGCGCTGCTCCCCCACGTTTTCAACCCATTCACGAAGCAGCTGAAGGCCAATTCGCAAGGACTCGGACTCGGCCTGTCCATCGCCCGCCACATCGTCGAACGCCACGGCGGATCGATCCGGGTGGAAAGCGCCGGCCGCGACGCCGGGGCGACATTCCTTGTCACGCTGCCTGCGGCTTCGCAGCCCGCCCACGACGCAGCCGGATAGTCGGTGGGAGATGTGCCTCGGTGCCGGTTCCGCACCAGAAGAGCCTCGACCCCCTCCGGTCCTCGGCAAGGCCGGCGCGAAGAACCCTTACAACGGTCGTCATACGTTGACGACGATCAACGTCGAGCCGCGCACCACGATACGGGCCGAAGAGGGTTCTTCTTTCTAGTTCCAAGACTGACGCTTTGGATGGCGTCATCCAGGAGCCGCATCATGACCAAGGAAACACATCCTTCCGCCGATACGAATCCTGCCCCTGGGACGAAAGCCTCGGGTGCCTCTGCCCTCGGCACGGGCCCCGGCGCCGACGGAGCAGCGGTAGACATCAACCCGGCTGTCGAGGACGCTTATTGGCGAGAGCACTACGCCGGCGAGCCCTACTGCGAGGCAGGTCGCCGCTACGACGACTATCGCCCCGCGTACGAACTGGGATGGTCCAGCCGCGCGATACTCAAAGACCACTTCGACAGCATCGAACCGGCCTTGGCGCAGCAATGGAATGCCCGGCGTGGCAGCTCCAGTCTTCAATGGGATCAGGCCAGGCCGGCCGCGCGCGCAGCTTGGGATCGTGCGGAAAACACCTACTTCCGTACCGGTGATCCAGACAAGAGCACGGACGACAAAGCAGAGTTGCTGGACGACGAGCAGGTGGTGGAGGTGCTCAATGAGCTGCTCGAAACCGCGCGGGACGGGGAGTTCGGTTTTCAGGCCTGCGCGGACGAGGCGGCCACACCGCGTCTTCAGCGGCTTTTCTATCACCGCGCAGAGAATTGCCACCAGGCCGCCGACCATCTGGTCCAGCTGATCTGGCGCTTCGGTGGCACGCCCGTCGAAGACGGGACGACCAGCGGGGCCGTGCATCGTGGCTGGGTCCACATCAAGGGCGCTGTTGGTGCGGCCAGCGACCTGGCGATGCTCGAGGAGTGCGAACGCGGTGAGGATGCGGCGATAGCGCGTTGCCGCAAGGCGCTGGCGCAGAATCTGCCGCCCGAGGTGCGCAGCTTCATTGAACGCCTGGCGCACAGCGCTCAACGCAACCACGATCAGATCCGTGACTTGCGCAATGAGGCGCTCACTCGCGATTGTTGAGTTGCAGAGGTGGTACCCCATGCATTTTCACGAAGCCTGCTTGGGGGTGATCATCCTGGCCGGGATCAAGGCAGCGGCGTGTAGGGCGCGCCAACCACATGAGCGCCAAGCCGACCGACGCGCCGGCATCGCCGAACTCCTTCCGCATCGCCGGGACGTTCGGCAGCAAGACGGGACGCAGCTTCTACGCTTACGACAACGGCGCACGGGTGGAACCGCCAGAAAGCGTGCCGACGGAGAGCGACGAACGTGCTGTCTGGATCGCCGATCACGGCGGGGACGGCCAGCGGGTGCGCGACTGGCTCACCGGGCTCGGCATCGCAGTGGACAGCGCCGCGACACCGGAGGCTAAACGCTTGATTTCCCAATGAAAAAGGGCGTCCGGAGGATGAATCCGGACGCCCTTGGACGTTTTATTGGTCGGTGTGAAAGGATTCGAACCTTCGACCCCTTGCACCCCATGCAAGTGCGCTACCAGGCTGCGCCACACACCGAAGCTCGCGATTATAGCCCGGGCTTTTCAGTGATTCGGACTGAGCAGTTCGCGAATTTCGTACAGCTCGCGTCTCAAGCGCAGCAGTTGCGACACGTCGAGGGTCGGGCCGACCGCATCGTCGTGCGCGTCTTGGTCCTCGTGCAGCGCGGCGTCGAACTCCTCCTGGCCGATCTCGACTGCTTCCATGCCCTCAAGCGGCACCTCGCCGGCCTTGCGGCGCTCGCGCTCGAACTGCACCATTTCCTGTAGCTTGTTGCGCGCGCCGCTGATGGTGAAGCCCTGGTCGTACAGCAAGTCACGGATGCGGCGGATCATCAGCACCTCGTGGTGCTGGTAGTAGCGGCGATTGCCTCGCCGCTTCATCGGACGCAGCTGCGTGAACTCCTGCTCCCAGTAGCGCAGCACATGCGGCTTGACGCCACAGAGCTCCGCCACCTCACCGATCGTGAAGTAGCGTTTGACGGGGATGGGCGGCAGGAGTGTTTTCTCCATTGAAATCAAGACGGTGCGAGAGAAACCTTAGAGATTACTCCACGCCGCGCGGGCGACCAAGAACTATTCGGCCCCGAGGTCCCACTCCACCTCTTGCGACGCGTCCTCGCCCACGCTGCCCTGGATCTGCTCCTTGAGTTTGGCGCTGGCATGGAAGGTTGCGACGCGACGCTCGCCAATGGGGATGGCTTCGCCGGTGCGTGGATTACGTCCTGGGCGCGGCGCCTTGGTGCGAATCTGAAAGTTGCCGAAGCCAGAGATCTTCACGTCCGTGCCCTCGATCAGGCTGCGGGCGATCAAGTCGAAGAAGGCCTCGACCATGTCCTTGGACTCGCGCTTGTTGAGGCCGATCTGTTCGAATAGCAGATCAGCCAAGTGCGCCTTGGTCAACGCCGGCGTTTCCAGAGCTTCGAGCGTGAAATCCATGAGCTTCATACTCGCAGATGCGCGCCGAGCCGCGCGCTCAGTTGTTCGAGGATGGCGGCCACAGCCGCCTCGACCTGCTCGTCGGTCAGCGTGGCGCCATCGCTGTTGAAGCGCAGGCGCACGGCCATGCTCTTCTCGCCGCGCGCCAGGCCGCCGGGGCCGGTGGGGGTGTCGCGCTCGACCTGAGGCCGGTAGATGTCGAACAGCACGGCATCGCGCAGCAGCGCCGGATCGGCAGCCGCGCGGATGGTGCGCATCAGCGCATCGTGCGTGACGGCCTCGGCTACGACGATGGCGATGTCGCGCTCCACCGCCTGGTGCTTGGGCACCGGCCGGGCCACAGGCACTTGACGCGCGGTGACGGCATCGAGCGCCAGTTCGAAGAGCACGGGCGCCTGCGGAAACTCCCACTGTTGGCGCCAGCGTGGATGCAGTTCGCCGATCACGCCAACCGGCCGGCCATCCAGCAGCACGCGCGCCGCGCGACCGGGATGCAGCGCCGGATGCTCGGCGGCCTCGAAGGTGGGCGCGCGGGGTGCGAGCAAGGCCTCGACGTCGCCCTTCACGTCGAAGAAGTCGACGCGCTGGGGCTTGCCGTCCCAGCGCTCGGCCTCGGCATCTCCGAAGGCCAGGCCGGCCACGCGCATTGGCTGATGCACGCCCTTGACGGTGCTGTCGGTAGTGGCGACCGTGTCGTCGCGCAGGAACACGCGCCCGACCTCGAACACGCGTACTCGCGGTGCGCGACGGTCGAGGTTGAATTTCAGGACCTGGAGCAGCGAGCCGATCAGCGAGGAGCGCATCACGCTCATCTGGCTCGCGATCGGGTTCAGGAGCTTGATCGGGTCGGCGTTGCCCGCAAGCTGCTCTTCCCAGTGCGCCTCGACGAAGCTGAAATTGATGGTCTCCTGGTAGCCCAGCGCGGCGAGCCGGTGCCGCACCGCGAAGTTGCTGCGCTGCGCCTCGGGCTTCACGCGGGCGGTGATGGGCGCCAAGGGCGCCACCGTCGGCAGGTTGTTGTAGCCGACGAGGCGGGCCACCTCCTCGATCAAATCCTCCTCGATCAGCAGGTCGAAGCGATGCGGCGGTGGCGTGACCACCAGCGTGCCCTCGCCCTCCTCGATCGGGAAGCCGAGCCGGCGCAGCGCGTCGCGGCACTGGGCCTGCGTTAGCGGCATGCCGATCACGCGCGCGGCGCGCGCCACCCGCAGCGTGACGGATCGGGCCTCGGGCTGGCGTAGGGTCTGGTCGTCGATCGGACCGGGCTGGCCGCCGCAGACCTCGAGGATCAGGTGCGTGACGCGGTCGATGATCTGCACCGTGCGGCTCGGGTCGACGCCACGCTCGAAGCGGTGGCCAGCATCGGTCGAGAAGTTGAAGCGGCGTGCCCGGCCCTGGATGGACTCGGGCCACCAGAAGGCGGCCTCGACGTAGATGCTGCGGGTGTCGTCGGACACCGCGGTCGCATCGCCGCCCATGATGCCGGCCAGCGACTCCACGTTGCCGCGCTCGTCGGCGATCACGCCGACCTTTTCGTCCAGGGTCACCGTGTTGCCGTTGAGCAGCTTGAGCTGTTCGCCCGCCTTGCCCCAGCGCACGACCAGCCCGCCGTGGATCTTGTCCAGATCGAAGATGTGGCTGGGCTGGCCGTACTCGAACATGACGTAGTTCGAGATGTCGACCAGCGGCGAGACGCTGCGCTGGCCGCAACGCGCCAGGCGCTCGACCATCCAGGCCGGCGTCGTGGCCTTGGTATCGACGCCGCGGACGACGCGGCCGGAGAAACGGCCACACAGATCGGGGGCCTCGACCTGGACCGGCAGCTTGTCGGCCACGGCGACCGTCACCGGCGGGATCGGCGGCGTCTTGAGCGGGGCACCGGTCAGGGCCGCGAGCTCGCGGGCGATGCCGTAGACGCTCAGGCCATGCGCGAGGTTCGGCGTCAGCTTGAGCGTGAGCAGGGTATCGTCGAGCTTGAGCAGCTCGCGCACGTCGGCGCCGATCGGCGCATCGGCCGGCAGCTCCAGCAGACCGCCATGGTCTTCGCTGAGCTTGAGCTCACGCGCCGAGCACAGCATGCCCTCGCTCTCGACGCCGCGCAGCTTGCCGAGCTTGATCTGGAAGGGCTGGCCGTCCTCGCCGGGCGGCAACTCGGCACCGACGAGCGCCAGCGGCACCTTGATGCCAACGCGCGCGTTGGGTGCGCCGCACACGATGTTCAGCAGCCTGCCCTGCCCTGCGTCGACCTGGCACACGCGCAGCCGGTCGGCGTTGGGATGCGGCGCCGCCTCCTTGATCTCGCCCACCACGACCTTGCTGAAGGGCGGTGCGGCCGGCCGGCGCTCCTCGACCTCGAAGCCGCCCATGGTGAGCGTCTCGGCCAGCGCTTCGCTGTCGATCGGCGGGTTGCAGAACTCGCGCAACCAGGACTCGGGGAATTGCATCTCGCGCTCTCGTTCTGTCGTCTGTTACTGGAATTGGCTCAGGAAGCGCAGGTCGCCGTCGAAGAACAGGCGCAGGTCGTTCACGCCGTAGCGAAGCATGGTGAGCCGGTCGGGGCCCATGCCGAAGGCGAAGCCGATGTAGCGCTCCGGGTCGAGGCCCATGTTGCGCACCACCTGGGGATGCACCTGGCCCGAGCCCGAAACCTCGAGCCAGCGGCCGGCCAGGGGACCTGTCTGGAACTGGATGTCGATCTCGGCGCTCGGCTCGGTGAACGGGAAGAAGCTCGGCCGGAAGCGCAGCACCAGGTCATCGGTCTCGAAGAAGGTGCGGCAGAAGTCGGTGAAGACGACCTTCAGGTCCTTGAAGCTCACGTTCTCGCCCAGCCACAGCCCCTCGCACTGGTGGAACATGGGTGAATGCGTGGCGTCGCTGTCGACACGGTAGGTGCGCCCTGGTGCGATCACACGGATCTCCGGCGCCTTGATGGTGCCGGTGGTGGCGGCCGCCGCAGCCTCGAACTGGGCCGCGTATTTCTTGATGTGCTGCTGCGCGTAGCGCACCTGCATCGGGCTGGTGTGCGGACGCAGGTTGTAAGGGATGCCATCCTCGCCGTTGATGTCGACGTAGAAGGTGTCCTGCATGGAGCGCGCGGGATGGTTCGGCGGGTTGTTGAGCGAGGTGAAGCTGTGCCAGTCGCTCTCCACTTCCGGGCCGTCGGCAACGTCGAAGCCCATGCTGGAGAAGATCGCCTCGATGCGCTCCATGGTGCGGCTCACAGGGTGCAGGCCGCCGCCCGCGCGCCGGCGACCGGGCAGGGTCACGTCGAGCGCTTCGGCACGGAGTTGGACCGCGAGCTCTTCGTCGGCGAGCTGCTGTCGACGCTCGGTCAGCGCGGCCTCAATGGCCTGCTTGGCCACGTTGATCGCAGCACCGCGCGACTTCTTCTCGTCGACGGACAGCGCGGCCATGCCCTTCATCAGCTCGGTGATGCGGCCAGACTTGCCGAGGAACTGGGCCTTGGCGTTCTCGAGCTCGGCCGGCGCCTTGGCCTCGGCGAAGGCTGCACGTGCGGTGTCGACCAGGGAGTCCAACTCGTTCATGGAAATTCTTGAGCGTGAGAGAGATAAAGGCCGGTGCCGGGAATAAAAAAGGGCTGGAGCCCTTTCAAGCGCCAGCCCTTGTGCCGTGAGCGCAGGCCGCCGTCCGAGGAACGGCAACCCGCTTGCGGGATCAAGCGGCCAGCTTGGCCTTGACCTGCTCCACGATGCCGGCAAAAGCGGCCTTGTCGTGCACGGCGATATCGGCCAGGACCTTGCGGTCGATCTCGATACCGGCCTTACGGATGCCGTTGGCGAACTGGCTGTAGGTCAGGCCCAGTTCACGCGAAGCGGCATTGATACGGGCGATCCACAGTTGGCGGAACACGCGCTTCTTGGTACGGCGGTCACGGTAGGCATATTGACCAGCCTTCATCACCGCCTGCTTGGCGATGCGGAAAACGTTGCCGCGGCGGCCGCGGAAACCCTTGGCGAGTGCGAGAACCTTCTTGTGGCGGGCGCGGGCCGTGACACCACGTTTGACGCGAGGCATGTGTGTACTCCTTGTTCGTCGTGTTAGATGCCGCTGCCGGGCAACATGGCGGCCATCGAGACCATGTTGGTCTCATGCACTGCCGTGGCACCACGCAAGTGACGCTTGTTCTTGGTGGTCTTCTTGGTCAGGATGTGACGCTTGAAGGCTTGACCGCGCTTGACGGTGCCACCGGGACGAACGCGGAAACGCTTTTTCGCGCTGCTCTTGGTCTTCATTTTGGGCATGTGAATGCTCCTATCGTTTGTGCTCGTGAGGCGCCGGGGATGATTCCCACGGACTTGTCGGCCCCGAGACACTTCTTCATCTCGCTGCTGCCCGCACCCTGGGGCACAGGCAACGGCGAAATCTCTTCAAACTCTTCTTACTGCCGCTGCGGCTCAGGCCGCAGCGGGCGCCGCCGTCGGCTCCGTGACCGGCTTGGCCGCGCCCCCCTTCTTGCGGCCCGGCGCGATCATCATGATCATCTGCCGGCCCTCGAGCTTCGGAAACTGCTCGACCACGATCGCATCGCCGAGCTCGTCGCGGATGCGCTGCAACAGCGCCAGCCCGAGTTCTTGGTGCGTGATCTCGCGCCCCCGAAAGCGCAGCGTGATCTTGCACTTGTCACCATCATCGAGAAAGCGCCGGATGTTGCGCATCTTGATGTTGTAGTCGCCTTCGTCGGTACCCGGCCGGAACTTGACTTCCTTGACCTCGATGACCTTCTGCTTCGACTTCGCTTCAGCGGCCTTCTTCTGCTCGTGGTACTTGAACTTGCCGTACTCGATCAGCCGACAGACCGGCGGATTGGCCGCCGCGACCACTTCCACCAGATCCACGTCCTGCTCGCCGGCCAGCCGCAAGGCCTCGGCAAGACTCACGACGCCCAATTGCTCGTTGTCGGGCCCGATCAGGCGAACTTCCGGGGCCATGATTTCCCGGTTCAGGCGGTGTTGGCGTTCCTCGCGGTGGCGGCGGTCGCGAAATGCAGTAGCGATGGTCAGAATCCTTCAATCAATTTGCTACAAAAACTGTAGCGAACACCGTCGAATCCACGCCCACAAGCGGCCTGATTGTTGAAATCAGCCTTTGAACCGGTTGAAATTCAAAGCTTGTGTTGAATGTCGTTGGCGACCCTTTGGGAGAACGCCTCGACCGACATGACACCGAGATCAAGATTGCCTCGGGCGCGCACTGCGACGGCACCTGCTTCCCTTTCCTTGTCACCCACGACGAGGATGTAGGGAAGCTTTTGCAACGAATGCTTCCGTATTTTATACGTAATCTTTTCGTTGTGCAGGTCGAGCGAAACTCTAAGCCCTTGATTTTGCAGCGTTTTCGCAACTTGAGATGCGTAATCCGCCTGCCCTTCGCTGATGTTGAGCACCGCGACGTGCAACGGCGCCAGCCAGGCAGGCAGCGCCCCGGCGTGATGTTCGATCAGCATGCCGATGAAGCGCTCCAGGCTCCCCACGATCGCGCGGTGCAGCATGACCGGGTGAGCCCGGCCGCTGGATTCCGTCACGTACTCGGCGCCCAGGCGCTCGGCCATGTTGAAGTCGACCTGCATCGTGCCGCATTGCCAATGGCGTCCGATGGCGTCGCGCAGCGTGTACTCGATCTTCGGGCCGTAGAAGGCGCCTTCCCCGGGCGAGATCACGAAGTCCACGCCGGAGCGGCGCAGCGCTTCCATGAGCGCGCTCTCGGCCTTGTCCCAGAGCTCGTCGGACCCGATGCGGTTGTCGGGCCGCGTCGCCACCTTGTAGAGGATGTCCTTGAAGCCGAAGTCGGCATACACCTTGAGCAATTGCGCCGTGTAGGCCACGCACTCATCCAGGATGTGATTCTCCGTGCAGAACACGTGGCCGTCGTCCTGCGTGAACCCACGCACCCGCATGATCCCGTGCAGGCCGCCCGAGGGCTCGTTGCGGTGGCACTGGCCGAACTCGCCGTAGCGGATCGGCAGATCGCGGTAGCTGCGCAGATCGCTCTTGAAGATGAGCACGTGGCCTGGACAGTTCATCGGCTTGAGCGCGTAGTCGCGCTTCTCCGACTCCGTCGTGAACATGTTCTCGCGATAGTTCTGCCAGTGGCCAGTCTTTTCCCACAGGCTCTTGTCGAGGATCTGCGGGCCCTTGACTTCCTGGTAGCCCGTGTCGCGGTACACCTTCCGCATGTACTGCTCGACAGCCTGCCAGATTGCCCAGCCCTTGGGATGCCAGAACACCACGCCCGGCGCGACCTCGTCGATGTGGAACAGGTCCAGCTCCTTGCCAAGGCGGCGATGGTCGCGCCTCTCGGCTTCCTCGATGCGGCGGATGTAGTCGTCCAGCTGCTTCTTGTCGGCCCAGGCCGTGCCGTAGATGCGCTGCAGCTGCTCGTTGCGCGCGTCGCCGCGCCAGTAGGCGCCGGCCAGCTTCGTGAGCTTGAAGACCTTGAGGAAGCGCGTGTTCGGCACGTGCGGGCCGCGGCACATGTCGACGTATTCCTGATGGTAGTACAGGCCCATCGCCTTCTCGTCGGGCATGTCTTCCACCAGCCGCAGCTTGTAGTCCTCGCCGCGGGACTTGAAGACCTCGATGACCTCGTCGCGAGGCGTCATCTTCTTGATGACGTCGTAGTCCTGGGCGATCAGCTCGCGCATGCGCGCCTCGATGGCCTCCATGTCCTCCGGCGTGAAAGGACGCTCGTAGGAGATGTCGTAGTAGAAGCCCTCCTCGATCACCGGTCCGATCACCATCTTGGCCGTCGGGTAGAGCTGCTTCACGGCATGGCCGACCAAATGGGCCGTCGAGTGGCGGATGATCTCGAGGCCTTCATCGTCCTTGGGCGTGATGATCTGCAGCTTCGCGTCCTGCTCGATCAGGTCGCTCGCATCGACCAGCCGGCCGTCGACCTTGCCGGCCACCGTCATCTTCGCCAGGCCTGGGCCGATGGACTTGGCAACGTCGGCCACGGAAACCGGGCCTGGGAACTCGCGGCGCGAGTTGTCGGGAAGCGTGATCTGGATCATGGAAAAACCTCGGCGAGAAAACAAAAAGCGCGGTCCGGGGGACCGCGCTTTGGTGATGAGCATCAGGCGCTGGAACCTTCCAGCATGCGCGGCCTACCGGCCCTCTCCTTGACGGAAAAAGCCGCTCAGTCCTTGCGGAGTAGTTCGCGGTGTCATAACCAGGATGCCTTTCTCGCCCTTGTTGCTGCGCTGACGGAAGCTTGCGATTCTAGCCGCTGCCTTCAGGATGCGGACGCGGCGTTCTTGAGGCCCAGCACCTCGATGGGCTCGATGGAAGGCGGCTGGGCGAACAGCTCGGGTGCCTTGGACATCAGGGCCTGCGCGATCGGCCCCGTCAGATGCGCCTGGCGGCCCGCCTCGTCCTCGAAGGCGTCGAAGACGCCGAAGCTGGTCGGCGACAGGCGCAGAGCGAACCAGATCGGCGTGGTCTTCTCGTCGCGCGCCATGGCGAGGCCGGCTTCGAGGAACTTCTGCACCTCGGCTTCCTTGCCCGGCTTGGCTTCGAGGCGGGCGAACAATGCGTACTTGATCATGAGAGTCTCCAGTGAATCAGGCCGCGCGGGATTGCGCGTCCATGGCCAGGCACTCTAGGCAAGGCACGGGATTCGACCTATTGGCATTCTTGACATCTTTGCTACTGTTATTGCCATGAAGATCAACCTGCTCGCGCTCGACGGCGTGTTCGACACGGGCCTGGCCACGGTGCAGGACGTCTTCAGCACGGCCAACGAGTTGGCGAGCATGCTGGATGTCGACGTTCCGCCCTTCGAGCTGCGGGTCACGGGCGTGCGCAGCCGGGTTCGCACATCGCAGGGCCTGCGCGTGCCGGTGGTTTCGGCGCCTGACGTTGGCCGGCCGGACTGGATCGTGGTGCCGGCGCTCGGTGAAAAGATGCCCGAAGGCCTCCAGGCCGCATTGCAGCGGCGCGACGTCGCCGAAGCGGCGGCGGCCTTGCGCGCCCAAGCCAGCCATGGCGTCCGGATCGCAGCCGCCTGCATCGGCACCTTCGTGCTGGCGGAATCAGGCCTGCTGGACCAGCGCCAGGCCACCACCACTTGGTGGCTGGCGTCGCTCTTCCGCCAGCGCTATCCGGGCGTGAAGCTCGACGAATCGCGCATGCTGGTGAGTTCGGGCCCCTTCGTCACCGCCGGCGCCGCATTGAGCCACATCGACATGGCCCTGTTGCTGGTGCGCCAGGCCAGCCCGGAGCTCGCAGCCACCGTGGCCAGGTACCTGATCGTCGACTCGCGCCCTGCACAGTCCGCCTATGTGATCACCGACCACCTGACGCATTCCGACCCGACGGTCCAGCGCTTCGAGCGCTGGGCGCGCGCCCGGCTGGCCGAGGGTTTCTCGCTCGACGAGGCCGCCGCGGCAGCCGGCACCAGCAAGCGCACCCTCGCGCGCCGCATGCAGCAGGTCCTGGGCAAAACGCCCCTGTCCTACTTCCAGGACCTGCGCGTGGAGCGCGCCGTCCACCTGCTGAAGACCAGCGACAAGAGCCTCGAGCAGATCGCCGGCCTGGTCGGGTATGCCGAGGGCGTGACCCTGCGCGCCCTGCTGCGCCAGCGCCTGGGCCGCGGCGTGCGCGAGCTGCGGCTGCGCGACTGACTGAGCGCGGACGAAAAAAATCCCCGCGGATTGCTCGCGCGGGGACCAAGACTCAGTGACAGCTGGGTATCAGTGGAATTGCTCTTCCTCGGTCGAGCCCGTGAGCGCGGTGACGCTCGACTTGCCGCCCTGGATCACGGTGGTCACTTCGTCGAAGTAGCCGGTGCCCACCTCCTGCTGGTGCGACACGAAGGTGTAGCCGCGGTCACGGGCCGCGAACTCGGGCTCCTGCACCTTCTCGACATAGGCAGACATGCCGCGCTGCACGTAGTCCTGCGCCAGATCGAACATGTTGAACCACATCGAGTGGATGCCGGCCAGCGTGATGAACTGGTACTTGTAGCCCATGGCACCGAGCTCGCGCTGGAACTTGGCGATGGTGGCGTCGTCGAGGTTCTTCTTCCAGTTGAACGACGGCGAGCAGTTGTAGGCCAGCATCTTGCCTGGATGCACCTTGTGCACGGCCTCGGCGAACTTGCGGGCGAACTCGAGGTCCGGCGTGCCGGTCTCGCACCACACCAGGTCAGCGTAGTGGGCGTAAGCGATGGCGCGCGAGATGGCCTGGTCGATGCCCTTCCTCGTCTTGTAGAAGCCCTCGGCGGTGCGCTCGCCGGTCAGGAAGGGCTTGTCGTTCTCGTCATAGTCGCTGGTCAGCAGGTCGGCCGCTTCAGCGTCGGTACGCGCAATCACCAGCGTGGGCGTGCCGCAGACGTCGGCCGCCATGCGCGCGGCGATCAGCTTCTGCACCGCCTCGGTGGTGGGCACCAGCACCTTGCCGCCCATGTGGCCGCACTTCTTGACCGAGGCCAGTTGGTCCTCGAAGTGCACGCCGCCGGCGCCAGCCTTGATCATGGCCTTCATCAATTCGAAGCCGTTCAGGACGCCGCCGAAGCCCGCTTCGGCATCGGCCACGATAGGCGCGAAGTAGTCGACGTAGCCCTTGTCGCCGGGGTTCGTGCCCTTGGACCACTGGATCTCGTCAGCGCGACGGAAGGTGTTGTTGATGCGCTCGACCACCGTCGGCACCGAGTCCACCGGGTAGAGCGACTGGTCCGGATACATCGCGGCATAGCTGTTGTTGTCGGCAGCAACCTGCCAGCCCGACAGGTAGATCGCCTTGATGCCGGCCTTAACCTGCTGCATCGCCTGGCCGCCGGTCAGCGCGCCGAGGCAGTTGACGTAGGGCTCGTTGTTCACCAGGTCCCACAGCTTCTCGGCGCCGCGGCGCGCAATCGTGTACTCGATCGGGAAGGATCCGCGCAGGCGCACCACGTCGGCAGCGCTGTAGCCGCGCTTGATGCCCTTCCAGCGCGGATTGGTCGCCCACTCCTTCTCGAGGGCGGCGATCTGCTGTTCGCGGCTCAGTTGTTCGGTGATGGTCTGAGGCATGGTCACTCCAAGGTCCAAGGGTTGATTAAGGGGTGGGGCACTGCGCCCTTGGTACCAACTGTACGTCAGCATCTCCTGTCTTATGTCTTATAGAAGACTTTTTTTTGGACCAGCAAAATCAAAGAGTTACAGAGACTTTTCTCAATGCGGAAAGAGTTTTCTCATATCAAGAAAAAATAGTGCGGCGCAGCATTCGCTGATTTCACGATGCGCAACAAGCCCCTCATCATGAAAAAGGCGGCGCGCGATCGAACCAGTTGCCCGACGCAATCACGCACCTGCCTGCGATGCACGCCGGATGGATCTCGTAGACGAGGCAGTCGATCTCGACCTCGCCGACCCGCACCCGCACGTCGCGCTTGATGTATTCACCGCTGCCGTCGGGCTGCACCTCCTCGAGCAGATCGAGCCGCGCTTCCAGCGCCGGCGCGATCGCGTAGACCTCGCCGGCCAGCATGCCGTCGCCGCCGAGCACGGCACCCGGATAGCTGCCGAGGTCGTAGAGCGTGCCGCGGATGGAGGCCTCGGCCACGAAGCGTGGCGGCGGATCGAAACGCGCGATGTCGTTGCGCCCGCCACGGCGCAGGGTGCCGTAGACGAACACGTGGCGGGTCGGGGGCGCGGAATGGGGCATGATCATCGACTCGATTCGGAACCGCTCCAGTCTATTGAACGCCGCCCGCCCCGCACCCGGCCGCTTGCTCGCCTATGGCTGCCTGGCCCTCAGCATGTCGCTGGTCGGGAGCTACGTCGCTCTCTCCAAGCCGCTGGTACTGGCCTTCCCGGTCTTCCTGCTCGCCTGGCTGCGCTTCGGCATCGCGGCGCTGGCGATGCCGCACTGGCTGCGCCGCCCGCCCGACGAACCGGCGATGAGCATGCGCACACGTGGCCTGGTCTTTCTCGAATCCTTCCTCGGCAACTTCCTGTTCTCGATCTGCATGCTGTTCGGCGTGAGCATGACCACCGCGGTGTCGGCGGGCGTGATCATGGCCTCCATCCCGGCCGTCGTGGCGATCGGCAGCCGCGTCTTCCTGCGCGAAGCCATCACGCGGCGCACCGCACTCGCGATCGCTTGCGCAGCGGGCGGCATCGGCCTGCTCGCCATCGCGCCGGCCGAGTCCACGGCGCATCCGGCCGGCGCGGGCACGCCCGCGATGCCCTGGCTGGGCAACCTGCTGGTGTTCTGCGCGGTGCTCTGCGAAGCGGCCTACGCGGTGATCGGCAAGTCGCTCACCGGCAAGCTGAGCCCCAAGCGCATCTCCTCGCTGATCAACCTCTGGGGCTTCATGCTGTCCACGCCGCTGGGTCTGTGGTTCGCGCTGCGCTTCGACTTCGGCGCCGTGCCGCTCGGCCTCTGGGGCCTGCTGGTGGTCTACGCGCTGGCCGCGAGCATCTGGACGGTGTGGCTCTGGATGACGGGCCTCAAGGGCGTGCCGGCCTCGCAGGCGGGTGTGTTCACGGTCATGCTGCCGGTGAGCGCAGCCCTGGTCGGCGTGCTCGTGCTGGGTGAAAGTCTGTCGCTACTGCAGGTCTGCGCGTTCGCATTCGCGCTGCTCGGCGTGGTGCTCGCGACCTGGCCCGCGCGGCGCTCCTGACGCGCTGCGAGCCCACTCCAGAGGGAGAAGGGCCACTTCTCCCCTCTGAAAAAACAACAGCCCCCAATGAAAAATCGCCTTTTTCCCTTGGAAACGCGTTTTTTCTCCTTTAGCATCCGCAGTGCCAGTGGAGACAGCGTTTTCATTGGTGAAGAGTGACCAATCCAAAAAAGGAAATCAACCATGGCAACTGCAAAGAAGGCTCCGGCCAAGAAAGCGCCGGCAAAGAAGGCTGCTCCCGCGAAGAAGGCCGCTCCGGCCAAGAAGGCTGCTCCGGCGAAGAAGGCCGCACCCGCCAAGAAGGCTGCTCCGGCCAAGAAGGCTGCTGCGAAGAAGGCTCCCGCCAAGAAGCGCACGCCCAACGCCGCGTTCATGAAGGCCCTGACCCCCAGCCCGGCGCTCGCCGCCGTCGTGGGTTCGACGCCTCTGCCGCGCACCGCCGTCGTGAGCAAGCTGTGGGACTACATCAAGAAGAACAACCTGCAGGACAAGGCCAACAAGCGCAACATCAATGCCGACGCCAAGCTGAAGGAAATCTTCGGCAAGCCGCAAGTGTCGATGTTCGAACTGGCCTCGCTGATCGGCAAGCACGTCAAGTAAGCCGAGGCGCCTTGGGCGCTTCCATCAAAAAGCCGGCGCGAGCCGGCTTTTTTCTTGGATTTGGACGCAGTGCTCAGCCGCGCGCCTGCGCCGCCTTCGTGATGGCCGACAGCGTGCCGCGCGTGGTGATCACCTCGGGGTCCAGCGGAATCTCGATCAGCGTGCCCGTCTCGGCGGCCAGCGCACGCAGCAGCGCCGCCTCGAACTGCGCCGTCTCGGTCACGCGCTCGGCCGCGTAGCCATAGGCCCGGGCCAGCGCGCAGAAGTCGGGATTGGCCAGCGCCGTGCCGCTCACCTTGGCCGGGTACTCGCGCTCCTGATGCATGCGAATGGTGCCGAACATGCCGTTGTTGAGCAGCACGATGATGCTCTTGCCGCCGTGCTGCGAGGCCGTGGCGAGTTCCTGCCCGTTCATCAGGAAGTCCCCGTCGCCCGCGATCGTGAAGGCGATGCGGCCGGTCGCGAGGTTCGCCGCGATGCCGGCCGGCACCCCGTAGCCCATGGCACCGCTGGTGGGCGCGAGCTGCGTCTTGTGCCCCTTCACGAGGCCGTGATAGCGGAAGTAGCGATGCACCCAGCTCGCGAAGTTGCCCGCGCCGTTGGTGATGGCCGCGTCCTCGGGCAGGTGCTGCTGCAGGCAGCGCACGACGGCCGCCATGTCGACCACGCCACGCGGCGTTTCGGCGGGCAGCCCGGCCAACGCCTGCGGCTCCAGGTTGGCGAGGTAGTCGGCATGCAGTTGCGCCGTCCATGCCTCCCAGGGCAATTCCGCCGGCGGGCTCAGCACCTCCAGGCTGCGCGCCGCCGCACTCATGCCGGCATTGATGGCCAGGTCGGCCTGGTAGACGCGGTTGAGCTCCTCCGCGCTGGCATGGATGTGGACCAGCGTCTGCTTCGACCTCGGTGCCTCGAGCAACGTGTAGCCGCCGGTCGTCATCTCGCCCAGCCGCGGCCCGATGGCCAGCACCAGGTCGCTCTGCCGCACATGCTCGGCCAGCTTCGGATTGATCGCGATGCCCACATCGCCGGCGTACTGCGGATGATGGTTGTCGAAGGTGTCCTGAAAGCGGAAGGCGTTCGCCACCGGCAACTTCCAGCTCTCGGCGAAGCGCTGCAGCGCCTGCGCCGCCTGCACGGTCCAGCCGCCGCCGCCGGCGATCACCAGCGGCCGCTGCGCCCTCACCAGCAGCTCGCGCAGGGTGCGCAATGCGCCCGGATCGCTCCAGGGCTGCACCGCCTCCACGCGCGCCAGCGGGCGCGCCGAGGTGGCACGGCGAAGCATGTCCTCCGGCAGCACCAGCACCACCGGGCCGGGGCGTCCGTTCATCGCGGTGGAGAAGGCGCGCGCCACGTATTCGGGAATGCGATCGGCATCGTCGATGCGCTCCACGCGCTTGGCGAAGCCCTTGGTGCTGGGCCCGAAGAAGCTGGCGTAGTCGACTTCCTGGAAGGCCTCACGGTCGCGGAAGTCGCTGCCGACATCGCCGACGAACAGCACCATCGGCGTCGAGTCCTGGAAGGCGTTGTGCACGCCGATCGAGGCATTGGTCGCCCCGGGCCCGCGCGTCACGAAGCAGATGCCCGGACGCCCGCTGAGCTTGCCGTGCGCCTCGGCCATGAAGGCGGCCCCGCCCTCCTGCCGGTTGACGATGAAGCGGATGCGGTCCCCATAGGCATGAAAGCCGTCGAGCACCGCGAGAAAGCTCTCGCCCGGCACGCCGAAGGCCAGCTCCACCCCCTGTTCGATGAGGCACTCGACGATCAGATGGCCTGCGGGTTGGGACGAACTCATGGACGGATGCCTCTGCTGCAATATCGGAAGCGGCGATTATCCGCACACCCCCGGAACGCTTGCGTTAATTCCCCAACTGGTTAAATTCCGCCTCATGAAAGCCCCACCCTCCGCGGTCATCGAGCCGCGCTCGCGCGACGCCGACCGTTCCCAGCTCGCGATCCTCGCCTCGGCCCGCGACGAGTTCGCGCAGCGCGGCCTGGCCGGCGCGCGCATGGACAGCATCGCCGAGCGTGCCGGGCTCAACAAGCGCCTGATCTACTACTACTTCGGCAGCAAGGACGACCTGTTCCTGGCCGTCCTGGAGCGCACCTACGCCGACATCCGCGAGGCCGAGCAGCAGCTGCACCTGGACGAGGTCGAGCCGGTGGAAGCCATCCGCCGCCTGATCTCCTTCACCTGGCACTACTACCTCGATCATCCCGAGTTCATCACGCTGCTCAACAGCGAGAACCTGCACCGCGCCACGCACCTCAAGCGCTCCGAGCGCATCCAGGAAATGAACTCGCCGCTGGTCCAACTGCTCGACGGCGTGCTCGAGCGCGGCCGCCGCGACAAGCTCTTCCGCGCCGGCATTGACCCGGTGCAGCTCTACATCTCCATCGCCGCGCTCTGCTACTTCTACCTGTCGAACAACGACACGCTCTCGGCCATCTTCGGCCGCGACCTGCGCGCACCCAAGGCGATGGCGCAGCGCCTGTCGCACATGACCGACCTGGTCCTGGGCTACGTCCTGCACTGATACGGGTATCTCCTAGGGCCGGGCCGTTGACGCGCCCGCGAGTGCATTCCTAGAATCGATAATTCACTTATTGGTGAATTGATGAGTTGCAGTCGCGACATCGAAGCTCACCCTCAGGAGACACTCACGTGCCAAGCACCACCCGCCGCCACGCCCTCATCGCCGCCATGGCCCTCTGCACTTCGCTGGGGGCCGGCGCGCAGGGTGCCTACCCCAACAAGCCGATCCGCGTGATCGTGCCCTTCGCCGCCGGCAGCACCACCGACATCATTGCCCGCGCCATCGCCGACAAGATGGGCACCAGCATGGGCCAGACACTGGTGATCGACAACCGCGGCGGCGCCAGCGGCACCATCGGCCAGCAGGCCGTGGCCACGGCGGCGCCGGACGGCTACACGATCATGATCCACTCGTCGTCGCACACGGTCAGCCCGTCGACCTTCGCCAAGCTGCCCTTCGACACGGTGGGGGACTTCGCCGGCGTCACGCCGATCTCCTCGCTGCCGAACGCGCTGGTGATCTCACCCTCGAAGAACATCAAGACGCTCAAAGACCTGGTGGCCACCGCCAAGGCCAAGCCCGGCACCGTCAACTTCGCCTCGGCCGGCCAGGGCAGCGCCACGCACCTGAACGCCGAGAAGTTCAAGATGGCGGCCAACATCGACGCCACCAACATCCCCTTCAAGGGCTCGGCCGAGGCGGTGACCGAGGTGCTGGCCGGCCGCGTCGACTACTACTTCTCGCCCATCGCGCCGGTGATCGGCCAGATCAAGGACGGCCAGTTGCTGGCCCTGGCCGTGGGCTCGCCCAAGCGCGCCGCGGCGCTGCCGGAGGTGCCCACCACCGCGGAGGCCGGCGTGCCCGGCTCGGAATTCAACTTCTGGATCGGAATGATGGCGCCGGCCAAGACACCGCGCGATGTCGTCAATCGCCTGCATGACGAGGTGGTCAAGGCACTCGCCAGCCCCGAAGTCAAGGAACGCTTCCTCAAGCTCGGCGCCGATGCCTGGACGCTCAAGCCCGAGCAGTTCGACGCCTACATCAAGGAAGAGATCGCCAGCAACGCCAAGCTGGTGAAAGCCGCCGGCCTCACGCCGCAATGACCCGCAACCCGCCCTTTCTCCTGACCTTCTGACATGGCCACCCAACGACTCGGACTCATCATGCACGGCGTCACCGGACGCATGGGCATGAACCAGCACCTCATCCGCTCCATCTGCGCCATCCGCGCCCAGGGCGGCGTCACCCTCTCCAACGGCGACCGGGTGATGCCCGACCCGATCCTGATCGGGCGCAACGCCGAGAAGATCGAGGCGCTGGCCAAGGCCCATGGCATCGAGCGCTGGGGCACCGACCTCGACGCGGCGCTGGCCAACCCGGACGACACGGTCTTCTTCGACGCCGGCACCACCCAGATGCGCCCCACCCTGCTGGCCAAGGCGATCCGCGCGGGCAAGCACGTCTACTGCGAGAAGCCGATCGCCACCAACCTCAACGAGGCGGTGGAGATCGCGCGTCTTGCCCAAGGCTCGGGCCTCAAGCACGGCGCCGTGCAGGACAAACTCTTCCTGCCCGGCCTGCGCAAGCTGGACATGCTGCGCCGCGCCGGCTTCTTCGGCCGCATGCTGTCGGTGCGCCTGGAGTTCGGCTACTGGGTGTTCGAAGGCGACCTGCAGCCGATCCAGCGGCCTTCGTGGAACTACCGCAAGGAAGATGGCGGCGGGATGATCCTGGACATGATGTGCCACTGGCGCTATGTACTGGACAACCTGTTCGGCGAGGTGAAGTCCGTGTCGTGCCTCGGCACCACGCACATCCCCACGCGCTGGGACGAAGCCGGCAAGCCCTACGCGGCGACCGCCGACGATGCGGCCTACGCCACCTGCGAGCTGACGGGCCACAACGGCGAGCCGGTGATCGCGCAGCTGAACATGAGCTGGGTCACGCGCGTGCGGCGCGACGACCTGGTGACCTTCCACGTGGACGGGACGGACGGCTCGGCGGTGGCCGGGCTGTCGTCCTGCCGTGCCCAGTCTCGCGTCGCCACGCCGCGTCCGGTGTGGAACCCGGACGAGAAGCAGACGATGAACTTCTTCGACCAGTGGCAGGAGATCCCGGACTCGCAGGTCTACGACAACGGCTTCAAGCTGCAGTGGGAGCATTTCATCCGCCACGTGGTGGAGAACGCGCCGTACAAATGGACGCTGCCGGAAGGCGCCAAGGGCGTGCAGCTGGTGGAGGCGGCGCTGGCCTCCTGGCAGGAGCGGCGCTGGATCGACGTGCCGGCGCTGAAGGTCTGACAAGCTGTGAACGAACCCGCCATGGCGCTGTCTCTGACCCTTCCCACCGCTGCCGGAGGCCTCGCCCCCTACGCGCTGCGCGGATCGACCCCGGTCAGGCCACCGGCGGGCGTGAAGTTCAACCGCATCGCCTACTCCGCTGCGCACGTCGTGGCCGACCCGCTGGCCGCAATCGACCCGTGGCTGCAATGCGCGGTGGACTGGGACGCCACCATCGACTATCGGCGCCACCTCTGGTCGCTGGGACTCGGGGTGGCCGAGGCCATGGACACGGCCCAGCGCGGCATGGGCCTGGACTGGCCGACCTCGCTGGAATTGATCCGCCGCTCGCTGGACGCAGCCAAGGACACCCCGGGCGCTTTCGTGGCCTCGGGCTGCGGCACGGACCACCTGAGCCTGATCGACGTGAAGGATGTCGACCACGTCATCCGCGCCTACGAAGAACAGATGGCGGCCATCGAGGCCCTGGGCGGCAAGCTGATCGTGATGGCGAGCCGCGCGCTCGCGCACGTCGCGAAGAGCCCGGCGGACTACGAGCGGGTCTACGACCGCATCCTCCGCCAGGCCCAGCAACCAGTCATCCTTCACTGGCTCGGCGACATGTTCGACCCCGCCTTGGCAGGCTACTGGGGCACCAAGAACATCGATGCCGCCATGGACACGGCCCTCGGCATCATCGCCGCGCACCCGCACAAGGTCGACGGCATCAAGATCTCCCTGCTGGACAAGGACAAGGAGATCGCGATGCGCCGCCGCCTGCCGCCCGGCGTGCGCATGTACACCGGCGACGACTTCAACTACGCGGAGCTGATCGCCGGCGACGGCGTCGGCAAGGAGCCCACGCACGGGAAGAGCGATGCGCTGCTGGGCATCTTCGACGCGATCGCGCCGGCCGCCAGCGCCGCGCTGGGCGAACTGGCGCAGGACAACGTGGACAAGTTCCACGCCATCCTCGGCCCGACGGTACCCCTGTCGCGCCACATCTTTGCGGCGCCCACGCGCTTCTACAAGACAGGGGTGGTGTTCATGGCCTGGCTGAACGGCCACCAGAAGCACTTCACGATGGTGGGCGGGCAGCAGAGCACGCGTTCATTGCAGCACCTGGCCGAGCTGTTCCGCCTGGCCGACGGCGCCAACCTGCTGGAGCAGCCGGAGCTGGCCGTGCAACGCATGAAGACGCTGCTCGCGCTGCACGGCGTCGAAGGCTGAAGCACCATCCCACGGGAATCGCCCATGCAGTTGCCCGATCGCATCGAAGACCTGGACCAGCTCGAAGAGCTCATGTCGCGGCCCTCCGAGGCGCTCGTGCAGTCACTGGCGCGGGCCCCGGGCGACATCCTGGTGCTGGGCGTAGGCGGCAAGATGGGCCCCACGCTGGCGCGCATGGCAAAGCGGGCCGGCCCGGACCGCCGCGTGATCGGTGTGGCCCGCTTTTCCGAGCCGGGCCTGCGCGCCCGGCTCGAGGCCCAGGGCATCCACTGCATCGAAGCCGACCTGCTGGCGCGCGAAGCGCTCGCCGCCCTCCCCGACGCGCCCAACGTGGTCTTCATGGCCGGACGCAAATTCGGCTCCTCGGGCAGCGAATGGCTGACCTGGGCCATGAATGCCCATGTGCCGGCGCTGGTGGCCGAGCGCTACCGGAACTCGCGCATCGTCGCCTTCTCCACCGCCTGCGTGTACCCCTTCGCCGACGTGCGCGGACCGGGCGCGGGCGAGCAGGTGCCGCCCACGCCGCCGCCCGGCGAGTACGCGAACTCCTGCGTCGCGCGAGAGCGCCTGTTCCAGCACTTCTCGCACCTGCACGGCACGCCGGGGCGGCTGATCCGCCTCTCCTACGCGATCGACATGCGCTATGGCGTGCTGCACGACCTGGCGCAGAAGCTGGTCGCACACCAGCCCATCGACCTGGCCATGGGCCACGCCAACATCATCTGGCAGGGCGAGGCCAACGACTGGGCGCTGCGCGCGCTGGCCCATTGCGACACGCCGACCTCGCCGCTCAACCTGAGCGGCCCCGCCATCTCGATCCGCGAGGCGGCCGAGGGCCTGGCCGAGCGGCTGGGTGTCGAGCCGGTCTTCACCGGCCGCCCCGCGGACACCGCGTGGCTGATCGATTGCCGCCGCGCCTTCGAGCTCTTCGGCCCGCAGCAGGTCGGCCTCCCGCGCATGCTGGACTGGACCGCCGACTGGGTCCGCCGCGGCATGGCCAGCTTGAACAAGCCCACGCACTTCGAAGCGCGCGACGGCCGGTACTGAAGCCATGCACCGCACGCAGATCCCCGCCGCCTCGCTCGCGCTGCTCCGGCGCGGCGCGGTGATCCCGGCGCACCTGCTCGCGCTGGATGCGAACCGGCGGCTCGACGAACGCCGCCAGCGCGCCATGAGCCGCTACTACCTCGATGCCGGTGCCGGCGGCCTGGCGGTGGGCGTGCACTCGACTCAGTTCGCGATCCGCGAGAAGGGTCTCTACAAGCCGGTGCTCGAGCTCGCGATGCACGAGGCCCTGCACTGGGCGCCGCTGGATGGCCGGCGCCCGCTCTTCATGATCGCCGGCCTGGCCGGCCCGGCCGCGCAGGCCATCGCCGAGGCCGAGACGGCTCGCACGTTGGGGTACCACGCCGGCCTGCTGAGCCTGGCGGCGCTCAAGGGCGCCGACGAGGATGCGCTGATCGCGCACTGCCGCGCCGTCGCCGAGGTGATGCCGCTGGTCGGCTTCTACCTGCAGCCCGCCGTCGGCGGCCTTCAACTGCCCGCCAGCTTCTGGCGCCGCTTCGCCGCGATCGACAACGTGGTCGCGATCAAGATGGCGCCCTTCAACCGCTACCGCACGCTGGACGTGGTGCGCGGCGTGGTCGAGGCCGGCGCCGAAGGCCGGATCGCGCTCTACACCGGCAACGACGACCACATCGTGCTGGACCTGCTCGCCCCCTTCGTGCTGATGCGCGAGGGGGTGCCGGTCAGGGTGCGCATCCAGGGCGGCCTGCTGGGCCACTGGAGCGTGGGCACGCGCCGCGCGGTCGAGCTGCTCGCGTGCATCCACCGGGCCGTCGCTGCCAACGACGTGCCGATGGACCTGCTGGCGCTGGACGCCCAGGTCACCGACTGCAATGCCGCCCTGTTCGACGTTGCCCACGACTTCCATGGCTGCATCGCCGGCTGCCACGAGGTGCTGCGGCGCCAAGGCGTGCTCGAAGGCATCTGGTGCCTGGACCCGCAGGAAGGCCTGAGCCCCGGCCAGGCCGACGAGCTGACGCGCGTGCACGACGCCTACCCCGATCTCCACGACGACGACTTCGTCGCCGCCAACCTCCAGCGCTGGCTCGGCTAGCGCCATGTCCTGTTTCACGCATCCCGTTTCCCAGTCCAACTCATCCACAGGAGACACCATGCAGAAGCGCCACCTGATTCGAAGCATCGCCCTGGCAGCCGCATTGGCGGCGCTGGGCTCGCCCGCCCTGGCCCAGGACTGGAAGCCTTCGCGGCCCGTCACCATCATCGTGCCCTGGGCCGCCGGCGGCTCCACCGACCAGGTGACGCGGGTCACGGCGGCGGAGATCGAGAAGACGCTGGGCCAGAAGGTGGTGATCGTGAACCAGCCCGGCGCCTCCGGCTCCATCGGCAGCAAGAGCGCGCTCGACGCCCCCAAGGACGGCTACACCTGGACCGCCGGCGCGGCGCAGGACCTGGGCTCCTACGAGACGCTGGGCATGCTCAAGACCAGGATCACCGACTGGCACCTATTCCTCAACGTGGCCAACGTGCAGGTGATCGGCGTCAACGCCGGCGCGCCCTACAAGAACGCCAAGGACCTGCTGGACGCCATGAAGGCCAAGCCCGGCCAGATCAGCGTGGCCACCGCCGGCGTCACCTCGGCCGGCCACAACGCGATGGAGCTGATCGCCAAGAGCACCGGCGTCAAGTACCGGCACGTCACCTACGACGGCGGCAACCCCGCCGTGGTGGCGACGGTGGCCAACGAGACCGAGGTCACCACCCAGCTGGCGGTGGAGCAGGCCGACATGATCCGCGGCAAGCGCCTCCGCCCGCTGGCCACGGTGAGCGACAAGGCGCTGGAGCTTGAGGGCTACGGCACCATCGAGCCGCTGTCCAAGACCCTCGACGGCTTCAAGGCACCGGCCAACTACTTCGGCATCTTCATTCCCAAGGGCGTGCCCGACGAGGTGGTGAAGACGGTGGAGAAGATCTGGGTCGACAACATTTCCAAAAGCGAGGTGCTGAAGAAATACGCGACCAGCCGCGGCGCCCTCTTCGCGCCGCTGCACGGCGCCGAGGCCCAGACCGCCGTCACGCCGGCCATCCAGGCCAACACCTGGCTGCTGTTCGACAGCGGCAAGGCCAAGGTTTCGCCCGAGACACTGGGCATCGCACGGCCGTGAGCAGCGCCGCGCACACGCCAACGCAGGCCGGCACCGCCGCCGAACTCGAAGCGGCGGCTGCCGCAGCGGCAGCGCACGAGCGCAAGACCTCGCCGCGCGCCGACCTCTGGCAGGCGCTGGGCTGGATCGTGTTCGGCATCGCCACCACCCTCGGCGCGCTGCGCATGGACCGGCTGGAGAAGCAGGACATCAACCCCTACACGGTGCCCGGCCTGCTGCCGGGCTTCCTGGGCGGGGCCATCGTCTTCTTCGGCCTGCTGATGCTGTGGCGCTCCTGGCGCCGGCTGGCCAAGCACCCCCACGTGCCGCATTTGCGCACCGCCGCGGACCGCGCCGAGACGAAGCGCATGTGGACCGTGCTGGCGCTGTGCATCGGCTTCGCGCTCGGCCTGGTGGGCCATGGCCTGCCCTTCTGGGCGGCGGCCGCGGCCTTCGTCACCGTCACCATCAGCCTGCTGCAGTTCGCCGAGCGCGGCGCGAAGAACCAGCGCCTGCGCGGTCTGGCCTTCGCCCTCGCGGTGGGGCTGGGCGCCGGCATCGTCATCACGCTCGTGTTCCAGGAGTTCTTCCTGGTGCGCCTGCCCTGAACGGGAGGGACTTTCATGCTCGAAGGTCTCCAGATGCTGGGGCACTCGTACCTCGGCTTCCTGAATTTCTGGTCCATCGTGTACGGCCTGGGCGGGGCGCTGCTGGGCATCCTGGTGGGCTGCATGCCGGGCCTGTCGGCCACGCTGTGCATCGCGCTCTTGACCACGCTCACCATCAAGATGGCGCCCAACGACGCCATCCTGATCCTGATCTGCGCCTACGTGGGCACGCTCTACGGCGGCAGCCGCAGCGCGATCCTGCTCAACATCCCCGGCACCGCGGCCAACGCCGCGTCCTGCGCCGACGGCTACGCGCTGGCGCGCAAGGGCGAGGCCGGCCGCGCCATCGGCATCGCGACCTCCGGCGCCTTCACCGGCACCCTGTTCGGCGTGCTGTGCCTGGCGATGTTCACGCCGGCGCTGGCGGAGATCGCGCTGTCCTTCGGCGCCTTCGAGTTCTTCTGGCTGGCGCTGTTCGGCGTCGCCATGTCGGGCAGCATCGTGGGCGAGGACCCGATCAAGGGCTGGCTGATGGGCTGCCTGGGCCTGCTGCTGGCGCAGGTGGGCCAGGAGGGCCTCTACGCCTACGACCGCTTCACCTTCGGCTGGGACGAGCTCTCGGGCGGCATCGCGCTGATCCCGGCGCTGATCGGCGCTTTCGGCTTCGCCGAGGTGCTGACCTCGCTGGCCGACCCGATCGAGCGCAAGATCGTGGAGATGAAGGACTCGGTGCTTCCACGCTTCCGCGAGGTGTTCCAGTATTGGCGCACCGTGATCCGCTCAGGCGTGATCGGCGTGGTCACGGGCATCCTGCCGGGCATCGGCGAGGACTCGGGCGCCTGGATGTCCTACGCGGCCGCCAAGTCGGTGAGCCCCGAGCGCGAGCAGTTCGGCAAGGGCTCGATCGACGGGCTGATGGCCGCCGAGACCGGCGACATGTCCGCCATTCCGGGCGGCATCATCCCGGCGCTGGCGCTGGGCATCCCGGGCTCGGCGCCGGCCGCGGTGCTGATGGCGGCGATGATCATCCACGGCATCCAGCCCGGCCCCATGCTGATGATCAAGACGCCGCAGTTCGTCTACGACGTGGTGGCGATGACCACGCTGGCCACCATCAGCATCCTGATCTTCGGCCTGTTCCTGGTGCGCCCGCTGCTCTATGTGCTGCGCGTGCGGCGCACGGTGCTGATGCCGGTGATCTTCGTGCTGTGCACGGTCGGCTCCTTCGCCATCGCCTCGCGGCTGTTCGACGTCTACGTCATGCTGGTGATCGGCATCGCGGCCTTCTTCCTGCGCCGCCGCGGCTACGAGATGGCACCCCTCGTGCTTGGCCTGGTGCTGGGCGAACTGCTGGACAAGAGCCTGCGGCGCGGCCTGGTGCTGTCGGACGGCAGCCTCGCGCCCTTCTTCACGCGGCCCATCTGCGCTGTGCTCGCCGCGGTCACACTGCTGACCATGCTGATGTACATCCCTGCGGTCAACCAGCGCATGCGCCGGGCCTGGGGCGGCGCCAAGCGCTTGGTGTGGCGCCGCAGCGCCTGAGGACGCACGCAAGCCATGAAGATCGCGCTCTGCAACGAGGTCCTGAAAGACCTCCCCTTCGCCGGGCAGTGCCGCGCCGCAGCGGCACTGGGCTACGACGGGCTGGAGGTCGCGCCCTTCACGCTGGCTGACGATCCGATGGAGATCAGCGACGCGCAGGCGCGCGAGTTCGGCCGCATGGCCCAGGGCCACGGTCTGGAGATCAGCGGCCTGCACTGGCTGCTGGTGGCGCCGGCCGGCCTGTCGATCGTGAGCGCCGATGCGGCCCTGCGGCAGCGCAGCACGGCAGTGATGCAGCGCCTGGTCGAGCTCTGCGCGCTGATGGGCGGGCGCTACCTGGTGCACGGCTCGCCGCGCCAGCGCAGCGTGCCACCGGGCGAATCGCGCGAGGCGGCGCTGGAACGGGCCCGGGCATGCCTGGCGGCCGCGGCACAGGCCGCCGCGCAATGCGGCATCGTCTACTGCATCGAGCCTCTTTCCCGCGTCGAGACCGATCTCGTCAACACAGTGGCCGAGGCGGTCGAGCTGGTGCAAACCATCGACTCGCCCGCCTTCAGGACCATGATCGACTGCAGCGCCGCAGGCCAGGTGGAGCTGGAGGACATTCCCACGCTCATGCGCCGCTGGATGCCCACCGGCCACATCGCCCATGTGCAGGTCAACGACCCCAACCGCCGCGGCCCCGGCCAGGGCGGCATGCGCTTCGCGCCCATCCTGGCGGCCCTGCGCGAGATGCAGGCCGCCGGCCACTACGACGGCATCGTCGCGGTGGAACCCTTCGACTACGTGCCGGACGGCATGGGCGCCGCGGCCCGCGCCATCGGCTACCTGCGCGGAATCGAGGAGGACGCCACCCATGACTGAGGCCTCGCGCTTCGCGATCCGCGAGATCGCCCTCTTCGAGCGCCCGGTGGTGCTGCGCCTGCCCTTCCGCTTCGGCGTGGTGACGCTGACCGAGTGCCCGCAGGCTTTCGCGCGCGTGCGCATCGAGTTCGCCGACGGGGCCGGGGCCTGGGGCGCCGCTGCCGAACTGATGGCGCCCAAGTGGTTCGACAAGAACCTCGCACTCAGCAACGAGGACAACTTCGATCAACTGCGCCGCGTCACCAGGCTCGCGCGCGAGGCCTACCTGAGCGACGCGGCGCCGTCCACCGCATTCGGCCACTTTGCGCGACACCACGATGCGCACCGCCTCGCGGCCGAGGCGCGAGGCTTCAATCCGCTGTTGGCCAGCTACGGCCCCGCACTGCTCGACCGCGCCGTGCTCGATGCGCTGTGCCGCGCGCTGCAGATCCCCTTCCAAGCCGCCGTGCGGAGCAACGCCGCCGGCATCGGCCCGGGCCGGCCGGAATTCGATGGACTGGACATGAACACCTTCCTGGCCGGCCTGGCCCCGGCCGCGAGCATCGAGGCGCGCCACACGGTCGGCATGCTGGACGCGATCACCGCGGCGGACCTGAAGGACCCCGTGGCCGATGGCCTGCCGGAAACGCTCGAGGAGGTGGTGCGTGTCTATGGCCACCGCTACTTCAAGCTCAAGGTGGGCGGCGACATCGCGGCCGACCTGGCGCGCCTCGGCGCCATCGAGACCGTGCTCGACAACATGGGCGGTCCCTACTTCGTTTCGCTCGACGGCAACGAGCAGTACGCCGACGCGGCCGGCATCGCCGAGCTGATGGCGCGCATGCGCGAGACGCCCGCGCTCGCCCGCCTGTATGCATCGATCCTCTTCGTCGAACAGCCGATCGCGCGCAAGGTGGCCCTGGAGCGTGACCTGCGCGACGTGCGCAGCGCGAGCATCGGCAAGCCGGTGATCATCGACGAGTCCGACGGCGAGCTCGACAGCTTCGTGCAGGCACGCGCCCGCGGCTATGCCGGCGTGTCCTCCAAGACCTGCAAGGGCTTCTACAAGTCGCTGCTCAACGCGGCGCGCTGCGCCGCATGGAACGCCGAGCAGACGCAACTGCGCTACTTCATGTCGGCGGAGGACCTGACCACCCAGGCCGGCCTGGCCGTGCAGCAGGACCTGGCGCTGGTCAACCTGCTGGGCATCACCCACGTCGAGCGCAACGGCCATCACTACGTCGATGGCATGGCTGCCCTGCCGCTCGCGGAGCAGCAGGCCTTCCTCGATGCGCACGGCGACCTCTACGAGCGCTCGCACGGCGCGGTGCGCCTGCGCATCCGCGACGGGCGCCTCGCTCTCGGATCGCTGGACTGCCCCGGTTTCGCCAGCGCAGCGATGCCCGATTTCGACGCGATGGCGCCGCTGGGCGGCTGATCGTTCTTTCTTCTGCTCCAACTGCTCTTTCCCCATGCGCGATTTCTCCCGAGACCACGACTGGCTCTCCATCAACACCGCCACCCTCCGCAAGCAGCAAGGCGCCGAGGTGCCGCTCGACCGCCTCATCGACCAGTGCGCCGCGCAGGGCATCCGCGCCATCAGCCCCTGGCGCGACCAGGTGGCGGCGGTCGGCCTCGCCCGCATCGCAAAGCAACTGCGCGCCCATGGCATCGGCCTGTCCGGCTACTGCCGCGGGGGCTTCTACCCCGCGCCGGACGCCGCCGGCCTGAAGGCCGCGCTGGAAGACAACCGCCGCGCCATCGACGAAGCGAAGACATTGAATGCCCCCTGCCTGGTGCTGGTGGTCGGCGCCCTGCCCGGCGCACTTGAAGGCAAGGTGCACTACAAGGACCTCGCCCGCGCGCGCGGCGAGGTGCGCGACGGCATCGCCGCCTCGCTGGAATACGCGCGCAAGGTCGGCATGGCGCTGGCGATCGAGCCGCTGCACCCGATGCAGGCCGCCGACCGCGCCTGCGTCAACACGCTGGAACAGGCGCTGGACCTGTGCGACGAACTCGACCCGCAGAAGAGCGGCATGCTGGGCGTGGCGCTCGACATCTACCACGTCTGGTGGGACCCGAAGCTCCAGCAGCAGATCGCGCGCGCCGGCCGGGAGCGGCTGCTCGCCTACCACGTGTGCGACTGGCTCACCCCCACGCGCGACCTCCTGAACGACCGCGGGATGATGGGCGACGGCGTAGTGGAGCTGCGCAAGATCCGCGGCTGGGTCGAGCAGGCGGGCTTCGCCGGCTACAGCGAGGTGGAGATCTTTTCCGCGCTGGACTGGTGGCAGCGGCCCGGCGAGGAGACGCTGGCCACCTGCATCGAGCGGCACCGCAGCGCGGTCTGACCCCCGCGCCTGCGGGCGGCGGCCAGCTGTGCTGCAATCCGCAGCATGGCCGCCCCCACCCTCGATGACCTGCGCCGCTACGCCATCGCGCGCACGCTCTTCAAGCCCACCACCCTGCCGGGCGCGATCCGGCGCCTGGGCTTCGTGCAGGCCGATCCCATCCGCGCCCCGGCGCGGGCCCAGGACCTCACGCTGCGCCACCGCGTCAAGGACTACCGCGCGGGCGATCTCGAACGCCGCTACACAAGGCTGCCGATCGAGGAGGACTGTCTGGTCAACTACGGCTTCCTGCCGCGCGAGCACCTGGCCCTGATGCACCCGCGCGAGGCCAGGCAGGCCTGGGATGCCGAGACGCGGCGCAAGGCCGCCGAGGTGCTGGCCTTCGTGCGCGAGCACGGCCAGGTGCATCCGCGCGAGGTCGAGGCGCATTTCGCGCACGGCCGCGTGACCAACTACTGGGGCGGCTCCAGCAATGCCACCACGCACCTGCTCGACGGCATGCACTACCGCGGCATGCTGCGCGTGGTGCGGCGCGACAGCGGAACGCGGATCTACGAGGTGGCGGCCCACCCGCCCTGCGACGAAAGCCCCGCCGGCCGCGCGGCACGCGCCGCCGCGCTGGTCGACCTGATCGTGCGCAAATATGCGCCGCTGCCTGCCTCGAGCCTGACCTACCTGGTGCGCCTGCTCGGCTACGGCGCCCCGCACCTCGCCCAGAACACCCAGGCGGCCCTGCGCCTTGCGCCCAACCGGTTCGCCAGCTGCCGTATCGAAGGCACCACCTGGTTCTGGCCCGCCGACGAGAACCCAGCCTCCCGCCGCCATGCGCCGGACGAGGCGGTGCGCCTGCTCGCGCCCTTCGACCCGGTGGTGTGGGACCGCCGCCGCTTCGAATTGCTCTGGGGCTGGCGCTACACCTTCGAGGCCTACGTCCCGGCGCCAAAGCGCCGTCTCGGCTACTACGCGCTGCCGCTGCTGTGGCACGAGCGCGTGATCGGCTGGGCCAACGTGACGGCCAAGGGCGGTCGGTTGCAGCCGGTGTTCGGCTATGCGGACACCAAGCCGCGCGATGCGGCCTTCCGCCTGGCGCTGGACGAGGAGCTGCAGCGCATGGCGGCGTTCCTGGACGGCGAGCGCCGCGGCAGCTAAGGCTCTGCGCAAGCCCCCGCGCTGCGCGAGGTCTGGCGCGAGGGGGACAGCGAGACGGGCGCGCCGCTCCTAGAATCGCCGGGCCACCGCGCGAAAGCGCGGCGGCAAAGCGTTCTCAGGGCGGGGTGCAATTCCCCACCGGCGGTGATGGCGACCTGTTCGCACGAGCCCGCGAGCGCCCGCAGCGTGCAACGCGCCGCGGGGTCAGCAGACCTGGTGAGATCCCGGGGCCGACGGTCACAGTCCGGATGAAAGAGAGCGCGGTCTCGTCGCCCTGCGGGTGCGTTCGCGCATGCGCCGGGCTTCGGGCTCGTGCGCCCTGATTCAGGCAACCCTTCTCGAAAGGCAAACCATGAGTCAGATCAACGACCTTCCCCTCTCCGCCGTCAGCGCATCCGATGGATCGCGCGGCCAGCGCATCGCCTTCGTGCAGGCGCAATGGCATTCCGACATCGTCCACCAGGCGCGCGACGCCTTCCTCGAGGAGATGCAGCGCCAGGGCGTGCCCCTGGATCGCATCGACGTCTTCGACGTGCCAGGCGCCTTCGAGATCCCGCTGCACGCCAAGCGCCTGGCCCGCTCGGGCCGCTACGCCGGCATCGTCGGTTGCGCGCTGGTGGTGGACGGCGGCATCTACCGCCACGAATTCGTCGCCAGCACGGTGGTGAACTCGCTGATGACGGTGCAGCTGGAGACCGACGTGCCGGTGTTCTCGGCCGTGCTCACGCCGCACCACTTCCACGAGCACGTGGAGCACCGCAAGTACTTCCACCGCCACTTCGCGGTCAAGGGCACCGAGGTGGCGGAGGCCTGCGTGAAGACGCTGGCGGCGCTGCAGCAGGTCGACGCGCTGCTCGCGGCATGATCCGACGCCGCGGCCCGGGCCCGGTGTGTAGGCTTGGGGTATGAACGCTGATGCCTACCGCCTCTACGGCGCCCCCGGGTCAGGCGCCACGCCCGTTCACGCCGCGCTCACGCTGATCGGCGCGCCCGTCGAGGTGATCGACGTCGCGCCCTGGGAAGGCGAGGCCGAGCGCAACAAATTGCTGCCGGTGAATGCCATGCGGCAGGTGCCCGTGCTGGTGCTGCCCTCGGGCGAGGTGATGACCGAGAGCGCCGCCATCCTGATCTGGCTGGGCGACCGCCATCCCGAATCGGGGCTGGCGCCGCCCGTCGACGATCCGCGCCGCGCCCAGTACCTGCGGTGGATGAGCTTCATCCCCGCCGCCATCTATTCGATGTTCTGGGTGCGCGACGAGCCCTCCCGCCTCGCAGCCGATGCGCAGGCCGAGGCGGTGATCAAGGCGCGCACGGCCGCGCGCATCACCCAGTGCTGGCAGATCATGGACGCACAGATGCCGCGCGGCACGCCGTACCTGCTGGGCGAGCAGATCGGCATGCTCGATCTCTACGTGACCGTCGCGTCGCGCTGGACGCCGCAGCGCAAGCGCTTCTACGGCGCGGCGCCGCGCCTGGCGGAGGTCGTGCGCCGCGTCGACGCGGAGCCGCGGCTGGCCGCCTTCTGGGCCGCGCGCTTTCCCTTCGAGGAAGGCTGGGAAGGCCCCGCGCCCTGACCGTGGCCGGTCAGCGCGCCAGCAGCACCGGCAGCGAGGACGACAGCAGCGCCACGCCCGACAGCGTCAGCAGCCCCAGCACGATCTGGCGGAAGCGCGCCTCGCTGATGCCGATGTAGAGGCGCGCGCCGAGCAGCACCGGCACCAGCACCGCCAGCGCGACGATGCCCAGCAGCGGCAGCATGCGCAGCTCGACCAGGCCCGTGCCGAGGTAGACGGCAAAGGCCACTGCAAGCATCGAGAGGTTGAAGTTCTGGATCACCGAGCGCTGCCGGTCCTTCTCCAGCCCGCGCAGCGTGCACCACAGCGTGGGGATGGCGCCGGTGAAGCCGCCGAGCCCGCCGCAGACACCGCCGATCAGGCCGATGACGCCATCGGCCACGCGCCCTCCGGCCCGCACGCGCGGCAGGTTGCGCGCCATCAGCATCGCCGGGCACCAGATCACCAGCAGGCCGCCCAGGCAGGCCTTGAAGAGCGGCACGTCCAGCCGCGGGAGCAGCCACACACCCAGCGGAACGCCCACGAGGCCACCCAGCACGAAAGGCAGCAGCAGCGCCCGGTCGAAGCCGCGGCGCACCGTGACGGCAGCGATCACCTGGCCGGTCAGCCCGCCGAAGGTGGCGAGCACCGCGGCCAGCTTGGGCTCCACGGTCCAGGCCCAGACGGACATCGCCACCATGCTGAAGGCGAATCCGGACAGGCCCTGCACGAACCCGGCCGCGACCGCGCCGAGCGCGACGATCAGGTAGAGCGACGAAGCCAAGAACCCGGGCTCAGGCTGAAGCTGGCACCAGGGCTTCGCGCCGGACGCGGCGCACATTGAAGGCGCTGGCGATCAGCACCGCCTGCACCACGGCCAGGCCGATGATCACGCTCACGTACTGGTGATGGTCCATCAGCCGGCCGAAGATCAGCGGCGCGATCGCCTGGCCGATGTCCAGCCCGGCGTAGACCACGCCATAGACGCGGCCCGAGGCGTTGGCCGGCGTCGACCGCTTGACCAGCAGGTCGCGCGAGGGGCCGGCGATGCCCGAGGCGAATCCCATGGCGCCGAACAGCACCGGCACCAGCACCGGCGGGAAGCTCGCCAGCGCCAGGACCAGCGCAAGCACCGCCGCGGCGCCGAAGGACAGGCCCACGATGCGCTCGCAGCGCGTGGGATCGGAGGCCAGGAAGCCCCCCACCACCATGCCGCCAGCGCTGGCCACCATGTAGACGGTGAGACAGATCGCGATCAGCGCCACCGGCACGGCGTGCAGGTGCCCGGCCGCGGCCGGCGCGAAGGTCTGCACCACGCTCAGCGCCATGGCATAGAAGAAGAAGAAACCGAAGCACATCCACACGGCCGGGATCTTGAGGAAGGCGAACTCCCCGCCCGCCGCCGCATCCGCGCCCATCGCCTTGTGCACGGCCTTCACGTCCAGCGACAGCACGGCGCGGTTGAGCCACAGCACGAGCAACACCACCAGGGCCAGAACGCCGGCCGAGGCCAGCGCCACGCGCCACGAGAAGGCGATCGCCAGCGGCACCACGAAAGCCGGCGCCAGCGCCCAGCCCAGGCTGCCGGTGATGCCGTGCACGCTGTAGGCATGACCGAGCCGCGTCGGCGCGACCTTTCGGTTGAACAGCGTGTAGTCGACCGGGTGGAACACGCCGTTGCCGACGCCGGCCACCACCGCGCTGGCCAGCAGCATCCAGTAACTCTGCGCCAGTGCGTAGCCGATGGCCGCCACCGCCAGCAGGCCCAGGCCCACGAAGAGCACCGGGCGCGGCCCCAGCCGGTCGACCACGAAGCCCGAGGCGGCCTGCACCATGCAGGAGACGACGAAGAAGACAGTCAGCACCGCACCCAGCTCGGTGTAGCTGACCTGGAAGGCATCCTTGAGCCAGGGAAAGAGCGGCGGCAGGACCAGTTGGCTGAAATGGCTGATGGCATGCGCCAGGCCGACCAGACCGATCAGCTTGGCGTCCGAACGCAAGGTGGTCGGGGTGGCGGAGACAGGAGGGGAAGACATGAATTGCAACAAGAAACCGGGGCAGGCCTCGATCCTAGTCGGGACGGCAACGGCAGAATGGCGATACAGAGACAACATTTGTCGAAATCATGCCGTCGACTGTTTTTGCGACCACTCCCCCTGCGCGGCGCGCACCGGTACCCGTCCCGGCGCCGGCCCAGGTCGTGGGCCCGCTCACGCCGCACCTGTATGCGCCCGATGCGCTGCGGCCGCTACGGGCCAAAGAGCACTTTCTGAAGGCCGACACCTTCGTCGACCTGCACACGCATCCCTGGCCGCAGCTGACCTTCTCGACCCGCGGCGTGATCCGGCTGAGCACCGAGGACGGCAGCTACATCGTGCCGCCTTCGCGCGCGCTGTGGGTGCCGGCCAACATGTCGCACAGCATCACGCTGATCGAGGACGCGGAGCTGCGCACCGTCTACCTGCACAGCTGGCTCGGCCCGCCCTGGGACAAGTGCGAGGTGCTGGAGATCAGCCCCCTGCTGCGCGCCCTGATGCTGGCGCTGGACACCACGCCCGACGGCCTGCCGCCGGCCGATCCGCATGCGGCGCAGCGCGAGCGCTGGATCGCGCCGCTCCTGGTCGACGAGCTGGAGCGCGCGACACAGATCCGTATCGACGTGCCGCTGCCGGCTGACAAGCGCCTGCGCCAGCTGTGCGAGACCCTGCTGCGCAACCCGGCCGGGCGCGCCACCCTGGCCGAGCGGGCGGAAGCCATCGGCGCCAGCGAGCGCACCGTGGCGCGCCTGTTCCGCGACCAGCTCGGCATGAGCTGGCAGCAATGGCGCCAGCAGGCCGTGCTGGCCCATGCCCTGCCCTTGCTGGCGCGCGGCATGGCGGTGAGCCAGGTCGCCTCGGCCAGCGGTTATGCGACAGACAGTGCGTTCTGCGCGATGTTCAAGGCGGCGACGGGGCAGTCGCCGACGGCGTTTCAGCACAAGAAGAAGTCCTAGCTGTCGAACGCCAGCCGTGCGTAGCTCCGCCGCCAGGGTCTGGGCGCGGGCGCTGGCGAACCAGCACTTTCGTATCATCGGCGGGTGCACCCCGAACCCTCCCCTGCGGTGAAGGCATGGCCCTGAACCGCGACCAGCTCGTACGCTGGCTCCCCTTTCTCGGCTGGCCCCGTCCCAGCCGCGCTCTTCTGACCGGCGAGGCGCTGGCCGGCATCACGGTGGCGCTGATGGTGATTCCGCAGGGCGTCGCCTATGCGGCACTCGCCGGCATGCCGCTGGTGACCGGCATCTACGCTTCGCTCCTGCCCGCCCTCATCGGCGTGCTGTTCAGCGCCTCGACCCGGCTCTCGGTCGGCCCGACCGCCCTGTCCAGCCTGCTGGTGGCTGCCTCGCTGGGCCCGCTCGCGATCCCGGGCAGCGCCGAATGGGTGGCGCTGGCGGTGTGGCTGTGCTTCATGTCAGGCGCGATCCAGCTCTTCCTCGGGCTCGGCGGCTTCGGCTGGGTGCTGCGCCTGGTCAATTCGCCGGTGCTGATGGGCTTCACGCAGGCCGCCTCGGTGCTGATCATCTTGTCGCAGGTGCCGGCGCTGTTCGGCTTCACGGGCCGCAGCATCGGCCAGCTGCTGCACGGCGCGCCGCCCGATTTCCTGGCCATCGCCTTCGGGCTCGGCAGCATCGCGGCGCTGTGGGTGGCGAAGGAGCGCTGGCCGCGCTTCCCCGCCGCGATGGTGGTGGTGGGCGCCTGCGCGGCCATCAGCGCAGCCATCGGCTATGCGCTGCGCGGCGGGGCCGTGGTCGGCACCCTGCCCTCGGGCCTGCCGGCCTTCTACTGGCCCGGCACCCAGCCCCTGGGCACCTTCGGCGCCCTGCTGCTGCCCGCGCTGATGATCACGCTGGTGAGCTTCCTGGAGACGGCCTCCAGCGCCAAGGTGGACAACGCACGCGCCGGCAAGCTCTGGAACGAGAACCAGGACCTGATCGGCCAGGGCCTGGCCAAGATCGCCTCGGGCTTCTCGGGCGCCTTTCCCACCAGCTCCTCCTTCTCGCGCTCGGCCATCAACCTCTACGCGGGCGCGCAGACCGGATGGGCCACCATCTTCTGCGTCTTGCTGATCGGCGCCGCGCTGCTGTGGGCGATGCCGCTGCTCTACCACGTGCCACAGGCGGTGCTGGCGGCGATCGTGGTGATCGCCATGCTCGGGCTGGTGCGGCCCGGGCAGTTCGTCTCGCTCTGGCGCATCTCGCGCGTGGAGGCGGTGACGGCGCTGGTCACTTTCGTCCTCACCATCGTGACCTCGCCCTCGATCTACTGGGGCGTGCTGGCCGGCCTGCTGATGAGCCTGAGCCACTACATGTACCGGCACCTGCACCCGCGCATCATCGAGGTGGGCCTGCATCCCGACGGCAGCCTGCGCGACCGCCACCTCTGGAACCTGCCGCCGCTCGCGCCGCAGCTGCACGCGATGCGCATGGATGCCGAACTCGACTTCGCCACCGCGAGCACGCTGGAGCGCGCCATCACCGTCGCGCTGGCGATGCGGCCCGGGCTCACCGACATCTGCCTGTTCGCGCAGCCGATCAACCGCATCGACGTGACCGGCGCCGAGGTCTTCGGCGCGATCCGCCGGCTGCTGGAATCCAAGGGCGTGCGCCTGCACCTGAGCGGCCTCAAGCTGCCGGCGCAGCAGGTGCTGGAACGCGCCTGTCTGCTGGCGCCGGGGCCGATGCTCTCCATCTACCGCACCGATGCCGACGCGCTCGCCGCGCTGGCGAACCTGTCTGCACCGGGCCAGGAAGAGCCGTCTTCCCAGCTCAGTCCTGCACCGGCCTGCGCAGACTCTTGACCTCCGAGCGCTGACGCTTCGCCTCGCGCCGGCGCTTCACGGAGGCCCGCGTGGGCCGGGTGGCCCGCCGCACGAGCGGCGGGAGCGCGACGCGATCGACCAGCTCCTGCAGCCGCGCCAGCGCATCGGCGCGGTTCATGTCCTGGCTGCGATGCCGCTGCGCCTTCAGCACCAGCACGCCCTCCTGCGTGATGCGGCGGTCGCCCGACGCGAGCAGGCGCTCCTTGACCTCCTGCGGCAGCGAGCTCGCCGGGATGTCGTAGCGCAGGTGCACCGCGCTCGACACCTTGTTCACGTTCTGGCCACCCGCGCCCTGGGCGCGCACGGCGCTGAGCTCGACTTCCAGCGGATCGATGAGGACGGGCGGACGCATCACGGACATTCGCCATTCTGAGACCAGGCACACGGGTTGACCCGCGCCGGCGCCAAGTCCATATTGGGCGCCACGCTTCATGCCCGCCCCGCAGCCGTTGCGGGGATCTTCTACACCGACGACGCACTGCAGCTGGCGCGCGAGATCGGAGACTACCTCGACGCATCCGGCGCCGCCGAGGCGACGGCGCGCCCACCGAAACTGCTGGTCGTGCCCCACGCTGGCTACGGCTATTCCGGCGCCGTCGCGGGGCGTGCCTATGCCTTGCTCGCGCCCTGGCACCAACGGATCCGGCGCGTGGTGTTGCTCGGTCCGGCCCATCGCATGCCGGTGCGCGGCCTGGCCGCGCCGGTGGCCGAGGCCTTCGATACGCCCCTCGGCCGCGTGATGCTGGATCGCGATGCGCTCACGGCCCTCCAGGCGCTGCCCCAGGTTGCACACGACGACCGGCCGCACGCCCATGAGCATTCGCTGGAGGTCCAGTTGCCCTTCCTGCAGGCCGTGCTCGAGAGCTTCACGCTGGCGCCGCTGCTGATCGGCGACGCCGGACCGGGCGAGGTCGCCCAGGTGCTGGAGCGCCTGTGGGGTGGCGAGGAGACGCTGGTCGTCATCAGCTCCGACCTGTCGCACTACCTTCCCTACGCACAAGCGCAACGCTGCGACCGCAGCACGGTCGAACGCATCCTGGCCTTCGACGGCACGCTGACCGGCGGCGACGCCTGCGGTGCCCTTGCACTCAACGGCGCGTTGCGATCGGCAGCCCGTCATGGTCTGCGCCCGCGGCTGCTGGACCTGCGCAACTCCGGCGACACCGCGGGCTCACGCGACCAGGTGGTCGGCTACGCCTCGATCGCCTTCGAAACGTCCGCGCCATGAGCGAAGACGAACAGGCCGCCTGGCCCGGCCGCTGGTGGCACCGGCTGGACGACGGCCGCATCCAGTGCGACCTGTGCCCGCGCGACTGCCGCCTGCACGAGGGCCAGCGCGGCCTGTGCTCCGTGCGCCGGCGCGTCGGCGATGCGATGGTGCTCACGACCTGCGGCCGCAGCTCGGGCTTCTGCATCGACCCGATCGAGAAGAAGCCGCTGAACCATTTCCACCCCGGCTCCAGCGTGCTCTCCTTCGGCACCGCCGGCTGCAACCTGGCCTGCAAGTTCTGCCAGAACTGGGACATCTCGAAGAGCCGCGAGATGGACCGGCTGATGGACGAAGCCTCGCCGCAGCGCATCGCCCGCCTGGCGCGCGAACGCGGGGCCCTGAGCGTCGCCTTCACCTACAACGACCCGGTGATCTTCGCCGAGTACGCGATGGACGCCGCCGATGCCTGCCATGCCCTGGGCCTCTTCAGCGTCGCCGTGACCGCGGGTTACATGCACGCCGCGCCGCGGCGCGCCGCACGTTTTACGCGAAGATGGACTTCCACGGCGGCTTCGGCCGGCGCCGGATCCCGGTGCGGGCTGCAGCTTAGACAGGCAGCACGTCGAGATGGGCCGCGCCCGGCAGTGCATGCAGACTCGCCGCCAGCCGCGCGGTGTAGCTGCGGCTGAGCGCGGTGCTGACCTCCGTCCAATCCGCGCGCGCTTCGGAGGGCGTGAGCGTCAGGACCAGGAAGCCACGCCTGCTGGTCTCGGCATAGCGCAGGTCCCTCACCATCTTCGGAAAGGCATCCGTCAGCACGGGGCCCGAGATCAACGGCAGCAGGATCTCGAAGCCGGGCGAACTGACGGAAGGCGTCGCGAACTCCACGCCGACGCGCAGACCCGCCGCATCGGTCAGGTTGCTGGCCCACGCGTTGTGGGTGTCGCCGGCCAGTGAGACGAGGTTCTTGCCCATGGAGCGGGCCGCCGCCAGCACGGTCTCGCGCGCGGCCGGGTAGCCATCCCAGGCATCGAGGTTGTAGGGCACGCGGCGCTGGGCCAGCAAAGCGCGCTGGCTGTCGCTGCGCGAGGATTCCGGCGTCGCTTGCGCCAGCAGGAATTCGCTCACGGTCTCGAGGTTGAACGCGCTGGCCACGCTCAGCGGTATTTCCATGCGCGCCATCAGCACCTGGCTTCCGAGCACCTGCCAGGTGGCCGTGGAAGCGGCCAGCCGCGCCAGCAGCCAATCGGACTGCACGGACCCCAGCAGCTGGCGCGACGTGCTGTCGGCGGCGCCGTCGAGATACTGCTCGAGAGTGACCTGCTGATCGCGCCCGATCAACCGGGTGTCGAGCATGTGCAGAGAGGCGAGCGAGCCGAAATCGAAGGAGCGGTAGATCTTCAGCGGATCGGCGGGATCGGGCATCCGCACCGGAAGCCATTCGCGATAGGCCTGGATGGCCGCAGCGCGCCGTGCGGCAAAGCTGCCCTCGGTGGCCGCGTCGTGGTTGACCGCACCACTGGACCAGGCGTTGTCCGCCACGTCGTGGTCGTCCCATACCGCGATCATCGGCAGCTTCGCGTGCAGCGTCACCAGGTCGGGGTCGGTGCGGTACTGCGCGTGGCGCCGGCGGTAGTCATCGAGCGTCAACAGTTCGCGCGGCGGCTGCGATTCGCGATCGAGCGCGATGGCCAGTTGAGACGCGAAGCCGAGCGGGCCGTACTCGTAGATGTAGTCGCCCAGGTGCAGCACGAGATCGATGTCGGTGCGCTTGGCCATCTCCGCGCAGACGTTGAAGTAGCCGGCCGGAAAGTTGGTGCAGGAGATCACGCCCAGCCGCATCAGTGACACGCTGCCCACGGGCAAGGTCTTCGTGCGGCCGGTGGGCGAAGGCTCCGATCCGACGAAGAAGCGGTAGAAGTACACGCTGGCGGGCTGCAGGCCGGTGACGTCCACCTTCACGGTGAAGTCCTGCTCGGAAGCCGTGCTCGCATTACCACGCGCCACGATGGCACCGAAGTTCGCGTCGCTCGCGACTTCCCAGCTCAGGTTGAGCGTGCCGGGGCCGGCGCCGCTGACGCGGGTCCAGATGATGACCCGGTCGGACATCGGATCGCCGCTCGCGACGCCGTGCGCGAACTGGCTTGGCGGTGCGCCGGGCGGCGTGCCGCCGCCCCCGCCGATGCCGCCACCGAAGCCACCAC
>NZ_LYMK01000007.1 GCF_002157355.1 Variovorax sp. JS1663 | reverse complement strand
GGGGAGGGGGAGGGGGAGGGTGGCTGCTGCATGCGCGAATATCTGAATACCTGAGTCCGGCCGAGGGTGAGTCAAAGTCACGATCACACGGATGGTGCATGCTGCGATGCAACAGATCAAGCCCGCCTGCCGATGACGATCTCTCCCGCACCCTTCCCCGATCCCGCCGCCTGCCTGCCGGACGCCCGGCAGCGCGTCGGCTCGACCGGTCGCTACCACGTGATGGATTGACAAGCATGAACGACGGGATGGTGGCGGTGGCCAACGCGGGCTCGTCGAGCCTGAAGTTTTCCCTCTACCGGTCGCAGGGCGAGGTGCTGGCGCCGGTGCTGCGCGGCCTGGTCGAGGAGATCGACACGGCGCCGCGTTTCACCGCACGCGATCCCGCGGGCCGGGTGCTCGGCCAGCGGACCTGGTCGCAGGGCGAGGCAATCGGGCACGACGCCGCGCTGCGGCACGTGATCGGCTTCGTGCGCGAGCTCGTGCCTGGCATCGCGCTGCGCGGCATCGGCCACCGCGTGGTGCACGGCGGCATGGACTTCGCGCAGCCGGTTCTCATCACGCCGGAGGTGGTGGGCCACCTCGAGGCCCTGTCGCCGCTGGCCCCGCTGCACCAGCCCAGCAACCTCGCGGCGGTGCGCCTGGCCTTCGAGCTGCTGCCGGGCGTGCCGCAGGTGGCCTGCTTCGACACGGCCTTTCACCGCAGCAACTCGGAGCTGGCGCAGATGTTCGCGCTGCCGATGGCGTTCTACGACGCCGGCGTACGGCGCTACGGCTTCCACGGCCTGTCCTACGAGTACATCGCGTCTCGCCTTCCGGTGGTCGCGCCCATGCTGGCCCAGGGCCGCGTGATCGCGCTGCACCTGGGCAACGGCGCCAGCCTGTGCGCGCTGCAGGGCGGCCGCAGCATCGCCAGCACCATGGGCTTCACCGCGCTGGACGGGCTGCCCATGGGCACCCGCTGCGGCAACATCGACCCGGGCGTGCTGCTGTACCTGATGAACGAGCGCGGCATGGATGCGCGCGCCATCGAGCAGGTGCTGTACCGCGAGTCGGGCCTCCTTGGCGTGTCCGGCCTGTCGAGCGACATGCGCGTGCTGCTGGCCAGCGAGGCGCCGCGCGCGCAGCTGGCGGTCGCGCTTTTCGTGCATCGCATCGTGCGCGAGATCGGCTCGCTCGCCGCCGCGCTGGGCGGCCTGGACGGGCTGGTGTTCACCGCCGGCATCGGCGAGCATGCCGCCGAGATCCGCCGCCGCGTCGGTGCCGGCGCGGCCTGGCTGGGCCTGGCGGTCGACGAGGACGCGAACGCCGCGGGCGGGCCCTGCGTCAGCACGGCGGCCAGCCGCTGCTCGGCGTGGGTGATCCCGACCGACGAGGAGCTGATGATCGCGCGCCACACGCTGAGACTGCTGGACAAGGAGCATGCCGATGAGCGAGGCTGACCAGTGCATCGCGCAGGAACCCGGCGGGTCGCAGGTGGAGGCGATCGTGCACGCGCCGCCGGCCTGAGCGCCGCCGGCGGCGCCGGCATCAGCCGGTGATGACGGGCAGCCGCCGCCCCACCTTGCGCCGACGGCTGCGGCGCAGCCAGTGCCGGCCCGGCACCGGGAGCCGGCAGCGGGCCGGCGATGCGAAGGGACATGAAGGGCTGGCCATGTCACATCTCGTGCGGGTCCATCTGCATGCCCGTGGGGAACAGGTCCACCGAGATCAGCACGGCGGTGGTGCCGCCGGTGTTTTTCCACCAATGCGATGTGCCGTTCCGTTCAGGCGCCACGTCGCCGGCCCGGTGGACGATGGGCACCGCGCAGCTGCTGGCGTACTCGACCACCTCGCCGGACACGATGTAGATCATGGCCGGCCGCTCGTTGTGGCTGTGCCAGGGCACGATGCCGCCGGGCTTCATCTCCAGCTGGCGCAGGCGGAACAGGCGGCCTTGCAGCGCCAGCGGCTCCTTCGACAGATCGGTGCTGTAGCGCACCACGTCGGTGACGTCCTTGGGGCTGGACGGGCCGGGCTTCTGGCCCTGGCCGTCGGCGACGACCTTGTCGGCCGGGCATTCGCCCGCGCGGGCAGCCGGAGCCAGGGCGCCAAGGGCGCAGGCGGCCAGCGCGGCGAGCAGGGCGGGGCGCCACGGCAGGCGGCGCGGGGGGTTGGCGATGTGCATGTGGGTTCTCCTGGAAGCGAAGGGTGGTTGACGAGGGGCGGATCGCCTTTCGGCGGCTCCGTGGCGCACTGTGGTCGCCGGGCCTCACGCCGCGGTCTCCCAAAGTTCACGCTTTGATCACGCATTGCCAGACGGGCCCGATCGGGCGCACAGTCCGCGTGGCGCACACACCGCGAATGGGAAGAGGAAAGACGCCATGAGCCCGACGCCCGAAGTGCAAGGCTGGATCGCCGACGGCGGTGCATTCCGTCCCGGCCGCGGCTTGCGCGCGGGCGATGCGCCGAGCCTGCCGCAGAGCCTCCGGCTGGGCACGCAACTGGCCGCCGCGCTGGCCGAACTGCACGGACAGGGCCGGGTTCATCTTGGGCTCTGCCCGGAGGCAGTGAGGGTCGATCCCGCCACGGGCTGCGCCGGGCTCGTCGACGCGGATGGCGCCATGGCGATACCTTCCGCGGTCGATGCCGGCGCGCTGGCCCGCCTGCGCCATGCCGCGCCCGAGCAGACGGGGCGCACTGGCGACACCCCGGACCACCGCAGCGACCTGTATGCCCTCGGTGCGCTGCTCTACGGCATGCTGACCGGGCGACCGCCCTTCGACGCCGACGACGCCATGGCGCTGATTCATGCGCACATCGCCGTCATGCCGGTGGCGCCCGCCACGCTGCTGCCGGCGATCCCGCAGCCGGTGTCGGACATCGTGATGAAGCTGCTGGCCAAGTCGCCCGCCGATCGCTACCAGAGCGCGACGGGCCTGGCCGCGGACCTGGCGTTCTGCGAACGCGAATGGACGGCGCATGGCTGCATCCAGCCCTTCGTGCCGGGCCTGCACGATCCCGCGCAGCGCCTCGCGATCCCCGCGCAGCTCTATGGCCGCGACGGCGAACAGGCACTGCGGCGCGAGGCCTGTGCACGCGTGCGCGACCCGCAGGCGCGCCCGGCCATGCTGTTGGTCGACGGCTACCCGGGCGTGGGCAAGACGGTGCTGGTGCTCGGGCTGTGCCGGGCCCTGGTTCGGCCCGAGGGCCATTTCGTGTCGGGCAAGTTCGACCAGGTGGTGCGTGGCGTGCCCTTCGGCGCGCTGATTCAGGCCTTTCGCGAGCTGGTGCGGCAGATGCTCACCGAGAACGAGCCCCGGCTGGCGCAGTGGCGCGAGACGCTGGCCCAGGCGCTGGAAGCCAACGGTGGCGTGCTGGCGCAGGTGATCCCCGAGATCGGGTTCATCCTCGGCGAGCAGCCGCCGCCCGTGCCGTTGGCGCCCACCGAGGCGCAGAACCGTTTCCAGCGCGTCCTGCGCAACTTCGTCGCCGCGGTGGCGCAGCCGGCGCATCCGCTGGTGATCTTCCTCGACGACCTGCAGTGGGCCGATGCGGCCACGCTGGACCTGCTGGCGCCGCTGCTGGACAGCCCGGAAATCCGCGGACTGCTGCTGATCGGTGCCTGCCGCGACAACGAGCCCGATGCGCCGCGTCGCCTGGCGCCCACGCTGCAGGCGCTGGAAGCCGCCGGCGTGCCGGTGCAGCGGCTCACGCTCGGGCCGCTGCGCCTGCCCGAACTGAGCGCCCTGGTGGCCGACATGCTGGGCGGCGGGCGCGACGAGGCCCTGCCGCTGGCCCGCCTGGCGCTGGAAAAGACCGGCGGCAATCCCTTGTTCGTACACCAGTTCCTCCGCAGCCTGGAGCGCGATGGGCATTTCCGCTTCGACATGGCCGCGCGGCGCTGGGCCTACCGGATCGACGCCATCGCGCAGGCGCCGCTGGCCGAGGACGTCGTGGCGCTGATGACGCGCAACATCCAGCGCCTGCCGAGCCGCTCGCAGTACGCGCTGACGCTCGCGGCCTGCATCGGCAATCGCTTCGACGCGCACACGCTCTCGCTGATCTGCGAGCAGCCGCGCGCGGCCGCGACGGACGATCTCGCCCAGGCCATGGCCGAAGGGCTGATCGTGCCGGTGCCGCAGGCCACGCGGCAGGACGAGGCGGCTGCGCGCGAGGATGCACCGGCCTGGGCCTTCCTTCACGACCGGGTGCAGCAGGCCGCCTATGCACTGATCCCGGTCGCGCGCAAGCCCATGCTGCACCTGCGCATCGGCCGCCTGCTGCTCGCGCAGGCCGGCGAGGCACCGGCACAGCAGGCGCTGTTCGACATCGCCCATCACCTCAACCGCGGGCGCGGCCTGATCGACGATCCGGGCGAGCGGCGCGAGCTCGCGCGGTTGAACCTGCGCGCGGGACGCGAGGCCAAGTCGTCGACCGCGCACGAGGCCGCGCTGGAGTTCTTCCGCGCCGGCCTCGAACTGCTCGACGAGGCGCAGTGGGCACACGACCACGCGCTGTGCTTCGCGCTTCAGCTGGAGGCCGTGGAAAGCGAATACCTGTGCGGCCGATTCGAGTCGGCACAGCCGCAGTACCAGCAACTGCTGCGGCGTGCCGCGACCTCCGTGGAGCGAGCGCAGGTCCATCAGCTGCAGAGCGTGCAGCACGAGCACATGGCGCGCTATGCGCAGGCGCTGGCCAGCACGCGCGACGGGCTGTCGCCCTTCGGCGTGCAACTGCCCGACACCGCCGCCGGCACCGGGCAGGCGCTGGCGCGGGAGATGGCGCGCATCGCCGACCTTCTGGGCGGGCGGCCGATCGCGTCCCTGATCGAGCTGCCGGTGATGCGCGACCCCGAGATCCGGATCGTGATGAGCATGCTCACGGGCATCTGGGCCTCGGCCTACATCCTCGGCGATCCGACCCTCGCGCGGCTGATCTCGGCCATCCTCGTGCGGCTGTCACTGGAGCATGGCAACGCGGAGGAATCGGCCTACGGCTACGTGACACACGCGATCACCGTCGGGCCGGTGCAGGGCGATTTCCGCAGCGCCTATGAATTCGGCACCCTGGCGCTGGCCGTCAACCACCGCTTCGGCGACAGCCGGCGGCGCGCCAAGATCTACCAGCAGTTCCATGCGCACGTGAACTTCTGGTGCCAGCCGCTTGCCAGCTGCGTGCCCTACGCGCGCGAGGCTTGCCGCAGCGGGCTGCAGAGCGGCGATTTCCTCTATGCGGCCTATGGCGCCGGCACCGAGCTCTGGGCGGCCTTTCCGGGCTGCCGGGAGCTCGGGGCCTTCGTCGACGCCCATGCGCCCAGCGTGGCGCTGATCCGCAAGCTGAAGAACCAGGGCTTCGCCGATGCGACGCAGCTCATGCTGCAATGGGCGCTTGCGCTGCAGGGTCGCACGCGCGGTCCGCTGTCCCTGTCGGACGACGGCTTCGAGGAGGAGGCCTACGGCGGCCTCTATCGCGACAACCCCTTCTTCGCCAGCTTTCACGCAGTGGCCCGGCTGCATCTGTGCTGCCTGCTGGGCACGCCGGCGCAGGCGCTGGCAGCGGGGCGCGTGGCCGGGGCGACGGTGCACCACGTGGCCGGCACCATCTGGCCGGTGATGCACGCCTTCTGGAACGCGTACGCGCTGGCGGCCTGGCATGCGGAGGCGCCGGCCGCCGAGCGGGAGTCGGTGCGCGCCCAGGTCGCCCAGGCCCGCGCCTACTTCGCGTTGCTGGCGGACAACTGCCCGGAGAACTTCCGCTGCCAGGCGCTGCTGCTCGCCGCGGAGCTGGCCCGCATCGACGGCGACGGGCGCATCGCGATCGGCTTCCAGGAGCAGGCCATCGAATTCGCGGCCGGGCACGACGCGCTGCTGCAGCTGCGCGCGCTGGCCAACGAGCGGCATGCAGCGCTGCGGCTGGCACGCGGAGAGACCGCGCTGGGCGCGCTCCACCTGGCCGAGGCGCGCGCCTGCTACGCGCGCTGGGGCGCGGCGGCGAAGGTCGCGCAGCTCGAGGCCCGGCACCCCTGGCTGCGGCCCGCGCCGGCCGTGCCCGGTGCCGATGCGGCCGTGGCGCCGCCCGCCGTGGCCGCGCGTCCGGCAGGCGGACCCGGCGACGGCCTGGACCTCGACAGCGTGATGAAGGCGGCGCAGGCCATCGCGGCCGAGGTGGAGCTCGAGCGGCTGCCGGCGCGGCTGATCGGCATCGCGATCGAGAACGCCGGCGCGGACCGGGGCTGCCTGGTGCTGGAGGGCGAGGGCGAGGACGAGCCGATCGTGCATGCCGCCGGTACTCCGCACGCCGCGGACCCGGGCGCGATGCCGCTGTCGGCGTCGCGCAGCGTGCCGCCGGGCATCGTCCACTACGTGCGCCGCACCGGGGAGAGCGTGGTGCTGGCGGATGCGGCGGCCGACGACCGCTTCGGCAACGATCCCTACATCCAGCGCCAGCGGCCGCGCTCGGCGATGTGCGTGGCGGTGCAGAAGCAGGGACGCCTGGCGGGCGTCCTGTACCTGGAGAACAGCCAACTGGCCGGCGCCTTCACGGCGCAGCGCATCCTGGTGGTGCGGACGCTGGCCACGCAGGCCGCGGTCGCGCTGGAGAACGCGCGCCTCTTCCAGGGACTGCGGCGCGAGATCGGCGGGCACCAGGCGGCGCGGCAGGAACTCGCCGCGGCCCTGGCCCAGGTCCGGCGCCTGAAGGAGGACCTGGAGGCCGAGAACGTCTACCTGCGCAGCGAGCTGATCGCCAACGTCTCGCACGACCTGCGTACGCCGTTGGCGGCGCTGCGCGGCTACCTGGAGATGCTGGCCCGCCGGGGCGACGAGCTGCCGCAGGCGACGCGGCGCAGCTACGCCGGGATCGCGCTGCGCCAGAGCGAGCACCTGGCCACGCTGGTCGACGAGCTGTTCGAGCTCGCCAAGCTGGACTTCAAGGGCGTGCAACTGGCCCGCGAGACCTTCCGGCTGCCCGAGCTCGCGGGCGACGTGCTGCAGAAATTCCAGCTGGCCGCCGACCGTCAGCAGGTGGCGCTGCGCGTCGAGGCCGGCCCGGACGTGCCGATGGTCGATGCCGACCTCGGCCTGGTGGAGCGCGTGCTCGACAACCTGATCGGCAACGCGCTGGAGCACACGCCGGCCGGCGGCACGGTGAGCGTTTTGCTGCGGGCGCATGCGGGACGGGCGCTGGCCTGCGTGGCCGACACGGGCGACGGCATCGCCGACGAAGCGCTGCCTTTCATCTTCGACCGCTTCTACCGCGTGGACCGTGACGGCGTTCGCGCCGGCGCCGGGCTGGGCCTGGCGATCGCCAAGCGCATCGTGGAACTGCACGGCGGCGAGCTGCGGGTGCAGAGCAGCGTCGGGGAAGGCTGCCGCTTCAGCTTCGACCTGCCGGCGGCGCCGCTGCCGGCTGGCCGCGATGACGCTCAGGATGCCACCGCGCCCGACGCCGGCTCGCCCAGCCGCGCCAGCGCCTGAAGGCGCTCCAGCTCCGCCGCCGCGCGTGCCAGGAAGATGCGGTAGACCGACTCGACCAGCACCTCGTCGCCCAGCGGCGCGCGATGGCGGAATGCCAGGTGGCCCAGCATGCGGCCGTCGCTCGCGATGATCGGCAGGCCGAGGTAGGACTCCCAGCCGGCCTCGCGCGGGAACATCTGCGCCAGGCCGCTGCGGTGCAGCGCTGCGCGTTCTTCGCGGATCACGGCCTCGCAGGGGGTGCCGGCCAGGGCGAACTCGAAGTTGTCCGAGAGCGCGCCGTCGGCCCAGTACGCCAGCGTGCGCACCCGCGTCGGCGGCTGGTCGGCGCACTCGGCGACGAAGGCGCAGTCCAGCCCGAGGGCACGCGCGAAGTGCCGCACCATGGCAGGAAAGAAGGCTTCGCCCACGGCGCCGGCCGTGCCGTCGGCCACCGCCTGCAGGACCTGCGAAACGCGGCGCAACTGGGTGATGTCGACGTCCTGCCCGACCACGCGGTACGCCGCACCGCCGGCGCGCCGCAGCGCGACGCCCCGGGACAGCACCCAGCGCACGCTGCCGTCCTTGTGCAGCAGGCGCAGCTCGCGCTCGAAGCGGGCATCGCCCGCGGAGGCGTCGGCCGCCATCGGCCGCGCCAGGGCGTCGTCCAGTGCGGCGCGGTCCTCGGGATGGACGCGAGAGCGCCAGCCCTGCAGGTCGCCCGGGATTTCGTTCGCGTCGAAACCCAGCATGCTCACCCAGCGCGGCGAGAGCTCCACGCGTCCGGAGGCGATGTCCCAGTCCCACATGCCGTCCTGGCTGCCTCGCAAGGCGGCGGCATAGCGCTCCTCGCTCGCGCGCAGTTCGGCCTGCGCCGCGGCGCGCGAAGCCTCGGCGCGCTCGACCGCGCCGCGCTGTTCGGCCACCCGCAGTTCCAGCTGCGCCAGCCGGGCGTTCCATTCGCCGCGACGGCGTGCTCCGCGGTGAATGGCCCATGCGGCCAGCCCGGCGAGCAGCACGAGGGCGATCAGCCAAGCGACGGTATCTGCCGATGCGTTCATGCATCCACTCCCTCGGTGATCCGCTGCGCGGTCGCCGCGGCGGGCGGCACGAGCGGCAGGTCGAAGCGCAGACAGGCGCCGGCGCCGGCGACGCTGGCCGCTGTCAACTCGCCACCGTGCAAGCGCACGATGCGGCGCGCGATGGCCAGCCCGAGGCCGCCGCGTCCGCCGGGAATCGCGCGGTCGGCATGGTCGTAGCGGTCGAAGATGCCGGCCATCTGATCGGCCGGGATGCCGCTGCCGGTGTCGCGCACGGCCATTCGCGCACGGTGCACATCGCGGCCGAACTCGATGCTCACCGTGCCGCCGGCCGGCGTATGGCGCAAGGCGTTGTCCAGCAGGTTCTCCAGCACGCGCTCGACCATGCCGATGTCGGCCAGCGCGTGCACGCCGGCCGCCCCGCCGTCGCCGGCCACGGCGCGCAGCGCGATCCCGCGCCGGCGTGCATCGAGACCGAACTTGAGCGCCACGTCCTGCGCCAGCTCGGCCAGCGAGAAGGGCTCGGGCTGGGGCCGAGCCTCGTCGCCTTCCAGCTGGCTCAGCTCGAACAGGTCGTCGACCAGCCGCCCCAGCCGCTCGCTGTGGCGCACCGCGGTCTCCAGGTAGTTGCGCTCCTCCTCGGCCGGCAGGCTGCCGTGGCGCAGCAGCAGCAGTTCCAGGTAGCCGCGCATCGAGGCCAGGGGCGTGCGCAGGTCGTGCGACACGTTGGCCAGCAATTCGTGCCGGCGGCGGGTGCCCCGCTCGAGTTCGGCCAGCTGGTCGTCGATGCGCAGCGACATCCGATCCAGCTGCGCTGACAGGTGCCTCAGGCGCCGCGAGAAGCGCCAGTAGACGGCCAGCGCGGCCAGCGCTGCCGGGGCGGCGCCGACGATCAGCATGTACAGGCTTTCCACGGTGCGTGAACCTTGCCGGTCGCCTCACTCACCTTTCGGCGAATTTGTAGCCGACGCCCCAGACGGTCTGGATGTAGTCGGGATTGCCCGGATCGCGCTCGATCTTGTTGCGCAGGCGGTTGATGTGGGAGTTGACCGTGTGCTCGTAGCCGCTGTGGCTGTAGCCCCAGACCTGGTCGAGCAACTGCGCGCGCGTGTGGACACGGCCCGGGCTGCGCGCGAAATAGGCCAGCAGCTCGAATTCCTTGGCCGTGAGCTCGAGCAGCCGGCCGTCGAGCAGGGCTTCGTGACGCTGCAGGTCGATGCGCAGGCCGCCGGCCTCGATCGGCTGCTGCGCCTGCTGCGCGCGCTCGGCCGCGGCCTGCTGGTGGTCGGCGCGCCGGAACACCGCCTTCACGCGCGCCGCCAGTTCGAGCATGCTGAAGGGCTTGGTCAGGTAGTCGTCGGCGCCCAGCTCCAGGCCGAGCACGCGGTCGAGCTCGGAGGACTTGGCCGTGAGCATCAGGATCGGCGTGTAGCGCGGCAGGGCGCGCAGCCGGCGGCAGATCTGCAGGCCGTCCATGCGCGGCAGCATCAGGTCGAGGATGACCAGGTCGTAGTGGCCGGCCTCGCCCTCGGCCAGCCCGGCGACGCCGTCGGTCACGAGGCGGCAGTCGCAGTCGAGCTCGGCCAACTGCAAGGTCACGAGCCGGCCGATGTCGGGATCGTCCTCGATCACGAGCACGCGGCGCGTCATGTGCTCATCCCGGTGAAGAGCCCGAGCGCCAGGTGCCGGACCAACGCGGCGCCGATGTCGAAGGCGGGATCGAGGTCGATGGCGCCGGCGCAGGCCTGGCCCAGGCCGGCGCCCTCGTCGAGCGCGCAGAGCCAGCGCTGTTCGGCAGCGTCGAGCGGCACGAAGACCACCTCCAGCGCCTGCTGCATCACCAGCAGCCGGACGCAGCCCTCGTCGAGCGAGACGGTCTCCGCCTCGTCGGCGTCGGGCTGGTTGGCCTGCCAGATGTGCAACACCGGGTACGGCGAGCACACGAAGCGTGCCGAAGGCTGCAGCGCCAGGCGCAGGCCTGGCTGTGCACCGCGCGGCACGGCGGCCAGGCTGGCGGGCGAAAGCGGGGGCCGCACCGCTTCATGGTAGGCCCGGTGCACGGCCCATTCGAGCGCGGCCACGTCCGGCAGGTAGGGCAGGGAAGACGCCGGCGCCCAGGCGCGCAGGAAGGCCGGGAAGTCGACGCCGAAGTCATGCAGGTCGCCGGAGCGCGAGGGATGCAGGCCGATGCAGGCCCTGGCGGCCTGGTGGAAGAAGGCGGCACCGACCAGCCGTTCGCTCACCGGATAGACCGCGCGCAGCGCCGCCACCAGGCTCTCCACCATGTTGTTGCGATAGATGGCCAGGCGCCGCGTGGCAGGCAGGGTGCCGGGGCGGACCAGGTGCGCCGCCGCGGCCGGGTCGCCGCGCCGCAGCAGCGCGTTCATCACGCGGACCTGGGTGTCAGACAGCGCAAGCATGAAGCGCCTCCATCATCGCGCGGGCCTTCTCGGCCTCTGCCACCAGGGCGGGCAGCGGGGGCAGATCGGCATCCCACTCGACCAGGGTGGGCACGGGGCCGAAGCGCTCGATCGCTGCGGCGTAGAGCGCCCAGACGGCGTCGGCGACCGGGGCGCTGTGCGTGTCGATCAGGATCTCGGCACCGTCGTCGAGGACGTTGCGCGTGAAGCCCGCCAGGTGCATCTCCCGGACCGCCGCGCGCGGCAGCGCGTCGATGTAGCGCAGGGGATCGAAGCCCAGGTTGTGCGCGCTGACGTGGATGTTGTTGATGTCCAGCAGCACACCGCAGCCGCTGCGGTCAGCCACCTCGGCCAGGAACTCCCATTCGGGCACGGTGGATTGCGCATAGTCCAGGTAGGCCGAGAGGTTCTCCAGCAGGATCGGCCGCCCGAGGAAGTCCTGCACGCGCTGCACCCGCGCAACCACGTGCGCGAGCGCCTCTTCGGTGTAGGGCAGCGGCAGCAGGTCGTTGGCATGGACGCCACCCACGGAGGTCCAGCACAGGTGGTCCGAAACGAGGTCCGGCTCGAGCATGCGGACCAGCTCGGCGAGGCGCCCGAGGTGCCTTTCGCACAGCGGGTCGACCGAGCCGATCGACAGGCCCACGCCATGCAGGCTCAGGGCGTGGCTCTCGCGCGCCAGCAGCAGGAAGTGCAGAGGCTTGCCGCCGCGGCCGAAGTAGTTCTCGCTGTGTGCCTCGATGAAGCCCACGGGCGGCCGTGTCTCGGTGAAGGCGCGCCAGTGCTCGGGCCGAAGGCCGATGCCGGTGCGTCCGGAGAGAGAGGGTGGCGTGGGCTGCATGCGGCTCTCCTGGTGCCGGAAATTCTAGGCAGCCACCGGGCGCCGGCGATGCCCGTGACCGATTTGTGAAGATTGCGACCGCATCACGGCTGCACCCGCCGCGCGAGCAGGCGCGCCGCACCGATGGTGAGGCACATCAGCCCGAAGGCAGCCCACGCATAGGGCCACAGCAGCGGCATGCCGACCAGGATCAGGCCATCGTTGCCGCCCGGGATCAGCAGGCTGCCCCAGCCCATCAGCAGGCCGCCGGCCAGGCGGCGCAGGCACTGCCCCGGCGTGACGGTGCCGCCTGCCCGGCGGCCGGCGCCACGGCCGCCCCAGACGGCACCCAGCAGCAGCGCGGCGAACAGGGCGGTGCGCGCTGCCAGGCCCGCCGCCATGCCGCGCGCCAGCTCCGCCAGTACCTCCGTGTAGGCCCATGCGCCCGCGACCAGCAGCATCAGCACGAAGCTGATCCCGATGACGGTGGTGGCGGCATGCGGTGACCAGATGCGCTCGGCCAGGGCGCGTCGCACGCCGGCCATCCGCAGCGGCGCCTGCACCCGCCAGGCGGCGAAGGCGAGGAAGGGCAGGACCGCCCAGGCCGGGGATTCCAGCACCGGCGATCCTTGCGCCAGCGGATGCTGCAGGTCCGCGCCGAACAGCCCCACGCTCAGGCAGCCGATGTAGAAGCCCAGCGGCGTCAGCGCATAGCTCCATTCGCCCGACCCGAGGCGTGCGATGGCGCCGAAGACGCAGGCGCGGTTGACCCACGCGCCGAGGCCGAGCAGCGCGCCGCCGGCCAGGGTCCAGCGGTCGAGCGCATAGCCTGCCGGCATGGCCGGCAGCATGTGCAGCGCTCGCGCCAGCAAGAGGCCGCCGGCCACCCACAGCGAGGCCTCGGCCAGCGCCAGCAGACGGCGCGCGCTTCGCTTCTCGACGATCTCCTCGACGGCAGCGACGGTGCAGGTGCCGCCACGCTGAATGGCGAAGCCCATCACGCCCGCACACAGCATGGCGAGCGCGAAACCCAGGGCGGTGAGCATCGGGCCCATGGCGACTCGCTGGCGTCAGTAGTGCTCGATCACGCCCTCGATGGGATCCGCGTTCGCCTGCTGCCAGGGCGCGCGCTCGATCATCCGCATCGTGTCGGCATGGCCGGCCCGGCGGCGCGTGCAGATGCCGGCCGGCGTGAAGTCGATGTCTTTCGTGTGGTCCTCGCCCTCGACGCGCGGCGCCAGCAGGTGCGCCACGTGCATGGTGGTCCAGCAGCCCCAGGCCGCCAGCGCCGCGACCTTCGAGTCGGCGCGGCGCGAGGCCGGAATCTGCTTGTGCAGCTCGCGGATGACGTGGCGCAGCCGGTGGATCTGCTTCTGACGCGTGATATGGCTGTCGGCACGGCTGGCGAACTGGATGTCCTTGTGGCGCGCCATCACCTGCCAGATCGACTCGGGCTCGGGCGCCGCCTGGTGCCAGACATTGACCGCGAAGATCAGCGAGTCGCGGCGCGGCTTGTCGTCGAGCACGGCCTCGATCGGCGTGTTCGAGTAGATGCCGCCGTCCCAGTAGGGCTGGCCGTCGATGCGCACCGCGGGGAAGGCGGGCGGCAGCGCGCCGGAGGCCATGACGTGCTCGACGCCCAGCCGTTCCCTGCGGGTGTCGAAATAGCGCATCTCGCCGCTGCACGCGTTGACCGCACCGACGGTCATGCGCGTATGGCACTGGCAGAGGTATTCGAAGTCCACCAGCGACTCCAGCGTGCCGCGCAGCGGTGCGGTGCTGTAGTACGAGGCCGCCTCCACGCCCAGCTGCGCGTTCGCGCCGCGCAGCGCATGCAGGTTGGGCGTGAAGAAGTCCGGGATGCCGCGCATCACCGTCGACATGTTGGAGGCCAGGTTGCCCAGACCCATCCAGTCCGGCCAGCGCAGGGTGGGGGCGTGCGCCTGCATCATGTTCCAGAAGCTGTCGAGGCGCTCCATCCGGTGCTGCGGCGGGTTGCCGGCGATCAGGGCCGCGTTGATGGCGCCGATGGAGGTACCGATCACCCAGTCGGGCTCGATGCCGGCCTCGTGCAGCGCCTGGTACACGCCGGCCTGGTAGGCGCCCAGCGCACCTCCGCCCTGCAGCACAAGCACCACCTGGCCGGGCAGGGTTTCGCGGCCGGGGTTGCGGCCGGCAGTGGCGCGCGGCTTCGTTGCGTTGACCATGATCGAGGCCCTCATGCCCGGCGCTCAGTGCAGCGTCCAGCCGCCGTCCATGGCCAGCGCGGTGCCGGTCATGGACGCCGCGGCGTCCGAGGCCAGGAACACGGCCAGCGCCGCCAGTTCCTCCACCTCGACGAAGGACTTGCGCGCCTGGTGCGAGAGCATCACGTCGCGCACCACCTGCTCGGGCGGGATGCCGTGCACCTTGGCCTGGTCGGCGATCTGCTTCTCGACCAGAGGCGTCTTCACGTAGCCGGGGCAGATGGTGTTGGAGGTGATACCGAACTCGGCCAGTTCCACCGCCACCGTCTTCGACAGCCCGACGAGGCCGTGCTTGGCCGCCACGTACGCCGACTTGAAGGGGGAGGCGGTCAGCCCGTGGGCAGACGCCACGTTGATGATGCGGCCGAAGCCGCGCGCCTTCATTCCCGGCGTGACGGCCTTGATCACGTGGAAGGCCGATGACAGATTGATCGCCATCACCGCGTCCCACCGGTCGTCGGCGAATTCCTCGATCGGCGCCACGTGCTGGATGCCGGCGTTGTTGACCACGATGTCGACCTTGCCGAACTCGGCCTCGGCCGCCGCGATCATGGCGCGCACCTGCTCGGGCCGGCTCACATCGGCGGTGCTGTAGCGCACCTTGGTACCGAACTGGCGCTGCATCTCGCCGCGCGTGAATTCGACCTCGACCGGATTGCCGAAGCCGTTGAGCATGATGTCTGCGCCGCTTCGCGCCAGGGCGCGGGCGATGCCCAGGCCGATGCCACTGGTGGAGCCGGTGACGACGGCAGATTTCCGTTTGAGCATGGCACTCTCCTCAGGGTTGGGGTTGGATGCGGGGAAGCGTTTCGGCGGCGCGCGGCAGCTCGGCGTCGGCCTCCGAGGTGCGCGTGAAGCGCAGGTGGGTGATGTCGGCCGGGAACAGCATGCCCCAGGTCCATTCGACCCAGATGCGCAGCTTGCGGCCGGCGGTGGGCATGCGCCAGAGGTAGTAGGCGCGCCACAGCAGCCAGGCCGGCAGCCCGTGCAGGCGCAGGCCGAACACGCTCGCCACCCCCTTGAGGTGGCCGGTCGTGGCCATCATGCCCCTGGACACGTGGCGGAAGGCCTGCGTCGGCCGGCCCTCGATGCGGGCGGCCAGATTGCGTGCCAGCGCGAGCGCCTGGGCCACGGCGAACTGGGCGGTGGGCGGTGCGAACGCGCGCGTCGCTTCGTTGCGGACCAGCGCGCAATCGCCCAGCGCCCAGAGACCGGGCTGGCCACGGACCGACATGTCGTCCGCGGTCTGGATGCGTCCGCGCAAGCGGGGCAGCGGCAAGGCATCGAGCAGCGGGTTGGGCCGCGTGCCGACGGTGCAGATCACGGTGGCGGCGTCGAGCCGATCGCCGCCGGCGAGGCGCACGCCGTCCGCGTCGACCTCGGCCGCCAGCGCGTTCAGCCGCACAGCGATGCCGCGCCGGCGCATCGAGCGCGCTGCGGCATGGCCGAGCGAATCGGGCAGTTCGGGCAACAGCCGGTCGCCGCCCTCGATCACGCTCACCTGCAATTCCTCCGGCCGCACCTGCGGGTAGTAGCGCGCGGCGCTGCGCAGGAAATCGGCGAGTGCGCCGGCCACTTCCACGCCGGAGAAGCCGCCGCCGAGCACCACGAAGTGGCCCAGGCGCCGGCGCTCGGCCGGGTCGCGCTCGAGCTCGATGCGCGCGATGCGCTGCAGCACCCGGTTGCGGATGAACAGGGCATCGCCGACCAGTTTGAGCGGCAGCGCGTGCTGCTCCAGCCCCGGCACCAGGCCCAGGTGGGCGCGCGTGCCGAAGGCCAGCACGAGGTGCTCGTAGGTGATCTCCAGCGGGCCCGCCAGCGTTTGCGCCTGAACGCGGCGCCGCCCGGCATCGATGCCCGTCACGCGGCCCATCACGAAGCGGCTGGTCTCGCCGGGCCGCAGCATCTGGCGGATCGGCGCCACCACGTGCTCCGGGAACACCGAGGCGCCCACCACCTCGGCCAGCATCGGGTTGAAGGTGGTGTAGCTCTCCTCGCTGACCAGCACCACCTGCCAGCCCTGCGGCAGGCGCGGCGCCAGCGCGCGCGCCAGGGTCGTGCCGGCGAAGCCGCCGCCGACGATCACGACGTTCCTGTTTTCGGGCATGGCACGCTCCCGGTCAGCGGCGGCCGGCGAGCCGGGCGACGAGGTGATCGAGCGAGATCTTCCCGGGCCCGTGCAGCAGGCTCACCAGCAGCAGCAGGCCCCAGGTCTGGTGATCGCGCAGGCCCGCTGCGCCCAGGTCGGGGTAGGAGATCACGGCCACGATGTTGAAGACGAACAGCACCCCGGCCGAGAAACGGGCGCCCAGGCCGATCGCCAGCAACACCGGGAACAACAGTTCGACGCCGGTGCCCAGCCAGGCTGCCAGCTCGGGCGGCAGCAGGGGCACCGCGTACTCGTTCTCGAACAGGGCGAGCGTCGAACTCCAGGTCGCGACCTTGGTCAGTCCCGACTTGAAGAAGACGGCCGCGGCGAACAGCCGCACCGCCAGGTCGGCCAGCGGTGCGAGGGCCTGCAGGCCGCGGTGGGCCGCGCCGACCCGCTCGGCCAACTGCCGTGCCAGGCTGGCGCGCGGGGTGCCGGGGGCGTGCATGGAAGCCGTGGTGTGCACGATCGGCTCCTCAACCCTTCTTCGCCGCGCCGGCGGCGGCGGCGCCGCCGTGCACGTTCTCGGGCTTGTTCGTGACCGTGCCGCCCGCGATGCGCGCGCAGCTGCCCTTGGCGACGTAGATCCAGGCCTCGGGGTCGCGGTCCACGGTGGAGGTGCCGGCGCAGGCGCTCTTGCTGGTGCCGCAGTCGTTCTGGCCGGCCTTGACGATGCCGGCGCACTTCTCGGTCTGTGCCTTCTGTGCCAGGGCGCCGGTGCTGGCGGCAGCCAGGCCCAGCGCGAGCAGGCTGGCCAGGGCGCCGTGGATGCGTTGATGGTGCGCGTTCATGTGAATCTCCTGTCGAGGGTTGAAGTGAAGCGGGGTGGGACCGGGTTCGATGCGTTGCCGCATCGCTGCTCCTGTCCTGGAAGCCAGTCTGGCTCCCGCGGTTCACGCGCCCATCAACGAAGATTCACGAAATGGTCACGGCCGGGCAGGCCGCTTCGCACCCAGGCTCAGATCAACCGCCTGATCGCCTTCTTGCGCCAGACCAGCCGGTAGTAGCTCGCCTGCAGGGTCAGCATCGCGGCGAAGGCCACCGGGTAGGACACCCAGATCCCGTTGAGCCCGATGCGGTGGCTCAGCCACCAGGCCACCGGCACCTCGATCAGCGCGATGCAGAAGATCGAGATCGAGGTCGGCACCAGCACCGAGCCGCTGGCGCGCATGATCCCCGACAGCGCCGCGCCCATGCCGAAGATCACGGTGCTCCACAGCATGATGTGCAGCAGCGTCTGCGCCACCTCGATCACCGGCTCGCTGGTGATGAAGAAGCCCATCAGCGGCCGCGAGAACAGGTAGCCCAGCAGCACCAGCCCGCCGGTGAGCACCACGTTCATCATCAGCGCGGTGCGCGCGATCGCGCCCAGGCGCTTCACCTGGCCCGCGCCGATGGCCTGCGCGCCCAGCACCGAGGCGGCGATCGCGATCGAGATCGCCGGGAACTGCACGTAGGCCACGACCTGGTTCACGGCGCCATAGGCCGCGGTGGCCTCGGAGCCGTAGGCGTTGACGAAGGAGAGCAGGGCGAGCTCGGCCAGCGAGACCACGATCATCTGCACGCCCGTGGGCACGCCGACCTTGAGCACCGCCTTCAGCAGCGCCGGGCGCACGCGCAGGTGCCGCACGAAGCCCGCATCGGGCGCCAGCGGGCTCTTCTTGCGGCGCAGGTGAAAGCCCAGCCAGGTGGTCGCGACCACGAAGGAGATCACCGTGGCCCAGGCGCCGCTGGCCACGCCCAGCATCGGCAGGCCGAACCAGCCGCGGATCAGCGCCGGCGTGATGACCAGGCCGAGCCCGGTCGAGATGATCAGCGTGTACAGCGGCGCCACCGTGTCGCCCACGCCGCGCAGCATCGCGGTGGACAGCAGGAACACGAACAGCCCCGGCATCGCGATCAGGATGATGCGGGCGTAGCGCGTGGCATCGGCGAGGATGTCCGGCGGCGTGCCCAGCGCCATGAGCATGGGCTCGGTGAAGGCGCCGCCGAAGACCGCGACGGCGAGCCCGAACAGCACGCCCACCGTGAGCGTGGTGCCGGCCACCGCGCGCGCCTTCTCGGGCTCGCGCGCGCCCCAGGCCTGGCCGATCAGCACCGAGGCGCCCGCGCCCAGGCCGATGGTGAAGGCGATGAAGAAGAACATCACCGGGAAGAAGCTCGACACCGCGGCCAGCGCGCCGACGCCGATCATCTGGCCCAGATAGACGTTGTTGAGCGTGCCGGAGAGCGACTGCAGGATGTTGCTCAGGAGCATGGGCGCCAGGAAGAGCAGGAAGGTCTTCCACAGCGGCCGCGAGGCCATGGCCGCGGCGCGCGGATCCATGCGGGAGGCGACGGGCGGCGGCACCGGGTCGGCCACCGTGGCCGGGGGCGCGACGACCTCGCCGGCGCATTCCACGTCCTCGGGCTCCATCGGCGGGGCAGGGATGCTGCGATGAACGGGCGTACCTTCGCTTTCGGCTGCGGTATTCGCCTTCGGAGCGGCCGTGCGGCTCATGCTGCACTCCATGCCGCGGCGGCGAGTTGGTGCAGGTACGCGCGCAGGTCCACGGGCCAGGGCTCGACCAGGGACTCGAAGCGCGCGCGCTCGCCGGCGAACAGCGCCCGCGCGGCGTCTTCGAAGCCCGGCAGGTTGCCCGCGATATCGCTCATGACGCGGTAGGCGGCTTCGCGCGAGGCGCGCTGCGCGTCGCGGTCGGCGTGCACGCGGCGTGCCTCGTCGACCAGGCGGCGCAGCGCCACCGAGGCGCCGCCGGGCTGGCGGCTGAGCCAGTCCCAGTGGCGCGGCAGCAGCGTGACTTCCCGTGCGACGACACCCAGCTTGGGGCGGCCCACACCGCGGGTCGCCTGTTCGTCGGTGGCGGCACCCTCGGCCGCCGGCGCGGCCCCATCCGGACGCAGATCGAGATCGAGCCGCTCGCCGGTGCTGTCGTCGAAGACGAAGGGCGGCGCTGCGTCGGCGCGGCTGCGCAGCTGGGCCAGCACCTCGGCGCGCGGGCCCGTGGCGATGCGCGTGAAGCCGGCAAAGGCGGTCAAGGTGGATTCAGGGGGAGAGAAAGACATGGGGGCAATAATACCCGGGCAAAACAAGTCATGCAATCTACCCGGGTGAAAATTTTCAGCCTGCGCGGCGCAGTGCGCGCCACCAGCGGCGGGCGCCGCTTCCTGCATGTCGCAGGAACTTGCGGATGAACCGGCGCATGTGCGGCCATTGTGAGGGGCCGAGGTGTGCCCGGACCGTTCCTGTCCAGGCCGCCAGCCGTGCCGGCGACGTGGTAACGCCCCCTGAGCCCTATGGCAAACTAACCCGCTTCGTCGCTTTTCTCCTTCTCACACCCGGCACGCCTGCTGCGCGCCGCCTGCCAGCCATTTCCCCAGACATGCAGAAAATCACCCGCCAGCTCGCCGCCGAGATCAAGGTCGGCGAGCACCAGGTGAAGGCCGCCGTCGATCTGCTCGACGGCGGTGCCACCGTGCCCTTCATCGCCCGCTACCGCAAGGAGGCCACCGGCGGCCTCGACGACGTGCAGCTGCGGGAACTCGAGGCGCGTCTCTCGTACCTGCGCGAGCTCGAGGAGCGCCGCGCGGCGGTGCTCAAGAGCATCGAGGAGCAGGGCAAGCTCACGCCCGAATTGCGCGCCGCCATCGAAGCCGCGCCCACCAAGCAGGAGCTGGAAGACCTCTACCTGCCGTACAAGCCCAAGCGCCGCACCAAGGGCCAGATGGCGCGCGAGGCGGGCATCGAGCCGCTGGCCGACAAGCTCTTCGCCGACCCGACGCTGAACCCGGCCGAGGAAGCCGCGGCCTTCGTCAAGCCGGCCGCCGACGGACTGGATTTCTCCACCGTCCAGCTGGTGCTCGACGGCGTGCGCGACATCCTGTCCGAGCGCTGGGCCGAAGACGCGGTGCTGGTCCAGGGCCTGCGCGAATGGCTGTGGGCCGAAGGCCTGTTCAAGTCCAGCCTGATGGCGGGCAAGGACGAAAACAACGCCGACGTCGCCAAGTTCCGCGACTACTTCGACTACGACGAGCCGATCGGCCGCGTGCCTTCGCACCGCGCGCTGGCCGTGTTCCGCGGGCGGGCGCAGGACATCCTCGACGCCAAGCTGGTGCTGCCCGTGGAGCCGGAGCCGGGCAAGCCCTCGATCGCCGAAGGCAAGATCGCGCTGCACCTGGGCTGGAGCCATGCGGGCCGCGCCGCCGACGACCTGCTGCGCAAGTGCGTGGCGTGGACCTGGCGCGTGAAGCTGTCGCTCTCGACCGAGCGTGACCTGTTCGCTCGCCTGCGCGAGGAGGCCGAGAAGGTCGCGATCAAGGTCTTCGCCGACAACCTGCGCGACCTGCTGCTGGCCGCGCCGGCCGGCCAGCGCGTGGTGATGGGCCTGGACCCGGGCATCCGCACCGGCGTGAAGGTGGCGGTGGTCGACGCCACCGGCAAGCTGGTCGACACCGCCACCGTGTTCCCGCACGAGCCGCGGCGCGACTGGGAAGGCTCGCTGCACACGCTGGGCAAGCTGTGCGCCAAGCACGGCGTCAACCTGATCGCGATCGGCAACGGCACCGCCAGCCGCGAGACCGACAAGCTCGCGGCCGATCTGATCAAGCTGCTGGCGAAGATGAGCGCCCAGGCCGGCGCCCCGGCGCCGACGGTCGACAAGGTAGTGGTGAGCGAGGCCGGCGCCTCGGTTTATTCCGCCAGCGAGTTCGCCTCGCAGGAAATGCCTGACGTGGATGTCAGCCTTCGTGGCGCTGCGAGCATCGCGCGCCGGCTGCAGGATCCGCTGGCTGAACTCGTGAAGATCGATCCCAAATCCATTGGCGTGGGCCAATACCAGCACGACGTGAACCAGAGCGAACTGGCACGCACCCTGAGCGCAGTGGTCGAAGACTGCGTGAACTCGGTGGGCGTGGACCTCAACACCGCGAGCGTGCCGCTGCTATCGCGCGTCTCGGGCCTGTCCGCCGGCGTGGCCAAGGCGGTGGTGCGCTGGCGTGAGGCCAACGGTGCCTTCGCCACCCGCAAGCAACTGCTGGACGTGACCGGCTTCGGCGGCAAGACCTTCGAGCAGAGCGCGGGTTTCCTGCGCATCCGCGGCGGCGAGAACCCGCTGGACATGACGGGCGTGCACCCCGAGACCTACCCGGTGGTCGAGCAGATGATCGAGAAGACGGGCAAGCCGATCGCCGAGCTGATGGGCCGCGCCGAAATGCTCAAGACGCTCAAGCCCGAGCTCTTCGCGAACGAGAAGTTCGGCGTCATCACCGTGAAGGACATCCTCGGCGAGCTGGAGAAGCCGGGCCGCGACCCGCGCCCCGACTTCAAGGTGGCGCGCTTCAACGAGGGCGTGGAAGACATCAAGGACCTGGTCGAGGGCATGGTGCTCGAAGGCACGGTGAGCAACGTGGCCCAGTTCGGCGCCTTCGTCGACCTGGGCGTGCACCAGGACGGCCTGGTGCACGTGAGCCAGCTCTCGCACAAGTTCGTCAATGACGCGCGCGAGGTGGTCAAGACCGGCGACATCGTCAAGGTCAAGGTGATGGAAGTGGACGTGGCGCGCAAGCGGATCGGCCTGTCGATGAAGCTGGATGCCGCACCCGGCCGCCGCGACGGCCCGCGCGAGAACCGCTTCGAGGGCGCCGGGCGCGGCCACCAGGGTCCGCGCCGCGACAACACGCCGCAACCCGCGGGCCAGATGGCCAATGCCTTCGCCAAGCTGCAGGGGCTGCGCAAGTCCTAGCACCGGCCGGATGGAGCATGCGCATGCCTGCTGAGCCTCGCAACCCGGCCGATCGCGGCAGCACGCCGGCGGTACACGCCGGCGCCCAAGCCACGGCGGGCGCGCGCGACCTGCATGCGGACTGGCTGAAGGCGGCGGCCATCGTCGGCGTGGTCAGCATCCACGCGGGCATGCCCTTCCAGGACCTGTTCCGCTTCGGCGTGCCGGTGTTCATCGGGCTCTGGGCCTACTACCTGGAAAAGGCGCTGGCGCGCCGGCCCCGCGAGACGCAAGGGTCCTACCTGCTGCAGCGTATGGTCGAACTGGGCGTGGCCTACATCGCCTGGACGCTGCTTTACCTCGAGAAGTTCTACGACGGCCGCCTGGATGCGACGCCGCTGCACACGGTCGTGGGCGGCTGGTTCGGCGGCTACGGCTGGTCGGGGCAGTACTACTTCGTGATCCTGTTCCAGCTCACGCTGCTGTTCCCGCTGCTGCGCCGGTGGGTGGCGGATGCGCCGACGCTGCCGGTGATCGCCGCCGGCGTGGCGCTGAACGTCGCGGCCGGCTACTGGCTGTTCGAGCACCGGCTGATCTCGGCCGTGGGCGACCGGCTGTTCATCTACTGGATTCCCTACGTGGCGATGGGCATCGCGCTCGCGCGCGGCGAACTCGGCCGCAAGCCGGGGCTGGCGTTGGTCGGTTTGCTGCTCCTGCTCGCCGCGCCGCTGGAGAGCACGCTGTTCACCGAGCACTCGGCCTACCTGTCGCTCACCGTGACCCTCGCATCGCTGCTGCTGCTGGCGAGCGCCGTCGCGGCCGATCGCGTGCGGTCGCAGCCGCCGGGGCCCATCGGCAGGGCGGTGGCGCTGGTGGGTCGCAACACCTTCGCGATCTACGTGGCCAACGTGGGCATGCTGGAGGTCTGCAAGAGCACCGGCTTCACGGCCTTCGCCCAGGCGCATGCCGGGGCGTGGGGGCTGGGCGCCGTGGTCGCCGCTGCGCTGGCCGGCGGCCTGGCCATCGGCAGGCTGCTGCAGGCGCTGGGCCTGGGCGTGCTGGTCGGCAAGCGGTGAAGGCGCTGCGCATCCACGCGGGCCCGGCCGCCCGCGCGCACATCGCCGCCCAGGGCCTGGCACCGGCCGACGTGCGCACGGTGCCGGGCGCGGCCGGCGGACCCAAGGGGCTGATCCTCGGCCCCATCGACCGCTTCCTGTTCGGCGACTGGCTGCCGCAGTCCACGCAGCCGGTGGACCTGGTCGGCGCCTCCATCGGCGCGTGGCGGCTGGCCAATGCCTGCCTCGCCGATCCGAAGACGGCCTTCGAGCAGTTCGAGCACGGCTACATTCACCAGCATTTCGAGGTGCCGGCCGGACAGAAGCGCCTGAGCGCGAAGCAGGTCAGCGCGAAGTTCAGCGAAGGGCTGCGCGATTTCTACGGCGGGCGCACGGGCGAAGTGCTCATGCACCCGCGTTACCGCCTGCACGTGATCACCGCGCGCGGGCGCCACATCCTGGGGCGCGAGGGCAGGGCGCGCACGCCGGCCGGCTACCTGGGCGCCTTCATCACCAACAGCGTGCACCGCAAGGGCCTGGGCGCCTGGCTGGAGCGGGTGGTGTTCTCCAGCCACGGCGCGTCGCTGCCCTTCGGCACGCAGGACTTCCGCACGCGGCAGGTCGCGCTGGGCGAGGCCAACTTCGAACTCGCGCTGCAGGCCTCCTGCTCGATTCCCTTCATGCTCGAGGCCGTCCACGACATTCCCGGCGCGCCGCCCGGCGCCTACTGGGACGGCGGCATCACCGACTACCACCTGCACCTGAACTACAGCGCGGCGGATGGCATCGTGCTCTACCCGCACTTCCAGAAGGCGGTGGTGCCGGGCTGGCTGGACAAGGGCCTCAAGTGGCGCCACAAGCCCACGCGCTTCCTCGAGCGCACGGTCGTGCTGGCGCCGGACCCGGAATGGGTGCGCAGCCTGCCGAACGCAAAGCTGCCCGATCGCAACGACTTCCTGCGCTACGGCAACGACGCTGCATCCCGCATCCGCGCCTGGGCCGTCGCAGCACAGGAGGCGCGCCGGCTGGCGGACGAGCTGGCCGATTGGCTGCGGCGCGGCAGCCCGGTGGCGGACGTGCTGCCGCTCTGAACGGCAGCGCGCGAGACGAGAGCGCCAGGCTCGGCGGCTACAGTCGGGCTGTCGTCCACCATGGGAAGCAACATGAACGCAACACGAATCATCGGCCTGATCCTGATCGTCGCCGGCATCGCCGCCATCGGCATGGGCGGCTTCAGCTTCACCAAGGAGACCCACCAGGCCAAGATCGGACCGATCGAGCTGTCGGTGAAGGAGAAGGAGACCGTCAGCTTCCCGACCTGGGCCGGCGTGGCCGCAATCGTGGTGGGCGGCGCGCTGGTGGTCTTCGGCGGCAGGAAAGGCTGAGCCGGCCCCTGCGCCGGTCCAGGCGCCGCGAAGGGCAAACCCTGAGGGCGGGACTGCCGCGGCCTTCCAGAATCGGCGCTCCACACGAGGAGTCCTCTTCATGCAGCCAGCCCCGCTGTCCCGCCGCGTCTTCAACCTCTCGGCCGCCGCGGCCGCGGCGTCGATCGCAGCCCCCGGCTTCGCGCAGGCCGCCTGGCCGAACAAACCGATCCGCATCATCGTCCCCTACACGCCCGGTGGCTTCACCGACCAGATGGCGCGCCTCGTGCAGCCCGGCCTGACGGCGCGGCTGGGCCAGCCGGTGCTGATCGACAACAAGCCCGGCGCCAACAGCCTGATCGGCGTCGATGCGCTGGCCAAGTCGGCGCCGGACGGCAGCACCTTCGGCGTCGTGATCGCTGCCTACGCGGCCAACACCACGCTCTATCCCAAGCTGCCCTACGACCCGAAGAAGGACCTCGCCGGCGTCTCGCTGATGGGCATCTCGCCGCTGCTCGCGGCAGTCAACAACGACGCGCCCTTCAAGACCGCGAAAGAGCTGATCGACTACGCGCGGGCGCACCCGGGCAAGATCAGCTTCGGCTCCTCTGGCAACGGTTCGGCGGCGCATCTCACCAGCGAGCTGTGGAAGTCGCTGACGAAGACGTACATGATCCACATCCCGTACCGCGGTGCGGTGCCCGCATTGACGGACCTGATGGGCGGGCAGATCCAGCTCTTCTTCGACGCGCCGACGGGCCTCATCAACCAGGGCAAGGCCGGCAAGGTGCGCCTGATCGGTGTGGCGAGCGATCGGCGTCTGCCGGCGGTGCCCGAGGTGCCGACCTTCGTCGAGCAAGGCTTCGCGGGCTTCACCGGCAGCACCTGGGCCGGCATGCTGGCGCCGGCGGGCACGCCGCGCGAGATCGTCAAGCGCATGTCGGAAGAGGTGGCGCGGATCATCAAGAGCGAGGAGATCCGCACGAAGCTCGACGCGATGGGCACCTTCCCCTCGGGAAGCACGCCCGAGGAATTCGACGCCTTCATCGCGGCAGAGACCGACAAGTGGGGCAAGGTCATCCGCACGGCTGGCGTGAAGGCGGAGTGAAGACAACCAGGGTCAGGCGCCAGGGCTGATCCAGGCCGCGGCGGCCGCGCCCACGGCGGCGATGGTCGCATTGCGCTCGGCCATCGGGGCCCGCGTCGCGGTCAGGTAGACCGACAACAGCACCGGTGCGCGCCCCGGCGGGCGCAGGATGGCAACGTCGTTCGCGGTGCCGTTCTCGCCCGAGCCGGTCTTGTCGCCGACCCTCCAGCCGGCCGGCAGTCCGGCGCGGATGCGCTGGTCGCCGGTCTTGTTGTCGTCCAGCCATTGCATCAACTGGGCGCGCGAGGCCGGCGAGAGCACGCCACCCAAGAGAATCTTTTGCATGTTCGCCGCCATGGCGGCCGGCGTGGTGGTGTCGCGCGCATCGCCCGCACGGGCCTCGTTGAGCGCGGTCTCGATGCGGTCCAGCCGCGTGTGCGCGTCGCCGATCGAGCGCATGAACGCGGTGAGGCCGGCCGGCCCGCCGAAGCTGGCCAGCATCAGGTTGCCGGCCGTGTTGTCGCTCAGCGTGACAGCGGCCTCGCACAGCTGGGCCATCGTCATGCCGTCCTCTCCGGCGTGCTTTTCGGTCGCGGGCGAATAGGTCACGAGCTCGTCGCGGGCATAGCGGACGCGGCGCTCCAGCGTCTCCTGGCCCCGGTCGACCCGCGCCAGTACCAGTGCGGCGGCCAGGGCCTTGAAGGTGCTGCAAAGCGGGAAGCGCTCGTCCTGCCGATGGCCGGCCAGCCGGCCGCTGCCGCTGTCCAGCACGGCGACGCCGAGCCGGCCGCCGCTGGCTTTCTCGATCTCCGCCAACCGGCCGCCGAACGCGTTCGCGTCGGCCGCCCGGAGGTGGAAGGGAAGGGCGGCCAGCGAAAGAAGAAGGCCGCTGTTGAACTGTCGTCGATGCATGTCTGCTGCTCCTGAAAGCGAGCGACTTTCCCTCATCGGTGTCTTCGGCACAAACGATAGTATTTGCTGCTTCACACAAGAAATTCTTATGGCTCGCACCCATCTTCCCCTGAATGCGCTGCGCGCCTTCGAATCCTCCGCCCGGCACCTGAGCTTCACCCTCGCGGCGGCCGAGCTGAACGTGACCCAGGCCGCGGTCAGCCAGCAGGTGCGCGGCCTGGAGGCCCGGCTGGGCGTGGCGCTGTTCCGCCGGCTGCCGCGCGGCCTCGCGCTCAGCGACGAGGGCCAGGCGCTGCTGCCGGTGCTGGCGGATTCCTTCGGCCGCATGGAGGCGGTGGTCCAGCAGTTCGACAACGGCCAGTTCTTCGAGGTGCTGACGGTCGGGGTGGTGGGCACCTTCGCGGTCGGCTGGCTGCTGCCGCGGCTGCGCGCGTTCCAGCACGACTGTCCCTTCGTGGACCTGCGGCTCATGACGCACAACAACGTGGTCGATCTCGCGGGCGAGGGGCTGGATTTCGCGATCCGCTTCGGCGACGGCAACTGGCCGGGACTGAAGTCCGAGCACCTGATGGCGGCGCCCCTGGCGGTGCTGTGCGCGCCAGCTCTGGCGCCACGCATCGGCCGGCCGAAGGACCTGGCGCAGCAGACGCTGCTGCGCTCCTACCGCGCCGAGGACTGGCCGGCCTGGTTCGCCGCGGCGGGCGCGGCCTGCCCGGCGATCCGCGGGCCGGTCTTCGATTCGTCGCGGCTGATGGTGGAAGCGGCCATGCAGGGCGCCGGCGTGGCGCTGGCGCCGGCCTCGATGTTCGAGCGCGAGCTGGACGAGGGGCGCCTGGTGCGGCCGCTCGCGACCGAGGTGCTGACGGGCGGCTACTGGCTGGTGCAACTGCGCTCGAAAGCGCCTACGCCGGCGATGCAGGCTTTCCGCGGCTGGCTTTGCGGCGCCGTTGCCGCTGGCTAAACGAACGCTTCGCAGCCACACTGGCGCCTGAACAAACAAGCAAGAAGAACGGAGGGGCAGCCACCGTGATCCAGTCCTGCTCGGCTTTTCGCGCTCGGCGACGGGCTTCGCGCGCAGTGCTCCTCGACACTGCCTTGCTCGCCGCCGCGCTGACCACGCCGTTCGCGCGAGCAGCCACCCTGACCTGGGACGCCAGCGGCCTCGCCACAGCCACTTCGACCGCGACGGATGGCGGCGGCACCTGGAACACCACCCTCTCGCGCTGGAACAACAACACCGCTGACCTTGCATGGAGCAACGCGGCTGGCGACGTTGCCAGCATCGGCAACAACAACGGTCCTGGGGGCGTCCTGAACCTTGCGACACCGATCACCGTCGGAGGCCTGATCTTCAACGCGCCGGCAAGCGGCAGCTACACGCTGAGCGGCAGTACGCTCACCCTCTCTGGAACCCGCACCATCACCACCCAGGCCAACGCGACGATCGGCTCGGCGCTCAGTGCGGCCGGCACGCTGACGAAGAACGGTGCAGGGACGTTGACGCTCACCGGCGGGGGCGCGGTCAGCGGAGCGACCACGGTAGCGAGCGGCACGCTGGTGTTCCAGGGCCCCACCACCAGCTCGCCGTCCTACGTCATTTCTTCCGGCGCCATTCTGGAAGCCAATGTCACTGCGGGCCTGCGGGATTGGGCGGCGCCCACCGCCTTCAGCGGTACGGGAACCCTGCGCAAGACCGGTGCTGGAACGATTCGCTGGGGTCTGCTGTCGGGCACTTTTGCGCTGGGCCGGGGCGCCCTGATCGACGTCCAGCAAGGCACTTTCATCGGCGGCAGCAATGCCAACGAGAACTGGACATCCAATCTGGCGGACCTGCGCGTCGCGTCGGGCGCCGTGTTCAGCGGCGTGGAGGCCAATGTCCGCGTCAACGTCCTGTCGGGCGGCGGCACGATCATGTCGGGCCTGAACGGTGCCGGCTACAGCCAGTTCACCTTCGGCGTGGACAACGGCAGCGGCACCTTCGACGGGGTGCTTTCAGACAACGCGTCCTTTCGCGGCAACTACCACAAGGTCGGCTCCGGCACCCAGACCTTCACCCAGGCCAATACCTTCTCGGGGCAGTTGCTCGTCGGTGGCGGCGTACTCTCGGTCTCGGCCGTCAATCAACTGGGCACTGGCACCGGCGCAGGCTACCTGGCGATCCAGAACGGCGGCACGCTGCGCTACACCGGCACGGGCAGCGAGACCTCGACGCGTCGCGACCTGTACTGGAATTCCGGGGCCGCCACCATCGAGGTCACGTCCCCCGGCGCGGCCCTGACGCTCGACGTCAGCGGCGGCGTACGCAACCAGGCCTTCACCAAGTCGGGTGCCGGGCAGCTCATCCTGCGCAAGACCAGCGCGATCAACGAGTTCAAGAACAGTCCGTTGATCATCAGCGGCGGGGTCCTGGAATTCAACCAGGCCCATCCGGGCGCCATCACCCGCTTCGGGGGCGTCGTCACCGGCGCCGCGGGAACGCAGATCAAGGTGTCCGGCAGCGGCTACATCGGCAACGACACCCTGGGCGCCAACTGGAGCGCCAACCTCGCGGGTCTGGACGTCGGCGCGGGTGCCGCGGTGGACCTGCGGGGCCAGGGCATCACGGTCGACGCGTTGACCGGCGGCGGCACGGTCGCCAACAGCTACGCCGACGGCATCGACACCCTGGTGATCGGCGCCCATGGCGGCTCCGGCACCTTCGACGGCACGATCCGGCAGGCCGCCCCGACGGGATTCGTGACGACGGGCAGCCCGATCGTCGCGCTCACCAAGATCGGCGCGGGCACGCAGACCCTGAACGGCATCAACAGCTACACCGGGGGCACCTCGCTGAACGGCGGTACGCTCTCGGTGGCGCAGGACGGCAACCTGGGCGCGGCAACCGGGGCGCTCGGCTTCGACGGCGGCACGCTCAGGACCACTGCCGATCTCTCCACGGCACGTGCGACCACGCTCGGCGCGACGGGCGGAACCATCGAAACCCAAACAGGCACGCTGACGCACACGGGCGCCATCGGAGGCGCCGGTGCCCTCGTCAAGACCGGCTCCGGCGCGCTTGTGCTGACTGGCAGCAACAGTTATGCGGGCGGCACTGCCATTTCCACGGGCACACTGCAGCTGGGCAACGGCGGCAACACCGGCAGCATCGTCGGCGGCGTGGTCAACCATGGCGCACTGGTCTTCAAGCGCTCGGACGTCGTCGGCTTCCCCGGCGCGATCTCGGGCAGCGGTTCCGTCTCCCAAGCCGGCGCCGGCACCACGGTGCTTTCCGGCGCAAACACCTATGCCGGCCCCACCGCCGTGACGGCAGGCACATTGCGCGCGGGTGCGGTCCACAGCTTCAGCGCCGCATCGGCGCACGCCGTGTCGGCAGGCGCCACGCTCGACACTGCCGGGTTCAATCAGGTCGTCGCCGCGCTGGACAACGGCGGCACGGTGAGCCTTGTCGGTGCCGTGGCGGGCAGCACGCTCACGGTGAACGGCCCCTACGCTGCACACAGCCTGCTGAGGCTGGGCACAGGGCTGGCCGGCGGCGTCGGTGTGAGCGACCGGCTGGTCCTCGACGGTCCCGGCGCGAGCGCCAGCGGCAGCACCACGATCCAGATCGCGAACGCGGCAGGTCTCGGCATGGTCACCACGGGCAACGGCATCGAAGTGGTGAGCGCGCGCAACGGCGCCACCACCACCGCGCAGACCACCCGAAGCGCCTTCAGCCTGGCCAATGGCCATGTGGATGCCGGCGCCTACGAGTACCGGCTCTATGCGGCCGATGCGCTGGGGGCAGGCGAGAACTGGTACCTGCGCTCGACCGCGCCGGCCCTGCCCCGCCTGCCCCGCCTGCCCCGCCGGCGGCGCAGGTGCCGACCTACCGAGCCGAAGTCCCCTTGCTGGCGGCCCTGCCGGCGCAACTCAGGCAGACCGACATCGCGATGCTGGGCAACCTGCATCGGCGCATCGGCGACGAACCCGAGACGTCCACCCGGCGCGCCTGGGCCCGCGCGGTGTACGCCGACCTGGGCATTCGGCAACCCGGTGCGGCACGGGTCCGGACCGATGGCCATGCGAGCGGCCTGCAGGCCGGCAGCGATCTGTTCGCAGGCGGCGGCTGGCGCGCTGGCCTCTACGTGGGCTATCTCGATGGCAGCGCCGATGTCACAGGCAGCGCGCACGGTGTGACGGCAAGAGTGGGCAGCAACAGCTTGCAGTCGCGCTTCCTGGGCGCCTACGCGACCTGGACGGATGCGAGCGGCCTGTACGTGGACAGCGTGGTGCAGGCCGGCAGTCATCGCTACACGGTGCGCCCGGACACCAGCCTGCGCGTGCCGGGCAAGGCCAGCAGTTCCGTCGCCTCGATCGAAGCGGGGAGGCCCTTTGCGCTCGCCGCGGGCTGGAGCATCGAGCCGCAAGCGCAACTGATCCACCAACGCCTGCACGCGGACGACACGGCGTTCGCCGGCGCCCACGTGGGCCACGATCCCGCGGACGGCTGGGTTTTCCGCCTGGGTGTGCGCCTCAAGGGCGACATCGCGACCGGCGCCGGGCGGCTGCAGCCCTATGCACGACTGAATCTCTACCGTGCGAGCTTCGGCGATGACGTGGTCAGCTTCACCGGCCCGGCGGGCACGACCGCCATTGCAAGCGCGGCCGGCTACAGCTCGGCCGAAGCCGCCGCGGGAGCGACGCTGACGCTGGCGCCCGCCGCCAGCCTGTACGGCGAGATCGGCCGCCTGTGGAACATCGGCGGCGACGCGACCGTCAAGTCGTCCGTGCAGGCTTCCCTCGGCATCCGGCTGCGCTGGTAGCGCAGAAGCCGAGCCGGCCTTACATCGAGGCTTCGAGCATCGCGCGGTAGTCGTCGCGGGTGGCCAGCCGCGGGTTGGTCTTGTGGCAGTGGTCCGCCATCGCGCCGTCGATGATCGGCTCGAACATCTCCGTGCTCACGCCGACCTCGGCCAGGCCCTTGGGCAGGCCCAGGCGCGCATTCATGTCGCGGATCGCCGCGCCCAGGTCGCCGGCCGAATCGAGGTTCATGGCCTGTGCCATGCGCTGCAGGCGCTGTTCCTTCTGCACCGATTCCGCGCCTGCGTTGAAGGTGATCACGGCCGGCAGGAAGAGGGCATTGAGCGTGCCGTGGTGCAGGCGCGGATCGATGCCGCCCAGGCTGTGGCTGAGCGAATGCACGCAGCCCAGGCCCTTCTGGAAGGCCATGGCGCCCTGCATCGAGGCGCTCATCAGGTTGAGCCGGGCCTCGCGGTCGCTGCCATCCTTGGTGGCGCGCTCGATGTAGCGCCAGGCACGCTGCAGGCCGTCGAGGCCGATGCCATCGGCCGGCGGATTGAATGCGGCCGACATGAAGGTTTCCATGCAGTGCGCGATGGCGTCCATGCCGGTGGCGGCCGTGAGGCGCGGCGGCAGGCCCAGCGTGAGCTCGGGATCGCAGATCGCCGCCTTGGGCATCAGGAACCAGCTGTGGAAGCCGAGCTTGCGGTGGTCGTCGACGATCACGATGGCGCCGCGCGCCACCTCGCTGCCGGTGCCGCTGGTGGTGGGGATGGCGATCAGCGGCGCGACGCTTTCGGTGATCTTCGGCGAGCCGCCCTCGATGGTGGCGTAGGTCTTGAGCGGCCCGTCGTGCGTGGCGGCGATGGCCACGCCCTTGGCGCAGTCGATCGCCGATCCGCCGCCGACGGCGACCAGGCCGTCGCAGCCCTGGTCGCGGTAGAGCGCGGCGGCGGCGCGCACCGCGGCCTCGGTGGGGTTGGAGGGCGTTGCGTCGAACACCGCGTGCGGCAGGCCCTCCAGCGCGTCGACGGCCTTCTGCAGGATGCCTGCGGCGCGCACGCCGGTGTCGGTGACGATCAGCGGGCGCCGGATGCCGATGCGTTCGCATTCGCTGCGCAGCAGCCGGACGGCGCCGAAGTCGAACTGGATCTGGGTCAGGTATTGGATGAGGGCCATGGGGTTCGTGGAGTGGGAACGCTACGATGCGGGCCTTCCAATTTAACAAGCACCGACCCTCTTGCCCATGAGCCCAACCCTCATGCCACAGCTGACCCCGAAGATGGCCGGCGTGGTCGACCGGATGGCGCGCGCCCGTCAGCCGCCTTACTACACGCTGAGCCCGGCCGAGGCCAAGGCCGCCTACGAGAAGGGCGCGGGCGTGCTGGAGGTGCCCAAGCCCGAACTCGCGCGGATCGAGGACTTCACGATGCCCGCGCGCGACGGGCATCCGTTGCCGGCCCGGCTGTATGCGCCGTCGAACGAGACATTGCCGGTGCTGCTGTTCTTCCACGGCGGCGGCTTCACGGTCGGCAGCATCGCGACCCACGACACGCTGTGCCGCGTGCTGAGCCGCAAGAGCGGCTGCGCGGTGGTCTCGCTGGACTACCGCCTCGCGCCCGAGCACAAGTTTCCGACGGCGTCCAACGATGCCTGGGATGCCCTGCAGTTCGTGGCGAAGGAGGCGGCCGGGCTCGGCCTCGACGGCTCCCGCCTCGCGCTGGGCGGCGACAGCGCGGGCGGCACGCTGGCCGCGGCATGCGCCATCTTCGCGCGCGATGCCGGGTTGCCGGTGGCGCTGCAGATGCTCTTCTATCCGGGCACCACGGCGCACCAGGACACGCCCTCGCACCGGCGCCTGGCCCAGGGACCGCTGCTGGACGAACTGCTCATCACCTGGTTCTTCTCGCAATACCTCAACACCCCGGCCGACCGCGACGACTGGCGCTTCGCGCCGCTCAACGCCGAGGATGTCGAAGGCGTCGCCCCGGCCTGGATCGGCCTGGCCGAATGCGACCCCGTGGTCGACGAGGGCATTGCCTATGCCGACAAGCTGCGTGCCGCGGGCGTGCCGGTGGCGCTGGAGATCTACCGCGGCGTGATCCACGAATTCGTCAAAATGGGCCGCGCCATCCCGGAAGCGCTGCAGGCCCAGGCCGACGCGGCGCGCGCCCTCAAGGAAGCCCTGCAACCATGACCGAGACCACCCGCAAGTCCGACTACCGCTTCTTCCACCGCCTGCGCGTGCGCTGGGCCGAGGTGGACATGCAGAAGATCGTCTTCAACGCCCACTACCTGATGTACTTCGACACCGCGATCGCCGACTACTGGCGCGCGATGGCGCTGCCCTACGAGGAGGCGATGCACGCGCTGGAAGGCGACCTGTACGTGCGCAAGGCCACCGTCGACTTCCATGCCTCGGCACGGGTGGACGACCTGCTCGACGTCGGCATGAAGTGCGTGCGCGTGGGCAACTCGTCCATCCTCTTCCATGGCGGGCTGTTCCGGGGCGAGGAGTTCCTGGTCGGCTGCGAGCTGGTCTACGTGTTCGCCGACCCGGCCACGCAGACCTCGAAGCCGGTGCCGCCGCTGCTGCGCGAGATCCTCGCCGGCTACGAGGCCGGCGAGCCCATGCGCGAGGTGCGGACCGGCAGCTGGGCCGAGCTCGGCGAGGGCGCCGGCGCCGTGCGGCGCAGCGTCTTCATCGAGGAGCAGCGCATTCCCAAGGAACTCGAATGGGACGAGCATGACGAGCGCGCCGTGCACGCGGTGGCGCGCAACCGCCTGGGCCAGGTGATCGCCACCGGCCGGCTGGTGCCCGGCGCGCCGGGCCAGGGCCGCATCGGCCGCATGGCGGTGCACCGCGTGCTGCGCGGCGGCGGGCACGGTGCGGCGGTGCTGCGCGCGCTCGAGGAAGCCGCGAAGGCCCGCGGCGACCGCGAGGTGGCCCTGCATGCGCAGCGCAGTGCCGAGGCCTTCTACCAGCGGCTGGGCTACCAGCCGCACGGCGAGCCTTTCGAGGAAGCCGGCATCGGCCACATCGAGATGCGGCGCGCGCTCTGACCCCCCGGCCGCGCGGGCCGGCAAGCCCCATGAACCTCCGTCTCAAGATCGTCGCACTGGCCGTCGCGCCGCTGCTCGTCGCGCTGGTGCTGGTGGCGCTCGCGGTGCGCCACCAGGAGCGCGACCTGGCGACCCGCGAGCGCGCGCTGATCGAGCAGACCTACATGAACCAGCGCCGCAGCGAGCTCAAGAGCTACGTGGCGCTGGCGGTCAGCGTGGTGCAGCCGCTGTACGACGCCGGCCTGGACGACGAGGCGACGCGCACCGAGGCGCTGCACCGGCTGGCGGCGCTGGACTACGGCAACGACGGCTACTTCTTCGTCTACGACCTGCAGGGGCGCTCGCTGATGCACTCGCGCCAGCCCGACCTGGTCGGGCAGAACCTGTGGGAGCTGCGCGACTCGCGCGGGCGCTTCACCATCCAGGAGCTGATCGCCAAGGCGCGAGACGGCGGCGGCTACGTCGAGTACGAGTGGCGCAAGCCCTCCAGCGCCCAGCTGGCGCCCAAGCTGGGCTACGTGACCGCGCTGCCACGCTGGAACTGGATGGTCGGCACCGGCCTGTACCTGGACGACATCCAGGTGGCCATGCAGACGCTGGACCGGCAGATGAACCTCAACGTCGCCACTACCATGCTGTGGATCGCCGGCATCGCCGCGCTGTGCCTGGCGGCGGTGAGCGCCGGCGGGCTGCTGCTCAACCTCAGCGAGCACCGCGTGGCCGAGGCCAAGCTGCGCCTGCTGGCGCGCCAGGTGGTGCAGTCGCAGGAAGAGGAGCGCGGCCGCCTCGCGCGCGAGTTGCACGACGGCACCAGCCAGACGCTGGTGTCGACCAAGCTGCTGGTGGAGTCGGCGGTGGACACGCTGGAGCGCGCGAAGCATCCCGCGCCGGTGGTGCTGGCCAAGGCGGTGGCGCGGCTCAACGAGACGCTGTCGGAGGTGCGGCGCATCTCCCACCGGCTGCGGCCGGCGCTGCTGGACCAGCTGGGCCTGCCGGCCGCGCTGGAGCGGCTGGGCGCGGAGTTCGGCGAGGAGGGCACCGTGGCCGCTTCGGTCGCGGTGCAGGGGGCGCCGCGCGAGTTGCCGGAGGAGGTCAAGACCGCGCTGTTCCGCGTCGCCCAGGAGGCATTGACCAATGTGCGCAAGCATGCGCGGGCGCGGCAGGTGCGCATCGCGCTCGACTTCGAGGATCGCGGCCTGCGCCTGGAGGTGGGCGACGACGGGGTCGGTTTCGACGTGGATTCGACGCAGCTCGATCCGCGCCGCGGCATCGGCCTGCGCAACATGCGCGAACGCATCGCGTCCATCGGCGGGCGCCTGGACGTGCGCTCGGGCACCAGCGGAACCGCGATCATCGCGTTCGTCCCTGCGAAGAGCCTGGAGGTGGGATGAGCCGCACGGCCGCTCCGAAGGCGAATACCGTAGCCGAAGGCGAAGGTCTCCAGTGACGATGCCGGTCCGCCTGTTCCTGGTCGACGACCATCCGCTGGTGCGCGACGGCCTGCATGCCCGGCTCGACGCGCTTCCCGGCATCGAGATCGTGGGCGAGGCCGGCAGCGCCGCCGAGGCGCTGGACGCCATCGCCCGCCTGCAGCCGCAACTGGTGCTGGCGGACGTGGGCATGAAGGACATGAACGGCATCGAGCTGGCCGCGGTGCTGCAGGAGCGGCACCCGGCGGTGCGGGTGGTGATGCTCAGCATGTACGACAACCCCGAGTACGTGCAGCAGGCGCTGGCCGCCGGCGCGCGCGGCTACGTGCTCAAGGACGCGCCGGCGGCGGAGATCGTCGCCGCCATCGAGGCCGCCGCGGCGGGCGGAACCTTCCTGAGCCCGGCGGTGTCGCAACGCCTCTTCCGCAACCAGGCGCCGCGGCCGCTGCTGACGCCGCGCGAGAGCGAGATCCTTTCCGCGCTGGGCCGCGGCGAATCGAGCAAGCAGATCGCGCGCACGCTGGGCCTCAGCGTGCGGACCATCGAGGCGCACCGGCAGAGCATCAAGCGGCGGCTGGGCATCGAGGGGCAGGCGGAGCTGATCAAGTACGCGGTGGAGCACGCCAGGCGCTTCGGGCAGTAGCGCGCGAACATCCTGTTTCATCTTCCAGGTCCTTCGCGAATCCGTCGCAGGGGCCTGGCGCGTACCTGCATCGGTTCCGTCGCAGTCCAGGCTGACGACGGCCTCGAACCGCACCCAACCGCACGAGGTGACACCGATGAGACACCCCCCAGCTCTTGCTATCGCCTGCGCCGTGACGCTGTCAGCGGGCGCAGTGGCCAGTCTGCCCGCCCTGGCATCCAGCCACCGCGAAGCGCCCGCCATCACCGGCATGCCCAAGGTGGACGGGACCGACTTCTACATGTTCCGCAGCTACGAGCCCGGGCGCCAGGACTTCGTGACGCTGATCGCCAACTACCAGCCGGACCAGAGCGCCTACGGCGGCCCCAACTACTTCTTCATGGACCCCGCGGCGCTGTACGAGATCCATCTCGATACCAACGGCGATGCGCAGGAGGACATCAGCTTCCAGTTCCGCTTCAAGAACACGCTGCGCAACATCCAGCTGCCCATCGGCGGCAGGAACGTGTCGATCCCCCTCGTGCAGTCCGGGGCGATCTCGTCGCCCAATGGCGCGACGAGCAATCTGCGCGAGAGCTTCACGCTGACCGTGGTCCGCGGCGATCGGCGCGGCGGCACGGCAGCGGCCGTGACCGGCCCCGGCGGCATCAGGGAATTCGACAAGCCCACGGACAACATCGGCAACAAGACCTTCGGCGGCCCGACCGGCTACGACGCCTACGCCAACCAGCACATCTACGCGATCAACGTGCCGGGCTGCGCGACGGCGGGCCGGCTGTTCGTCGGGCAGCGCAAGGACCCGTTCACCGTCGCGCTGGGCCAGATCTTCGACCTGATCAACCTGAATCCTCTCGGCACCACCAACGGCAATCCGGATGCGCTGGCAGCCAAGAACATCACGACCCTGGCGCTCGAGCTGCCGATCGCGTGCGTCGCGACGGGCGGCAGCCCGATCGTCGGTGGCTGGACCAGCGCGAGCGTGCGGCAGGGCCGGCTGATCGCGAGTCCGCCCAAGAGCGGCCACGGCACCACGGCCCTGAACGGTGGCCCGTGGGCGCAGGTGTCGAGGCTCGGCATGCCGCTCGTCAACGAGGTGGTCATCGGCCTGAAGGACAAGGACCGCTTCAACAGTTCCAAGCCGAAGGACGACGCGCAGTTCGCCGACTACGTGACGAATCCGACGCTCCCGGCGCTGATCCAGACGCTGTTCCCGTCGGCGCCGGCGCCGACGAACTTCCCGCGCACCGACCTCGTCGCCGCCTTCCTGACGGGGATCGACGGCGTGAACAAGCCGGCCAACGGCAAGGCCGCGGAGATGTTGCGCCTGAACACCAGCGTGATGCCCACGCCCAGGGCCGGCCAGAGCAATCTGGGCGTCCTCGGCGGCGACAACGCCGGCTTCCCGAATGGCCGTCGTCCCGGGGACGACGTGGTGGATGCCGAGCTCCGGGTGGCGATGGGCGCGCTGTGCGTGGCCACGGGCGCCAGCGATGCGCTCAAGGTCGGGTGCAAGCCGGCGGATGCGCCGGCCGGCGGGGCGCCGATCACCGACGGCGCACTGCAGAGCCCGGCGCAGTTCCCCGATGCCTTCCCTTATCTCAACTCGCCACTGCCGGGCGCGCAATGAGAGGCATGCCATGAAGCCATCGACAAGACAGTGGATCGCCATCGCCGTGCTGGGCGCGATGGCCGGCACCCTCGCCGGCTGCGGCGGGGGAGGGGGCGGAGGCGGCGTGTTCATCCCGCCGGTCGGCAGTGCGCCCCCGCAGACGCCGCCAGCGACGACGCCGCCGGCCGGCGATGACGGCGACGCCTTCATCGCCTACGTGAAGGGCTTGTTGGCGCAGTTGCTCGACACGGCGGAGCCCTTCGATGTCGGGGCCTTCGACCCGCCGCCGACATCGGAGACGCGCGAGCCCTTGTCCACGGAATGAAGCCGTGCACGCAGGCGTCGTCTGCGCGCTTGCCCTCGCATGCGCGCTTGCACTCCACGGCGGCGCCTTCGCGGCGCCTCGTGTGCCGGTCGACGACAGCGAGCTGATCGAGACACTGCCATCCATCGCCGCGTCGGCACGCGACGAGCGTGCCTGGCGCCGGGCGCTGGCGCGGCAGCCGGGCGACCAGGACCTGGCCCTGCGCGCCGCGCGCGAGCTGCTCGCCAAGGCGCGCGAGCAGGGCGATGCGCGGTACGCGGGACAGGCGCTCGGCGCGCTGCGCCCGTGGGAGCCGGTGTCGGGCCGGACCCCGGCACCGGTGCTGGTCATGCATGCCGACATCTCCCAGTTCCTGCATGACTTCGCCGGCGCCGAGGCCTCCCTGCGGCTCGCGCTCGCGCAGGCGCCCCGGGATGCGCAGGGGTGGCTCATGCTCGCCACCGTGCAGCGCGTGCGCGGGAAACTGGGCGAGGCCGATGCCTCCTGCCGCGGCGTGTCACGGGCCGGGCAGGACGTCCATGCAATCGCCTGCCTGGCCGAGAACGCGGCGCTGCGCGGAGACACGGATGGCGCGCGACGCGCGCTCGACGAGCTGCTCGGCCGGCCCGCGCTGCGATCGCCCGCGCAGGCTGGAACGCGCCTGTGGCTCTGGACCACCATGGCCGAAGTCGAGGAACTCGCCGGCCGTCCTGCGCAGGCGGAGCGTGCCTACCGTCGCGCCATCGCGGAAAGGCGCGACGGCTACGCCCTGATCGCCTATGCCGACCTGCTGCTTTCGCAGTCCCGGCATCGCGAAGTGCCGGCACTGCTGGCGGACCAGCCCCGCAGCGACGCCGTCCTGCTGCGGCTCGCCGTGGCCCTTCAGGCCGCCCCGGCACCGAACCCGGCGGCCGATGAGCTTCGGGCTCGCTTCGACGCTTCCGCCGAGCGCCCGGGAGGCTCGGGCGCCCACGCGCGCGAGGAGGCGATGTTCGCGCTGGACGTGCTGGGCGATGCGCGGCGGGCGTTGCGGCTCGCGCGAGACAACGCGGCGCGGCAGCGCGAGCCCGTCGACCTGCTGCTGTATGCGCGTGCGGCTGCCGCGGCGCGCGACGACGATGCGAGGCGCGAGCTCGCCGTCCTCATGCAGACCCTGGGAGTGCGCGATGCGCGCGTCGATCGCCTGCCGTAGCCGGGCAGGCCGGTGGCTGCGCGCACTGCTTGCGCTGCTGCTGCTCGGGCTCGCGGCGGCCGGCGCCGCTTCGGCGCACAAGGCGAGCGATGCCTACCTCTTCCTTTCGCCCGAGCCGGACGGCTGGCGCCTGCGCTGGGACATCGCGCTGCGCGATCTCGAGGCGGCGCTGGATCTCGATGCCGACGGCGACCGCCGGCTGCAGTGGGGCGAAGTGAGGTCGCGGCTGACCGAGATCGAGGCCTACGCGGCGGCCGGGCTGCGCCTGCAGCGAGGCGAGTGCAGCCTCGCGCAGGCCCAGGCGCCCGCCATCGAGCGCCGCATCGACGGCGCCTACCTGGTCCTTCGGATGGCTGCGGCCTGCACCGCTGCATCGCCGCTGCTTGTCGAGTACCGGCTGCTGGCCGACGTCGACCCCACCCATCGCGGCCTCCTGCGCATCGACGGCGAACCGGGCGATGTGCCGGTCACGCGCGCGCTCGATCCTGCCGAGGGCATCGTGAGGATCGCATGGCGCCCGGATGAAGCGGCCGGTGCCGAAGACGCCTCGTCGATCGCAAGCTTCTTCCGCAACGGCGTGCACCACATCCTGGTCGGCCATGACCACCTGCTGTTCCTGGTGTGCCTCCTGTTGCCCTCGGTACTGCGGCGGACGCCGCAGGGATGGCAGGCCATCGACCGGCCGGGCGAGGCGCTGTGGCGAATGCTCGGCATCGTCACCATGTTCACGATGGCGCACTCGATCACGCTGGCGGCCGCGGGCCTGCAGCTCGTGGTCCTTTCGCCGCGCATCGTCGAGCCCGGCATCGCCCTGACCATCGCGATCGCGGCGTTCGACAACATCCACCCCATCCTGCGCGGCCGTCACAAGCAGTTCGCCTTCCTGTTCGGTCTGATCCATGGCTTCGGGTTTGCGGCCGTGCTCTCCGAACTCGGCCTGCCGACCGGCGGGCTCGTGAAGGCACTGCTGGCATTCAACCTCGGCGTCGAAGCCGGGCAGCTTGTCGTCGTGGTCATTGCACTGGCCGTCCTGCTGGCCCTCAGGGGTTGGCAACGTTATGTCGCCGTCGTGCTGCGCGGTGGCTCTGCCGTCGCCCTGGTGCTGGCATCGCTCTGGCTGGTCGAGAGGGTGGCGGACTTGAAGCTGATGCCTCTCTGACATCGCAAAATCAAGGGTTTTCCCTTAGGCAACACCACGCAACCCGGCTGCGCGGTGTGACGGATGCCTGCGCCGACCCGCCTCGCGACACTCCTTGGGGTCCGATACACAAGGAGACATCCGCATGCAAAGCATCCGCCGCCACCTGGTGTGGCTCGTCGTGGCGATCGTCGGCGCGTTCGCGCTCGGCACCGTCGCCCTGGCGCGTGGCGAGGCCATCAGCGCCCTCTGGGTGGTGGCCGCCGCCATCTGCACCTACCTCATCGCCTACCGCTACTACAGCCTCTTCATCGCCGAGCGCGTGCTGGGCCTCGACGGCAAGCGCATGACGCCCGCGTACCGCCACAACGACGGGCTGGACTACGTGCCGACCGACAAGAACGTGCTCTTCGGCCACCACTTCGCGGCCATCGCGGGCGCGGGGCCGCTGGTCGGGCCGGTGCTGGCGGCGCAGATGGGCTACCTGCCCGGGCTGCTGTGGATCCTGGCCGGCGTGGTGTTCGCAGGGGCTGTGCAGGACTTCATCGTGCTCTTCATCTCCACGCGGCGCGACGGCCGCTCGCTGGGCGACCTCATCAAGCAGGAGATGGGCACGGTGCCGGGGCTGATCGCGCTCTTCGGCACCTTCATGATCATGATCATCATCCTGGCGGTGCTGGCGCTGATCGTGGTGAAGGCGCTGGCCGAATCGCCCTGGGGCACCTTCACGGTGGCCGCGACCATCCCGGTGGCGGTCTTCATGGGCGTGTACCTGCGCTACATCCGCCCCGGGCGCATCGGCGAGATCTCGGTGATCGGCTTCGTGCTGCTGATGCTGGCGATCTTCGGCGGCCAGGCAGTGGCGAACAATCCGGACTGGGCACCGCTCTTCACCTTCGACGGCAAGGCGCTGACCTGGATGCTGATCGGCTACGGCTTCATCGCCGCCAGCCTGCCGGTGTGGCTGCTGCTGGCGCCGCGCGACTACCTCTCGACCTTCCTGAAGATCGGCACCATCATCGCGCTGGCGATCGGCATCGTCTTCGTCGCGCCGACGCTGCAGATGCCGGCTGTCACGCAGTTCGCGCAGGGCAACGGGCCGGTGTGGTCGGGCAGTCTGTTCCCCTTCCTCTTCATCACCATCGCCTGCGGCGCGGTCTCGGGCTTCCATGCGCTGATCTCGTCCGGCACCACGCCCAAGATGCTGGAGAACGAGCGCCATGCGCGCTTCATCGGCTACGGCGGCATGCTGGCCGAGTCCTTCGTCGCCGTGATGGCGCTGGTGGCGGCCGCCTGCATCGAGCCGGGCGTGTACTTCGCGATGAACAGCCCGGCCGCGCTGGTGGGCAACACGCCTGCCACCGTGGCGCAGACCATCTCGAGCTGGGGCTTCGTGGTCACGCCCGAGATGCTGGTGCAGACCGCCAAGGACGTTGGCGAAAGCACCATCCTCGGTCGCGCCGGCGGCGCGCCCACGCTGGCCGTCGGCATGGCGCACATCCTGCACCAGGCCATCGGCGGCCAGGCCATGATGGCCTTCTGGTACCACTTCGCGATCCTGTTCGAGGCGCTGTTCATCCTGACCGCGGTGGACGCCGGCACCCGTGCCGGGCGCTTCATGCTGCAGGACCTGCTGGGCAGTTTCATGCCGGCGCTCAAGCGCACCGACTCCTTCGCGGCCAACATGCTCGCCACCTTCCTTTGCGTCGCGGCCTGGGGCTACTTCCTCTACCAGGGCGTGGTCGATCCGCTGGGCGGTATCAACACGCTGTGGCCGCTGTTCGGCATCTCCAACCAGATGCTGGCCGCGGTGGCGCTGATGCTGGGCGTGGTGGTGCTCTACCGCATGAAGCGCGAGCGCTATGCCTGGGTCGCGATCGCGCCGGCCGCCTGGCTGCTGGTGTGCACGCTGACGGCAGGCTGGCAGAAGATCTTCTCGGCCGATCCGAAGGTCGGCTTCCTCTCGCACGCGTCGAAGTACGCCGAGGCGCTCGAGAAGGGCGTGCTGCTCGCGCCGGCCAAGACGCCCGAGGCGATGTCGCGCATCGTCTTCAACGACCGGCTCGATGCCGCGCTCTGCGGGCTCTTCATCTTCGTGGTGCTGAGCGTGCTGTTCTACAGCGTGAAGAGCGTGCTGGCGGCCCGTGCATCGAACAAGCCGACGGCGCACGAGACGCCGTTCGAGGCGATGCCCACCCAGGCGGCCTGATGCGTTCGCTGGCCGCCTTGCCCGAGGCCGGGCGCTACCTGACCCGATCGCTGGCGCAATCGCTGCGGTTGATGGTCGGGCTGCCGGACTACGACGCGTACCTCAGCCACATGGCGCGCACGCATCCGGAGCAGGCGCCGATGAGCTACGAGGCCTTCTTCCGCGAGCGCCTGGAGGCCCGCTACGGCAGCGGCAAGGGCCGCTGCTGCTGAGCCGGGCTCAGATGTCTTCAAGCAGGGGGTAGGGGAGGGGCTCGACCGTGAGGGCTGTGCCGTCCGCGCTGCCGGCGCGCAGCCCTCCCGATTCGAGCGCCGCGATCTGGATCGACACCAGCGCGGCCCAGCCGCCGCCCGGCGCGGGCGCGGCCTGCGCGACCAGGCCGACGGGCTGCTGCGCATCGCCTGCGGCAAAGACCTCCTGGCCTGCCTCCACCGGCGCCGGCGACTGCACCAGGTAAGTCCGTCGCTTGAGCGTGCCGCGGAACTGGCTGCGCGCCACCACCTCCTGGCCCGGATAGCAGCCCTTCTTGAAGTTCACGCCGCCCACCGATTCGTAGTTGAGCATCTGCGGCACGAAGGCCTCGACGATGGGCGTGCTGACGGTCACGATGCCGCTTCGCACCTCGCTCCAGGACCAGAGCGCCGCATCGAGCGCCGGGCCCTCGGGCGGCGGGCTGCCGGCGGGCGCGATGCGCAGCGCGCGCGGAATGCCGTCGGAGGGATTGAGCGACACCACGTGGGCCTCGCCGATGGCGGTGCAGCGGCCCGGCGTCGCGCCGGCATCGACGCCATTGGCGGGCAGCGCCGTGCCGGCCAGGCCGTGCAGCGCGAAGTCTTCGCTGGCATCGCTGAGCTTGAGCTTGGCGCGCAGCACGTACATCGACAGCCGCTTGAGCGTGGCGGGCAGGATGTCGCGGCCGAGCACCAGCAGCACCCGATCGGGCTGCGGCTTGATGCCGATGAAGCTCGCGATCACGCGGCCCTTGGCCGTGCACAGCGCGGCCAGGCGTGCCTCTGCGGGCCCCAGAAGGGCGAAATCCTGGGTCAGTTGGCCATTGAGGAAATTGGCAGCTTCGGGGCCCTCGGCACGGATCACGCCGAGGTGGGAAAGGGCTGTTACGCCGTTCAGAACGACAGGGGTCATCGCTGAATTATCATGGGCCGGTCCGTTCCGTTCGGCCCGCAGGGCTACCGCGTTTTCTTCCTCGTCCCACCGGATCCGTGCGCCGCTTCCTCCTCACGCTTTTTCTGCTCGCCGCCTTCGTCGTGCTCGGCGCCGGCGCGGCCGGACTGTGGTGGGTGCAGCAGCCGCTCAAACTGCCTGCGCCCTCCGTAGACCTGTCGGTCGAGCCCGGCACGACGCCGAAAGGCGTCGCGCAGGCAGTGGAGGCCGCAGGCGTGGCCGTCCCCTGGCAACTGCTCTACGGCTGGTTCCGCTTCTCGGGCCAGGACCGGCAGATCCGCGCCGGCAGCTACGAACTCGAGCGCGGCGTCACGCCGCGGATGCTGCTCAACATGCTGGTGCGCGGCGAAGAGGCCACCCGCAGCATCGTGCTGGTGGAGGGCTGGAACTTCCGCCAGGTGCGTGCGGCCCTGGCCAAGGCCGAGCAGTTGAAGCCGGACAGCTTGGGCCTGAGCGACGACGAGCTGATGAACAATCTGGGCAAGCCCGGCGTGCATCCCGAAGGCCGGTTCTTCCCCGACACCTACACCTATTCCAAAGGGTCGAGTGACGTCGCGCTGCTGCAGCGCGCGATGCGCGCCATGGACAAGAAGCTGGACGCAGCCTGGGCCGCGCGGGCCTCCGACCTGCCGCTGAAGTCGGCCAACGAGGCGCTGATCCTCGCCAGCATTGTCGAGAAGGAGACCGGGGTCGCCAAGGATCGCGCCGAGATCTCGGCGGTGTTCGTCAACCGGCTGCGCGTCGGCATGCCGCTGCAGACCGACCCGACCGTGATCTACGGCATGGGCGCCCGCTTCGACGGCAACCTGCGCAAGAAGGACCTGCAGGCCGACACGCCCTGGAACACCTACCTGCGCCCCGGCCTGCCGCCCACGCCGATCTCGATGCCCGGCAAGGCGGCGTTGCTGGCCGCGGTGCAGCCGGCCCAGAGCAAGTCGCTGTACTTCGTGTCGCGGGGCGACGGCTCCAGCCAATTCAGCAGTTCGCTCGACGAGCACAACCGCGCGGTCAACCGCTACCAGCGCGGCATCGACACGCCGGCCAAGGGCGAGCAACGATGAGCACAGGATTGTTTCTCACACTGGAAGGCATCGACGGTGCCGGCAAGTCCAGCCACATCGACGCGCTGGAAGCGCTGTTCAAGGCCGCGGGCCGGCAGGTCACGCGCACGCGCGAGCCGGGCGGCACGCTGCTGGCGGAGGCGCTTCGCACCCTGGTCCTCAACGAGGCCATGGACCCGCTGACCGAATCGCTGCTGGTGTTCGCGGCGCGGCGCGACCATATCGTGCGGGTGATCGAGCCCGCGCTCGCGCGGGGCGAGGTGGTGCTGTGCGATCGCTTCACCGATGCCACCTTTGCGTACCAGGGGGCAGGGCGAGGCTTCGACGAGACCGTGCTGTCCTCGCTGGAGCGATGGGTGCAGGCCCGCGAAGACGCGCCGCTGCTGCAGCCGGCGCTCACGCTGTGGTTCGACCTGCCGCCCGGGATCGCCGCCGAGCGCCTGGCCGGCGCGCGCTTGCCCGACAAGTTCGAGTCGCAGCCGGTCGAATTCTTCCGACGCGTTGCCGCCGGCTATGCGGCGCGCGCGGCTGCGGCGCCGCGTTTCGCGCGCATCGACGCAAACCGCTCGCGCGGGCAGGTCTGGGCACAGATCGAAGCGGCGTTGGCAGAGCGTGGCCTGCCCGGGAGCGATGTGCGATGAGCGATGCCGCACCTCTGCTGCCCTGGCTGCGCCAACCGCTGGCCGAGCTCCTGCGCCAGCGTGGCCATGCCTGGCTGTTGCACGGCCCCTCCGGCCTGGGCCAGTACGAACTGGGCTTGGCACTCGCAGCAGCCTGGCTGTGCGAGCAACCGGCCGAAGGGCAGGGCGCTTGTGGCCATTGCCCCAGCTGCCACGCGATCGCGGTGCGCACCCATGCCGACCTCTGCGTGCTGATGCCCGAGGTCGCCATGCAGGAACTGGGCTGGCCGCTGGACGAGAAGAGCCAGGCCGACATCGACGACAAGAAGCGCAAGCCCAGCCGCGAGATCCGCGTGGAGGCCATGCGAGACGCGGTCGGCTTCGCCCAGCGCACGAGCGCGCGCGGCCGCGGCAAGGTGGTGATGGTCTATCCGGCCGAGCGGATGAACACCATCACCGCCAATGCGCTGCTGAAGACGCTGGAAGAGCCGGTCGGCGATGTGCGATTCGTGCTGGCCAGCGAAGCCGCCTGGCAGTTGCTGCCCACCATCCGCAGCCGCTGCCTCGGCTTCACCTTGCCCTGGCCCGGTGAGGACGAGGCGCGCGACTGGCTGGTGGCGCAGGGCGTACCGGCCGCGGATGCGCCCGCCCTGCTGCGTGCCGCCGGCGGCCGCCCCAGCGATGCGCTCCGCCTGGCCGCCGCAGGCCAGTCGCCCAAGGCCTGGAGCCTGCTGCCCAAGGCCCTGCAGCGCGGCGAGGTCGCCGCCCTGGCGGACCAGGCGCCCGCCCAGGCCATCGTCGTGCTGCAGAAGCTGTGCCACGACCTGATGGCCGTGGACAGCGGCGCCGCGCCGCGCTTCTTCGAGGCGGCCGACCTCCCGGGCGTGCCGCCCCGTGCCGCGCTGGCGCGCTGGGCCCGATCCCTCGCGAATGCGGCAAAAACCGCAGAACACCCCTTCAATGCGGGCCTGATGCTCGAGGCGCTTGTGAGCGAAGCGCGAAGCACCCTAAACTCGGCCGGCCGTCGCCCATGAACACACCTGTCACCCCCACGCCCGCCGCACCCGCCACTGCCGCTACCGCGACTCGCCCCAGCGTCATCCAACTGGCGATCAAGGAGAAAGGCGCGCTCTACGCGGCCTACATCCCGCTGTTTGCCGAGGGCGGCATCTTCATCCCGACCTCCCGCGAGTACCGGCTGGGCGACGACGTGTACGTGCTGTTGACGCTCCCGGAAGATCCGCAGCGCTATCCCGTGGCCGGCAAGGTGGCCTGGATCACGCCGGCCCGTGCCGCCGGCAACCGGGCGCCCGGCGTCGGCATCCGCTTTCCCTCCGATGAGAAGTCGCGCCAGCTCAAGGCGCGCATCGAAGAGGCGCTCGGAGGCACCATGGCCTCCGACCGCCCGACCCAGACCATCTGAGCGTTCCCGCCCCCGTGGCGCGGACCGCGGGCGCTGCGGCTGCAGCGCCTTTTCTTCCATTGCCGCGATGTTCACCGACTCCCACTGCCATCTGACTTTTCCCGAATTCGCCGGCCGAATGCCTGAAATCCGCCAGGCCATGGCCGCCGCGCAGGTGGATCGGGCGCTCTGCATCTGCACCACGTTGGAGGAATTTTCCGAAGTACAGGCCCTGGCGTCCGATTTTGACAACTTCTGGGCCAGCGTAGGCGTCCATCCGGACAACGAGGGCGTGACTGAGCCCTCCGTGGACGACCTGGTGTCCCGTTCCGCGCTGCCGAAGGTCATCGCCATCGGCGAGACCGGGCTGGACTACTACCAGATGGAAGAACGCAAGGGCGGACGCAGCATTGGCGACCTTGAATGGCAGCGCAACCGCTTCCGCACGCACATCCGGGCGGCGCAGCAGGTGGGCAAGCCGCTGATCATCCACACCCGCGAAGCCTCGGCCGACACCTTGGCCATCCTGAAGGAGGAGGGTGAAGACGGCGGGGTGAGGGCGGCGGGTGGCGTGTTCCACTGCTTCACCGAGACGGCCGAAGTCGCCCGCGCCGCGCTGGACCTGGGTTTCTACATCTCGTTCTCCGGCATCCTGACCTTCAAGAAGGCCGCCGAGCTGCGCGAAGTGGCCGCCTTCGTGCCGCTGGATCGCATGCTGATCGAGACCGACAGCCCGTATCTCGCACCCGTGCCTTACCGCGGAAAGACCAACAATCCGTCCTATGTGCCCTTCGTGGCACAACAGATCGCCGAGCTCAGGGCACTGCCGATCGAGACCATCGGCGAAGCCACCAGCCGGAACTTCGAAGCCCTTTTCAAGGGTGTGAAGACGTGAAAAATTACTTTAAAAAGCTTTTGTATCTTGCTGTTTTTACAGGATCTTTTTCCGTTCATGCCGGCTCCTACGAGGATTTCTTCCGGGCTGTGCGCAGCGACAACGCCGGTGGCATCCAGGCGCTGCTGAACCGTGGCTTCGACCCCAACACCGTCGACGAGCAGGGTCAGGCAGGCCTGTTGATTGCCATGCGCGAGCCGTCCCCACGCGTGATCCAGGTGCTCCTGGATTCGCCCAAGACCAATGTGGAGGTGCGCAACGCCAAGGATGAAAGCCCGCTGATGCTCGCCGCGCTCAAAGGCCAGCAGGACCTGGTGACGCGCCTCATCGCCCGGGACGCCGACGTCAACAAGCCGGGCTGGGCGCCGCTGCATTACGCGGCCACCGGAGGCCACGTGGCGATCATGAAGCAGCTGCTGGACAACTACGCCTTCATCGATGCGCAGTCGCCCAACGGCACGACGCCGCTGATGATGGCCGCGATGTATGGCTCGACCGAGGCGGTGCAACTGCTGCTGGACGAAGGCGCCGACACCGCCATGAAGAACCAGTTGGGAATGACGGCGCTGGACTTTGCGCAGCGCGCGAATCGGCCGGATGCCGTACGGCTGCTGAGCAGCGCCGGCGCGGCCAAGGCCACGAAACCCAGCGACGGCAAGTGGTGAGCCGATGGGGATCCTCGGGTGGCAGCCGGATCCTCTTTGAAGAACACAATGTGCATTATGTTAAATCAATGATGGAAGCTCGCAAGGCAGGCCTTGGAGGTGTAAGAACCACCCGGCCCCACTGACGCCCTCCGCTAGCCATACTGACGAAGCACCTGACGGACTGATTGGCGTCGGCCCATGCTCTTCGGAGCGCGCCTAGAAGCGTTTTAGATGTCCGCTCTCAGCGATTTAGCTGTTCGGCCGCGAGCCATGCGCAGGCGGGCTCACAGCTTGACCTGCGGCGAACTGGTACACCCGGCCGGGCCGCTTGCTAGACCGCTTGCGCGAATTCCTCTGGTCGGTCGCCCCGGTGCTCGAACCCGCTGAGGCTCCAGGCCGCATAGGCGCCGCCGTGCCCTGTGCGCGAGCCCGTGCCGACGTTCAATCCACCAGTCCAAGTTGGCCAGCCGTTCGATTGCTGCCACGCATGCGCACCCGGCGTGCTGGCGACTGCGAACGCGCTGCCGCTCTGCGTGACATCTGCAGATTTCGCTACGCTGCTGCGCGTGACTTTCTCGCGCGCTAGGTCATCAATTTAGGTTAATTTCCCTAGCCTAGGAAATAAGTACCTTTAATGGTTTCGCTTTCCCGTGAATTAATGAGAAAGTACCTTAATTGGTCGGAATCTAAATCGCATCAATTTCCTATTTCAAGCGAACAATTAAGATAGATATTCAGAATAGCTCCGCCTTGAAACTTCTGTAGCCTTTCACCCAGGTGAAATTCTCATGTGAAAGGACCAGCTGGCAGGCTGAGAAATATGGCGCGACTCAAGACAGATACTCGGGTCATCCGGAATACGGCTGGCTCGCTCAATGTGGTGGGCCTCTTCTGGAGCGTGCTGATGCGCCGGATGGTCGTCTTCGAAAGCCTCGTAGAGAGGCGGCTTTTCCTTTGGCTCGAGTGGTTGCGAATAGTCGGCTACAAGGAGCAGCCGCGGAAGTTCCAGCTCGAAGTCGAGGGCCGACGTACCGAGTACACGCCCGACGCCGCGGTGACGGATGCCTCCGGGGAGATATTCCTTATTCAAGCCAAACCCAGGGAAAAGGTTCAGTCGAAAGATTTTCAAGCGTGGCTTGACATCGTTGGTCCACAGCTGCTCGCGCAAGGTTATCGCCACGACGTCTTTTCTCCTGAAGATTGGCCGGAGCCCTTCTGGGAAAACCTCCTCATGCTCTACGGCTACGTCAAGCGCCACATTGATGGACGCCACCAAGAGCGTGTACTGGCCATCCTGTCCGAGCGGCCCGAGTGGTCACTGCTTGATGCCATCGCACACGTACGCGCGCACAGCCTCCCCGCAGGTGCCGTTTATCGCGAAATGTTCTACCGCCGGATTGCTTTCGATGGTCAAAAGGTCCTTTCCAAAACGACCGAGATTTCAGTCGCCTGAGGCGCCGCAGGATGAAGAGAGCGCCAACCTTCCGGTTCGGACTCAATCCACCATTGGCGCCGGTGTGCGATTCGAAGTCGGCAACCTCCCCTTCGTCGTTACGGACGTGGACAAGGAGGGACGCATCTCACTCAGTTCGGCGGTCGCAGGGCACACCTTGCACCTTTGGCCGTCCCAACTCTTTGAGGGGATGCACAAGGGCGAGATTCGTCCTTGGGGTCGGCCGTACTTCGCGCGTAAGCGACTCCCCTTCTTTGACTATGACGAGTTGGACGAAGAGCAGCGCGAACGCATCCAGCGCAAGACCCGCTACGTCATGGCGCTTCATCGGCTGGGCAATGTCTCGTTTCGGCGGTCGAACGGCATCTTCCAGAAGGTCATCGACGCCACCGCGGTTGCGCTGGGCGACCCGAACCCTCCGGCAGCGACAACTGCCTATGACCTCCTTCGCGACTTCCGCGCATGCGGATGCGACCCCAAGGTGTTCGCGCGCCAGCTCGGACTGAAGCGACCCCGTGGAACACGAAACCAGGTACTGCAGGACCTCATCGACGCCGTCGTCCTTGAGCTGTACCAGCAGAGCAAGACACCACCAACAAATGCAGAAATCCAAAAACTCGTCAACAAGCGGTACGCACAGCTGCAGAAGTCAGAGGCCCGCGTCGTTTCCAGAAACAAGCCCGATGTCAGCGCCAAACGCCCCAAGCATGACTAACTCACGCCTGCTGGACTTCTCCGCCCAGCCGCTGCGCACGCACATTGCGCCGAAAGGCCTCGGCTCGTCTTTCCCACTCCTGTATTTCTTGAATGCCTGCTCGTGTCACAACCGATGCAATATCCGTCGAATCCGTCCGACGAAGACGCAACGAACTCGACCGATACGGTCTTGTCCACCTCCTGCATGGGTCCCTTGCTGCAGACAGTCAGTGGGGCAAACGCATGCCGGCGAGACGTTCGCCCATGCCGAACTTCCGGTGGGAAATCGACAGCACCCGCATCGACCTGTATGTCCTGGACCCAATCACGCGCAAGCTCATCCGGGCGCGCCCGACCTTGTACATCGTGTTCGAGCGGTTCTGCGATGCGCCCATTGGCCTCCATCTAGATATCCATCCGCCATGCACCAACGGATTCTTGGCTGCTCTGCGCAATGCCATCCTTCCCAAGAACTATGTCAGGCAGTGCTTCCCGCAGGTGCAGACCGACTGGATGTTGTGCGGCTTCCCCGTCGAGGTCTTCGCGGACAACGGCAACGAGAACTGGTCCATTCATACGCAGGCGGCGTTGGCCGCGATGCGGCTGGGCATCGCGTACTTGCCACCCTATGTGCCTCGCTACAAGCCGGGCGTCGAGCGGTTCTTCAGGACGCTCAATCAGCTGCTGGCACACAAACTTCCGGGCACCACGCTCGGCAAGAAGCTGCCCAAGCGGGAACTGGACCCGCAGCGCGACGCGAAGCTAACTTTGGTGGAGCTTGCTGAGTTGTTGCACGTCACCATCATCGACGAGTACATGCACATGACGATGGGCCGCGGCCATATGACGCACAACCGAAAGTGGCTGTCCGGGCTGCAAATCCACGACATCGAGTTGCCGGTCGACGAGAAGGAGTTCGACCTCACGTTCTGCCGACCCGACAGTCGAACGTTGCGCCAGACCGGAATCCACATCCGCGACATGCGGTTCCAGTCCGACGACCTAGCCGAACTCTATGGCCGGATGGGGCGTGAGCAGAAGGTCAAGCTGCTCAAACCCTCGGACCCGAACCTCCTCTATGTGGTCAACCCGCTGAACGGCAATCCCATCAAGGTCGACGCTGTCGACGGCCGTGTCGCCTCCCCCCTTCCCTATGCAAGCCTGCTTCCTCTGGAGGATGAAGAGCTGGAAGGCGTGCAGACTGAGGAGGACCTGGCCGTCATCGAGCAGGCGCAAAAGCGCAAGCAAGACATCATTACCTCCGCCAAGTTGCGAAAGGTCTCCGACGAACTGACGGCCTCGGATGTCAAAGAAACCTTTGGCCGTGCGCCGAGCTTCCAGGACATTGCCCGTGAGGCCGCCGCGCCGCCGCCCGCGCCGCCAGCAGCCGTTGACCCGCTCATGGAGCGCTTGCGCCGCAAGCTGCAGGGGGAGTCCTGATGATGGCGCCGCCTCTTGAATTGACAGGTGGTAGCGAGGCGTTGGGTTCGTCCCCTACTCCCTCGTGGCATTTCTATCACTGGCACGCGGGTGCCGAGCAGGCCTACACCTTATTGCTGGAGTGCCTGACCATGCGCGACCGGGATGGCAACCCACGTGGTTTGCGCATTGTCGGTGAGTCGAGGGCTGGCAAGTCCAGCTTCCTCGCCAATGCAACAACCAGGTTGCACAAGGAGCACCCCGAGCTCGCCAGCGGACTCTACGTGAGTCAGCCGCCATTGGAGTCCCGGGATATCGAAGGCGCCATTCGCCAGCGCGAACTTGAGGGCGCACGACATAAGAACGCCCCGCTGCACCCCAAGGGCCCTGTTCTCAAGGCCCAGTCAGACCATATCTGGGTCAGTTGCACTGGCTTCGTCTGGGAAGAAGCACATCAGTTCTTTTTGGAGAAGACCAAGCACTTCCGCATGCAATCCGCCGCCTTTTTCCGACTGAGGATGAACGAGATGAAGAAGCCCATCATCTTCCTTGGAACGGAGGTGCTTCACGACTACATCCGGTTGAGTTCGGAGCTGGCCAACCGGTTCAGGGCGACGGCCGAACTGGGCCGCTATACCTTGGACAACGATGCCGAAGAGCACGCCTTTGTGCGTCTGCTGGCCGACCTGGAGGACAAGCTCCCGGTGACAGTCGTTCCCAGCCTGCAGGAACCGCGGATGATGCTGCGGTGCTTCTGCGCGTGCAATGGCCTCATTGGCGACCTGATGGACCTGACGGAGCGCGCAGTTCAGCGTGCGCAGGCGAAAGGTGTCGCTGTCATTCACCAAGAGGACCTGGCGGATGCCTTCGATTCGGAGTTTCCAGAGCGAGCCGCGCAGTTCAATCCATTCGACATGGATGCGTCGGACGATAAGGTCGTCAAGGCCATCACCGACCAGGCCCAGCGACTGAAGGCCCTGCGCCCTAGACAGGCTCGCCGGAGGGGGCAAGCATGAATACCAAGCTGACCTGGCCGGCAGCTCGCTCCTGGGAGTCTGTGAGAGGCTTCGTCCTGCGCTACGCGGTGCTCAATGGCTTCGTGACGCTGCGCTCGCTCACCGACCTGTTGGTCAGCCAAGGCGGTCCCCAGCTAGCGACAGCCGCAGAAATAGCCGGTTCCCCGGACGCGCTGCGGATGTTGTGCGACTGGGCCGGTGTAGGGAGCACTCAGCTTCAAGGCCGGGCGTGGACGGAACACGCGAGCCCCGAGGAATCGTTCTTCCGCATCGAGGGCGTCCTGATGCCGAGAGAGGCGTTGATGCTCGACCGCCTGCAGGTCTGTCCATCCTGCCTGGGCGAAGCGAACCATCTGCGCGCCGATTGGGACCTGGCACATGTGGTTGCCTGCGCTCGTCATCAATGCTTTTTGCTGGAGCGATGCCCCACCTGTCAGGCCGACATTTCGCCGAATGAGCCGTTCACCGGCTACTGCCCTGCATGCGGCTCGGAGTGGGCGCGAGAGAGAACGGAAAAGGTGTCCGATGGCCTGGTCGCGGTGAACGAGGATGCCGCTGGACTGGGAGATATCCGCTTCACAGCTGGCGACAACGAGCACCGCGCCCGGGCAGCAAGCTTCTTCGACCTCATGCGGGTGCTGAGTCACGACGCAAGAGCAATGTGGACCAACACCGCGCGAAGGCCTCCCTTCAGTCGAGAGCGACTCGTAGTTCGAGCGCGTGCACACGAGATGCTTGCGCACTTTCGAACGCAAGCCTCGTATGACGCCCTGGCCATTCGGGCGATGCTGGAGGACGGCTTCGAGCATCTGGTGGCATTGGACCGCTGGCATGTGCGGCCTGAGCGCGTTGAAAGCTTTCTTCGAGCAGCGAGGCTCGACGTTCGGCTCCGGCACTTCATCGTCCGCGGAACATTTGAGGAAGAGCCGCCCGCAGCTCTCCTCGAGGGCCGACAAGTGCAGTACAAGACAGCCGAGGACGTCGCGGCGCTTCTTGGTGTCGAGCCTGAGTGTGTGGCCGGCCTGGTACGCCTTAGGCTGTTGCGCGTTCCTGCCAGCAATAGAGGCTACGCCTTCTACGAAATCATGGACTGCAAGAAGTTCTTGAGCCAGCTCGTGCCAGCGAAGTGGCTGGACGAGCTGCTCGGCGTCGATGGTCTTACGTCGCTCCTGGGCAAGGAAGGTCGCCTGGCACTTTGGGACTATCCAAGCAGTGCGCCACTCAGCGCTGCGATGGAATCCGTCATCCAGTTTCTCGACTCATTGCGAGCCACGGCATCGAATGAGTCGGAAAGGGAGCTGCCGACATTCAGTGCGGCCGGCGTGCTGCAAGTCGGCGCCGACGCTCGCGCAGCACTTCGCCTGGTGTTGGGTGTCGCGGATGGTTCCATCGAAACCAGCAACTGGTCAGCGCCTTGGAGAGTGGACGACCTTGTCGTCGAGCGGTCAGCTCTCGAGCGGGTAGTCCGCGGCGAGCCGCCGAAGCAAGGTGGTGCCTTGCCCCCTCCTCCTGCGACCGGCAAGTCACGGAGAAAAAGCTGATGCGCGCCAAAGCTGAACCCTTTCTTTGGCTTCTGGATGAGCCGCCAGTCGACCTCTCAATGGCCCTGCGCCAAATTCACGGATGGAGCCTCGAGGACGGCGACATAGGGCGTGAGTACTGGTCTGCCGTCGCAAGGCTGCTTCAGAGCGCGCAGGCCATGCGGGAGCACATTCGCAAGCTTGAGGATGAACGTGCGTCGCGGCGCGCAAGCTCTCCGCCGAAGGAACAGAAGAACCGATGACAACAGTTCCGGACGACTTTCCACGCGACCCATTCCCAGGCGGGGTGCCAGGTGCTCAGCAGAAGTACTTGGCGAGGAAGATTGACGGCCGATTTGTGGTGGGCCTGACGGACGAAGAGCTGGCTCACCGCTTCAAGGTGTGCTCGGACTATCTGCCTCTCCTCGTCTCATACGCGAACCGCAAGCTGGCCGAGCCGGGCTTCACGCAGGAGGCAGTCTTGTCGCATATCCGGTCGGGAGTCGCCAGGAAGAACGAGGGCTTCACACCGCTGGAAATCGAATGGCTGGTCAACCGCATAGACCAAGCGCTGGGTCAATCGCAGTGAAGAAGCATCTCGTTCCGTTGTTCGAAGGGCCGCACCGGGATGGTCGACCACTTCTCTTCCTGGACTTCGACGATGTGTTGTGCCTAGGGCCGTACGGGGCGCGGGAAGTCACGTCGTCGAATCCACCGGCGGACCTCTACGAGCGACTTTGGCATCCGCCCGCTGTCGCGGCCCTATTGGATGTTCTTGTAGAGCATCGACCTCTCGTCATTCTGACGTCCAGTTGGCTGAAGCGGCTTGACCGTGGCCGGGTTGCCGACCTGCTCCAAGCTACAGGTCTCAGGAACGTGGACGCATCACTCCATCCAAACTGGCGTGCCGATGCGGACACTGGGGGAAACCGTCTGCAAGCCATCGAGTCATGGCTCGGCTTGGCGTACCGAGGAGAGCGCATTCTCGTGCTTGATGACCCTCGCAGTGGAAGCTCCCTACGTGGTTCTAGATTGGATGCTGCAGGATGCGTCGTTCTGTGCGCGACCGGCACAGGCTTACATCACGGTCACCTGCCCCTCATACGCATGGTCCTGACGGAACGTAGTGCCAAAGGCACCCTGAAGACCGACTAGCTTTGAGTCGAGGGCTAAAGCCACAAAGCATATGTCACAGTACTCGCTGAACGTAGCGATTCTCGAACAGGCCAACATGCTGTTCGCAATCTTGCAGCGCCTAGCCAAATGCACGCCGCCTGACTCGCTCCAGCGCGCCGAGTTGGTGGCGCGATTGGAGAAACTTCTGGAACGATTTGACGACTGCGATGGCACGACTGTCACGCCTGAGTCCATAAACCGTAGCTGATATATATTGGAATGCTTGAGCAACACTTACGTAGGGTGGGGATGGTCCCGGTTCGGCCGGGCCACGCGCGGGCCTGACGTTGCGAAATTGAACGGCAGCTTCGGAGAGAAGTCACCCTCCGCCTTGGGCCCGTTGCGGAAGTAGCGACCTTGGTAAAGCAGACGTTCATAGTCCACAGCCGCTTTGCTCCCATGTCGCCGTTCGCGGAGGTCATGGGCTTAGCCGAGGTCCGCATTGCAGCCTAGTTTGTGGACAGCTATGTTGCTTCTCCGTTCAACGTGAGCCTGCTGTTTCTACACATATTTGTCATGTAGTCCACGCTTATATAGAGAACTTGCCCGGATGCAAGTCCATCGAAGGAAACTTCGGCGTCAAGATTCGTAGTCTTGAATTTGCTATCCGACTTGAAAATGACGGTATGGGATGTCGGACCGTTGATTGGTATTGGTGAGTTGATTGACTTCATTATCCGCAATTCAGCACCGCAACCTTCGTTGTCAGCTTCGGTGTAAAGAGCAGCATAAATTTTGACGGTAGTCTGACCTTCGAGAATTTGATATACAAGGACCCCCTTGGTTGTGTGGTCCTTGTAATAGGAAAGGATAGTGCCTTGAAGAGATGTAGGCATCAGTTCTCTCCTTAGAAAGGCTCAGCCTCAAGTATATATTTAGTGTTCCTTATATACTGACCTTGAAAGTCGGCCCGAAAGTAGACAGTTTGCCCTGGCCGAAAATTGTGGAAGACCTCGTTAATTTGTACGTTTGTTGCAGTAAAGTCGCTGTCTTCACGCGCGGAAATATACTCATAAGGAGAATTTATGGTGGTTGGAGTTTCTAGCGACATGTACAAGTGCAGCTGAGCATTGCACATTGTGTTTTCAGGCTCCGCGTATAACAGCGCGTTTAGCCGCACATCTTTGCAACCATCAGGAATAACAAAGCTTAAAATGCTGTGCGAATAAGGAGATGCGGTTATTGTTCCTGCAAACTTAGTCATGCTCCGTCTCCTTCCGATAGATGCTTGAAGAGCGCAACTTGGCAGTTTTATCTACTACCGTCAAGCCATTTTTTTTGGAACTGTCCAGATGGCGTGACAAAGCCCTCCAGGGCGCCACGACTACTGTGGGAAGCGCATGTCCCTGTTCTTCTTCATGCGAGGACTGGTCGGGATGACTTCGATGCCCGTGATGAGCGACTTCAAGTGCATATCCAGTGAACGGGGGCCGATTTTGGCCCAGCAAGCAGTTAGCCTGCAGGCGTCAAAGTCTGCTTAGAAGTGGCCCGACAACGAAGTTCCGCTCATGGCCGCAACGCGTCGTATATCGTCTGCGGGTGCAATGCTCAACCTGCAGGGTCTTGCAGGTTGCGGCCATCATAGGAGGCCGAGCTCCCGCGTATGCTGATGCCCTCTCGGCCAAACAGACTCCTATGACCTATCAATCCCGCGACATCATCTTCTTCAATGGCTCAGAACACGTGCTGTCAGCCGAGCCTTTGGGAACCTATGCCGCAATGCCCACGTTCATGGGCATCGGAACAAACAACCACAGGGGCTATACCGCCGTTTGGGCAGTGGTTGCCGACAAGCTGTTCCTCGTCTCGCTCGATGGGCATGCTAAGGGGGCGGCTGAGCCCGGCATCCGCTCCGTCTATCCGACAGCAGAGGCGCCCGTTCTTGCGGAGTGGTTCAGCGGTGAGTTGATGCTCCAGAGCGGCAGACTTCTGCACCGAAGCGACATTGACCCCATCTACGAGTACGAAACAGCGCTCGTTATCTCGCAAGGTCGAGTTTGCCGTGCAAAAAAGCTGCCGCTGCGCCCCGCACCGGCAATCCCTTACTCCGTGAGAGAGCTCGAAGGAGTTGTGCCGGTCTCAACCCTCAAGTCCCTCGAGGCCGCCTCCATCCGAACCATCGGTGACCTGATTGCACTGAGTGCGCCCGAAGTTCAGGCCAAAGCACAAATGTCGCCAGACACGCTGCGCGAATTGCTGACGGGCATGGCGACCGCGGGCCTTGAGTTCTGGCCTCGGGGCCGGTAACGGAAACTCGAGGCGCCAGCCCCTTCGCTACTACGCGGCCATCCGGTCGTCGACGCCCTCGTCATCGACGGCCTCCAGGCGCGCTGCCTGGCCAGCAACCGGGAGGAAGAGCCACTTCTCCAGAACCCGCCGGCCCGTGGCGCGCTCGATAGCCTCAGCGTACGCATCTAGTTGCGGGCCGTGCCTGTTGAGCAGACTGTCCTCATGCGCGGCACCGCGTGGGTTCGCCTTGTGGTCAAGGAGAATCCACCCCGCCGGCGTGTCCACCAGAAAATCAACTCTTCCGCGCGCCCGCTGGCCGTTCGCCAGCGCCACCTCGAGCGGCACCTCAACGTGCACCTCGCCACCGCGCCAGCGCTTCTCGAGCCAGGCCCAAAACGCTTGCAGTTGGTCCAGCACGGCCTGGCTTTCAACTGAACCCGCGACGCCCCACCGCGCAAGGATGGCTTCGACCTCGCCAAGCGAAATGTGCCCATGCGCCCCCGCCTTCGCGATGCACAGGTGCACGGCCTGGCCGAGGTCCTCCATGTCGACCGCGGCGCGGATGGCAATGCGCTCGCCTACTTGGTCGAAGTCAACCTTGCGGTAGCGGCCGCCCTCCGTGGCACTCGGGCGGAGCCACAGCGGCTGCGCTGCAAGCAGCGGCCCCGGCTGGAACCAGCGCAGCACCTGCGCCGGCGCGGGCTCCGGAGTCTCATTGCATTCGTCCTTGCCCCAGGCCTTGGAGACCCGGGCAATCTTTCTCTTGTCCGGCACCACTACCGGTCCGTCGTCGCCGATGAGCAGCGCAGTAGCTCCCACTTCATCCAGCCAGTCCGTGGCGCCAGACCTGGTCGAGGTCGCAAGGACGATGGCGTCCCTTGCACGTGTCATGCTCACGTAGAAGAGGCGCAGGTTCTCCAGCCGTCCCTCCTTGGCCATGGCATCCCCGAGCTCCGACGCTTGCGCGGCAATCGCAGCTTCCGGCGGATTGCAGTTGCCATAAGGGAACGGCCAGTAGTGCACGAATCGACCCCGCAGCGGGTCCTGAGCGTCGAATTTCCCTGCGGTGCGGGCACGCACCTGCCAGAGCGCCGTCCTGGCGCCGGCGCCCAGCCCCGTCAGAACAACCACCGGCCACTCGAGACCCTTGGCACCATGGTGAGTGAGCACCGTCACGGCCCCCTCGGCGGCAACGGCGCGCTCGTCCTTCTTCTCTGCGGCCAAGTTGGCAAGCCACTGCAGCAGGCCACCAACCGTCGCCGGCCGGCGTGCCGACACGCACTCGTCTTCGTAGGTGCTTGCCAACGAAACCAAGGCCTCGACGTTGGCAATGCGCATGCCGGCTTCCTGCGGACTGCTCGACCACCGGCTTGCCAGCAACGCCACGTGAGATTCCGACTTGGCCAGGCGCAGTGCCTCGGATGGCGTCAGGGCACGAAGGCGCGGCCGCAACTCCTCCAGGCGCGCGAGCAGCGCGTGTGTCTGGCCGCCGCTGGTCTGCCAGGCATAGGGCTTGTTCTCCTCGACCGCCAGGTAGTCGATGCGGTCGTTCAACCACTGCGCAGGTTCAGCACCTTCCGACAGCGAAACAATCAGCGCACTTGCGACGGTATCCCGTGCGTCCTGCAGCCGGCGCAGGCAAGCGAGCACGAAGCTCGCCTCCGGTGTCGACAGCAACCCGGGGCGCCCGCTGGCCGACGGCACCCCGAAACGAGTGAGCGACTCGACGACCTGGCCGATTTCGGCGTTGGAGCGGCACAGCACCGCGATGTCGCCAGCGGCGAGTGGCCGCAGAGAACCAGTTTTCTTTTCCTCAACCTGCTGCTTGCCGGCAAGCAGCTCGGACACCGCTGCACCCAGGCCCTTGTGGTCAGTGTTGGGGTACGAGCTCTTGAAGGTCCAGTTGAACAAGTCCACGTTGTCTGGAATGGGCGCACGCACGGGCTGCAAGCAAACCGCCGCGGCGTCCATCGGCGGAGAGAACGCAGGCTTGAACACCGCGTTGGTCAGCGACACCAGAGCGGGAGTCGAGCGGCGCGAAGTCGTCAACGGCTCGCCGAGCGTGCCGCCCCAGCCTTCGATGGATTCCAGGATGCGGTCAATCAGCGCGGGGTCCGTTCCTCGGAACGCGTAGATGGCTTGCTTGGGGTCGCCTACCCAGACCGAGCGCTTGGCCAGCTTCGCAAGCTCTACGAAGATGGCCAGCTGCAGCGGGTTCGTATCCTGAAACTCGTCCACGACCACCAGGTCGAGCTCCTCGGCCAGGGCGCTGCGCACTTCAGGGGTGTCAGTCAGGGCCTTGAGCAGCAGCACGCACTGGTCTCCGAAGTCGACCACTCCGCGCGCTCGCTTCACCTGGGCGTAGGCCTCGAGCGCATCGGCAGCCACACTGAAGACCAGCTCCAGGTAGTTGCGCACGTCCGCGTGAAACTCCGGGTGCACCTCATGGGCCTTCGCAGCCTCCTCCAGCGGCGCCATCAGGTGCACGAGCTTCGCGCCGACGTCGATGTTGGGGGTGCTCACCCAGCTCTGCCACGACCAGCGTCCGCTCTCGAACAGGCGCTTGCGGCTGCGCAAATCGTCCAGGCCACCGGTCATGTTTGCAAACACCTTCTTGCCACTGGCCTGAAGGTCCTGGATGAACTTCTCGATGTCGCCAGCCACCTTGTCGAGCACGGCGATAAGCGCGGCCGTATGGTCCACGCCTTCCTGCGGCGCCGGCCAGTTCTCGAGCATCAGCTGTGCATTTGCGGTACCCATAGGCCGCAGCTGCTCTGGAGAAATCATGTTTTCTCGAGCAGCGTTCACCACGGCAGCGATGGGCTTGTCCCAATCCTTGTCGTCAAAGGCGAGGCGCTGAGAAAGTTCCATCAGCCGGATGCGGCTGTCCTCATCGAGCGTCCCATCCAGGGTCGCCTTAAGCAACTGCTTGGTCTGGGCTTCATCGAGCACCACCTGGTCTGGCGACAAGCCCAGCTCGAAGCAAAAGCGTGTCAGCAGCTGGCCGCACACGCTGTTGACAGTGCCGATGCGCGCCTGGCCAACGGCAGAAGCCAAGTCCACAAGTCCGCTCCCAAGAAGCTTCGACCGAGCCCGCTCGCGCAGTTCTGCGGCTGCCTTGATGGTGAAGGTCGTCGCGAGGATGCCCTGCGGCCGCGCGGCCCCCGCGAGCAGCGCGTCGGAGATGATTTCGGTGAGACGGTAGGTCTTCCCGCTGCCAGCACCGGCACTGACGAACTCAATGGGATTCATGCTGCCCTCCAGCCGGCGCCCATCAGCGCCAAATATTCGCCGTCATAGCGGCCTACCTCTTCAAGGGGAAGCGTGCCTACCGGGCCGCCCAGTTGGACCAGCTTGCCAAAGCGCTTGTCCACCCACTCGACCTGCCCCGCGGCCCATTGCTCCCGGCGCCACTTCCAGGTCGCCACGGCACCGACGACCAGTTCCGGCAGCGTGACGTTGCTCTCGGGCGCGCAGACTTCAGCCGCTTCGAAGACACCAGGGTGCGCGACCAGCAGTTCGGCGCCCTGGAAGACGAAATAGCCCACAGTCACTGGAAGGCTGCCCAGGGTCTGCCGAACGAGTTCTGCGTAGAGGGCAAGCTGCAGGTGACGGCCCTCGACCAGCTTTTCCCGGAAGCCCTTCGCCCAGCTCCACTTGAGGTCAAGAATGACCGTCCGCTTGTTGGCCAAGGTCACGAGCAAGTCGACCTTCGCGATGAAAGGCTCGCCCTCGAACGTGCCCTTGATTTCAGCCTCGGTCTCAACCTTTACGGCACCAGCTTGCTGAAGGTTCAGAAGCAGCGAAGTGATGGCTCGACGGCAAATCTGCTTGAAGCGATGGGCCTCGACTGAAGCGCCTGGCATCAGCAGCGGCGCACCCTCCTCCTGCAGCAGCGGCCCGACCATCTCGTCGAACCAAGCGCCTGCCTGCGCCGGCGTCCAAGCCAGCGCGCCTTCCTGCTGGAAGAGCTTCTCGACCACCCGATGGCCAAGGGTGCCCAACAACTGACTGCCCTCCGAAGCTTCCAGCACGGTTGCAGTGCGCAGGCCGGCAACGTCTTTCAGAACGGCCAGTGCCGGGTTGTTGAAGAGGTCGTTCAGACTCGTGAAGGACTGCTCCTTCCGGCGAGACGAAATCGGCTTGCCCAGCTCGATGTAGCGCTCGGCCGTGACAAGTGGGACGCGCGTGACCACAGAGGCCAAGCCGTTGGCGCCTGCGAGGACTTCGCCTTCGAGGCGCTTGACGGTTAACGAAGGCGCGAGCCGATGCACGAGCTGCCAGATGGGGTGCTCTTCGCAGCCAGGCGGCGGCAAGACCAACACAAAGCGCCTCTTCGCGGCCAGGATGGGTCGCAGCCACTGCCGGGAAAGTGCTGCCATTTCGGCCGCGGGGTCGCGCAGCTGCACACCCACTTCCTTGAGCCCGGCAAGCTCCGTGGCCGACCACGGGTGAGCTCGTGGCAGCACGGGCGTCGAGGGCATCCACCAGATGACCTCGGAGGCCTGCTCGGCGCTGCAGACGGCCGCGACGGAGGCCGACTGCAGGCAGCCCACCTGCGAGGCACCGTAAGGGTTGGTCGCACCGCCGGGGGTTGCTTGGCTCACGAGCTGCTCCACTTGCCGCGAGACCAGAAGAGCCACGCCTTGGCGCTGGAACTCGGCAAGTCCAGCGAGCACCGCTTCGCATTGATGCAGCGCGGGGCCTACGCCCAGGAACTCAGCGTCAGCAGCACTCGCGAGGCGCTTTAACGCTTCATTGACTCGGTCTGCCCGTTGCGCCAGGACGCTGACCGGGGCGCCGGCGTGTCGGTCCCAGCGCTGGCCCTCGAACCAGAAGACGACCTCGTCCAGTACCGCTTCGGCGTTGTCGAGCGCCATGAGCGAATCCTTGGCTGCACGCCAGCTTTCGCCACCGATGCCCGGCTGCGCCGCGAGCGCTTCCGCCAGCGGTCTGCGCGCCTTCGCAGTGAACGTGCCGATGGGATGTACGAGGAACTCAACCAGGCGAGGCACGTCGATGGGTGTCCAGCAGGTCTCGCAAGCCAGGCCCAGGAGCTGCAGCGCCGGCCGCAGGTCGCTGGCTGCTCCGAAGCCACAGGTCGCTACGCCCGTGGCCTCAAGCGATGCGTCTAGAGCGGCGCCGCCGTCCTCGCAAACGATGAGGCAGTCGACCTGCTCCGAGCGCACTGTGGCACTCAGCCAATGCTGCGCCACTTCCTGCGAGTTCGCCTGAAGTACCTCCAGCGTTCCGTCACCAGCCAGGGGGACAGTGCCTGCCGCCTTGCCAGCAGCGACTGCCGCCAGCATCGCTGTCTGCATCTGGCCCAGGTCGCCGACAGCCGACGAGGCCGGAGCCAGGGGTGCTGAGCAGGGCAGGAGCTCGAGCACGGTGGCCCACGCCGCTGGATACAGTTCCAGGTCGTCGGCAAGCATCACCTGGTCGACTGGGACCTTGGCGCCGGCGCGCATCGCAGTTGCCACTACGGCGAGACGCTCACCTTCCCCCGCGGCAACGCCACCTGCGGCCAGTGCTTCTACAGCGGCCAAGTCGCGCAGCTTGACGGGGGACCTCTCGAGCGCCGAGCCATCCCATCCGGCGAGGTACCACTCATCGCGCCATTCCAGAAGCCTCGCCGCCGTCCCAACGCTGTCTGCAGCGAAGGACTGGCTGTAGAAGCGTTGGACGGTCGCCTGGGCCTGCTCGAGGAAGCCTTGGTACGCAGCAACACGCTGGGCGCGTGCGACTTCGGGGCCTGAAAGGCCCAGGTAGGTTTCCAGAAGACCGAGGAAGCCCTGGCGGCCGACCACGGGCGCCATGAACGAGTCCGCCCCCGCGGGTCCTTGCCGCTCATCCAACCGAAGTCCGAAAGTGACACGCATGCGGGTTGCCCTCCATCGCAAGAATAAAAATTATGCGCATAAATTCTACGCGCATAGTTACTGTTCGTACAAACCCGATTGTTGGGTACCATCGCTGCCATGACCCAGGAACCAAACACGGCCGCGGATGGCGCCGGTGAGCCAGGCGCAGAGAAATCGCTGCGCTGGAGTCAAGACCGCCGCTTGGAGTTCTTGGACTTCAGGCTGCGCTGGGAAGGCCGAATCAACCGCAGCGACCTCACCTCGTTCTTTGGCATTTCCGTGCCACAAGCAACACTGGACATCAGGGAGTACCTCGAGCGCGCGCCCGGAAACGCCGCCTACGACGCGAAGACCCGCGGCTATCTGGTCGGTTCTGCTTTCAAGCCGCTCTATCCAACCAACGAGCCAGGCCGGTACCTCAACGAACTCCTAGCCCGCACGGCAGGGATGCTTCCGGCCGAGCTCAGTTTTCTAGGCTGGACTCCTCCTACGGTCACCGTACCCGCCCCGATTCGGACGCTTGAGCCGACTATCGTCGTTTCGGTCCTCACTGCGATTCGCCGCGGCATGTGCCTGAAGGTCAGCTATCAGTCAATGTCCAAGCCAGAACCCACGGACCGCATACTCGCACCGCATGGTGTCGCTTTCGATGGATTTCGATGGCACGTTCGCGCTTACTGCCACCTGCGTCGCGAGTTCCGTGACTTTGTGCTCGCAAGGATGCTCATGGCGGAGGTTGCTGAGGAGGCCGGCACCGACGGGACTGATGACTCATCTTGGCACCAGGTGGTCAGCCTGGCGCTTGCTCCGAACTCACGCCTTCCGAAGGCAACGCGGCGCGTCATCGAGCTTGACTACGGCATGGTCGACGGAGAAGTAATTCTTGAATGCCGACAAGCAGTGCTGTTCTATGCGCTGAAGCGACTTGGGTTGCTCGAGCCCGCTGACGACAGGCCGAAGACCCAGCAGATAGTACTTCGCAACAGAGCGGCGGTGATGAAGTTCCTCCCACTGACCAGGGACTAGCTAGGTCTCACATTGGCGCCACGCTCAGCCCCATTCACGTCGCCGGCGTACGAAGTGGCGGAGGCACCTGGTGCCAGGCTGCGATAACAGGTCGTGCCACGAAGCGTTCGGCTGCCGAGCTCCTTGCGGAGCGCTGCGCCGGGACGGCGCCCCACGACCATCGGAAGTTCCTGAGCGGCAGGCCTGGGTCGCCGAAGAAGCGGCCCATTGGTTTGGCCATTGCGGGAGCAGCAGGCCTTAAGGCCTGAAGAGCTCTTGGTCGACAAAGCGGCCTGTGTCCCGAAGCGCGGGTGCGAGTTGTTCGTCCGCGTAAGGGCAGCTAGAGTGAGCGAGAGCCTTTTGTCCCTGCTTTTCGGCGGCTTCAGGTGAGTGCCCCTGCCCCTCCCGCAGCGCCGCGAGCATCGGCGCATAGCCGGGCTGCCAGGCCGTGAGCCCGGGAAAGCTCGCCCTCATGGCCGCGAGGATGCGCATACCCGCCCAATCGAGGTCTCCCCAGAAGTACGCCGGCTGGGTCCCTTTCCCGAAGAGCCAGGCCTTGAACCCGTCACGCAGGTCACGCGTGTCGCCGCCTTGGTCTGAGAAGAACAGCGAGCACCCGTCGGAAGTTCGCATCCGCTGGGCGCTGCCTTTGAAGCCAGATGCGTACGCCAAGGCCAGCCCCTCCAAGGCGGTGCTGCCTGAGCGCATGGCTCGGTCGTAAGACATCAGGTTCTCGATGAACAGGACGCCACGGAAGCCCACCGGTGGCAGGAAGACCTGAAGCTGCACCGGCGACTCCGGGAATGGGCAGTCGTCGAGCTCGAGCAGCGCTGCAACCAACGCCTGGCGCTTGTCGAGGACCTTGGACATACCCCAGAAGAGCTGCGACGAGACCTCACGAAGCAGCAAGGGCTCGTTCTTCAAGGCCGGAAGTTCGTTCAGCCTGGCGACGACTTCCGACATGGTCCGGTCGGGCATGTCGATGCAGAACTCACCGACCTGGCGCTTGACCTCCTCCGAGGCGGCCAGGCCAGCGAGGACAGCTTCTCGCCAGCGTTCGGAGGCGCTGCGAGCTCGCTCTGGCCGGCCAACGGCTGCGCGCAGGGCTAGTTCATTGAGGACCGTGACTCGTGGCGACCGGTCGTACCCGGAACGCAGCCTGGCTAAGCCATCAGGCCTGACTGCCACCCACCCCCAGCGCACGAGCTCGCCGAGGTGTTCCCAGAGCGTCTCCTTCTGTGACTCGAACGGCGCGTCGTAGAGGGCTGGCCAGGTCTTCGGGCCAAGCGCCACCGACTGCGCACGCGTTCCCCGCTGGTCCGCACTGTCGAGCCTGTCAACCAACAGGCTGAGCAGCTGCTGTACGCCAGCACCTTGCAGCCACAGTGGAGCGCGGTCGCTCAAGGCGCAGCCTCTGCGGAGCTAGCGGGTGCTGCATCAGCAAGTACCCGTGACACGAACAAGTCGCCAGGCGGGGGCTGCAGCACTGCCGGCGCAGGCTCCTTCGCCTCGAACGCCAAGCGTGCTTGCTCGCGTGCTTTCTCGCGATGTGCATCCCACATCTCGCGCATGCGGTCCTTCTTGAAGTGCCGTTCGTCGCACTCAATGATGAAATCGAGCTCGCCGTTCATGTCGTCGACGCCGGCGCGGCTGTAGCTGAACTCTCGGTCGAACTCGGGGCGCAGGCCACCAGCGCCGCGGGTCGGCATCGCGCTAATCAGCTGAAGCCCCAAGCTTTCGCGCAGGTACCGCAGCACGGCTCGGGCCCGCAGCTCGTCCATACGCGAGAACGACTCGTCGCTCACAAGCAGGCGTAGGCTCGGCCCCTTGTCGAACAGCTTCAGTCGGTTCGTTACAACGGCAGCGCGGACGATGTATGCCGGAGTCTCCAACTGGCCGCCGGAACCGGTGCCCCAGGTGGACAGCGCGATTCGACCCCCACTGTCGGATTCGTTCCAAATTTCGTAGCGTCGGTAGTTCCGGTAGTCGGCAATGCGCAGGAGGTCGCGTTCAGCCCGTTCCTGGTCCTTGTCCAGCAGCAGCTTGACCAGCCGGTCACGTACCGCTTGGTGCTTGTCGGTCAGGGTCGTCTCTGCAAATAGGTCCACCGTGTCAGGGGAGTCGGCCAGCTCGGCCACCGCCCTGAAGAAGCCGTAGTAGTCCTCGAACTCCGGCTCCCACTTGGACCAGTCGATGGTGAAGCGGTCGGTGCCGAACTTGAGGTTCTGCAGCTCCGCGTTCATCTGCCGCAAGGTTCGAACGCCGTCATCGACCTTGGCCTTGATTTCGACACAGAACTGCTTGGTGAACACATCGTGGAACGAGCGTTCGGCCTTTCCCACCTCATTGCGGTTGTTGTACAGCCCTACGCCTTCGAGGTCAGCATGCAGGGCGCCCACCGCCCGGCCCAGCTGGACAAGAGGTCCGTAGCAAGGGTCGAAGCCGTCGCCTTCGTGGAGGTACGGCAAGTGGACCTGAAAGCGTTCCTCCGTCTTGGCTTTGGCGTTGTGTTCGCTGAGTTGCTCACGAACCTCGCCCATGCGCAAGGCAGGAAGACTGCGCAAATGGTCACGCCGTGCCACCACCTCTGCCACCGATGCCACCGCGAGTTGGTCCTCTACCTGCTCCGACAAGACCGTGTAGGTGCGTTCTGGGTTCACCTCGCACAGTTGCTTCAGGCGGCCAATCTGTCGCTGCAGCTCGCGCAAACGGTCATCGCGCCTGGCATTGATGCCCTTGATGGCCTCTTCCGATTTATCCGTGCGCTCTTGGGCGAGATTGATGGCCCGACGCGCGACGTTGCGGTCTCGGTCGACATCACCAAGTTGGCGCTGCAGCTCGGCCAGGCGCGTCTCCAGGTCGTTCACTTCGCGCAGGTCCAACTGGTTCAACGCGCGCTCAGCCTGCTCAATCTCACCGGCAAGGTTGAGCAGCGGGTCAGGGTCGAAGTTGGGCTCGCGCACGGTCGACAGGAGCGACCGAACATCGTTGAGCGTCTTCTTCAGGGTCTGCAGGTCAGCCAGTCGACCCTCGGCTTCCTCAAGCTGAGCCGTGGTGCGCCGGAGGGCACTCTCACGGGCTGCACGGCCGAACACCAGTTCTTGGCGCTCCGTGACGAACATGGTCCGGGAGCCGCTGCCCTTGCCGTCCATCGTCAGGCCGCGAGCGACTTCGCGCAGCTGGTGCGAGCTGTCCACCTTGATGACCGACCCGTACTGCTCGATGAGGTACGCCCGCGCGATGGGATGGTTGGTGTGCAACTCGTGGATGATGGACTCGCGCGGCACACGGCTCATGTCGGCCTTGTCTAGGCAGCGCTTTCCCTGCACCACCTTCGCTTTCGAACCCCACGAGTGGAGGTAGTCAATGGTCTTCGCCTCCCACTCGGGCTTGACGATGAGGTTGAAGCGGGCGTTACCCATGTAGCCTTCAATGGCCGGCTGCCACTTCTCGGAGGCGGGCTCGACCAGGTCGCAGAGCACCAGCACGGACGTTTCGGGCAGCGCTTCGCGGATTTTCGCGACCGCAATTGCCGTAGGCTGGTCGTAGTTGCCTCTACCGGATGCCAGATTGGCTTTGGTGCTGGCTAGGTCATGAACCGTTCTCTGTTCTGTCTCAATACGCGTGCTCAGCGATGCCTCGTCGGCCGCGATGGCCATGGAGACGCTGTCCTCCGGGCCTACCAAGGTCTTGAACACGTCGGCAAGACCTTGGTTCAGTCCCTCGAACTGGCCAGACAGCTCCAGGAGCTCATCGGGCACGAGCGACGGCGACTGCAGGACTCGATGCACCGCCTGCACAAGGTCTGCCAAGTGGCCGAGCTCCGTCTTGCCGAACGCCCGTGCAACCGCCTCCACAGCTGCAAGCAGGCGGGCGAACTCCTTGGGCACCGCCTTGCCAGCCAGCTGCCGCGCGACCTGGTCGATGTTCGCGGCAGAGCGCAAGCCCTTGGCCAACTCCTCGAGCACCTTGCGGGCGTTGGTGGTGGCATTTCGCAACTGGAGCTCCAACCGCTCCTTGACGCCGTGAGCTTCGATGCCCTGCAGGGTTGCGGTCAGCTGCACACGACCGCGGTCTAGGTTGTCCCACTGCTCGGTGAGCGTGCGGAGAAGCGCACGATTGCGCTCCTCGATTTCGCCGTCGGTTGCAATCTTGCGGCGTTCCTCGGCAACGCGGGCTTCGTCGTCGCGCAGGTGAACCTTTGAGAGCAGCAGGTCATATTGAACCTGCTGCTCGAACGCAATCGCCGTCTCGTCGATGACGCCCTTCAGCGACTTCAACCGCTCAACGGTGGCGCTCAGCCGCTCGCCTTCTTCCCGAAGGCTGGTCACCTGCCGCATAAGTTCGCTGATGCGAGAGATGCTCTCTTGAAGCAGTTTGGCGTCGAACTCCAGGATGTCATCACGCACCAAGTCGTGCACTGACCCGATGGGCTTGTAGGCGATGGACTGGCTCCACGCCTTGGCCGCGTTCGAAGTCTCGTCCCACGTCACGGACGTGCGGCCGCGGAACCGCCCGTAGAGCGCGCAAAGATAGTCCTTCTTGTGGCTGTCGAACGAGGTGACCTTGCGATAGCGCGACTTCAGGCGTTTGACCAGGTCCTCGACGGCAACCCACTCGCTCTGCTGAGCGTCCTTGAGGAAGTCAGCGACACCCAGCGCTTCTTCGTCAACGATGACGAGCTCCAGCCGTTCGAGTCGGGCAACCCGCCGCTCCCCCTGCCCGTCGACCCGCGCCGCCGCGGCGACAACCGCGGTGAAGGGCTTGGCTGCGATTTCGCCATCTTCGGGGCGAAAGACGGCCGCCGCACAGCCTTGCGCGCCATCGGGCCGAGAGAAGAGGCTGTATTCAGCACCACAGATGAACGACTCGAGCGTGCGCTTGGTCTTGCCGCGCCGACCTGTGCCATGCGTTTCCTCCTGGCCAGGGTTGTACGCGACGATGCCTTGATACGACGCCGTCATCACCGTCTGCAGAGCGTCGAGCATGGTCGACTTGCCGGCTCCGGTTGGACCTGTCAGCAAGGTCATGTTGCCGAGCTCATAGTCACCTGGAGGCAGTTGCCCCCAATTGACGAGTACTAAGCGGTCGAGCTTCATTCAGCCTCATCTCCTACAGTCGTCACCTGCTCGACGACACCATCCGTATCGAGAGCTGCGCTCATCGCGTCGTTGGAAACGATGCCCAGAATGGTGGGTCGGATGGCTAGCAACGCGTCTTCGTCGGCGATGCTGAAGGTTGGCGAGTAGCTCAGCAAACGGTGTTTGCGTAGCTCTGCAAGCAGCTGCATCTTTTCTGTCGAGCCGTTCGGCAGCGGGCGCTTGAGCTGCGTCTGTAGTGCCACGGCCAGCTCTTCGAAACTGATAAGCGCTTCCCCTTGCGGTTGGATGTCGCCGGAGTTCAGCTTGTTCTGGTACAGGAACCGCAGCGCCAGGGCTGCCGCAACAAAGTCAGCCGAGACACGGGCCCGCAGCGCAGGCACGGCTTCGAGGGAGTCCTCAGGCAACCCATCAACCACAGCGCCTGGCGCGTAGAGCCGGTAGAACTGATTGGTCGTGTCGTGGTGCAGTAGGAAGCCGGCAAGTTCGAAGTAATCTTCGAGCAGCTGCTGGATGCGCCGAGCATCGTCGTACAGCGCCTGCTCAGTGCGGTCCTCGTCGCGGACGATGACGCCATAGGAGAACAGCCGGGTGACCAACTCGCGGAAGCGCTCCTGCTTCATGTTGACCAGCGCCAGCTGGTCGCGAACGACGGTGGACAGGTTCATTTCTTCAGGTCGATTTCGTAGTCGCTGCCGGAATAGGCCGAGTTGTCCATGCGCGTAGGCAACCTGCGCACCGAGAAGTCACCATCACTGGCCCGTGCGGCTTCCACCGCCTGCATTGCTTTGAGCACCTCTTCTGCGCTCTCTGTCGGCAAAGCGGACAGTCTCACCGAGTGCCGGAAGATGCGGAGGTCCGCTCGCAGACCCTCGGCCACAAGCTCATTGGGCAGCGAGAAAGCCTCGGCCTCGGCGCGCGCCAATGCGGCAGCCAGGCGCTCCTCACGGGTGGTTCGCGGCCGGATGGTGACGGTGACGGCCTTGCGCCGTTGCGTCGCCGTTCGCAGTTTGAAGCTTGCTGGGTCGAGCAGCCGAACCTCAGCGTTGGCCAGGTGAGCGCCGTAGTGGAGAAGAAGCCGGTCCTGCGTTTCCCGGTCTTCGGCCTGTGCCACCCGCTGGATGCCCTGCAGGTATGCGTGGCGCAACTGGCCCGCGCGCAGCATCAGCGACTGCATCGCCAGCCCGTTGACGCGCTTGAGGTAGGTCTCCATCGCCTTGAGAAAGCCCGGCTGCTTCGTCTCGCAGGCAGCGTCGACGATGGCCTCGATTCGGCCGAGAAGCCACTCGTAGACGGTGAGGCCGGAGTGCTCCTTCACCGCCCAGTGGGCGATGTCGTGGAGCTGTTCGTCCATCCGGCGGAACTTCGCATCGTTCACCTGGCGCAGCCGCTCCAGGTTCTGGCGGATGGCCTGTCTGTTGAGCATGGCGTTGTCCGCCGTCAGCTGCTTGGAGTAATCACGCTGGAAGCGGTCGAGAAACTCGACGAACTCGCTCCATTGACGCTGCACCGAGGCCGTCTGCATCAGGTGCCGCACCAGCTCCTGGAAGTAGTCGATGCCTTCAGTCAGGTCCTCGATGACCTTCTCGGCGTATTCGTAGGCGTCGACCAAGTCATGAGCGTCGCCGCGAGGCTGCAGGGCAGCATCCAAGGCGTTTCGGCAACCGCGCATGTTCCGCTGTCGGCTGCGACTCGGGCGGTCCAGCGTCCAAAGAGCCTCCGCGAACAGCTTACCGGGCCGCGAGAATCGGAACGCCGTGACCAGACCGTGCCGGTCGGCGAACTGTTCCAGCCAGCCATCGGCGAGCAGCGCTCGCATCAATAGGTTCGTCAGCTGCAGCGGCTCCCCGTCGGCGATGCTGAACTCGTCTTGCTCTGTCTCGGTGGTGAGCCGGTCGGGGTTGTCACGCACGACGGCCATTAGCAGCTCGCGCAACGCGTCCCGCGTCATCGTGTGCGCGTAGTCGGCTGCCGGTCCGTGCAGACGTTCGTACAAGGCGCGTAGACAAGCGACGACGAGCTCCCGGCGGGAGCTGTTCAGAGGGCGAAAGAAGCGTTTTCGCTCAGCTTCAAAGAACACGGGTTGACTCATGCAATGCTTTCCCCGTGAACCCGCTCAACGGGCCATGCGTGAAGACTGCGCGCGCTCATGCCGCTGCTGCCCGCTTCACCGTGGACTTCTTTGCAGCGGGCTGCTTGGTGGCGGTCTCGACGCACTCGGGATGCCGCAATCGATGAAGCGCCCACTTTGGACATGCTGCTCGCCAAGCTCAACAACCTCGCTCGCGAGAAGTGGGACTGGGCCTTACCGGACGCGCTCTCGCGAAAGGCGTACGTGAGCCTGTACCTTGACTTGAAGGAGGGGCTTGCCTGGGTCCGGCAAGTGCAGCGATACAAATGAGAGGACATTCGACCAAGTGAGCTGACGTTCCATCCTTAGACAGCAGAGTAACTCGGCTCTTGATTCCTGGCTTTTGGAGCCGCCTTCTTGAGCATCCCGCATTCAGCCATCAGGGCGAGGGCCGAGGGTAGGCGGTCGGGTGTTCGCCGCGGCTTCAGAGCCTTCTTTGCATTTGGCAGGAGCGAGGTAAGACCTCTGTCTTCGATAGACATTCGCATCCGGCTCTTCTCGTCACTTGAGCGGGAGGCCGCAACCCCGAGGTGCTGGGAGATGATGAAGCGGGCGAACACCTTGTAAAGGACAGCGCTCATCGGCTGCCCCTCGTGACTCTTGACGAAATCAGCCCAAGCGCCCAGCGGAAGCCTAAAGGTGGCACCAGCACCGACCTCCGCCCTCGTCACGTCGTCTTCCCGGAACGCCTCAGCGAATCGTACGCACAGCAGCAGAAGGTGAACCGAAGCGGCAAGCATCTCCTTGGTGGGCTGGGCGCTCTTCACAGAGCCCTCCAGCGCGTCACACAGGCCAAACACGTCATATTGGGGTTGCGTCACGCCAAGCGCGAAGAGCTCATCCAATCCTCCCGTGCCCGGCCTAAGCATCGCCATCTTCTCGCGCAGGTAGCTCGCATCTGCCGGAGCCCCGACTTCCACATCCAGAGCCTGCATTGCGCGCTCCACGAGGGCGTCCACGTTGGTCGCGTGAACCTGAAGCAGGCATCGCTCCACCCACCCAAACAATGTTTCGAGGGCGAGGCGCTGCGCTTGACGCACCTGCAGGAGTTGCCAATGTCGTTGAAGCTGCTGGAATATGACGGCTTCAGAGCGCTCAAGCAGCGCAGCAGGCAGCACTCGAGTCATCGCGGCTCGCAGTTCCACGGGCGTCAAAGGCCTGTCAAGCTGCTTGAGGGTCTCGATGGCGTACAGAAGCACCGCGGAGCGACGGCCAGGCGGCTTTCCGGCGAGGATAGCCCCCTCCTGAAAGAGGCGCTCGGCGAACGCCTGTTGCTCCTCCTGCGTCACATAGGAGATGCTCCAGGCTTCGTAGAAATGTCCGTCGATGAGAGCTCGGGACGCTTCAACTTCTGTCAAAGAGCTGATAAACGCGTACTGGTCGGCAGACAGACGCGCCCTGAGTAACGCATCAAGCGCCAATGCAAGCCTCCTTCCGAAGGTAGTTACCTTCAAGAACTTTTCGTCTGGAGAATCGAGGAATCCCAGCCCTGAAAGACTCTTGATAGCCGGTCCATAGAGAGCTGCGTCGAGAATGCTGCCCGCGCGCTTGAAGTCAGCGAACTGGAATCGAAGTACGTCGCCCGTAGGTACTGTCTGCTGACGGCCAGGTAGGCCTTCAGCGTCGTTCTCTTTCACATGACTGAAAGCATAGACCGTCTCGACCTTCTGCTGGAAACGCTTGAAATCATCGGTAGACACATTTGCCCAGCCGACTACGCCTTCTTCGAACCGCCACGCAATCCAGGCCATGAGGGTGAATGGCCGAATCATGTCCACGACATTGTTGATGCCGGGGAGCATCACGTCCATCATCGACAGGTTGATGGCGCGCAGGCCAAGGTAGTCAACGCCCTCGGATTCAGGCGGGTGCGGGTCCACAAGGAACGGCCCTTCTGATGTCATGAACCGTCCTTCGCAACGAGGAACTGGCCACATCGGCAGCGGTAAACACCGAACTTGTTCAACCGCCAGCGGATGCCCGATTCGAGCTCCCAGCCGCCGCCCTTCACCGCCACCTGGTAGGGATTTTCGCATCGCCCAGAGGGGCACTGATTGAGCGTACGCACATCCACATTCGAAACCTTCGCGCTCTTAGCCTGCGTCGCATCGGAAATCTGCCGCACGAGAGATGCCAATGAGCTGGCATAGGTCGTGAGCTCAGCTTCCTGGCTTGCAGCCCCGGAGATGACCGCATTCGTGACCACCTGGCGCTCGGTGGGACGCGCGAGAGCGTCCCGCAAGGCGGCCACAGCCATTTGAACCTGCTCACCGACAAGCGCCGTCGCCCTCGGGTCGTCTAGCCAGGCTTGGGCCATTGACGCCACGTCATCCTGGGAGAACTTGCGACCGAAGAAGGTCCGCATCCGCCTTCGCAGTTCACGCACAGGGTCGACCGCTTGCGCAACCTCGTCGGGGGCGCGCTGTGTCGGTACTTGCGCAAGGCTGACCCCGTACTTCGATTGAAGGCTGAGCGCCCACGCTGCCGAGACTCCACAAACATGCCGCGCAAGCCACTCACGGTCTTCCCAATCCAACCGTATGTTGCACACCTCGCGCAGCCAGGTGCTCGAGAGGAAGGCAAGCGCACCATCTGGGTCCTTGAGCTCTCCTACCTGGTGTACCAGCACTGTGCCAAGCCAGACCATCAATAGCCGAAGCTTCGCCTTCTCCAGCGCTACCAAGGAGCCCGGCTCCCGGACGAGAAGAGCGTTCAACTCGGACAAGCGCAGGTGCAACACCTCGTAGACCTGCGCCACTTGGCGCCCGCGCCTTTGCACCCTCTTGCGCTCCTGCTCGGTCTCTTGCTCAGTAGCCTCACTGCCAGAGGACCGGCGGCTGAACGGGTCTGCAGGCGCTACCGGCTTGTTCCCTTCATTCTCTTTGTCGCGCTCGCGACCCAAGCGCGGCAGAAGCGCCGCCATCAACGCGTCCAGCAGGTCCAGCCCTCGAGCACCGGCGTTCATCGCATCGAGGAGCGACCTTCTGCCTGCCCCGGCCGACTCCTCGCTGACCTTCATGGCCGCAAACTGGGCGCCGGTCACCTCGTAGAACCTTGCCGTGTCAGCGTGCTTTGCCTGTTTCGACCGGGGGGTGACCGTTGCCTGAATGGTGCGGCTGGCTTCCTGAGCGAGGATGTCCAATAACAACTGAACGTCCTGGGGAGTTTCATTGCCGGTGGTCTTGCGGAAGACCGCATCTATCAGCCGTCGATTCCGCGCCTCGAGCCTTAGAACCCGAGCTACCTGAACCCACCCTCTAGCGACTATGTCGTCCTTGCTTGCGATGACCTGGAGCGTCCCCAGACGGCTAGTGTCGATGGACGTCAGCGGAATCGAAAACTGGCCCTTACCTGAAACTTCCACCTCCTCTCGCAAGAGCACCTCGTCCGAGGACTCCAAGCAGACAATCCACACCCCGGCCGGCGCAGTAACCAGGAGTTGCCCTTCCATTACGTTGTTTTCACCAAGAACCGCGAAGAGGCAGGGTCTACGTGCGTCCTCCCGCTTCGGGAAGTCACCAGGTTCATACTGAGGCTCCGCAGCCTCTTCCCAAGACGTCGTCGGCGCCGGCAGTTGCCGCAGCACGCCGCACTCGACGTTGTCCGGCGAAGCAAAGGAAGTCACGGTTGCATTGAAGCTGCCCGTCAGCAACAGCGCTCCTGTATCGCCACGGGCCTCAAACCACTTCGCATGCAGACCACGCGGCTTGGAGCCGGCCGCGGGAGCGACCAGCCGCAGGTCGGGAAAGTGCGAGCGCGCGACAGCAAAGGGAAATGCACTGGATTCGCCCGGTCGGGCTGGCACCCCAGCAACCAGCTTGCTGACGCTTAGCGCTTCGGCGAGCTCCAGAATTGGCCTTGCGCTTGAGTGGTGGTACGGCGAGAGGACCAGCAGCTCGTGCCACTTGCCACCAATACGGGTCGCGGCATCAAGCATCTGCTGCTTGCCTGATGCGACCAGGCTGTGGATGAACTCCACCCTGCCGTCATCTGTCTTGCCGCTGGCGACTGCCCGCATACGAGTAGCCGTTGCAACCATGGCGCTCACGTCAGGTATCTGGACCTTCTCGCTACGCGCGAGAGCCTCGAAGAACTCAGCGCCCTGCATGAAGGCGCTGGGGCATGCGGAGGGCCTCAGGACCTCCAATACCTCGATGTTCCCACCATGCCCAGGGTAAGTTACGTTGCCACTACCCACGAGGAAAAGGTCCTCCGCCGGCGCGTCAGCATCCCTATCTTTGGATTCGCGAGCTTCCAGGTAGACCAGCTTCGGATGGAAGATGCCGCTTTTGGAGCGTACTGGGACCACCGAGTAGTCTCGACCGACACCGAGCGACCGCTGCTCCATGAGGGAATCGCGATACCCCGAGGTGTCCGCGAAGATGGTCAGCGTCTCGCAGCCGCTGCGGCGCAGTGCCGGCATCACGTGGGATTCAACGTACGTCAGGGAGAGTGTGTACGTCGTGAAAAGCGCGCTCTTCCACTCCCCACCCGCGATGACCCCGAGTACGGACCGGGCAAACGCATTGGCCTGGTCTCTTGAATCCACTGCATCAGGACTCACTACTTCTACGTTCTGTTCTTCGCTAGTTGCCATTGAGTTTGAGCTCGTCCCCAAATCTCTTGGTGAGCTCCTCCTCGTATCTTGACATCACGGCAGCGAGGTCATCATTGCTGACCCTCTCCTCCAAGACGATTCGGCGGTTGTAGTCCTTCATCTTGCCAAAATCCTTTCGGTATCCGGTAAGGACCTCGCGAACATTTTCCTTGGTGTGCTTTCCGACCACAGAGTACGGGCGGAACAGAAGCCGCACGCGAGAGTTCGTCTCGTCGACTCGATAGGCGTTGAGAAAAACCGGGTAGTAGTCAGACGTCTTGGGGTCATAGAACGGCAAGGCGCCGCGGGGCATGACGTCAATCCACGTTCGGCCATAGTTCACCAGCTCGAACCGGAACTGGTCGCTTTTTTGCTCGAGCTGCCGGCGCACTGAATTCAGGCCGCGCCCTTCGATGAGCGCTTCTACGACGGCACGGTTCTGGGCCGCAAAAAGCTGGGCCGCCTTGCCAGCGGTCTCGGCCCCTTTCCCGCCCACGACCCAGCTCTTCTGGGGCTTGCGACCCATCGAAGCGATGTCACCTGCTGCTGCCGGATGCTTGTTCCAGAGGGCCCCAACGAGCTTGGCGCATTCGACGTCGTTATGACTTTGCCAGCCCGTTTGGCGCTGGCAATAGTCCTGTACCAGGCGGGCGGCGGCGTTGCCTCGCTCGATGTGCAGCTCAGCGCGCCTAGCGCCCGCTTTGAGCCAGTCATAGCTGCATGGCACCCAGTGAGCCATCTCCTTTCGCAAGGCGGCAGTGAAGTCATTCTCGTCGTCCGGGTCGAAGTCCTTGGCGAGGGCCACGAGTGCGAGCTTGAGATTGCGAAGGGCCGGCGTCTTCTTCTGAAGCTGCACGACGTACTTGCGATAGCGCTCGAGCTGGTCGGCCTTGAACCGGGCAATCTTGTTCTCGACCGCAATGAGGTAACGGTTCTCCGGGTCGATGATGAGGAGGTCCAGCCGGTTGCCTATCTCCGAAGAAAATTCGGTTACTGCGAAGGCTGCTCCGAGGCTCACGGTCTGAAGGCGCTGCACGCTCCAGTTCCGAGCGAACCCCTGTGATACCTCCCTTCTGGTCGACAGGCCTTTCGTCCAGCGACTGGCTGCCTGGTCGGTGATGTGGGTCAGGAAGTCCCTCAGGATGGAGTCGCCTTGACCATGCCCCTCACGAGGGTCGAGCATCCAGGCCATAACGGCCGAGTGCTGGTTTTCGACCAAGTCGATGACGTCCAGCAATCCGTCCCCAATCTTCAGCCGCTCCTGAAGCTCTGCGAGAGCCTCGTCGCGGAAGAACTCCGCCATTTCACGCGGCGTGGCCATTGTCTGCTTCCCCTATCAATGTGGAACAATTAGCCGCAAGGCGGGGAAATCTGTAGAGAGCAAAGGCGCTTGGCTCTTTTTGTTTCGGCGACTTACTGAACAAACGCGCCTCCGAAGCCCGGCCGCCTAATTGAGACGACCTTAATCTTCTTAGGCGCATGTCCTTGCACGACCAACTGGCTCTCGTCACCGGAGAAAAGTCCAATCAAGGCTTGAGCAAGCGGACTTGATTCGTTTACTAGATTCATTCGCGGATTGCTTACCGTGTCCACAATTTGGACCGTGAGTTGTTCTTCCCCAGAGGGGGTGTGGACCGCATAAGTCACGAGGTCGCCGACTTCAACCAACAGCTCGAGTTCCGCGCTCGTGGCTTGTTCTGGCTGACGGACTTTGATTGGCGCGACGTCACTTGGCTGGTCAGCTCGATACACAGGAGATGCGTCGTCTTCTTCTTCAACGCTCACCTGCTCGACATAGGGGAAAGGAGATGTTTGCGCGAGTCGGTCGTGAAGGAACTCAGTCAAACGCCGAATCTGCCCATGAGGGTCAGCGAACCAGTCCGTTGACCAGACGCGGATGACGCGCCCCTTCCAGCCTAGTGACTCCAGAATCTGCTGGCGAATGCGGTCTCTATCCCGCGCAGACAAGCTGCTGTGATACGTCGCACCATCGCACTCAACTGCGGCCAGGTACTCACCTGGGCGCGAGGCGTGCTTCACCCCAATGTCAATGAAGTAGCCGGCGACGCCGACCTGGGGCTCCACCTCGAATCCCGCCTGCTCCAACGCCCGCGCAACGGCGATTTCGAAGTCGCTGTCCGGGTCCCTGCCCGTTCGCTGGCCCGCGACCGCAGGCAGGAGTCCAGTCTTGGCATAGACAAGGTAGTCGTGCAATGCCTTGCGCCCGAGTGAGACTCGCTCGTCTGGGGACATGACGTCCGAAGAACGCAGCGATGTGAAGAGCTCCAAGCGTCGGCGCGCTCGCGTAAACAACACATTCAAGCGCCTCCATCCATCCGGCCGGTTGATGGGACCGAAGTTCCTTCGCACCACGTTCGTACCTGGCGGCCGACCGAACGTCGTTGAGATATAGATGACGTCGCGCTCGTCGCCTTGCACGTTTTCTAGATTCTTGACGAAGAACTCCCAGCCAGCCTTCTTATGGAAATCGAGGAACTCGGCGACCGCCTGATTGCCTTTGGAGCGCCTCTCAAAGATGTCATCAATGAGCTCTCGTTGCGTCTGGTTCAGCGTGACGACACCCAGCGACTCGGTCGGACGCTGCTTCATGTGCTCGAGTACCGCATCCACGACTCGTTCGGCCTCGGGATGGTTGCGCCTGTCGACGTACACGCCATTCTTAACGAAGCGATAGTTCACGCCGAGGCTGCTGTTTCGTTTGACCGGCGCGGGGAAGACCACCAGCCGGCCCTCATAGAACTGAGAGTTGGAGAACGCAATCAGCGACTCATGCTGAGACCGGTAGTGCCAGCGCAGCGTGCGCACTGGCCGGTACAGGTGCTCACAGACGCCCAGGATGCTCTCGACGCCCTCGACCACTGCAGACGCTTGTTCGCTCTCATCGTCGTCGTCCTCCATCAGGCGGTCGAAGAAGTTCGTCGGGGGCAGCTGCTTCGGGTCACCCACGACCACCAATTGTTTCCCGCGAGCGATGGCACCTAGGGCGTCTTCGGGCCGCAGCTGGGACGCTTCGTCCATCACCACCAGGTCGAACTGCAGATGACCTTGCTCCAGGTACTGGGCGACCGAGAGTGGGCCCATCATGAAGCAGGGCTTGAGCTGCTGCAACGATTTGCCCGCTCTTTTGAGCAACTGGCGAATCGGGATATGGCGCTTCTGCTTGCTAATTTCCCGTGTGAGAAGCGACATCTCCGTCAAATCTCCGGCGCGCCCAGACGCAACGCCCGAAGGTACGCGCTTGGAGCGGTCAATCTTGGCTGCGTGCAGGAGGCCGTTCAATCGAATCAGTTCCTTGTCGAGCTCTGCAAACTCGCTTCGAAGGTTCTCGTGGCTGGTGCCAGTGAATCGACCCAGCTCACGGTGTCGAGACAGGATGGCACGCGCGAGGGAGCGGAAGAACACGTACTCGAATGCGGTGACGACAAGCTCGTCCGACAGCGCTGCGGCTTCGAAGGGCACCAGAGCCTTGTCCAGGCCGGCCCCGACGCAATCCTCCTTGCCGGAGAGGTACTTCGACCAGGGAACAAGCTGCCCAGCGCCGGCGAGCGCCACTTGAAGCCGGTCGACGGCATCCTGCGGCCGAGGCATCCCGCCCCATGCAGCCCAATCCAAGGTGCCGAAGCTCACGAGGAAGCTGATTTGCTCTTCGTAGGCTCGGTAGGACTCTGTCGCACTCGCAAGCGCACGTGCAGCATGCGTAGCACAGCCCTTTGCATCCGCCTGGAGCAGCGCTGTGTTCGCGCCCGCCGGAAGTGCTTGGGAAGCCTTCTGCACAGCCTGTGCCCACTCCACACAGACCTGGAGACCATCAGCTGGCGTCTCAAGGCGACGGAAGTAGCTTCCGACAAGAGCTCTGACGTCCTCTCGTGCACCGATTGCGTCCAGAATTGACTCGCACTCGTTCAGCTTCACGAGTGCCGCCATCCCGTTGTCCAAAGATTCGGCGACGTTCACTCTCCCATGCACGAAAGACAGAACGTCATCCGCAGCTCCGCCGTCATCTTCGAACGCGTCCAGGTACTCCTGCAGCTGGCGCCCACCGCTTTGGCTGCGCAGCCACGCGGCCTCCTTCGCCAGGCGCTGTACATCTTCCAGCACGGCCAGTGACTGATTGGGTGTCAGGTGCGGACCAACCTGCTGCACGCAGCCGGCTAACGCTTCGACAATCTCGGCGCGCTTAGCGATGGCCTCGATGCCTCCAGGCAAGTGCTCGTACGCGAGTGTCTGAGCCGGCAAGCCCAGCGTCCCTGCAAGGTTGGCCAGGAACTGCGGCGCGGAAATGAGGTCCTCCACCAGCGACCGATGCGTCTGCAGATTCATCCGCAATTGCGCCAATGCGATTGCGCGGTTGACGGTGACCGTCGAGCGAACAACCTGGCGAAGCTTCTGGCTTCCTTCGTGCAGGTGCTCCAAGTGCTTTTCGACGGGGGCGTATGCCAGGTCCCACTTGCGCCCGATGGCAACTGCCTGGTCCAAGCCAGGCAACTGCGAGATGAGCTTGCCGAGCGCCTGCGCGTGCACGGCAGCTTGGCGCAGCTTGCCTGCAGCCGCCTTGATAGCGGCAATCTGCTCCTGCGGCAACGTGAGCGCCTTGACGGTGAACGCGAAATCACTTCCGGCAAGCGCCTGGCCCGCGATAGCGAGCCAGCTGCTCAAGCGCCGCACGCGTGAGTAGTCTGTCTTTCGACCTTCGAACAGCACGCCCAGTGTCCCGGCTAGCTGCGAATCCGATTCGTAGGCTACGCTGGCTTCCCGCCACGAGGCCACGGCTGCAAGGTTCTCTGCCATCGTGGAGGCCGAGAACTTCTCTTGGCCGCGGTAGCAGCCACGAAAGGCAGCTTTCGCGCGGCGCCAATCGGGGCGAAGGAAGTTGAAGAAGCTGTCACCGCGGCGCGCCACGGCGAGGTGCTCACGCAGCTGTGTCTCCGCTGGCAAGGTGTCCAGGTAGAAGCTGGAGCTGACCCGCTGTTCCTGCGCAGCGAGGGCGTGATGACGCTCCTCGGCGCGCTTGGCAATCTCAACGAAATCAGCCCGCTCCAGCCCGGCACCTCGCATTCCTAGAAGCTCAGCGGGCGCTTGCTCGCAGACCGCGATGAGAGCTTCCAATGATTGGAACCAGGTCGCGCTCTGCTCAACCGGTAGGCTCAGGCGACCGAAGAAGGACGTGAGCTCTGCGGCCGCTGCCTTGGCTTCAATGACTGTGGCCTGTCCTTCGCGCACCACTGCATCAAAGCGCTCCGCAGTCCATTCACCAAACCCCTGAGATGCATACAGGCTCAGCGTGTCAATGACGACGCCGTCTACAGTTACCTGAGGTTGAAGCTCAGGGATGCTGGTGCCGTCCAGAATCTTGCGCAATTCCCCGACGGAGCCACCAAAACTGACAGCACTCTTGCGAAGCGTAGCGTCGAGCTGCGTGAGCGCCTGGTCCTTCTCTCGTACGCCAGCCAGAGCTTCTCGGGCTCGAGCAGCCAACTGTGCACCCGCGAGTTCGAGCGCGAATGCGAGTGCAGGGGTGGCATTGTGTTCCCGCAGACGCTCCGCGACTGCGTCCGGCTGCTCCGGGACACGTGCATCGCCCGGAAGCTGCGCGCGCAAGACGGCCAAGTGTTGCGAGAGGCTTTGTGACCTGTGCGAGAGCTCGCGGAGTGCAAGTTTCCGACCCGCATCCGAGAAGACGGTACAGCGCTGGACGTCACTGCGCACAAGGGCCAGGGCGTCCGGACGGGACATGTCGACCAAGGTTCGCTCGGCGTTCGCGCGGGCGTGCGCCGCCTCGTGAAGCGCCTGGCGAACCGCGCTGACGCATCTTAGGACCGCGTCCAGACGTGATACATCGCCCCCAAAAAGTTGCTCAAGCATCTCCCCGTCCAGCCCGGGAGGAACTGCTTGCAGCGTCGCTTGCTCGCCTGCGGCCTGCCGTAGCTGCTCGATGGTTATTTCAGCGAGGCCCAGCGCTTCCTCGAAGTCATGCGCGTGTGCCGCCAAGTCAGTAGCGTGCTCAAGCGCCGCTTGCGCTGTCCGCAGCACCGGCTCCTCGTCTCCTGGCAGGAGCAGCTTAGGGGAGAAGCCTCGCCACGCACATTTGTCAGGCGCCGCACCCATGTCTTGGATAGAGCTCTGGATGGCGCTGAAGACCTGACGCCAGCGGTCCAGGACCTCAGGAGTCCAGGCGGCGGCACTGTCGAACACCAGTCCGGCGAACTCCTGAACTCCAGACCCCAGGTCGTGGCGTCGCCGCTCGACGGCCCAGAGGACCTCGTGAACGGTCATGTCCAGCTTGTTGGCAACCTTGCTGCCCAAAAGCTGCGCATAGGCGTTCAGCGTCGCCTTGCGCTCGCGCAGCACCTCCAGCTGCCGTTCATAGGCAGAGGGGCTCGAGAAGCGCTTGTTGATGCGCCGCTCGATGCTCTCTAGCAGCTGCTTCTTCTGTGTCTTGTTGCTGTGAAGTTCCAGGCAGAAGTCGCCCAAGCCCACGTTCTCCAGGCGTTGCTTGACGACGTTCAGCGCCGCCATCTTCTCGGACACGAAGAGAATCTTCTTGCCCTCGGCCATCGCCGTGGCCACGATGTTGGTGATGGTCTGCGACTTGCCGGTGCCAGGCGGGCCGTTGATGACAAGGCTCTTGCCGTCAAGGACATCGATGAGGGCGCTGTGCTGCGAAGAGTCAGCGTCGTAGATAAGGGGTAGGTCCGCACGCTGGTGCGTGTCAATCGAGTAGTCCTCGGCATGAAAGCCACCGTCCCCCGGTGTAGCCCCCCCCTTGAAAATGTCGGCCAGCAGCGGGCTTTTCAGCAGCGCTGGCACACGCTCCGGGTCCAAGTCCGCCCAGATGACCAGCTTGCCAAAGGACAGGAAAGCCAGAGTGAGCTGGCGTCGGACAGTCCAGCGCCGGCGCTTGGATACCGCAGTCTTAATTTTCTGAAGGTAGGTCTCAGGAGTGTCGTCTTCCTCGAGCTCCGGCATCTCGAGCCGAAACTGCTGTCGTAGCTTCTCGCGCAGGGTGATGTTCTCGGCAATGTCGTCGCCTGAGTAGGCCAGGTTGTACCGATAGGTTCGGGTGTCAGGGTCGAGGTCGCCCTTTGTGAGCGTCACTGGCATCGAGAGCACCGGCGCATGCACCGCCTGCTCGGAGTCATCACTGTCGTAGTACTCGAGGAAGCCGAACACGAGGTACAGCATGTTCGTGCCGGTCTCTTCGACCACCGTGCGTGCCTCGGTGCTTATTTTTCGAGCGCTACGCTCCAGGTCCGACGGGTATGCGATGACCTGCAGGTCCGAATGTCGCCGCGCCTGCGCCGGCTTGCCCAGGTCGATAGACGTGCCAATACTGCACTCCCGTGCATATACCCTCACATCAGGCTTCCTGCCGTCCTCATAGCGCGCATGCGGCGGGTCCGGAATGTGCGAGATAGGAATGACCTTCCCTTCATCGAGCCGCTCGTAGAGAAGGTCGAGGTCGGGGTCGTTCGTGAACTGGAAGTTGCGAGCCTTGGACGGCCGGAAGTTGAGGAGCCGGTTCCTCATGGTGAGGTCCAGCAGGCGCGTGCGAAGTTTGGTCAGCGCCTCACCAATGCCGAGCCTGCCGCTGAAGACTTCGCCAACCAATTGACTGGAGTCCTCCTCCGAATAAATACTTTCCTCTGACACCAACCCCTCCGTACTGCGTTGCCCCAGGCGCGATAACCCTGTCCGGCGATGTTACGTTGTGATACGCGGCCAAGCTATGCAGGTTTCCCTTGTGGTCGCCTGAAAACTAAACCACACCGGGAGATGGACGACGCGGTGAACGAGGAGCGGGTAACGGAGCAACTCGAGTGGGCGGCGGCGCACGGCGTCATCGGGTAGAGAGGGGTTTGGCCCAATGGCGGAAGCTACAGCCGATACTTCTTTGGAATGGGCTGCCTCCTGCAGTCGAATGGTCCATCCACACCGTTGCCACGAATGCGGGTCTCGAAGAATTGCCGCTTCGAGCTTGCGCTTTGGAGTCCTTGCACTATCCCGGTATCGATTTCGCAGTAGTGGTAGTAGGTCGCCTTGAGGCGGATGACCATGTAACGCTCTGCTTTGTCATAGCAAATGCGCGACACGTCGCTGTTTTCCTTGACGTCCACGCATGCGAAGGCATCGAGTGAAACGGTGCCGTGGTACTTGACCTGAACAGTTTCCGCTGTGGCGACCTGGCAAACCAAGACGAGCGCTGGAAGGACTATGAATCGCACTTGACCTCACAATGTGGCAACTACTTTTAGCAGTTTGTTGGCGCCACTCTAGGGGGTGTGCCGCGCACGCTCCAGTTGAGGCTCATCAATCGGGAGGAGAAACTGGAGCGATGCAATAACCGTCGGCGTTTGCCCGGCAGCAGACCCCAGCGAACCAACAAACGCCACGTGGAGAAGGTCTAGAAGTTCAAGGACTGGCTGTTTGAAGCCGTTCATCCGAGCGGAGCATCCCCGGTCCACAAGGACAAGGCAGCGCCCAAACGTCGCTCATCGACCGCTCATAGCATCGCCTTGGCCTAGCGGTGGTGCAGGTGTGCAAGCTGGACGCATGCTCTCGTCTAAAGTGCTTCTGCGCGTTTTAGCGCTCTGTTGAACCCGTCAGGTTGCGGAGGTTGTTTTTTGCAGTCCACCTCAACCCATCTGCCCTGACCGAGGCTCCGCAACGTTCGTAAGCCCTTGATTTGTAAGGTGGCACGTCAGTGAGGCTAAGTTGTTCTTACAGGAGGCCTGGGCTGGGCCTGCTGATCTCCGATCCCTGATCGAAGGTCTCCCCTGACGTCATGGCGTCAGCCGGCAAGCGGTGCCGGCGCCGATACGTCGATCTCCGCAACGACGCGGCTGGCGCCGACCTGCTCGCCGATCCGCACGTGCAAGGCCGTCAAGGTGCCGCTGACCGGCGCCGCATGGACGTGCTCCATCTTCATGGCTTCCAGCGTGAGGATGGGCTGGCCGGCCTGGACCTGTTGTCCCGGCTCGGCCAGCACGGCGACCACGCGGCCGTTCATCGACGCGCGCAGCTTGCCGTCGCCACCGGCCTCGCCCGCCCGGGTCGAGGCGGCGAGTGTCCTGTCGTCGATGCGCAGGGATTGGCCACGGTACTGCAGCAACAGGACCGCGCCGTCGCGATGCAGGTCAGCGTGCTCGAACACGCCGTCGCAGACGAAACGGGCGTGGCTGTCTCCGAGTTGGGCCATCTCCACGACGACCGTCCGATCGCCGGCCCGCGCTACGAAGCGGTGTCTGTGGACCGTGAGGTCCACCCGCCAGGCCTGGCCCGCCAGCTCGAAGCGCAGGGAAACCGGCAGCCTGTTTCCCGGATCGCGCCCTCGCGATCGCTGCCGATGCGGGTCGGCCGTCTCGTACAACAGCACCGCCGCCACGGCGGCTGCGCGTGCCTGCGCCTCGGGATCCTTGGCAAGAAGCGGGTCCAGGTGCTGACTGATGAAGGCCGTCGTGGCGCCACCGGCCGCAAAGACCGGATGGCCCAGGCAGCGGCGCAGGAAGCTCTGGTTGGTCGTCACCCCCAATGCCACGGCATCGTCCAGCCCCGACATCAGTTTGCGACGGGCCTCATCGCGGCTGGCGCCATGGGCAATGATCTTGGCCACCATGGAATCATAGAAAGGCAGCACTTCGGCGCCGGAGCGCAACGCGTCCTCTACGCGCAGCCTTGCGGGCATCTGCCAGAGCGCCATGGTCCCGCTTTGAGGCATGAAGCCCTGGTCCGGATCCTCGGCGCACAGGCGCACCTCGATCGCATGGCCCGAGAACCGGACGTCCTCCTGGTTGATCGCAAGCCGCTCGCCTGCGGCCACGCGCAGTTGCAGTTCCACCAGGTCCAATCCCGTGATCGCCTCGGTGACCGGATGCTCGACCTGAAGTCGCGTGTTCATCTCCATGAAATAGAAGTTGCCCTCCCGATCGAGCAGGAATTCCAGCGTGCCGGCACCTTCGTAGCCGATCGCCCGGACCGCGGCCACCGCGGTGGCGCCCATGCGTGCACGCAGCTCGGGCGAGACGGCCGGGCTGGGTGCCTCCTCGATCACCTTCTGGTGGCGTCGCTGCACGGAACAGTCCCGCTCCCCCAGGTGGATGGCATGGCCGTACCGATCGGCGAAGACCTGGATCTCGATGTGCCGCGGCTCGATGAGGGCCCGCTCCAGGATCACCTCCGGATCCCCGAAGGCGCTCTGCGCCTCGGAGCGCGCACTGCGCAACAGCCCGGGAAACTCGCTGGCCGAACTCACCAGCCGCATGCCGCGCCCGCCCCCACCGGCCGTGGCCTTGATCATCACGGGAAAGCCGATGCGCCCGGCCTCTTCCGCCAGCCGCTCCGGCGTCTGGTCCTCGCCCTGATAGCCGGGAATGCAGGGCACGCCGGCCTGTTGCATCAGCGTCTTGGCCCCCGCCTTGTGCCCCATCGCGGCGATGGCTTCGGCAGAGGGCCCGATGAAGACCAGGCCGGCCTCCTTGCAGGCGCGCGCGAAGTCCTCGTTCTCCGCCAGGAAGCCGTAGCCGGGATGCACCGCGTCGGCCGCCGTGCGCCTGGCCGCCTCGATGACCGCCGGAATGCGCAGGTAGGACTGAGCCGGCAGCGGGTCCCCGATGCACACCGCCTGGTCAGCCTCCAGGACATGGCGCGCACCGGCGTCGGCGGTGGAATACACCGCCACGGTCCGGTAGCCGAGTTGGCGCGCGCTGCGGATCACGCGCAGCGCGATCTCGCCCCGGTTGGCGATCAGGATCTTGTGGAAGGGCGTGGCCTGGGTGGATGCGGTCATGGCGTCCGCAGCCTAGGTCATCGTCCCCATGGGAGGCTTGCGCGAAGTGGCTGCCCGAATGCACGCGGCAGCGAGTTGACACAAGCCATCGGCCCCCTCGAACGATAGGCTCGCACACGTCATCCAGCACAGGGATCACACACCCATGAGCAAGGCCCCTCTCGCCAGCAAAATCGTCCGGATCGGGGGCGCCTCCGGCTTCTGGGGAGACAGCATGGTGGCCGCGCCGCAGCTGGTGGCGCACGGAAACATCGACTACCTGGTCTTCGACTACCTGGCCGAGACCACGATGGCCATCCTGGCCTCGGCACGCGCCAAAAAACCGGAGATGGGCTATGCGACCGACTTCGTCGACATCGCCATGAAATCCGTCCTCCCCGAGGTGAAGCGGCGCGGCATCAAGGTCATCAGCAACGCCGGCGGCATCCACCCCGAGGGCTGTGCCGATGCGCTGCGCGCGCTGGCACAGGCCCAAGGCATCGAGCTGCGCGTCGCGGTCGTCGAAGGCGACGACGTCGCCGCGCAGATGCCCGGCCTGCGCGATCGCGGTATCACCGACATGTTCACCGACGAGCCGCTGCCCGACACCGTGCTGAGCGCCAACGCCTACCTGGGCGCCCAGCCCATCGCCGCCGCCCTGGCCGCCGGCGCCGAGGTGGTCATCACCGGCCGCTGCGTCGACAGCGCCGTGACGCTGGGGGCCTTGATGCACGAGTTCGGCTGGCAAGCAGGCGACCATGACCTCCTGGCCTCGGGCAGCCTCGCCGGCCACATCATCGAATGCGGCTGCCAGGCCACCGGCGGATTGCACACCGATTGGGAGGACATCCCCGATTGGGCCCACATCGGCTACCCCGTGATCGAGTGCCATGCGGATGGCAACTTCGTGGTGACCAAGCCGCCCGGCACGGGCGGCAAGGTGATCCGGGCCGCAGTCGCGGAGCAGATGCTCTACGAGATCGGCGACCCGGGCGCCTACCTGCTGCCCGACGTCAGCTGCGATTTCCGGGCGGTGACCATCGAGCAGGAAGGTCCCGATCGCGTGCGCGTCAGCGGCGCCAGGGGCCGGCCTCCGACGCCCACCTACAAGGTATCCGCCACCCAGCTGGACGGCTTCCGCTGCGCCGGCAGCATGGTGATCGTGGGCATCGATGCCGTGAAGAAGGCGCAACGGACGGCCGAGGCCATCATCGAGCGCACCAGCGAGATCCTGAAGGGGAGCGGCGAGCCGCCCTTCACGTCGACGTACATCGAGGTCATCGGGGCCGAGTCGCTGTACGGCCCGCACGCGCACACGCAGTCCGTGCGCGAGGTCATGCTGCGCGTGGTGGCCAACCACCCGCAGAAGGCGGCCCTTGCCATGTTCGCGCGCGAGATCGCCCCCTCGGGCACCTCGTGGGCCCCCGGCACGACCGGCCCGGGTGGCGGGCGGCCGGCCGTCTCTCCCCTGATCAAGCCCTTTGCCTTTCTGCTGGACAAGATTGCGGTGCCGGTGTCCTTCGTCCTCGATGGGGAACGCCATGCGGTCGACATTGCGGTTGGTGAAGGCCACGTGCCGGAAGCGAGCCCAGCCCTTCTCCCACCGCTGTATGTCGAACCCGAGGAGGCGCAGGAAGAGGTGCGGCTCGTCGACCTGGCCTGGGCCCGCAGCGGCGACAAGGGCAACCTGTCGAACATCGGCCTGGTCGCGCGTCGGCCCGAGTGGCTCCCCCTGCTGTGGACCCGGGTCACGCCCGAAGGCGTGCGCGCGTACTTCCAGCACCTGGTCCATGGAAAGGTGGAACGCTTCTACCTTCCCGGCACGGCCTCGATGAACCTGCTGCTGCACGAGGCGCTCGGCGGCGGAGGCCCCTCCTCCATGCGCATGGATCCGCTGGGCAAGGGCATGGGCCAGATGCTGCTGGACATGGCGGTGCCGGTCCCCCGCAGCGTCGCCGAGGGCCTGCGCAGAAGCGCCGGACTTTCACGCGGCGCGTAGCACTCGGTGACGCCCGCATGCGACTGCGGCGGCCCCGAGGCGGAATCGTCGCCCTGCCCTTCGCCACGGTGTCATCCCCGGCTTGCCATCGCGCCCGCCGGCCCGGAGAATTTCCTCCCCACAAGGCGCAGGCGCTCCCTGCCGATGCCATGAACCTCGACCCTGTCACTCCCGTCGCGCTGGTGGTGGACGACGAGCCGGTGACCCGCCTGATGGTGAAGCTGACGCTGCAAAGCCTCGGCTGCGCGCCAGTGCTGGAGGCTGCCGACGGCATCGCGGCGCAACACGTCCTGCGTGAGCATCCCGAAGTCGCGCTGGTGCTGACGGACATCATGATGCCGCGCATGGACGGCCTCGAACTCCTGCGCTGGGGACGCCAGGCCGTGCCCGAAGCCATGTGGATCGTGCTGTCCGGCCTCGAGACCTTCGACTCTGCCGTCGCCGCGATCCGGCTCGGCGCCTTCGACTTCCTGCCCAAGTCGCCGCGCAAGGAAGAGATGAGCGTCGCCGTGCGCAACGCGCTCGAGCGGCGCCAGCTTCTGGCCGAACGCCAGCGGCTGCACCTGGCGCTGCAGCACAAGGTTCGCGAACTCGAGGAGACCTCCGAGTTGCTGCGCCGCGACCTGGAGCGGGCGGAGGTGATCCAGCGCGCCCTGCTCCCTCGCAGCCCGCCGCCCATGGAAGGCTATTGCATCCAGGCGGTCTACCGGCCGGGGCAGCACGTGGGTGGCGACCTCTACGACGTGATCCGGCTGGGCGAGCAGCACCTCGCCTTCTACCTGGCCGACGCCACCGGCCACGGCGTGACCTCGGCCATGCTCTCGGTGCTGTTCAAGCAGCGGCTCGTGCTGATGGACCCGGCGACCGGCTTCGCGCTGCCGCCGGCGGAGGTGCTGGCCGCGGTGAACCGCTCGATCTGCGAGGCGCATGCCGCGCCGGGACTGTTCCTGACAGCCGTCTTCGGCCTGCTGGACACGTCGGACGCCAGCCTCACGCTCGCATCGGCTGGCCATCCGCCCGTGCTGCACGCGCGCGACGGTCGGGAAACGCGCCTGGTCCGCCGCACCGGTCCCGCGCTCGGGCTGGCGCCGGATGCGCACTTCGGGCAGGAGCGCTTCCAGCTCCTGGCGGGCGACCGGATCCTGCTCTACACCGATGGGCTCCTGCCCTCCGGGTCCGAGCGCGAGCTGGAGCTGCTGCAGGACGTGCTCGCCAAGCCGCTGGCCAGCGCGCAGGAGGTCATGGCGCAGCTGCACGGCGCCGCGCCGGCGGGCGCGGACCGGGACGACTGCACCATCCTGCTGATCGACGCGCACGCGGGCGCCTCCTGGTTCGACAACGGTGCCGAGCTTCCCGCGGCTGCCGCATCCGTCGCGCCGCGGCCCGAGGGCGAGGTGGTGTTCTTCGGCGAGGCCGACCATGTCGCCTGGCTGGCGCTGCGCGGCCGGGCCAGCTGGATGCATTGCGACGCCTTCCACGAAGCGGCGCTGGCCGTGCTGGACGGCGGGCGGTCCCTCGTGCTGGACCTCTCCGGCTGCGAGTACATGGACAGCACCTGCCTCGGCACCGTGCACGAACTGGTCGCCCGGGGCGGCGTGACGCTCGCCGACGTGCCGCCGGCCATCCGCGCCATGTTCGAGGAGTTGAGCATGCAGCAGGTGCTGACCGCGGTGCGCGAGGACGGGCCCGCCGCGCCGGAGCTCTACGCGCTGGACGCCGCCGGTGGCCAGGCCGCGGTGCAGAAGCGGATCCTGAAGGCGCACGAGGCCCTCTCCGCGCTGAGCGAGCGCAACCGCGAGGAGTTCAGGGACGTCGTCGAGTCGCTGCGCAGCGAGCGGGACGGGCCCACATGACGACATCCATCCGCGTGCTGCACCTCGAGGACGACCCGGCCGATGCGCAGCGCATCGGGGCCGGGCTGCAGGCCGAGGACCTGGCCTGCGACATCGCCTGGGTGCAGACCCGGGAGGACTTCGTCGACGCCCTGCAGCGGCAAGCCTTCGACCTGGTGCTGTGCGACTACGAAGTCGGCGGCATGGCGCTGGTGCAGGAGGTGCTGCAGCAGCATCCGGGCATCCTGTTGATCGTGATTTCCACCGATCTGCTGCGCGAGGAGGAAGGGGTGCAGTGCATGGAGGCCGGCGCCACGGACTACGTGATCAAGCTGCGCCTGCACCGGCTGGGCTACTCGGTCCGGCGGGCGATCGCCGAACGCCAGCACATGGCGGCCCTGCGCCAGGTGGAAGAAGACCTGCGCACCTTGAACGCCGATCTCGAGGCGCGCGTCCACCTGCGAACCGCTGAACTGGAAACGGCCAACGCGTTCCTCAACTCGATCATCCATCACATCCCCTACCAGGTCATCGTCAAGGACGCCAAGGACCTGAAGATCCTCCGCGTCAACCGCAGCATGGAAGAGCTGACAGGACGCAGCCAGCAGGAGCTGCTGGGCAAGACGGCCTACGAGTTCGTCAGCTCCCGGGAAGAGGCCGACTTCTTCACGGCCAAGGACAGGGAGGCGCTCGCGCTGGGCCGCGAAGTGGACATTCCCGAGGAGAACCTGCACACCCGCGACGGCAGCGTGCGCGTCCTCCACGCGAAGAAAATCCCGATCCTCGACGAGACCGGCCAGCCGCGCTACGTGCTGACCATGTCGGAAGACGTGACGGAAAGAAAGAAGAAGGAGCGCGAGATCGAGCGCCTGAATGCCGCCCTCGCGCAGCGCAGCGCCGAGGTGGAGGCCGCCAACCGCGCCAAGGGCACCTTCCTGGCCACCATGAGCCACGAGATCAGGACACCCATGCACGGCATGCTGGGCATGCTGGAGCTCCTGGGCCTGACCGAGCTGGATGCCGAGCAGCGCGAGACGCTCGGGCTGGTGCGCGAATCGAGCCGGTCGCTGCTGCGCATCATCGACGACATCCTCGATTTCTCGAAGATCGAGGCCGGCAAGCTGGAGGTCCGCCCCGAGGTCGTCTCGATCAAGCGCGTCATCGAGGAGGTTCAAAGCATCTATCTGGGCAATGCCAGCAGCAAGGGCCTGATCGTGCGGCGGATGGTGGACCCGCGCGTCAGTCCGGCGCTGCGGGTCGACCCGGTGCGCCTGCGCCAGATCCTCAACAACTTCGTCAGCAACGCGATCAAGTTCACCTCCGAGGGGTGGATCGACCTCAACGTCCAGTGGCTGGGCCGTTCGGACGGCGTGGAGCGCCTGCGCTTCGAGGTCAAGGACACCGGCATCGGCATCTCGCCCGAGGACCAGCAGCGCCTGTTCCAGCCCTTCAGCCAGGCGGAGGACGACGAGGCGCGGCGGCGGCCCGGCGGCACCGGGCTGGGGCTGGTCATCTCGCGGCAGCTGGCACAGATGATGGGCGGCTCGATCCGCATGGACAGCGAGCCGGGCAAGGGCACGACCATCACCCTGGAATTGCCGTTGCCCATCGCCGAGCCCCTTCCGGCCGGCGGCCCCGATGGCGCGCGCCCTCTTCCGCACACGGCCATGCGCCGCACGGCGCCCGACACCGCGCAGGCCGAGGCGGAGGGAACGCTGGTGCTGCTGGTGGACGACCACCCCGTCAACCGCATGCTGCTGCTGCGCCAGGTGCGCACGCTGGGCTATGCCGCCGAGACCGCGGACGACGGCGTGCAAGGCCTGACGGCATGGAAGTCGGGCCGCTTCGGGCTGATCATCACCGACTGCCACATGCCCCACATGGACGGCTACGAGTTGGCGCGCAGCATCCGCGGGCTGGAATCCGACGCGGGTGCCGAGCGCGTACCGATCATCGCCTGCACCGCCAACGCGCTGCAGGGAGAGGCCGAGGCCTGCTTCGCCGCCGGCATGGACGACTTCCTGGTCAAGCCGGTGGAGCTGGCGCAGCTGACCGACAAGCTCGATCGATGGCTGCCGCTTCCGCAGGCGCCCTCCCCGCCTGCCGTTTCGGCGTTCTCGGATACGGACCCCACTTCTTCCGCGTGCCCGATCGACCAGGCGCTTCTCTCCACCAATTGCGCCGGCGATGCGTCGATGGTGAGCCAGGTGCTCGCCGCCTTCCGCCTGACCTGCGAGGACGACTCGGCCGGGCTGCGGCAGGCCGTGGCCGATGACGACGTGCCCCAGGTCACCCGCTTTGCCCATCGCATGGCGGGCGCCAGCAAGATGGTCGGCGCGCTCGCGTTCGCCGCCGCGTGCGAGCGCATCGATCGCGCCAGCCGCACCGGCGATTGGAAGACGGTGCTCGCCGGCATGTCGGCCTTCGAGCAGGAGCGCACGCGCCTGGATGCCTATTTCGCGGGACGCAAGGAAACGGCCTGAGCCCATCGCAGGCGGACCCGCTGCCAGCGCGCCGGCCCGGCCAAGGGCCGTGAAATTTACTGTGGCGAAAGCTGCCCCGGATACAGAGGCATACGAAGGTGCGCCGCCGGGGCACGCGTCGCCACAACAATTCATTCCGCCAGAGCCCGAACGGGCCCCCTCCACCTCGCAAGGACCCCAACATGTCAAACAAACACGCTTTGCCCCGTCGCTCGTTCCTGGGCGCCGCAGCCTTCGGCGCCATGGCCGCCCAGTTCACCGCCACGACGGCGCTGGCCCAGAGCGCGGCGCCGGCAGCGCCGCCGAGGCGCCTCACACCGCTGAAGAACATCCACGCCGGCGTGCTCGACATCGAATACGCCGAACTCGGCCCCGCCGATGGCGCCCCGGTGATCCTGCTGCATGGCTGGCCCTATGACATCCATACCTATGTCGACGTCGCCCCGCTGCTGGCGGCGGCCGGCCACCGGGTGATCGTGCCGCACCTGCGCGGCTACGGCGGAACCCGCTTCCTTTCCGACACGACCCCGCGCAATGGCCAGCAGAGCGTGGTCGCCGTCGACATCCTTGCCCTGATGGACGCGCTGAAGATCCAGAAGGCGACCATTGCGGGCTGTGACTGGGGCGCCCGCACTGCCTGCATCATGGCGGCGCTGTGGCCCGAGCGCGTGAAGGCGCTGGTCTCCGTCAGCGGCTACCTGATCGGCAGCCAGCAGATCGGCCAGGTGCCGCTGTCGCCGGAGGCCGAGTTGCAGTGGTGGTACCAGTACTACTTCGCGACAGAACGGGGGCGGCTGGGCTATGAGAAGAACCGCAAGGCGTTCGCCAGGCTGATCTGGCAGACCGCATCGCCGAAATGGGCCTTCGATGACGCCACCTTCGAGCGCAGCGCCGCGGCCTTCGACAACCCGGACCACGTGCGCATCGTGGTGCACAACTACCGCTGGCGCCTGGGCCTGGCGGAAGGCGAAGCGAAGTACCGCGAACTCGAGGCGCGCCTCGCCCAGGCGCCGGTCATCGGCGTGCCGACCATCACCCTGGAAGGCGATGCCAACGGCGCGCCGCATCCGGAACCGAGGGCCTACGCGAGCAAGTTCTCGGGCCGTTACGAGCACCGCAACCTCAGCGGCGGCATCGGCCACAACCTGCCTCAGGAAGCGCCTGCCGCCTTCGCAGCGGCCGTGCTGGACGTCGCGCGGCTGTAGGCCTCCTCCTCGTCGCGCCCGTGCGCCAGCCGGTAGAGCACCGGCAGCACCAGCAGCGTGAGCGCGGTGGAGGAAAGAATGCCGCCGATCACCACCGTGGCGAGCGGCCGCTGCACCTCCGCGCCGGTGCCCGTCGCGATCGCCATCGGCACGAAGCCGAGCGACGCGACCAGGGCCGTCATCAGCACCGGCCGCAGGCGCGTGACCGCGCCCTCGTGGATCGCGGCGTCCAGGGGGCGGCCGGACTCGCGCAGGTTGCGGATGAAGGAAATCATCACCAGCCCGTTGAGCACCGCGACGCCCGACAGTGCGATGAAGCCCACCGCGGCCGTGATCGACAGTGGGATCCCGCGCAGCCACAGCGCGAGGATCCCCCCGGTCAGCGCGAACGGGATGCCGGTGAACACCAGCAGTCCGTCCTTGAGGTTGCCGAACATCGCGAACAGCAGCGTGAAGACCAGCAGCAGCGACACCGGCACCACGATCTGCAGGCGCTGCGTCGCCGACTGCAGGTTCTCGAACTGGCCGCCCCAGGTGGTCCAGTAGCCGGCCGGGATCCGGACCTGCGCCTCGATGGCCGCCGACGCCTCGCTCACGAAGGAGCCGAGGTCGCGCCCGCGCACGTTCGCGCTGACCACGATGCGCCGCTTGCCGTTCTCGCGGCTGACCTGGTTCGGACCGGGCGCGAGCGACAGGTTGGCGACCTCGGCGAGCGGGATGAAGCTGACGCGCCCTGCCCCGTTCCCCACCGGCAGCGCGATGGGCAGGCGGCGGATGGCCTCGATGTCGCCACGCAGGGCTTCGGGCAGGCGCACCACGATGTCGAAGCGCCGATCGCCCTCGAACAGCGTGCCCGCCTCGCGCCCGCCCACCGCGGTGGCGACGGTGTCCTGGATGTCGGCGATGTTCAGGCCGTAGCGGACCGCCTTCTCCCGGTCGATCTCGATGGTGAGCATGGGCAGCCCCGTGGTCTGCTCGACCTTCACTTCCTGCGCGCCGGCGATGGCGCCCAGCACCTTCTCGATCTGCCCGGCGGTCCTGTCCAGCACCTCCATGTCGTCGCCGAAGACCTTGACCGCCACGTCGCTGCGCACGCCGGAGATCAGTTCGTTGAAGCGAAGCTGGATCGGCTGCGAGAACTCGTAGTTGCTGCCGGGAATGGCGTTCACCTCCTCCTGCACCGCCGCGAGCAGTTGCTCGCGGGTGCGCCTGGGCTCGGGCCACTGGTCCATCGGCTTGAGCATGATGTAGCCGTCCGAGATGTTGGGCGGCATCGGGTCCGATGCGATCTCCGCGGTGCCGGTGCGGGCGAAGACCCGCTCGATTTCGGGGAACTTGCGCTTCAGCGTCTGCTCGAGCTGCTGCTGCATCTGCACCGACTGGCTCAGGCTGGTGCCCGGAATGCGCAGCGCCTGGATCGCGAAGTCGCCTTCGTTGAGGCTGGGGATGAACTCGCTGCCCAGCCGTGTCGCCAGCAGGCCGGACAGCAGCACAGCCGCCACCGCGGCGGTGACGACCACCGCCTTCGCGCCCAGCGCACGCGCCAGCAGCGGCTCGTAGGCGCGCCGCGCCCACGACATCAACCGGTTCTCCTTCTCCGAGACGCGGTGGCCGATGAACAGCGCGACGGCCGCGGGGATGAAGGTGACCGACAGGATCATCGCGCCGAGCAGCGCGATCACGACGGTGAGCGCCATCGGGTGGAACATCTTTCCCTCCACGCCCGTGAGCGCAAAGATCGGCAGGTAGACGATCATGATGATCAACTGCCCGAAGAGCAGCGCCCGCCGCGCCTCCTGCGAGGCGGCGAAGACCTCGTGGAAGCGCTCGCCGCGCGTCAGCGGCCGCCCGTGGTGGGCCTGCGCATGGGCCAGCCTTCGCACGCAGTTCTCGACGATCACCACCGCGCCGTCGATGATGATGCCGAAGTCCAGCGCGCCCAGGCTCATCAGGTTGGCGCTGACCTTCTGGCTCACCATGCCGGTGAAGGTGAACAGCATCGACAGCGGAATCACCAGCGCGGTGATGATCGCGGCACGCAGGTTGCCGAGGAAGAGGAACAGCACCGCGATCACCAGCACCGCCCCCTCCAGCAGGTTCTTCTTGACCGTGGCGATCGCCTTGTCGACCAGCACCGTGCGGTCGTAGACGGTCACGGCCTCCACGCCCTCGGGCAGCGTCTTGTTGATCTGCACCATCCGCTCGGCCACGGCTTGCGAGACGATGCGGCTGTTCTCGCCGATCAGCATGAAGACCGTGCCCAGCACGACCTCGCGGCCGTTGTCGGTGGCCGCGCCGGTGCGCAACTCCCGGCCGATGTCGACCTCGGCCACGTCGCGCACCCGCACGGGCGTGCTGCCGCTGCTCGTCAGGATGACGTTGCGCAGGTCGTCCAGGCTGCGCGCCTGGCCGGGCGCGCGGATCAGGTACTGCTCCCCTCGCCGCTCGATGTAGCCGGCGCCGACGTTGGCGTTGTTGCGCTCGAGCGCCTTGACCACGTCGGCCATCGACAGGCCGTAGGCCGAGAGCTTCTCCGGGCTGGGCGCGATCTGGTACTGCTTGGCGAAACCGCCGATCGAGTTGATCTCGGTCACGCCCGGCACGTTGCGCAGCTGCGGCTTGATGATCCAGTCCTGGATCTCGCGCAGGTCCGTCGGGGTGTAGGGCGATCCGCCCGGCTTCCTGGCGCCCTCACGGGCCTCGACGGTCCACAGGTAGATCTCGCCCAGGCCGGTGGAGATCGGCCCCACCGCGGGATGGATGCCGTCGGGCATCTCGCCGGCCGCCGTCTGCAGGCGCTCGTTCACCAGCTGGCGCGCGAAGTAGAGATCGGTGCCGTCGCGGAAGATCACCGTGACCTGCGACAGCCCGTAGCGGGACAGCGAGCGCGTCTCCTGGAGGCCAGGCAGGCCGGCCATCGCCGTCTCGATCGGGAAGGTGACGCGCTGCTCTGTCTCCAGCGGCGAATAGCCCGGCGCGGCCGTGTTGATCTGGACCTGGACGTTGGTGATGTCCGGGACCGCGTCGATCGGCAGCTTCTGGTAGCTGAAGATCCCGATGCCCGCCATGCCCAGCACGGCGAGCAGCACCAGCCATCGTTGCTCGACGGCGAAGCGGATGATTCGTTCGAACATGTGTGCCTGCTTCCTGCCTCAGTGCGTGTGCGTGGCGGAGCGCTTGCCCTGCTCGGACTTGAGGACGAAGCTGCCTGCCGCGGCATGCGGCGCGCCGGCCTGGAGCCCGTCGAGGATCTCGACGCGCTGGCCGTCGCTGCGCCCCACGCGCACCGGCTGCGGCATGAAGCCGCCCGGCACCTTCAGGTAGACCACCGGCCTGCCGTCGACGGTCTGCAGCGCGGCGGCCGCGACCGTGACCGGCGCCTTCACCTCCTCGGCGACCAGCTCCACGTCCACGAAGAGGCCCGGCCGCCATGCGCCTTGCGGGTTCGGCAGCACGACGCGGGCGCGCGCCGTGCGGGTCTGCTCGCCGATCAGCGCCCCCACGTAGGCCACCTTGCCCTCGATGCTCGCCTCGAAGGCGCCGGAGCGCACGATGACGCGCTCGCCCACGCGCACCCGCTGCAGGTCCCGCGCGGCCACGCTCATCTCGGCCCAGACGGTGGACAGGTCGGAGAGGGTGAAGACGTTGGCGTCCTCCTTGATCGATTCGCCGAGCGCGATGTGCTTCTCGACCACCATGCCGTCGAAGGGCGCGCGCAGCTCGAAGCGCCCGAGCGCGCTGCCCTGGGCCGAGGCGCCGAGCGCGAACAGCTTCTGGCTCGCGTTCGCGGCGGCGATCTCCGCCTCGTGCAGCGCCTGGCGGGCCTGCAGCACGTCCTGCTCGGGCGAGATCTTCTGCTCCCACAGGGTCTTCTCGCGCGCGTAGGTCGTGCGGGCCAGCTGCTGGCGCTTCTGCGCCGCCTGCAGTTCGGCCCGGGTCTCGGACACGACGGTGCTGGAGATGACCGCCAGCACCTGCCCCTTGCGCACCTGCTGGCCGAGGTCGGCATGCACGCTGTCGACCACGCCCGCCACGCGGGGCACGACGTGGGCGGTGCGATCCTCGTTGAAGCGGATCTCGCCCGGGAAGCGCGTGGAGCTGCCGATCGTCGCCGGCGCGCTCTCCGCCAGCGCGATGCCGGCGGACTGCACCTGGGCATCGGACAGGGTCACCCTGCCCGCGGGCTGTTTGGCTTCGACCGCCTTGGCGCCTTCCTGGGGTGCCTTGGCGGTGGCCTCTTCCGCATGGCCATGCGCGTCCTTCCCGTGCTCGTGGCCATGGCCGTGGTCGTCGCCTTCCTTGCCGGCCTCTTCCGCATGGCCGTGGCCGTGGCCTTCCTCGGAGGTGCCGGCTGGCCCGATGCGCCAGATCAGCGCGGCCGCGACCACGCTCAGGACGACGATGAAGAGGATGGCAAGACGGTGCCCGCGGCTGAGGCCGCTCGCGTTGCTCGGAGTGGTCATGGGCGCTCCTTGGAAATCGGGGATGCGGTTGCGGTCGGGTCCGGGCCGCCCAGGAGGCGGTCCAGGTCCGTGATCGAGCGATGGGCATCTGCCAGCGCGCGCAGGTACTGGGCGCGCGCCTGCAGCAGGGTGCGCTGCGCGTCCAGGGCCTCGAGGTAGCTGAACTTGCCCAGCGCGAAGCCCTTGGTGGCGGCGTCGAAGGCGCTCTGCGCGCCCGGCAGGATCTCGGCCTGCAGCGCCGCCGCCTCGGTGCGGGCGGTGTTGTGACGCTGCAGCGCGGCGCCGGCCTCGGCGCGCAGGCGCAGTTCGAGGGCGCGGGCCTCGTCCCCCGCCTTGTCCTGCCGGCGCAGGGCCTCCAGCAGGTTGCCCCGGTTGCTGTCGAAGATCGGCAGCGGCACCGAGATCCCGACGACCGCCTGGCTGCGCGCCATCTCCTGCGGCCGCTTGGCGCCGACGGTCAGCGTGATGTCCGGAACGCGCTTGGCCCGCTCCAGCTCGGCCAGCGCGCGCAGGCGCTGCACGTCCAGGCCGGCCTGGCGCATCGCGGGGGCGCGCTGGAGGCGCTCCTCCAGCAGCGCTTCGGGCGGCAACGGTGGCATCGCCAGGGCATCGCCATCGACCCCGCCGATCGGCGTGGGTGCGCCGGTGACGGCGCGCAGCTGCTGCAGGCTGGTCCGCAGTTCGCCCTGGGCCTGCACCAGTTCCAGGCGCACGTTCGCCTCGGCCACCTTCGCCTTGGTCTCCTCGACCGGCGAGATCTTGCCGGCGCTGACCCGTTTGCCCGCGGCCTGGCTGCCAGTGTTCGCCAGCGCCAGCGAGGCCAGCGCCAGGCGCACCCGGTCCTGCGCGATGAGCGCGGCGAAGAAGGCGGCGGTAACGCTCGCCCGCAGCTCGGCCTCGCGGCCTTCCAGCTGCACGCGGGCGAGCTCGATCGCGCGCTCCGCCGCCTCGATGCGGGCACCGCGCTTGCCGCCGAGCTCGATGGGCTGGCTGAGCAGGACGGTGGTCGTCCGCGTCTCGCGGCGCGTGTCCTCGAGCTCGACGCTCAGGCTCGGGTTCGGCAGCACGCCGGCCTGGATGCGGGCGCCTTCGGCGGCCTCGATCTCGCGCCGGGCGGCCGACAGCTCGGGGCTGTGGTCCAGCGCCAGCGCCACCGCGGCGGCCAGGGTCAGGGATGCGGCCGGGGCGGCCGCCGGCGCGGCGGCCTGGGGCACCGCGTCCGCGGATGGATTGTTCTGGGCGAGCGCACCGGCGCTCGCGAGTGCCATGAGCGCGAGCGCCATGGGCACGGGAAACCTGCACATCGAATTCTCCGGTCAAGAAACAGGACAAGGAATCCGGCGCGGGTCGTCAGGCCATCAGCAAGGAAGGAATGAGGAAAGACAGGACACGCGCCGGCTCAACCGAGGCGGGTCCATTTGGGGCGATCGATGTCGTCGTCGATCGCGCAGAGGAAGGGGCGCGGCGCCGGAGGCGCAAAGCGCCTGGCGGCCGGCATGGCTGCGACGGAGATCTTGAGCGTGACCGGTTGCGCGACGCCGCCGTGGCAGTAGCTGCAATCCGGGTGGTCGGCGCCCAGGGGGCTCTTGGCGAGGTCGGTCGTGGTGTCGGCATGCGCTGCATCGGACGGCGCCGTCGCATGCTTGTGCGCGTGGTGGCCGACGTGCGCCGCCGCCGGGTTCGACTCGTGCCCGCAATAGGCAGCGGCCGCCGCCCAGGCGAACTGGGTGGCCAGCATGAAGGCGAAGACGGCGAGCAGCCAGCGAAACATGGCGGCGAGTCTAACGGGGCGGCGTCAAGGGGAAGCGATGGCCCTGCATGGCATCTTGGTCATTCCGGCGCGCCATCAGCCCCGCGGCCGCGGCGCCGGCTCCAGGGCAGGTGGGCCGAAGGGCTCGTTCGCGTGCCGCAGGATCCGCAGCGTCTCCTCGAAGATGGCATCGACCAGGGGCTTCTCGGGAATGTCGCCGGGAATGCTCTGGTGGTCGCGCACCACTCCCGCGATGACGGTGCCGATGAAGCCAGCCTGCCGTCGCTCGGCTTCCTGCAGGAGAACGTGCAGCAGATAGGCACAGGCACCGGCCTGGGCATGGGGAGGTGGCGGGGCGGGTGTTTCGGTGTTCATGCGCGTCGCGAAAAGGGGTACGAGGGGCCAGGGGACCTGCGGCCATTCTGCCGCCGCAGCATCAGCCCTCTCGCAGCCACGGCCGCAGAAGAACCTCCGATCTCAAACGAGAACTTTTGTTTCGCGTGAAATCGATCACATCTAAAAGTAGTAACAAAGAATAACATCGTTACCACCAATAACAATGCCCTGTGGGGCTTCGGAATCTCAGATGGAAACTCTGATCGTCCCCGTCTACCAGTTCGGCTTCGTCGGGCTGTCCTACCTGCTCTCGGTCATCGGCGCCTTCGTCGCGCTGACGGCGGCCCGCCGCATCCGCCGGGCGGACGGCAGCACCAGCCTGTCCAACAGCCTCGTCACGGGTGTCGCGCTCGGCGGCATCGGCGTGTGGTCCATGCACTTCATCGGCATGGTCGCGGTCAAGCTGCAGATGGGCATCGGCTACTCGTTGTTCGAGACGCTGGTCTCGCTGGTCGCCGCCATCGTGGCCTCCTCCGTCGCGCTGGCCTATGTGGCGCAGGCGCCGAAGGATCCGAGGCGCATCGTGACGGCCGGCTCCCTGCTGGGCCTGGGCGTGGCGGTGATGCACTACCTGGGCATGTACGGCATGCGCTTCGGCGGTTTCATCCGTTGGGACTTGGGAATCGTGGCGGTCTCGGTGCTGATGGCGATGGCGGCGGCCAGCGCGGCGCTCTGGCTGGCCTTCAACACGCGCACGATCGGCGTGCGCCTCGCGGCCGCGCTGGTGATGGGCGTGGCCGTGTGCTCGATGCACTACACCGGCATGGGTGCGGCGGACTTCATCTGCACCACGGCCAATCCGCGCGCCATTCCGAATGGCTTCGGCATCATCAGCGCGCTGGACCTGCCGGTGCTGGTCACGCTGGTGGCGGTGGGCGCGGCCTTCATCATCGCGCTGGAGCAGATCCTCAGCTTCGCGGCCCAGGTCGCGGCGGCGCCGCGCAGCGCGTCGCGCACGGCTTAGAAGCTCTCCCAGTCGCCGCCTGCAGGCAGCTTTGCCGGCACGACAGGCTGACGCGGCGCCGCTCCGGCGATCCGCTGCACGGGCTTCACCGGCAGCTTGGGCCGCACGGCAACCGGTGCCGGCCGAACCTGCACGGGCACTGGCACAGCCGGCGCTTCGTCGTCGTCGAGCTTGAAGGTGCCCACGACCTGCGACAGCTTGCCGGCCTGCTCCTGCATCGACGCCGCGGCAGCCGCGGCCTCTTCCACCAGCGCGGCGTTCTGCTGCGTCACCTGGTCCATCTGCGTGATGGCCTGGTTGATCTGCTCGATGCCCTGGGTCTGCTCGTGGCTGGCGGCGGTGATCTCGCCGATGATGTCCGTCACCCGCCTGACGCTGCCCACGATCTCTTCCATGGTGCGGCCGGCTTCGCTCACCAGTGCGGTGCCAGCGTTGACCTTGCCCACCGAATCGTCGATCAGGCCCTTGATCTCCTTGGCCGCGCCGGCGGAGCGCTGCGCGAGGTTGCGCACCTCCGCGGCCACGACGGCGAAGCCGCGGCCCTGCTCCCCGGCCCGCGCGGCCTCGACCGCTGCGTTGAGTGCCAGGATGTTGGTCTGGAAGGCAATGCCGTCGATCACGCCGATGATGTCGACGATCTTCCTGGAGGAGGCATGGATCGACGCCATGGTGTCCACCACCTGGCTGACCACGTCGCCGCCCTTCACCGCCACGTCGGAGGCCGAGAGCGCCAGCTGATTGGCCTGGCGTGCGTTGTCGGCGTTCTGCTTGACGGTGGAGGTCAGCTCTTCCATCGAGGCAGCGGTCTGCTCCAGCGAACTGGCCTGCTCCTCGGTGCGCGAGGACAGATCCTGATTCCCGGAGGCGATCTGGCTGGACGCCGTCACGATCGAATCGGTGGACTCCTTGATGCGGGTCACCACGTCGGTCAGCGTGTCCTCCATCTCGCCCATGCCGCGCAGCAGGCGGCCGAACTCGCCGCCGCGCTCGGTCTCGAATTCCTTGCTGAGGTCGCCCGACGCCACCGTCTCGGCGATCAGGATGGCCTCGTCCAGCGGCCGCACGATGGCCCGCACCATGCCGATGGTCCAGCCCACGCCGACGCCCAGCGCGAGCAGCCCCAGCCCGAACAGCAGCCACTGCGCGCCGGCGATGACCTCTTCGACCTCCGCGGAAGCCGTCTTCGCCTGCTGTGCCTGCAGTGCGGCCACGGCGGCCAGCTGCTTCTGCACGGCCTCCCCGCCCGCACCGGGCTGGGACAACTGGCGGAGGCCGCCCGCCAGCGCTTCCTGCTGCGCAGCGCCGGCCCGCGCATGGATCTCGGCCATGCCGCGCAGACGCACCATGCCCACCGCGATCGATGCAGCCATCAACAGCAGCACGATCCCGAAACCCCACCCGAGGCGGGTCGCGATCTTCATATTCCGCATGCTTGTTCCTAGACGGCCGCCGATTCCGGGCCGGGTCACGAGACTTATCGGCAGCGGCCCCGCGAAACTTGAGGCCTTCAAGCTAGGTGAAAACCCGCAGATCCGCCGGATCGCGGTGTCTACGCCCTCAGCCGTCGATGGGAACGCCGCCGCCGAAGCGGCAGATCCACTGGTCCCAGAGTTCCTGGTTGACGGCGGCGAAGGGCTGCTGCCAGACGGTCATCATCTGGAGTTGGGCCTGCTGCGCCCGCATCAGGCTCTGAAGAATGGCGGTTTGCAGTTCGAGGAGTGACTGGAAGCTGCCGTAAGGACCGTTCGGCAGATCAGTGACAGAGGCGAAGGTCATGAGGGTTCTCCCAGGGGACTCGAGGTTCGGATCGCGCGAAGCGCCAGGCCGGGCGAAACATCAAGCCTAGTGGATGCCGGCCGCACCTTCAAGCCTCGGGTGCGGCCACGAGCACCCGTTGCACCTTGCCGCTGATGCCGCGGCGCTCGCGCTCCCCGCTCCTGCAGTGGATGTGCACGCCGACAGCCCCCTGCCGGGCCAGGAAGGCCGACAGCGCGCTGCGCCCCCGGCGCAGGCTGGCATCCGCCGCCTTGCCCTGCAGGCCGGTGCAAAGGAGCAGTTCGCAGGGGCCTTCCTGCACGAGCTGGAAATCGAACAGGCCGGCATCGTCCTCCAACACCGTGCTCACTGCCAGCGGCGGGACGCAGACGGTCCGCGTGCCAGGACGGCCCAGGCGCAACGCGTCGTCGTTGCGGCCTTCCACCTCGATCACGGGCAGCGCGCTGCCGCAGGGACAGGCAGCGGGGTCCTGCTGCACCCGATCGCCCAGGTCGTAGCGGATCAGCGGCTGCACATGGTTGGCGAGGTTGGTCAGCAGTGTCGTGGTGCCGCGCTCGCCCGCCGCCACGACGCGGCCTCGTGCATCCACCGATTCGAGGATTGCCCAGTCGCTGTTGAGGTGAAGCCGGCCCTGGCGGCATTCACTGGCCAGCGTCAGAAACTCGGAGGCGCCGTAGTTGTTGACCACCGCGCAACCGAGTGCCTGCTGCACGAAGCCGCGGCAGGCGGCCGACAGGTTCTCGCCGCCGGTCCAGACTTCCTGCGGTGCTGCCTGCAGCCGGCCGGCCAGGCGTTCCTCGGCCAGCAGCAGCGCCACGCTGGGATACGTGGCGATCACCGTGGGGCGCAATGCGTCGAGCTGCGCCGCCAGCGATTCGGCCGACTGCAGGAAGGAGATGCTGCGCAGGCTCAGCGCCAGGGCCGGGTTGAGCCGGCGCAGGCGCTCGATCGAAACCGTGCTCGCAAAATGCCCACCCGTCGCCCCGACGAAGACAATGCGCTCGCCCAGGCCAAACGGGTTCATCAGCCGCTCGAGCGAACGCGCCGCCGGGCGACGCAGGTACTCCAGCGCGTCGTACACGGCCATCGCCTGCGCATCCTGCACGAAGATGCCCGGCTCGCCGCTGCTGCCCGAGCTCTCCCACACCACGGAGCGCCCGGCGAAGGCATCGGCAATGCGCGAGCGATCGGCGGTGAAGCGGCGCAGCGCATCGAGGCGCAGCGCAGGATCGGTGACCCAGTCGTCGAAGGCGCGCATCAACTCGGCCTTGCGCACGACCGGCAGGGTTTCGAGGCGGATGGCCGCCGGGTCCCGCCCCTCGAAAAGCCGACGGTAGAAGGCCGATCCGCGCGCGGCGGCGCGCAGCAGGTCGGCCAGGCGCTGTTCACGCCGCGCCGCGAGCGCTGATGCGCCGGCATGCGCGGCCGCAGCCGCGTCGAGGGCGATGCGGTTCGTCAGCCAGGGATCGAAGGGGGGCAGCACGGCGGCGGAAGAAATCCACCATGGTGGACGCAGCCGCGCCGCTTGCCAAGGAATACCGGGAAAGGCGACGGGCGATCGGCGCGCCGTGCAGGCTCAGCGGGCGTCGCGCCGCGAGAGCAGCACGTTGCCGCCGGTGGTGTTGAAGGAGATCGTTGGCGCGCTGAAGTCGCTCAGGGGCGCGCCCAGCCCGATTTCGCCGCTGCCATGCAGCACGCACTCGTCACGGCGCAGCGCGATCTCGCCGCTGGCGCCGGCGGTGCCGTGGAAGCGGACCCACGTGCCGTAAGTGCTGATGTCGACCAGCACGCAGCTGCCCTGCCGCGCCTCGATGCGCGCATGCAGGCGCGAGACGCGCGGATCGTTGACCACGAACTGTGCGTCGTCGACCCGGCCCAGATGGATCGGCAGCTCTTCCGCGCGGAACATGGAGCGGACGTCGAGCCACGCCAGCTCGATTTGCCCGAAGGAGGAATCCGCCCCTCGCGACGGCGCGGCGAGCGAAGCCGGCATGGTGAGGAACTCGGTGACCTCGTCCTGCCAGTCGATGCGGTGCACCACCGGCATTTCGTTCTTGCCGCGGATGTTGATCGGCCCGAGGCTGCGGTGCCGCGCCTCCCCGCCCTGCAGTTGGTCGATGACCGACTCGGTCGCCCAGATCTGGCCTGGACCGGCGAGGTCGCTCAGGCGGGAGGCCAGGTTGACGGCGTCGCCGTAGCAGTCGCTATCCACCTCCACCACCTCGCCGCTGGCCACGCCTATCTGCAACTCCATGCGCAGCGGGGCTGGCCAGGTCTGGAGACGTTTCTGATGGTTGCGCTGAAGTTCGAGCACAGCCCGGGTGGCGCTCGCGCCGCTGGCGAATATCGCGAACACGCCATCGCCCAGCGATTTCACGACACGGCCACCGTGGGATTCGCAGACGCCGCCGATCCACTGGATCAGGCGTGTGACAGTCTCCGTGGCCCGGGCGTTGCCGATGGCTTCGAAGACCCGGGTGCTCCCGGTCAGGTCAGCGAAAACGACAGTGGAATGACCGGTCATTTATGTGCAAATTTTGGTGGCTCGCGCCGAGGGATTATGGCAAAGCACAGCAAAAACGCCCCAAAGCGGCATCAAATCGACACCTTGGCGACCGAAGTTGTTGCTTTTTCATTCGGAAACACACCTGTACAAACAGGCTCACATGGTTAGTACAACTTAGGTATCAATTGCTCGCCTAAAGCATGAAGAAATTTGTGAAGTATGTTGTTTTTCAACATGAAATCATGCTTCCTCCCCTTTCCTCCCCTTGTGCGCCAAATCCTACGCGCTTAACGTTGTAGCCATCAGGGCTCCAGGCATCCCACCTTCGTCTCATGGCGTCACTCCACAGTTTCTTCCGATTTCTGTCGTCTCCGATCCTCGGCATGGGCCGCTCCACGGACCGCCAGATGGGCCAGATCCGCAGCGCCATGCTTTCGCTCCTTCAAGGCCATGGGGGCCATTCCGCCCAGCGCGTCGCCCAGCGGGTGCGCTTCGCGGGCGACATGGAAGCGCTCTGGTACCTGCGCCAGGACGTGCTGACGGCCCTGAGCGCCATTGATGGCGAAGCCGCCGCCCGCCGCCAGATGCGCGAGATCAATCGCCTGTTCAAGGGTGGCCTGCCCGGCGCGCTGGTGCCGCGGCCGCATCACCGCATCACCACCTGAGAAGGCGCGTCCCCTCCTCCCGCACGCCAAGCCGCTGCCTTCGCAGCGGCTTTTTCTTTGCGGCCTGTTCAGTGGGCGTGCCTGTGCCCCCACACCATGAAGACATCGCGTCCATCGGCCGCGACCTCGACATGGGCGCCGAGCGGCAGCAGCACCTTGGTCGGAACATGGCCGAAGGGCAGGCCCGTCAGCACCGGCGCCTTGATCAGCCCGCGCAGGCGAGTCACCACCGTCTGCATGTCGAAGCCGCGGTCGTGCGGCACCTTGCGCGTGCCGGTGAAGTGCCCGATCAGCACGGCCTTCTGGCGCGCCAGCACGCCGGCATGGCGCAACTGGTCGAGCATGCGCTCCACCCGGTAGGGATGCTCGTTCACGTCCTCGAGGAAGAGAACGCCCTTGTCGATCGCCGGAAAGTAAGGCGTGCCCAGCAGGCTGGTCAGCACGCAGAGGTTGCCGCCCCACAGCGTCGCGTCGTGCAGGCTGCGAAAGCCCGCGAGGGACTCGCCCTCGCGCTTGGGCACGCGCCAGCCGGTGCCTTCGCCTTGCCCGTGCAGCAGGTCGTCGAAGCAGGCTTCCATGATCTCGTCGGGCCCGTCCTCGGCGCCGAAATCTTCCCCGAGTGCCGGCCCCGACCAGCTGACCGCGCCCGTCTTCGCGAGCAGCGCGCACTGGAAGGCGGTGAAGTCGCTCAGGCCCACGAACTCGGTGCCGCGCCCGATGGCCTTGGCCACCGCCTTGTAGGGAATGGCATCCAGGATGCGCGTGAGCCCGTAGCCGCCGCGCGAGATCAGCGCCACGTCGGCGCCGCTGGCGGCCGCGCGTGCAATGGCGGCCAGGCGGGTCGCATCGTCGCCCGCGAAGCGCTGGTGGGTGGCCAGCGCAGCCTCGTCGACCTCGACCTCGTGGCCCAGCGCCTGCAGGCGCTTGACGCCGCGCTTGAAGGCGGCCTTGTCGCGCACGGCGCTGGAGGGGGAATAGATGTAGATGTGCTTCTTTTTCACGGGCCGAAGTATCCCATCGCCTCACGCGCGATCAGCTCCGCCTGCTGTTCGCTGGGACCCGAGACCTCCTCGGGCACGGGGCCGAAGGCCCGCAGCGCCGCTTCGAAGCCACGATCGGGAAAGGGCGCGCGCCAGGCGGCGTCCGCGCTCGTGCCGCCATCGGGCGCAGCCATGGCCAGCATGAAGCGCTCCGGTGCGGCGCTGGTGAGCAGGGTCGCCAGCTCGCCCGCGCCCGCGCTGTAAACCAGCGCGAGCGGCCCCGGCTGCAGGCGCTCCAGCCAGGCAAGCAGGAGATCCCGGTGCCAGGGCCATTGGTGCACCGTCTCCCGCTTGGGCTTGTCGCTGCGGCCGAAGCCGATGAGGTCCGGCGCCAGCACCCTCAGCCCATGCACGCGCGCGAGGTGACGGAAGAAGTAGCTCCATTCGCCCGGGCCATGCAGGCAAAGGCAGGCCCAGGGGGCGTCAACCGGCCCCTCGTCGAGGTAATGCATGCGCCAGCCGCGCTGCTGCGGCAGGTCGCTGATGTAGCGCGGCGCGAAGCCGTAGTCGGGCAGCGCCTCGAAGCGCTCGGGCGGGGTGCGCAGCGCATCGTCGCGCAGTGGCTCGGCCGCCTCGCGCGCCGCGCTGCGCCGGCCCTTGAAGAAGTCCTGCAGCGCCTGCTGGCACTCGTCGGCAAGCACCCCGCCCTCCACCTGCGTGCGATGGTTGAGCTGCCGGTTGGCGAACAGGTCCAGCACCGAGCCGGCAGCGCCGGTCTTCGGATCGGCCGCGCCGAACACCACGCGGGCCAGCCGTGCATGGAGCATGGCGCCGGCGCACATCGCGCAGGGCTCCAGCGTGACGTAGAGCTCGCAGCCGTCGAGGCGGTAGTTCCGCAGCGCCGCGCCGCCGGCGCGCAGCGCATTCATTTCGGCATGGGCACTGGGATCGTGCAGCGCTACCGGGGCATTGCGTCCGCTCGCGAGCAGCCGCCCTTCCCTCACCAGCACCGCGCCCACCGGCACCTCGCCGGCTTCGGCCGCGCGATGCGCCTCGTCCAGCGCGAGGCGCATCCAGTGCGCGTCAGCGGGCGTCATCGGGGACGGGACGGGGCTGCTGCATGGCGGCGTCCAGCGCCTGCTTGAACTGCTGCTCCACCTGGCGCGGCTGCGTCGCCGGCGCCTGCCCCGGGGCTGCGGACGGCCCGGCCGCCATCCCGCCCAGCTGCTTCTTGACCAGCACGCCCACGATCACCAGCGCGAGCAGCACCCCCAACAGGCCGAGCGCGCGCATTCAGCGTTCCTCCGCCGGGGCGGCCTCGGTCTTCAGGCCGAGGCGCTGCATCCACACCGCGAGGGCCTGCTCGTCGGGCGAACCGGCGCTGTACTGCGCATACATGGCCGCATGCGCCTCGCGCCGGTGCTGGTTGAGCTTCAGCTTGCACTGGAGCGCCGTCACCTGCAGCTCGAAGCCGACGATGCCGTTCAACATCTTGAGCTGGAATTCCTCGCCCAGGTCGCGCCATTGCTGGGCGTAGGCCGGCTCGTGATCGCCGATCAGGCGCTTGAGCAGTGCATCCTTCTCGGGGGGCGACTCGATCAGCCGCGCTTCCACCGTGCAATGCACGGCCAGGTAATTCCAGGTCGGCACCCGCGCCAGGTCGGGATAGACCGAGGGTGACATGTAGGCATGCGGCCCGAGGAAGGTCACCAGCGCCCGCGGCCGTGCCTGCAGGTGGCGCCAGAGGGGATTCGGCTTGGCGCAATGGCCCAGCAGGGCGAAGCCGCCCTCCTCCCGGCGGTCGTCCAGCACCAGCGGCAGGTGGGTGCCGAAGGGCTGGCCTTCGTCGTCCACCGAGATCAGGCTGGCGAAGGGATGCTCGCGCATCAGCTGCGCGGCGATCGCGCGGTCCTTGCTGTCGAAATGGGGCGGCATGTACATCGGGGCGACTCCTCGTGGATGGCCCGATTGTCCCCGAGCCGTCGCTACTTCGCGCCCGCGGCCTTCAGCTTGTCGACCATCGCCTTGTAGCCCCGCGCCTTCGCGAGCCGCAGCGGCGTGTTGCCCTGCCGGTCGGCCAGTTGCAGGTTCGCCCCCGCATCGACCAGCGCGGCCAGCGTGCGCTGATGACGCGGGCCGCCGTCGCCCAGCACGATGGACTCGATCAGCGCGGTCCAGTGCAGGTTGTTCACGTGATTCAGTGGCGCGCCTGCCGCGATCAGCCGGCGCACTACCTCGTCGTGGCCCAGGTGCGCGGCGGCGATCAGCGCGGTGCCGTCGTAGCGGCTGGTGGTCTGGCGCGGGCTGGCGCCCAGCGACAGCAGCAGCGAGAGCGTCGCCGGATCGTCGGCCACGGCGGCGATGGTGATGGCGTCGTAGCGGTCGTCCTCCAGCACGTCGAGCTTCGCGCCGGCCTGCGCCAGAACGCGGATCGCCTCGCGCTGGCGCGCGTGCGTGGCCACGTGCAGCGCAGTGCGGCCGCGGCCGTCGCGCGCCTCGAGATCCGCCCTGGCCGCGACCAGCTCTTTCAGTCGCGGAAGGTCGCCACGCCAGGCGGCCTGGTGCACGCCCTCGTAGGCCAGCACCTCCGCAGCCGAGGGCGGCACCTGGGCCGCCACCGGCGCCACAGCCGCCATCGCGAGCGCAGCCAGGAGCGCGAGCCACGAGCAACGGCGATGCATGGGCTTCATCGCATTCAGCCGAGCTGCGCCTTGACTTTCTCGATGCCGGCGTTGGCGCACTGCTCGTCGAGATGTCCGCCCGGCGCGCCGCCGACGCCGACCGCGCCGATGACCTCGTTGCCGGCCTTCACCGGCACGCCGCCGCCAAGCAGCAGGAAGCCGGGGATGTTCACCAGGTTGGCAGCACCCGGGTTCTTCTGGGCGTTCTCCATCATCGCCAGCGTGGGTGCCTTGGCCGAGGCCGAGGTCCAGGCCTTGCGCTCGCTCGCGGCCACGGTATGGGCGCCAGCGTTGTCGGCGCGCTGGACGGCGCGCACCACGCCGGCACGGTCGACCACGGTCGCGGCGACCGAGTAGCCGTTGGCCGCGCAGGCGGCGACGGTGGCGGCGGCGATCTGGTTCGCGAGTTCGAGCGAGAGGTTCTTCTCGCTGCGAACGGCGGGGCTCTGCGCCGGCGCCTGTGCCTGGGCGTGTGCGCCGATGGCGAAGGCGGCGAAGGAAACGGCGAGCGCGCCGCGGCGAAGGGTCGGATGCATGTAGTTCTCTCCAGTGGTGGTTCGTATTGCGCCGGCGCCTTGCCAGCCGCAGCGCCACTGTAGAAATCGCAGCTCGCCGTCGCCATTCGTACGGCTACGTCGATGCCTCCGTAGAACTACGGAGCGTCACGGCGCATCAGGCACATCGGCGACCAGCACCGCATAGCGCCGGATCAGCTGTGCCAGCGAATCGCAGCCGAGCTTGGCGAACAGGTTGGCGCGATGCGTCTCGACCGTGCGCGGCGACAGCGCCAGGGCACGCGCGATTTCCTTGTTGGTCAGCCCTTCGACGATGAAGCGCAGCACCTCGCGTTCGCGCTCCGACAGCTGCGCATGCCGATCGCGCGCCGCCTGGTCCGCCTGCGTCCGCTCCCGCGAGCGCACATGCTGGCGCACCGCCTGCTGCAGGGCTTCCAGCAGTTGCTCGTCGTCCACCGGCTTCTCCAGGAATTCCGCCGCACCGGCCTTGAAGGCCCGGCGGCACATCTCGACCGTGCCGTGCCCGGTCAGCATGATCACGGGCTGGTCCACGCCCTGCGCGACCAGCGTCTCCAGCACCGTCAGCCCGCTGATGCCCGGCATCCGCACGTCGAGCACGATGGCACCGATGCCGCCGCGGTCGAAGCCCTCGACGAAGGCCTGCGGATCCGACCAGCCCTGCGTGCGCAGGCCCACCGTGCCGATCAGCAGCGACAGGCTGGCCCGCACCGCGTCGTCGTCGTCGATCACGTGAATGAGCGGCGACTGCGGCTCGCTGCGCGTCATGCCTGGCCCTCCTGCATCGCCAGCGGCAGGCGCAGCGTGAAGCGCGCGCCGCGCGGTACCGCGGGCTCGGCGGCCAGCGTGCCGCCCATCGCACCGGCCAGCGTCTCGCACAGGCTCAGGCCCAGCCCCAGGCCACCCTCGCGGGTGCTGAAGAAGGGCTCGAAGATGCGCGGCAGCAGCTCGGGCGCGATGCCGCGCCCGTTGTCGCTCACGCTGAGTACACCCTGCCCGCCCTCGCGCTCGACCGCGAGCCGCAATTGCCGCTCCCCCGCCGGCAACTCGTCCAGTGCCTGCATCGCATTCATCAGCAGGTTGTGGACGATCTGCTCCAGCGCCACCGGCTCGGCCTGCACGTGCACCGGCGCGTGCGAGGCGCCTTCGAGCACGGGCGCGATGGCGCGCCGGTCGAACTCGGGCGCCAGCAGGTGCAGCGCACTGCGCACGGCCTCCTGCAGCGGCACCGGCCTGGCGGCGCCAGCATGGCCCGGCCGCTCGATCGCGCGGCGCAGGCGCCCCACCACGTCGGCCGCGCGGCGCGCCTGTTCCGCAGCCTGCTGCATGGCGCCGCGCGCGGTGGCGAGCTCGGGCGGGTCCTCGTCGAGCAGGCGGCGCGCCGCCTGTGTGTTGGCGAGCACCGCCGTCAACGGCTGGTTGAGCTCGTGCGCCATGCCGGCTGCCAGCTCGCCCAGCGCATTGAGGCGCGCGACCTGGCCGAGCCGTAGAAGCTCCTCGGCGCGGCGGCGCTCGATGCGCTGGCGCCGCAGCGCGACGGCTCCGCCCAGCACCACGGCCATCGCGATCGCCCACGCCGCCATCCAGGCCCAGGGCAACTCGCTCCAGCCCACGTGTCGCTGCGCGACCACGTCGAAGGCCTGGCTGTCCGAGGCCAGCACCTTGCGGAAATCGAAGGTCCAGCCCTGCGCGGCCGCGTCCCGGCCGGGCTGCACCACGAATTGCTGGTTGCCGCGCTCGACCAGCACGCGCACCGGGCTCTTCTTCGGGTCCATGGGCCAGTCGCGCCATGGCACGGTGGCGGCCAGGTCGATGTCCAGCGCATAGCTGGTGGGCGTCGCGCCGATCACGAGCCGGTAGCGCCCGCGCGGGAAGTCCTGACTCGCGAGCTCCGGCCGGCGCAGCTCGCGCGAGCGCGCCTCCGCCCGGGCCAGCGCGGGGTCGGGCCACTCGGCGCCCGCGTTGCGCCGCTCGACGCCGAGGATCGAGGGGTAGACCGACGACAGCCGCTGTTCGGGCCGGCCGGCATCGGCTGCGGTCTCCAGCAAGGCCAGCGTGGCCAGCACCGCGTCGTACTGCACCACCTGCTGGCTCAGCAGCCGGTGGGCGATGCGCGCGTTCGTCTCGAAGTCGTCCTGCAATTGCGCCAACTCCGCGCGCGCGATCCAGACCGCGCCGGCGACGGCGAGCACCAGCCAAGCCAGCCACCATCCGACCCGTGCGCGCAACCCATGCTTCATGGCGCGGATTGTGCCCGCGGCGATGCGGCAGCCTGCTCGGCTGCGTTCCGGCAAGAGCCTGACGAATTCCCGAGACTTTGGCCAGGCGCGACAATTGGACCAATGAGCGTTCGCAGCAGACTTCCACGCCTCCGCCTCGCCCTTCTCGCCCTTCCCCTCTTCCTCAGCGCCTGCGCCACCCGCCTCTCGCCCGGCGGCCTGGACCCGGTGTCGGCAGCGCGCATCGAATCGCTGATCGTCCGCATGACGGTGGAAGAGAAGGTGGGCCAGTTGAGCCTCTACGCCCCCGCCGCCGTCGACACGGTCGCCAACCCGCAGGCCGCGCGCCAGAGCGAGGAGGAGCAACTCGCGCAGATCCGCGCCGGCCGCGTGACGGGCCTCTTCAACAACGAAGGCCTGGAGGGCAAGCGCCGCGCGCAGCAGGCGGCGGTGAAGGAATCGCGCCTGGGCATTCCCCTGCTCTTCGGCGCCGACATCATCCATGGCTTCCGCACCGTGTTCCCGGTGCCGCTGGCCGAGGCCGCAAGCTGGGAGCCGGCGCTGGCCGAGCGCACTGCCCATGCCTCCGCGGTCGAGGCCACGGCGGACGGCTTCCGCTGGACCTTCGCGCCGATGGTGGACATCGCGCGCGACGCCCGCTGGGGCCGCGGCATCGAGGGCGCGGGCGAGGACGTGTACCTGGGCCAGCAGTTCGCCGCGGCACGCGTGCGCGGCTTCCAGGGCCAGGAACTGGGCCACGCCGATGCGATGCTCGCCACGCCCAAGCATTTCGCCGGCTACGGCGCGGCCGAGGGCGGACTGGACTACGCCGCGGTCGACCTCTCCGAGCGCACCCTGCGCGAGGTCTACCTGCCGCCCTTCCGCGCAGCCATCGACGCCGGCGCACTCTCCGTGATGAGCGCCTTCAACGAGATCGGCGGCATTCCCTCCAACGCCAACCGCGCGCTGCTGACCGGCGTCTTGCGCGGCGAATGGGGCTTCAAGGGCTTCGTGGTCTCCGACTACACGGCCGACGAAGAACTGATCGCGCACGGCTTCGCGGCCGACGGGCGTGATGCGGCCCGGCGTGCCTTTCTCGCCGGCACCGACGTCAGCATGCAGAGCGGCCTGTACATGAAGTACCTGCCGGACCTGGTGGCCTCGCGCGAGGTGCCGATGTCGCGGCTGGACGATGCGGTGCGCCGCGTGCTGCGGGTCAAGCAGCGGCTCGGGCTGTTCGACCATCCCTTCAGGGGCCTGGAGGACACGCCGGGCCCGCGCTTCGACGCCGCGGCACACGAGGCGCTGGCGCGCGAGGCATCGGCCCGCTCGATCGTCATGCTGAAGAACGAGAAGGATGTGCTGCCCCTGTCCCGCTCGGGCCAGCGCATCGCGCTCATCGGCCCTTTCGCCGGCACCGAGGACCTGTTCGGCCCCTGGCGCATCTTCCCCGGCCAGGCCGCGCCCGTGGGCATCGACCAGGCCCTGCGCCGGTCGCTCGGCTCGCCGGAACTGCTGACGGTGGTCCGCGGCAGCAATGTGGAGACGCCCATCCCCGGGGGCATCGAGGCCGCGGTGGCCGCCGCGCGCGAGGCCGACGTGGTGGTGCTGTCCATCGGCGAGAACGAGCAGATGTCGGGTGAGGCGCGCTCGCGCAGCGACATCGAGATCCCGCGCGCGCAGCAGCAGCTGGCCGAGGCGGTGGCGGCCACCGGCAAGCCGGTGGTGGTGCTGCTGCGCAACGGCCGCGCGCTGGCCTTGCGCGGCGCCGTGCGCAACGCGAATGCGATCCTGGTCACCTGGTTCCTCGGCTCGCAGACCGGGCCGGCCATCTCGGATGTGCTGTTCGGCGAGGTCAACCCCTCGGGCCGCCTGCCGGTGAGCTTTCCGCAGACGCCGGGCCAGGTGCCCTACTACTACAGCCACAAGCGCACCGGCCGGCCGCAGCTGGCGGATGCGCCGGCCGCCTTCTACAAGGCGCGCTACCTCGATGCGAGCAACGATGCCGCCTTTCCGTTCGGCCATGGCCTGGGCTATGCGCGCGTGCGCTACGACGCGATCGAGTCGAGCCCCGCGCGCATGGCCTGGGACGGCGCGCTGACCGTGCGCGCCCGCCTCACCAACACCGGCCAGCGCGAGGCCGAGGAAGTGGCGCAGCTCTACATCGCCAACCGCGCGGCCAGCGTCACGCGGCCGGTGCGCGAGCTCAAGGGCTTCCGCAAGTTGAAGATCCCTGCGGGCCAGACCGCCACCGTGGAATTCACGCTCACGCGCGCCGACCTGATGTTCATCGGCCAGGACATGACGCCCACCGTGGAGCCGGGCCAGTTCGATCTCTGGATCGGGCCATCTGCCACCAGCGGCCTGCGCACGGCGATGACACTGATGCCCGAATAGATCGCGCTATTTCTTCCGCGGCAGTTGATCCGCGTCGGTCAGCGTGCGCCGGAAGGTGATCACGTCGCAGATCTCGGCCCGCCGGCCTGATCGCGAAGCTGCAGGCCAGCCCGCAGTGGAAGAACATGCTGGTCGTGGTGACCTACGACGAGAACGGCGGCTTCTACGGCCACGCGGCCGTGCCCAAGGGTGACCGCTGGGGGCCGGGCACGCGCATTCCGGCGATGATCGTCTCGCCCTTCGCGAAGAAGCGGGATCTCGGCCGGCGCGCCCCTGGGCGCCGGTGTCGTCTCCGTTGGCGTGGCAGAAAATGAGCGGCATCACCCGCGTATCGCCATGCAAGACTCCCTGTTCGATGATCTCCCGCAGGCCGCCCCGCCAGACCCCGCGCCGGCGGCCAGGAAACGCCCCGCACCGGGCGAGCCGAAGGTCCGCCCTGCGCCGCCCGATCCCAGCCAGCAGGTGCTGGCGCAGGCCTTGCCGCCGCAGCTCCGGCTCGGCACCTCCTCCTGGTTCTTCCCGGGCTGGGCCGGCATGGTCTGGGAGGGTGATTACGAGCAGTCGGTGCTGTCGAAGCACGGTCTCGCGGCCTATGCGCGGCATCCGCTCTTCCGCTCCGTGAGCCTGGACCGCAGCTTCTACCGGCCCCTCACCGCCAGCCAGTACGCCGCCTATGCGGCGGTGGTGCCGGAGGACTTCCGCTTCATGGTGAAGGCGCCCAGCCTGGTGGCCGATGCCCTGGTGCGCGGCGAGGACGGCCGGGGCATGCAGGCCAACCCGGCCTTCCTCGATCCGGGGCTGGCGGTGCAGGAATTCGCCGCGCCCGCGCTGGCGGGCCTGGGCTCGAAACTGGGGGTGCTGGTGTTCCAGCTCAGCCCCCTGCCCGGGCCGATGCTGGCGCGTCTGCCCGAACTGCTGGAGCGCCTTCGGCGCATGCTGCTGGCCTTGCCGGCCCTGCGGCCACAGGCGCCGGATGCGGTGGTCGCAGTCGAGCTACGCAACCCCGGGTTGCTGACGCCGGAGTTGGCGGGGGTGCTGCGAGAGGCTGGCGCGACCTACTGCCTGGGCCTGCATCCCAAGATGCCGCCGATCGCCGGGCAACTGCCCATGCTGCGCGCGCTGTGGCCGGGGCCACTGGTGTGCCGATGGAACCTGAACCGCCTGCACGGCGCCTACGGCTACGAAGAGGCGAAGAAGCTCTACGAGCCCTTCGACAGGCTCGCCGATCCCGATCCGGAGACCCGCGAAGCCCTGGCCCGCGTGATCGCCGGCACCACCGACGCCGGGCAATCGGCCTACGTGGCGATCAACAACAAGGCCGAGGGATCGGCGCCGCTGTCGGTGCTGGCGCTGGCGCAGGCGCTCGCGATGCGACGTGACGATGGAGGCACCGGCCATCCGGTTGATTGACCGCCCGGGTCAACGTTCTTCATTCGGGACTGTGCAGAAACCGCGGCCGCGCGATCGTGCTGGCGTGCGACCGGGGCTTCGGCAGGCTGAGCGACTGAGCCCGCATGGCGTATGGCGCAAATCTTCGAGCGCGCTGCAAAATGAGCGGATGAACACCGCCACCGCCCGAATCCTCCGTCACCTGCTTGCCGGCGCAGCGCTGGCCGCCACCGCCCAGTTGCCGGCCCTCGCTGCGGACAACGATTCCACCCCGCCGGCGCTGCGGCTCGCGGGCGCGCGATCGCAGATCGAGGCCAAGAACTGGCAGCGCGCGATCGCCGAGCTCAAGCGGGTCAACGACCCCGGCAACGCCGACTGGAACAACCTGATGGGCTACAGCCTGCGCAAGAGCAAGTCGCCGGACTATGCGGCGGCCGAGCGCTTCTACGACGCGGCCCTGCGCATCGACCCCAACCATCGCGGCGCCCTCGAATATTCGGGCGAGCTCTACCTGATCCTCGACAACCTGCCCAAGGCCGAGGAGCGGCAGGCGCGGCTGCAGCGCCTGTGCAGCACGCCCTGCGAGGAACTCGAGGACCTGAGCAAGGCGATCGAGCGGTACAAGGCGGCGGGCAACAAGTACGTGCCGGAGGAATAGGCGCGGCCTGCGCCGCGCTCAGGCCATGGCCGGCGGCGCGTGCCGCGGTGCCGCGAGCGCATCGACCAGGCGGTCGACGCCCAGTTCGGCCTGCGCCAGCGAATGCGCGAGCCTCTCGTCTCCGAACTCGTCGTACTCGACCGCGAATTCGTGCACCTCGGTGATGCCGATGTAGCCGAACACCGAGCGCACGCTGGCCTCCACATGGTTGAGGTGCGCGATGCGCTGGCCCTTGCCGTAGCCGAAATCGCCGCGCGCGCTCAGCAGCACCAGGCGCTTGCCCGCATCGGCCAGCATCGGCCAGTACGGCCGCTCCCCGCGCGCCCGGTCGAAGCCGAACGTGCGGCCCACGCGCACGATATTGTCGATGTAGGCCTTGAACTGCGCCGGCACGCCGAAGTTGTACATCGGCAGGCCCACCACGATCAGATCGGCGGCGATGAGCTGATCCACCAGCCGATCGCTTTCGGCCAAGGTCTCGTGCATCCACGGCGCGCGCGCGGCGGCCGGAGTGAACGCGGCATGCACCCACTCGCCGCTGACCGGCGAAGGCGGCTTGCGGCCCACGTCGAGGTGATCGATGCGGTCGCCAGGCCGCACCGCCCGCCAGCGTTCGACGAAGCGCGCCGACAGCCGGCGGGTGTGGGAACCATGGGGATCGATGCCGGAGCGGCCCGGGCGGGCGCTGGCGTCGATGTGCAGAAGCGTGTTCATGAAGAAGGCTTTCGTGGAATGGATGGATGAGAGCGGCTCGCGTGTCGTACCCTTGTTCGCTCGCTCGCCTGAGACAAATCTAGGATTGACTCACTTCCATCACAAACGACGATTTCTTCCACATGGATGATTTGAATTCACCTGTCAGGCCAAGCCGGCGCCTACCGCCCCTGTCGGCGCTGCGGGCCTTCGAGGCCGCAGCGGCGCATTCGAGCTTCCAGCGCGCGGCGGCCGAACTGTCGGTCACGCCCACGGCCATCAGCCACCAGGTGCGCGGCCTCGAGGCGAGCCTGGGCCAGCCGCTGTTCCACCGCCTCACACGGCAACTGGCGCTGACGCCCGCGGGCCTGGGGCTGTTTCATGCATTGCGCGAGGGCTTCGATCAGATCGAAGCCGGCGTCCGGGCGCTGCGAACGCGTGCCGCAGCCGAGACCGTGACGCTGAGCACCAACACTGCCTTTGCTGCCAAGTGGGTGTTGCCGCGCCTGGCGGCCTTTCGCGCGGCCTGCCCCGGCATCGAGTTGCGATTGCATGCGAGCGATACGCTGGTCGACCTGGTGCGCGGTGATGCGGACCTCGCCATCCGTTCCGGCCGCGGCAACTGGCCGGGCCTCGCGACGGCCGAACTGATGCCCGAGCGCTATGCGCCGATGTGCAGCCCGGCACTCGGCCTGCGGCGCGCGCGGGATGTGTCGAAGCACCGGCTGATCCACTGCGACTGGCAGCCGAATGCGCAGGCGCCGGCCGTCTGGCCTCGCTGGTTCGAGCAGGCGGGCCTCGTTCAGCCCAGCGCGCGCACGCGCGGCGCGGCCTCGTCCGGCCTGTCCTTCTCGGACGAGACGCATGCGCTGCTGGCCGCGCTCGCCGGCCAGGGCGTGGCGCTGCTGAGCCTGACACTCACGGAAGGGGAACTGGCAAGCGGCGCGCTGCTGCAGCCCTTCGGGCCGGTGCTCGAGACCGGCAGCTACTTCCTGGCTGCAGCCAGGGGCAGGGAACGCGAGCCGGCGATCCAGGCCGTCTGGGCATGGATCGCTGCCCAGGCCGGCGGAGCCTGAGCGCGAGCGTCGTCGTCAGACCGAGACCAGCGTCTCGAAGCCACCCCAGAACATGCGCTTGCCGTCAAAAGGCAAGGTCTTGGGGTCCATCATGTCGGCCAGGCGGGGGTCGGCCATCACCTTGGCGTTCACCTCGTCGCGGTGGGCGCGCGACTCGAACACGATGTACGAAAAGATCACCGCCTCGTCGTCCTTCAGGATCACGGCCTGCGGGAAGGAGGTGACCTCGCCGGATTTCACGTCATCGGCCACGCATTCGCGGTACTCAAGGGCACCGTGCTCGCGCCAGATCTTGCCTGCCTTGGTGGCCATCTCGCGGTACTGCTCGATGTTGCGCTTGGGGACCGGAAGAACATATCCATCGACGTAAGCCATGCAGATCTCCTTGGGTGGGTTGGCAAACATGCGGCACACAGCAGGTGCGCAAAAACATAACCGACTGGTTCAGTATAAGCCCGCTCCAGTGGCGCCTTGCAATCCCCCTGCAGATCTTGGGCGCATCCGGTCAGGGTAGTCCGCACCCGCCCGATCAAGTGCAGTTTTCGCGAAACAGTTGGCGGGCCACAGCGTTGGACATGTCCCCGCGGAAGGTGGAAAAGCTTGTGGAAAACTGCATGAGCAAGTGCGCGAAGCCTTGTCCCACAAGGGTTCCCGCCGGATTGCCTGTTGAAGAAGCAGGGGGTTACAACCGAATGCAACAGATACTACGAAGGGTTTAATTCTCGCGAAGCCATGCTTCGGCGCAGACCTCGAAGAGGGTGATGTTCTGGCCGATCTCGTCATGCAGGAAGCGGCGCGCCCCTTCCCGCGCATGCCCGTCGAGCGCCAGCCAGGCCTCCCAGAGACGGCTGTCCGCGGGCGGCGGCGTGGCCTCCCAGACCATGGCAACGATGGGCAGTGTTTCGGTGGGAGGGAGGTCGGACCAGATGATGCCGATCCGCGACAAGGGGCCCGGCGCGCCGCCGAGCTCGATGCCGGTGCGCACACGCCCGCCCTCCTCCTCGATCACCGGTCCGAAGCCGCCGCAGAGCAGCACATGCAGCAGATCGCCGGGCTCGGCATGCCGCACCCATTCGTCGGCGCGGCGGGCCAGCTGGGCGCCGAGATCGGCCTTGGTGAGGTGCGCGCGCGCCGGACCGTGCGCGTGCTGCGCGGGGGCAGCCATGGCATGGACCTGCTGCATCACCGGGGTCGAAGGCGAACAGTCATCCGGCCAGTGTCGCCAAAGTGGCCCTGCTGTCTGCCAGCGGCGGCCTACGTGCCTGCCCGCCTGGGGCCGACACGCGATCGATCGTGCCGCCTTGTGCTCAGCTCGCGCGCAGCTGGGCGCGCAGCTGCGCGCCGATATCGGGCCGCTCCAGGAAGGGATCGGCAGGATTGGTGATGGCGACGATGTTTTCCATGCGGCTCTTCACGTTGCCCAGCGCCTTGGGATGGCTGAACACGTAGAACTGGTTGGCGCTGATGGCCTCGAAGACTTTGTGCCCCACCTCCGCCGCGGTGATTTTGCCGCTGCTGACCGCCTTGTTGCTCATCGCCTGGCCGATCAGCTGGCTCTTCGTCGGCTTGTCCGCGGCCAGCGCGCCCGGGCGGTTGCGCTCGCTGCTGGTGATGCCGGTGGGCACGAAGTACGGGCACAGCAGGCTGGCGCCGACCTGGTCGGTGATCAGCTTGAGGTCCTGGTAGAGCGTTTCGGTCAGGCTTACCACCGCGGCCTTGGCGGTGTTGTAGATGCCCATGTTGGGCGGCGTCAGAAGGCCCGCCATGCTGGCCGTGTTGACGATGTGGCCGCGGTACGCCGGGTCCTTCGCGGCGGCCTCCAGCATCATCGGCGTGAACAGCCGCACGCCGTGCACCACGCCCCAGAGGTCGACGCCGAGCACCCATTCCCAGTCGGCCACGGTGTTCTCCCACACCAGGCCGCCGGCGCCCACGCCCGCGTTGTTGAACACGAAGTGCGGTGCGCCGAAGCGCTCCTTGACCGCCTGTGCGAGCTCTTCCATCTGCGCCGCATCCGAGACGTCGACCTTGCGCGCCAGCACCTGCGCGCCGGCCGCTTCCATCTCGGCGGCAGCGCGGTCCAGTGCGTCCTGCTGCACGTCGACCAGCACCAGGTTCATGCCGCGTGCCGCGCCGATGCGGGCGCATTCGAGGCCGAAGCCGGAACCGGCGCCGGTGAGGACGGCGGTGGTGCCCTTGAAATCCTGAATCATCTGTACATCCTTGTGGTTGCGTGGAACACCGCGGAACCGGCCTCGCCGGGCCGCTGGTGTTGCCCCCGGAAGGGGGTTGGCGAAAGCGACACGAAGTGCGCGAAGCCTGGGGGAGAGCTAAGGTTCCAGCTTCCGCAGCGTGTAGCCGACGCGTGGGAAGTGCACGTGCACCGTGCCCCCGCGGGCATCCTTGCGGCGCAGCGTGTAGTGCGTGCGCGTCGCGGCGATCAGCTCGCCCTCGCTGGGCTCGGGGCCGAAGCTCTCGGCCGCCACCGTCACGTGCGTGCCCAGTGCAATGCCGTGCTCGTCCTGGAAAGTGCTGTCCGACAGCAGCGTGTGCGGCGTCGAGGCGGCGGCCACCGCGATGGCCTGGGCCGCGTCGAAGCTCTCCATCGTGCCGTGGCCGATCGCGGCCATGCGGTCCATCCAGTCCCCCACCGCCGGCGTGAACTGCAGGACGCCGGCCATCGAGGGCGTGCGCTTGCGGGTGAACCACAGCGGGTGGTAGCAGGCGAAATCGGCCACCGTCGGATAGGCGCCCAGCAGGTAGTCGGTGTCGTCCAGCATGTCGGACAGGCGCCGCAGGTAGGACTTGTAGGCGGCTGCGGCGTCGCCCGGGCGGTGGCGGACCATGTTGACGCTCATCGCCTTGCGGTCTTCGGCGAAGGCGCGGGCCGTCTCGGGCGGCGTGTTCGCGAAGATGTCGGCCTGGCCTTTGCCGCTGAAGCTGTAGCCCATCGCGGCCCAGAACAGGGTGCTGTCGCCCCACTGTGCGACCACCCGCTCCAGGCCCTTGCCCGGCTCGGGGTAGATCGAGGGCATGGGGGCGACGTGCTCCAGCACGTCGCAGATGAGCGCGGTGTCGCAGTAGATGTCGGCGCCGATCTGCAGCACCGGCGTGCGGCGGTAGCCGCCGGTGAGTGCCGCCAGTTCCGGTTTGGGCGCGATCTGCGGAATGATCACCGACTTCCAGGCCAGCTTCTTGTAGCCCAGGATCAGGCGCAGCTTCTCGGAGAAGGGCGAGGTGGCGTAGTGATGGAGGATCAGGTCGGCCATGGGACTCCTTGGGTATCGAGGCTTCTTGGCTACTTGCTTTATTGTGGGCACGCGCGCGCGATGATCGCGTCGAAATCGGTGCTGGCGCCCAGGGTGCCGAAAGCGTGGCCCCAGTCGCCGCCGAGGCGCGAGGCGCAGAAGGCATTCGACACCGCCGAAGGCGCGGTCCGCACCAGCAGCGCAGCCTGCACCGCGAGCGCCAGGTCCTGTGCGAGGCGGCGCGCCTCGACCTCGGTGGCCATGGCCTCGATGCGTCCGGGCAGCGCGTCGGCCAGGCGGTCGAGCGCGGCGTGGCTGCCACGCGCCGGCGCCAGCTCCTGCGCCAGCGCGGCGACGGCGTCCCCCTTGCGCGTGGCACGCAACAGGTCCAGCGCCATGATGTTGCCGGCGCCCTCCCAGATGGAATTGAGCGGCATCTCGCGGTAGACGCGCGCCATCACGCCCTCGCCGCCCTCCTCCACGTAGCCGTTGCCGCCGAGGCACTCCATCGCCTCCTGGGCGAGGTGGCTGCCGCGCTTGCAGATCCAGAACTTGGCAACCGGCGTGAGCAGGCGCGCCATCAGGCGCTCGTGCGCGTCTAGCGGGCGGTCGAAGGCGCGCGCCAGGCGGATGGCGAGCGCGGTGGCGGCCTCGCTCTCGAGCGCGATGTCGGCCAGCACGTTCTTCATCAGCGGCTGCTCGACCAGTGGCTTGCCGAAGGCCTGGCGCTGGTGCGTGTGGTGCAGCGCAAGGCTCAGGGCCTGGCGCATCAGGCCGCTGGTGCCCAGGGCGCAGTCGAGCCGGGTCATGGTGCCCATCTCGAGGATCTGCGGGATGCCGCGGCCCTCCTCGCCCACCAGCCAGGCACTGGCGCCGTGGAACTCGACCTCGGAGCTCGCGTTGGCCTTGTTGCCCAGCTTGTCCTTCAGGCGCTGGATGCGGATCGCATTGCGGCTGCCGTCTTCCAGCACGCGCGGCAGGAAGAAGCAGCTCAGGCCGGCGGGCGCCTGCGCCAGCACCAGGAAGGCGTCGCACATCGGCGCGGAGAAGAACCACTTGTGGCCGGTGATCTCGTAGCGCTCGCCCCAGGCGTCGCTGCCGGCGCGCACGGCGCGCGTCGTGTTGGCCCGCACGTCGGAGCCGCCCTGCTTCTCGGTCATGCCCATGCCCATGGTGAGGCCGGGCTTGTCGCGCCAGGGCTTCAGCTGCGGGTCGTACCAGAGGCTGGCGAGCTTGGGAGCCCAGTCGGCGAAGACGGCCGCATTGCCGCGCAGCGCGGGCGTGACGGCGTAGCTCATCGAGATCGGGCACAGGATCGAGGGCTCGAGCTCGGTGAAGAGCATGAAGCCGGCGGCGCGCTGGACGTGGGGGCTGCCCCCACCCCGGCCCTCTCCCAGCGGGGGAGGGAGCAAGGCATCGGTTCCCTCCCCCGCTGGGGGAGGGTTAGGGTGGGGGCTCCCCCACGGCGTGCCATGCAGCCCCGCGCCCACCGCCGCCTTCATCAACGCGTGGTAGCTCGGATGGAACTCCACCTCATCAATGCGCCGGCCAAAGCGGTCGTGCGTGTGCAGCACCGGCGCGTTCGTGTTGGCCAGCCGCGCATGCGCCTGCATCTCGGCCGAGCCGAGCACGCCGCCGAGGTGTTCCAGCGGCGCGAGCTGCAACTGCGGCGCGTTGAATTTCAGCGCATCGCGCAAGGCCCTGTTCGTCTCGAACAGGTTGTAGCCCGCCAGCGGCGTGGGCTGGTTGAAGACCTCGTGCGTCGCGTCCATCGCGGTCTCCCTGGCGCGCCGGCGCCTAGATCAGCTTGACCAGTTGCTTGCCGAAATTCTTGCCCTTGAGCAGGCCCAGGAATGCCTCCGGCGCCGCCTCGATGCCCTGCGCGACAGACTCGCGCGGCTTGAGCTTGCCGGTGCCGACCAACTGGCCCAGCTCGGCCAGCGCCTCGGGCCAGACGTCCATGTGCTCGCTGACGATGAAGCCTTCGAGCTTGATGCGGTTGACCAGCAGCAGCGCTGGATTGGCCAGCGGCAGCGGCTGGCCGTCGTAGCCCGCGATCATGCCGCACAGCGCAATGCGCGCGAAGGCGTTGGTGCGCGTCAGCGCCGCGTCGAAGATGTAGCCGCCGACGTTCTCGAAGTAGCCGTCGATGCCGCCGGGGCAGGCCTCCTTCAGCGCAGCGCTCATGCTCTTCGCGTCGGGATACTGCCGGTAGTCGATGCAGGCATCGAAGCCCAGTTCTTCCTTGACGTAGCGGCACTTGTCTGGACCGCCCGCGATGCCGACCACGCGGCAGCCGCGCGCCTTGGCCAGCGCGCCGAAGGCGCTGCCGACCGCGCCGCTGGCGGCCGTGACCACCAGGGTCTCGCCGGCCTTGGGCTGGATGATCTTCACCAGGCCGTACCAGGCCGTCACGCCGGGCATGCCGACTGCGCCGAGGTAGTGCGACAGCGGCACGTGGGTGGTGTCGACCTTCCGGAGCATGCCGGGCTGCGAGGCATCGACCACGCTGTACTCCTGCCAGCCGCCGAAGCCCACCACTTTGTCGCCCGCGGCGAACTTGGGATGGCGGCTCTCGACCACCTCGCCGGCGGTGCCGCCCTGCATCACCTGGCCCAGGGGCTGCGGCTGGGCGTAGCTCTTGGCATCGTTCATGCGGCCGCGCATGTACGGGTCCAGGCTCATGTAGTGGTGGCGCACCAGGACCTGGTTGTCCTGGAGCGCCGGCGTCTCGCTGCTGACCAGCTTGAAGTTGGAGGCGACGGCCTCGCCCTCGGGTCGGTTGTCGAGCAGTTGCTGGCGGTTGGTGGGCATGGGGGTCTCCTAATCGGTGGACGGCGGGCGCATCTCATTGGCGCTCGCCGGGCCGGTGGGCAGGCGCTTCTTCACGTACTTGAAGGTGCCGGTGGCATGGGCGCAGGCTCGATCCTGTGCATCGTAGATCGTCGCCTCGGTGAACGCGAGCGTGGCGGTGCGGTGCATGAGCCGGCCGCGCGCGCGCAGCGGACCGACCGACGGGTGCATGAAGCTGGTCTTCATCTCGATCGTGACGCAGCCAATTTCGGGTGTCTGGCTGCGCGCCGCTGCGGCCATGGTGATGTCGAGCAGCGTCATGCAGGCACCGCCGTGGGCCACGTCGAAAGTGTTGAGATGCTCGGGCTGTGGGGTGTACTCGATCTCGGATTCGCCGCCCTCGAACTTCGTGATCTTGAAGCCCAGGTGGCGAGCGAACGGGATCCGGCTCGTGAAGGAGCGGAGGTTGAGGTCGTCGGAATCGGAAGCCATGTCAGGCCGCGCCCAGAACGACGCTCACGCCGCCATCCACCGCCATCCACTGGCCGGTGATGTGCTTGCCCGCATCGCTGGCATAGAGCAGCGTGATGCCCTTGAGGTCCTCGTCGTCGCCCAGGCGTCCCAGGGGAGCCGCCGCGGCCATCTTTTCCTCGCCCAGCGACTTGATCAGCCCGGCCGCCATCTTGGTCATGAAGAAACCGGGGCAGATCGCGTTGACGTTGATGCCGTACCGGCCCCATTCGGCCGCCAGCGTGTGCGTGAAGCCGATCACCGCGCTCTTGGAGGTGTTGTAGGCCAGCGTCTGCATCTCGGGCGGGTTGCCGTTCAGCCCGGCGATGGAAGCGATGTTGATGATGCGCCCGCTCTTCTTGGGGATCATGTAGCCGCGCGCGACCTGCTGCGCCAGGATGAAGTAGCCGCGGACGTTGAGGTTCATCACCTTGTCCCAGGCCTCCACCGGGTGGTCCTCGGCCGGTGCGCCCCAGCTGGCGCCCGCGTTGTTGACCAGGATGTCGACCGCGCCCATGCGCGCCAGGGTCTCGTCGGCCAGGCGGCGGGTGTCCTCCTCCTTCGAGCAGTCGGCCGCGATCCAGCGTGCGTCGATGCCGGCGGACTGCAGCTCGGCGGCGGCCTGCTCCAGGTCCTCGGCCTTGCGCGAGCTCAGCATGATCTTCGCGCCGGCCTCGCCCAGCGCGTGGGCCATCTGCAGGCCGAGGCCGCGCGAGCCGCCGGTGACCAGCGCGGTCTTGCCGCTCAGGTCGAATAGTTCCTGGATGCTTCTTGCGCTCATGGACTTCTCCGTTGTCTTCGGGGTATCAGGGTTTGAGTTTGGAGCGGACGTAGATCAGCACGATGCCGACCGCGGCCAGCGCAGCGCCGGGAACGGCGACGGACCAGCCGACCGCCTCGTTCGCACGGCCGGTCGCAATGCCCAGGATGAGCAGGAACAGTCCGACGTAGATCAGGATCCACGTCCATTTCTCCAGCGCGGCATGGGGCTTCGCGGGGTCTTGGGTCATCAGAAGGCTTCCTCGGGCAAGGCTGCGCAGGTCGGATCGCGGCGCTCCACCACCTGGAGCCAGGCGTCGATCTTCGGCAGCTCGTAATGAAAGAAATAGTCGGCGGCGCCGACGCGCCCCATCGTAGCCGGCCGGGCCTTGGACACGTCGCCCTGCAGGGCGCGCTCGGCCACGTCGAGCCAGATCCAGGCCAGCACCAGGTGGCCGAAGGCCTGCATGTACGGCACCGCGTTGGCCAGGGCCTCCTGCGGGCTGCCCGTGGACCATGCGGCGCGCGTCGCACTCCCGACGCGCTGCAGAGCCTCGGCCAGCGCCTTGGCATGGGCGGCCAGCGAGGGCACGGCCACGGCGCGGGCCACGGTGCCGGTGATGCGCGCGGCCAGCAGCTGCAGCCCGCGGCCGTCCTCCATCAGCACCTTGCGGCCCAGCAGGTCGGCCGCCTGGATGCCGTGCGTGCCCTCGTGGATCATGTTCAGCCGGTTGTCGCGCCAGTACTGCTCCACCGGGAAGTCGCGCGTGTAGCCGTAGCCGCCGTGCACCTGGATGGCCAGCGAATTGGCCTCCAGGCACCACTCGCTGGGCCAGCTCTTGGCGATGGGCGTGAGCACCTCCAGCAGCAGGCGCGCGTCGTCGGCAGCCTGGGGTTCGCCGGTCTTCTGCTCGTCGACCAGGCGCGCGCAGTACAGCTCCAGCGCCAGCGCGCCCTCGCAGTACGACTTCTGTGCCAGCAGCATGCGGCGCACGTCGGCGTGCTCGATGATGCGCACCTGGGGCCTGGCCGCGTCCTTGCCGGCCGGTCCCGCGGGCCGGCCCTGTGGCCGGTTCTTCGCGTAGTCCAGCGAGGCGTAATAGCCCGCCATGCCCAGCATGGTGGCCGCGGTGCCGACGCCGATGCGCGCCTCGTTCATCATGTGGAACATGCAGTGCAGGCCCTTGCCGGGCGCGCCGACCAGGTAGCCCACCGCGCCGGCCTTCCCGTCCACGGGGAACTTGCCCTCGCCGAAATTCAGCAGCGTGTTGGTGGTGCCGCGCCAGCCGAGCTTGTGGTTGAGGCCCGCGAGCGCGACGTCGTTGCGCTGGCCGGTCAGGCGGCCTTCGGTGTCGACCAGCTTCTTCGGCACGATGAACAGCGAGATGCCGCGCGTACCGGGAACGAGCTTGCCGTTCTCGTCCGGGATCTTGGCCAGAACGATATGGACGATGTTCTCCGTCAGCTCGTGGTCGCCCGCCGAGATCCACATCTTGTTGCCGGTGAGTCGATAGCGCGGGCCCAGCGGATCGTCCTGGAAGTCCGGCCCGTCGGGCACGGCGCGCGTGGCCACATCGCTGAGGCTGGAGCCGGCCTGCGGCTCCGACAGGCACATGGTGCCCGCCCAGCGGCCGGAGAACTCGTTCTTCGCGAACACGTCCTGCTGCATGGTCGTGCCGTGCACCATCAGCAGGTTGGCATTGCCGCTGGTCAGCATGTTCGCCCCGATGCTGACCGAGGCCATGGCGAAGAAGCTGTTGGCGGCCGCCTGCAAGGTGTAGGGCAGCTGCATGCCGCCGATCTCGTAGTCCTGCGCCGCGCTCAGCATGCCCGATTCGACGAAGGCCTTGTGGGCCTCGTGCGTGGCCTGCGGCAGGATCACCTTCTCGCCGTCGAAATGCGGCTCCTGGGCGTCGACGATGCGGTTGTTCGGCGCGTACTTCTCGCGCGCGATGCGCTCGCAGGTGTCGAGCACCGCATCGAAGGTCTCGCGCGAATGGTCGGCGAAGCGCTCGCGCTGGTTGAGCGATTCGGCCTGGAGCCAGTCGTAGAGGAGGAAGTCGAGGGTGGGACGAAGGCTCATGGCTTTCGCTGTCCAGGTCAGAGAACCTCGAACACCCCCGCCGCGCCCATGCCGCCTCCGATGCACATGGTCACCACGACCTTCTTCGCGCCACGGCGCTTGCCTTCGATCAGCGCATGGCCGGTCAGGCGCTGGCCGCTCACGCCGTAGGGGTGGCCCACCGCGATGGCGCCGCCGTTGACGTTCAGGCGGTCGCCCGGGATGCCCAGCTTGTCGCGGCAGTAGATCACCTGCACCGCGAAGGCCTCGTTGAGCTCCCAGAGGTCGATGTCGTTCATCGTGAGCCCCAGACGCTTGAGGACCTTGGGAATGGCGAACACCGGGCCGATGCCCATCTCGTCGGGCTCGCAGCCGGCGACCGCGAAGCCGAGGAAGCGGCCCAGCGGCTTCAGGCCCTTCTTCTCCGCATAGGACTCCTCCACCACCACGCAGGCACCGCCGCCGTCGGAGAACTGGCTGGCATTGCCGGCCGAGATCAGGCCGCCGGGAATCGCCGGGCGGATGCCGCTGATGCCTTCCTTGGTGGTGCCGGCGCGGATGCCCTCGTCGTTCTCCACCGTCACTTCCTTGGTACGCAGGCCCATGACGGGATCGGCCACGCCGGCCAGCACGGTGATCGGCGCGATCTCGTCCTTGAACAGGCCCTTCTCCAGCGCCGCGGCGGCCCGCTGCTGGCTGGCAGCGCCGTATTCGTCCATGGCGTCGCGGCCGATGTCGTAGCGCTTGGCCACCTGCTCGGCGGTCTGCAGCATGTTCCAGTAGATCTCGGGCTTGTGCTTGACCAGCCAGGGGTCGGCCAGCATGTGCTTGTTCATCTCGTTCTGCACGCAGGAGATGCTCTCCACGCCGCCGGCCACGTAGACCTCGCCCTCGCCCGCCACGATGCGCTGCGCGGCGGTCGCGATGGTCTGCAGGCCGGAGGAGCAGAAGCGGTTGATGGTCATGCCCGAGGTGGTGATGGGCAGCCCGGCGCGCAGCGCGATCTGGCGCGCGATGTTGGCGCCGGTGGCGCCCTCGGGGTTGGCACAGCCCATGATGACGTCGTCGACCTGCGCGGGTTCGATGCCGGCGCGTGCCACCGCGTGTTGCACGGCATGGCCGCCCAGCGTGGCGCCATGCGTCATGTTGAAGGCGCCCTTCCAGCTCTTGGCGAGCGGCGTGCGGGCGGTGGAGACGATGACGGCGCGGGTCATGGTGAGGTCCTTTGCAACGGGAAAGAAGAAACTTACTGGGGCTGCGCGGTGTTGCGCAGCAGCTGGTGATAGAACTGGATCATCTCGACGTAGTTGGCGATCGAGATGCGCTCGTTGGTACCGTGGAAGCGCGGCAGCTCCTCCGGCTTGGCACGCACCGGCGAGAAGCGGTAGACCGCGTCGCTGATGATCGAGAAATGGCGCGAGTCGGTGGCCGCGATCATCAGGCCGGGCGCGACGACCGCCTCCGGAAAGACCTGTCGCACCGACTGGGCGATCGTGCGGTAGCCGAGGCTGTCGGTCGACGAGACCGGCGAGGGCTCGGAGTTGCCGGGGTAGGCCTTGATGGCGATCGCGTCGTTGGCCAGGGTCTTGCGCAGATGCGCTTCCGCCGAGGCCAGGCTGTCGCCCGGCAGCACGCGGAAGTTGACGGCAGCCTCGGCCCGGCCGGGCAGCACGTTGTCCTTGTTGCCGGCGCGCACGATGGTCAGCGCCGTGGTGGTGCGCAGCATCGCGTTGCTGCTGGCGCCCTTTTCGAGCTGTCCTTGCACCACGGGGCCGAAGAGCCACAGGTTGGACAGCGCGATGCGGTTGAAGCCGCTCATCTCCGGCGCCAGCGTGGCGAACATCTCGCCGGCCACGCCGCTGATCGCGGCCGGCATCGGGTCGGCTTCGAGGCGGGCGAGCGCGGCGCTCATGCTGCCGATCGCGGTGCGCGAGGGCGGCATGGACGAATGGCCGGGCGGCACGTCCAGCGACAGGAAGAAGGTGCCGTAGCCCTTCTCGGCCAGGCCGATCAGCGCGGCCGGCTTGTCCAGGCCCGGCAGCACGCCCTCGGTGACCAGCAGGCCCTCGTCGAGCACCCATTCGAGCTTCACGCCGCGCGACTTCAGCAGCTCGGCGATGGGCCTGGCACCCCGCAGGCCGCTGACCTCTTCATCGTCGCCCGCCACCAGGTAGATGGTCTGCCGCGGCTGGAAGCCCTGGGCCAGCAGCATCTCGACGGCTTCCATCTGCGCCAGCAGATTGCCTTTGTTGTCCCAGGCGCCGCGGCCCCAGATGAAGCCGTCCTTGATCTCGCCGCTGAAGGGGTCGACCTCCCAGGCCTTCTCGGTGCCGGGGGCGATCGGCACCACGTCCTGGTGGGCCATCAGCGCAATCGGCCTGGCGGACGGGTCGCTGCCGGTCCAGGTGTAGAGCAGCGCGTTGTCGCCGATCACCTCTTTCTTGAGCGTGGCGTGCAGCTTCGGGAACTGCTGGGCCAGGTAGGCGTGGAGCTTCTTGAATTCCTCGCCGTTCTGCTGCAGGCCCTCGAAGCTGGAGACAGTGCGGATCGGGATCGCGCCGGCGAGCCGCTGGGCGGCGGCGCGCTCGTCCACCGCCGCCTTCTGGATCGGCGGCATCTGGAGCTGCAGCGAAGGCCGGCGCCAGGTGTTGCCCGCGACCACCACGGCCAGCGCCACGAGCGCCGCCAGCAGCGCGAGCCCTGCTTGCACCAACCTCTTGATCACGACCGGTCCCCGCGGGCTTCAGCCGAACTGCTTGCCTTCGGCCACCAGCTTCTGGATCAGCGGCGCGGGCTGCCAGAAGGCCGCGTCGTCGCGCGGGTTCTTCGCGAAGCGCTTCATGGCCTCCGCCACGTTGTACAGGCCCACCTGGTTCGCGTAGTGCATCGGGCCGCCGCGCCAGATCGGGAAGCCGTAGCCAGTGAGGTAGACCATGTCGATGTCGCCCGACTTGGAGGCGATGCCGTCCTCGAGGATGTGGGCGCCTTCGTTGACCAGCGCATAGACCAGGCGCTGGACGATCTCGTCGTCGGAGATCTTGCGCGGGGTGATGCCCAGTTCCTTGCGGTGGTCCTCGATCATCTTGGTGACCAGCGCCGACGGGATCGCGTCGCGCTTGCCGGCCTGGTAGTCGTACCACCCTGCCCCGGTCTTCTGCCCGAAACGGCCCAACTCGCACAGCTTGTCGGCGGTGCGGCTGTACTTCATGTCGGGATACTCGACGGCACGGCGCTTGCGGATGGCCCAGCCGATGTCGTTGCCGGCCAGGTCTCCCATGCGGAACGGGCCCATGGCGAAGCCGAACTTCTCGATGGCCTTGTCCACCTGCTGCGGCGTGGCGCCTTCGTCCAGCAGGAAGCCGGCCTGGCGCGAATACTGCTCGATCATGCGGTTGCCGATGAAGCCGTCGCACACGCCCGAGACCACGGCCGTCTTCTTGATCTTCTTGGCGACGCTCATCACCGTGGCGAGCACGTCCTTGCCGGTCTTCGCGCCGCGCACCACTTCCAGCAGCTTCATCACGTTGGCCGGGCTGAAGAAGTGCATGCCGACCACGTCCTGCGGGCGCTTGGTGAAGGCGGCGATCTTGTCCACGTCCAGCGTGGAGGTGTTGGAGGCCAGGATGGCGCCGGGCTTGGCGACGCGGTCCAGTTCGCCGAACACCTTTTCCTTGACGCCGAGTTCCTCGAACACGGCCTCGATGATCAGGTCGGCGTCCTTCAGGTCGTCATAGGACAGCGTGGTCTTCAACAGCGCCATGCGCTGCTCGTACTTGTCGGCCTTGAGCTTGCCCTTCTTGACCTGCGCCTCGTAGTTCTTGCGGATGGTCGCGATGCCGCGGTCCAGCGCCTCCTGCTTCGTCTCGAGGATGGTGACCGGGATGCCGGCATTCAGGAAGTTCATGGTGATGCCGCCGCCCATGGTGCCGGCGCCGATCACGCCCACCGTCTTGATGGCGCGCTGCGGCGTGTCGTCCGCCACGTCGGGGATGCGCGAGGCGGCACGCTCGGCCATGAACAGGTGGCGCAGCGCGATCGACTCGGGCGTGAACATCAGGTTGGTGAAATGGCGCCGCTCCTCGGCCATGCCGTCGTCGAACTTGAGCTTGGTCGCCGCCTCGACGGCATCCACGCACTTCAGCGGCGCGGGGTAGTTCTTCGACATCGCGCCGACCGTGTTGCGCGCGAACTGGAAGTACGCATCGCCCTGCGGATGCTTGCACGGCAGGTTGCGCACCAGTGGCAGCTCGCCGTCCCTGGCGGCCACCGACCTGGCGAACTCGACCGCTTCATCGAACAGCGACTCCGGCGAGCCAGCCAGCTTGTCGAACAGCTTCTGGCCGGGCAGCGAGGCGAGCAGCTCGCTCTTGACGGCCTCGCCGCTCACGATCATGTTGAGCGCGGTCTCCACGCCCAGCACGCGCGGCAGGCGCTGCGTGCCACCGGCGCCGGGCAGCAGGCCCAGCTTGACCTCGGGCAGCGCGACGCTGGTGCCGGGGGCCGCCACGCGGTAGTGGCAGCCCAGGGCCAGTTCCAGGCCGCCGCCCATGCAGACCGAATGGATGGCCGCGACGACGGGCTTGGTCGAATGCTCCAGCGCCAGGATCACGCTCAGCAGGTTGGGATCCTGGATCGCCTTGGGCGTGCCGAACTCCTTGATGTCGGCGCCGCCGGAGAAGGCCTTGCCGGCGCCGGTGATCACGATCGCCTTGACGGCGGCGTCGTCCAGCGCCTTCGACAGGCCCTCGGTGATGCCGACGCGGGTCGAGTAGCCCAGGCCATTGACCGGGGGATTCGCCAGGGTGATCACGGCGACATCGCCGAGCACTTTGTATTCAGCCGTCATGCTGCGTTCCTTTGGGATGGGAGAGGATCGAAAAAGCGGATTCGGGACACCGGATTCGAGACGGGGAGCATGCACCTTGCGCTGCTGCACCGCATCTAAAAAGCACGGACGTTCTTTTTTTCGGGAATTCTAGGCCTTTGCCGCGACCTCGCAATGAAGTTCAGTCGCTGGCGAGACATTCACAACGCGTCAGACCTCGAGCCACTCCTTGCGGATGGTCGCATCCGCGCGCAGGCTGTCCGGCGTGCCGTCGAACACGATGCTGCCGTGGCCCATGACCAGCGCCCGGTCGGAGATCTGCATCGCGATGGTGAGCTTCTGCTCGATCAGCAGCACCGAGATGCCCTTGTCCTTGAGCGTGCGCAGGTACTGGCCGACCAGCTCGACGATCTTGGGCGCGAGGCCTTCCGTCGGCTCGTCGATGATGATCAGGTCCGGGTCGCCCATCAGCGTGCGGCACAGGGTCAGCATCTGTTGCTCGCCGCCGGAGAGAACGCCGGCCTCGGTGTGCTGGCGCTCCTTCAGGCGCGGGAACATGCCGTACATGTCGTCGAAGGACCACCGGCTGCCCTTGCCGCTGCCCTTCTGGCCGAGCAGCAGGTTCTGGTGCACGGTGAGCTTGGGGAACACGTCGCGGTTCTCGGGCACGTAGCCTAGCCCCAGGTGCGCGATCTCGTAGGCCTTGCGGCGCAGGATGTCCTGCCCCTTCCAGTGCAGGCCGCCCTCGGCGTGGACCAGGCCCATGATGGCCTTGGCCGTGGTGGAGCGCCCCGAGCCGTTGCGGCCCAGCAGCGCGACGATCTCGCCGGCGTTGACGCCGAATGAGACGCCGTGCAGCACGTGGCTCTTGCCGTAGTAGGCGTGGATGTCTTCGAGCTTGAGCATGTCAACCGATCCCTAGTGTCCTGCGCCCTGCGCGTCCGCGACCGACGAGCCGAGGTAGGCCTCCTGCACGCGCGCATTGGCCCGCACCGCGGCCGGGGTGTCGAAAGCGATCACTTCGCCATACACCACCACCGCGATCTTGTCCGCCAGGCCGAAGACCACGCCCATGTCGTGCTCCACGGTCAGCAGGGTCTTGCCTACCGTGACCTGCTTGATCAGCGCGATGAAGTGCGCGGTCTCGGTCTTGCTCATGCCGGCAGTAGGCTCGTCCAGCAGGATCACGCTGGCGCCGCCGGCGATGGTGATGCCGATCTCCAGCGCGCGCTGCTCGGCGTAGGTGAGGTTCACCGCCAGCACGTCGCGCTTCTTCTCCAGGCCCACCTGACGCAGCAGTTCCTCGGCACGCTCGTTGGCGTCGTCGAGGTTCGAGAGGAAACGCAGGAAGCTGTAGCGGTAGCCCAGGCTCCACAGCACCCCGCAGCGCAGGTTCTCGAACACGCTGAGCTTGGGGAAGATGTTGGTGATCTGGAAGCTGCGCGACAGCCCGAGCCGGTTGACCTCGAAGGGCTTCATGCCGTCGATGCGCTGGCCGTGCAGCAGCACCTCGCCGCTGGTGGGCGTCAGCCGCCCGCTGATCAGGTTGAACAGCGTGGACTTGCCGGCGCCGTTGGGGCCGATGATGGCGACGCGGTCGCCCGCCTCCACCGCCAGGTCGACGCCGCGGATGATCTCGGTCTTGCCGAAGTTCTTGCGCAGACCCTTCAATTCCAGTGCATGGGTCATAGGGCCCCCACGCTCGGCACTGCCGTGTCCTCGCTGCCCCCCGAGGGGGCGCGACCTTGCTTGAAGCGGTTCTGCGCTGCGGTCATGCCAGCTCCCTCCGCTTGATCTCGGCCTCGATCTCCTCCTGGGCCTTGCCCCAGACCCGCACGAAGCGCCGCCGGATGACTTCGACCAGGCCGACGCCGACGGCCAGCAGTGCCGCCGAGATCGCCCAGCTGGCGAAGCCCGAGGTGTCGAGCGTCACGCCGAAGAAGTTGAGCGAGGGCCCGAGGGCCGAGTTGAGCTGGATGTGATAGATCATCTCGATGACCGCCGCCGCGCCGACGATCAGCGGAATGGCCGCCAGCAAGAAGGCGCCGTACAGGCCCCAGAAGCGGTTGAACTTGCCGAACTTCGCCACCCGCAGGTTCATCATGATCAGGCTGGCGATGCCGCCGGGCGCGAACATCACCATGAACACGAAGACCAGGCCGAAGTAGAGCTGCCAGGCCTTCGAGAGCTCCGACAGCAGCACCGAGGCGAAGACCAGCAGCACCGCGCCGATGATCGGCCCGAAGAAGAAGGTCGCCCCGCCCAGGAAGGTGAACAGCAGGTAGCCGCCGGAGCGGATGGCGTTCAGGCTGTCGGCCGCGTTGACGATCTCGAAGTTGATCGCCGCCAGCCCGCCGCCGACGCCGGCGAAGAAGCCGGCGATGATGAAGGCGAAGTAGCGCACCCGCTGGGTGTTGTAGCCGATGAATTCGACCCGCTCCGGGTTGTCGCGCACCGCGTTGAGCATGCGGCCCAGCGGCGTGCCGGTGAAGGCGTACATCAGCGCGGTGCAGACGAAGCAGTAGACCGCGATCAGGTAGTACACCTGGATCTGCGGGCCGAAGTTGAGCCCCAGGAAGTTGCCGTAGACACGGTCGGTGGTCACCCCGCCTTCGCCGCCGAAGAAGGTGGGGAACATCAGCGACATGGCCGCCACCAGCTCGCCGATGCCCAGCGTGATCATCGCGAACGTGGTGCCCGACTTCTTGGTGGTGACGAAGCCGAACAGGATCGCGAAGAACATGCCGGCCAGCCCGCCGATCACCGGGATCAGCACCAGCGGGATCGGCCAGCCGCCCTTGCCTGCCAGGTTCATCGCGTGGATCGCGATGAAGGAGCCGAGCCCGGTGTAGACAGCGTGGCCGAAGCTCAGCATGCCGCCCTGGCCGAGCAGGATGTTGTAGCTCAGGCAGATGATGATGAGATAGCCGATCTGCGATGCCATGGTCAGCGCCAGGCTGCTGCGGAACACGAGCGGCGCCACGATCAGCGCCAACGCGAACAGGCTCCAGATCAGGTAGCGGCCGATGTTCCAGGGCTTGAAGCGGTAGTACTTCGTGGGGCGCGATGCGCCGGCCTGTGCCGGCGTGGCCGAGGCCTGGGCCTGCTGCAGGCTGTTGTGTGTCGTGCTCATGGTCTCAATCCTCTCGCGTGCCGAGCAGGCCCTTGGGCCTGAAGATCAGGATCAGGACCAGGAACAGATAAGGCAGGATCGGCGCCACCTGCGAGATCGTGAGCCTGAGCAGCTCCCAGCCGAAGGTCTGCTCGCCCACCGCCACGCCGAGCGCCTGCAGGCCGGAGGCCAGCGAGTGGTCCATGGCGACAGCGAAGGTCTGGATGATGCCGATCAGCAGCGAGGCGAGGAAGGCGCCCGCCAGCGAGCCCATGCCGCCGACCACCACCACCACGAAGATGATCGAGCCGACCGAGGCCGCCATCGCCGGCTCGGTGACGTAGGTGTTGCCGCCCACCACCCCGGCCAGACCGGCCAGCGCGGCGCCGCCCCCGAACACCAGCATGAAGACGCGCGGCACGTTGTGGCCCAGCGCCTCCACCATCTCGGGATGCTTGAGCGCCGCCTGGATCACCAGGCCGATGCGCGTGCGCGTCAGCACCAGCCAGACCGACAGCAGCATCAGCAGTGCCACCAACATGATGAAGGAGCGCGATTTCGGGAACTGGGTGCCGTAGAGCGTGAACAGCGGCCCCTGCAGCTGCGGCGGCAGGCCGTAGGGCACGGTCGAGCGGCCCCAAACCAGCTGCACCAGTTCCAGGATCAGGTAGGAGAGACCGAAGGTCACCAGCAGCTCCGGCACATGGCCGAACTTGTGCACGCGCCGCAGGCTGAAGCGCTCGAAGCCGGCGCCCAGCAGGCCCACCAGCAGCGGCGCGATGAACAGGGCCGGCCAGAAGCCGACGATGCCCGACAGGGTGTAGGCCACGTAGGCCCCCAGCATGTAGAAGCTGGCGTGCGCGAAGTTGAGCACGCCCATCATGCTGAAGATCAGCGTCAGGCCGGAACTCAGCATGAACAGCAGCAGCCCGTAGCTGACGCCGTTGAGCAGCGAGATGACGAAGAATTCGAGGTTCATCGTTCCAGTGGGATCGAGCGGAAATGAAAAAGGCCCGAGTTTTGAAGTCGGGCCTCGACCGGCCTGTGGTGCGGTGGTCCTATGCCATCAGGGGCTGGGCCGCTTCATCTGGCAGGAAGTCGGCGTGCTGGCCACGTAGGGCTCGTAGTACTTCACCGGCACGAAGGTGTAGCCCGTCTTCTCGGCATCGACCTTGTACTTGCCTTCCGCTTTCTCCCACTTGGCGATGTACAGGCCCTGCTGCAGCTGGTGGTCGGTCTTGCGCATCTCGACCTCGCCGTTGAAGCTCTTGAACTTCATGCCTTCCAGCACCGCGGCCACCTTCACCGGGTCGGTCGACTTGGCCTTGGCGAAGGCCTCGCTCAGCATCGTGAAGGCGGTGTAGGCAGAGGAGGTGTAGCGGTCCTCGTTGAACTTCTTGTTGAATTCCTCGGACAGGCGCTGGATGTCGCCGCCCATGTTGTAGTGGCCGTAGCCCACCTGGTAGACCTTGCCGGCCGAGGCCGCGCCCATGGCGGTCGGCGTGCCACTGACCGTACCGTAGTAGGTGTAGAACTTGACGTTGCCGAGGCCGGCGTCGTTGGCGGCCTTGATCAGGAGCGCCAGGTCGGAGCCCCAGTTGCCGGTGATGACGGTGTCGGCGCCGGAGGCCTTGATCTTGGCGACGTAGGGCGCGAAATCGCGCACCTGGGCCAGCGGGTGCAGGTCCTCGCCGACCACCTGCACGTCGGGCCGCTTGCGCGCCAGGTTCTCCTTGGCGAACTTGGCGACCTGCTGGCCGTGCGAGTAGTTCTGGTTGAGCAGGTAGACCTTCTTGACGTCCGGCTGGTCCTTCATGAAGGTGGTCAGCGCCTCCATCTTCATGGAGGTGTCGGCGTCCAGACGGAAGTGCCAATAGCTGCACTTGCTGTTGGTGAGGTCCGGGTCGACGGCGGCGTAGTTGATGTACAGCACTTCCTTGCCGGGGTTGCGCGCATTGTTCTTCTCGAGCGCGTCGATGATGGCCAGCGCGGCGCCGGAACCATTGCCCTGCAGCACGTAGCGGGCGCCCTGGTCCTGGGCCGAGCGCAGCGCGTTGGTGGTCTCCTGCGGGCTGAGCTTGTTGTCGATGCCGATGATCTCGAACTTGACGCCGGCGACGTTCTTCTTGTTGAACTCCTCGGCCAGGAACTGGTAGGTCTTGAGCTGGTTCGTGCCCACCGCGGCCATCAGGCCGGACAGCGGATCGAGCCATGCGATCTTGACCGTCTCGCCCTTCTGGGCCATGGCGCCGGTGGCGACGGCGGCGAGGACGGCCGCGCTTGCAATTCTCAGTGTGCTCAGTGCGAACTTCATTTCTGTCTCCTGGTCATGCTGCAATGCGAGATGAGGTTACTGGTCTTTGCACCCCTGCCCGTCAGGGAATGCCCGTAAGAAACCTGCCGCGGGGATGGTTTCTATCACCCATGCGACAGGCCGCACCGGGCTGGTGCTACCGGTCGGTAGGATGGACGTTCTTCAGCACTCCGGCAGCTTGTAGTCGCGCAGCTGCTCGCGCAGCTTCGTCTTGAGGATCTTGCCGGTCGCGCCCAGCGGAATGGCCTCGACGAAGACCACGTCATCAGGCACCTGCCACTTGGCCACCGTCTTGCCGCCGTAGAAGGACAGGAGCTCCTCGCGCGTGAGCTCGGCGCCAGGCTTCTTCACCACGACCACGATGGGCCGCTCGTCCCACTTGGGATGCGGCACGCCGATGCAGGCGGCGATCGCGACGGCCGGATGGGCGACCGCGATGTTCTCGATGTCGATGGAGCTGATCCACTCGCCGCCGGACTTGATCACGTCCTTGCTGCGGTCGGTGATCTGCAGGAAGCCGTCGGCGTCGATCGTGGCCACGTCGCCGGTGGGGAACCAGCCGCGGCCCTGCGCATCGGGCACCAGCGGATCGCCGCCCTCGCCCTTGAAGTACTCCTTGACCACCCACGGCCCCTTGACCAGCAGGTCGCCGGAGGCCTTGCCGTTCCAGGGCAGCTCCTCGCCGTTGCCGTCGATGATCTTCATGTCGACGCCGAAGATGGCCCGGCCCTGCTTCAGGCGCAGCGTGGTCTGCTCGTCCTGCGACAGCGCCAGGTGCTTGTTCTTGAGCGTGCAAAGGGTGCCCAGCGGTGACATCTCGGTCATGCCCCAGGCATGCAGCACCTCCACGCCGTACTGCTGCTGGAAGGCGTTGATCATGGCCGGCGGGCAGGCCGAGCCGCCGATGACGGTGCGTTTGAGCGCGGAGAACTTCAGGTCCTGCGACTGCATGTGGCCCAGCAGCATCTGCCAGACCGTCGGCACGCCGGCGGCGAAGGTCACGTGCTCGCCTTCGATCAGGTCGTAGACCGACTTGCCGTCCAGCGCGGGGCCGGGGAACACCAGCTTGCAGCCGGTGAGCGCGGCCGAGTACGGGATGCCCCAGGCGTTGACGTGGAACATCGGCACCACCGGCAGCACCGAGTCGCGGGCCGACAGGCTCATCACGTCCGGCAGCGCAGCGGCGTAGGCATGCAGCAGGGTCGAGCGATGGCTGTAGAGCGCCGCCTTGGGGTTGCCCGTGGTGCCGCTCGTGTAGCACATGCTCGAGGCGGAGTTCTCGTCGAAGCGGGGCCAGTCGTAGCGGTCGGACAGCGCGGCCATCCAGGACTCGTAGCTGACCAGGTTGGGAATGCCGCTGCCTTCGGGCAGCTTGTCGGCGTCGCACAGCGCGATCCACTTGCGCACCGTCGTGCACTTGGCGTGCACCGCCTGCACCAGCGGCAGGAAGCTGAGGTCGAAGCACAGGATCTGGTCTTCGGCATGGTTCGCGATCCAGGCGATCTGGTCGGGATGCAGCCGCGGGTTGATGGTGTGCAGCACGCGGCCGCTGCCGCTGACGCCGTAGTAGAGCTCGAGATGACGGTAGCCGTTCCAGGCCAGCGTCGCGACGCGATCGCTGAAGAGCAGCTGCTCCTGGTCCAGCGCGTTGGCAACCTGTCGCGCACGTGACGCGATCTGGCGCCAGCTGCTGCGGTGGATGTCGCCCTCGACACGCCGCGAGACGATCTCGCCGTCTCCGTTGTGGCGCTCGGCGAACTCGATCAGCGACGAGATCAAGAGCGGCTGGTCCTGCATCAAACCCAACATCGATCAACTCCTTGTTCAGATGGACGGGCCGCGGCGCTCCCGCGAGCCTGCGCAGCCGAGATTCACGCAACTGCGTGCGAATTCCAATGACACAAACCCGCAGTCGGGGCGCTTCAGCGGACGCCGATGCGCGCGGCGTCCGGCGTGGCGTCGAGCACGATCCTCGCTGGCCAGGGTGGCCAGGCAGCGCCCAGCGCGGGGTCGTTCGGATCGCCCGTGCGCAGGAAGGCGGCGACGCTGGCCATCATGGCGTCCGACAGGGCCTGCCTGCCGGCCTGGTTGGCGCGCCCGTTGGTCGCGTTGGCGAACACCGAGGGGCCGAAATTGCCGAAGACGAAAGGCAGGTCGAAGGCATGCGCGGCCCCATATACCTCGTTCCACGGCGGCGGCTCCTGCGCCCAGTCGAACTGGTAGTGCCAGAGATCGGACTGCCGCGTCTTCAGGGTGTCCAGCAGGTTGTCGCGGCTCGCGGCCATGAAGCGCTGCGTGATCAGGTCGGTCACGGCGTCGTAGCCGGTGCCCGGCGCGGTCACCGGCAGGTAGGAGGGGTCGAGGATGCAGTCCGCGCTCAGCGCGGCGGGCGCGTCGGGGTCGAAGTCCTGCATCAGCGTGAAGCGCGTGGCATCGTCGATCCGGATGCCCGGCTTGCCGCCGAAGAGCGTGAGGAAGGGGGCGAAGAGCTTGCCTTCGTCGCGCGTGATGCCCACCACGGTCGGCACCCTCGCGTAGCGCCCTGCGGCGATGGCGGCGATCGGGTCGGCCGGCACCACCGTGCCATCGGGGATCGGCCCGGAGCCGGTCAGGCCCTTGGCCAGTACGGTGCCCAGGATGGTCCGGGCGTCCTGGGCACGCAGGTCGTCGGCGATCTGGGCATCGGTCTGGCCCGCGGCGTAGCTTTCGGCGGCCTCGAGATCGGCCGCCTTGCCGCCGTCCACCAGCAGGTGCAGCAGCAGCGCCCTGCCCTGCGCAAGGTAGGCGGAGGCCGGCAGCAGCGTGGGCAGGCTGCCCGCCGGCAGGTTGCTGGCCAGCGAGATGCCGCCGCTCAGCGGCATGGCCTTGTGGAACAGTCCCTGGGCCAGCGGCGAGGTCATGAGGGCCAGCAGGTTGATGGCGCCGGCGGACTGGCCCATGGCCGTGACGTTGCCCGCATCGCCGCCGAAGGCCGCGATGTTCGTCTGCACCCAGCGCAGCGCGGCGATGATGTCCAGCAGGGCAAAGTTGCCGGAGTCCTCGCCCGAGCCGCTGCCGGTGTGCAATTGGGGCAGGTTCAGGAAGCCGAGCACGCCCAGACGGTAGTTGGCGGTGACGACCACGGCATCAGCGGCCATGGCCAGCCGCGCGCCGTCATAGACGGGGTCGGCCGTGTAGCCCGAGATGTTGCTGCCGCCATGGATGAAGAACAGCACGGGCAGCTTCTGCGCCGCGGAGGCCGGGCGCCAGATGTTGAGCGTCAGGCAATCCTCGCTGCCGACCGGGGTGTTCAGCGTGCTGGCGATGGTCGCGTCGTAGCGGTTGTTGGCGCCTGGGCCGTAGATGCGGCCGATCTGCAGGCAGGCCTGGCCGAAGCTGCGGGCCTCGCGCACGCCGGTCCAGGGCTCGGGCGCCGCCGGTGCGCGCCAGCGCAGCGGACCGACCGGCGGCTGGGCGAATGGGATGCCCTTCCACGACCAGGTGCCGGAGCCGGCGCTGTCGTCCACGCCCTCGATCTCGCCGGCCGAGGTCGGGCGCACCGTGGGACCGTGGGCTCGTACTGGCATCGCGCGTCTCGCCTCCATACCGGGTTAATCGGAATTCCTGCCGCGGCGACGGGCACCCATACTGCCGCGCGCCGGGATCGAAAGCATTCTAGGAACCGCCCCGCCATTTCCCCCTATCGCAAGCGCGCCAAAACAGTGACTTCAGGAGCCTCCATCCCCCCGAATTCCCAGCTGCGCCCCCTCCGGTCCGGCGGCGGCCCGCAGCCGGGCGGGCGCAGCAGCTCGGCCGCCTGGCTGGAAGGCGTGCTCACGATGTTCGAGGCCGAAGGGCTGGACGCGCAATCGCTGTTGCACGATGCGGGTTTCGATCCCGCATCGCTGCAGCGGCAGGACGCGCGCTTCGACATCGACGAGGTCACGCAGCTGTGGCAACTCGCCGTGGCACGCGCCGGCCGGCCGACGCTGGGCCTGAGCCGCTCGCTGGCCGCGACCTGCAGCAAGCTGGGCACGGTCGGCCACGCGCTGAGCTGCAGCCCGGACCTGCGCAGCGGCCTCTCCAGCCTGACGCGCTACATACCGGTGATCTCCAACGCCACCACCTTCTCGGTCAGCCCGGACCCGCGCGGCCACTGGGTGGCGCTGGAGCACGTCGGCGGCCGGCTGCCGATCCCGCGGCAGCGCGTCGAGTACGCCATGCTGACCATCTTCACCCTCTGCCAGTGGCTGACCCGGCGCGAGCTGCGGCCGCTGGGGGTGGAGTTCGTCCATCCCGCGCCGGTCGACGAACGGCTGCATCGGGAGGCCTTCGGTTGCGGGATCCGCTTCAACGCACAGGCCAACCGAATCCTGCTGGCGGATGCCGACATGAGCCTGCGCATCCCGACCCACCACGAGACGCTGGCGGCGATGCACACGCGGCTGCTGGAAGACCAGCTCGCGCAGCTCGGCCAGATCTCGGTCAGCCGCCAGGTCTGCGCCGAGATCGCGCGCCGGCTTCAGCAGGGCGAACCGCGCCGGCAGGACGTGGCGGCCGGCCTGGGGCTGGCCGAGCGCACGCTGCAGCGGCGTCTGCAGGAGGAGTCGGCGTCCTTTCAGGCCCTGCTCGACGGCACCCGGCGCGAGCTGGCCCAGCAGTACCTGGCGGAGCCGCGGCATACGCTGCAGGACGTCGCCGACCTGCTGGGCTTCGTCGACGTCAGCAACTTCTTCCGTGCCTGCAAGCGCTGGTTCGGGCTGCCGCCGGCGCAGTACCGGGCGCGGCTGGGCGGCGATGAGGGCGCGCTGCTGCTGAACTGAGGGCCCGGTCCGGTCGTCCTATCGTCCTATCGTCCTATTCTTCCTGCGTCCACTCCACCCGCACGCCGAGGCTGCGCAGGTTCTCCACGAAGCGCGGATGGGCACGCCGGATCGGCGCCGCGTTGCGGATCTCCGAACGACCCTCGATGCTGGCCGCGACCATGAAGAGCGCGATCGCCACCCGGATGATGTAGGGGCTCTCGACCACCGCCGGCGCGAGCGGCCCGCCGCCGAAGGTGATGAGCCGGTGCGGGTCGGACGAGAACACGTGGGCGCCGAACTTCGACAGCTCGCCGGTCCAGCCCAGCGCGCCGTCGTAGACCTTGTTCCAGAACATCGCGTTGCCTTCCGCCCGCACGCCCAGGGCGATGAAGATCGGCAACAGGTCCACCGGCACGTAGGGCCAGGGCGCGGCCTCGACCTTGGTCAGCACGTTGCTGGTGAAGGGCGCCTGCACCCTGAGTGGCCCGCTGCGGCGGGCCTGCGACCAGCCGTCGCTGTGCACGATCTGCACGCCGAACTTCGCGAAGGTGCGGTCGATCAGCGGGAACTGCTCGGGCGCGCTGTTGCGCACCAGCACGTCGCCGCCGGTGATGGCGCCCAGCGCCAGGAAGGTGGCGATCTCGTGGAAATCCTCGTCGAAGCGGAACTCGCCGCCCTGGAGCGCCGTACCGCCGTGCACCGTGAGCCTGGAGGTCCCGATGCCCTCGATGCGCACGCCCATCAGCGTCATGAAGCGGCAGAACTCCTGCACGTGCGGCTCGGAGGCCGCGTTGGTCAGCGTGGAGGTGCCCGGCGCCGCCGCGGCGCAGAGCACGAAGTTCTCGGTGGTGGTGACCGAGGCGTAGTCCAGCCAGTGGTCGACCGGGCGCAGGCCCTCTTTCAGGCGGACCAGGAGCGAGCCTTCGGTACGCTCGACGCTGCCGCCGAAATGGCGCAGCACCTCGACGTGCGGGTCGATCTCCCGCACACCCAGGGTGCAGCCCTTGACGTTGTCCTCCAGCCGCGCCACGCCGAAGCGCGCGAGCAGCGGCGGCACCAGCATGATCGAGGAGCGCATCTCCTCCGGCAGGCGGTGTCGCGCGGCGTCGAAGACGGTGTGGCGGTGGTGCAGGTCCAGCGTACCGGTCTCGTGGTCCAGCCGCACCTCGCTGCCCAGGGCCTGGAAGATCTCGAGGATCTTGCGCACGTCGGTGATGTCGGGCACGCCGTGCAGGCGCAGCGGCTCGCGGGTCAGCAGGGTGGCGCACAGCACGGGCAGGACCGCGTTCTTGTTGGCCGACGGGGTGATGCGGCCGCGCAGCGGGGTACCGCCGTGGACGATGAGACTGGACATGGGGGGAGAAAATACTGGGATGGGACGAGCGGAGCGCGAGGGTCGCACTCTACAGGCTCGCAGGCCGGGAACGGCGCGTTCGACAAATCGAAACAGAAACGTGCACGCCGTTTCTTTTTGGCCCCGCGCGCCCCGGGTTACACGCTCTGCCGGACAATCCGCCCATGAGTTTGCTTGCAGAAGAAGACACGGTCCAGGCGCACCTGGGCCTGCGCTGGGTGCCTGGATTCTCCGAACTGGGGCCGGCATTCTTCACCTCCCTGCGCCCCACCCCGCTGCCCGCCCCCTACTGGGTGGGCCACAGCGACCCGCTGGCGCGCGCGCTGGGCCTGCCCCCGGACTGGCGCACCGACGAGGCGCTCGCCGGGCTGACCGGCAACGTGCAGATCGCCGGCACCTCGCCCCTGGCCACCGTCTACAGCGGCCACCAGTTCGGCGTCTGGGCCGGCCAGCTGGGCGACGGCCGCGCCATCCTGCTGGGCGAGATCGATACCGGCTGGGAGCTGCAGCTCAAGGGCGCCGGGCGCACGCCCTACTCGCGCATGGGCGACGGCCGCGCGGTGCTGCGCTCCAGCATCCGCGAGTTCCTCTGCAGCGAGGCGGTGCATGCGCTCGGCATCCCGACCACCCGCGCCCTGTGCGTGACCGGCTCCGACGCGCCGGTGGTGCGCGAGGAGATCGAGACCGCCGCCGTGGTAACCCGCGCCGCACCCAGCTTCGTGCGCTTCGGCCACTTCGAGCATTTCGCCGCCGCCAACCGGGTGGACGAACTGCGCGCCCTGGCCGACTTCGTGATCGACCGCTTCTACCCGGCCTGCCGCCATGACGCGCGCTTCGAGCACTTCGGCGGCAATGCGTACGCGGCCTTCCTCGAGGCGGTGAGCGAGCGCACGGCGGCGCTCATGGCGCAGTGGCAGTCGGTCGGCTTCTGCCACGGCGTGATGAACACCGACAACATGAGCATCCTCGGGCTCACCATCGACTACGGCCCCTTCCAGTTCCTCGACGGCTTCGATCCGCGCCACATCTGCAACCACAGCGACACCGGCGGACGCTACGCCTACAACCAGCAGCCCAACGTCGCCTACTGGAACCTGTTCTGCCTGGCCCAGGCGCTGCTGCCGCTGATCGGCGTCCAGGAGGTGGCGGTGGCCGCCCTGCAGTCGTACAAGACGGTGTTCCCGGACGCGTACGAAGCCCGCATGCGAGCCAAGCTGGGCCTGCCCGCGTCCGCGCCGGACGACCGCGCGCTGGTCGAAGGCGTGCTCAAGCTGCTGGCGCAGGAGAAGGTGGACTACACGATCTTCTGGCGGCGCCTCGCCGACCACAAAGCGGGCGGCGACCCCCATGCCGTGCGCGACCTGTTCCTCGACCGCACTGGCATTGACACCTGGCTCTCGGCCTTCGCGGAGCGCCACGCACGGGTGCCGGCGGCACAGGCGGCACAATCCATGCGCCAGGCCAATCCGAAATTCGTGCTCCGGAACCACCTGGGCCAGCAGGCGATCGAAGCGGCGCAGCGCAAGGACTTCTCCGGCGTGGCCACCTTGCTGAAGCTGCTCGAATCCCCATTTGAAGACCATGCCGGCCACGAGGCCTATGCCGGCTTCCCGCCCGACTGGGCTTCCACCATCGAAATCAGCTGCTCATCATGACCGCTCCCATCCAGAAAACCGATGCCGAATGGAAGGCGATCCTGGCCGAGAAGGGTGCCGAGCCCGGCGCCTTCGAGATCACGCGCCACGCCGCCACCGAGCGCCCCTACACCGGCAAGTACGAGGCCCATTGGGAGGACGGCACCTACCACTGCATCAGTTGTGGCGCCAAGCTGTTCGAGTCGGCCACCAAGTTCGATGCCGGCTGCGGCTGGCCCAGCTTCTCGCGAGAGGCCGTGCCCGGCGCCATCCGCAACGTGGTGGACCGCTCGCATGGCATGGTGCGCACCGAGAACGTCTGCGCCAACTGCGGCGCACACCTGGGGCACGTGTTCCCCGACGGCCCGACCGAGACTGGCCTGCGCTACTGCATGAACTCCGCATCCCTGGACTTCCAGAAACGCTGAACATGAAGTTGCTGCTCGACTTCTTTCCGATCCTGCTGTTCTTCGGCGCCTTCAAGCTCTACGACATCTACACCGCCACCGGCGTGCTGATGGCGGCGACCGTGCTGCAGATGGGCATCGTCTGGTTCAACGATCGCCGGCTGGCGCCGATGCAGAAGGCGACTCTGGTGCTGATCCTGCTCTTCGGCTCGCTGACGCTGCTGCTGCACGACGACCGCTTCATCAAGTGGAAGCCGACCGTGCTTTACGGCGCCATGGCGCTGGCGCTGGCGGTGGCGCTCTGGGGCTTCAAGAAGAACTTCCTCAAGATGCTGCTGGGCGCGCAGCTGGAGCTGCCGGCACAGATCTGGGGCCGCCTCAATGTCGCGTGGATCGCCTACTGCGTGTTCATGGCCGCCATCAACGGCTATGTGGCGGCGTACTTCAGCACCGAGGACTGGGTGAACTTCAAGCTCTGGGGCTACGTGTTCCCGATCGTGTTCCTGGTGGCGCAGGGCATATACATCTCGCCGCATCTCAAGTCGGACAAGCCTGTCGCATGACCTTGCCTACCACCACGGACCTGGAGGCGCGTCTGCGCGCGACGCTGTCGCCGACCACGCTCGAAGTGATCGACGAGAGCGCGGCGCATGCCGGCCATGCAGGCGCCAACGCCGAGGGCTACGGCACCCATTTCCGAGTGCGCATCGCCTCCCCGCTGTTCGAAGGGAAGACCCGGGTGGCGCGCCATCGGCTTGTGTATGATGCGCTGCAACTTTTCATCGCACAGGGCCTTCACGCCATCGCCATCGAGACGCTTTGAAGCGCTTTGTTTCCCGCCTCTTCCGGCGGTAGAAAGTACCCTCCCCCTATGAAGAAACACCTCCTGCAGGCCGCAGCAGCCGCCGCCCTTCTTGCTGCCCTCCCCGCCTTCGCGCAGAACGCGGCCATCGTCAACGGCAAGCCGGTGCCGAAGGCGCGCATGGACGTGCTGGCCCAGCAATTGGCGGCCGCCGGCCGTCCGGTGACGCCCGAGATGCAGGGCCAGCTGCGCGAGGAAGTGGTCGCCCGCGAGATCTTCATGCAGGAAGCTCAGAAGCAGGGGCTGGACGCCACCGAGGACTACAAGAACCAGCTCGAGCTCGCGCGCCAGGCCATCCTGATCCGCCAGCTCTTCGACAACTACCGCAAGACCAACGCGGTCTCCGACGCCGATGCCCAGGCCGAGTACGACAAGTTCGTCGCGGCCAACGGCGGCAAGGAGTACAAGGCCCGCCACATCCTGGTCGAGAAGGAAGACCAGGCCCAGAAGATCCTGGCCGACCTGAAGAAGGGCGCCAAGTTCGAGGACCTCGCCAAGAAGCAGAGCAAGGACCCAGGCTCCGGCGCCAACGGCGGCGACCTGGACTGGGCCGCGCCCGCCAGCTTCGTGCCCGAATTCTCGGAAGCCATGATCAAGCTCAAGAAGGGCGAGACCACGGCCGCGCCGGTCAAGTCGCAGTTCGGCTACCACATCATCCGCGTCGACGACATCCGCCAGGCGCAGCTGCCGAAGCTGGAAGAGGTCAAGCCGCAGATCGTGCAGCAGCTGCAGCAGCAGAAGTTGCAGAAATACCAGGAAGAGCTGCGGGCGAAGGCGAAGGTCGAGTAAGTCTGCTCTCTCCTCCGAGACCAGAAAAAAGCGGCCCGCGGGCCGCTTTTTTCATGGGCTCAGCCCACCCACTTGCGCGCATTGCGCCAGATGCGCATCCAGGGGCTGAAGGCGCTCTTGTCGCCCGAAGTCCAGCTCATCTGGATGTTGCGGAACACGCGCTCCGGGTGCGGCATCAGCGCGGTGAAGCGGCCGTCAGCGGTGGTCACTGCCGTCAGGCCGCCGGCGCTGCCGTTCGGATTGAAGGGATAGCGCTCGGTCGGCTGACCCTGGTTGTCGACGAAGCGCATGGCCGCGATGGCCTTGGAGGGATCGCCTCTGTGCTTGAAGTTGGCATAGCCCTCGCCGTGCGCCACCGCGATGGGCAGGCGGCTGCCCGCCATGCCGGCGAAGAAGAGGCTGGGCGAATCGAGCACCTCGACCATGGACAGGCGGGCCTCGAAGCGCTCGCTCTGGTTGGTCGTGAAGCGCGGCCAGGCCTCGGCGCCGGGGATGATGTCGGCCAGTTCAGCGAACATCTGGCAGCCGTTGCACACGCCCAGCCCGAAGGTGTCGGCGCGGCCGAAGAAGGCCTTGAACTGCTCGGCCAGGCGCGGGTTGAAGGTGATGCTGCGCGCCCACCCGATGCCGGCGCCCAGGGTGTCGCCGTAGCTGAAGCCGCCGCAGGCCACCACGCCCTTGAAGTCGGCCAGGCTCGCCCTGCCCGTCTGCAGGTCGGTCATGTGAACGTCGAAGGATTCGAAGCCGGCCTCGTGGAAGGCATAGGCCATCTCCACGTGCGAGTTGACGCCCTGCTCGCGCAGGATCGCCACCCGGGGGCGCGCCAGGTTCAGGAAGGGCGCGGCCACGTTCTCCTCGATGCCGGGCGCCGGCAGCACCTGCGCGCCAGGGTCCTGCGGATCGCCGGCGGCAGCGTGCTCGGCGTCGGCGCAGTCGGGGTTGTCGCGCTCGCGGCAGATCTTCCAGCTGACCGCGTCCCAGACCTGGTGCAGGTCCTGGAGACTCGCGCTGAACACCGCCTTGGCATCGCGCCAGACTTCCACCTTGCCTTTGCCTGCGTCGATGGCGGACGCGTCGGGGCGGGTCTTGCCGACGAAATGGCTGTGGGTGCTGAGGCCGTGCGCGCGCAGGGTCTGCATGACCTCGTTGCGCTCGGCCGTGCGCACCTGCAGCAGCAGGCCGAGCTCCTCGTTGAAGAGCGCCTTGAGGGTGAGCTCCTCGCGCCGGGCGCTGACCTGGCCGGCCCAGTTCTTGGCGTCGCCGTACTCGGCCCGGCTGTCGCTGATGCCGTCGCCCTCCGTCACCAGCAGGTCGACGTTGAGGGCGATGCCCACGTGACCGGCGAAGGCCATCTCGCAGGCGGTGGCGAACAGGCCGCCGTCGCTGCGGTCGTGCATCGCGAGGATCCTGCCCTCGGCGCGCAGCGCGTTGACGGCGGCCACCAGCTTGACCAGGTCCTGCGCGTCGTCGAGGTCGGGCACCTGGTCGCCCGATTGCCCCAGCGTCTGGGCCAGGATGCTGCCGGCCATGCGCTGCTTTCCGCGGCCCAGGTCGATCAGGACCAGCGTGGTGTCCGCCTCCGTCGCATCGAGCTGCGGCGTGAGCGTGCCCCGCACGTCGGCCAGGGTGGCGAAGGCGCTGACGATCAGGCTGACCGGCGAACTGACCTTCTTCTGTGCCTCGCCCTCGCGCCATTGGGTGCGCATGGACAGGGAATCCTTTCCGACCGGGATGGAGATGCCGAGCGCCGGGCAGAGCTCCAGGCCCACGGCCTTGACCGTCTCGTAGAGCGCGGCGTCCTCGCCGGGCTCGCCGCAGGCGGCCATCCAGTTGGCCGAGAGCTTGACGCGCGACAGCTCGATGGGCGCGGCCAGCAGGTTGGTGATGGCCTCCGCCACCGCCATGCGGCCCGAGGCCGGGGCATCCAGCGCCGCCAGCGGCGTGCGCTCGCCCATGCTCATGGCCTCGCCCGCGAAGCCCTGGTAGTCGGCCAGGGTCACGGCGCAGTCGGCTACCGGCACCTGCCAGGGGCCAACCATCTGATCGCGGTGGCTGAGGCCGCCGACGGTGCGATCGCCGATGGTCACCAGGAAGCGCTTGGAGGCGACGGTCGGGTGCGACAGCACATCGATGGCAGCCTTCTGCAGGTCCACGCCGGTGAGGTCCAGGGGCTTGAAGCTGCGGCGGATCGACTGCACGTCGCGCAGCATCTTGGGCGGCTTGCCCAGCAGCACGTCCATGGGCATGTCGACCGGCTGCGCGTCGGCGCCTTCGTCGGCCACGAGCAGTTGCCGCGTATCAGTGGCCACGCCGACCACCGCGAAGGGGCAGCGCTCGCGCTCGCAGAAGGCCTTGAACTGTGCGAGGGACTCCGGGGCGATCGCCAGCACGTAGCGCTCCTGGCTTTCGTTGCACCAGATTTCCTTGGGCGCCAGGCCCGACTCCTCCAGCGGCACGGCGCGCAGGTCGAAGCGGGCGCCGCGGCCGGCATCGTTGGTGAGCTCCGGGAAGGCGTTGCTCAGGCCTCCGGCGCCCACGTCGTGGATGGCCAGGATCGGATTGGCCTCGCCCTGCTGCCAGCAATGGTTGATGACCTCCTGGGCGCGCCGTTCGATCTCGGGGTTGCCGCGCTGCACCGAGTCGAAATCCAGCTCGGCCGCATTGGCGCCGGTGGCCATCGAGCTGGCCGCGCTGCCGCCCATGCCGATGCGCATGCCGGGGCCGCCCAGCTGGATGAGCAGCGCCCCCGCGGGGAATTGGATCTTCTTCGTCTGCCCGGCATCGATGGTGCCCAGGCCGCCCGCGATCATGATCGGCTTGTGGTAGCCGCGCTGCAGCGTGTCGCGGTCGCTTTCGACCGCCTGCTCGTACTCCCGGAAGTAGCCCAGCAGGTTGGGCCGGCCGAACTCGTTGTTGAAGGCGGCGCCGCCCAGCGGGCCCTCGGTCATGATCTGCAGCGGGCTGGCGATGTGCGCGGGCTTGCCGTAGCTGCCGGCCTCCGGCCAGAGCTTCGACACGGTGAAGCCGGTCAGGCCGGCTTTGGGCCGGGAGCCGCGCCCGGTGGCACCCTCGTCGCGGATCTCGCCGCCGGCACCGGTGGAAGCGCCCGGGAAGGGCGAGATCGCCGTCGGGTGATTGTGGGTCTCGACCTTCATCAGCACGTGGCCGAGCGCCTCGCGCTTCTCGTAGCGGTTGGCGTCGGCGCCGGGCACGAAGCGCTCGATCCGCGAGCCCTCCATGATCGAGGCGTTGTCGGCGTAGGCCACCACCGTGTGCTGCGGGTTCTGCCGCTCGGTGTGCCGGATCATCGAGAACAGGCTCTGCGGCTGCTGCTCGCCGTCGATCACGAAGTCGGCGTTGAAAATCTTGTGGCGGCAGTGCTCGCTGTTGGCCTGGGCGAACATCATGAGCTCGACGTCGCTGGGATTGCGGCCGAGCCGGGTGAAGGCATCGACCAGGTAGTCGATCTCGTCCTCGGCCAGCGCCAGGCCGAATTGCGTATTCGCCTCCACCAGCGCGGCGCGCCCGCCGCCCTGCACGTCCACGTGGGCCATCGGCTGGGCCGGCAGCTCAGCGAACAGGGCCGCGGCCTGCTCGACGCCAGGCAGCACCGATTCGGTCATGCGGTCGTGCAGCAGCGCGGCCACCGCCGCCAGCCGATCGCCGTCGAGCACCGGCGCCTTGCCGAGCAGCGGCGCCTTGAGGACCAAGTGGTACTGGGTGATGCGCTCGACCCGGCGCAGCGCCAGGCCGCAGTTGTGCGCGATGTCGGTGGCCTTGGAAGCCCAGGGCGAGACGGTGCCCAGGCGCGGCGTGACGACCAGCGCGGGCGCGGCCTTGGCCGGCGCCTCGAAGGGCTCCCCATAGCCCAGCAGCGCGGCGAAGCGCTCGCGCTCGGCGCCTTCCGGCACGTGGTCGGTCGCGACCAGATGGACGAAGCGGGCCGCGATGCCCTCGATGCGCGGCTCGATGGCCTGCAGCCGGGGCAGCAGCTGGCGGGCCCGGAAGCCGCTGAGCGCGCTGCCGCCCTCGAAGAAGGTCACCACCGGGGCGACGGGATGGGAAGGCGCATTCAGGGGCAACGTCACGGTCGGAATCGGCCTGCGGGCCGTGTTGGGAATCCAGATCAGATGAGGCGGTGGCCGCTGACTGGGGCCAACCGCGTGAACCGGGCATTTTAGCGGGGCCGATGGGATAATTCGGGCCCTATGAGCATCACCTACAAAGACGCCGAGGGCGTGGCCGGCATGCGCACCGCGTGCCGCCTGGCCTCGGAAGTGCTGGACTACCTGACCCCGCACGTGAAACCCGGCGTGACCACCAACGAGATCGACAAACTCGCCCACGACTACATCACCCAGGTCCAGGGCGGCATCCCCGCCCCCCTCAACTACATGGGCGCCTCCAGCGTGCCCTACCCCAAGTCCATCTGCACCTCGGTCAACCACGTGGTGTGCCACGGCATCCCGAACGACAAGCCGCTGAAGAAGGGCGACATCGTCAACCTCGACGTCACGGTCATCAAGGACGGCTGGCATGGCGACACCAGCCGCATGTTCGTCGTGGGCGACGCCTCGATCGCCGCCAAGCGCCTCTGTGCCCTCACCTACGAGGCCATGTGGCACGGCATCGTCAAGGTGAAGCCGGGCGCGCACCTGGGCGACATCGGCTTCGCCATCCAGCGCTTCGCGGAGAGCAACGGCTTCTCGGTGGTGCGCGAGTTCTGCGGCCACGGCATCGGCCGCGGCTTCCACGAGGAGCCGCAGGTGCTGCACTACGGCAAGCCCGGCACGCTGGACGAGCTCAAGCCCGGCATGACCTTCACGATCGAGCCGATGATCAACGCCGGGAAGCGCGACATCAAGGAAGACGCCAAGGGTGGCCAGTACGACGGCTGGACCATCGTCACGCGCGACCACTCGCTGTCGGCGCAATGGGAGCACACGGTGCTGGTGACCGAGACCGGCTACGAAGTGCTCACGCTCTCGGCCGGCAGCCCGCCGCCGCCCGCGTTCGCCAGCGCTTCGGCTTGAGGCCGCTCGCCGGCCTTCGAGAGGCTGCCATGGTGGACCTTCCGTCGTTGCGTGATGCCTACCGCACCCACAAGTTGGCGCTGTACGACGAAGCGCGCAGCGCACGCGCGCCCACCCGCAGCGTGCACTCGGTGCTGCGGCGGCTCGCGGCCCTGGCCGACGAAGCGCTCAATGCGCTGTGGGCGGAAGCGGGCTTCGGCAACCGGCTGGCGCTGGTGGCGGTCGGGGGCTTCGGCCGCGGCGAGCTCTTTCCCTATTCCGACGTGGACGTGCTGCTGCTGCTGCCGCCGGACCATGCACAAGAGATCGATCCGGCGCGCATCGAGGCCTTCATCGGCCACTGCTGGGATGCGGGCCTGGAGATCGGCTCCAGCGTGCGCACGGTGGACGAATGCCTGGCCGAGGCCGCCAAGGACGTCACCGTCCAGACCTCGCTGCTCGAATCCCGCCTGATTGCGGGCGACAAGAAGCTCTACACGGCCTTCCGCAAGAGTTTCTGCGCCGCCATCGACCCACAGGCTTTCTTCGCCGCCAAGTCGCAGGAGATGCGGCATCGGCACCAGAAGTTCGAGAACACGCCCTATGCGCTGGAGCCGAACTGCAAGGAGTCGCCCGGCGGCCTGCGCGACCTGCAGACCATTCTCTGGGTGGCCAAGGCCGCGGGCTTCGGTCGGCGCTGGGACGACCTGGCCAAGAACGGCCTGGCCACCGCCTTCGAGGTGCAGCAGATCAAGCGCAACGAGGCGCTGCTGGGCCTGATCCGCGCACGCCTGCACGTGATCGCCAACCGCCGCGAGGACCGGCTGGTGTTCGACATGCAGGTTGCGGTGGCCGCCACCTTCGGCTACGTGAGCGAATCGCAGCGCAAGGCCAGCGAGGCGCTGATGCGCCGCTACTACTGGGCGGCCAAGGCGGTGACGCAGCTCAACCAGATCCTGATGCTCAACATCTCCGAGCGCCTCTACCCGCAGGAGGAACAGGCGACGCGCATCAACGACCGCTTCTTCGAGAAGGGCGGGCTGATTGAGGTGGCGAGCGACGATCTGTATATCCGGGATCCGCATGCGATCCTGGAGACCTTCCTGCTCTTCCAGAAGACCATCGGCGTCAACGGCCTGTCGGCACGCACGCTGCGCGCGCTCTACAACGCGCGCCACGTGATGGACAGCAAGTTCCGCAACGACCGCGTGAACCATGCGACCTTCATGCGCATCCTGCTGGAGCCGCGCGGCATCACGCATGCCTTCCGGCTAATGAACCAGACCTCGGTGCTGGGCCGCTACCTGCGCGTCTTCCGCAGCATCGTTGGGCAGATGCAGCACGACCTGTTCCACGTCTACACGGTCGACCAGCACATCCTGATGGTGCTGCGCAACGTTCGGCGCTTCTTCATCGTCGAGCATGCGCACGAGTACCCCTTCTGCTCCCAGCTCGCCGGCGGCTGGGACAAGCCGTGGATCCTTTACGTCGCGGCCCTGTTCCACGACATCGCCAAGGGCCGTGGCGGCGACCACTCCGAGCTGGGCGCGCGCGACGTGCGGCGCTTCTGCCGCCAGCACGAGATCCCGCGCGAGGACACGAAGCTGATCGAGTTCCTGGTGGCCGGGCACCTGGTGATGAGCCAGGTCGCGCAGAAGCAGGACCTGAGCGACCCCGAGGTGATCGCCACTTTCGCCAGGCGCGTGGGCAACGAGCGCTACCTGACGGCGCTGTACCTGCTGACCGTCGCCGATATCCGGGGCACCTCGCCGCGCGTGTGGAATGCCTGGAAGGGCAAGCTGCTCGAAGACCTGTACCGCTACACCCTGCGCGCCCTGGGCGGACGCATGCCCGATCCCGGCGCCGAGGTCGAGGCGCGCAAGCGCGAGGCCCTGGTGCAGCTCGCGCTGCACGCACAGCCCTTCGAGGCCCACAAGGCCTTGTGGGAGACGCTGGACGTGGGCTACTTCATGCGCCACGACGCATCCGAGATCGCCTGGCACACCAAGCAGCTGTCACGCCACGTGCCGCCGCGCAACGTGCCCATCGACCCGCACACGCCAGCCGTCGTGCGGGCGCGGCTCTCGCCCGTGGGCGAAGGCCTGCAGGTGGTGGTCTACACACCCGACCAGCCCGACCTGTTCGCGCGTATCTGCGGCTATTTCGACCAGTCCTCTTTCAGCATCCTCGACGCCAAGGTCCATACCGCCACCAACGGCTACGCCCTCGACACCTTCCAGGTGGTCGCCACCTTCATTCCCGAGCACTACCGCGACCTGATCAACATGGTCGAGAGCGGGCTGGCCAAGACGCTGGACGAGGCCGGCCCCCTGCCCTCGCCCAGCAAGGGCAGGGTCTCTCGCCGGGTGCGCAGCTTTCCGATCAAGCCGCGGGTCAGCCTCCTGCCCGACGAGAAGGCGCAAAGCTGGCTGCTCAACATCTCGGCCAGCGACCGCGCGGGCCTGCTCTATTCGGTGGCGCGGGTGCTGGCACGCCACCACCTGAACCTGCAATTGGCCAAGGTCACAACCCTGGGCGAGCGGGTGGAAGACACTTTCCTGATCAGCGGTCCCGAGCTTCAGCGGCAGCGCACGCAGGCGACCATCGAGACCGAGCTGCTCGAGGCTCTGGCCGCCTGAGGCCGACGCCGGTTGCGCGGCTGCCGCCCTGGCGTTTCGAGCGCACCCTCGACCCGGCGACAGGCTACGCCGAACTCGACATCCGGCCTTTCTGATTTTCTGCAGGGGCTGTCCGTCGACCTCGCGCGGAATCGAACACAATCGCCCCTGTTTTTTTTACAAACAGAAAGGCTTTCACATGATCCGTTCCGACGATACCGGCAAGCTCGTCCTGCGCGTGGCCCTGGGCATCCTGATCCTGATGCACGGCATCGCCAAGATCACCGGCGGCGTTGGCTTCGTGTCCAACATGCTCGCCTCGCACGGGATCCCCGGCGCCCTCGCCTATCTGGTGTACGTCGGCGAGATCGTCGCACCGGTGCTGCTGATCATCGGCCTCTACACGCGCCCCGCGGCGTGGATCGTGGTCATCAACATGTTGGTGGCGATCTGGCTGATCCACATGAAGCAACTCGGCATGATCAACAAGCAAGGCGGCTGGGAGCTTGAACTCCAGGGCATGTACCTGTTCAGCGCGCTGGCCGTGGCCTTCATGGGTGCCGGCCGCTTCAGCGTGGGCGGCAGCGGCGGCAAGTACAACTGATCTGCCGATCGGCGCTCAGTCGTCCTCGGCTGCATCGAGGCCCGGAAACAGGATCTCGGTGTAGCCGAACCGGGAGAAATCGCGCACCCGCATGGGGTAGAGCTTGCCCAGCAGGTGATCCACCTCGTGCTGCACGACCCGGGCGTGAAAACCGCTCACCGTCCGGTCGATGGGATCCCCATAGGGATCGAAGCCGGTATAGCGAATATGGGCGAAGCGCGGCACCACGCCGCGCAGTCCGGGTACCGACAGGCAGCCCTCCCAGCCTTCCTCTTCCTCGTCGCCGATCGGCGTGATGACCGGATTGATCAGCACCGTGCGCGGCACGATCGGTGCATCGGGATAGCGCGGGTTCACCGTGTCGGTGCCGAAGATCACCAGCTGCTGGTCGACCCCGATCTGCGGCGCGGCGAGCCCGGCACCGTTCACCGCGTGCATCGTCTCGAACATGTCGCGCACCAGCAGGTGCAGCGCGTCGGTGTCGAATGCGGCGACCGGCTGCGCGATGCGCAGCAGCCGGGGGTCGCCCATCTTCAGGATCTCGCGTACCGTCATGCGGCCATTATCGCCATGGCCGCCGGCGCTTTCGCTCTCAGGGCGGCGTCTGGCCGCGCGAGTCGGGCGAGGTCATCATGCGGTTGATTTCCTGCCGGCTGCGGCCCGGCGGAACTGGCACGATCGTCCCTGCCACGCCACCGGTGGTCGGCCCCATGCCGCGCGGCGGCGGCGCCGGCGGCACCACCGCAGTCGGCCGCCCGCCACCCCAACCCGGTCGCGGATAGCCCGGGTGCGGGTAATAGCCGGGGCGGCCGTAGTAGTACGGAGCGGGATAGCGCGGCCGCGAGTAGTAACTGCCGTCGATGTACACGTTGGGCTGGACGACGACCGGGTTCTGATCCACGTAGTAGGGGTCCGAGTAGCCGTAGGAGCCTGCCGGATAGGCCACGCAGCCGCCCAGCAGGGCCGCGCCACCGAGCACGGCGGAGATTCCCCAAAGACGACGAAACTTGATCATGATGGACTCCTGGTCGGCATTGCCTGGTTCAATGATTCAACGCTCTATTGCAGGCCCTGTTGACTTCTATCGCATGAAGCTGCGTAACGGCGGGTAAAGGGGCGGTAAAGCCGGGCCACCTCAAAGGCCATTGTCGAGAATCGAGAGCATCTGTGCCTCATCGATCACGGCCACCCCCAACTCGCGAGCCTTGTCGAGCTTGCTTCCGGCCTCTGCGCCTGCGACCACGTAGTCGGTCTTCTTGCTGACCGAGCCGGCCACCTTGGCACCCGCCGCTTCCAGTTTGTCCTTGGCTTCGTCCCGGCTGAGCGTAGGAAGAGTGCCGGTGATGACGAAGGTCTTGCCCGCCAGCGGCTTGGGCACGCGCGCGGCGGGTTCGCCTTCCTCCCAGGTCAGGCCGCAGGCGCGCAATTGCTCGACCACCTCCCGGTTGTGCTCCTGGTCGAAGAAGGTGCGCAGGCTCCTGGCGACCACCGGGCCGACGTCGTTGACCTCCAGCAGTTGTTCCTCGCTCGCATCCATGATCGCGTCGAGCTTGCCGAAGTGCTTGGCCAGGTCCTTGGCGGTGCTTTCGCCGACATGCCGAATGCCCAGCCCGAACAGGAAGCGCGGCAGGGTCGTCTTCTTCGAGGCCTCCAAGGCATCGACGAGATTCTTCGCCGATTTTTCGGCCATGCGGTCCAGGCCGGCCAGCGTGGTGAGGCCCAGCTTGTAGAGGTCGGGCAGCGTGCGGATGAGCTGGCCGTCCACCAGTTGCTCGACCAGCTTGTCCCCCAGGCCCTCGATGTCGAGCGCGCGCCGCTGCGCGAAATGCAGCATGGCCTCCTTGCGCTGCGCGCCGCAGAAGAGCCCTCCAGTGCAGCGGTAGTCGACCTCGCCTTCCTCGCGCACCGCATCGGAGCCGCAGACCGGGCACTTGCGCGGCATGGTGAACACCGGACCGCGCTGGTCGGCCGGCTTGGCCGCACTTTCGGGCACCACACCCACTACCTCGGGGATCACGTCGCCGGCGCGCCGCACGATCACGGTGTCGCCCACGCGCACGTCCTTGCGCCGGGCTTCGTCCTCGTTGTGCAAAGTGGCGTTGGTCACGGTCACGCCGCCGACGAACACCGGCGCCAGCTTCGCCACCGGCGTGAGCTTGCCGGTGCGCCCCACCTGCACCTCGATGCCGAGCACCTCGGTCAGCTGTTCCTGCGCCGGATACTTGTGGGCCACCGCCCAGCGCGGTTCGCGCGAGACGAAACCGAGCTGGCGCTGCAGTTCCAGGCTGTCGACCTTGTAGACCACGCCGTCGATGTCGTAGGGCAGCGCGTCACGCTGTTTCGCGATGGTCTCGTGGAAGGCGATCAGCTCGATCGCGCCGCGCGCGCGCTGGGTCAGCGTGCCGATCGGGAAACCCCAGGCATGGAACTGCTGCAGCCAGTCGAACTGCGTGGCATGCACGGGGCCGCCCTGGTCCGGCGGCGTGACCTCGCCGAGTCCGTAGGCGAAGAAGCTGAGCGGCCGGTCGGCGGCAATCGCCGGATCGAGCTGGCGCACCGCGCCCGCCGCGGCGTTGCGCGGATTGACGAACACCTTCTCATTCTTCTGGCCGGCAGCGATCTTCTGGCGCTGGCGCTCGTTGAGCGCCTCGAAGTCGTCGCGCCGCATGTAGACCTCGCCGCGCACCTCCACCACCGGCGGGACGGTCTTGCCCTCGCCGTGCAGGCGCAGCGGGATCTGCTGCACGGTGCGGATGTTCTGCGTCACCTCCTCGCCGATCTCGCCGTCTCCGCGCGTGGCGGCCTGCACGAGCACACCCTGCTCGTAACGCAGGTTGAGTGCCAGGCCGTCGAACTTGAGCTCGCACACGTACTCGACCTGCGGTCCGTCCTCGGCCAGGCCGAGCTCGCGCCGCACGCGCGCGTCGAAGGCGCTGGCGCCGCCGGCCGTGATGTCGGTCTCGGTACGGATGGAGAGCATGGGCACCTTGTGTCGCACCTTGGCGAAGCCATCGAGCGGCTTGCCGCCAACGCGTTGCGTGGGCGAGTCGGGCGTGCGGAGCTCGGGGTGCTCGGCCTCCAGGGCCTGCAGGCGCTGGAACAGCCGGTCGTATTCGGCATCGGGCAGCTCGGGGGCGTCGAGCACGTAGTAGAGGTGGGCATGGCGGCGCAGCTGCTCGCCCAGTGCGGCGGCTTCGCGAGCCGCTTCTTCTCGCGTGATCATAGGTTTTAAGGAGTTGACGGATTCTCTCTTTTCGAGGAACACCGCGGAACCGGCTTTGCCGGGCCGCTGGTGTTGCCCCCGGTGAGGGGGGTGGAGGCCACACGAAGTGGGCAAGCCTGGGGGCGAGCGTCCATTCAGCTGAACAGGCGCCGAGCCAGCGGCGAACCCGCCGACAGCTCGCGCGAATCCAGCGTGTCGTAGAGCTGCTCGAGATCGGCCCCGATCGCGTCCATGGTCTCCTCGCGCAGGAGCTGGCCGTCGCCGTCGGTGACCACGCCGTCCATCTCGCGCGCCAGGGCCGCGGCGATCTCGCGCATGCGCGGAAAGGGCCGCTCGGCGCGGTCGACCTGGGGCACGTCCAGGCTCAGGGTGAGCTCGCGGATGGCGGACTGCGCCGGATCGTCTGCCAGTGCCGCCTGGGTGTCGAAGGACAGGCCGAGGATTGGCGGCAGGCCGACCTCGCCGGCCGGCAACACCATGCGGCCGGGGATGATGCCGGCCACGAAGCCCAGCCGGGCGGCGTTCTGCTGCACATACCCGGGACTCCAGGCCGCATGCAGCGCCCGCAGCACGAATCCGAGTTGGGCATCGTGCGCGCTGGCGAACTGGTCGAGTTCGCGCGCCCGCCCCACTTCGTCCAGCATCTCGGGGAACTCGGGCGCGCCGTTGACCGCATCGGCGAAAGCCTGCGCCTTCACCACGAATTCGGAGTACTCGATCTCGTTGAGCGCGCCGGTGCGGTTGGCCAGCTGCACGCCGGCCTGGAAGGCGCCGTAGCGCTGGCCGGGCGCCGCCGGCTCCCACTCGCCGCTGAGTTCGTTGAGGCCTTCAATGGCCACCGGCTTGCTGCCGGCGCGGCGGGTGGCAGGCATGGCCGCGATCGCTGCGTCGCCGGACACCCGGCTGTCCAGCGTGATGGGCGCGATCACGTCGATCAGCGGATCGAGGCCGCCGCGCCGTTCCGCGGTCGGGACCGGCAGCGCACTGGGCGCCGGCAGCGCGGGGTCGAACAACGGCTCGTGGCGGTCCGCGGCGGTGCCCGGCTGCGCCGGCGCGTGCAGCACCGGCTCCTCCTCGCGGCTCAGCGGCGCTGGCGCGGTCAGCGGCGGGTCGTCGCTGTCCGGCGCATCGGGTTGCCGCGGTGCGTTGCGGCGCGACATCCAGGCGTTGTAGCCGACGACGGCGGCAAGCACCAGGCCACCGACGATGGCAAGGGCAACGGTGAGGCTGCTCATCGCCGCTGTCTATGCAGCTTCGGCCATGGAGACGGCGGACTCCATGTCCACGGCCACGATGCGCGAGACGCCCTGCTCCTGCATGGTCACGCCGATCAGCTGCTCGGCCATCTCCATCGCGATCTTGTTGTGGCTGATGAAGAGGAACTGGGTTTCGCGGCTCATGGCAGTCACGAGTTTGGCATAACGTTCGGTGTTGGCGTCGTCCAGCGGCGCGTCCACCTCGTCCAGCAGGCAGAAGGGCGCGGGGTTGAGCTGGAAGATGGCGAACACCAGCGCGATCGCGGTGAGCGCCTTCTCGCCGCCCGACAGCAGATGGATGGTCTGGTTCTTCTTGCCGGGCGGTTGCGCCATCACCTGCACGCCGGAGTCGAGGATCTCGTCGCCGGTCATCATCAGCCTGGCATTGCCGCCGCCGAAGAGCTCCGGGAACATGCGGCTGAAATGCTCGTTGACGATCTTGAAGGTGCCGCCGAGCAGCTCCCGCGTCTCGGCGTCGATCTTGCGGATCGCGTCTTCCAGCGTGTTGATGGCCTCGTTGAGGTCGGCCGACTGGGCATCGAGGAAGGTCTTGCGCTCGCGCGCCGTCGCCAGTTCGTCCAGCGCCGCAAGGTTGACGGCGCCGAGCGAGGCCACCTCGCGGTTGAGACGGTCGATCTCGGACTGCAGCCCGGTCAGCCGCACCTTGTCCTCCTCGATCGAACGGGCGACGGCTTCCAGGTCGGCCTGCGCGTCGGCCAGCAGCTGCTGGTACTGCTCGAAGCCCAGGCGCGCGGCCTGCTCCTTGAGCTGCAGTTCGGTGATGCGCTGACGCAGCGGGTCGAGCTCGCGCTCCAGTTGCAGGCGGCGTTCGTCGCTCGCGCGCAGCTTGAGCGTGAGGTCGTCGTACTGGCTGCGTGCACTGCCCAGCGCGGTCTCGCGCTCGAGCTTGAGAGACAGTGCATCCTGCAGCCCGGCCTGCGCGGCGGCATCGGACAGGCGGCCGAGCTCGGCGCGCGCACGCTCGTCCTCGTCGGCGAGCGCAGCGACCTGCTGGGCCGCCGTCTCGATGGCGCGGTTGAGCTCGGCGCGGCGCGCCTCCAGCGTGCGCTGCGCGAAGACCGCCTCCTGCGCCTGTCGCTCCAGGCTGCGGTGCTGCTCGCGGCTGGCGGCCAGCGCACGGGCGGCTTCGATCACGCGCTCGTCGAGCTGGGCATGCCGCTCCTGGCTGTCGGCCAGTTGCATGTCCAGTTCCTCGAAGCGAGCCTCGGCGGCGACGCGTTTTTCCTGAAGCTCTTCCAACTGCGCCTCGACCTCGCCGAGGTCGGCCGACAGTTGCTCGCTCCGCGCACGGGTCTGCTCCGCCAACTGGGTGAGGCGCAGCGTCTCGACCTGCAGCTCGTGTGCGCGCGACTGCGTGTCGGCCGCCTCGCGCCGGGCCGTGACCAGGCGCTGCGCCGCATCGCCGTATGCAGCTTCGGCACGCGCCAGCGCGGTGCGCGCCTCTTCGTTGATCAGCGTCTGGGCGCGCAGCTGGCGCTCCAGGTTTTCCATTTCCTGCTGGCGGGCCAGCAGGCCGGCCTGCTCGGAATCCTGGGCATAGAAGCTCACGCTGTGCGCCGTGACCGCATGGCCGCTCTTGACGTAGATGGCCTCGCCCGGTTGAAGCCGGTCGCGCTGGCCCAGGGCTTCTTCCAGCGTCGGCGCCGTGTAGCAGCCGTGCAGCCAGTCGGCCAGCAGGGCCTGCTGCCCCGCATCGCCGAGGCGCAGCAGGTCCGCCAGCCGCGGCAGCGCGCCCGGCGCCTGGGGCACTGCGGCGCTCGGCGGGCTGTAGAAGGCCAGCTTGGCCGGCGGCGCATCGCTGCCGAAGGCGCGGACCATGTCCAGCCGACTGACCTCCAGCGCGCCCATGCGCTCGCGCAGCGCGGCCTCGAGCGCGTTCTCCCAGCCCTGCTCGATGTGGATGCGGCTCCACAGGCCCTGCAGGCTCTCGAGACCATGCTTGGCCAGCCAGGGCGCGAGCTTGCCGTCGGTCTTGACCTTCTCCTGCAGCGCCTTGAGCGCCTCCAGGCGGGCCGAGAGCTCGGCCTGGCGCGCACCCTCGGTGTTCACCGCCTGCTGCTTGCCGCGGCGGTCCTCGTCGAGTTGCGGCACCGACTCCTGCAGCTCGTGCAGGCGCGCATCGGCTTCGCTGGCCGCCTCCTGGGCCGCATCGAGCTGTTCCTGCATGTCGCGCAGCCGCGCCTCGTCGGGCGCCGCCAGCGCGTTCTGGTCGCCGCGCAGACGCTCGGCGCGCTGCGTGAGCTGGCGCACCTGGTCGTCGATGTTGCGCTGGTCGGCCGCCAGCACCTGGATCTGCTGCTGCACCTGCGTCACGCTGGCGCGCTGGGCGTTGGCCTCGTCCTGCGCGCGCTGCTGCGCCTCCTCGAGGGCGGGCATGCGCGCATCGTGCTCCTCGAGCTGGGCGGCCAGCAGCTCGGCCTGCTCCTCGGCATCGACGCCCTGGCCGGCCAGGGTCTCGATCTCGGCCTCGGCATCCTTGCGGCGCGTGTTCCACTGGCTGGTCTGCTCGCCCAGCTGTACCAGGCGCTGCTCGACCCGCTGCCGGCCTTCGACCACGAAGCGGATCTCGCCCTCCAGCCGCCCGACCTCGGCGCTGGCCTCGTAGAGCCGGCCCTGTGCCTGGTTGACCTGGTCCCCGGCGGCGTAGTGCGCCTGACGCACCGTCTCGAGTTCGGACTCCACGTGCCGAAGGTCGGCCGTGCGCGATTCCAGGTCGTTGATCGCCTTCTCGCCGTCGGCCTTCACCTTGGCCTGGTCACCCTCGCTTTCGCCTCGCTTGAGGAACCATAGCTGGTGTTGCTTGCGGGTGGCGTCGGCCTGCAACGTGTTGTAGCGCGTGGCTACCTCGGCCTGCTTCTCCAGGCGTTCGAGGTTGCTGCCCAGTTCGCGCAGGATGTCCTCGACCCGCGTGAGGTTCTCGCGCGTGTCGCCGAGGCGGTTCTCGGTCTCGCGGCGGCGCTCCTTGTACTTGGAAACGCCGGCCGCCTCCTCGAGAAAGAGGCGCAGCTCCTCGGGCTTGGATTCGATGATCCGGCTGATCGTGCCCTGCCCGATGATGGCGTAGGCGCGCGGGCCGAGGCCGGTGCCCAGGAACACGTCCTGCACGTCGCGCCGGCGTACCGGCTGGTTGTTGATGAAGTAGCTGGAGTTGCCGTCGCGCGTGAGCACGCGCTTGACCGCGATCTCCGTGAACTGCGACCACTGGCCGCCGGCACGGTGGTCGGCGTTGTCGAACACCAGTTCCACGCTCGAGCGACTGGCCTGCTTGCGGGTGGTCGTGCCGTTGAAGATCACGTCCTGCATGGACTCGCCGCGCAGCTCGGAGGCACGCGATTCGCCCAGCACCCAGCGCACCGCATCCATGATGTTCGACTTGCCGCAGCCGTTGGGGCCGACGACGCCCACGAGTTGACCGGGCAGCAGGAAGTTGGTGGGTTCCGCGAAGGACTTGAAGCCGGAGAGCTTGATGGAGTTGAGACGCACGACTGGTCTGGCCTAGGTTGGTGCCAAGGTGTTGATTTGTAAGGAAATATTCGCCGGCCAGAACCCCCATGGCCGGCTGTCACCCGAGGCCGGGATGATAACGTGCGGCCCATGAGCGATTCCCCCCGGTCTTCCCCTCTCGCGCGGCGCGTCCTGCTCCTGGCCGGCATGGCTGCCGCGATGGGCTTCGCGGGCTGCAGCAGCACCGATCGTGCCGAGCCCTACGGCAACAACGAATGGCTGCAGAGCGGCGCCAACCGGATCGCCAATCTCGCGTTGCGCGACAACCTGCAGTCGATACGGCGCGTGCAGCTCTCGCTGTATCGGCGCAACCCGCGGGAATGGCGCAAATGGGCCGCGAGCCCCGAAGACGCGACCCGGCGCACCTGGGACGCGATCACGCAGGACAACCCGCTGCCCTCATTGCGCGGCGCCACCGGCATCGAGGCCATCCGGCTCGCCTTCGAGACCCAGCCTCAACCCTACGAGGGCGACCGCGTCGCAGCGCTGGTGGTGGGGTGGGCCACGCTGCTCAAGCAGGCCAACGGCGGCACGTGGGAGCAGACCATGCTCGACGGCGTCAACGCGGAGAACAGCTACCGCGCAGCGCGCAACGTCGAGATCTCGCTGTGGCTCATCAGCTCGAGGACCGGCCCCGATGGCCAGCCGCTGCTGCTGGCCACCGAGATCAGCGATCGCGGCCGCAACCTGGTGGTCGACCGCGAGCTCTCCAAGGTGGTGGCGCGGCTGGACCTCATGGCGGCGCAGGCCGACGAGAAGTACCGGCGCGCCGCGCTGGATTTCAGCCAGAACTGGCTGCTGGGGAACCTCGGCCCCTTCTTTTCGATGGTTCAGCGCTAGAGCCCTTGCCTGGACGGCCGCGGACTGGCCCCTAGAATGCCTGTCGCTTTCCCCCTCCCAACCTTCCCCAGGAACCTCATGAGCTCCCTCAACTTCATCGGCGGCGAAAAGGGCGGTGTCGGCAAATCGGTCACGGCACGGGTCTTGGCGCAGTACTTCATCGACCACAGCAAGCCCTTCGTGGGCTTCGACACGGACAGGTCGCACAGTTCCTTCACCCGTTTCTACGAAGGCTTCGCCTCCCCGGTGGTGGTGGACAGCTACGAGGGGCTGGACACGGTGGTCAACGGCTTCGAGACGCATCCGCAGCAAAGCGTGATCGTGGACCTGGCGGCGCAGACGCTGGCGCCGCTGGCGCGCTGGATCAAGGATTCCGAACTGTTCGACGTCTTCGCTGGGCTGGGCGTGACGGTCAATTTCTGGCACGTGCTGGACGACGGCAAGGATTCCAGCGACCTGCTCGGCACGCTGGTCGACACCTTCGGCAACCGGCCGAACTACATCGTGGTGCAGAACTACGGGCGGGGCAACGACTTCGCCCTGCTGCTCGGCTCGCAGTCGCTGAGCAAGGCCACGGCCCACGGGGCGCGCGTGATCGCCCTGCCCCGCCTGCACGATGCCAGCATGCGCAAGATCGATGCGCGCAACACCAGTTTCTGGAAGGCGGTCAACGACCGCGAAGGGCCGAACGCGCTGGGGCTGCTGGAGCGCCAGCGCGTCAAGAGCTGGCTGGCAACGTCCTACGCGGCCTTCGACACGCTGCCGCTCTGAGCGCGGCCGCCGCCGCTGCGCCGGAACAGCAGACCGAGCAACAGCAGGCTGAAGACCACGAAGGCAATGAAGGACCAGTTCGCGATCGACAGCCCCAGGAAGGTCCAGTCGATCTGCGTGCAGTCGCCGCCGCCGCGGAAAATCATGGGCAGCGCGCGCTTCAGCGGGAAGGTCTCGATCATCCCGTAGAGGTCACGCCCGCAGGACACGACCTCGGGCGGATACCACTGCAGCCAGCTCTGGCGCGCCGCGGTGTACGCACCGGCCACCGCCATCACCAGCGCCAGCGTCGCGCCCGTGAGCTGCAGCCCGCGGCTGCGGCCGAGCGCCGCCAGGCCGGTGAATACCGCCACCAGGACCAGCGCATAGCGCTGCACGATGCACATCGGGCACGGCTCGAGGCCCACCACGTGCTGCAGGTAGAGCCCGAAGGCCAGCATCGCCACGCAGGCGGCGCAGATCAGCGCGAGCGCACGGCGCGGCGCTCCGAAATACCAGTCGAACAAATCAATGCCCCTCTACGAAGACGCGGGCCCGTCGCGGGGTGGCGACCACCGTCTCGCCCTCGCGCAGCCCGAGGTCCCGGAACTGTTGCGCAGGGAGTTGCGCTTCGATGATGGCTCCGGAACCAGGATTGTCTGGATTCGATTCCACCGGTTCGAGTTCCAATCGCGCAATCGGTCCGACCACGATGGCCCGGGCCAGGGTGGCGACGATGCCGCTGGCGCCCTGTTGGTAGCGGGCCACGTCCAGGTCGTGCGGGCGCACGTAGGCCAGGGCCTTGCCGTTGCGCAGATCGCGGTGCTCGGGCGAATCGATGCGGAAGCCTTCCACGTGCACCTCGCCCTCGTGCGCGCGGCCATGGAACAGGTTCACGTCGCCGAGGAAGCCGTACACGAAGGGGCTGGCGGGATGGTCCCACACGTCCTGTGGGGAGCCGACCTGCTCGATGCGGCCGCCGTTCATCAGCACCACGCGGTCGGCGACTTCCAGCGCCTCCTCCTGGTCGTGGGTGACGAAGATGCTGGTGACGTGCAGTTCGTCGTGCAGCCGGCGCAGCCAGCGGCGCAGTTCCTTGCGGACCTTGGCGTCCAGCGCGCCGAAGGGTTCGTCGAGCAGCAGGACCTTGGGCTCCACCGCCAGTGCACGGGCCAGCGCGATGCGCTGGCGCTGCCCGCCGGAGAGCTGGGCCGGGTAGCGGTCGGCCAGCCAGTCGAGTTGCACCAGCTTGAGCAGGTCGTGCACCTTGGCCTTGATCTGGGCCTCGCTCGGCCGCAGGCCGCGCGGCTTGACGCGCAGGCCGAAGGCGACGTTCTCGAACACCGTCATGTGGCGGAACAGCGCGTAGTGCTGGAACACGAAGCCGACCTGGCGCTCGCGCACGTGCACTTCAGTGGTGTCCTCGCCGGCGAAGAGGATGCTGCCGCCGTCGGCTGTCTCCAGGCCGGCGATGATGCGCAGCAGCGTGGTCTTGCCACAGCCGGAGGGACCCAGCAGCGCGACGAGCTCGCCCGAGTCGACGTGCAGGCTGACGTCGCGCAGTGCGTGGAAGTCGCCGAACTGCTTGCTGATGTTGCGGATCTCGATGCTCATGATGTGTGTTCCTCAGGCCTGCGCGGCCGACATCGGCCGCTCCGGCGGCAAGTCGGCCAGTGCCTTCATTTCGCGTTCGTGGCGCCATTCGATGACCGACTTGATCACCAGCGTGACCAGGGCCAGGATGGCCAGCAGCGAGGCCACCGCGAAGGCCGCCACCGACTGGTATTCGTTGTAGAGCACTTCGACGTGCAGCGGCATGGTGTTGGTCTGGCCGCGGATGTGGCCCGAAACCACCGACACCGCGCCGAACTCGCCCATGGCGCGCGCGTTGCACAGGATCACCCCGTAGAGCAGGCCCCACTTGATGTTGGGCAAGGTCACGCGCCAGAAGGTCTGCCAGCCGGTCGCGCCGAGCACGATGGCGGCCTGTTCCTCTTCCGTGCCCTGGGCCTGCATCAGCGGAATCAGCTCGCGCGCGATGAAGGGAAAGGTCACGAACACGGTGGCCAGCACGATGCCGGGCACGGCGAAGATGATCTTGATGTCGTGCGCGGCGAGCCAGGGCCCGAACCAGCCTTGGGCGCCGAAGACCAGCACGTAGATCAGGCCGGCCACCACGGGCGAGACCGCAAAGGGCAGATCGACCAGGGTGGTCAGCAAGGCCTTGCCACGGAACTCGAACTTGGCGATGGCCCACGCGGCCGCGATGCCGAAGACCAGGTTCAGCGGAACCGTGATCGCCGCGGTGATCAGCGTCAGGCGGATCGCGCTCCAGGCATCCGGCTCCTTCAGCGCGTCGAGGTAGGCGGCGAGGCCCTTGCGCAGCGCCTCGGTCGCCACCGCGGCGAGCGGCAGCACGAGGAAGAGGAACATGAAGGCCAGCGCCAGGCCGATCAGGGTGAAGCGCACCCAGGCCGATTCGGTGGTGCCGGCCTTGGCCCGGCGGATGGTGCGGGTGCTCATCAGGTACCTCCCGCCTGGCGGCGCTGCCATGCCTGCAGCGCGTTGATGACCAGCAGCAGCGCGAAGGAGATCACCAGCATCACCAGCGCGACCGCCGTGGCGCCGGCGAAGTCGTACTGCTCCAGCTTGCCGATGATGATGAGCGGCGTGATCTCCGAGATCATCGGCATGTTGCCGGCGATGAAGATCACCGAGCCGTACTCGCCGATCGCGCGGGCGAAGGCCATGGCGAAGCCGGTCAGCAGTGCCGGCGTGATGGAAGGCAGGATCACCCTGGTGAAGGTCTGCAGCCGCGTGGCGCCCAGGCTGGTGGCGGCCTCTTCCAGCTCCTTCTCGGCGTCCTCGAGCACCGGCTGCACCGTGCGCACCACGAAAGGCAGCCCGATGAAGATCAGCGCGATCACCACGCCGGCCGGCGTGAAGGCCAGCTTGATGCCCATGGGCTCCAGGTACTGGCCGATCCAGCCGTTGCCGGCGAGCAGCGCGGTGAGCGAGATGCCGGCGACGGCGGTGGGCAGGGCGAACGGCAGGTCGACCAGCGCGTCGACGATGCGCTTGCCAGGGAACTTGTAGCGCACCAGCACCCAGGCCACGAGCAGGCCGAACACGAGGTTGACCAGGGCCGCGATCAGCGAGGCGCCGAAGGTCAGGCGGTAGGAGGCCATCACCCGCGGCGCGGTCACCGCGTTCCAGAACTGCTCCCAGCTCAGCGCCGAGGTCTTGAAGACCAGCGCCGACAGCGGGATCAGCACGATCAGGCAGAGATAGAACAGCGAGAAGCCGAGCGTCAGGTGAAAGCCCGGCAGCACGCGGCGCGAGACGCCTGGGCGCCCCGCATGCGAAGACGGCGCTGCCGCGGACGGCAGCGCCGAGGAAAGAGCGCCGCTCATCGTCTACTTCGCGCCGGGCGTGTACAGCTTGTCGAACTGGCCGCCGTCGTTGAAGTGCACCTTCTGTGCATCGCCGAGGCTGCCGAAGAGTTCCTGCACCGTGAAGAGCTGCAGGGGCTTGAAGGTCGCGGCGTGCTTCTTGAGCACCGCCTCGGAACGCGGACGCAGCGCATGCTTGGCGGCGATCTCCTGCGCCTCGTCGGAGTAGAGGTAGTCGAGGTAGGCCTTGGCCAGCTCGCCGGTGCCCTTCTTGGCCACCGTGCGCTCGACCACGGCCACCGGGTTCTCGGCCAGGATGCTGATCGAGGGGTAGACCGCATCGACCTTGCCGGCGCCGAATTCGCGGTCGATGGACACCACCTCCGACTCGAAGGTGATCAGCACGTCGCCGATGTTGCGCTGCAGGAACGCGGTGGTCGCGTCGCGGCCGCCGCGGGCCAGCACCGGGACGTTCTTGAACAGCTTGCCCACGAATTCGGCGGCCTGGGTGTCGCTGCCGCCCTTCTTCTTCACGTAGCCCCAGGCAGCGAGGTACGCGTAGCGGCCGTTGCCGCCGGTCTTGGGATTGACGATCACCACCTGGACGCCGGGCTTGACCAGGTCGTCCCAGTCCTTGATGCCCTTGGGGTTGCCGTTGCGCGTGAGGAACAGCATGGTCGAGGTGGTGGGCGCCGCGTTCTGCGGGAAGCGCTTGGACCAGTCCTTGGCGACCACGCCTGCGTTGGCCAGGAAGTCGACGTCGGTGCTGGTGTTCATGGTCACCACGTCGGCCTCCAGCCCATCGGCGACGGCCCGGGCCTGCGCGCTGGAGCCGGCGTGGGACTGGTCGACCTTGACGTCCTTGCCCGTCGTCTTCTTGTAGTTCGCGACGAAGGCGGCGTTGTAGTCCTTGTAGAACTCGCGCGCGACGTCGTAGGAGACGTTGAGCAAGGTCTGGGCCGAGGCAGCGCCAGCGGCCGCCAGTGCGAGCGTGCCGAGGATCGTCTTGATGGTTCTGGAAGTCATAGGGTTGCCAGTGGTTCGAATTTGGGTCGGGCGGCCATCGGCGTCGCGGGCTCGTCCGTCAACGATTGGAGCAGCGCCAGGCCAAGCGGCCAGTCACCATGCCCCGAATCGATGTTGATATGGCCGGCATTCTGCATGCGAACGAATTCGCTGCCCCAGGCGCGGGCATAGGCGCCGGCCAGGCGCACCGGGCAATAGGGGTCGTTGCTGCTGGCCACCAGGATGCTGCGGTACGGCAGCTTGGCATAGGGAACGGGCGCGAAGTCGCTGAGCACGGCGCGCCGTTCCGGGTCGGCCGGCGCGACCAGCAGCGCCCCGCGGATGCGGCTCGCGGCCGCCTCGGACAAGTGCACGGTCGCAATGCAGCCCAGACTGTGGGCGGCGATCACCACCGGCCGCGGGCTTTCGAGCACCAGCTTCTCGAGCGCCGCCACCCAGGCCTCGCGCTTGGGCGTGATCCAGTCGTCCTGCACCACCCGCACGGCGCCCTGCATGCGCTCGGCCCACAGGCTCTGCCAGTGGCCCGGGCCGGAGTCGCGCCAGCCGGGGACGATGATGATGTTCGGGTGGCTCACGCAGCGGCTCCAGCTCAGCGGTTGGGCTGCGGCGTCAGGCGCAGGTACGGCCGCACGGCCTGGTAGCCCTTGGGAAAGCGCTGGGCGATCTCGGCCGGGTCCTGCAGGCTGGGGAGGATCACGACGTCGTCGCCGTCGCGCCAGTTCGCCGGGGTCGCCACCTTGTGGCTGTCGGTGAGTTGCAGCGAGTCGATCACGCGCAGGATCTCGTCGAAGTTGCGGCCCGTGCTCGCCGGGTAGGTGATGGTGGTGCGGATCACCTTCTTCGGATCGATGATGAACACGCTGCGCACCGTGGCGGTGGCCGAGGCGTTCGGGTGGATCAGGTCGTAGAGGTCGGCAACCTTGCGGTCCGCGTCGGCCAGGATCGGGAAGTTGACGGTGGTGTTCTGCGTCTCGTTGATGTCGCCGATCCACTCCCTGTGCTTGTCCGCGGGATCGACGCTGATCGCGATCGGCTTGACGCCGCGCCGGGCGAACTCGCCCGACAGCGCCGCCGTCTTGCCCAGCTCGGTGGTGCACACCGGCGTGAAATCGGCCGGGTGGGAGAACAGCACGACCCAGGCATCACCGGCCCACTGATAAAAGTCGATGGGGCCTTCGCTCGAGTCCTGGGTGAAATTCGGGGCCGTGTCGCCGAGGCGCAGGGTTGCCATGGTCGCTCGCTTTCTTCTTGGGGGGAATGAAGGGAGCGCCGATTCTCCGGAGCATCGCTTCAAAGCCAAACGAATATCTACTTGTTTGAATATGGCATATAGCGAATAAGGAACGCGCTCAGACCGTCAACCTGAAACCTCCCGCCTCGCTGTGCTCGGCCAGGTAATCGATCAGGCGGCGGATCGCCGGCACCAGCGCCCGGCGCGAGGGGAACACGGCGTGCAGGATGCCGGGCGCCGGCCCCCAGCCCGGCAGCACCTCGACCAGCCGGCCCGCTGCGAGGTCCTCCTTGCACATGTAGTCGGGCAGGATGCTGGCGCCGACGCCCTCCACCACGGCGGCCTTCAGGGTCAGCAGGTCGTCGGCCAGGTAGCGCGGCCTGTGCTGCATGGTGTGGGTGGCGCCGTTGGGGCCCTCCAGCTGCCAACTGACCCGCCCGTCGGCGGCCGTCTGGGCGACGGTATCCAGACGTCCGAGCCCGTCCACCGCGACCACCGGGCCCTGCCGCCGCAGCAGCTCGGGGCTGGCCACCAGCACGCCCCGGGCGATGGCCAACTGCTTGGCCACCAGGGTGGTGCTGTCCTCGATCACGGGCCGCACCCGCAGGGCCAGGTCGATGCCCTCCTCGATCGGGTCCACGGCCCGGTTCAGGATGCGCATCTCGATCTGCACCGCGGGGTAGCGCAGCATGAACTGGGACACCAGCACGCCCATGCCGCTCTGCGCCAGCGTGATCGGACAGCTGATGCGCACCAGGCCGCGCGGCTCGGTCTGCACCTGGGCGATGGCTTCGGCGGCCGCTTCGGCGGCATCGCGCATCGCCAGGCTGTGGCGCAGGTAGAGCTCCCCGGCCGGCGTCAGGGACAGCTGGCGGGTACTGCGCTGCAGCAGTTGCACGCCCAGGCGCGCCTCCAGGTCGGCGACCCGGCGCGACAGTCGCGATTTGGGGATGCCCAGCGCCCTGCCTGCGGCGGCGAAGCCGCCGTGCTCGGCCACCTCGGCGAAGAAAACCATGTCGTTGAGGTCTTGCATGGCCTGGATTGTCCTACCAACAGGACGAACTGTGTCAATTTCGCCGACTTATCAATCAGTCGACTCAAAAATAGACTATCCCCCATGCCGACCGATCCCGTGCCGGCGCAACCATCGAAAGAGAGCGATTGATCATGAAACTGCTGCACGTCGATTCCAGCGTCCTGGGCACCCACTCCGTTTCCCGCCAGCTCACCGCGGAAGTGGTGGCCGAATGGGGCCGAAGCCATCCGAACACGACGGTCGACTACCTCGACCTGGCCGTGGACGCCCCCAACCACTTCAATGTCGACGCGCTCGCCATCAAGGGCGCCGCGCAACCCAACCCCACCGAAGCGCAGGTTCGCGAGAACGCCGTCTCGGAGCGGCTGGTGAGCCAGTTCCTGGCGTCGGACGTGATCGTCGTCGGCGCCCCGCTCTACAACTTCAGCGTGCCGACGCAGCTGAAGGCCTGGATCGACCGCCTGGCGCAGGTCGGCCGCACCTTCAAGTACACCGACAAGGGCCCGGTCGGCCTGGCCGGCGGCAAGACGGTGATCGTGGTCTCCACCCGCGGCGGCGTCTACTCGACCAGCGAAGGCGGCCAGGCCCTGGAGCACCAGGAGAGCTACCTGAAGGTGGTGTTCGGCTTCTTCGGCATCACTGACGTGCGCTTCGTCCGTGCCGAGGGCGTGGCGATGGGCGACGAACCCCGCGCTGCTGCGCTGAGCGCCGCACGAGCCGACATCCTGGCCGCGGCAGGCGTTGCCGCGAACCAGGAACGTGCTGCGCTGGTGGCCTGACGGCAGTGGGGGGCGCAGCGCGCCCCTTCTCCCCTTCTACGGGATCAGGCGCCGTGGCGCTTGACCCAGGCGACGTAGCGGTCCACCCAGCCCTGCAGGAATTTCTTGCTGTCTTCGGCGATGTGGCCCTTGTCGTCGAAGAGGCCTTCCTTGTTCTGGATGAAGGCTTCGGGCTGGCCCATGGTGGGCACGTCCAGGTAGGCCAGCACGTTGCGCAGGTGCTGCTGCGCCAGCGCCGTGCCGATGGCGCCGACAGAAATGCCGATCACGCCCGCCGGCTTGCCGGCCCACGCGCTCTGCCCATACGGCCGCGAGGCGTTGTCGATCGCGTTCTTGAGCACACCGGGCATCGAGCGGTTGTATTCCGGCGTCACGAACAGCAGGCCCTGCGCCGCCGCGATCTCCGACTTCAGGCGCTTGACCGCAGGCGCCTGGTTGCCGTCTTCATCCTGGTTGTAGAGCGGCAGATCGTCGATGCGCAGGTGCTCGAAGGTGAAGTCCGAGGGCGCGAGGTGGGCGATCGCGAGCGCGAGCTTGCGGTTGAACGAATCCTTGCGCAGGCTGCCGACGATGACGGCGATGCGGGTCTGGGCCATGCAAAACTCCTTGGATGAGGGATGGATGAAAAGGCCCGGCCGATTATGCGAAGCGGCTTTGACCTTTTCTGGAAAAGTTCAATCGCTCAATCGCACCCGGCCTTCTGCAGCATGGCCTGGGTGATGTTGGCGCCGGCCGGCACGTCGTCGGTGATCCAGGTGTTGCCGCCGATGACCGCGCCCTTGCCCAGCGTCACACGGCCGAGGATGGTCGCGCCCGCGTAGATCACCACGTCGTCCTCCACGATCGGATGCCGCGGCAGGCCCTTCTGCAATTTGCCGTCGGGATCGGTCGGGAAGCGCTTGGCGCCCAGCGTCACGGCCTGGTAGAGCCGCACGCGCTTGCCGATCACGGTGGTCTCGCCGATCACGACACCGGTGCCGTGGTCGATGAAGAAGCCGGCGTCGATCCGTGCGCCGGGATGGATGTCGATGCCGGTCTGCGCATGCGCGAGCTCGGCCACGATGCGCGCCAGCAGCGGCAGGCCATGGTCGTAGAGCTGGTGCGCCAGGCGGTGATGGATCATCGCCAGGATGCCGGGATAGCACAGCAGCACCTCGTCGACGCTGCGCGCGGCCGGGTCGCCCTGGTAGGCGGCGAGCACGTCGCCATCGAGCAGGCGGCGGATGGTCGGCAGCGCGGCGGCGAAGGCGCGGATGGCCTGCGTGGCCTCGGCGTCGATCTCGGCCGGGTCGCGCGGTTGGTGGCGCGCGCTGTAGCGCAGCTCCAGCCGCGCCTGCGTGAGCAGCGACTGCAGCGCCGAATCCAGCGTGTGGCCCACGTAGAAATCCTCGCTCTCCTGCCGCAGCTCGGGCGGCCCGAGGCGCATCGGGAACAAGGCGCCCTTGAGCGACTCCACGATCGCGGCCAGTGCCTCGCGCGATGGAAACTCGCGGCTGCCCGGCTCGCGTGATCGCCGCTGGGCATCGCGCCATTCCTCGCGCGCCCCCCGCAGCGCCGCGACGATCTCGCCCACTTCGAATCCGGCCATGGTTCTCTCCTTCTGGGCGCCCATTGTCACGTCAACAGGCGCCCGGCGTGGCCGGAGGGATTAGGCCCTCAGAGCTTGGCGATCGACACCTCGGTGGACTTGACCAGTGCCACGACGTCGGAGCCCACCTTCAGCTGCAGCTCGTCGACCGAGCGCGTGGTGATGACCGAGGTCACGATGCCCCAGGCGGTCTCGACGTCGACCTCGGAGACGACGTCGCCGCGGATGATCTCGCGGACCTTGCCCTTGAACTGGTTGCGGACGTTGATGGCTTGGATGGACATGCAAGACTCCTTCGGGTTGGGATGGGTGACAGACAAAAGGGGATCAGACGGCCCAGCGCAGCTCGTGCGCCGGTCGGGCCAGCCAGGACGGATCGTCGATGGGCTCGGCGTCGCCGGCGGGCTTCTGCAGCACGCGGTCGAGGATGCGCTTCTCGATCGCGGCGAAGGCCGGGTCACCCTGCGAACGCGGCCGCGCCAGCGTGATGCGCTCGTCCAGTGCAATGCGGCCGTCCTCGATCAGGATCACGCGGTCGGCCAAGGCCACCGCCTCCTGCACGTCGTGCGTGACCAGGAGTGCCGTGAAGCGATGGCGCTGCCAGAGGTTCTCGATCAGCCGGTGCATCTCGATGCGCGTCAGCGCATCCAGCGCGCCCAGCGGTTCGTCGAGCAGCAGCAGGCGCGGGTGGTGCACCAGGGCCCGCGCCAGCGAGACGCGCTGGCGCTGCCCGCCGGACAGGCGCGCAGGCCATTCGTTCCTGCGATCGGCCAGGCCCACCTGGGCCAGCACCTCCTCGCCGCGCGGACGGGCTTCCGCCGGCAGGCCCAGCGTGACGTTGTCGAGCACGCGGCGCCAGGGCAGCAGGCGCGCCTCCTGGAACATGATCCGCGTGTCGTCGTGCAGCCCGGCGACGGGCTTGCCGTCGGTGTAGAGGGCGCCCGCCGAAGCCTCCTCGAGCCCGGCGATCAGGCGCAGCAGCGTGCTCTTGCCGCAGCCGCTGCGGCCCACGATGGCGATGAACTGGCCGGGCTCGATCGTCAGCTGTGTGTTGCGCAGCACCTCGCGCGCGCCGTAGCGCTTGTGAAGGCCGCGCGCCTCCAGCTTCACGCCCTGGGGGATGTGCGTGTCGGCGACGGGCCGGGAATCGAGAATCGTGCTCATGGTTTCTCCCCGGCTCAGCCGGCCGATTGGTAGCCGGGATGCCAGCGCAGCCACCAGCGTTCGAGCGCGCGGGCGAACACGTCGGCCAGCTTGCCCAGCAGCGCGTACAGCAGGATGCCCACCAGCACGATGTCGGTCTGCAGGAACTCGCGCGCGTTCATCGTGAGGTAGCCGATGCCGGCCTGTGCCGAGATGGTCTCGGCCACGATCAGGATCACCCACATCAGGCCCAGCGAGAAGCGCAGGCCCACCAGGATGGAGGACAGCGCGCCGGGCAGGATCACCTCCCTGTAGAGCTGCCAGCGCGACAGCCCGTAGGTGCGGCCCATCTCGATGAGCTGCGGGTCCACGTTGCGGATGCCGTGGAAGGTATTGAGATAGATCGGGAAGAACACCGACACCGAGATCAGGAACAGCTTGGCCGACTCGTCGATGCCGAACCAGAGGATCACCAGCGGGATCAGCGCCAGCGCCGGGATGTTGCGCACCATCTGGATGGTGGAATCGAGCAGGGTCTCGAAGAAGCGCACCGAGCCCGTCAGCAGGCCCAGCACCAGGCCGAGCCCGCCGCCGATGCCCAGGCCCAGCAGCGCACGGCCCGCGCTCACCTTCACGTGGGTCCACAGTTCGCCGGAAGCGGTGAGCGTCCAGGCGGCCTTGACCACGTCGATGGGTGCCGGCAGCACGCGGGTGGACAGCCAGCCCAGCGAGGAGGCGATCTGCCAGACCACGATCAGGCCCACGGGCACGAGCCAGGGAACCAGCCGCCGGGCGACGTTCAGGCCGAAGGCCCGGACCGGGCCGAGAGAAGGCGCCTCGGCCGGCAAGGATTGCACTTGTTCGGTCATCGGGAGTTCCTTTGCATCGATCGGCGCATCAGCTCTGGGAAAGAAGGCGCGAAGGCGCATCGAGATTGGCGACCACCTCGCCGAAGGGCCCGGTGAGCGAGCCGCCCGGCAGCGTCGCGTGCTGCTTGCGCGGCAGCAGCGGGAACACCAGCTCGGCGAAGCGGTAAGCCTCCTCCAGGTGCGGGTAGCCGGAGAGGATGAAGTTGTCCAGTCCGAGCGCCGCGTATTCCTCGATGCGCGCCGCGACCGTCTTCGGATCGCCCACCAGCGCCGTGCCTGCGCCGCCGCGCACCAGGCCCACGCCGGCCCAGAGGTTGGGCGCGATCTCCAGGTCCGCCCGGCTGCGCTTGGCGCCACGGCCATGCAGCGCGGCCATGCGGCGCTGGCCTTCCGAATCCATGCGCGCGAAGGCCGCCTGGGCGCGGACCACGGTCTCGTCGTCCAGACGGCTGATCAGGTCTTCCGCGGCCTTCCACGCCGCGTCCTCGGTCTCGCGCACGATCACGTGCAGGCGGATGCCGAAGCTCACCGTGCGGCCTTTCCGTGCAGCACGCTCGCGCACGTCGGCCACTTTCTTCGCCACGTCGGCGGGCGGCTCGCCCCAGGTCAGATACGTGTCGACCTGCTCGGCCGCGAGCTCATGCGCCGCCGCGGAAGAGCCGCCGAACCACACCGGAGGATACGGCTTCTGCGTCGGCGGATAGAGCAGCCTGGCGCCCTTCACGCTCAGGTGCTTCCCTTCGAAATCGAAGGCCTCCCCTTCATGGCTGCGCGCGATGATCTCGCGCCAGATGCGGATGAACTCGGCCGACTGCTCGTAGCGCGCGGCATGGTCGAGGTACACGCCGTCGCCCTCGAGCTCGGCCTGGTCGCCGCCGGTCACGAGGTTCACCAGCACGCGCCCGCCGGAGAGACGGTCGAAGGTCGCCGCCATGCGCGCGGCCAGGCTGGGCTGGTGCAGGCCGGGCCGCACCGCGACCAGGAAGCGCAGGCGGCGCGTCACGCCGATCAGGCTCGAGGCCACGACCCACGGGTCCTCGCAGGAGCGGCCGGTGGGGATCAGAACGCCTTCGTAGCCGAGCTGGTCGGCCGCGCCGGCGACCTGTTGCAGGTAGGCCAGGTCGACCGGGCGCGCGCCCTCGCTGCTGCCGAGGTAGCGGCTGTCGCCGTGGGTGGGAAGAAACCAGAAGACTTGCATGGTGTGATTCGCCTCAGGCAATGCCGGGTGCCGCGGCTTCGAGCACCTTGATCTGTTTCGGAATCAGGCCCAGCGAGAAGAAGGTGTCGGCGATCTTCTGCTGCTCCGCCAGGATGGCCCGCGTGACCGGCCCGGTGCCGAAGCGTGTGCGACCGATCGAGATGTCGACCACCGGCTTGGGCAGGCCCCACAACTGGGCCAGCTCGCCGGCGAGCGCGTCCCTGTGCGCGGCGCCGATCGAGCCGACGTTGAGCGCCTCGAGCTGCACCGGCCCGGCCGTGAACTCGGTCCATTTGAGCGAGACGTTCAGGGGCGCCAGGCGCTTCTCCAGCGTGCCGCGGCCCTTGAGCAGGCTCAGGTAGCCCTTCTGGTGGCCGATGCGCAGCTGGCGCGCCGGCGCCTGGGCGAAGGCGGTGAGCGATGGCAGCGCGATCGCCGCCGCGGCGCCGCGGACCAGGGCGCGGCGCGTCGATGAATGCAGGGTCGGCATGGGGGTGTCCTCGATGGGCGCCGTTCAGGGCTGCGCGAGCACGACGGCTTCCTGGACCTTGATGGCCTTCGGAATGAGCTTGAGCTGGAAGAAGGTGTCGGCGATCTTCTGCTGATCGGCCGCGACCGCCGGGGTGATCGGCTTCACGTTGAACTCGTAGCGGCGCAGGCTCTGCTCCACCACGTCCACCGGCAGGCCCTGCAGGGGCGCGATCAGCTCGGCCGCGTCGTGCAGGTTCTTCTTGAGCCAGATGCCGCGCTCGACCGAGTCGTCGAACAGCGCCTGCACCACCTTCGGGTTCTTCGCGACGAAGCCGCGCTCGCCCAGGTAGAACTGGTAGTTGTTGACGGCCGTGCCGCGTCCGTCAGCCAGCACGCGCGCACCGGTCGCTTTCTCGGTGGCCGCCTGGAACGGATCCCAGATCACCCACGCGTCGACGTTTCCGCTCTCGAAGGCGGCGCGGCCATCGGCCGGCGCGAGATAGATCGGCTGGACGTCAGCGAACTGGAGACCATGCTTCTCCAGTTGCTTGACCAGCAGGTAGTGCACGTTGCTGCCCTTGTTGAGCGCCACCTTCTTGCCTTTGAGTTCGGCCACCGAGCGGATCGGTGAATCCTTGCGCACCAGGATCGCCTCGGCGGCCGGCGCTGCCGGGTCATGGCCGATGTAGACGAACTTCGCGCCGGCGGCCTGCGCGAAGATGGGCGGGGCCTCGCCGACGTAGCCCACGTCGACCGCGCCCACGTTCAGTCCTTCGAGCAGCTGCGGCCCGGCCGGGAACTCGACCCATTTCACGCCGAAGCCCAGGGGTGCGAGCCGCTTCTCCAGCGTGCCCTGCGCCTTCTGCAGCACGAAGAGGCTGGCCGACTTCTGGTAGCCGATGCGCAGCTCGCTGCGGCCCTGCGCATGGGCGGAAGTCGCGCCGAGAAAGCCGGCGATGAGCGCGATGGCGCCGATCACGGCGACGCTGATCGCGAGGTCGCGCAGCGCACGCCACCAGGGGCGCCGCGGCGCGTCGAACGGGTTGTCTTCGGTATGGACAGGATGCATGGCGATCGCTTTCGGGCGCAAGTCGTCCCGCGCCGCAGGGCTGCGGCGAAAGACAAGGGAAAAGGGGGATGGGGAGAAGACGGCCGGCCGCGAGGCCCGGCCTTCAGACGCTACATCGCACGCGCGACAACGGCGCCGGCTCGAAGCCGTTGGTGGGTGCAGCCTGGGGCGAGCTCACTTCGGGGAGTAGATCTGGTCGAAGGAGCCGCCGTCCGCGAAGTGCGCCTTGTCCGCCTTGGCCCAGCCGCCGAAAGCCTGGTCGATGGTGAACAGCGTGAGCTTGGGGAACTGCTTCTCGTACTTCGCCTTCGCCTTGTCGGAGGTCGGGCGGTAGTAGTTGCGGCCGGCGATGTCCTGGCCCTCGTCGGAGTACAGGTACTTCAGGTATTCCTCGGCCACGGCGCGCGTGCCCTTCTTGTCCACCACCTTGTCGACCACCGTCACGGTGGGCTCGGCCAGGATGCTGACGGAGGGCACGACGATCTCGAACTTCTCGGGGCCGAATTCCTTCAGCGCGAGGAAGGCCTCGTTCTCCCAGGCCAGCAGCACGTCGCCCACGCCGCGCTGCACGAAGGTGATGGTGGAGCCGCGCGCACCCGTGTCGAGCACCGGTACGTTCTTGTAGAGCTTGGCCACGAAGTCCTTGGCCTGGGCGTCGCCGCCGTACTTGCGCTTGCCGAATTCCCAGGCGGCCAGGTAATTCCAGCGCGCGCCACCGGAGGTCTTGGGGTTGGGCGTGATCACCTGCACGCCGGGCTTGGCCAGGTCGTCCCAGTCCTTGAGCTGCTTGGGATTGCCCTTCTTCACCAGGAACACGATGGTCGAGGTGTAGGGCGCCGAGTTGTGCGGCAGGCGCTTCTGCCAATCCACCTTGACCAGGTTGCCGTGGGAGACCAGCGCATCGGTGTCGCCGGCCAGCGCCAGCGTGGCCACGTCGGCCTCGATGCCGTCGATGATGGAGCGTGCCTGCTTGCCCGAGCCGCCGTGCGACTGCTTGATCGTCACTTCCTGGCCGGTCTTGCCCTTCCAGTAGGCAGCGAAGGCCTTGTTGTAGTCGACGTAGAGCTCGCGGGTCGGGTCATAGGACACGTTGAGCAGCGTCACGCCCTGGGCGAACGACGGCAGGGCCGTCATGGCGATACCGGCCGCGGCGGCGGCACCCAGGGAAAGCTTGATAAAGTCGCGACGGTAGCTCATGGTCTTGTGCTTCAAGAAGGCATAACAGTGAAGCTTCGAATTCTGAATAGCGCATAAGGAAAGGGGAACGACCGAGTTCTCAGTTCCAAATAGCTAAATCAACTAAGCAACCCCCACCCCGCAGAGGCAATCCAAATGGCACGCATGGTCCAGTGCATCAAGCTCGGCAAAGAGGCCGAGGGGCTCGATTTCCCGCCCTACCCCGGCGAACTCGGCAAACGCATCTGGGAAAACGTCAGCAAGGAGGCCTGGGCGGCCTGGCTCAAGCAGCAGACCATGCTGGTCAACGAGAACCGGCTGAACCTGGCCGATGCGCGCGCCCGCCAGTACCTGGCCCGCCAGATGGAAAAGCATTTCTTCGGCGAAGGCGCCGACGTCGCGCAAGGTTACGTTCCGCCCGCGAACTGATTTGCGCCTGCTCGTCCCATGGCCGAGCCGGTCGACTGGCATGCCGACGGCGTGCCGCACAGCGCGCGCTTCGGCGACATCTATCACTCCCAGAGCGGTGCCGTGGCCCAGGCCCGGCATGTCTTCCTCGCGGGCTGCGGCCTGCCCGAGGCCTGGGCCGGCCAGCCGCAATGGCGGATTCTCGAAACAGGGTTCGGGCTGGGCCTTTCCTTTCTGACAGCCTGGCAGGCCTGGCGGGCCGATCCGCAGCGGCCGCGGCTGCTGCATTTCGTATCGATCGAGGCCTACCCGGTCGCGCGCGACGACCTGCTGCGCGCCGCTGCCGCGCACCCTGAACTCGCGCCCCTGGCCGGGGAACTGGCCGCGCAGTGGTGGGGCCTGCTCCCAGGCATCCATCGCCTGGTGCTCGACGGCGGCCGGGTGCTGCTGACCCTCTGCATCGGCGACGTTCAGGCCATGCTGCGCGCCTTGCACCGCTTCGACGCGGACAGCCTCTTCCTGGACGGCTTCAGCCCTGAGCGCAATCCGCAGATGTGGTCGGCCGAGACGCTCAAGACCGTCGCGCGTTTCGCGCGGCGCGGCACGCGGCTGTCGACCTGGAGCGTGGCCCGGCCGGTGCGCGACGCGCTCGCCGCCTGCGGCTTCCAGCTGCGCAAGGCGCCCGGCCTGCCGCCCAAGCGCGATTGCCTGCAGGGCGTGTTCGACCCGGCGTGGCCGCTTCGGCAGGCCGGGGCGGCGCCGGGCGCCGCGCCGGCACCCGGCCGCTGCGCGGTGGTCGGCGCCGGCCTGGCCGGTGCCGCCGTCGCGGCCAGCCTGGCGCGGCGTGGCTGGGACGTGCGGGTGCTGGAGGCCGGCCCGCATCCCGCGGCCGGCGCCTCGGGACTGCCGGCCGGCGTGCTCGCGCCGCACGTCTCGCCCGATGACGCCCTGCTCTCGCGCCTGACCCGCGCGGGCGGGCGGGCCACCTGGGAGCAGGCGCGCGCCCTGCTCGCCGAAAGCCGTGACTGGCAGGCCGGCGGCGTGCTCGAGCGCCGCAACGGCGACCGCACCCGCCTGCCCGAGGGATGGCATGAAGAGGGGCCGAACGAATCCTGGCATGCGTCACCGGTCCAGCTGCGCGAGGCCGGCCTGCCGCCGGAGGCCCATGGGATCTGGCACGCGCGCGCCGGCTGGGTGCGGCCCGCGCGGTTGATAGAAGCCTGGCTGGACCAGCCCGGCATCCAGTTGCGCACGCACTGCCGCGTGGCGCGGATCGATGCCGCCGGCGCCTTCTGGGTGCTGCGCGATGCCGATGGCGCGGTCCTGGCCGAGGCCGATCGGGTCGTGATCGCGGCCGGCCACCAAAGCCGCGAGCTCGCACCGATGGCACCGCTGCAAGGGGTGCGCGGGCAACTCGCCTGGGGCCGCATGGACGCGGGCATGGCACTTCCCCGCATGCCCATCAACGGCGACGGCCACCTGATCGCCCATGTGCCCGACGATGGCGGGCCGCTCTGGCTCACCGGCGCCACCTTCGATCGCGAGCGCGACCAGCCGGTGCTGCTGGCCGAGGACGTTGTTGCGAACCGTGATCGCCTCGAGCGCCTGCATCCCGCTGCCGCCCAGGCGCTCGACGCACTGTTCGAGCGCGGCGATGCGCAGGCCTGGGCCGGCGTGCGCTGCGCCTCCGCGGATCGCCGCCCGCTGGTCGGCCCGCGCGACCCGGAAGCGCCGCAGGGCCCCTGGCTCTGCACCGCGATGGGCTCCCGCGGGCTCAGCTTCGCCGCCATGTGCGCCGAGCTGCTGGCCGCGCGATGGCATGGCGAGCCCTGGCCCCTGTCGGCCGCGCTGGCGCGGGCGCTCGACACGCAGCGCGTCCATGGCTTGCGCACGCATCCGGTGCCCTCCGGCACCTGAGCGCGGCGTCCTCCAGACGTCATCCCGAAGCGGGACAATCCGCCCATGCCCATCCGCTACGACATCACCCACACGACGGTCTATCGCTACAAGGTGCCGGTGCGCTTCGGCCTGCACCGCGTGATGTTCAGGCCGCGCGACAGCCACGACCTGCGCGTGCTCGCGACCGATCTGCAGATCAGCCCCGAGGCCCATGTGCGGATGATCCAGGACCCCTACTCCAACTCCATCGCGCTGGTGCAGCCCGTGGGCGAGGCGACCGAACTGCGCATCATCTGCTCCTTCACCATCGAGCACGTCGCCGAACCGCCCGACCTGCTCACCCTCGAGCCCGCGGCCGAATTCCTGCCTTTCGCCTATTCGGTACAGGACCGCCTGGACCTCGAGCACTACCTGCGCCCGTACCACGACGACCCGGAAGGCACGCTGATCCGCTGGGCCCACCAGTTTCTCCATACCGATCAGCCCAACGGCACGCTGGACGTGCTCACGCGCATGAACGCGCACATCGGCCAGAGCCTGCGCTATGCCGCGCGCGACGAGGAAGGCACCCAGACCCCGCTGGAAACGCTGGAGCTGGGCAGCGGCAGCTGCCGCGACTATGCGCTGCTGATGATGGAAGCCTCGCGCCGCCTCGGCGTGGCGACGCGCTTCGTCTCGGGCTACCTGTACGACGCAGCGCTGGACGCCGGCGACGGCGCGACGGGCGAGGCGGTGGTCGGAGCGGGCAGCACGCATGCCTGGCTGCATGCCTACCTGCCCGGCGCTGGCTGGGTCGCCTTCGATCCGACCAACAACCTGACCATGGGCAGCGGCCGGCTGATCCGGGTCGGCGTGGCGCGCGACCCGTCGCTGGTCGCGCCCATCAGCGGCAGCTGGTTCGGAGAGGCCGAAGCCTACGAGGGGCTGGAAGCGACGGTGGTGGTGCGCCGCGTTACGTCTTGAAGCCAGAGGAGAAGCGCCCGGGTCCACCCCTCCCCGTTCCGTTTATGGGATAAATTGCGCGTGGACCTGCCAATCCCCACCCGCCCCATTCCCTCCACCGGCGAAACCCTGCCCTTGATCGGCTGCGGTACCTGGCTCGGCTTCGACGCCAGTCCCGGCACCCCCGAGCGCCGGCGCCTGCCCGGCGTGCTCGATGCACTGTTCGCCGCCGGCGGCCGGCTGATCGACAGCTCCCCGATGTACGGCCGCGCCGAGGCCGTGGTCGGCGAGCTGCTGGCCGCGGGCGAGCAGCGCAAGCAGGCCTTCCTCGCCACCAAGGTCTGGACCTCCGGCCGCGAGGCCGGCATCGCGCAGATGGAACAGTCGTCCCAGCGCCTGCGCACGTCCTGCATCGACCTGATGCAGGTGCACAACCTGGTCGACTGGCGCACCCACCTGCCCACCCTGCGCGATTGGAAGGCGCAGGGCCGCGTGCGCTACATCGGCATCACGCACTACACCGCCTCGGCCTATGCCGAGGTGGAGGCGGTGCTCGCGGCCGAGCCGCTGGACTTCCTGCAGATCAACTATTCGATCAACGCGCGCCAGGCCGAGGAGCGCCTGCTGCCGCTGGCCGCCGAACGCGGGCTGGCGGTGATCGTCAACATGCCCCTGGGCGGTGGCGGACTGCTGCGCCGGCTGTCCCGCCTGCCCGTGCCCGCCTGGGCCGGGGACATCGGCTGTACCAGCTGGCCGCAGCTGCTGCTGAAGTTCGTGCTGAGCCATCCGGCCGTGACCTGCACCATCCCCGGCACCAGCCGGCCGGAACACATGGCGGACAACATGGCGGCTGCCGCCGGCGGCTTTCCGGATGCCGCGTTCTGGGCGCAGCACATACGCACCATCGATCTTTGAGTTCGGAGCCGCCCAGCCAGCGAACACCGCGGAACCGGCTTTGCCGGGCCGCTGGTGTTGCCCCCGGAGAGGGGGTTGGCGGACCACACGAAGCGGGGAGCCTGGGGGAGAACGTATTCCTAGGCGAAGAAGCGCAGCAGGAGCGCGTTCACCTCCACCGCCCGCTCGTACTGCACCCAGTGGCCGGCGCCGTCGATCACGGCGCCCTCCCGCTGCCCCCGCCCGGCGGCCAGCTGCGCCACCAGCGGCCGCGCATCGGCCGTCACGTCATGCTCGCCCCACAGCAGCAGCACCGGGCCGGCGAAGGCATCGAGCGCGGCCTGCAGCCCGCCCGCCATCGAGATCTCCTTGCTGCGGAAGCGCGTGCCGTGGCAGGACAGGTCGTGGATCGTGAAGGCCAGCGCATCGATGGCGGCCGGCTCGTGCAGCATCAGCGCGCGCAGGTTGTGCAGCAGCGCCGAGCGCTCCTCCAGCCGGTCCCGCGCCTCGCGCCAGTTGATCATCTGCACGCTCATGCGGCGCTTGGTGCCGTGGCCCGCGCTGCCCAGCAGGGCCAGCCGCCGCACGTGGCCGCGCCGTAGCGCGAACTTCGAAGCGACCAGTCCGCCGAAGGAAAAGCCCGCCAGGTCGATCGGGGTCTGCGCACCGACCAGGCCGGCCAGCGATCCGACGAGCGCATCGAGCGCCGGCTCCAGCAGCGATTGGCCGGCGGCTGCCGGCATCGGCTCGTCGGAGTCGTGGAAACCCGGCATGTCGGGCAGCCACAGCGTGCGCGCGGCGCTCAGCGCCTCGATGTTGCGCAGCCAGTGCATCCAGCTGCCGTGGCCGCCGTGCAGCAGCACCAGCGGCGGCCGCTGGTCACTGGCCTGGCCGAAGCGCCGCCAGCGCACGCGCCGGCCGTCGTGCACGGCGTCGTGATGGGTGGACAGCGCGTCGAGGCGCGCGATCAGCCGCTGCGCATTCGCATCGGCCGCGGGGTCGAAAAGAGAGGATGCGTCGGTCACCGGCCCATTGTGCAGCGCATCAGGCATCGCCGGCAGCCGCGCCGAAGCGGTAGCTGGACACCGAGACGCCGCCCCTGAACGCGTCTTCGTGGTAGACGCGCACGCCCCTTTCCTCCCCGGCCGCGCCGATGGCGACCATCAGCGGGATCAGGTGTTCCTCGCGCGGATGCGCGATGCGCGCGGCGGGGGCCTGCGACCACGCCAGCAGGCGCTCGACACGCTGTGCCGATGGCGCATCGACTGTGTCGCCCAACCAGTCGTCGAAGGCCTTGGACACGTCGCGCGCCTGCGGTCCGAAATGGCGCAGGTTGTGGTAGCTCAGGCCGCTGCCGACGATCAGCACGTTCTCGTCGCGCAGCGGCGCCAGCGCGCGGCCGAGCGCGACATGCTCGGCGGGATCCAGTCCCTGGCGCAGCGACAGCTGGACCGTCGGCACCTCGGCCTTCGGGTACATCACGGCCATCGGCGAAAACATGCCGTGGTCGAAACCGCGCTCGGCATCGAAGGCGGCCGGCAGGCCCGCCGTCTCGATCAGGCCCTGCACGCGGCGCGCGAGCGCAGGCGAGCCGGGTGCGTCGTAGCGCACGTGGTAGGTGTGCTCGGGAAAGCCGCCGTAGTCGTAGATCATGGGCGGCTTGGGGTTGCCCATCACGGTGAAGGCCGGCGCTTCCCAGTGCGCCGAGACCATGAGGATGGCGTCGGGCGTGCGGCCGATCTGGCGCGGCATGTCGGCCAGCGCGGCCGCGAGCCCGGCATAGGCCTGGCCCATCTCCTCCTGCATCCACGGCCAGGGGCCGCCGCCGTGGGAGATGAAATAAGTGGGCAGTGTTCTTGGCGCGTTCGGCGTGTTCATGAGCGGCAGTCTAGGGATTTTTGGCCAGGCGCGCCCTGCACGGGACACACGCTCAAACCCTTCCGAGGCATAAGCATATGCACCACAGCTACAGTGACGCCCTTGCCGGAGACCCCTCCTTGTTCAGTTACTTCGAAAAACTACTCCACCCCTATCCCTCCGCCGAACCCACCCTGCCGCCGCAAGGCTTCTTCGCCTTTCTCTGGGCCTGCACCGAGGGCCTGCGCGGCAAGATCCTCACGATGGCGCTGTTCACCGCCGTCATGGCGGCCTTCGAGGCGCTGCTGTTCGCCATGCTCGGGCGTGTGGTCGACTGGCTCGGCCACCAGGCGCCGGCCCGGCTGTGGGAAGAGCGCGGCACCACGCTGACGTGGCTGGGCATCGCCCTGGCCGCCAGCATCGCCGTGGTGGCGCTGCAGACCATCGTCAAGCACCAGACGCTGGCGGTGAACCTGCCGATGCGCCTGCGCTGGAATTTCCACCGCCTGATGCTGGGCCAGAGCATGGCCTTCTACCAGGACGAGTTCGCCGGCCGCATCACTGCCAAGGTGATGCAGACCGCGCTGGCCGTGCGCGAGACCGTCTTCGTGCTGGCCGACGTGCTGGTGGCCATGGGCGTCTACGTCGCCACCATGATCGTGCTGGCCGCGGTGCTCGACCGCCAGCTGATGCTGCCCTTCGTGGTCTGGCTGCTGCTCTACATCGGCACCCTGTTCTTCTTCGTGCCGCGCCTGGGCAAAGTCGGCAAGGCGCAGGCCGACGCGCGTGCGCTGATGACCGGCCGCGTTACCGACGCCTACACCAACATCGCCACCGTCAAGCTGTTCTCCCATGCCCACCGCGAGGCCGGTTTCGCCCGCGCGGCGATGCAGGACTTCATGGCCACCGGCTATGGCCAGATGCGCCTGGTGAGCGCCTTCGAAATCACCAACCACACGCTGAGCATGGGCCTGACCGCCGGCATGGCAGGCATGGGCCTGTGGCTGTGGTCGCAGGGCGCGGTGGGCGTGGGTGCCGTCGCGGCTGCGACCGCCATGGCGCTGCGGCTGCAGGGCATGTCGCACTGGATCATGTGGGAGATGACCAGCCTCTTCGAGAACATCGGCACCGTGCAGGACGGCATGAAGACCCTCTCGCGCCCGCGCACCGTGCTCGACGCGCCGCACGCCGGCCCACTTACCGTGCCCCGCGGCGAGGTGCGCTTCGAGCATGCGAGCTTCCGCTATGCCGACGGCGGCCGGCGCGTGATCGACGACCTCACGCTGACCGTTGCGCCCGGCGAGAAGATCGGCCTGGTCGGCCGCTCGGGCGCGGGCAAGTCCACGCTGGTCAACCTGCTGCTGCGCTTCCATGACCTGGAGAGCGGCCGCATCCTGGTCGACGGGCAGGACATCGCCAAGGTCACACAGGATTCGCTGCGCGCCCACATCGGCATGGTCACGCAGGACACCTCCCTGCTGCACCGCTCGGTGGCCGACAACATTGCCTACGGCAAGCCCGAGGCCAGCGCCGAGCAGATCCGCGCGGCCGCCGAGCGCGCCGAGGCCCACGACTTCGTCGAATCGCTCGGCGACCCGAACGGCCGCCGCGGGTACGAGGCCCACGTGGGCGAGCGCGGCGTCAAGCTCTCGGGCGGCCAGCGCCAGCGCATCGCCATCGCGCGCGTGATGCTCAAGGACGCGCCGATCCTGCTGCTGGACGAGGCCACCAGTGCGCTCGACTCGGAAGTCGAGGCCGCGATCCAGGCCAGCCTCTACCGGCTGATGGAAGGCAAGACCGTGATCGCGATCGCGCACCGGCTCTCCACCATCGCCGCCATGGACCGGCTGGTGGTGCTGGACCAGGGCCGCGTCGTCGAGCAGGGCGACCACCGCACGCTGCTGGCCCGCGGCGGGCTCTATGCGCGCCTGTGGGCGCACCAGAGCGGCGGCTTCCTGGGCGAGGACGATGGCGGCGAGCTGGAGGAGGAAAGCACGGCCTCCCATGCCGCCTGACTTGCCCCGGCTCGCCCGGGCGTCCTACAGCCCCCGGCGCCCGGCGACTACAACCCGGGACCGCCGGGCCGGCACACTGGAGGCCTGGACATCGCAGAGGAGCTTGCACCGTGAATTCCATCATCTACATCGTCGGTCTGGTTGTGGTCGTCGTGGCCGTGCTCTCGTTCTTCGGCCTGCGCTGACCACACCACCCGTCCGGATCGCGGGGCCCTCAGTGGCCCCGCTTTTTCATGGGACGGCGCCACGGGCCTGCCGGGCATAATTTCGCGCTCCCGTTGAAGGAAGCCGTTGAATTCCGGAGCGCCCCATTTCTCATTCCAAGATGCGGTGATCGCCGAGGCGGTACAGCAGGTCGAGGAGACCGGCCCGCTCGACGACGCACAGGCGATGCGCGAAGCGATAGCGCTTCGAAGCGACGGCGCCGGCCGCATCCTCGAGCGCGCCCGCCGGCTCGGGCAGCGCATCGGATTGCAGGATGAATGGGCCCGCGCCCGCGCCGCCTCTCCCTGGATCCTGCTGGCCCTGGTGGCCCTGATCGTCCTGCTCGGCCTGGGCCTGGCCGGCAACGTGGCGGGCGAGAGCCGCAGCATCAACGTGGTGGTCGCGCTGACCGGCCTGCTGGGCCTGCATCTGCTGACCCTGCTGCTGTGGCTGCTCGGCGTGGTGCTGCCGCTGGGCTCGCTCAACCTCTCCCTCGGCTGGCTGTGGCTGGCGCTGACGGCGCGTGTCGCCGGCGGGCGGCACGGGCAGGCCCCTCTTCTGCTGGGTGCGGCCACGCAGCTGCTGGCGCGCGCCCGGCTGCTGCCCTGGGTGCTCGGCTTCGCCAGCCATGCGATCTGGTCGCTGTCCTTCGCGGTGGTGCTGGCCGCCCTCCTCTTCGCGCTGGCCTTCCGCAGCTACACGCTGAGCTGGGAAACCACCATCCTCGATCCCGCCTTCTTCGTGCGCCTGGTCGAGTTGCTCGGCCGCGTGCCGGCCTGGCTGGGTTTTCCGGTGCCGGACGCGCAGACCGTGCTCGCGCCACGCGTCGCCTCGGCCGGCCAGCGCGACTGGGCCTTGTGGCTCACCGGCTGCATCGTGGCCTATGGCCTGCTGCCTCGGCTGTTCTTCGCGCTGCTCTGCGCGCTGGTCTGGAAGGTGCGCCGTCAGGCGCTGGGCCCCGAGCTCTCGCAGCCCTACCACCGCCGCCTGCTTGCGCGCTTCGAGGCCCTGGCGCCGCGGCAGATCGTCGATGCCGACCCGGGCAGCCCCCGGCACGGTGCACCGGCCGGCCCGGCTGCCGGCGAGACCCGAGACATGCTGCTGGCCATCGGCTTCGAGCTCCCCGAAGAACTGCCCTGGCCGCCGGCGGCGCTTGACGCGGCCGGCGCCCGGACGCTGCGCGTCGACGGCAGCGCCGGTGCACGGCGCGAGGCGCTGGATCTGCTGGCGCAGCTTCGCCCGCGCCGGCTGCTGGTGGGCTGCAACGCTGCCACGAGCCCGGACCGCGGCACGGAACGCTTTCTCCGCGAGCTGGCCTCGCTCAGCAGCGAATGCCGGTTGTGGCTGCTCGGCAGCGGCGCATCGCAGGAGGCCCGCGACCGCTGGCATGCCTGGCTGGCCGAGACCGGCCTCGACCGCTTCGAGGCCAGCGACGAGGCCGCAAACGCACTGCGCGGATGGGCATGAACGACGCCACCCCCATCCGCATCGCGGTCGTCGGCCACACCAACGCCGGCAAGACCTCGCTGCTGCGCACGCTGACGCGCCGGATCGACTTCGGCGAGGTGTCGCATCAACCCGGCACCACGCGCCACGTCGAAGCCATCGAGCTGCAGGTGGACGACCGCGCCGCCGTGCGCTTCCTCGACACGCCCGGCCTGGAAGACGCCGTCGCGCTGCGCGAGCACATCGACGCGGCCGTCGACGCGCGCGGCGAGCTCACCCCGCCGGAGCGCATCCGCCGCTTCCTCGCCGGCCCCGAGGCGCACGGCGTGTTCGAGCAGGAGGCCAAGGTGCTGCGCGCCCTGCTCGAGGTGGATGCCGCCTTTCTGGTCATCGACGCGCGCGAGCCGGTGCTGCCCAAGTTCCGCGCCGAGATCGAGCTGCTCGGTGCCTGCGCCCGCCCGCTGCTGCCGGTGCTGAACTTCCTGGGCGAGGCCGGCGGCCGCGAGGGGGCCTGGAAAGAGCTGCTCTCCGCCTACGGCCTGCACGTGGTGGTGCGATTCGACGCCGCCGCGCCCTTCGTCGGCGCCGAGCGTGAGCTCTACCGCGATCTCTCCACGCTGCTGCGCGAGCGCCGTGCGCAGTTGGACCGCATCGCCGCCTTCCTCGACGAGGAGTCCGCGCGCCGCCGCCAGGCCGCGGGCGAGCGCATCGCAGAACTGCTGGTCGATGCGGCGGCCACGCGCCGCACCGCGTCGGCCGTGGAGTTCGAGATCGAGAGCAGCCGCACGCGCCTGGTCGCCGCGCTGCAGAAATCCGTGTTCGACAAGGCCCAGCGCTGCGCCTCCGACCTGCTGGCGCTCTACGGCTTCCGCGAGAACGATGCCGACGAGGCGCCGCTGCCGCTGGTGGAGGGCCGCTGGACCATGGACTTCTTCCACCCCGAGGCGTTGAAGGACGCCGGTGTGCTGCTGGGCAAGGGCGTGGCCGTGGGCGCCGCCGTCGGCGTGGTGGCCGACCTCGCGCTGGCCGGGCTCTCCCTGGGCGCCGGCGCAGCCCTGGGGGGCGCCATCGGTGGCGCGCTGTCGCAGGGCTTCGGGCCGCTGGGCCGCAAGCTCGCCAACCGGCTGCGCGACCTGCGCGAGCTCACCGTCGAGGACAGCGTGCTGCTGGTCCTCGCTGCCTGGCAGCTGAAGCTGCTGCGCGCCCTCGAACTGCGCGGCCACGCGGCGGTCGAGCGCATCGCCGCCGGCGGCGCGGCGCAGGACCTGGACGCCGCACGGCGCCCGCTGGCCGAGCTGGTGCGCGCCGCCCAGCCGGCGCGCAGCCATCCGGATTGGGAAACCGGGGCTCGCGAGGCCCGCGCGCGCTGGCGCGAGGCACCGCAGCGCCGCGCGCTCGTGCTGCGCGTGGCGCAACGGGTGCCGGCGGCCATCGAGGCTTTCCGGCCTGCGGCATGATCGGGCCATGGAAGATTCAAGCCCCCGTCCGCTCGCCATCATCAAGGCCGGCGAGACCTTCAACGCGCTGCGCGAGACGCGCGGCGATTTCGAGCACTGGGTGAGCGAGGGGCTGGGCCCCATCGGCCTGCCCATCGTGGTGCTCGACCCGCGCCGCGGCGACACCCTGCCGCCGCCGCAACAGATTTCCGGCGCCATCGTGACCGGCTCGCATGCCATGGTCTCGCACCGCGAGGCCTGGAGCGAGGCCACCGGCGCCTGGCTCGCGCAACTGGTCGCGCACGGCACGCCGCTGCTGGGCATCTGTTTCGGCCACCAACTGCTCGCGCACGCGCTCGGCGGCGAGGCCGGCGACCATCCCGGCGGACCGGAGATCGGCACCGTCGGTGTCGAGTTGACAGCCGAGGCGGTGGACGATCCGCTGCTGAAGGCCCTGCCAGCGCATTTCCAGGCGCAGGTGGTGCACTGGCAGAGTGCGCTGCGGCTGCCCCCGGGCGCGGTGCGCCTGGCGGGCAACGCCTTCGAGCCGCACCAGGCCTTTCGCGTGGGCCCGCGCGCCTGGGGCCTGCAGTTCCACCCCGAGTTCGACGACGAGGTGATGCGCGACTACATCGACCGCACGGCCGGGGAGCTGCGCACTCGCGGCCTCGATCCGGCCGCGCTGCGCGGTCGCGTGGCGGCCACCACCGCGGCGGCGAGCCTGCTGCGGCGCTTCGCCGAGATCGCAGAGCTCCACGAGGCCGCCGCAGTGCCGGCCTGAAGCAACGGGCGGCATCGGTCTGCGACTACACGGCCGGTGCCGTGGGTGCGCTAAGGTGCACCACATCCCATCCACTGAAGAACGACCATGCCCACCCCTGCCCCGGTCGCTGCGCTGGCCCGCAAGCATTTCTCGATGATCCGCGGCTTCCACCTGGCCGACATGTTCACCCTGGGCAATGCGGCCTGCGGCGTCGGCGTCGTGTTCCTCTCGATGGCCTTCATCGCCAGCCAGTCGCTCGCGCACTTCCTCTGGGCCGCGGCACTCGCGCCGGCCGCCTTCGTGTTCGACGTGTTCGACGGCCGCATCGCGCGCTGGCGGCAGACCCAATCGGCGCTCGGGCGCGAGCTCGACTCGCTGGCCGACGTGATTTCCTTCGGCGTGGCCCCCGCCGCGCTCGGCTTCGCGGCTGGGCTCGACGGCGGCTGGGACTGCGTGATCCTGGTCTACTTCGTCTGCTGCGGCGTGAGCCGGCTGGCGCGCTTCAACGTCACGGCCGAGTCGCTCTCGGCCGGCGGCGACAAGGTCAAGTACTTCGAAGGCACGCCGATCCCCACCAGCGTCGTGCTCGTCGCCGTGCTGGCCTGGGCCGCCTGGCAGGGCCGCATCGGCAATGCGGTCTGGGGCGGTGAATGGATGCTCGGGCCCTGGGTCCTGCATCCGCTGACCTTGCTGTTCGCGCTTTCAGGCACGCTGATGATCAGCAAGACCCTGCGCATCCCGAAACTCTGAGAAGGCTCGCGCTCGGGTACGCTCCCGGGCCATGCCATCACTGCTCCGGTTGCGCGTTCTTCTCGCCCTTGCGCTGGGCCTGTGGCTCTCGGGCTGCGCGGTGCTGCCCGCGGTTGTCGAGCGCCCCCCCTCCTTCGCCTTCACCAGCACGGACGACACGCAGCTCGGCCGCGAGCTGGCGCCCGAACTGGCAGCCCATCCGGGCCGCTCCGGCATCCTGCCGCTGATCGAGGCCGAGGAAGCATTCGCCGCGCGGGTCGCGCTGGCGCAGGCGGCCGAGCGCAGCCTCGACCTGCAGTACTACATCTGGCGCGACGACACCACCGGCCAACTGCTGTTCGAAGCCGCCTGGAACGCCGCCGAGCGCGACGTGCGGGTGCGCATCCTGGTCGACGACAACAACACTGCCGGCCTGGACGGCGCGCTGGCGGTGCTCGACGCGCACCCACGCATCGAAGTTCGGCTGTTCAACCCCTTCGCCAACCGCGGCTTCCGCATGGGGGACTTCGCGTTCGACTTCTCGCGCGTCAACCGCCGCATGCACAACAAGTCCTTCACCGCGGACAACCAGGTCACCATCGTCGGCGGCCGCAACGTAGGCGACGAGTACTACGGCGCGAACTCGCAGCTGGGCTTCCAGGATCTGGACGTGGCCGCGGTCGGGCCGGTGGTGCGCGAGGTCTCGCGCGAGTTCGACGTGTACTGGAACAGCGAGGCCGCCTACCCCGTCGCCAGCCTGTTGCCCCGCCCGCCACCAGGCGCCGCGGCCGCGCTGCAGGCACAGTGGGCCCAGCTGAAGCAACTGCCCGAAACGCAGCGCTACCTGGAAGCCGTGCGCCAGACTCCGCTGATCCGCGAGGTCAATGAGCACCGGGTGCGCTTCGAATGGGCCGACGCGCGCATCGTCAGCGACCAGCCCTCGAAGGCGAAGCCGGCTTCCGACGGGGAGACGCGCCTCATGTTCCCGCTCCTGAGGGAGGCCATGGGCGACCCGCGCCGCGAACTCGACCTGGTGTCCCCCTACTTCGTGCCCGGCCAGGACGGGACGCGCGACCTGGCAGCGCTGGCCCGCGGCGGTGTGAAAGTGCGGGTGCTGACCAATTCGCTGGCCGCCACCGATGTGAGCGCGGTCCACGCCGGCTACGCGCGCTACCGGAAGGAACTGCTCGAGGCCGGCGCGGTGCTCTACGAGCTCAAGCCCGGCGCCGCGCCGCCGCCGCGGCCGGCGGAGGAGCGGCACAGAAATCCGGGCGGCAGTTCCGCCGCGAGCCTGCATGCCAAGACCTTCGCGGTGGACCGCGACCGCATCTTCGTCGGCTCGCTCAACCTCGACCCGCGCTCGGTGCGGCTGAACACCGAGATGGGCGTGGTGATCGACAGCCCCGTGCTGGCACGGCGCCTGGCCGAGGAGATCGACAAGGTGGTGCCGACCCAGGCCTACGAGGTGCGCCTGACCCCCGCGGGCGGGCGCATGGAATGGATCGAGCGCGACACACAGGGCGAGACGCGCTTCGCCACCGAGCCCGGCGCCGGCGTGTTGCGGCGCCTGTGGGTCGACTTCCTGTCGTTGCTGCCGATCGAGTGGCTGCTGTAGCCAGCTTGAGAACCTTTGAATTAACCCTTGGCTAAAGTGCGAGCGCCTTCGGGCGGCCAAGCCTAGATTGGGGTTGTTCCGTGTTCCGCAAACCGTACTGGTCGAGAACCGTCCTGGCGCGGGCGGCACCATCGGCAACGCTTTCGTCGTCAAGGCGCCGGCTGACGGGTATACCGTGCTCATCGGCATCACGTCATTGATACTGCAGCCGTCGCTCATGGACAAGCTGCCCTACGATCCGTTGAAGGACCTGGCGCCCGTCACGATGATCGCGCGCAGTCTGAACATGCTGGCCGTGCCACTGGACTCGCCTGCTGGAGATCTGAAGAGCTTCGTCGCGATGGTGAGAGCCAACCCCGGCAAGTACAGCATCGGCAACTACGGCATCGGCACCTATTCGCATATCCAGGGCGCGCTCTTCAATATGCAGACCGGCGTCGCGCCTGGTCCTGCTGGTGGCGCCGGCAACAAGCTGATCGCACGGGCCCTGGACCTGAGCCCACACACCGTCAAGCGCCGCGTCGCACGCATCCTCGATCGGCTCGACCTGGCCTCGCGCATGCAGGCGGCCGGTTGGTACCGCACGTACGCGACCCACTGAGGCCGCTATCAGGCCCTTAGTCCACGCTCGCGCCCGAAGCCTTCACTACCTTCGCCCACTTGACCTGTTCGCTGTCGATCAGCTTGGCGAACTCGGCCGGCGTGCCGCCGCCCGGGACGGCGCCCTGGGCCATCATCTTCTCCCTGATGGCCGTGGTGCCCAGCGCCTTGGCGACCTCCTGCTGGATGCGCTTGACGATCTCCGGCGGCGTGCCGGCGGGCGCCAGCAGGCCGAACCAAGAATTCGCCTCGTAGCCCTTGAGCGCCGGGCCGCCGGCCTCCCCGACCGTCGGCACGTCGGACAGAGCCGGCGATCGCTGCGCGCTGGTCACGGCCAGCGCCTTGAGCTTGCCGGCCCTGATCTGCTGTATCGATGAGGGCAGGTTGTCGAACATCAGGTCGGCATTGCCGCCCACCACGTCCATCAGCGCAGGCGCCGCTCCGCGATACGGGATGTGCGTCATGAAGCTGCCCGTCATGGTCTTGAACAGCTCGCCAGTCAGGTGGTGCGAGGTCCCGCTGCCCCCCGAGGCCATGTTGAGCTTGCCGGGGTGGGCCTTGGCGTACTTCACCAAGTCCGCCACGCTGTCGATGTCGAGCGCCTTCGCCTTCTCGGCATTCATGACCACCACATTCGGCACCACGGCCACCAGCGTGATCGGCGTGAAGTCCTTGATCGGATCGTAGGACAGCTTGCGGTAGAGCGAGCGGTTGATGCTGTTCGTGCCCAGGGTGCCCATCAGCAGCGTGTAGCCATCGTTGGGCGATCTGGCGACGATTTCCGTGCCTACGTTGCCGGCGGCGCCGGTGTGGTTGTCGACGATGAACGGCCTGCCGAAGGCCTTGGACAATTCCGGCACCAGCGTGCGCGCAAGAACGTCGGTGGTGCCGCCAGCCGGGAAGGGAACGACGATGCGCACAGGCTTGTTCGGCCAGGTGCCCTGCGAGCCGGCGGGACTTGCGGGCAACAGCAGCGAGCCGGCAGCAGCCACGACCAGGGCCGTGCGGCGAGAGACAAAGGAAGGAAATCTCATGCTCGCGTGCGGGTACTCTGGTGCCGGCGCGATCAAGTGACTGCTGCCGCCCACGGCGCCATCATCCAACCTTTCGTTTGCATCACTATAGTCCGGAGTCAGTAGACCTCGTCCTATTTCGAGCATGCAAACCGGCACCCTCACCAGAGCCAAGATCCAGACGCCCCGCTTCCGCCGGGGGCTGATCGAACGCGGCGAGCTCGAACGGCAACTGGGCAACGCACTGGCGAGCCGGCGCCTGGTCCTTCTCGTGGCGCCCGCTGGCTACGGCAAGACGGCTGCGCTGTCGCGCCAGTTGCAGCAACTTCCGCCAGCCTGCGCCATCGCGTGGCTGACCGCGGACGAAGAGGACGATCTTCAACGGCTCCTCTTCCACCTGATCGAAGCGCTGGAACCCCTGGATCCGCCGTGGCGCCTGGCGCCCGAGGCCCTGTTCGAACTGGGGGCCCACGGGAGGCTGCGCGAGGCGGCGTCCGCATTGGCCGCTACGCTCGAAGCCACCGACGCGCCGGCCGGCGGCGTGATCGTGCTGGATGACCTGCACACGGTTGCGGATGCCCGCATGTTCGAGTTCCTGGGGCACCTGATCGAGGGCTTGCCGCAGCGCTGGACCCTTGTCATCGCAACACGCGTGGAGCCGCCACTGGCTCTGGGGCGCTGGCGTGCCCGGCGCGAAGTGGCCGAGTTCGACGAGACGATCCTGGGCTTTTCCAGAAAGGAAGTGCAGGACCTGTGGCGCCACGCCACCGGCCGGGACGACCCCGAGCAGGCACAGCACCTGTTCGACCGGACCCAGGGCTGGGCCGCCGGCCTTTGCCTGAGCCTCGAAGCATCGAAGCGATCGGCCGTGGCCGCGCCGAAAGATGCCTGGCAAAGCCGCCGTCACCTGTTCGAATACCTGGCCAGCGAAGTCTTCGAAGATTTGCCGAACGAACTGCAGGAGTTTCTCCTGCGCTGCTCCCTGCTGCCCGAGCTCACGGTGGCTCGCTGCGAACAGATCAGCGGCAATCCGCGCGCGGCCCAGTTGATGGAGCACATCGAGCGTCGCCGGCTGTTCACCTCGGTGCTGGAAAGCGAGGAACTGACGCTGCGCCTGCACGATCTCTTTCGCGACTTCCTGGAGCAGCGCCTGCGCCAAGCCCAGCAGGACCTGGCCGATGCGACACCGGACATGCTGGCCTGCGACGAAGGCGCCCAGGTGATCCGCATGATCGAGCAGTTTCCTGCCGACCTCCAGGCCCGATCGCCCTGGCTGGCCTATGCCCGCGGCCTGTGCGCCTGGCCGCACTACCAATACAGTGCGATTCGCTCCACCATGGCGCCTGCCGCAGCCAGCTTCGACGCCATCGGGCGACACGACGAGGCGCAGCGCGCCCGGGCGATGCAGGCGCTGACCATGTGCTTCTGTGATCAGTGGGAAGAGGCCCGGCGTTTGAGCCAGGCAGTTCGAGCCCGGCCCATGGATCTCGAAACCGAGACGATCAGCGAACTGCTCGACTTCTGGTACGAGGGCTACCACGGCCCGGTCGACGGACCCGGCAAGCACCTTGCCAAGGTCGTCGATCTGCTCATGCAGGGAGGTAATGCCGAACTGTGGTTCCGCTGCATGCCCCACGTCAACATGTTCATCAGCCGCCCCGGGGTGAGCACACAGATTCAGCGCCTGGTCGACGGCGCCAGGGCCACCCTGAGCGAGGGTCACTGGTCCCTGCAAGCCAATGCGAACCTGATGGAGGCCTGGTTGCTCCTCTGGCAGGGCAGGCTCGCCGATCTGGAGACCCTGTTTCAGAGGATCGAAGATGATGCCCGCTGGCTGGGCCAGCCCGCCGGCTTGCGCATTCGCCAGTTGTCAACGAAGGTCCTGTATCACGTGATCTGTGATGACAGGGACGCCG
>NZ_LYMK01000006.1 GCF_002157355.1 Variovorax sp. JS1663 | reverse complement strand
GGTGGGAGGGGGGCGGTGACGAGCAGCAGGGCCATGGGGGTCGATAAGGGGTCGCCATTGTAGGTGGATGGTTTACATCATCGCTACAAACTTGATAGCGTCTTCGGCACGTGGCGTGGGCGCTCCAATGCGTTTTATCCGATAAGCGTGACCAAAGGTTTCGGCTTCAAGATTTCGGTGGCGTCGACGTGGTGCCGGCGCCACGTTCGCGCCACAGGATGCGCAGCTCGATGCCGTCGCGCTGCAGCAGCGAATGCTCCTCGACCCAGGTCCGGTCCAGCCGCAGGCGACCCACGACTTCGAAATAGCGGGTCGCCACGCTGTGCTGGGCGCCGAATTCGACCCCCTGCGGGAGTTCCCGGTTTGCCTCCGGGAGCGTGCTGAAGTGCTTGCGGGCGCGCAGGGCGATAAGGCGCTTGGCGGTCGCCAGGTCGAGCGGGGGCAGGCTGGCGGCGAGGGCTTCGGCGCTTGCGGTGTTGATATTGAGCGGCGTGGTTTCAGGAAGGATCGTGACGTACGGCTCCAGCGCCGTCACTGTCGAGGGCGAGAGCCCGAGCCAGACCAACTGGGATGTCCGCTGGGGCAGCAAGGGCGCGCCTGTCGTGCTTTCGGTCTGCTGAATCGGCGTTTGGGTGCCCCCGCCGGATGCTCCCCCTGAGCCGCCTCCCGCCGTAGCCGTCGCCGCCGGCAGGGCGCGGCGCAACTGGGCCACCAGGACGGGCACTTCCTGCACAGGCAGGCCCAGCAGCTCGAACAGCTTGGTGAAGGCGGCGACCGCCGCCGGCACCGGGGCCCCGTTGGACACCAGGCTCATCACGTTGAGCTTGGACTGGGCATCGGTGATGCGGCCTGCGAGGAAGGCCTCCGGCAAACCCTCCATCGCGTCGCTGGCGATGTTCTTGTCGGCCGCGAGAAAGCTCGACAGCTTGGCTTCTTCCAGCGGGATGGCCCAGGGCTCGGCGAGATGGTCCGCGCCGGCGGACGCGCCGCCCGCGCGCGCGTCCTCGCGCAGGATCAGGCGCGACCAGTCGAGCGCGCCGATCAGCACCCAGGCCGACTGCACGCGGGCGCGCTCGGCCGCCTCGATCTCGACCGCGCGCCATTGCTGCCAGAGCGCAGCCGCGGCAAGGGTCGCGACCAGTGTCACGGTCAGCATGGCGGTCAGCAATGCCGCGCCGCGGTGCCGTCGTCGGGTGATGCGGGGCGGCTGCTTCATGACGTGGTCTTGGCCACGGCGGCGGTGGGGCGGACCCAGTCGCGGGTGATCAGGCCGGCGAGCGCCGGTCCCGGCGGCAGGCTCAGCACCAGGCGCACTCCGTCCGGCAGTTGCGTGCTGGTCGTGAGCGCTTCGGCGCCAACCGCGGGGCTCCAGGCGTCGTTGCGGTAGTAGAGGAGCTGCCAACTGTCCAGCGGCATCAGGCCGAGCTCCGTGCCGCGCAGTTCGTTGCTGTTGCTGCTGCCGCTTCCGTCCTGCGCCCAGGCCGCGGCGCGGTCCCAGGCCTGCTGCCACGCCGGCCGCGTCGTGAGGCCTGGCGACTGCCAGCGGAACCAGCGCACGACGCCGCCTGCATCGGCGCGCTGGGTCCAGGCGACCACGTAGACCATCGGCTGGGCGGTGTCGGTGCTGCGTCGCGTCAGGCGCAGCGTGCGGCCATCCCAGTCCAGGGCACGGGTCTGCGACAGGACGGTGATGGCGTCGAGATCGGCCGTCCATTGCAACAGTGTCGCCTGCAGCGCGAGCACGGCATCGCCGCGCTCGCGGTTCTGTGCCTGGGCACGCGCCATGCCGTCGAGGCCGCGCCAGCTCACGAGGGCGAGCAGCGCCATCACCGCGACCGCCACCATGAGTTCGATCAGCGTGAAGCCGCGGGCGCGGCGAGGGGCTTTCATCAGAAGCGGCCCACGACGGTAGACAGGCGCAGCAACGGTGCCTCGCCCGCATCGCGCACCTGCACGTCGACGCGGCGGAAGTTCGGATTCAGCGTAGGGGCGGTCGAAACGGTGACGCCGAAGCTGGTGTTGGCCTGGGTGCAGATCGACCCTGCATCGCCGATGGCCGGCATCTGGCGCGCAAGGCGGGCCTTGATCAGCTCGTTCTCGGCGCAGAGCTGGGCCAGCAGGAGGTCCGACTGCCGCTGTCCGTTGCGCGTGAGCGCGTTGGTGGCCTGGGTTCCCGCGGCCAGCGCGATCGCGATGATGCCCAGCGCGACCAGCACCTCGATCAGGGTGAAGCCGTGCTGGCCGCCGCGTTTCATAAGGCAACCTCCGCGCTGCGCGCTGCGGTACGAGCACCCTTCGGAGCGGCCGGGCGGCGGCTCATGGCGCGACCACCGCAAAGGGCTTCAGGCCATCGGTCGCGATGCGCAGGCTGCGTGCCGGCGGGCCTTCCGAGCTCAGCAGCACCTGCTGCGCGGCGATGATCGGCTCGGGGCCCAGTTGCAGCGCCGCCACCGCCGAGCCGTCGGCTGCCAGCGGTTGGGCCGTGATGCCCTCGGACAGCCACGAGGTCGGCAGCGTGCCGGGCTGCAGCCCATCGAAGACGAAGTTGCCGGGGCCCTGTGCGGTGGGGCGCCAGCGCACAGCGATGCCGCTGGCGCGCGACTGGGCACGCGCCGCTTCGAGTACGGCGGAGAGGCGCTCCGCTTCCCGGTCGAGGGTTTCCTGGCCCGCGTCGCGCAGCGCGAGGCCGACGCCGGCAGTGGCCAGCGCGATGATCGCGATCACGACCAGCAGTTCGATCAGGGTGAACCCGCCGCGATGGCGGCGGCTGCTGCCATCGAAGACGGAAGCGCCGCGCCTATTGCCAACTGCCGATGTCGGCATTCTTGCCCTCGCCGCCGGGCTGGCCGTCGGGGCCGAAGGAGAACACGTCGATCTCGCCCTTCAGGCCCGGGTTGAGGTACTGGTACGGGCGGCCCCACGGGTCGTTGGGCAGCTTCTCGACGTAGGGCTTCCAGTTGGGGGCCGCCGGGCCGGTCGTGGGGCGGGTGAGCAGGGCCTGCAGCCCCTGATCGGCAGTCGGATAGCGCTGGTTGTCCAGGCGGTAGAGCTTGAGTGCCTGCATCAGGTTGTTGACGTCCGTCCGTGCCGCGGTCACGCGTGCATCGTCGGCACGCTCGATCACGTTCGGGACGATCAGCGCGGCGAGCACGCCGATGATGACCAGCACGACCATCAGCTCGATCAGCGTGAAGCCGCGCTGCACGGCGCGTGCGAAGGGGCGTTGGAAAAAAGACATGGAGTGGGGAGAGAGGTGTGTGACACGGCGTTGCCGTCTTCGCTGAATGATAATCCTGCCCCATGTCAGCTTCCTATGCGCCTGCCCGCTGGCCCTCGGCCACCGCGACGACCGTCCTGTGGGCGCTGGCCGCCGCGAGCGTCGTGTTCTGGGGCCTGCGTATGGCGTCGCCGACCGATGCCGTCGCACCGCCGGCGCTCAGCAGCAACGGCGCCGCGGCGGTGGATCCGGCAGCGGTGGCGCAGATGCTGGGTGTGGTGCAGGGCCAGGCCACCGTGGTGGCAACGCCCGAAGCGGCGAGCCGCTTCCAACTGCTCGGCGTGGTTGCCGACGCCGATCAGCAGGGCGCGGCCCTGATCGCCGTCGATGGCCAGCCAGCACGCCCCTTCCGCGTCGGAGCGCGGGTGGCCGATGGCTATGTGCTGCATTCGCTGGACCTCCGGGCCGCATCGTTGGGTGCGAGCGTCGATGCAACGCCCGCATTCACCCTGCAATTGCCGACGCGCCCGTTGGCCGTGAATGCGCCGCCGCCGGCCGCCTTGTCCGCGCCACCACCGGTGGTCGCGCCGCCGCTGGCGCGCTGAATCAGGCCTGGAGGAAGAGCCGGTAGACAGGGTTGCCGGTTTCTTCCACGAAGGGGTAGTCCAGCGTCCGCAGGAATTCGTCGAAGGCGGCATGGTCGGCCGCCGGCACCTGTAGCCCCACCAGGATGCGGCCGTAGTCGGCGCCCTGGTTGCGGTAGTGGAAGAGGCTGATGTTCCAGGTGGGCCGCATCAGGCTCAGGAACTTGAGCAGTGCCCCCGGCCGCTCAGGGAATACGAAGCGCAGCAGTCGCTCATCGTGGGCGAGGCCGCTGCGGCCGCCGACGAGGTGGCGGATGTGCTCCTTGGCCAGCTCGTTGTGCGTGAGGTCGATGGCGCCGTAGCCATGCGCCACGAAGGTTTCGGTGATGGTCTTCGACTCACCTCGGGTCTGGGTGGTCAGGCCCACGAAGACGTGGGCTTCCTTCGCATCGCTGATGCGGTAGTTGAATTCGGTCACGCTGCGCGAGGCGCCCGGCAGCTGTCCGACCAGCTCGCAGAAGCGGCGGAAGCTGCCGCGCTCCTCCGGGATGGTGACCGCGAACAGGGCCTCGCGCTCCTCGCCCACCTCGGCGCGTTCGGCCACGAAGCGCAGCCGGTCGAAGTTCATGTTGGCACCGCAGAGAATGGCCGCGTAGGTCTGGCCCCGCGTGCCGTGCGTCTCGACGTACTGCTTGATGGCTGCCACCGCCAGCGCGCCGGCGGGTTCGACGATGCTGCGGGTGTCGATGAAGACGTCCTTGATGCCGGCGCACACGGCGTCGGTGTCGACGGTGATGAATTCGTCCACCAGCTCGCGCGAGATCCGGAAGGTCTCCTCGCCGACCAGCTTGACCGCGGTGCCGTCGGAGAACAGGCCGACATCGGGCAGCGTCACGCGCTCCCTGGCGGCGACCGAGCGCATCATCGCGTCGGAATCGTTCATCTGCACGCCGATCACCTTGATCTCGGGCCGCACGGCCTTGATGTAGTTGGCCACGCCAGAGATCAGGCCGCCGCCGCCGATGGCGACGAACACGGCGTCGAGCGGGCCCTGATGCTGGCGCAAGAGCTCCATCGCGATCGTGCCCTGGCCGGCGATCACGTCGGGGTCGTCGAAGGGGTGGACGAAGCTCAGGCCGTGCAGGCGCTGCTGTTCCAGCGCATAGCCATAGGCGTCGGAATAGCTGTCACCGTGCAACTGGACCTCGCCACCGAGCGCGCGGACCGCGTCGATCTTGAGCTGCGGCGTCGTCACGGGCATCACCACCACGGCCCGCGTACCCAGCTTGCGTGCGCTGAGCGCCACGCCCTGGGCATGGTTGCCGGCCGAGGCGCAGATCACGCCCCGGGCGAGCTGCTCGGGGTCCAGGTGCGCCATCTTGTTGTAGGCCCCGCGCAGCTTGAAGCTGAAGACGGGCTGCTGGTCCTCGCGCTTGAGCAGCACCGTGTTGTTCAGCCGTGCGCTCAGGGCCTGGGCAGGCTCCAGCGCGGATTCCACTGCGACGTCGTAGACGCGGGCCGTGAGGATCTTCTTCAGGTAATCGGCAGGGGAGAGCGGTGCGGGCGGCGTGGACATAGGGCCGCGATCATAGGCCTGCCATCCAGTCGACAGGCGGCGACAAGAAAAAAGCCCCGGACCTTGCGATCCGGGGCTAAATCCACCAATTGGGAGGGTGGAGGAGACAACCTGTGCACACGACATCGTGTGCGATGAAATAAAGTATACCGACTCTTTGCTGCGATGCAACAAGGAAGTGACACTTTCCCCACACACAAATCGACGCTGGCGTGATTTTTACGTTGCGTCACGACTTCTGGAGCTTCTTAGGAATGGAATGCACAGTGAGCTGGACGGGCGGCACGGGGGCGCGATCGGCAATGGGCTTCGTCGCGGAGACCGGCAGCGGCCATGTCCTGATGATGGATGGCGCGCCTGATGCGGCGAAGCCCGAGAACGGCGGGCAGAACCTGGCGGCCCGGCCGATGGAAACCGTCTTGGCCGGCACCGGCGGCTGTACGGCCTATGACGTGGTGCTGATCCTCAAGCGCGGCCGCCACCAGGTCGAGGGCGTCAGCGTCAAGCTGACCAGCGAGCGGGCGCAAAAGGATCCCAAGGTCTTCACAAGCATCCATATGCATTTCACCGTGAAGGGCAAGGGGATTCCGGCCGCCGCCGTCGAGCGTGCGATCGCACTCAGCCACGAAACCTATTGCTCGGCCAGCGTCATGCTGGGCAAGACGGCCAAGATCACGACCAGCTTCGATCTCGTCGAGATCTGAGCTGCGAGACCCGGTCGACTGCTCAGATGCGGTGAGCGACCGTTGTCATCACGCGGGAGGCCAGGCGCATCAACGCCTTGGCCGGTGCCGGTAGTTCCTGGGCGCCGGCGCTCCAGGCCTGCGCTGCATGCCTTGCCTCGTCCAGCTTCATCTGGGCGACCACGGCCCGCGAGGCTGTGTCGGCTGCGGGAAGGCGGTCCAGGTGCCCATCCAGATGAGCTTCGACCTGGCGCTCGGTTTCCGCCACGAAGCCAAGGCTCAATGGATCGCCGAGGCGGCCGGCCACGAGGCCCAGCCCGAACGCACCCAGATACCAGAGCGGATTGAGCATGGAAGGATGGGCACCCAGTTCGTCGAGCCGCTGTCGGGTCCAGGCGAGATGATCGGTCTCCTCACGCGCGGCCTCGCTGAAGTGGGCCCGCAGCTTTGGATCCCGGGCAACGGCCGCCTGTGCTGTATACAAAGCTTGGGCGCAGACCTCCCCGACGTGGTTCACCCGCATCAGTGCACCTGCTTCCCGGCGCTCGGGTTCGCTGATCTTGCCGCCAGGGGTCGCCGGCGGCGGCAGCGCGCGGGTCCCATGGGGCTTGGCAAAAAGGGTCCGCAGGGCCGCATCCGCGGCGCCCAACAAAGCTTCGAGCGAGGGGTTCATGGGGTCATTGGAACCGATATCCCCCGCATCTTCCGTCGAACTGGTCTTGTTTTGCATCGTGAGATTTCGCACCCACCCTAAGCTTTGTTGCACTGCTGCAACGAAACGGCGGACCCGCCCCGGTTTTAAGCCGAATTGTTTTGCCCAGACGAAGCGCCTCTGGTGCAATAGCGACAACTTCCCAAAAGGAGGTTGGCCCGGGGTCCGGTAGGAGCACAGAAGTGCCAGTCACGGTGAGCCCTTCGCACCGGAGCCCTATGTTTAACCTTGGAGAAACTTGCAATGAAAAAATCTCTAGTTGCTCTGGCTGCCCTGGCTGTTGCCGGTGTTGCCTCGGCTCAGTCGTCGGTCACGCTGTTCGGCGTGGTTGACGCTGCTGTCAGCGGCTACTCGAACAAATCGGATAACTCGAACTTCTTCCTGGTCCCCCCGCTGGGCTATGTCGACAGCATCAAGGTGAAGCGCACCGTGCTGTCGAACTCGGGCTACAACTCCAGCCGTCTGGGCTTCCGTGGCACGGAAGACCTGGGTGGTGGCCTCGCCGCCAGCTTCTGGCTCGAAGCTCCGATCTCCAACGACGACGGCCAACAAGGCGTTGCGACTTTCGCTCGTCGCTCGACCGTGAGCCTGTCGGGTGGTTTCGGTGAAATCCGTCTGGGCCGTGACTACACCCCGACGTTCTGGAACGACACCGTGTTCGACCCGTTCGGCACCAACGGCGTTGGCACCAACCTGATCAGCACCGCGAACTCTTCGTTCGGTGCTTGGCAAGGCGGTGCGACGACCAGCGTTCCTGGCTTCACCAACGTGACCGGCAGCAACTACGTTCGCGCCAGCAACACCATCGGCTACTTCCTGCCCCCGAACCTCGGTGGCTTCTATGGTCAGGTGATGTACGGTTTCCACGAGCGTGACAAGTACGATCCGGGCACCGTGACCCCGACCGCGCTGAACACCCAGCGTACCGGCCGTTACGTCGGTGGCCGCTTCGGCTACGCCAACGGCCCGCTGGACGTGGCTGCCTCTTATGGTCAGAGCACCATCGGTGACAACTTCTTCGCCGGCACGACGACCAACGTCAAGACCTTCAACCTGGGTGCTTCTTACGACTTCGGCGTCGTGAAGCTCTTCGGTGAATACTCGAAGGCCAAGAACGAAGTCGACAACGAAGCCATCTTCTTCACGCCCACCACCGACATCGATCTGAAGGGCTACCTGCTCGGCGTGACCGTGCCCGTTGGTCCCGGCCTGATCCGTGCTTCGTACTCGCACGTCAAGTACGACCTGAACGCGCCGTTCACGCTGTTCGGCAACACCGCTGATCCGAAGGCCAACAAGTTCGCGATCGGCTACGTGCACAACCTGTCGAAGCGTACGGCCCTGTACGCGACGGTGGCTCGCGTCCGCAACAAGAACGGCGCCAACCTGACCGTGGGTGGCCCGTCGTTCGTGACCGGCTTCGGCGGCCAGACCTTCACGCCGAAGACCTCTACCGGCTACGACTTCGGTATCCGTCACGCTTTCTGATCTGAGGCTGGCGCAAGCCAGCTTGATGGGAAGTTATTGAAAGCCGCCCGACGAAAGTCGGGCGGCTTTTTTCTTTTCCGGGCTTTCGCGAACAGGGATATCCCTTGGGTCAGCGTTCTTCCCCGTAGCAAGCTGGCGCGCCTGTTGCATAGTCCGCTTTTTGACTTGTGACAAAGGTTAACCATGGTCTCTACGCGCGCGCTGATTCCTGTTGCCATCGCCGTCGCCGCTTTGTCGACGCCGGTGCTGCATGCCAAGACGTTCAAATGGTCGAGTGCCAGCGATATTCCCACGCTCGACGTCCACTCGCAGAACAATGCGCTCGGCAACGGCGTGCATGCCGCCGTCTATGACTCGTTGGTCTACTACAACAGCAAGACCTTCAAGCCCGAGGCCCAGCTGGCGAGCAGTTGGAAGAACGTCTCGCCGACCCAGGTGCGCTTCACTCTTCGCAGCGGTGTCAAGTTCAGCGACGGCTCGACGCTCACGGCGGATGATGTCGTGTATTCGTTGACGCGCTCGATGGCCAAGACCTCCAACTACGCGGTCTACGCCCAGGGCATCGACAAGGTGGTCAAGGTCGACGAGAACACCGTCGACATCCTTCTCAAGGGGCCCAATCCGGTGCTGCTGAACCAGCTGACCGAGTTGCGCATCATGAGCAAGGCCTGGGCGGAGAAGAACAAGTCCGTCGAGCCCAAGGACATCAAGACGCCCGAGGAAAGCTACGCCCACCGCAATGCGATGGGCACCGGTCCCTACATGGTCAAGGAGTGGCAGCCGGACCAGCGCCTGGTGCTGGTCAAGAATCCGCACTACTGGGGCAAGATCGATTCGAACGTGACCGAGATCGTCTACACCCCGATCAAGCAGGAAGCCACGCGCGCGGCGGCGCTGCTGTCCGGCGAGGTCGACTTCGTGCTCGACCCCAGTCCGCAGGATCTGGGGCGTCTGCGCCAGAGCGGCAACCTGAAGGTCATCGACGGCATCGAGAACCGCACCATCTTCTTCGGCATGGACCAGTTCCGCGACGAGCTCCCCGGCTCCAACGTCAAGGGCAAGAATCCATTGAAGGACCAGCGCGTCCGCAAGGCGCTCTACCAGTCGATCGACATCGCAAGCCTGAGCCGCGTGACCATGCGCGGCCTGAGCCAGCCCACCGGCGCCCTGGTGGCCCCGCAGGTCAACGGCTGGACCGAGGGTGTGCACAAACGCCATCCCTACGATCCGGAAGCAGCCAAGAAGCTGCTGGCGGACGCCGGCTATGCCAGCGGCTTCGAAGTGGATTTCGCCTGCCCCAACAACCGCTACATCAATGACGAGGAGATCTGCCAGGCAGTTACCGCGATGTGGGCCCGCGTCGGCGTGAAGGCCAAGCTGCGCACGCTGCCGCTGGTGACCTACTTCCCGATGATCCAGCGCTTCGAAGCCAGCATCTACATGCTCGGCTGGGGTGTGCCGACCTTCGATGCGCTCTACAGCCTGCAGTCGCTCACGCGCTCGGTGGGCAGCGGCGGCGACGGCAACTACAACGTCGGGCGCTACAGCAATCCGAAGATGGATCAGATCGTCGATCGGGTGAAGACCGAGACCGACATTCCGGTGCGCGACCGGCTGCTGACCGAAGCCCTACAGTTGCAAAACGACGACGTTTCGCACATCCCGCTGCACAACCAGATCATTCCGTGGGCGATGAAGAAGAACATCGAGGTGGTGCACCGGGCCGACAACCGGCTCGACTGGCGCCTCATCAAGGTGAACTGATCCGCCTTCGGAATCCGCCCTGTTTCCTGCTGGGCCACGAGCAGACCGCAACCCGGGGAACCACCTCCCGGGCATGCGGTTTGCTCTGCTAGCATCGTTGAACACGTGCTCTGCTGAATGATTGCTTTCGTCCTGCGCCGCCTGATCCAGGCCGTGATCGTCATGGTCGCGGTCGCCTTCATCGCTTTTCTCCTGTTCCAGTACGTGGGCGACCCGGTCGTCTTCTTGCTCGGGCAGGATGCGACCCCCGAGCAGATCCGCGAGCTGCGCAGCGGCCTCGGTCTCGACAAGCCCTTCTTCGTCCAGTTCTGGCATTTCCTGGTCAACGCCTCGCAAGGCGAGTTCGGCCTGAGCCTGCGCCAGGGCGCCAAGGTCTCGCGGTTGATCGGCGAACGCTTCCCGGCGACGCTCGAGCTGGCGCTGGTGGCTGCCTTGCTCGCCCTCCTGATCGGCATCCCCATGGGGGTCTACACGGCGCTGCGGCGCGGCACTTTCCTCAGCCAGGTGTTCATGACCGTCTCGCTGCTCGGCGTGTCGCTGCCCACCTTCCTGATCGGGATCCTGCTGATCCTGGTTTTCGCCGTGCTGCTGGGCTGGTTCCCCAGTTTCGGCCGTGGCGACACCGTGCAGCTGGGCTGGTGGAGCACCGGCCTGCTGCGCGCCGACGGCTGGCATCACATCGTGCTGCCGGCGGTGACGCTCGCCATCTTTCAACTCACCCTGATCATGCGGCTGGTGCGCGCCGAGATGCTGGAGGTGCTGCGCACCGACTACATCAAGTTCGCCCGCGCCCGCGGCCTGTCCGACCGCGTCATCCATTTCGGGCATGCGCTCAAGAACACGCTGGTCCCGGTCATGACCATCACCGGCCTGCAGCTGGGCGGCCTGATCGCCTTTGCCATCATCACCGAATCGGTGTTCCAGTGGCCCGGCATGGGCCTGCTCTTCATCCAGGCCGTGACCTTCGCCGACATTCCCGTGATGGCCGCCTACCTGTGCCTGATCGCGCTGATCTTCGTGGTCATCAACCTGGTGGTGGACCTGCTCTATTTCGTGGTCGATCCACGGCTGCGCATCGGCAAGGCGGGAGGCCACTGATGGACGCTCCCCGCTTCCAGGCTTCGGGCCGGGCCTTCGCGCACATCGCCCGCTTCCATCCCGAGATCACCGCCTTTCGCCGCGATCTGCATGCGCACCCGGAGCTCGGCTTCGAGGAGATCTACACCTCGGGGAGAGTGCAGGAGTCGCTGCGCGCCTGCGGCGTCGACGAGATCCATCCGGGCATCGGCAGGACCGGCGTGGTCGGCATCATCCGCGGACGCTCTACCGCCAGTGGCCGCATGATCGGCCTGCGCGCCGACATGGATGCGCTGCCGATGTGCGAGGAAAACGACTTCGCCTGGCGTTCCTCGAAGAAGGGCCTGATGCACGGTTGCGGCCATGACGGCCATACGGCCATGCTGGTCGGCGCCGCCCGCTACCTCGCCGAGACCCGCGATTTCGATGGCACCGCGGTCCTCATCTTCCAGCCGGGCGAGGAGGGCTTCGCTGGCGCCAAGGCCATGATCGAGGACGGCCTGTTCGCCCGCTTCCCGGTCAACGCCGTCTACGCCATGCACAACTGGCCCGGCCTGCCCGCCGGCACGGTGGGCATCAACCGCGGCGCGATGATGGCAGCGGCCGACCGGGTGACCATCGAGATCGAGGGCAAGGGTGGCCATGGCGCGCACGCCTACCTCACCATCGACCCGGTCCTGGTATCGGCCCACATCATCACTGCCGTTCAGAGCATCGTCTCGCGCAATGTGCGGCCCATCGACGCGGCCGTGATCAGCATCTGCGCGGTGCAGGCCGGCGATCTCGGCGCGATGAGCGTGGTGCCCGGCAAGGCGACCCTGGTGGGCACCGTGCGCACCTTCAGCACCCGCGTGCAGGCGCAGGTGGAGCAGCGGCTCGGAGAACTCTGCGCCGCGGTCGCCGCGGGTTTCGGCGCCACCGCCAAGGTGAAGTTCGAGCGCATCTACCCCGCCACCATCAACACCTCGCCCGAGGCGATGTTTGCCGGCGACGTGGCGCAGTCCCTCGTCGGCGCGCACAACGTCGAGCGCAACATGGAGCCGAGCATGGGCGCGGAGGATTTCTCCTTCATGCTGCAGAAGAAGGCCGGCGCCTACCTGCGCATCGGCCAGGACGCCCGTGGCGGCGCCTTCCTGCACAACAGCCGCTACGACTTCAACGACGAGATCTTGCCGCTCGGTGCCGCCCTGCATGCCGGCCTGATCGAGCAGGGCATGCCCCTGAATGCCGCCGAGCGGCCCGCCAAAAGCGTGGCCGTGCCGGCGGCTTCATGACCCTATTCCAACCCGAGGAGTGCCTCCATGAACCTGAGTAGAAAACTGGCCGCGACGGCCGTTCTGTGTGTGCTGGGCCTGTCGGCTGGCGCGCAGACCATCCGGATCGCCAATCAGGGGGATGCGTTGTCGCTCGACCCGCACTCGCTCAACGAGTTGCTGCAACTGTCCGTCGACCTCAACGCGTACGATGCGCTCACCGATCGCAACAAGGACCTGAGCCTCGCGCCGTCGCTTGCCACCTCGTGGCGGCAGACCTCGCCGACGGTGTGGCGCTTCGAACTGCGCAAGAACGTCAAGTTCCACGATGGCACGCCATTCACCGCCGATGACGTCCTCTTCAGCATCGCGCGCGCCGCCGGCGACGGCTCGGATGTGAAGGCCAAGGTGAACGACATCAAGGAGGTGCGCAAGGTCAACGATCACGCGGTGGACATCGAAACCAAGGGCCCGTTCCCGATCCTGCCCGACGTGCTGTCGGACCTCGCGATCATGAGCAAGAAGTGGTGCGAGGAGAACAAGGCCGAGAAGCCGGTCGATCGCCGCAAGGGCATCGAGAACACCGCCTCGTTCAAGGCCAACGGCACCGGCCCTTTCCGTGTGCGCGAGCGCCAGCCTAACGTGCGCACGGTGTTCGTCCGCAACCCGACCTACTGGGGCAAGATCGACGGCAACGTGCAGGAGGTGATCTTCACTCCCATCGCCAATTCGGCGACGCGCGTGGCGGCGCTGATGTCTGGCGAGATCGATGTGATGGAGCCGGTGCCAGTGCAGGACATCGCGCGCATCAATGGCAGCCCGAATGCGCAGGTGGTGGTCGGCCCCGAGCTGCGCACCATCTTCCTGGGCATGGACCAGAAGCGCGACGAACTGCTGTACTCGGGCGTCAAGGGCAAGAACCCCTTCAAGGACAAGCGCGTGCGCCAGGCCTTCTACCAGGCCATCGACATCGCCGCGATCCAGCGCACCGTGATGCGCGGCGCCTCGCGGCCCACCGCGCTGATGGTCGGCCCCGGCGTCAACGGCTGGACCGCCGAGCAGGACAAGCGCCTGCCCTACGACGTGGAGGGTGCCAAGAAGCTGCTGGCCGATGCCGGCTATCCGAACGGCTTCGAGGTCACGATGAACTGCCCGAACGACCGCTACGTGAACGACGGCCAGATCTGCCAGAGCGTGGCGGCGAACCTCGCGCGCATCGGCGTGAAGATCAATCTCGCGGCCGAAACCAAGGGCACCTATTTCCCCAAGATCCTGCGCCGCGACACGAGCTTCTACCTGCTCGGCTGGACGCCGACCACCTATGACTCGCACAACGCGCTCGATGCACTGATGCGCTGCCCCGACGACAAGACGGGTGACGGCCAGTTCAACCTCGGCTCCTACTGCAATCCCAAGCTCGACGACCTGATCGGCAAGATCAAGTCCAGCACCGACAAGGCCGAGCGCATGGCGATGATCAAGGAAGCCTTCACGATCCACGCCGACGACATCGGGCACCTGCCGCTGCACCAGCAGTCGCTGGCCTGGGGCGTGAGCAAGAAGGTCGCGCTGACGCAGCGGGCCGACAACTTCATGCCCTTCAAGTGGATGAGCATCCAGGGGCCCGCCAAGCCCTGAGGGCTTGACGGCGCATGATCCCGCGGGCCTGCAATGCAGGCCCGCTTTTCAGGTTCTCCCTCGATGAAAAAAGTATTGGCTCGCTGGCTCGACAGCGACGTCGGCCACAGTTTCCGCACCTCGCCGGTCGCCATCATCGCGGCCGCGATCGCCTTCGTCTGCGTCTTCTGTTCGGTCTTCGCCGGATGGGTGTCGCCGCACAACCCCTTCGACCTCGCCGCGCTCGAGCTCGGCGATGCACGCCTGCCGCCGGCCTGGGAGGCCGAGGGCACGACCAAGTACCTGCTGGGCACCGACGACCAGGGCCGCGACATCCTGTCCGCCCTGATCTACGGCGCGCGCATCTCGCTGGTCGTGGGCCTGGTCTCGGTGGTGTTGTCCGTGCTGGTAGGCGTGATGCTGGGCCTTCTGGCTGGCTTCTGGGGCGGCTGGCTCGATGCTTTCCTCATGCGCGTGTGCGACGTGATGCTCTCCTTCCCGCCCATCCTGGTCGCGCTGCTGATCGCCGGCGTCGGGCGCGCGCTGTTCCCGAACGCGCACGACACGGTGGCCTTCGGCGTGCTGATCCTTTCGATCTCACTGACCGGCTGGGTGCAGTACGCGCGCACGGTGCGCGGCTCGACGCTGGTGGAGCGCAACAAGGAATACGTGCAGGCCGCGCGCGTGACCGGCGTCTCGCCCTTGCGCATCATGCGCCGCCACGTGCTGCCCAACGTGCTGGGTCCGGTGCTGGTGCTGGCCACCATCCAGGTGGCAACCGCGATCATCACCGAGGCCACACTGTCCTTCCTGGGAGTGGGCGTGCCGCCCACCTCGCCCTCGCTGGGCACGCTGATTCGGGTCGGCAACGACTATCTGTTCTCGGGCGAATGGTGGATCACCGTCTTCCCGGGGCTGATGCTGATCCTGATCGCGCTGAGCGTGAACCTGCTGGGCGACTGGCTGCGCGACGCGCTCAATCCGCGGCTGCGCTGAAAACGGGAGCCCACGAATGAGTCTTCTGCAAGTCCAGAACCTGGTGGTCGAGTTCCCGCACCGGCGCGGCACGCTGCGCGCGCTGGACGACATCAGCTTCGAGATCGCGCCGGGCGAGATCCTCGGCGTGGTCGGCGAATCGGGCGCGGGCAAGTCGCTGACGGGCGCCGCCATCATCGGCCTGCTGGAGCCGCCCGGGCGCGTCGCCAGCGGCCGCATCCTGCTGGAGGGCCAGCGCATCGACAACCTGGGCCACGAGGCCATGCGCCACATCCGCGGGCGCAAGATCGGCGCGATCTTCCAGGACCCGCTGACCTCGCTCAATCCGCTCTACACCATCGGCCGGCAACTGACCGAGACCATTCGCACCCATCTGCCGGTGAGCGAGGACGAAGCCCGCCGGCGCGCCATCGGCCTGCTGCAGGACACCGGCATTCCCGGCGCCGACCAGCGCATCGACCACTACCCACACCAGTTCTCCGGCGGGATGCGCCAGCGGGTGGTGATCGCCCTGGCGCTGGCGGCCGAGCCCAAGCTGATCGTGGCCGACGAGCCGACCACCGCGCTGGACGTCTCGATCCAGGCGCAGATCATCACGCTGCTCAAGCGCATCTGCAAGGAACGCGGCGCGGCCGTGATGCTCATCACCCACGACATGGGCGTGATCGCCGAGACCTGCGACCGCGTGGCGGTGATGTACGCCGGCCGCATCGCCGAGATCGGCCCGGTGCAGGAAGTCATCCACCAGCCCGCCCATCCCTACACCTCGGGCCTGATGGCCGCCATCCCCGACATGACGATGGACCGAGAGCGCCTCAACCAGATCGACGGCGCCATGCCGCGCCTGAACGCCATCCCGCGCGGCTGCGCCTACAACCCGCGTTGCCCACGCGTCTTCGACCGCTGCCTGGTCGAGCGGCCGGACCTGCTGAATGCCGGGGCGACGCGGGCCGCGTGCTGGCTGCACGACGCGCACAGCCGGTCGCCCATCGACGGGATCGCCGCATGAACGGTGCAGCACTGGTCCAGGCAAACGACCTCGCCAAGGTCTTCGACGTCTCGCCGCCCTGGCTCAACCGCGTCCTCGAGCGCAAGCCCCGCCTGCTGTTGCATGCCGTCGACGGCGTGAGCTTCTCCATCGAGCGCGGCAAGACGCTCGCCCTCGTCGGTGAATCCGGCTGCGGCAAGAGCACTGTCGCGCGCCTGCTGGTCGGCCTGTACGAGCCCACCCGCGGCGGCATGCACTTCGACGGCCAGGATGCCCATGCCGCCTTCAAGGCTCCTGAGGGCCGCAAGTTGCGCCGGCGCATCCAGATGATCTTCCAGGACCCCTACGCCAGCCTCAACCCGCGCTGGCTGGTCCGGGACATCGTCGGCGAGCCCCTGCGCGAGCATGAGATCCTCCAGGAAGGCCCAGCGTTGCGCGCCCGTGTCGGCGAACTGCTGCAGTCCGTCGGCCTGAGCCCGCTGGACATGGCCAAGTACCCGCACCAGTTCTCCGGCGGCCAGCGCCAGCGCATCTCCATCGCCCGGGCCCTGGCCACCCAGCCCGAGTTCCTGGTGTGCGACGAGCCCACCTCGGCGCTGGACGTCAGCGTGCAGGCCCAGGTCCTCAACATCATGAAGGACCTGCAGCGCGAGCGCGGGCTGACCTACCTGTTCATTTCCCACAACCTGGCGGTGGTGCGCCACGTGGCCGACCAGGTGGGCGTCATGTACCTGGGGCGGCTGGTGGAGGTGGCCGACAAGGCGAAGCTCTTCGAGGCGCCGCAGCACCCGTACACCCGCATGCTGCTGGAGGCCATTCCGAAGATGAAGCACGCGGGCGAGGCGCGCACGCCGGTGCAGGGGGAAGTGCCCAACCCGCTGAATCCGCCAACGGGCTGCACCTTCCATCCGCGCTGTCCGCATGCCAATGCGCGCTGCAAGGCCGAGCGGCCGCCGCTGCAGATGCTGCGCGGCGTGCAGGTGGCCTGCCATGCGGTCGAGGAAGGGCGGATCTAGCGGCGGCCCTTGCGCGGCTACTGCTCCTCGCTCCAGGCGAAGCCGTCGCGCGCGATCATCGCGCTCGACGCGCTCGGCCCCCAGGTGCCGGCCGCATAGGGCCGCGGCGCGCCATCCGAGGCCCAGCTGTCGATCAGCGGCTCGACCCAGCGCCAGGCTTCCTCCTGCTCGTCGCTGCGCACGAACAGATTGAGCCGTCCGTCGATCACATCCAGCAGCAGCCGCTCGTACGCGCCCACGCGCTCGGAACCGAAGCGCTTGTCGAAATCCAGGTCCAGCTGCACCGGCGCCAGCTGAGGGCCGGCACGGCGGTTGCCGTTGCGCTGGCGGCTGTCCTGTGCCTGGGCCAGCATGTGCAGCTCCAGTCCGTCCTTGGGCTGCAGGTTGATCACCAGCTTGTTGAACGCGCCGGTCGGCGCGCGGAAGATCGCGTGCGGCGTCGGCTTGAAGTTGACCTCGATGCGGGCGTCGCGCGAGGCCAGCCGCTTGCCGGTGCGGATGTACAGCGGCACCCCGGCCCAGCGCCAGTTGGCGATCTCGGTGCGCAGGGCGACGAAGGTCTCGGTGCGGCTGTCGGGGTTGACGCCCGGCTCGTCGCGGTAACCCTGCACGCGCTCGCCGTAGGCGGTGCCGGCGCTGTACTGCCCGCGGATCGCATGCAGCCCGATGGATTCCGAGGTCCAGGGCTTGAGCGCGCGCAGCACCTTGAGCTTCTCGTCGCGGATCGCGTCCGCGTGGGCATTGATCGGCGGCTCCATGCCGAGCGCGCAGACCAGTTGCAGCGCGTGGTTCTGCACCATGTCGCGCAGCGCGCCGGTCTGGTCGTAGAAGGCGCCGCGCTTCTCGACGCCCAGGTCCTCGGCGATGGTGATCTCGATGCTGGCGATGTGCTCGCGGCGCCAGATCGGCTCGAACAGCGCGTTGCCGAAGCGCATCGCGAACAGGTTCTGCACCGAGGGCTTGCCCAGGTAGTGGTCGATGCGGAACACCTGGTGCTCGGCCAGCACCCGGCACACCGCCTTGTTGATGGCCCGGTTCGAGGCCAGGTCGTGGCCCAGCGGCTTTTCCAGCACCACGCGCGTCTTCGGCCCGTTGAGGCCGGCGGCGGCGATCTGCTCCACCACCTGGGTGAAGAGGGCCGGCGCGGTGGCGAGGTACATCACCACCGTGCTCGCGTCGCGGCCCTGGATCAGCGTTGCCAGTTTTGCGTAGTCATCCGGCCTGGACAGGTCCATGCGCAGGTAGTAGAGCATCGAGGCGAACTTCTTGAACTCCTCGGGGGTGGGCCGTTTGGCACCCTCGACCGCGGCGAAGCGCGACTGGATCAGCTCGCGATAGGCATCGTCGGTCAGATCGTCGCGCGCCACGCCGATGATGCGGCCGTCTTCAGGCAGGCTGCCGTGGCGGAAGGCCTGGAACAGCGCCGGCATCAGCTTGCGCCATGCCAGGTCGCCGGTGCCGCCAAAGAGGACGAGGTCGAAACTCATGGATGAAACCCGTGTTGGAGTCGTGATGGTGTCTTGCGCGCGGTCCGCCTGCGAATGGTAACGGAGCCTGTCGCTTCGGCGACTTCGCTTAAGCTCCTCCAAAGCGGTCCGTGGGGACCTTTCTTTTTTGATCGACCGACATGAAGAACGTGGTCTTCGACCTGGGAGCGGTGCTCCTGAACTGGGAGCCGGTGTCGCTGGTGCACGCGGCGCTGGCCCCGCACACGCCGACTGCGCAGGCCGCGCATGCGCTGGTGCGCGAGATGTTTCATCACGAGGACTGGCTGGGCTTCGACCGCGGCACCCACACCCTGGAAGACGCGATCGGGCGCATGGCCTTGCGCCTCTCTCTACCCGAGGCGCGGCTTCACGCGACGCTGGCGCCGCTGGGCGAGCGCCTGGAGCCCATCGCGGTCACGGTCGAGTTGCTGGGCCAGCTGCGCGCGCGCCGCGACCAGGGCGAGGCGCTGCGGCTGTACTACCTCTCCAACATGTCGGTCGCCTACGCGCGCGTGCTCGAGGAGCGCCACGCCTTCTTCCGCTGGTTCGATGGCGGAATCTTCTCGGGCGACGTGCGCCTGCTCAAGCCGCAGCCCGAGATCTATGAGTTGCTGGCGACGCGCTACCAGCTCCGGCCCGAGGAGACGGTGTTCATCGACGATTCCGCGCCCAACGTCAAGGCCGCGCAGGCGCTTGGCTGGCAGGCCATCCACTGCACGGCGCCGAGCGCGCTACCGGCTCAGCTTGCGGCCTATCTCCCGGTGCGTTCGACCTGAGCCACGTCGAAGCCCAGCGAGCCCGCATAGGCCAACTCGGCTTCCAGCGTGGCGTCGTCCAGGCGAGGGACACGCGACAGCACCCACAGGTACCGGCGGTCCGGGGTTCCGACCAGGGCCACCTGGTAGTCGCGGTCGAGCTTGAGGATCCAGTAGTCGCCCCACGCGGCAGGCAGCCAGCGCAGCCAGGCCGGCGCGAAGCACACCTCCAGCCGGCCAGCCCCAGGCTGACCCGCGACCGGCGCGGTACGTGCGACGCCGACCGATTCGTCGAAGCCGCCGTCCGGCAGGATGCAGCGGTTGCGCACCTCCAGCGTGCCATCCTCCAGCAGCGCGTACTCGGCCGTCGCCGGCCCTGCACAGCGCTTCTCGAAGCGGTTGGGCATGCGCGCCTGCTCGTGCCACAGGCCCACGTAGCGGTGAAGGTCGACCGGCGCTACTACCTGGAGCGGTGCCCGCATCAGCGGGGCGCCGTCGGCCGGCCCCGCCAGGCGGCCGTTGCGCGAGGCGCGCAAGGTCTCGAAAGCCAGAAGCGTCAGCAGGCCGCCCACACAAAAGGCCGTGGCCAGGGTGCCGATGGACGCGCTGTGGACGCGATCGTCGAAAACGACCCTGGGCCCCGGCGCGGGCGCTTGGCTGCGAGAAGACATGGGCACTCCTTCAGGCTGGACAAAGCTGGACCGTAGCTCGGGGCTGCGCCGCCGCCCGTCAGTCGGGGACCACATGAACTGTAGTTTTGCGGCGGGATAATGGCCGGATGAACCAACTCGATGCTCTCCGACAGTGGACCACCGTGGTGGCCGATACCGGTGATTTCCGCCAACTGGCCCAGTTCAAGCCCCAGGACGCGACCACCAATCCCTCGCTCATCCTCAAGGCGGTGCAGAAGGCCGAGTACCGACCACTGCTCGACGAGGCGGTGAAGAAGCACGGCAACCTGCCCACCGACGAGGTCATCGACCGGCTGCTGGTGCGCTTCGGCACCGAGATCCTCTCGCTCATCCCGGGCCGCGTCTCGACCGAGGTGGATGCGCGCCTGAGCTTCGACACGGCCGCCACCATCGCGCGCGCCGAGCGCATCGTGGCGCTCTACCGCGACGCCGACATCGACGTCGGCCAGCGGGTGCTGATCAAGATCGCTTCCACCTGGGAGGGCATCGAGGCCGCGCGCCAGCTGGAGCGCAAAGGCATCCACACCAACCTCACGCTGCTGTTCTCCTTCGCCCAGGCGGTGGCGTGCGGCGCTGCCGGTGTCAAGCTGATCTCGCCCTTCGTCGGCCGCATCTACGACTGGTACAAGAAGGCTGCCGGCAGTGCCTGGGACGAGACCGCCAGCGCGGGCGCCAACGACCCGGGCGTGAAGTCGGTCCGCCAGATCTTCGACTACTACAAGAAGCATGGCATCCAGACCGAGGTAATGGGCGCGAGCTTCCGCAACGTGGGCCAGATCGCCGCCCTGGCCGGCTGCGATCTGCTGACCATCAGTCCCGAACTGCTGGGTGAGCTGGCCGCCAGCGAGGCCCCGCTCGCGCATGCGCTGGACGCCGACGCCGCGCAGTCGCTCGACATCCCCCAGCTCGTGCTGGACGAATCGGCCTTCCGCTTCGCCCTCAACGAGGACGCCATGGCGACCGAGAAGCTGGCCGAGGGCATCCGCGCCTTCGCGGCCGATGCGGTCAAGCTCGAAAGGCTGATGCAGGAGGTCGAATGAGTACCAGCACCCGGACACGCTGCGACCGCACCACGGCCTGGGGTCGCCTGCAGGCCCACTACGAGGCCGCCGGCCGCAGCTTCGATCTGCGCCAGGCCTTTGCGGCCGATCCCCAGCGCTTCGGCGCCTTCAGCCAGTCGGCCCCGCACCTTTTCGCCGACCTGTCCAAGAACCTGGTCGACGCGAAGACCGAGGAGCTGCTGCTGGCGCTGGCGCGCGAGACCGGCCTCGAAGCCCATCGCGACGCGATGTTCGCGGGCGAGCACATCAACGCGACCGAGGACCGGGCCGTGCTTCACACCCTGCTGCGGGCGCCGGCCGGCATGGCGGTGCCGCCGTCGCTGGCGGGCGCGCAGGCTGATGTGCATGCCACGCTGGACGCCATGCTGGCCTACGCCGAGCAGGTGCGCGCCGACCACACCATCACCGACGTGGTCAACATCGGCATCGGCGGCTCCGACCTGGGGCCGCAGATGGTGGTGCGCGCCCTCGAGGCCTATGCGGCACCGGGCAAGCGCTTCCATTTCGTCTCCAACGTCGACGGCCACGAGCTGGCCGGCGTGCTGCGCAGCCTGGCGCCCGAGCACACGCTGTTCCTGGTCGCCTCCAAGACCTTCACCACAGCCGAGACCATGGCCAACGCCCACTCGGCCAAGCGCTGGTTCGAGCAGTCGGGCAACGTCGACATCGCCCATCACTTCGCCGCGCTCACGACCAACGTGGAGGCGGCGCGCGCCTTCGGCGTCGAGACCACCTTCGGCTTCTGGGATTGGGTGGGCGGGCGCTATTCGCTGTGGTCGTCCATCGGGCTGCCGATTGCGCTGGCCATCGGCGCGGAGGGCTTCCGCCGCCTGCTGGCCGGTGCCCATGCGATGGACGAGCATTTCCGCAGCGCGCCGCTGGAACAGAACCTGCCGGTGCGGCTCGGCCTGCTCGACGTCTGGTACCGCAACTTCCACCGCTTCACCAGCCGCGGCATCGCGCCCTACCACAGCGCCCTGCAGCGCCTGCCGGCCTACCTGCAGCAGCTGGAGATGGAGAGCAACGGCAAGCAGGTCGATGCCAGCGGTGCCGCATTGCCGCTGGGCACCTCGCCGGTGCTCTGGGGCGAGCCAGGCACCAACGGCCAGCACGCCTACTTCCAGATGCTGCACCAGGGCACGGACGTGATCCCGCTGGAGTTCATCGCCGTGCGCGAGGCCGCGCACGACCTGGAGGGCCACCATCCCAAGCTGCTGGCCAATGCGCTCGCGCAGGCGCAGGCGCTGATGGTCGGCAAGCCGGATGCGGGCGGCCACCGCAACTTCCCCGGCAACCGGCCCAGCAGCTTCTTCGTCTTCGACCGGCTCGACCCCGAAACGCTGGGTGCTTTCCTCGCGATGTACGAACACCGGGTGTTCACCAGCGGCGCGCTGTGGGGCATCAACAGCTTCGACCAGTGGGGCGTGGAACTGGGCAAGGTGCTGGCCAAGGACATCGAGCCGCGCCTCGCCTCAGGTGATACCGCCGGGCTGGATGCCTCCACCGCCGGGTTGCTGACGCGTCTGCGGTAGTCATCAAAAGGCGGCGAAGGGCCCTTTATGATGGCCGCGGGAGCTTTCCCGTGGGACTATCAAGAGGAGTTATTCGATGAATTTTCAAGAAGCCGTCAAGACCTGCTTCAGCAAGTACGTGGACTTCACCGGCCGCGCCTCGCGGTCCGAGTATTGGTGGTTCGTGCTGGCCTACGTGATCGTCGCGATCGTGGCCGGCCTCATTCACGAGGTGGTCTATGGCCTCGTCATCCTCGCCTTCCTGCTGCCGCTGCTGTCGGCCGGCGCGCGCCGCCTGCACGACATCGGCAAGAGCGGCTGGTGGTTGCTGCTGGGGTTGATCCCGCTGGTCAACCTGGTGCTGCTCTACTTCACCGTGCAGCCCAGCCAGGCGGAGAGCAACGAGTACGGGGCGCCGCCGCTCGCCACCGCTGCCTGAAGCCCTTTGCGTACCCCATAAAAAAACCCGCGGTGCGAACCGCGGGTTTTTTATTGGCCGGAGGCCGGGCTGCTTACATGCCCATGCCGCCCATGCCACCCATGCCACCCATGTCGGGCATGCCGCCGCCGGCAGGCGCGTCGTCCTTCGGCGCTTCGGCGACCATGGCTTCGGTCGTCAGCAGCAGGGAGGCCACCGAGGCGGCGTTCTGCAGCGCGGTACGGGTCACCTTGGTCGGGTCCAGGATGCCCATCTCGAGCATGTCGCCGTAGGTGTCGTTCTGCGCATTGAAGCCGTAGTTGCCCTTGCCGCCCAGCACGTTGTTCACCACCACGCTGGCTTCGCCGCCGGCGTTGAAGACGATCTCGCGCAGGGGCGATTCGACGGCCTTGAGCACCAGCTTGATGCCGGCGTCCTGGTCGACGTTGTCGCCCTTGAGCTTGTCGCCCACGGCCTGCTTGGCACGCAGCAGCGCCACGCCGCCGCCGGCCACCACGCCTTCTTCCACTGCCGCGCGGGTGGCGTGCAGGGCGTCTTCGACGCGGGCCTTCTTTTCCTTCATTTCGACTTCCGTCGCGGCACCGACCTTGATCACCGCCACGCCGCCGGCCAGCTTGGCCACGCGCTCTTGCAGCTTCTCGCGGTCGTAGTCGCTGGTGGCTTCCTCGATCTGCACGCGGATCTGCTTCACGCGGGCTTCGATGTCGCCATTGGCGCCGGCGCCGTCGATGATGATGGTGTTTTCCTTGCCCACTTCGATGCGCTTGGCCTGGCCGAGGTCAGCCAGCGTCACCTTCTCGAGGGTCAGGCCCACTTCTTCGGCGATGACCTTGCCGCCCGTCAGGATGGCGATGTCTTCCAGCATGGCCTTGCGGCGGTCGCCGAAGCCAGGCGCCTTGACGGCCACGACCTTCAGGATGCCGCGGATGGTGTTCACCACCAGGGTCGCGAGGGCTTCGCCTTCGACTTCCTCGGCAATGATCAGCAGCGGACGGCCGGCCTTGGCCACTTGCTCCAGCGTGGGCAGCAGGTCGCGGATGTTGCTGATCTTCTTGTCGAACAGCAGCACGAACGGGTTCTCGAGGATCGCGCTCTGCTTTTCGGGGTTGTTGATGAAGTAGGGCGACAGGTAGCCGCGGTCGAACTGCATGCCTTCGACGACGTCCAGCTCGCTGTCGAGGGACTTGCCGTCCTCGACGGTGATCACGCCTTCCTTGCCGACCTTGTCCATCGCGTCGGCGATGATCTTGCCGATGGTTTCGTCGCTGTTGGCCGAGATCGAGCCGACCTGCGCGATTTCCTTGGAGGTGGTGGTGGCCTTCGAGGCCTTCTTCAGCTCCTCGACCAGGGCCGTCACGGCCTTGTCGATGCCGCGTTTCAGGTCCATCGGATTGATGCCAGCGGCCACGTACTTGAAGCCTTCGCGAACGATGGCCTGGGCCAGCACGGTCGCGGTGGTGGTGCCGTCACCGGCGTTGTCGGAAGTCTTGGACGCCACTTCCTTCACGAGCTGGGCGCCCATGTTCTGGAGCTTGTCCTTGAGCTCGATTTCCTTGGCCACGGACACGCCGTCCTTGGTCACGGTGGGGGCGCCGAAGGAGCGCTCGAGCACCACGTTGCGGCCCTTGGGGCCCAGGGTCACCTTGACCGCGTTGGCCAGGATGTTCACGCCTTCGACCATGCGTGCACGGGCTTCGCCGCCGAACACTACGTCTTTTGCTGCCATGAGTTTTCTCCGAAAAAATGTGGATCTAGTCAGTTGGGGACAGAGCAGTCGATCGCTTCGCGCTCGCCTGGTCTGTCCCGCAAAATCACTTCGTTTCGACGACCGCGAACAGGTCGTCTTCCTTCATGACCAGCAGCTCGTCGCCATCGACCTTGACGGTCTGGCCGCTGTACTTGCCGAACAGGACGCGGTCGCCGACCTTGACGCTCATGGCCGACAGTTCGCCCTTGTCGTTCTTCTTGCCCGGGCCGACGGCCAGCACCTCGCCCTGATCGGGCTTCTCGGCGGCGTTGTCGGGGATCACGATGCCCGAGGCGGTCTTGGTTTCGCTTTCAATGCGCTTGACGATCACGCGATCGGCCAAAGGACGAAGTTTCATTGCATCTCCTGGATAGAAACGGGGTTTTGTTTGGACGCCGGCTCTGGGTGCCGGCTGTCCAGCCACTGGAAGCGGGGCTGTTAGCACTCCTCTTCAGCGAGTGCTAATCATAAGGGCAAATCTGACGCTTTCAAGGCCGCGTGGCATGGGCGTCGCAGGATCGGGTGCGTCACAACGCCGATCCTCCGCTGGACATCCCATACGGGGTGGCGTGACTCTGGTTCTCGTCCACGTCCAGCCTGCGGCCCACGAAGGGAAAGGCGCGCTGCGGGCAGTCGGCGCGCTCGCAGACCTTGCAGCCCATCCCGATTGGCGTGGCCACTTCCGGGTCGCGCAGGTCCAGTCCCTTGGAGTAGACGAGGCGCGGCGCATGCCTGAGGTCGCATCCCAAGCCGATGGAGAAGACCCGTCGCGGGGCGCCGTAACCGCCTCGGCGGCTCGAGACCGTTCGGGCGATCCAGAGGTACGCGCGCCCGTCGGGCATGCGCGCCAGTTGGGTCAGGATCTGCCCGGGAAGGGCGAAGGCTTCATACACGTTCCACAGTGGACACGTGCCGCCGGTCCGGCTGAAGTGGAAATGCGTCGCCGACTGCCGCTTGGAGATGTTGCCGGCCCGATCCACGCGCACGAAGAAGAAGGGCACGCCGGGTGCACCGGGCCGCTGCAAGGTGCTGAGCCGGTGACAGACGGTCTCGAAGCCGACGCCGAACTGCTGGCTCAGCAGATCGATGTCGTAGCGCAGGCGCTCCGCGGCCGCAAGAAAGGTGGTGTACGGCAGCAGCACCGCACCCGCAAAGTAGTTGGCCAGCCCGATCCGTGCCAGCTTCCGCGAAGAAGCATCCTCTTGGAGGGGAGGCTTCGCCACCAGGGAGTCGATCAACGCGGCGTGCTCCGTCAGGGCGAGCTGCGTGGCGAGCTGGAAGACCTGCTGCGCCGGGTCCAGCGCGGACGAGAGCCGCAGCGTGCGCTGGGCAGGGTCGAACGCGCGCTTGCCGTGCTCGCCGCCGGATGGAACGACCCGCACCCTGTGCTGCTGCAGCAGCCGCTGAGTGAGCCATTCGGCCAGCATTGCACCGCTGACGCGCGCCTCGTCCGCCAGTGCTTCGGCCCTGCGGTCGATCTCGTCGAAGTGGTTCTGGTGTGCAAAGAAGAAGTCCCGCACCACCTCGAACGGCATGGCGCGCGGGGCCACCAGTTCCGAGCGGCCGTCCCCGACGCGCAATGCCATCGTTTCGAGTTGCTCCTGCGTCTCGAGGCTTCGCCGATGCAGCGCGATCAGCGCGCGCCCCACCGCGGGCATCTGGGCGGCGATCTCCTGCAACTCCGGCAGGGAGACGGGTTCGGGCGCGTCCGCCAGCGCGTCTCGCAGGCCGGCGACGAGACGCGTCTCCTCGTCCTCCGAGAACTGCTGGACGTCGACCCCCAGCGCCCGGTGGATCCTGAGCAGCACGGCCACGGTGAGCGGCCGCTGGTTCTGCTCCAACTGGTTCAGGTAGCTGGGCGACAAGCCCAGGGCATTGGCGAGGGCGACCTGCGACAAGCCGCGTTCGGCGCGCAGTTTGCGCAGCCGCACACCCATGAATGTCTTCTTCATGCCGCGGCCCCGGGAGGGCGGCGAGCCACGGCTCGATCACCTGGTCGGTTCGACCAATTCGCAGTATTCGCAGATTCGATGGAAGTCATTCGCAGGAATTCGCCATTTCAGTCATAGGCGCAAACCTGCATTTTGCGTAAATTGCGAAGCATGACAACACCATGGGAACCGTGGCGCTTCCGTGCCGGTCGGCCACGGTCGGCCCGCTTCCATTGACCGCTCCCGCCTGAACAAGGAAAACGCATGACCACCACGACCGAAGCCGCCGCGCCGGCGACCTTCAAGCCCAAGAAGTCCGTCGCCCTCTCGGGCGTCGCCGCAGGCAACACCGCGCTGTGCACCGTCGGCCGCACGGGCAACGACCTGCACTACCGTGGCTACGACATCCTGGACATCGCCGAGGTCTGCGAATTCGAGGAGATCGCACATCTCCTGGTGCATGGCAAGCTGCCCACCCGTTCCGAACTGCGCGCCTACAAGAATCGCCTCAAGGCCATGCGCGGACTGCCCGCCAGCGTGAAGGAAGCGCTCGAAAGCCTGCCGGCCAGCGCGCACCCGATGGACGTGATGCGTACTGGCGTGTCCGCACTGGGTTGCCATCTCCCCGAGAAGGAGGACCACAACCTTCCGGGGGCGCGCGACATCGCCGACCGCCTGATGGCCTCGCTCGGATCGATGCTGCTCTACTGGTATCACTGGAGCACGCAGGGCAGGCGCATCGACGTGGAGACCGACGACGACTCCATCGGCGGCCATTTCCTGCGCCTGCTGCATGGGCGCAAGCCGTCACAGGCCTGGGTCAGCGCGATGCACACCTCGCTCAACCTGTACGCCGAGCATGAGTTCAACGCCTCCACCTTCACGGCCCGCGTGATCGCGGGCACCGGCAGCGACATGTACTCGTCCATCGCCGGCGCCATCGGCGCGCTGCGTGGGCCGAAGCACGGCGGCGCCAACGAGGTGGCCTTCGAGATCCAGAAGCGCTACGACAGCCCCGGCGAGGCGGAGGCCGACATCCGGCGCCGGATGGAGGCCAAGGAGGTGGTCATCGGCTTCGGCCATCCGGTCTACACCGTGAGCGATCCTCGCAACGTGATCATCAAGGGCGTCGCCAGGCGCCTGTCGGACGATGCGGGCTCGCCCAAGATGTTCGACATCGCCGAACGGCTGGAGTCGGTGATGTGGGAAGTCAAGAAGATGTTTCCCAATCTCGACTGGTTCAGCGCGGTGAGCTATCACATGATGGGCGTGCCGACGGCCATGTTCACGCCCCTGTTCGTCATCTCCCGCACCAGCGGCTGGGCCGCGCACGTGATCGAGCAGCGCATCGACAACAAGATCATCCGCCCGAGCGCAAACTACACGGGCCCCGAAGACCTGAAGTTCGTGCCCATCGACGAGCGCAGCTGAACCGGCTCCGCGTGCCGCCGGCCAGGCGCCGGCTTTTCGTTTTGCCCCACATGAACATTCAACATCGCAAGAAGCTGGCCGGCACTGCGCTGGACTGGTTCGATGCCCGCGAGGCCGTGGATGCGCTGCGCCCCGGCGCCTGGACGACGCTGCCCTACACCGCCCGCGTGCATGCCGAGAACCTGGTGCGTTGTGCCGCGCCGGAGCACCTGAAGAACTACCTCGCGCAACTGATCCAGCGGCGCCGTGACCTCGATTTCCCGTGGTTCCCGGTGCGGGTGGTCTGCCATGACATCCTCGGGCAGACCGCACTCGTGGACCTCGCAGGGCTGCGCGATGCGATCGCGGCGCAGGGCGGCGATCCTGCGGCGGTGAACCCGGTGGTGCCGGTGCAGTTGATCGTCGATCACTCGCTGGCCGTCGAGTGCGGCGGCCATGACCCTGACGCCTTCCGCAAGAACCGCGCGATCGAGGATCGCCGCAACGAGGACCGCTTCCACTTCATCGAGTGGACGAAGAAGGCATTCGACAACGTCGATGTGATCCCGGCGGGCAACGGGATCATGCACCAGATCAACCTGGAGAAGATGTCGCCCGTGGTGTTCGTGCGTGATGGTGTGGCCTTCCCGGACACCTGTGTCGGCACCGACAGCCATACGCCACACGTCGATGCACTGGGCGTGATCGCGGTGGGCGTGGGAGGCCTGGAGGCGGAGAACGTGATGCTCGGCCGCGCATCGTGGATGCGGCTGCCGGACATCGTCGGCGTCGAGCTGACGGGGCGGCGCCAGCCGGGCATCACCGCCACCGACATCGTGCTCGCGCTGACCGAGTTCCTGCGCAAGGAGAAGGTGGTCGGCGCCTATGTCGAGTTCTATGGCGAGGGCGCAGAGAGCCTGTCGATCGGCGACCGCGCGACCATCTCCAACATGTGCCCCGAGTACGGCGCCACCGCTGCGCTGTTCTACATCGACGCGCAGACCATCGACTACCTCAAGCTCACCGGACGCAGCGACGAGCAGGTCGAACTCGTCGAGACCTACGCAAGGACGGCTGGCTTCTGGGGCAGCGACATGAAGGACGCGCAGTACGAGCGCGTGCTGAGCTTCGATCTCTCCGCCGTGGAGCGCAGCCTGGCGGGCCCGTCGAACCCGCACCGCCGGCTGCCGACCTCGGCGCTGCACGAGCGCGGCATCGCCACCGGCATGGCCAAGGCCCGGGCGCAAGAGGCGCTGGGCCTGATGCCGGACGGTGCGGTCATCATCGCCGCCATCACCAGTTGCACCAACACCAGCAACCCGCGCAACGTGATCGCTGCGGCGCTGCTGGCGCGCAATGCCAATGCGCGGGGCCTGGCGCGAAAGTCCTGGGTCAAGTCCTCGCTGGCGCCGGGCTCGAAGGCGGTGGCGCTGTATCTGAAGGAAGCCGGTCTGCTCGGTGAACTGGAGCAGCTCGGCTTCGGCATCGTCGCCTTCGCCTGCACCACCTGCAATGGCATGAGCGGCGCGCTCGACCCGAAGATCCAGCAGGAGATCATCGACCGGGACCTCTACGCCACCGCCGTGCTGTCCGGCAACCGGAATTTCGACGGCCGCATCCATCCCTACGCCAGGCAGGCCTTCCTGGCTTCGCCGCCGCTGGTGGTGGCGTATGCGATCGCGGGCACGATCCGCTTCGACATCGAGCGGGACGTCCTGGGTATCGACGGGCAGGGCAGGGAGGTCCGGCTCCAGGACATCTGGCCCAGCGACGAGGAGATCGACGCCATCGTCGCCGACAGCGTCAAGCCCGAGCAGTTCCGCCGCGTCTACGAGCCCATGTTCGCGATCCGCGTGGACGACGGCAGCCAGGTGAGCCCGCAATACGACTGGCGGCCGCAGTCGACCTACATCCGCCGCCCTCCGTACTGGGACACCGAAGGCGTCGGCGCGCTGGCAGCCAATCCGCGCACGCTGACCGGCATGCGGCCACTGGCGCTGCTGCCGGACAACATCACGACCGACCACCTGTCGCCGTCCAATGCCATCCTGATGGACTCGGCCGCGGGCGAGTATCTGCACAGGATGGGCTTGCCGGAAGAGGACTTCAACTCCTACGCCACACACCGCGGCGACCACCTGACTGCGATGCGCGCGACCTTCGCCAATCCGACGCTGAAGAACGAGATGGTGCGCGACGCCAATGGCAGCGTGAGGCCCGGTTCGCTGGCACGCATCGAGCCGGAGGGCGAGGTGGTGCGCATGTGGGAGGCGATCGAAACCTACCTCCATCGCCGCCAGCCGCTGATCGTGATCGCGGGCGCCGACTACGGCCAGGGCTCCAGCCGCGACTGGGCGGCCAAGGGGGTGCGGCTGGCGGGCGTGGAAACCGTGGTGGCCGAGGGCTTCGAACGTATCCACCGCACCAACCTGATCGGCATGGGCGTGCTCCCCTTGGAGTTCAAGCCAGGCACCGACCGTCTGACGCTGCGGCTCGACGGCACCGAGACCTACGACGTGGTGGGCGAGCGCACGCCGCGCGCCGAGCTGACGCTGGTGATCCATCGCCGCCATGGTGATACCGTGCACGTGCCGGTGCTCTGCCGCCTGGACACGGCCGAGGAGGTGTCGGTGTACGAGGCCGGCGGCGTGCTGCAGCGTTTCGCGCAGGACTTTCTTGCATCGGCCGCCCAGCCTGCCTGAAGCGAAAGGCCTGAAGCGATGGAGCGACTCACCATGACCTTCCTACCCCAGATCAGGATTCCCGCCACCTACATGCGTGGCGGCACCAGCAAGGGCGTGTTCTTCCGTCTGCAGGATCTTCCGGCGGCAGCGCGGCAGCCCGGTCCCGCGCGCGATGCCTTGCTGCAGCGCGTGATCGGCAGCCCGGACCCCTACGGCAAGCAGATCGACGGCATGGGCGGCGCCACCTCCAGCACCAGCAAGACCGTGATCGTCTCGACGAGCGCGCGGCCGGGCCACGACGTGGACTACCTCTTCGGGCAGGTCGCCATCGACAAGGCCTTTGTGGACTGGTCCGGCAACTGCGGCAACCTGTCCGCGGCCGTCGGGCCGTTCGCAATTGCCAACGGGCTGCTGCCGGCCGAGCGCATTCCACGCAACGGGCGCTGCACCGTGCGCATCTGGCAGGCCAACATCGGCAAGACCATCGTCGCTCACGTGCCGATCACCGATGGCCAGGTGCAGGAAACCGGCGACTTCGAGCTGGACGGCGTGACCTTCCCGGCCGCGGAGGTGCAGCTGGAATTCATGGACCCGGCGGACGAGGGCGAGGACGGTGGTTCCATGTTCCCCACCGGCAAGCTTGTCGATGACCTGGAGGTGCCGGGCATCGGCGCCTTCAAGGCCACGCTGATCAATGCCGGCATTCCCACGGTCTTCCTGAACGCGAAGGACATTGGCTACACCGGCACCGAGCTGCAGGGCGCCATCAACGGCGACAAGGCCGCGCTGGCCCGTTTCGAGACCCTGCGCGCCTGGGGCGCGGTCAGGATGGGCTTGATCCGCAGCATCGACGAAGCCGCGACGCGCCAGCACACGCCGAAGATCGCCTTCGTTGCGCCGCCCGCGGACTACATCGCCTCCAGCGGCAAGGAAGTGCGCGCCGGCGACGTGGATCTGCTCGTGCGCGCGCTGTCGATGGGCCAGCTGCACCACGCCATGATGGGCACGGCCGCGGTCGCCATCGGCACGGCTGCTGCGATCCCGGGCACGCTGGTCAACCTGGCGGCGGGTGGCGGCGAACGCCAGGCCGTGCGCTTCGGCCATCCATCCGGGATCTTGAGGGTCGGCGCCGAGGCGCGGCAGCAGGACGGCGCCTGGATCGTCACCAGGGCCCTGATGAGCCGCAGCGCGCGCGTGCTGATGGAAGGCTTCGTGCGGGTTCCAGGCAGCGCCTCGCTCGAGTGAGCGACTGCGCCGCGGCGGCTACCGCGCGGGTGCGGGGCCACGTGCGATCTCGACGAATGCCCTGAGGTAGTCGATGTCCGTGTCCGACTCGCGCGCACCCAGGAAGATCTGCTTGGCAATGCCCCGCGCGCCCAGGCGCACGGGCACGACGTCGACCTTGTCGGCGTACTCTTCCACCAGCCAGCGTGGCAGCGCCGCGACGCCGCGCCCGCTGGCCACCATCTGCAACATGATGTCCGTGGTTTCGATGGTCTTGTGCCGCTTCGGGCTGATGCCGGCCGGCATCAGGAACTGGTTGTAGATGTCCAGGCGGTCGGTTTCGACGGGATAGGTGACGAGGACCTCCTGCGTCAGCTGCTGCGGCTTGACGTAGGCCGCCCTGGCGAGCGGGTGGTCCCGCGCGACCACCAGCACCTGCTCGTAGTCGAACACCGGCTCGAAGCGCAGCCCGGGCTTGTAGAGCGGGTCGGGCGTGACGAGCAGGTCGATCTCGTAGCCGAACAGGGCACCGATGCCGCCAAACTGGAACTTCTGCTTCACGTCCACGTCGACGTCGGGCCATGCCGCCAGGTAGGGCGACACCACCTTCAGCAGCCACTGGTAGCAGGGATGGCATTCCATGCCGATGCGCAAGGTGCCGCGCTCGCCCTGTGCGAACTGGCGCAGGCGCTCTTCGGCCAGGTCCAGTTGCGGCAGCACACGGTTGGCCACGGCCAGGAGGTACTGGCCGGCCTGCGTCAGGCGCAGGCTGCGGCCTTCGCGCAGCCAGATGTCGGTGCCCAGCTGCTGCTCCAGTTTCTTCATGCTGTGGCTCAGGGCCGACTGCGTCAGATGCAGCACACCGGCTGCGGCGGTCAGCGACCCCTGCTTTTCCACTTCCTGGACGATGGAGAGGTGCGTGCGCTCCAGCATGATGTATGAATGCAGTTCATGGATGCGTGAATTAAGACCATTTTACTTCATGATCTGCAGTTCTTAGGATCGGTTGGCCTGACCGTTCAACAACTGCACATGACCACTATTCACAACCTTGGATTTCCCCGCATCGGCGCCAGGCGCGAGCTGAAGTTCGCGCTGGAGTCTTACTGGAAGGGGGCGAGCTCCCGCGACGATCTCCAGGCCCTCGGCGCTCGGCTTCGCCAGCGCCACTGGAATGATCAGCAAGGCCTCGACCGGGTCCCGGTCGGCGACTTCGCCTTCTACGACCAGATGCTCGACATGAGCTTCACCCTGGGCAATCTGCCCGAGCGGGTGCGTGGCTTCCATGGGGATGCGCTGGACAACTCCTTCCGCGTGGCGCGGGGCCGCTCGGCCCTGGCGGCGGAGGACCACGGTGCCTGCTGCGGCGGCGTGGCCGCCGGCGAGATGACCAAGTGGTTCGACACCAACTACCACTACATCGTCCCTGAATTCATGGCCGCGACCGAGTTCAGGCTGGACGCTTCGCGCCTTCTGGAGCAACTGGCCGAGGCCAGGGCGCTGGGTGTCAAGGCCAAGCCCGTCATCGTGGGCCCCGTGACCTACCTGGCACTGGGCAAGGCCAAGGACGACTCCGACAAGCTTGCGCTGCTGCCGCGCCTGCTGCCGGTGTACGCGCAGCTGCTCGAGGCGCTGGCCGCGCAAGGCGTGGAGTGGGTCCAGGTCGACGAACCGCTGCTGGTCACCGAACTGGACGCCGACTGGCAGCACGCCTTCAATACCGCCTACCACCAGCTCAAGAGCTGCGGCGCGAAGCTTCTGCTGGCCACCTACTTCGGCCCGCTCCTGGACAACAAGTATCTCGCCGCCAACCTCCCGGTGGCCGGGCTGCACGTGGATGCGGTCAACGGGCGCGACGACGTGCTGCCGCTCCTGAGCATGCTGCCGGCGCACAAGGTGTTGTCGCTGGGCGTGATCAATGGGCGCAACATCTGGAGGACCGACCTGACCGCCGTGTTGGATTGGCTGGAGCCGCTCGCCGAGCGCCTGGGCGAGCGCCTGTGGATCGCGCCCTCGTGCTCGCTGCTGCACGTGCCGGTGGACCTCGCAAGCGAAGAAAAGCTCGACGCCGAGGTCAAGTCGTGGCTCGCCTTCGCGTTGCAGAAACTCGATGAGCTCAGGATCCTCGGCCGGGCATTGCGTGAAGGCCGCGCCGCCGTCCAGGAGCCGCTGGCCGCCAACCAGGCAGCCCTCGCCGCACGCCGCGCGTCTCCTCGGGTGAACAACCCGGCGGTCCAGGCGGCCGTGTCGAAGATCGCCAGTTCGCTGGGCCAGCGCGAAAGCGCCTACGCCAAGCGTGCGCCGAAGCAGGCGGCTTTCCTGAAGCTGCCGCGGTTCCCGACCACCACCATCGGCTCGTTCCCGCAAACCACCGAAATCCGCCATGCGCGCAGCGAATTCAAGGCCGGACGCATGGACTTCTCGGGCTACAAGGCTGCGATGCAGGTGGAGATTGCACGCAGCGTTCACGAGCAGGAAGCGCTGGGTCTGGACGTGCTGGTGCATGGCGAAGCCGAGCGCAACGACATGGTGGAGTACTTCGGCGAGCAATTCGAGGGCTATGCCTTCAGCCAGTTCGGCTGGGTGCAGTCCTATGGCTCGCGCTGCGTGAAGCCGCCGATTCTCTTCGGCGACATCAGCCGCCCCCGGGCGATGACGGTCGAATGGATCGCGTACGCGCAGTCCCTCACGGCCAAGCCGATGAAGGGCATGCTCACGGGCCCGGTGACCATCCTGAACTGGTCTTTCGTGCGCGACGACCAGCCGCGCTCGGAATCGTGCAAGCAGTTGGCGTTGGCCATCCGCGAGGAGGTCCTGGACCTGGAGAAGGCCGGCGTGCGGGTGATCCAGATCGACGAGGCTGCCCTGCGTGAAGGCCTGCCGCTGCGCAAGTCGCAATGGAAGGATTACCTGGACTGGGCGGTCGAATCGTTCCGCATCACGGCCAACGGCGTACGCGACGAGACCCAGATCCACACCCACATGTGCTATTCGGAATTCAACGACATCATCGCGTCGATCGCCGAGATGGATGCCGACGTGATCACCATCGAGACCTCGCGCTCCGACATGGAGCTGCTGGATGCCTTCGACGACTTCAAGTACCCGAACGAGATCGGCCCGGGCGTCTACGACATCCACTCGCCGAACATTCCGACCCAGCAGCACATCGAGCAGCTCATGAGGAAGGCCGCGGAGCGCATCCCGGCGGAGAGGCTGTGGGTCAACCCGGATTGCGGCCTGAAGACGCGGCAGTGGCCTGAGGTGATCCCGGCGCTGACCAACATGGTGTCCGCGGCCAAGGCCCTGCGCGCGGAAAACTGATTTCCTCCAGTCCTTCTTGCTCCGCGCGGCGGGGCTGCGCACACTGCGCCGCGGATACCGGACCACCCGGTTGTCACCTGGAGACGAAGATGGACGAGACACTGAACGACGAACTGTTGATCCGCCGGCTGCTGGAGCGCTGGGCCGTCTGGCGCGACGCCGGCGATTGGGAGCGCTTCGCCACCGTGTGGCACCCCGACGGCGTGATGATGGCGACCTGGTTCCAGGGGCCCTTCGCAGAGTTCATCCGCGTGACGCAGGAGGGTTGGGCCAAGGGCGTAAGCATCCTGCATTTCCTCGGCGGCTCGGCCATCGAGGTGCAGGGGGACCGTGCCATCGCCCAGACCAAGATGACCATCTCGCAGCGCGGCCTGGTCGAGGGCGTGCCGTGCGACGTGGTCTGCACCGGTCGCTTCTACGACTTCGTGGTTCGGCACGAGGGCGAATGGAAGCTGCTGCATCGCCAGCCGATCTACGAAAAGGACCGCATCGACCCGATCGACCCGGCGGCCACGGTCCAGCTCGATCCGGACGCCCTGGCCCGCTTTCCCGAGGGCTACCGCCACCTGGCCTACATCCAGACGCGCATCGGCTACCAGGTCAAGCTGGACATGCCCATGCTCAAGGGCGAGGCGGTGCAGGCGCTGTACCGACGCGGTGCCGCCTGGCTGGCCGGCGGGGCGCTCGAGCGCTGAGGCGAAAGGCGCATCCATGGACCATGGCTTCACACGCCGCGCGGCGCTCGGTGCCGCGCTGGGCCTCGGCGCATCGGTCGTCCTGGCGCAGGGCGGCTTTCCCGACCGGCCGCTGCGCCTCGTCGTGCCACAGCCGGCCGGCGGCGGCTTCGACTTCGTCGCGCGCACGCTGGCAGACCGGCTCGGCAAGCGCCTGGGCCAGCCGGTGGTGGTCGAGAACAAGCCGGGCTCGGGCACGGTGATCGGCACCGACTTCGTCGCCAAGGCACCGGCCGACGGCTACACGCTGCTGCTGGGCTCGGTATCGAACCTCGCGCTCAACATGGGCATGTACCGCAACCTGCCTTACGACAGCCTGCGCGACTTCGAGCCGGTGGGCCTGGCCGTGGCCTACAGCTACACGCTGATGGCCCGCAAGGACCTGCCGCAGGCCACGCTGAAGGACGTGATCGCGTACGCCAAGGCCAACCCGAGGAAGCTCAACTACGCATCGGCCGGCAACGGCTCGGGCCAGCATGTGATCGCCGCGGCGCTGTGGCAAGCAGCCGGCGTGGAGCTGACCCACGTGCCGTACCGCGGCGCGCAGGCGGCCTACCAGGACCTGGTCGGCGGGCGCGTCGACCTGTTCTTCGACCTGTCGTCGACCGCGCGGACTCAAGTGAGTGCAGGCACGGTCCGGGCGCTCGCGGTGTCGGGGCCGGCGCGGAACGCCGCCCAGCCCGAGGTGCCCACCATCGCAGAGTCCGGCGCGGCGCAACTGGCACTGGAATCCTGGTTCGGCGTGTTCGCGCCGTCGAAGACGCCGCCGGCCGTCCTCGATCGCCTGCGCATCACGCTGGCCGAGGTGATCGCCATGCCGGAAGTCACCGCGACCTTCCGGCAGGCGGGCGGCACGCCGCTGGCGCTATCGGCCGCCGACACGCGCGCGCTGGTGCGCAAGGACGTGGAGCGCTGGAGCCGGACGGTGCGGGAGCTGGACATCCGGCCGGAGTGAGGGGCCGCGTGGTCGGCGCCCTCAAAGCTGGTCGGTCGGCACGAACCAGGAGAACAGCAGCAGCTGCAACCGCGTGAGGATGCTGGAATCGGGCTCGTCGTCGAGCACCTCGTTGCTCTCGTCGCCGGTGCCGACCCATCGGACGTTCCGGCCGTCGGGCTGCAGCTCGACGCGGTAGACGCCTTCGAGCGAATCCAGCGAGTAAGCGAAGCGCAATGCGTGCGCGAGCTCGAAGCTGTGCACCTTCACGCCGAACTCGGTGTTGAGGCGCTCGGAGCGCGGGTCGAGGTTCATCGAGCCCAGCAGCACCCATTCGCTGTCCAGCAGGGCCAGCTTGGCATGCAGCCGGCCGCGCGCCTGGCGCAGCAACTGGCGCAGCTGCGCGCTGCGCTTGAGCTGGCGGGTGCTGACTTCCCGCAGCTCCACGCCCTCCTCCAGCATCGCGACGCGGTAGCGGTTGTAGTTGACGTTGACCAGCGGTTCGTCGCTGTCGGCCAGCGAGTTGGTGACCACCGTGATCCGGATGCCCCGCGCTCGGGCGGCGCGGATGCGCGCCATGCCCTCGTCGCCGGGGATGAAGTAGGGCGATATCACGAGCACCTGCGACTGCGCCGTGCTGCCCAGCGTCGCATGGAACTGCTGGGCCAGGGTCCGCATGCCGGGCGGCCGGGTCCCCAGGGCCTTGTTGGGGCTGTCCGCCAGCGCGTGGGCGTCGGCGCGCATCCAGCGCAGCTCGCCGCGCGCGAGTTGGTCGGCAAGACGCGGCTCGCCGAACACGTCGGTGGCGGGCGGCGGCTCGGGGCGGGGTGCCTCGCGCTCGGAGGTGGCGGCCTCGAAGGCCGCGGCCAGCTCCACCGTTGGCTTCGCCCCATGCACCACGCGCTGGACGGGGTACACCACGTCGCTGTTCCAGTAGCTGTCGAAGATGCGCGCGGACTCCGGAACCACCGGGCCGGCCATCAGCAGCTCGAAGTCGATGAAGTTCGCCAGCTCGCTGCGCAGGAAATACTCGTCCGCCAGGTTGCGCCCGCCCGCGATCGCAATGGCGCCGTCGGCGATGAAGAGCTTGTTGTGCATCCTGTGGTTGAGCCGCCGGAAGTCGGTGAAGAAGTCCAGCCAGCGCGTGGCCGTGTGCTCACGCCCGTTGGCGAAGGGATTGAACAGGCGCACCTGCGCCCCCGGCTCTGCGGCCAGCGCCAGCAGCAGCGGGTCGAGGCCCACGGTGTAGAAGTCGTCCAGCAGAAGCCGCACGCGCACGCCGCGGCGGGCAGCGTCGCGCAGTTCGCGCAGGAGGAGGCGGCCGGTCTTGTCGTTGCCCAGCTGGTAGGTCTGCACGTCGATCGAGGCCTGGGCGCGGCGGATCAGTTCCAGCCGCGCGTCCAGCGCGAAGGCGGCCTGCGGAAAAGGCCGCACGGCGGACAGCCCGCCTGGGTCGGCATAGAACGGGGCCGTCACACGGCCGAGCTCGGTGGCCGTCGAGCCCGGGATCGCGGCCTCCGGCGCCTGCGCCTCGGGCGGCGGCAAGCTGGCGCAGCCGGCCGCCAGGCCGGCAAGCGCAAGTGCGGCGCAGTGCAGCAGCGGCAGCAGAAGACGGGCAAGAAGGTGTTTCATGGCGTCGTTGCGCAATGGCATCGCGGGCGATGCGCATCGTAGCCGTGCCGGTGCGGCACGGGAAACACCACGCATGAAGGGTAATAGTTTCAGAACAGAATGATTGGATAATAAAATGCGAATCAATCTCAACACCATTCTGAGGGCGGAGTTTGAAATCGAGCTTTACCGGGCGGCACAAGGCCGTCTCTTTTCTGGCGGGCTGCATGGCCATTTCGGCGTCATCGCAGGTGTTTGCGCAAACGGGCGGCTCGCTGCCCGAGGTGCGCGTGGACGCGAACGCGGAGCACGAGACCGCGACCAGCCCTGTGATCGGCTACCGGGCGAAGAACGCCGCCACCGCCACCAAGACCGACACGCCGCTCGCGGAGACGCCGCAGGCGGTAACGGTGGTCACGCGGGACCAGATCGTCGACCAGGGCGCCACCAACCTGCAGGACGCGCTCAACTATGCGGCCGGCGTGCGCTCGGATGCCTACGGCCTCGATGCGCGGACGGACTCCGTTCGCGTGCGCGGCGCCTACCCGGACGTCTACCTCGATGGCCTGCGTCAGAACTACGGCTACTACACCAGCACCACGCGCACCGAGCCCTACACCCTGGAGCGCCTCGAGGTGCTGCGCGGTCCGGCGGGCATGCTGTTCGGATCGGGCACCGTCGCCGGCATCGTCAATATGGTGAGCAAGCGGCCGCTGCAGGAGGCACAGCGCGAGGTGGGCGTGCAGCAGGGCAGCTGGAACCGCCGCCAGCTCCAGGCCGACCTGACCGGTCCGTTGACGGCCGACGGCCAGTGGTCCTACCGCCTGATCGCGTTGGCGCGCGAGGCCGACACCCAGGTCGACTTTGTGCCGGATGACCGCCGTCTGATCGCGCCCTCGCTGACCTGGCGTCCGAATGCGGCCACCTCGCTCACGCTGCAGGGCCTCTATCAGAAGGACAAGAGTGGCTCGAGCTCCCAGTTCTTCCCCTGGGAAGGCACGATCCTGCCCAACCCCAACGGGCGCCTGCCGATGAACCGTTTCATCGGCGAGCCCGGCGACTACTACGACAGCGAGCGCAAGACCTTCGGCTGGCTGTTCGAGCACAAGTTCAACGAGAACTTCACCTTCCGCCAGAACTTCCGCCACGCGCGCAACGAGAACGACAACAGCTACCACTACGGCGACTTCTTCTCCATCACCGGCGGCTGGGGGGCGGACCCGATCTTCAAGCGCCGCCTGGGTCGCATCCTCGACAGCTATCTCACGCGCAACCGCATCGACACGCTGGACAACCACCTCGAGAGCCATTTCGACACCGGCGCGCTCAAGCACACGCTGCTGGTCGGCGCCGACTACTCGCACCAGCGCGAGAACGTCTGGGGCGCCAGCGCATACAGCGAGATCGACGCCTATACGCCGCTCTACGGCTTCCGGCCCGAGCTGGTGCGCGAGGCCTTCCCGCGCACCAAGCAGCGCGCAACGGGCGTCTACCTGCAGGACCAGGTCAAGCTGGGCAACTGGAACTTCATCGCCGGACTGCGCCATGACCGAGTGGTCTCGGGCGCCGAGGGGGGCGAGGATGCCCGCAACAGCGCGACCAGCAAGCGCTTCGGCGTGCTCTACGCCTTCCCGTCCGGCTGGTCGCCGTACATCAGCTATGCCGAATCGTTCACGCCCCAGTCGCCGCAGCGGGGCCAGGTGTTCAAGCCGCTGCAGGGCGAGCAGTGGGAGGTCGGCGTCAAGTACGAGCCGGCCGGCCGCGGCCTGGCGTTTGGCGCCGCCGCCTACGACCTGCGCGAGAAGAACCAGATCTCGCAGCCGATCCCGGGCGTCTACCAGCAGCTCGGCCAGACCAAGACCCGCGGCCTCGAGCTCGAGGCCAAGGGCTCGATCACGCCGAACCTGGACGTCACGGCGCACTACAACTACACCGACCTCGACCCGCAGATCGAAGGCCTGCCGCGCCACCAGGCGGCCGTGTGGGCGAAGTACCGCTTCTCGATCGGCGGGGTGCCCGGTTTCTCGGCCGGCGCCGGCGTGCGGCACATGGGCTCATTTCGCGACACGTCGTTCGGCGGCTACGGCCCGCGCATCCCGAGCGTGACGCTGCTGGACCTGGTGCTCGCCTACGAGACCGCCAACTGGCGCTACGCGCTCAACATCAACAACGCGACGGACAAGGAGTACTTCAGCACCTGTCTGGCACGCGGCGACTGCTGGTGGGGCACGCGACGCAACATCGTGGCCAGCGCCACCTACCGCTTCTAGCCTCTTTGGACTGTGACCGCGATGAACAGCCGACAAATCAAGACTTGGGCCTGGGTGCACAAGTGGAGCAGCCTGGTCTGCACCGTCTTCATGCTGCTGCTGTGCATCACGGGGCTGCCGCTGATCTTTCACCACGAGATCGGCCACCTGTTGGGCACCGAGGTCGAGGCCCCGAAGATGCCCGCCGGCACGCCGCGCGCCAGCCTGGACCGCGTCATCGAGGTGGCGCACGCGCTGCATCCGGAGCGCGTGGTGCAGTTCGTCTCGCAGCCGGAGGACGACGACGGCCTCTGGTTCGTCACCCTCACGCCCACGCCCGCGCCGACAGATGACTTCAAGTCCGTGGCGGTCGACGCGCGCACGGGCCAGGTGCTGGCCCAGCCGAAGTTCGACGAAGGCTTCATGTGGGTGATGCTCAAGCTGCACGTGGACCTGTTCGCCGGCCTGCCGGGCAAGCTGTTCCTGGGCTTCATGGGCTTGCTGCTGCTGGTGGCGATCGTCAGTGGCGTGGTGCTCTACGCGCCCTTCATGCGCAAGCTGGACTTCGGCACTGTGCGGCGCGAACGCCGGCCGCGCCTGAAGTGGCTGGACCTGCACAACCTGCTGGGCGTCGTGACCCTGGTGTGGGCCTTCACGGTGGGCGCCACCGGCATGATCAACACCTGGGCCGACCTGCTGATCAAGTACTGGCAGTACGATCAGCTCAGCAGCCTGCTGGCGCCCTACAAGGGGCAGCCCGAGACCCCGAAGGCCGAGCGTGCGTCGCTGCAGCGCACGCTGGAGGTCGCACTGGCGCAGGCCCCGGGCATGAAGGTGTCCTTCATCGCATTCCCGGGCACGGCCTTCTCGAGTCCTCACCACAACACGGTGTTCCTGCGCGGCAACGAGCCCTTCACCTCGCGGCTGCTGCAGCCGGTGCTGGTGGATGCGAAGACCAACGAGGCGACCGCCAGCCCCAGGCTGCCGTGGTACCTCACGGCGCTGCTGGTGTCGCAGCCGCTGCACTTCGGCGACTACGGCGGCATGCCGATGCAGATCATCTGGGCGCTGCTGGACATCGCGACCATCATCGTGCTGGGCAGCGGGCTGTACCTGTGGCTCAAGCGAGGCAACACGGTGCCAGCCGCGCGGCCGGAGGACGCCGGACACGCGGCGCCGCCCGGCGCCGTCGGCCGCCCGGCCGTGACCACTGCGAAGGCGGGCTCATGACGACGAAGCATCGCCATTCCTTCTGGCACCTGTGGGGCGGGCCCCTGGTGATGGGCGTGCTCACCGCCGTCGGCCTGGTGTCCGCGCTGTTCAGTGACGGTGGCCTGGGCGACGCAGTGGCCTGGGTCGCGCTGGGAGTCCCCGTGGGTGTCTGCATCTGGTACGGCTGGCGTCCGCGCCAGTCGTCGTCCCAGCCTCATTAGTTTCGGCCGCGCGGTCTGCGCCATAGGGTCTTGCCCCGCCGCGTCACAGACGGTGCTGGCAGCAGAATCACGGCGATGAACTCCTCCCTCGCCACCGCCGGCCTGCTGGCGGCCGCTGCCTCCTGTGCTGTCCAGGCCCAGGATGCCACGTCGACCGCCACGCTGCGCGAGGTGACGGTCTCCACCCCGCGCGGCGAGGTGCGACCCTTCGACGTGCCGGGCTCGGTCGATCGGGTGGAAGGCGGCGAGATGCGCGATGCGCGCCTGCAGGTCAACCTGTCCGAGAGTCTGGGCCCGGTGCCGGGCCTGCAGGTGCAGAACCGCCAGAATTACGCGCAGGACCTGCAACTCTCCATTCGCGGCTTCGGGGCGCGCTCGACCTTCGGCGTGCGCGGCGTGCGGCTGTACGTCGACGGCATCCCGGCCACGCTGCCCGACGGCCAGGGCCAGACCTCGAACATCGACATCGGCTCGGCGGACAGGGTGGAGATCCTGCGCGGGCCCTTCTCGGCGCTCTACGGCAATTCCTCGGGCGGCGCGGTGCAGGTCTTCACCGAGCAGGGCGAGGGCCCGCCCATGCTGGGCTTCTCGGTGGCCGGCGGCAGCTTCGGCACGTGGCGCGTGGGCAGCAAGCTCACCGGCTCGTCGGGCGCGGTTGACTACACCCTGAGCGCCAGCCGCTTCCACACCGATGGCTGGCGCGAGCACAGCGCGGCGGACCGCGAGATCCAGAACGGCAGGCTGGGCTTCCGGCTGGACGACGGCAGCAAGCTGACCCTGGTCTTCAACAGCGTGCACCTGTTCGCGCAGGACCCGCTGGGCCTGTCGGCAGAGCAGTACGCGCTCAACCCGCGGGGCGCCGACCTGGCCACCCAGTTCGACACGCGCAAGACGGTGGACCAGCAGCAGCTGGGCTTGACCTACGAACGCAGCATCGACGCCCGCAACGCGCTGCGCCTGATGGTCTACGGCGGCCAGCGCAGCACCGTGCAGTACCAGTCCATCCCACCCGCCGCGCAGGCGAACCCGCTGCATGCCGGCGGCGTGATCGACCTGGCGCGCGACTACGGCGGACTGGACCTGCGATGGAGTGCCAAGCTGGCGCTGGCCGAGCGGCCCTTCGACCTGGTCGCGGGCCTGGCCTACGACAGCCTGCGCGAGAAGCGCCGCGGCTTCGAGAACTTCTATGGCAACGCCACCGCGCCGCGCGCCCTGGGCGTGCAGGGCCGGCTGCGCCGTGAAGAGCGCAATGAAGTGCGCAACCTCGACCCCTACGTGCAGGGCTCCTGGCGCTTCGCCGAACGCTGGACGCTGGAGGCCGGCGTGCGCCGCAGCAACGTGCGCTTCTCCTCCCACGACCGCTACATCGTCGGCGCGAACCGCGATGACAGCGGCAGCGCGCGCTATCGCAAGACGCTGCCCGTGGCCTCGCTCCGCTTCCAGGCCACGCAGGACCTGGCGTTCTATGCCTCCGCCGGGCGCGGCTTCGAGACGCCCACGCTCAACGAGCTGTCCTACCGTGCCGACGGCATCGGCGGGCTCAACTTCGCGCTGCAGCCTTCGGTCAACACCAGCGTCGAGGTCGGCGCCAAGGCGCGTGTCGGCGGCGGACTGCTCACCGCGGCCCTGTTCCAGACCCGCACGCGTGACGAGATCGTGACCAATACCAACGTCGGCGGCCGGGCGACCTTCCAGAACGCTGGTCGGACGAAGCGCGACGGCTTCGAGCTCGCCTGGCAGCATGAGACCGCCGACCATTGGCGCACGCAGCTGGCCTACACCTGGCTCGACGCGCGTTACCGCGATGCCTTTTGCTCGCCTTCGCTCTGCAGCACCGGCAACACGGTGCCAGCGGGCAACCGCATCCCGGGCATCGCCGAGCATGCACTTTATGCCTCCTACGGCTGGGTGCCGCCGGAGGGCTGGCGCGCCGGCGCCGAACTGCGAGCGCTCGGCAAGATTGCCGCCAACGACCGCAACAATGCCCGCGCGCCGGGCTATGCGGTGGCCTCGCTGTACGCCGGCTACGTCCGGCGCTGGGATCGCTGGGACTTCAATGCCTTCGTGCGCGTCGACAACCTGTTCGACCGCCGTTACGTCGGCTCGGTGATCGTCAACGAAGGCAATGCCCGCTACTTCGAGCCGGCCTTGGGCCGCAACTGGACGCTCGGCATGGGGGCGGCGTATCGTTTCTGAATTCCCGCTCGCAAGCCAAGGAGCGCCGATGGAATTCAGGGATCGATACGAAGCGGGCCGTGCGCTCGCTCTCAGGCTGGCCGCCTGGCACGGACGGCGCGAGGTCCTGGTGCTCGGGTTGCCGCGCGGCGGCGTACCCGTGGCCTGGCAGGTCGCCCAGGCCCTGCTGGCGCCGTTGGACGTGCTGGTGGTGCGCAAGCTCGGCTATCCGGGCCAGGAAGAGTTCGCGATGGGCGCGATCGGCCCGGGCGGCGTGCGCGTCATGTCCGACATCTCGCCGATGTGCCCGGTCCCGGACGCTGCCGTCGCAGAGGTGATGGCACGCGAGCAAGCCGAGCTGGCCCGGCGCGAGCGCCTCTACCGTGGGGCGCGCCCGCCGCTCCTGCTGTCCGGGCGCGTGGCCATCCTGGTGGATGACGGACTCGCTACCGGCGCGACCATGCATGCGGCCGTGCTCGCCGCGCGTGCGATGCAGGCCCAGCGCATCGTGGTGGGCGCGCCGGTCGCCTCCGTGGAGGCGGTGCAACTGCTGGAGGCCGTGGCCGACGAGGTGGTCTGCGTCCACGTGCCCAAACAGTTCCGTGCGGTCGGCCTCTGGTACGAAGACTTCGCGCAGACCAGCGATGAAGAGGTGCGCGAACTCCTCGCGAAGGCTTAGAGGCCGGCGGCCGCGCGCAGCACCGCCGCCTTGTCGGTGCGCTCCCAGCTGAATTCGGGCTCTTCACGGCCGAAGTGGCCGTAGGCCGCGGTCTTGCCGTAGATCGGCCGCAGCAGGTCCAGCATCTGGATGATGCCCTTGGGACGCAGGTCGAAATGCTCCTGCACCAGGGCGGCGATCTTCTCGTCGGAGATCTTGCCGGTGCCCTCGGTGTAGACCGTCACGTTCATCGGGCGCGCCACGCCGATCGCATAAGCGACCTGGATCTGGCACTGGCGCGCCAGGCCGGCGGCCACGATGTTCTTGGCCACGTAGCGCGCGGCGTAGGCGGCCGAACGGTCCACCTTGCTCGGGTCCTTGCCCGAGAACGCGCCACCGCCGTGCGGGCAGGCGCCGCCGTAGGTGTCGACGATGATCTTGCGGCCGGTGAGGCCGCAGTCGCCCTGCGGGCCGCCGATGACGAAGCGGCCGGTCGGGTTGATCAGGTACTTCGTTTCCTTCAGCCACTCCTTGGGGAGCACGGGCTTGATGATCTCCTCGATGATGGCTTCGTTGAACGAGGCCTTCATCTTGGTCGGCGTCTCGCTCTGGTCGGGGTGATGCTGGGTGGAGAGCACCACGGTGTCGATGCTGTGCGGCTTGCCGTCCACGTAGCGCATCGTGACCTGGCTCTTGGCATCGGGACGCAGAAAGGGCAGGCGGCCGTCCTTGCGCAGCTGGGCCTGGCGCTCCACCAGGCGGTGGGCGTAGTAGATCGGCGCGGGCATCAGCTCGGGCGTCTCGTCGCAGGCATAGCCGAACATCAGGCCCTGGTCGCCGGCGCCGGTGTTCAGGTGGTCGTCGCTCGCGTGGTCCACGCCCTGGGCGATGTCGTTGGACTGCTTGTCGTAGCAGACCATGACCGCGCAGCCCTTGTAGTCGATGCCGTAGTCGGTGTTGTCGTAGCCGATGCGCTTGATGGTGTCGCGCGCGACCTGGATGTAGTCGACGTGCGCGTTGGTGGTGATCTCGCCGGCCAGGACTACCAGGCCGGTGTTGGTCAGTGTCTCGGCGGCCACGCGGCTGCGCGGGTCCTGCTCGAAGATCGCGTCGAGGATGGCATCCGAGATCTGGTCCGCGACCTTGTCGGGATGGCCCTCGGAAACCGATTCGGAAGTGAAGAGAAAGTCGTTCGCCATTCGATGAAACTCCAGTAGTTGAATTGACGCGTTGCCAATCCGTCGGGAGCCTGGCGAACGCTTTAGCAGTGATGTTTAACGTCGCCCTGCAAGTAGTTCCATAACTCAGCGACAATTTGCATTCTATTCGAGCCGCGCTGTACCCTGCGCGCGCGCCTGGTTTTCACCCCCTCCGTCTGGATGATCTTTCTGTTTCGATTGCTCGCCCGTGTGCCGCTGCGCTGGATGCAGGCCGCCGGCCGCTGCCTGGGCTGGCTCGTGTGGTGGGGCTCGCCCACCTACCGCCAGCGCTTCAGGGACAACGCCGAGCGCGCCGGCTTCACGCCCGAGCAATACCGCCCGGCCATCGGCGCGGCGGGCGCGATGGCGGCGGAGTTGCCCTGGCTGTGGGCGCGGCCGCAGGACGAGAGCGTGCTTCCGCGCATTGCCCGCTGGGAGGGTGTGGACGAACTGGAGGCGGCGCTGGCGGCGCGCAGGGGCGTGATCATCGCCTCGCCGCACATCGGCTGCTGGGAAATCCTGGGCCAGGCGCTCGGCGAGCGCTTCGTCGGCAGCTACGGCCCGATCACCGCGTTGTTCAGGCCGCACCGCAAGAAGTGGATGGCAGAGCTCCTTGCCTCCGGCTCGCGCGACCGGCGCGGCCTGCAGACCCTGCCCACCAGCGTGGCTGGCGTGCGCGGGCTGATCCGCACGCTGCGCCAGGGCGGCTACACCGGCATCCTGCCGGATCAGGTGCCGCCGTTGGGGCAGGGCGTGTGGGCGCCCTTCCTCGGGCGGCCGGCCTATACCATGACCCTGCTGCCGCGCCTCGCGCAGCAGACCGGGGCGCGCGTCTTCTTCGGCGTGTGCGAGCGGCTGCCGCGCGGCGCCGGCTATGCCATCCGCCTGACGCCGTTCGACGGCACTGCCCTCGGCGATCCGAAGGCCACACCCGAGGCCGCCGCGACTGCCATGAACGAAGGCATCGCCGCGCTGATCCACGCGCTTCCGGGGCAGTACGTCTGGGACTACGCGCGCTACAAACAGCCGCGCGGGGAAGCGGCGGTTGTGGCCGAGGTGTCGTCATGAGCCTTTCCTCCCAGATCGGCATCGCTTTCATGCGTGCGCTGGCTCATGTGCCGCTACCTGCGGTGCGGGGCTTCGGCGCCTTCATGGGCCATGTGCTCCACAGCGTCGCCGCGTCGCGCCGGCGGGTGGTGGACGCCAACCTGGCGCTGTGCTTCCCCGAGAAAACGGCCGCCGAGCGGCGCCGCATCGCGCGCGAGACCTTCGTCTACGTGGCGCAGTCCTGGCTGGACCGCGGCTGGCTCTGGCATGCACCCGAGGCCACCGTGGCGGCCCGCCTCACGGTGAAGGGCGCCGCCGCCGAGATCCACGAGATCGCCAACGGCACCGAGCCGATGATCCTGTTCGCGCCGCATTTCTATGGGCTCGACGCGGCCGCCACCGCGCTGACCATGCACACGGCGCGGCCCTCCACCACCATCTACACCACGCAGCGCGACCCGATGGTGGACGCGTGGATTCGGGAAGGCCGCAAGCGCTTCGGCAACGTGATCACGCTGAACCGGGTCGACGGCATCAAGCCGATCATTGCCGGGCTGCGCAAGGGCGGACTGCTGTACCTCCTGCCCGACATGGACTTCGGCCGGGACCAGACGGTCTTCGTGCCTTTCTACGGCGTGCCGGCCGCCACCGTGCCTTCGCTGTCGCGCTTCGCCCGGCTCGGGCGGGCCAAAGTGGTGCCGGTGGTCTCCAAGCTGACGCCCACCGGCTACGAGATCGAGGTGCTGCCCGCCTGGGCTGACTTCCCGACCGAGGACGTGGTGGCCGACACGGCGCTGATGAACGAGCGCCTGCAAAGCTACATCGACACCATGCCCTCGCAGTATTACTGGGTGCACCGGCGCTTCAAGACACGCCCCGAGGGCGCGGCGCCCGTCTACTGAGTCCGCGCGATGAAGGCCTCGATCTCGCCGGCCACGTACTGCGGCTGCTCATGGACGATCCAATGGGTGGCGTCGGGCACCTTCTTGAGATCGAGCTTCGGCACGTAGTCCTCCAGGCCCTCGAGCAGGCCTGGCAGCAGTGCCGCGTCGTCCAGCGCCCAGAAGACGAAGGTGGGCACCTCCACCACCAGCCGATCGCGCGACAGCTCAGGGAACTCGACGGCCGGCTGTCCGGGGATGGCCGGCTTCATCGGCGTGACGCGGTAGAGGTTGCAGGCACCGGTGAGGCCATGGTCCCACACCTCGCGGTACTTGTTCTTGACTTCCTCGGTCAGCCAGCCGTAGCCCTCGGGCCCGGCCTTCATCTGGGTGAACGACAGCCACAGGCGCTTGTAGTCGTCGGCCGAGAGCAGCGCCTCGGCGTCGGGTCGCGCCAGGAAGTTCATGTACATGCTGGCGGCCTGCTGGGCCGGGTTGTCGCGCAGCTCGCGCATGAAGGTGCCCGGGTGCGGCGAGTTGATGATCACCAGCCGGCCCAGCTTGTCCGCATGCTGGTTGCCGTAGCCCCAGCCGAAGGCGCCGCCCCAGTCGTGCGCCACCAGCACCTCGATGCGGCCGTCCGCGCGCTCGCTCTGGGCGAGCTGCTCGATGTCCTGGATCAGCAGGTGGGCGCGGTAGGCCGACACCTCGCTGGGCGAACTGGACTTCTCGAAGCCGCGCAGGTTGGGTGCCACGCAGCGAAAGCCGCCATGCTCGGGCTGGCTGAAGTGCTCGAGCAGCGCGTCCCAGATGAAGGCGGCCTCCGGGAAGCCGTGCAGGAAGACCATCAAGGGGCGGCCGGACTCGCCGGCGGCGCGGCAGCTGAGCGTCGTGCCGTTGGGCAGCGCGCGGGCAAAGGTCTGGATCATGAGGGGTTGTCTCCTTCTTCCGTCGGTTCGGCGGCCGGCTCGTCCTGCGGATGGGTCCAGCGCCACAGCAGTTCGGCCGTTTCGTCCACTCCCTGTTGTTTCAAGGCTGAGAAGAGTTTGACCTCGCCGCCGCCGGCCTGCAGTCGCGCAATCGACAGCGCCTTGGCGCCCTCGGCGCGGGAGAGCTTGTCGGCCTTGGTCAGCAGCACGAGGAACTTCAGGCCCTGCTCGACCCGCGGGCGGATCACCTCCAGCAGGATCTCGTCGAGCTCGGTCAGGCCATGGCGCGGGTCGCACAGCAGGACCACGCCGCGCAGGCTGTCGCGCGTCATCAGGTAATTGCCCATCACGCGCTGCCAGCGCAGCTTGGCCTCGCGCGGCACGGCCGCGTAGCCGTAGCCGGGCAGGTCGGCCAGTACGGCGTCGTCCACCTTCTGCCGGCCGACGCCGAACAGGTTGATGTGCTGGGTGCGGCCCGGCGTCTTGGAGGCGAAGGCCAGGCGCGTCTGCTGCGTCAGGGTGTTGATGGCGGTGGACTTGCCGGCGTTGGAGCGCCCGACGAAGGCGATCTCGGGCAGGCCGAGCGGAGGCAAGTGCTCCAGTTGGGGGGCGCTGGTGAGGAAATGCGCGGTGTGCAGCCAGCCGCGTGCGGCGCGCATGCTCTCGGCGGTAGCGCCATCGGCGGCCGCCTTGCGGGGATAGGAGGGGGCCGGCTTGCGGCTCGGAGCGGTCATCGGTGGCGCCTCGGTCACGGGGCGTCACATTGTAGAATCGCCAGGTTTTGCGCCATCAATCCCAAGCCCCCGATATGAAGTTGTTTGCCCGTTTCCTGCTTGCAGCCCTCGTGGGCGCCGCCGCCAGCGCCAGCTTCGCGGCCGACGATCCGGAGAGCAAGCCGGCTGCCGCAGCGGCACCTGCCAAGGTCGCCAGGCCCGATCCCGCCAAGGGCGACACCCTCTTCAACAACACCCCGGCCAACAGCCAGAGCTGCGCTTCGTGCCACAACGCGGACGGCAACTCGGCCATCGCGGCCAATCCCAAGCTGGCGCAACAGCACCCCGAATACATCCTCAAGCAGCTGCAGGACTTCAAGTCCGGCAAGCGCAAGAGCGCGATCATGAAGCCGCTGGCCTCGGCCCTGTCCGAGGAAGACATGCGCAACGTGGCGTATTTCGTCGGCTCCAAGAAGGTCAAGCCCGGCTTCTCGAAGGAGAAGGACCTGGTGGCGCTGGGCGAGAAGATCTACCGCGGCGGCATCGGCGACCGCCAGATCCCGGCCTGCGCCGGCTGCCACAGCCCCAACGGCGCCGGCATCCCGGCCCAGTACCCCCGCCTGGGCGGCCAGCATGCCGACTACACCGTGGCCCAGTTGAACCAGTTCCGAGACGGCACACGCCAGAACAGCCCCCAGATGAACGGCGTGGCCGCCAAGCTCAACGACCGAGAGATCAAGGCGGTGTCCGACTACATCGCCGGCCTGCGCTGATCGCCCGCTTTTCCGCGTGAACTAACCGCCGATAACAAACCCCAACAGGGCGGGCCGATCCCAAGGAGGATGGCCCGCCTTTTTGCTTTCTCCCTCGCCCGTCATGTCAGTCTTCACCCACGGCCTTCGCGTCCGCAGCGGCCCCCATGCGGTCCGCGCGCTGGTGGAACTGCTGTCGTCGATGCGCTTCGCGATCGCGCTGCTGACGGTCATCTGCATCGCGTCCATCATCGGCACCGTGCTCAAGCAGCACGAGCCCATCAACAACTACATCAACCAGTTCGGGCCCTTCTGGGCCGAGGTGTTCCGCGCGGCCCGGCTCGATTCGATCTACAGCGCCTGGTGGTTCCTGCTGATCCTGGCCTTCCTGGTGGTCAGCACCTCGCTGTGCATTGCACGCAACACGCCGCGCATCTTCGCCGACCTGAAGAACTACAAGGAAAGCATCCGCGTCCAGAGCCTGCGGGCCTTCGGTCAGCGTGCCGAGACGGTGCTCCAGGAGACGCCGGACGGCGCGGCCAACCGCATCGGCCAGCTGCTCGCCGGCGGCGGCTGGAAGGTCAAGCTGCAGCACCGCGACGGCGATGGCTGGATGGTGGCGGCTCGGGCGGGCGGCGCGCACAAGCTGGGCTACATCGCGGCGCACGGCGCCATCGTCCTGGTGTGCCTGGGTGGGCTGTTCGACGGCGACCTGATCGTGCGGGCCCAGACCTGGTTCAACGGAAAGAGCGTCTACACCGGCGGTGGCCTGATCGCCGACGTGGCGCCGCAGCACCGGCTGTCGCCGAACAATCCCACCTTCCGCGGCAACATCCTCGTGCCGGAGGGCGGGCAGGGCAGCGTCGCGATCCTCATCCAGTCCGACGGGGTGCTGCTGCAGGAGTTGCCCTTCTCCATCGAGCTCAAGAAGTTCATCGTCGACTACTACGCGACCGGCATGCCCAAGCTGTTCGCCAGCGAAGTGGTGCTGCACGACCGCGAGACCGGGCGGCAGGTGCCGGCGCGCATCGAGGTGAACCACCCCGCGAGCTACAAGGGCATCGAGATCTACCAGTCCAGTTTCGACGACGGCGGCTCCAGCGTGAAGCTCAAGGCCGTGCCCATGGGGGCGGCAGCCAAGTCCTTCGAGCTCGAGGGCGTCATCGGCAACAGCGCCGAAATCACCAACGGCACCGAGCGGCTGACGCTGGAATACACGGCGCTGCGCGTGATCAATGTCGAGAACTTCGGCGATGCCGGCGCGCTGACCAGCGGCGCCGACGTGCGCAAGGTCGACCTCCGGAGCGACATCGAATCGCGTCTGGGCGCGGCCAACAAGACGAACAAGCCCAAGGTGCTGCGCAACATCGGCCCGAGCATCGGCTACAAACTGCGCGACGCGGCCGGTCAGGCGCGCGAGTACCAGAACTACATGGTGCCGGTGGACACCGGCGACGGCCAGCCGGTGTTCCTGCTCGGCATGCGGGAGCGGCCGGAGGAGCCCTTCCGCTACCTGCGCGTGCCGGCTGATGACCAGGGTTCGATGGACGGCTTCGTTCGCATGCGCGCCGCCCTGGCCGACGCCGACATGCGCACCCGCGCGATCGAGCGCTACATCGCGCGCACCACCGACCCGAAGCGGCCCGAGCTGGCCCAGCAGCTGCGCATCTCGGCCGGCCGGGCGCTGGCCCTCTTCGCCGGCGCCGAGCGGGCCAAGGCAGATGCGGTGAGCAGCGGCGGCTGGCAGGCGATCGCCGAGTTCATGGAGGCCAACGTGCCCGAGGCCGAGCGCGAGCGGGCCGGGGCCGTGCTGGTGCGCATCCTCAACGACGTGCTGTACGAGGTGTTGAACCTCAGCCGCGAGAAGGCGAGCCTGGCCGTGCTGCCGGCCGATGACAAGACGCAGACCTTCCTGACCCAGGCCGTGCTGGCCCTGAGCGACTCCTACTTCTATCCGGCGCCGGTGGCGATGATGCTGACCGACTTCCAGCAGGTGCAGGCCAGCGTGTTCCAGGTCGCCCGTGCCCCTGGCAAGAACATCGTCTACCTAGGCTGCCTGTTGCTGATCGTGGGCATTTTTGCCATGCTCTACGTGCGCGAGCGCAGGCTCTGGGTGTGGCTGGCCAAGGATGCGAAGGGGGGTGGCACCGAGGCCACCATGGCCTTCTCGGTCAACCGCAAGACCATCGACAGCGACCGCGAATTCGAGCGCCTGAAAGACCGGCTGCTCGCCCTCCGAAAGGACAGTGCATCATGAGCACCACGACCCTCACGCTCCACGACAGCTGGCGCTCGCGCCGCAACGCCTTCGACTGGGTGTTCGCCGTGCTGGTGCTGGCCGGCGGGCTGTCCGCCTTCTCGCGCTACGCCGGGGCGATGGACATCTACGAGAAAGTCATCCTGCTGGGGGCGATGCCCTTCGCCATCTGGCTCGGCTGGTTCTGGCGGCCATTGCGCGTGCTGGCGATCGTGGTGGCCGCGGCGGCGCTGCTGGGCATCGTGTCCTACCAGGGCGACCTGGCGCGTGCGGAGCAGGTGTTCTGGCTCAAGTACTTCCTCTCCAGCCAGTCGGCCATCCTCTGGATGAGCGTGCTCTTCTTCATGAGCACGCTGTTCTACTGGATCGGCTTCTTCAGCGGCAAACAGGCCGACACCATGGACCTGATCGGTTCCCGCCTGGCCTGGGCCGCGGTCACGATGGCGCTGATCGGCACCATGGTGCGCTGGTACGAGAGCCACCAGCTCGGCCCGGACATCGGCCATATCCCCGTCAGCAACCTCTACGAGGTCTTCGTGCTCTTCTGCTGGCTGACGGCAACCTTCTACCTGTACTACGAGTCGCGCTACGGTACGCGCGCCTTGGGTGCCTTCGTCATGCTGGTGGTGAGCGCGGCGGTCGGCTTCCTGCTCTGGTACACGCTGGTGCGCGAGGCCCACGAGATCCAGCCCTTGGTGCCGGCCCTCCAGAGCTGGTGGATGAAGCTGCACGTGCCGGCCAACTTCATCGGCTACGGCACCTTCGCGCTGGCGGCCATGGTGGCCTTCGCCTACCTCATCAAGGAACAGGCGCAGGAGACACGCTGGTACCGGCTCACGCCCATGTGGCTGCTGGGCGTGGCGCTGTGCTTCGTGCCGGTGGCCTTCCGCCAGCGTGCGCAGGAGGCCGGCGGCAGCTACTGGCTCGTCTACGCGGCCATCTCGGCCGTGATTGCGGCGGGCATCTTGCTGGGCCGCCGGCGCATCGCGGCGCGGCTGCCGGCCAACGAGGTGCTGGATGACGTGATGTACAAGTCGATCACCGTCGGCTTCGCCTTCTTCACCATCGCCACCGTGCTGGGCGCGCTGTGGGCGGCCGATGCCTGGGGCGGCTACTGGAGCTGGGACCCGAAGGAGACTTGGGCGCTGATCGTCTGGCTCAATTACGCGGCCTGGCTGCACATGCGGCTGGTCAAGGGGCTGCGCGGCACCGTGGCCGCCTGGTGGGCCTTGGCCGGGCTGGCGGTGACCACGTTCGCCTTCCTGGGCGTCAACATGTTCCTGAGCGGGCTGCACAGCTACGGCACCTTGTAACGGGGCGGGTGAATCCGCCGGAACATCCGTCGCGTAACCGAATCAGCACTGGGAACGAACTGATTCCAGTACGACAAAACAGCTGAAAGGCGATCCATGTTGATTCGTTCCGATGATTCCGGCTTCATCCACCCGCGGTCCAGCGAGATCACGCCACGCGCCGCCTACGAAGGCCGGCGCGACATGCTCAAGCTGCTGGCCGGCGGCGTGGCCGGTGCGGCGCTCGCTTCCTGGGCTGCCCGCGATGCGCTGGCGCAGGCCGTCGCGCCCGGCAAGCTGGCTGCGTTGAAGGGCGAGAAGTCGGCGGTGGCCGGTGCGCAGACCATGGAGAAGCTCACCGACTACAAGGACGCCACGAGCTACAACAACTACTACGAGTTCGGCACCGACAAGGGCGACCCGGTCAAGAACGCCGGTACCCTGAAGACCCGGCCGTGGACCGTCGAGGTCGAGGGGCTGGTCAAGAAGCCGGGCAAGTACGGCATCGAGGACCTGGTCAAGCTCAGCGCGCAGGAAGAGCGCATCTACCGCCTACGCTGCGTCGAGGGCTGGTCGATGGTGATCCCCTGGGTCGGCTATTCGCTGGCCGAGCTCATCAAGCGGGTGGAGCCGCAGGGCAGCGCCAAGTACGTCGAATTCGTCACCCTGGCCGATCCCAAGACCATGCCCTTCGTGGGTTCGCGCGTGCTGGATTGGCCTTACGTGGAAGGGCTGCGCATGGATGAGGCCATGCATCCCCTCACGTTGCTGACCTTCGGCATGTACGGCGAGGTGCTGCCCAACCAGAACGGTGCACCGGTGCGCATCGTGGTGCCGTGGAAGTACGGCTTCAAGAGCGGCAAGTCGATCGTGAAGATCCGCTTCGTCGAGAAGGAGCCGGGGACCGCCTGGAACAAGGCGGCGGCGCAGGAGTATGGCTTCTATTCGAACGTCAACCCGAATGTCGACCATCCGCGCTGGAGCCAGGCGACCGAGCGGCGCATCGGCGATGGCTCGGGGCTGTTCGCCAAGCGGAACAAGACCTTGATGTTCAATGGCTACGAGCCGCAGGTCGGCCAGCTCTACGCCGGCATGGACCTCAAGAAGTTCTACTGAGCCGGGCCTGGCCATGAACAAGCTGCTGCTGCACCCGGCTGCCAAACCACTGGTGTTCATCCTTTCCCTGCTGCCCTTTGCATGGCTGGCCTATGGCGCGTTCACCGACGGGCTCGGCGCCAATCCGGCCGAGTACCTCATCCGTTCGACGGGCGACTGGACCCTGCGCTTCATCTGCATCGTGCTGGCGGTCACGCCGCTGCGCGTGATCTTCAAGATCAATGCACTGGCGCGCTTCCGGCGCATGCTGGGCCTCTTCGCGTACTTCTATGTCGTCGTCCACCTGCTGAGCTACAGCCTGTTCGACATGGGCTTCGACATTCCGGAGATCGCCAAGGACATCGCCAAGCGCCCCTTCATCCTGGTGGGCTTCAGCGCCTTCGTGCTGCTCACGCCGCTGGCGGCCACGTCGTTCAATCGCGCGATCAAGGCACTGGGCGCGAAGCGCTGGCAGACGCTGCACAAGCTGGTCTACCTGATCGCCGGCCTGGGGCTGCTGCACTTCTTCTGGATGCGCGCTGGCAAGAACAACTTCGCGGAGGTGTTCGTCTACGCCGCGATCCTGGCGGTGCTGCTGGGATGGCGTGTCTGGAATTTCGCGCGGAACAGGAAGAGCGCGCCTCGGCCGTCGCCGGCCGGGCGTGTGCAGATGAGCAAGTGAGGCCGGCGATCAGTCGCCGAGACGCTCGCTGCGCAGTTGGTCCTCGATGGTCTCGCGGCGGCGGATCAGGCCGGCGCGTTCGCCGCTGACCAACAACTCGGCTGCGCGGCCGCGGGTGTTGTAGTTGCTCGCCATCGCCATCGAATAGGCGCCGGCCGAGAGCACCGCCAGCAGATCGCCGGCCTGCACGTCCAATGCGCGGTCGCGGCCCAGCCAGTCGCCGCTCTCGCAGACCGGGCCGACCACGTCGTAGGTCACGGCCTGGCCTTCCTGGCGTGGCGCCAATGGCACGATCCGATGGAAGGCTTGGTACATCGCAGGTCGCGGCAGGTCGTTCATCGCCGCATCGACGATGCAGAAGTTCTTGGCTTCGCCCGGCTTGGTGTAGAGCACCTCCGTCACGCACAGGCCCGCATTGCCGACCAGCGAACGGCCCGGCTCGACGATCAGGCGCCGCCGGCCGAAACCGCGAGCATCGAGGCGCGCCAGCAACTGCTGCCAGAGCGCATCGGCCGCGGGCGGCGTGTCACCGTTGTAGTCAATGCCCAGGCCGCCACCGAAGTCCAGGTGATGCAGCGGGATGCCGGCCTTTTCGATGGCTTCGACCAGGTCGAGCACGCGCTCCAGCGCCTCGAGGTAGGGCGCGGCCTCGGTGATCTGCGAACCGATGTGGCAGTCGATGCCCACCACCTGCAGGCCCTCGAGCGAAGCCGCATGCTGGTAGATGGCCACGGCGCGGTCGTGCGCGATGCCGAACTTGTTGCCCTTGAGGCCGGTGGAGATGTAGGGATGGGTCTTCGGGTCGACGTTGGGGTTGATGCGCACGCTGATGGCAGCGCGGCACCCTTCCTCGAGCGCGACCGCGTTCAGCACGTCGATCTCGGCCTCGCTTTCCACGTTGAAGCAGGCGATGCCCGCGGCCAGTGCCTGGCGCATCTCGGCCCGCGTCTTGCCGACGCCGGAGAAGATCACCTTGGCCGGATCGGCGCCTGCCGCGAGCACGCGTGCGAGCTCGCCGCCGGAAACGATGTCGAAGCCGCAGCCCGCCTCGGCGAAGACGCGCAGCACGCCGAGCGAGGAGTTGGCCTTGATCGCATAGCAGACCAGGGCGTCGCGGCCCTCGAAACCGCGCTGGTAGGCAGCCAGGGCATCCAGCATCCATTGCTTGGAGTAGACGAACAGCGGCGTGCCGTGCTCCTGCGCGAGGGCTGGCAGCGCCACACCCTCCACGTGGAGCGTGCCGTCCCGGTAGGCGATATGTGGGTGGCCAGGAAGGCGTTGAGTCTCGTCGCTCACTTCGTTCCTTCGCTTTTTGGTGCCGAGGTGCCGTTTGCATCAGCGGGGCGCTGTGCGGGAGTCGCACCCGTGCCACCCGCCGCCGCGTCTTTGCCGTTCGAGTTGGGCAGCAGCAGTTCAGGAAGCGTGGCACGGTCCTTGGCGGCCGGTTCGGTCGGAAGATAGAGCGCACCCTTCTGCCCACAGCCACCGAGCGCGACCCCGACGAGCACGAGGCCAATGGCGCTCACTAGAATTTGACGAACATTCGACATGCTGAAATTGTAATGACCGACCCTGAGTACATGGACTGCGCGGAAGCGGCGCTGGCCGCCATCGAGCGCAACTGCGACCGCATCAACGACACGACCGATGCCGACATCGACAACCAGCGCGTGGGCGGCATGATCACCATCAGCTTCCGCAACGGCAGCCAGCTGATCGTCAATCTGCAGAAACCTTTGCACGAGATCTGGCTGGCGGCTCGCTCCGGCGGCTACCACTACCGGCATGACGGTCAGGCGTGGGTCGACACCAAGAGCGGGGAGGAACTGTTCGGTCAGCTCTCGCGCGAGGCGAGTGCGCAGTCCGGTCTTCCGCTGCAGTTTGCCGCCGTCTGAAGGCCGTCAGTTGCGGAACAGGTCGAGGATGCGGCTGCGCTCTTCCGGCTGCGGCGTCGGGCTGATGGGCACGCCCGAGATCGCCTCCACCGGTGGCGTCGGGCCCGCTTCGACGCCCAGAGTGGCCACACCGCGACCCGGCGCGTAGTCGTCGTAATACCACTCGCCGCCCACGTTGACCACGCCGGTCGGAGGTGTGGCGGTCAGCTCCGTCACTGGCACACCCTTGATCGCGGTTTCCATGTAGCTGATCCAGATCGGCAGGCTCAGCCCGCCGCCGGTCTCGCGGTCGCCCAGCTTGCGCGGCGTGTCGTACCCCATCCAGGCCACGGCGGCCATCGTGGGCTGGAAGCCGGCGAACCAAGCGTCCAGCGAGTCGTTGGTGGTGCCGGTCTTCCCATAGAGATCGGGCCGCTTCAGCGTGGCCTGTGCCTTGGCGGCAGTGCCGCTGCGCGCCACTTCCTGCAGCAGGCTGTCCATGATGAAGGCGTTGCGCTGCGGGATCGCGCGCATGGTCTCGTTGAGCAATGGTGGCTGGGTCTCCACCAGCACCTTGTCCTTGTGGTCGGTGATGCGCGTCACGAGGTAGGGATTGACGCGATAGCCGCCGTTCGCGAACACGGAGTAGGCGGTGGCCATCTGCATTGGCGTGACCGCGCCGGCGCCCAGTGCCATCGGCAGGTAGGCAGGATGCTTCTCGCGCTCAAAGCCGAAGTTGCCGATCCAGTCCTGCGCGTAACGCGTCCCGATGGATTGCAGCACGCGGATCGACACCATGTTCTTGGACTTGGCCAGCGCGCGGCGCAGGGACATCGGGCCCTCGAAGTTGCCGTCGTAGTTCTTGGGCTCCCAGGGTTGGCCGCCGGTGGTGCCGGCGTCGAAGAATAGTGGTCCGTCGTTGACCACCGTCCCCGGCGTGAAGCCCTTCTCGAGGGCCGCCGAGTAGATGAAGGGCTTGAAGCTCGACCCCGGCTGCCGCCAGGCCTGCGTGACGTGGTTGAACTTGTTCTTGTCGAAATCGAAGCCGCCGACCATGGCCTTGACCGCGCCGTCGCGCGGATCCAGCGCCACGAAGGCGCCCTCGACCTCGGGCAGCTGGGTGATTTCCCAGGTGTTCTTCGGCGTCTTCACAACGCGGATCACCGCGCCGCGGCGGATCTTGATATTGGGCGGAGCCTTGTCAGAAAGTCCCGATTGCGCGGGCCGCAGACCTTCGCCGGTGATCTGCAGGGTGTCGCCGTTGGCGCGTATGGCGTTGATCTCCTTTGCGCTGGCCTTGAGTACAACCGCCGACATCACGTCGCCGTTGTCCGGGTGCTCGGCCAGTGCATCGTCGACTGCCTCGTCCAGCTCTTTGGCGTCGTTCGGCAAGTCGACGAACTTCTCGGGCCCGCGGTAGATCTGGCGGCGCTCGAAGTCCATGATGCCCTTGCGCAGCGCCTTGTAGGCCGCCGCCTGGTCGACTGCCACCAGCGTGGTGTAAACCTTCAGGCCACGGGTGTAGGTGCTGTCGCCGTACTGGGCGTACATCAGCTGGCGCACGGTCTCCGCCACATACTCGGCGTGCAGCCGGGTCGGGTCCGCGCCGTCGCGCAGGTGCAGTTCCTCCTTCTTCGCGTCGGCGGCCTGCTCGGCCGTAATGAAACCGGCCTCTTGCATGCGGTCGATCACATAGAGCTGACGCCCGCGGGCACGCGATGGGTTGTTGACCGGGTTATTCGCGCCCGGTGCCTTCGGCAGACCTGCCAGCATCGCCGCCTGGGCAATGGAAATGTCATGGAGCGGCTTGCCGAAATAGGCTTCCGAAGCGGCCGCGAAACCGTAGGCCCGGTTGCCCAGGTAGATCTGGTTGAGATAGATCTCGAAGATCTGGTCCTTGGTCAGCAGGTGCTCGAGCTTGAAGGTGAGCAGCACCTCGTAGATCTTGCGGGTCAGCGTTTTCTCGGAGCTCAGGTAGACATTCCGCGCTACCTGCATGGTGATGGTGGAGGCGCCCTGGCTCTTCACCCGGTTCATGTTGGCGAGCCCGGCGCGCAGCAGGCCCTTGTAGTCAACGCCGCCATGATCGTAGAAGCGCGCATCCTCGGCCGCCAGGACGGCGTCCTTCATCACCTTCGGGATGGTCGCGATCGGCGTGAGGTTGCGGCGCTCCTCGCCGAACTCGCCGATCAGGATGCCCTCGGAAGAAAACACTCGCAACGGCAGCTTGGGCCTGTAGTCCGCGAGTTCGGAAATGTCGGGAAGGTTCGGATACGCCACTGCCAGCGCCACGGCCACGATACACGCCAGTGCCACCGCGCCCGCCGCAGCCAGGCCGAGGCCCCACAGCACGAGGCGCGTCAGCCAGGTCAGCCAGACGGGGCGCGTCGGGGGCGGAGGAGTCTTGGCGGGCCCGTTGGGGCGAGTTTTTTCGGGCATGGAGGGAGATTGAAGTCAGCGCCAATTATAAAAAGCGCCCCCTCCAGACGGGCATTGAAGAGGACATAAAACCCAAGTACTCGCATTCGTGACGTAAGTTGTGAATCGGGCCTGTTACGTTCCCTTTTGACAACGCTTGATACAAGACTTGAGGTTCTCGCGCTTGGTTGGCCGTAAACGTCCTGCTAGCATGCACCCACACGCAAATATTTCTAATCGTTACAAACGGAACGGGATTTAACTTGGCTGCTCTCGGATCGCTGTTTCGCCGTCAACCCGCGCCGCTGCTCGGGTTGGACGTCAGCTCGTCCAGTGTCAAGCTGGTCGAACTCGGACGTGACGCCAGCGGCAAGCTGGTTCTTGAGCGTTGTGCGATCGAACCGCTGGAGCGGGGCTGGATCACGGACGGCAATGTCGAGAAGTTCGACGAGGTGGCCGAGGCGGTCCGGCGCGTGGTGCGCAAGAGCGGCAGCCGCACCAAGAACGCTGCGTTGGCTCTGCCGCCGTCGGCCGTCATCACGAAGAAGATCGTCTTGCCCGGCGGAATGAGCGAGCAGGAGCTCGAGATCCAGGTGGAGTCGGAGGCCAATCAGTACATCCCGTTCTCGCTCGACGAGGTGAGCCTGGACTTCTGCGTCATCGGCCAGAGCGCGAACACGGTGGGTGACGTCGAAGTCTTGATTGCCGCCTCGCGCAAGGAAAAAGTACAGGACCGCCAGGGCTTGGCGGAAGCGGCGGGCCTGAAGGCCGTCATTCTCGACGTCGAATCCTATGCCTCGCGGCTCGCGACGGCGCGTTTGATCGAGCAGCTTCCCGGTCAGGGCCGTGATGCTGTGGTGGCACTGTTCGAGGTGGGCGCCTTCACGACCAGCATGCAGGTGTTGCGCAACCAGGAGGTGCTGTACGACCGCGACCAGGCCTTCGGCGGCGCTCAGCTCACACAATTGATCGTGCGGCAGTACGGCTTTTCCGCGGAAGAGGCCGAAACGAAGAAGCGCAGTGGCGATCTCCCCGACGACTACGGTTCCGGCGTGCTCAAGCCCTTTGTGGCGAGCATCGCCCAGGAAATCGCCAGGGCGTTGCAGTTCTTCTTCACCAGCACACCGCACAACCGGGTCGACTACGTGCTGCTCGCGGGCGGATCGGCCGCACTTCCGGGGCTGACCAGCGCCGTCACGCGGCAGACTTCCTTTGCCTGCTCGCTGGTCAATCCTTTCGACGGCATGGAAATTGGCAGTGGCATCCGCGAAAAGAAGGTCCGGCGCGAGGCGCCCTCGTACCTGACCTCGTGCGGCCTGGCGATGCGGAGGTTCCTGCAGTGATCTTGATCAACCTGCTCCCGCACCGGGAAGCCGCGCGCAAGCGCCGGCGAGAGACGTTCTATGCCGCACTGGGCGCCTCGGCGGTGCTGGGCTGCCTGATCGCGGGCGCAGCTTTTCTTTGGTACCAGGCCCAGATCGCCGATCAACAGGCCAAGAACAGCTTTCTCCAGGCCGAGATCAGGAAACTGGAAGCCGAGATCAAGGAAATCTCCACCCTCCAGTCCGAGATCGCCGCCCTGCGTGCCCGGCAGCAGGCAGTAGAAGATCTCCAGGGCGACCGCAACATGCCGGTGCATCTGCTCAATGAACTCGTGCGGCAACTGCCCGACGGCGTCTACCTGACCAGCATGAAGCAGGAGAACCAGACAGTCACGCTGCTGGGCCAGGCGCAGTCCAACGAACGGGTGTCGGAGCTGCTGCGAAATCTGGGCAACAACAGTCCCTGGCTGGTCAAGCCGGAACTGGTGGAAATCACCGCTGGCAACGTCAGTCTGAGCCCGCGCGACCAGCGGCGGGTGGCCAACTTCACGATGCGCATCGGGCTCAAGCGGCCCACGGATGCGCAGAAGGCCGCACCCGGCGCGGGTGCGGCGGCATCGGCTGCGGGCAAGGGTTGAGCGGCATCATGGCAACCAAACGCGCTTCCAACATCGACATCAGCGCCGCTCTGCAGCGCTTCGGCGACCAGTTCCGTGGCCTGAACCCGAACGATCCTTCGGTGTGGCCGCCAGTGCCGCGCTACGCGCTGTGCGCGGTGGTCACGGCGCTGGTTCTCGTGGCCCTGTGGTTCGTGTGGCTCACCAATTCGAACGACGAGCTCGAGGCCGAGCGGGCCAAGGAGGTCGCGCTCCGGGCCGACTACCAGAAGAAGGTGGGGCAGGCCGCCAATCTCGAGCTGCTGAAGAAGCAGCGCGAGCAGGTCCAGCAGTATGTGACGCTGCTCGAGAAGCAACTGCCGAGCAAGGCCGAGATGGATGCCTTGCTCTCCGACATCAACCAGGCTGGGCTCGGCCGCAGCCTCCAGTTCGAGCTGTTCCGTCCGGGCCAGGTCGTCGTCAAGGACTACTACGCCGAACTGCCGATCGCGGTGAAGGTAACGGGTCGCTATCACGATATGGGTGCCTTCGTTGCGGATGTCGCCAATCTCTCGCGCATCGTGACGCTGAACAACCTGGCGGTCACCCCGGGCAAGGATGGCGCGCTGACCATGGACGCCACGGCGCGAACCTTCCGCTACCTGGATGAAGAAGAGCAGGCGGCGCAGAAGCGCGCTGCAGCAGCGGCGCAGAAGAAATGAGAAGGTTCTTTTACCCATTGTGGATCTGCGCCGTCGCCCTTGGCCTGAGCGGCTGCATGGGCTCCGACCAGGAGGAGCTCCAGCGCTGGATGGCCGAGCAGAAGGCGCAGGTGCGGCCCACCGTGCCGCCGATCACCGAGCCGAAGAAGTTCACGCCCCAGGCCTATACCGAAGCCAGCGCCTTCGAGCCCTTCAACATGCAAAAGCTCACGCAGGCCCTGCGCCGCGATTCGAACCAGCCCAGCACCTCGGGCCTGATCGCGCCTGAACTGACCCGTCGCAAGGAATCGCTGGAAGCTTTCCCGCTCGATTCGATGGCCATGGTGGGCAGCATGGTGCGCAATGGCCAGCCCGTGGCGCTGGTCACCGTCGACAAGCTGCTCTACCAGGTCCGGGTCGGAAACTATCTGGGCCTCAACTACGGGCGCATTACCCGAATCAGCGAAACCGAACTCGCCTTGCGTGAAATCGTGCAGGACGCCGCCGGTGAATGGATCGAACGCGTGGCGACGCTGCAGTTGCAAGAGAGGTCGAAATGAAACCCAAGAATTTCAGGTTCGCGCAGTGGCTGCGCGTGGTTGGTGCCGGCCTGCTCGCCTGTGGCGCGCTGGCGGTGGCGCATGCTCAGAACGCGATCGAATCGGTCACGAGCTCAATGCAGTCTGGCGCCGAAGTCGTGCGGATCGACCTCACGCAGCCGCTCGCTGCCCCGCCCACCGGCTTCGCGATCCAGGCGCCGGCGCGCATCGCCCTTGATTTTCCTGGCGTGACCAACGCCATCGGCCGCTCGGCGATCGACGTCAACCAGGGCAATCTGCGTTCCATCAACGTGGTGCAGGCAGGGGAGCGCACCCGGCTGGTTCTGAACCTGAAGCAAGCGACTGCCTACAAGGCCGAGATCCAGGGCAAGTCGCTCCTGGTTTCGCTCGAACCCGTTCCGGGCGCGGCCTTGGTGGCCTCGACGCCGCAGGCATTTTCCGAGAACCGCAATCGCGACATGCTGCCGCTGCGCGATGTCGATTTTCGGCTTGGTTCGGACAACACCGGCCGCGTGGTCGTTGACCTCGCAAACAATCAGGTGGGGGTGGACATTCGTCAGCAGGGACGCAACCTGGTGGTGGAGTTCACCAAGTCCACCCTGCCGGAAGGCCTGCGCCGCCGCCTCGACGTGTCGGATTTCGGCACGCCCGTGCAGACCGTGACGGCGCAGCAGGCCGGTGATCGCGTGCGCATGACCATCGAGCCCAAGGGCGACTGGGAGCACAGCGCCTACCAGAGCGAGAACCAGTTCGTGGTCGAGGTGCGTCCGCGCAAGGTCGATCCGACCAAGCTGACCCAGGGTGTCGGCTACACCGGCGAGAAGCTGTCGCTGAACTTCCAGAACATCGAGATCCGCTCGCTGCTGCAGGTGATCGCCGATTTCACGAACTTCAACATCGTGACCTCGGATTCCGTGACCGGTGCGCTGACTCTGCGTCTGAAAGATGTGCCCTGGGACCAGGCGCTCGACATCATCATGCAGGCCAAGAACCTGGGCATGCGCAAGAACGGTAGCGTGCTGTGGATCGCGCCCAAGGACGAGATCAACGCCAAGGAAAAGCTCGAGTTCGAGGCGCAGGCCGCGATCCAGAACCTGGAGCCGCTGCGCACCCAATCCTTCCAGCTGAATTACACCAAGGCCGTGACCATTGCCCAGGGCCTGACCGGTTCGGGCACGTCGAGCGGCGGCGGTTCGGGCACCACGACCCGCATCCTGAGCCCGCGCGGCAGCGTGATCGCCGAATCGCGGACCAACCAGCTCTTCGTCTCGGACATTCCCTCGCGCCTGCAACAGGTCGCCGAGCTGATCCAGAAGCTGGACGTGCCGGTGCGCCAGGTGCTGATCGAGGCGCGCATCGTGGAAGCCTCCGATACCTTCGGCAAATCCCTGGGCGTGCGGCTCGGTGGCGGCGTGTCCGGCGGCACGGTGGGCTCGAACAACGGTCGGCCTGTGTTCGGCAATATCGGCGCGGTTCCGGTCGTAACCCCGGCGACCGCCACCACGCCTGCCAGCGCGCTCACCACTTTCACGAACTCCAACTTCGTCAACCTGCCCTCGACTGGTGTGGCCGGCAACGGCAATGCGCCGGGCACCTTCGCCATCTCGCTGTTCAACTCCAGCTTCTCGCGCATGCTGAACCTCGAGATCTCGGCCCTGGAAGCCGACGGCAAGGGCAAGGTGGTGTCCAGCCCGCGTGTCGTGACCGCCGACCAGACCAAGGCGCTGATCGAGCAGGGCACGGAACTGCCCTATCAGGTTGCCACCTCCAGCGGCGCCACCTCCATCGCCTTCCGCAAAGCCAACCTGAAGCTCGAGGTGACGCCGCAGATCACTCCCGAGGGCAACATCATCCTGACGCTGGACGTCAACAAGGACACGGTCGGTCAGGCAACGACCGCCGGTTTCGCGATCAACACGAAGCATGTGCAGACCGAGGTGCTGGTCGAAAACGGCGGCACCGTGGTCATCGGTGGTATCTTCGAGCTCACCGAAACCAACGACGAATCGCGCGTGCCGGTGCTGGGTGAAGTGCCCTACGTGGGGGCACTGTTCCGCAAGCGCGAGCGCGTTGCCAACAAGACCGAAATGCTCGTCTTTATCACCCCGAAGATGATTACCGACCGTAACGCCGCGCGCTGACGCGCGTGGGTGTTCGCAGCATCGCGTGGCGGTCGCACTCGTCGGCCTGCCCGGCGCCGGAAAATCGGCGGTGGGCCGGCGCCTGGCTCAGCGTCTCCAGCTTCCCTTCATCGACAGCGACGACCTGATCGAGCGGCGCATCGGCTGCTCCATCCGCGATTTCTTCGAGCGCGAGGGCGAGCAGAGTTTCCGTGACCTTGAGCAAGAGGTGATCGCCGAACTTGCCGCCGCGGCCCACGGCATCGTGTCGACCGGCGGCGGCTCGGTGTTGCGCGAGGCCAATCGCCTCCAATTGCGCGAGCACTTCCACGTGATCTACCTGCGCTCCTCGCCCGAGGACCTGTTCCGGAGGCTGCGACACGATGTCAAGCGGCCCCTGCTGCAGGTCGCCGACCCGCTGGGCCGTCTGCATGAGCTTTATGCCGCGCGCGACCCGCTCTACCGCGAAACAGCGCACGATGTGGTCGAAACCGGCCGGCCCACCGTCGCGATGCTGGTGAACATCATCGTGATGCAGCTGGAGTTGGCCGGTCTGATATCCCCCGGGACCCGAAGCGATCCGCAGACCTGAGCCCGGGCCGGGCAGCATGCGCCTAAACTCGGGGCCATGCCAGTGTCCCTCTCCCCCGGGCGGGTCGAGATCCAGCTTGGCGAGCGCAGCTATCCGATCCTGATCGGCAGCGGCCTGCTCGGCGAGCCGGGCCATTTCGACGCCGTCCCTGCCGCTGCTGCGGCCCTGATCGTCAGCAATACCACGGTGGCGCCGCTCTATGCGCAGGCCCTGCGCGACACCCTGGCCTGCCGCTTCCAGGCCGTCCACATGCTGGAGCTGCCCGATGGTGAGGTGCACAAGGACTGGGCGACGCTGAATCTGATCTTCGACGCATTGCTGCGCCACGGCTGTGACCGCAAGACGGTGCTGTTTGCGCTCGGCGGCGGCGTGGTGGGCGACATGGTCGGCTTCGCGGCGGCCAGCTACATGCGGGGCGTGCCCTTCGTGCAGGTGCCGACCACCCTCCTGGCGCAGGTCGATTCCTCGGTGGGCGGCAAGACGGCGATCAACCATCCCCTGGGCAAGAACATGATCGGCGCCTTCTACCAGCCGCGCCTCGTGTTGTGCGACCTCGCCACGCTGTCCACGCTGCCGGCGCGCGAGCTCAGCGCGGGCCTGGCCGAGATCATCAAGTACGGCCCGATCTACGACATGCGCTTCTTCGACTGGATCGAGGCGAACATCGACGCGTTGATGGCGCGCGATCCTGCCGCGCTCGCGCGCGCGGTGCGGCGCAGCTGCGAGATCAAGGCGGCGGTCGTGGGGCAGGACGAGCGCGAGAGCGGCCTGCGCGCGATCCTCAATTTCGGCCATACCTTCGGCCATGCCATCGAGGCTGGCCTGGGTTATGGCGAGTGGCTGCACGGCGAGGCCGTCGGCTGCGGCATGGTCCTGGCCGCGCGGCTGTCGCAACGGCTGGGTGGCGTCGACGAGGCCTTCGTGCAGCGGCTCTCGGCGCTTGTCGAGCGCGCTGGCCTGCCGGTCGTGGCCCCCGCGCTGAGTGCGGAACGCTACCTCGAACTGATGCGGATCGACAAGAAGTCGGAGGCCGGCGAGATCCGCTTCGTGGTCATCGACAAGCCCGGGTCGGCCACCATGCGCAGCGCACCTGACGCCATGGTGCGCGAGGTGCTGGCGCAGGGCTGCGCGGCCTGACCCGGCATCGGGCAATGAGCCTGGCACCCTACGCGAGTCATCCGGCACAGTCGCGCGGCCGGCGCCATGCGGAGCCCCCGGCGCCCACGCGGGACGACTTCCAGCGCGACCGCGACCGCATCGTGCATTCGACCGCTTTCCGGCGTCTGGTCTACAAGACGCAGGTCTTCCTCAACCACGAGGGCGACCTGTTCCGCACCCGCCTTACCCATTCCCTGGAAGTGGCGCAGCTCGGCCGCTCGATCGCGCGTGCGTTGCGGCTCAACGAGGACCTGGTGGAGGCCATCGCGCTGGCCCATGACCTGGGCCATACACCCTTCGGCCATGCAGGGCAGGACGCGCTGGATGCCTGCATGGCGCAGCACGGTGGCTTCGAGCACAACCTGCAGAGCCTGCGCGTGGTGGATGCGCTCGAGCACCGCTATCCGCAATACGACGGGCTGAACCTGAGCTTCGAGACCCGTGAGGGCATCCTCAAGCATTGCTCGCGCGCCAACGCCGAGCGACTGGAGGCCGCCGAGCCGGGGGGCGTCGGGCGACGCTTCTGTGAACGCACCCAGCCGGGGCTGGAGGCGCAGCTGTGCAACCTGGCCGACGAGATCGCCTACAACGCTCACGACATCGACGATGGCGTGCGCTCGGGCCTGATCGAGCTGGACCGCCTGGACGAGGTCGCGCTCTTCAGCCGCTACCTGCGCGAGACGCGGGACGAGCACCCGCAGCTGCAGGGCCGTCGCGTGCTCTACGAAGCCATCCGCCGCATGCTGAGCGCGCAGGTCTACGACGTGATCGACGCGACCCGCGCCGCGCTGGAAACAGCTGCGCCGGTCGATGCAGATGCAGTGCGCCGCGCCGCGCCGCTGGTGCTCTTCAGCGCCACGATGCGCGCCCAGTCGACCGAGCTCAAGCAGTTTCTTTTCCGCAACCTCTACCGGCATCCGCGCGTGATGCAGACCACCGGCCGGGCGCAGGAGGTGGTGCGCGAGCTTTTCTCCGCCTACATCGAGGATCCGGGACAGATGCCGGCATCTTTTGCGCAGCGCGACGACCGCCAGCGCGCGGTGGCCGACTACATCGCTGGCATGACGGATCGCTTCGCGATTCGCGAGCACGAGCGCCTCACCGGGCGGCGGTGGATCGAATGAGCCTGCCTCCTTCTCCGGCGGCCGCTGCAGCCCGTGTCCCCGGCGCTGCGCTGGCCGTGGTGCTGGCCGGCGTGTCCGCGGCCCTGCACCTGGGCAAGTTGCCGCCGGCCGTGCCGGCGCTGCAGGCCACCCTCGGCATCGGGCTGGTCGAGGCGGGCTTCCTCCTGGCGCTGGTGCAGGTGGCCGGCATGACACTGGGCATGGTGTTCGGCCTGCTGGCCGATGCCGTCGGGCTGCGGCGCAGCATGCTGGCAGGCTTGGTCGTGGTGACGGCGGCCAGCGTGCTGGGCGGGTGGGTCGGCGCCGCTGGGCACTCCGGTCCCCGGGCAGTTCATTGGCTGCTGGCCCTGCGGGCGCTCGAGGGCGTGGGCTTCCTGCTGGCCGTGATGCCCGGGCCTGGCCTGATCCGGGCCCTGTCGCCGCCGAATGTGGAGAAGAAGGCGCTCGGCCTCTGGGGCGCCTACATGCCGCTGGGCGTTGCCTTGGCGCTGCTGCTCGGGCCGGCGCTGATCGCCTGGGGTGGCTGGCCGGGCTGGTGGTGGGTGCTATCGGCGGTCTCGGCGATGGCGGCGGTCTGGGTGTGGCTGGTGGTACCGAGCGACCGGCGCCTGCGCATTGCGCAGGCGATGCCGTCACCGTCGCGTTGGTCGGCACGCCTGCTCGACACGGCCCGCTCCGCCGGTCCCTGGACGCTGGCGCTGGCCTTCGCGGTGTACTCCTCGCAATGGATGGCCGTGATCGGCTTCCTCCCCGCGATCTATGCCGATGCCGGCGTGCCCGCCGCCTGGAACGCTGCGTTGACCGCGCTGGCGGCCGCGATGAACATCGTCGGCAACATCAGCGGAGGCCGGTTCCTCCAGCGCGGCGTCGCGCCCGAGCGCCTGCTGCGCTGGGGCTTTGTCGTCATGGCACTGGGTAGCGTCGCGGCTTTCGCGCAGATCGGTCCGGGCAGCGCGGAGGGCTTGCCGCCGGCGTTGCGCTATCTGGCCGTCTGCCTGTTCTCGCTGGCTGGAGGCATGATTCCGGCGACCCTCTTCATGCTCTCGGTCCGGCTCGCGCCCGGACCCGCGACCGTCTCGACAACGGTGGGCCTGATGCAGCAGGCCTCTTCCCTGGGCCAGTTCATCGCACCGCCGGTGGTGGCCTGGATAGCCCATCGGGCCGGCGGCTGGCAGTGGACCTGGGGCGTGACGCTGGCCTGCTCGCTGGCCGGCCTTGCGCTGGCGGCGCGTGTGGCGCCGGGGCGGGCCCGCACGGGGACGGCAGCATGAGCGGTGCGACCCCAGCTTCGGCCGAACAGGCGGTGCAGGACACGCAGCGCTGGCTCGAACGTGCGGTGATCGGGCTGAACCTGTGTCCCTTCGCCAAGGCCGTGCATGCGCGCGGCCAGATCCATTACGCCGTCTACCAGCAGGACGAGGAGGGCGGCCTCATCGACGCGCTGCTGGACGAAGCCCGTGCGCTCGCGGCCTCCAACGCCGCAGAGCGCGACACCACGCTTCTGATTGCCCCGAACATCTTGACCGACTTTCTGGACTTCAACGGTTTCACGGCCCGTGCCGAGCGCCGCCTGGCGCGCGCCGGCTTCGAAGGCCAATTCCAACTGGCCAGCTTCCACCCGCGCTTCCAGTTCGCCGGGACGGAGGCTGACGACATCACGAACGCGACCAACCGCGCGCCGTATCCCACACTGCACCTGCTGCGAGAGGACAGCGTGAGCCGTGCCGTCGAGGCCTTCCCGGATGCAGAAGCCATCTTCGGGCGCAACATGCAGACGCTGGAACAGCTGGGGCACGAAGGATGGGCGGCGCTGGACATCGGCCCGCGTGGAGCGGCATCATGAGCAAGGCATCCGTCGCCAAGGCGTACAAGGCCGAGGCCGAGCTGCAGGAGATCTTGCGGCCGGGCCAGTCGATCGAGCTTCTCAAGGAACTCCACATCCTCACGCGCGAAGGCCGGCTCAACCAGGACTCGCGCCGCAAGCTCAAGCAGGTCTATCACCTCTTCCAATTCATCGAGAAGCTGCTCGGCGAGCTGCCGGAGGAGGGCGCCCAAGCCACGCTCGCCGACCATGGGGCCGGGAAGTCCTACCTCGGCTTCATCATCTACGACCTGTTTTTCCAGCCCCGAGGCGGAGGGCATGTGTACGGCATCGAGACGCGCGCGGAGCTGGTCGAGAAGTCGCGCGCGTTGGCGGCGCGGCTGGGCTTCGAGCGCATGTCCTTCCTCAACATCAGTGCGGCCGAATCCGCCGACGCGGCCGAATTGCCGGCGCAGGTCGATGTCGTGACCGCGCTGCATGCCTGCGACACCGCCACCGACGATGCCATCGCCTTCGGCCTGGCCAAGCAGGCGCGCTTCATGGTGCTCGTGCCCTGCTGCCAGGCCGAGGTGGCGGGTTGCCTGCGCCAGAGCAAGGCGCTGGCGTTGTCGCGCACCCCCCTCGCCGAACTGTGGCGCCATCCCCTGCACACGCGCGAGATCGGCAGTCAGCTCACCAACGTGCTGCGTTGCCTCTATCTGGAGGCACACGGTTACCAGGTTACCGTGACTGAACTGGTGGGCTGGGAGCACAGCCTGAAGAACGAGCTGATCATTGCGCGCCGTACCGGCCATCGCAAGGCCAGCGCCGCGACCCGGCTGCAGGAACTGCTTGCCCAGTTCGGCCTCGACGCCCTGCAGGAAACGCGCTTCCGCCTGCACTGAAATGGCACGCCTGCCTCGCCTCACGCTGGCCGGCCAGCCGCACCACGTGATCCAGCGCGGCAACAACCGCCAGCCCATCTTCGTCGACAGCGCGGACCGCGAGATGCTGCTGGGCCTGCTGGGCGAGAACGCGGTGCGCCTGGGCATCGCGCTGCATGCCTACGTGCTGATGGACAACCACTACCACCTGCTCGCCACGCCGGACAGTGCCGACGGCCTGCCCTTGTGGATGCAGGCGGTGGGCCGGCGCTACGTGCGCTACTTCAACGACCGTCACGGACGCACCGGCACCTTGTGGGAGGGGCGGTACAAGTCCACGCTGATCCAGTCGGACCGCTACCTGCTGACGTGCATGGCCTACATCGACCTGAACCCGGTGCGGGCCGGCATCGCGGCCGAGGCCCGCGACTATCCGTGGTCCAGCCATGCGCATTACGCCGGGTTGCGGCACGACAGGCTGGTGACGCCACACCCCCTCTACTGGTCGCTGGGCAACACGCCCTTTGCGCGCGAGGCCGCCTATGCCGAATTGGTGCGCGGTGGCGTGGCATCGGCCGACCAGGCCGCGCTGACCGACGCCACCCTGCATGGCTGGGCTGTCGGCGATTCCGACTTCATCGATGCCCTTCAGAAGAACACGCCACGCCGCGTGTTGAGGGCGCGGCCGGGCCGTCCCCCGTCTCAGCGCGATTGAGCCACATCCGCTCGCGGACCGTTCATCAGCATACTTAATCTGTCCCTATTTTTATTCCTAGTCAAAAACTCAACATTTATTTGGAATCTGACCCCAAATAAAACACTTGGCATTGTTTGTGCAACGCAATATCCTTCACCTCCCTGCGAAAAACTGAAGGAGTGCGCCCATGACGACGGCTGCCGAGATCGAACATCTCCAACAACACGGCCTCTATTCCGCGGCCGACGAGCATGACGCCTGCGGCGTCGGCTTCGTGGCCCACATCAAGGGCGAGAAAAGCCACAGCATCGTCGTCCAGGGCCTGAAGATCCTGGAAAACCTGGACCATCGCGGCGCAGTGGGCGCTGACAAGCTGATGGGCGACGGCGCCGGCATCCTGATCCAGCTGCCCGACGTGCTGTACCGCGAGGAGATGGCCAAGCAGGGCGTGACGCTGCCGCCGCCCGGCGAGTACGGCGTGGGCATGATCTTCCTCCCCAAGGAACACGCATCGCGCGAAGCCTGTGAGCAGGAGCTGGAACGCGCCATCAAGGCCGAAGGGCAAGTGCTGCTGGGCTGGCGCGACGTGCCGGTCAACCGCGAGATGCCCATGTCGCCCGCGGTGCGCAAAAAGGAGCCGCTGCTGCGCCAGGTCTTCATCGGCCGCGGCAACGACGTGATCGTGCAGGACGCCCTGGAGCGCAAGCTCTACGTCATCCGCAAGACGGCCAGCGCCGCCATCCAGCGCCTGAAGCTCAAGCACAGCAAGGAGTATTACGTCCCGAGCATGTCGAGCCGCACGGTGGTCTACAAGGGCCTGCTGCTGGCCGATCAGGTGGGCACCTACTACCTCGACCTGCAGGACAAGCGCTGCATTTCGGCCCTGGGCCTGGTGCACCAGCGCTTCTCCACCAACACCTTCCCCGAGTGGCCGCTGGCCCACCCGTACCGTTATGTCGCCCACAACGGCGAGATCAACACGGTCAAGGGCAACTACAACTGGATGAAGGCGCGAGAGGGCGTGATGTCCTCGCCGGTGCTGGCCGCCGACCTGCAGAAGCTGTACCCGATCAGCTTCGCCGACCAGTCCGACACCGCCACCTTCGACAACTGCCTCGAACTGCTCACGATGGCCGGCTACCCGATCAGCCAGGCCGTGATGATGATGATCCCCGAGCCCTGGGAGCAGCACGCGACCATGGACCCGCGCCGGCGCGCCTTCTACGAATACCACGCTGCGATGCTCGAGCCCTGGGACGGTCCGGCCTCGATCGTCTTCACCGACGGCCGCCAGATCGGCGCCACGCTGGACCGCAACGGCCTGCGTCCCTCGCGCTACTGCGTGACGGACGACGACCTGGTCATCATGGCCTCCGAATCCGGCGTGCTGCCGGTGCCGGAGCAGAAGATCGTCCGCAAGTGGCGCCTGCAGCCCGGCAAGATGTTCCTGATCGACCTGGAGCAGGGCCGCATGATCGACGACGAGGAGGTCAAGGCCACCCTCGCCAACAGCAAGCCCTACAAGCAGTGGATCGAGAATCTGCGCATCAAGCTCGACAGCGTCGAGGCGGAGGCGGTGCAGCCCCCGATCAGCCAGGTCGCCCTGCTCGATCGCCAGCAGGCCTTCGGCTACACGCAGGAAGACATCAAATTCCTGATGAGCCCCATGGCCGCGGCCGGCGAGGAAGGCATCGGCTCCATGGGCAACGACAGCCCGCTGGCCGTGCTGTCCGACAAGAACAAGCCGCTCTACAACTACTTCAAGCAGCTCTTCGCGCAGGTGACCAACCCGCCGATCGACCCGATCCGCGAAGCCATCGTGATGTCGCTCGTGTCCTTCATCGGCCCGAAGCCGAACCTGCTGGACATCAACCAGGTCAACCCACCGATGCGGCTGGAGGTGAGCCAGCCCATCCTCGACTTCGCCGACATGGCGAAGCTGCGCGACATCGGCAAGTACACCCAGGGCAAGTTCAAGAGCTACACGCTCGACATCACCTACCCGCTTGCCTGGGGCGAGGAGGGCGTCGAAGCCAAGCTGGCCTCGCTGTGCGCCGAAGCGGTGGACGCCATCAAGGGTGGCCACAACATCCTCATCGTGAGCGACCGCGCGCTCAGCGCGACCCAGATCGCCATCCCGGCGCTGCTCGCGCTCTCGGCCATCCACCAGTACCTGGTGCGCGAGGGCCTGCGCACCACCGCCGGGCTGGTGGTGGAAACCGGCTCGGCGCGCGAAGTGCACCACTTCGGCGTGCTGGCCGGCTATGGTGCCGAGGCCGTGCATCCCTACCTCGCCATGGAAACCCTGGCCGCGATGCACGAGGACCTGCAGGGCGACCTGAGCGCCGAGAAGGCCATCTACAACTACGTCAAGGCGATCGGCAAGGGCCTGTCCAAGATCATGTCGAAGATGGGCGTCAGCACCTACATGAGCTACTGCGGCGCCCAGCTCTTCGAGGCCATCGGCCTCAATGCGGAGACGGTGTCCAAGTACTTCACCGGCACCGCCAGCCGGGTCGAGGGCATCGGCGTCTTCGAGATCGCGCAGGAAGCCATCCGCATGCACAAGGCGGCCTTCGGCGACGACCCGGTGCTGGCGCACATGCTGGACGCCGGTGGCGAATACGCCTGGCGCACCCGCGGCGAGGAGCACATGTGGACGCCCGACGCCATCGCCAAGCTGCAGCACAGCACCCGCGCCAACAACTTCAATACCTACAAGGAATACGCGCAGCTCATCAACGACCAGAACCGCCGCCACCTGACGCTGCGCGGCCTGTTCGAGTTCAGGATCGATCCGGCCAAGGCGATTCCGGTGGACGAAGTCGAGCCGGCGAGCGAGATCGTCAAGCGCTTTGCGACCGGCGCCATGTCGCTGGGCTCCATCAGCACCGAAGCGCATTCGACCCTGGCCGTGGCCATGAACCGCATCGGCGGCAAGAGCAACACCGGCGAAGGCGGTGAAGATCCGGCGCGCTATCGCAACGAGCTCAAGGGCATCCCGATCAAGCAGGGCGACACGCTCAAGAGCGTGATCGGCGAGGCCAACGTCGAGGTCGACCTGCCGCTGGCCGACGGCGACTCGCTGCGCTCGCGCATCAAGCAGGTGGCCTCGGGCCGCTTCGGCGTCACCGCCGAGTACCTGGCCTCGGCCGATCAGCTGCAGATCAAGATGGCGCAGGGCGCCAAGCCCGGCGAGGGCGGCCAGCTGCCCGGCGGCAAGGTCTCCAACTACATCGGCCAGCTGCGCTACTCGGTTCCGGGCGTGGGCCTGATCTCGCCGCCGCCGCACCACGACATCTACTCGATCGAGGACCTGGCGCAGCTGATCCACGACCTGAAGAACGTGGCCCCGCACGCCAGCGTCAGCGTCAAGCTGGTGAGCGAGGTCGGCGTCGGCACCATCGCGGCCGGCGTGGCCAAGTGCAAGAGCGACCACGTGGTGATCGCGGGCCATGACGGCGGCACCGGCGCCTCGCCGTGGTCCTCGATCAAGCACGCGGGCAGCCCGTGGGAGATCGGCCTGGCCGAGACCCAGCAGACCCTGGTGCTCAACCGGCTGCGCGGCCGCATCCGCGTGCAGGCCGACGGCCAGATGAAGACCGGCCGCGACGTTGCGATCGGCGCGCTGCTGGGCGCCGACGAGTTCGGCTTCGCGACCGCCCCCCTGGTGGTCGAGGGCTGCATCATGATGCGCAAGTGCCACCTGAACACCTGCCCGGTCGGCGTGGCCACGCAGGACCCGGTGCTGCGCAAGAAGTTCTCGGGCAAGCCCGAGCACGTGGTGAACTACTTCTTCTTCGTCGCCGAGGAAGTGCGCCAGATCATGGCGCAGTTGGGCATCCGCAAGTTCGACGACCTGATCGGCCGCGCCGATCTGCTCGACACCCGCAAGGGCATCGCCCATTGGAAGGCGCGCGGCCTGGACTTCAGCCGCCTGTTCGCCCAGCCCAACGTGCCGGCCGACGTGCCGCGCTTCCACGTCGAGGCGCAGGACCACGGCCTCGCGAAGAGCCTGGACAACAAGCTGATCGAGAAGTCGCGCCCCGCCATCGAGAAGGGCGAGAAGGTGCAGTTCATCGAGGTGGCGCGCAACGTCAACCGCTCGGTCGGCGCCATGCTCTCGGGCGCGCTCACCAAGGTGCATCCGCAGGGCCTGCCGGACGACTCGATCCGCATCCAGCTCGAGGGCACCGGCGGCCAGTCCTTCGGCGCCTTCCTGGCGCGCGGCATCACGCTCTACCTGATCGGCGATGCCAACGACTACACCGGCAAGGGCCTGTCGGGCGGCCGTGTGGTGGTGCGCCCCAGCCTGGACTTCCGGGGCGAGGCGACCCGCAACATCATCGTCGGCAACACCGCGCTGTACGGCGCGACCACGGGCGAGGCCTTCCTCAGCGGGGTGGCGGGCGAGCGCTTCGCGGTGCGTCTGTCGGGCGCCACCGCGGTGGTCGAAGGCACCGGTGACCACGGCTGCGAGTACATGACCGGCGGCACGGTGGTGGTGCTGGGCAAGACCGGGCGCAACTTTGCCGCCGGCATGAGCGGCGGCGTGGCCTTCGTCTACGACGAGGACGGGCAGTTCGCCTCGCGCTGCAACCTGGCCATGGTCTCGCTCGACAAGGTGCTGACCTCGGCCGAGCAGACCGCCAGCGTGCATCGCAAGATCTGGCACGAGGGCGAGACCGACGAGGCCCGGCTCAAGAAACTGCTCGAGGACCATCACCGCTGGACCGGCAGCAAGCGCGCGCGCGAGCTGCTCGACACCTGGGCCGTGTCCCGGACCAAGTTCGTCAAGGTGTTCCCGAACGAATACAAGCGCGCGCTGGCCGAGATCCACGATCGCAAGGTCGAGCTCACCAGCAGCGGCAACAACGCGCACGTGGGCCTGGAGCCGCATGCGGTCGTCAACAAGCCGGTCACGGCCTGATCAAACAACAAACTCTTCACACGCCGTGCAGCCTCTCTACGCGTAGCACCTGTCTCCCTTCGGGGAGCACCGCGGAACCGGCTTTGCCGGGCCGCTGGTGCTGCCCCCGTGAGGGGGGAGGAGGCTACACGAAGTGAGCAAGCGACGGGGGTGAGCAAAGGAAATACGATGGGAAAGATCACCGGCTTCATGGAGCACGAGCGCATCGAAGAGGGCTACAAGCCCGTCGAGGAGCGCGTCAAGCACCACAAGGAATTCGTCGTCGGCCTCGATGACAAGCAGGCCAAGGTGCAGGGTGCGCGCTGCATGGACTGCGGCACGCCGTTCTGCAACAGCGGCTGCCCTGTCAACAACGTCATTCCGGACTTCAACGACCTTGTGTACCGCAACGACTGGCAGAGCGCCTTCGCGGTGCTGGACTCGACCAACAACTTTCCCGAGTTCACCGGCCGCATCTGCCCCGCGCCCTGCGAAGCGGCCTGCGTGCTGAACGTGAACGACGACGCGGTCGGCATCAAGTCCATCGAGCACGCGATCATCAACCGCGCGTGGCAGGAAGCGTGGGTCGCGCCGCGCCCGGCCCGGCACAAGACCGGCAAGAAGGTCGCGGTGGTGGGCTCCGGCCCCGCCGGCATGGCGGCCGCGCAGCAGCTCGCGCGCGTCGGCCATGACGTGACCCTGTTCGAGAAGAACGACCGCATCGGCGGCCTGCTGCGCTACGGCATCCCCGACTTCAAGATGGAGAAGACGCATATCGACCGCCGCATCGAGCAGATGAAGGCGGAGGGCGTCGTGTTCCGCCCCGGCGTAATGGTCGGCGCCGCCAAGGACCCGCTGGGCAAGGGCTCCAAGGTCACCAACTGGGCCAAGGAGACGGTGACGCCCGAGCAGCTCGACAAGGAATTCGACGCCGTGGTCCTGACCGGCGGCGCCGAGCAGTCGCGCGATCTGCCGGTGCCGGGGCGCGACCTCGACGGCATCCATTTCGCGATGGAGTTCCTGCCGCAGCAGAACAAGATCAACGCCGGCGACAAGGTCAAGGGCCAGATCCGGGCCGATGGCAAGCACGTGATCGTGATCGGCGGCGGCGACACCGGCTCCGACTGCGTGGGCACCAGCAACCGCCACGGCGCGGCCAGCGTGACCCAGTTTGAGCTGATGCCCCAGCCGCCCGAGGAGGAGAACCGCCCGCTGACCTGGCCCTACTGGCCCTACAAGCTGCGCACCAGCTCCAGCCACGAGGAGGGCTGCGAGCGCGAATTCGCCATCGCCACCAAGGAATTCATCGGCGAGAAGGGCAAGGTCACTGGCCTGAAAACCGTCCGCGTCGAGTGGAAGGACGGCAAGATGAGCGAGGTCCCCGGCTCCGAGCAGGTGCTCAAGGCCGACCTGGTGCTGCTGGCCATGGGCTTCGTGAGTCCCGTCGCCGGCGTGCTGGAGGCTTTCGGCGTCGAGAAGGACGGCCGCGGCAACGCCAAGGCCGGCGTCGACTTCATCGGTGGCTATGCGACCAACGTGCCCAAGGTGTTTGCGGCCGGCGACATGCGCCGAGGCCAGTCACTGGTGGTCTGGGCCATCCGCGAGGGGCGCCAGGCGGCGCGCGCGGTCGACGAGTTCCTGATGGGCTACAGCGATCTGCCGCGCTGAATTAGGCGGGGATTGGCCTCCCACTTTCGGCGCATGGGCACGTCCCGTGCTTCATTTATCATGGCCGCCACCGTGAGCCGGGGATGCCTCAGGCGCCCTGGCTTTTCTGTTGCCCATGAAGCCTTCCGATTCCTCACTTGTCGAGTTCCGCGATATCCGCTTCGGCTACGGCGATCGCGCGATCCTCGACGGCGTCTCCTTCACCGTCCCCCGCGGCAAGGTGACGGCGCTCATGGGCGCCTCCGGCGGCGGTAAGACCACCGTGCTGCGCCTGATCGGCGGCCAGGTGCGCGCGCAGCGCGGCGAGGTGCTGTTCGATGGGCAGGACATCGGCCGGATGGGCAGCGATGCACTCTATGCCGCGCGTCGCCGCATGGGCATGCTGTTCCAGTTCGGCGCGCTTTTCACCGATATGAGCGTGTTCGACAACGTTGCCTTCCCGCTGCGCGAGCACACGCGGCTGCCCGAGGCGCTGGTGCGCGACATCGTGCTCATGAAGCTCGACGCCGTCGGCCTGCGCGGCGCCCGCCAGCTGATGCCCAGCGAGGTGTCCGGCGGCATGGCCCGCCGCGTGGCGCTGGCCCGGGCGATCGCGCTCGATCCCGACTTGGTGATGTACGACGAGCCCTTCGCCGGCCTCGACCCGATCTCGCTGGGCACGGCGGCGCGGCTGATCCGCCAGCTCAACGACACGCTGGGCCTGACCAGCGTGGTGGTGTCGCACGACCTCGAGGAAACCTTCCGCATCGCCGACCACGTGATCATCCTGGCCAACGGCGGCATCGCCGCCCAAGGCAGGCCGCAGGACGTGCGGGCGAGTGCCGACCCACTGGTGCACCAGTTCGTCAATGCGCTGCCCGACGGGCCGGTGCATTTCCATTACCCCGGCGTCGCCGTCGAGGACGACTTCGGCAACAACAGCCATGGGGAGCGGGCGTGAGCGCCGCCCGGCCGCCCGAAGGCGCTCGCCCCCTCCTTCAGGAGGGGGTGCGCGAAGTACACGAAGTGACGAGCCTGGGGGAGGTCGTCCAATGACCTGGTACAGGCCTGCCGATGCCGGATTCGCCGTCCGGTCCAAGCTGGTGGACTTTGGCGCGGCCGCGCGGCTCTTCGTGCGCCTCAGCCTTCACGGCGCGCGCAGCCTGCGCCGCTTCGGCTTGGTGCGTGACCAGATCCATTTCCTCGGCAACTACTCGCTGGCCATCATCGCGGTCTCGGGCCTGTTCGTGGGCTTCGTGCTCGGGCTGCAGGGCTACTACACGCTGCAGCGCTATGGTTCCTCCGAGGCCTTGGGTCTGCTGGTGGCGCTGAGCCTGGTGCGCGAGCTCGGCCCGGTGGTGGCGGCGCTGCTTTTCGCGGGGCGTGCAGGCACCTCGCTGACGGCCGAGATCGGCCTCATGAAGGCCGGCGAGCAGCTCAGCGCCATGGAGATGATGGCGGTGGATCCGGTGCAGCGCATCCTGGCGCCGCGCTTCTGGGCCGGCGTGATCACCATGCCGCTCCTGGCTGCGGTGTTCAGCGCGGTCGGCGTGATCGGCGGCTGGGTCGTCGGCGTGCCGATGCTCGGCGTCGATCCCGGCGCCTTCTGGGGCCAGATGCAGGGCGGCGTCGACGTCTGGCGTGACGTGGGCAACGGCGTGGTCAAGAGCGTTGTCTTCGGCTTCACCGTCACCTTCATCGCGCTGCTTCAGGGCTTCGAGGCGCAGCCGACGCCCGAGGGTGTGTCCCGAGCCACCACCCGGACCGTGGTCGCGGCTTCGCTCGCGGTGCTCGGTCTCGATTTCCTGCTGACCGCCATGATGTTCAGCATCTAGTAGAAATAAGCCATGCAACGCTCCAAGAATGACGTCTGGGTCGGCCTGTTCGTGCTCATCGGCGCGGCGGCGCTGCTCTTCCTCGCACTCCAGTCCGCGAACCTGCTGAGCCTGAGCTTCCAGAAGACCTATGCCATCACCGCGCGCTTCGACAACATCGGCGGACTCAAGCCGCAGACGGCCGTCAAGAGCGCAGGCGTGGTGGTCGGCCGCGTCGAATCGATCACGTTCGACGACAAGAACTTCCAGGCCAGCGTGACGATTGCGTTGCAAAGCCGTTACAGTTTCCCGAAGGACAGCTCCCTCAAGATCCTGACCAGCGGCCTGCTCGGAGAGCAGTACATCGGGATCGAGGCGGGCGCCGAGGAGAAGAGCCTGCAAGCCGGTGACATCATCACCTCGACGCAGTCGGCAGTCGTGCTGGAGAACCTGATCGGACAGTTTCTCTACAGCAAGGCGGCCGACGGCAGCGCGCCGCCGGCCAACAGCAACAAGAAATGAAAACACCGACCCCACAAGACCCGTCACCGGCCCGGCGCAGCCTTTCCCTGGTCCTTCGCGGCCTGACCGCGGCCGCGGCCCTCACCCTGGCCGCGGGCTGCGCGACCGGCCCCGGTGCCAATCCAGCCGACCCCTTCGAGCCCTTCAACCGCGGCGTCGCGAAGTTCAACGACAACGTCGACGACGCGGTGCTCAAGCCGGTGGCGAGCGCCTACCGCCGCGTCCTGCCTTCCTTCGTGCGCACCGGCGTGAACAACTTCTTCGGCAACCTGTCCGACGTGTGGAACTTCGCCAACAGCGTGATGCAGCTCAACCTGCGGCACAGCACCGACAACTTCATGCGGATTCCGGTCAACACGGTCTTCGGCCTCGGCGGGTTGCTCGACGTCGCCACCGAAGCCGGCATCGACCGCCACCCGGAGGACTTCGGCCAGACCCTGGGCCGCTGGGGTGTGCCGAGCGGGCCCTACGTGGTGCTGCCGCTGCTCGGTCCCTCGACCGTGCGCGACGGCTCGGCCCTGCTGGTCGACCGCCGGGGCGACCTGGTGAACCAGATCGACGACATCCCATGGCGCAACTCGATGTACGTGCTGCGCGTGGTCGACACGCGCTCCAACTTCCTGCGTGCCAGCGAGCTGCTGGGCGAGGCCGCGCTCGACAAGTATTCGTTCACGCGGGACGCCTACCTGCAGCGTCGGCGCAACGATATTCACAACGGCGACCTGCCGAACGACGGCAATTGAGGCCCGCTGCGCTTGCATCCGGTTGCCGGTGCCCTCGCCGTGGTGGGAACCTGCCGGCGCAGCTCCGCCTCCAAACCGCCAACGCTCGCCGGACCTGAAACTTCAACAAGGGACTTTTTCGATGACCCAGACCCTGCAACGACGCTCCTTCGGACGCCTGGCCCTGGCCGGGGTGCTGCTCGCGGGCGCCGCAGCTTTCGTGCGCCCGGTGCATGCCGCCGACGAGACGCCCGACGCGCTGGTCAAGCGCATCTCGACCGATGTGCTCGAGACCATCAAGGCCGACAAGTCGATCAAGGCCGGCGACGTCGCCAAGATCATGGCGCTGGTCGACGCCAAGATCATGCCCCACGTGAACTTCCAGCGCATGACGGCCTCCGCGGTCGGGCCGGCCTGGCGCCAGGCCACGCCCGAGCAGCAGCAGCGCCTGCAGGAAGAGTTCAAGAAGCTGCTGGTGCGCACCTACGCCGGCGCGCTCGACCAGGTCAGCGACCAGTCGGTGGTGGTGCGCCCCTTCCGCGGCTCGCCCGACGACAACGAAGTGCTGGTGCGCACCGAGGTCCGCGGCAGCAGTGGCGATCCGGTCCAGCTGGACTACCGGCTCGAGAAGACCCCGGGCCAGGGTGGCGGCTGGAAGGTCTACAACCTCAATGTGCTGGGTGTCTGGCTGGTCGACACCTACCGCAGCCAGTTCTCGCAGGAGATCAATGCCAAGGGCATCGACGGGCTGATCGCCGCACTCGTGGCGCGCAACTCGCGCAACGGCAGCAAGAAGTAGGGCATCCCTCGCGATGCTGGTCCTGCCGCCCAAGCTCACGCACGACGAAGCACCGGCCTGCGTGCTCATGCTGCGCCAGGGGCTGGCGGGGCAGGCTGCATCGTCCACCGTGGTGGATGCCAGTGCCCTCGAGCAGTTCGACTCCTCGGCATTGGCGGTGCTGCTCGAATGTCGGCGCGAGTCCAGCGCGCTCGGGCGCGGCTTCGCGGTGAAGGGCCTGCCTCCGCGCCTGCGCGAACTTGCCTCGCTCTACGGCGTGGCGGGGCTCCTGCCGGCTGCGCCGTAGCCGAAGGCCTTTTTCCGGCCCTGGGGCGGAAAAACGCCGGGGCCCTAAAATCCCGGGCTCTCATGCCCGCGATCTCCTTCCAATCGGTCTCCAAGACCTACCCCGCCTCGCGCCAGCAGCGCGCCCAGGGAAAGCCAGGCCTGCGCGCAGTCGACGGGGTCACCTTCCAGATCGAAGAGGGCGAATTCTTCGGCCTGCTGGGGCCCAACGGCGCCGGCAAGACCACCCTGATCAGCATGCTCGCCGGCCTGTCCCGGCCCAGCGCGGGCGCCATCAGCGTCCATGGCTTCGACGTGCAGCGCGAGTACAGCCAGGCGCGGCGCCAGCTCGGCGTGGTGCCGCAGGAGCTGGTGTTCGATCCCTTCTTCAACGTGCGCGAGTCGCTGCGTATCCAGTCCGGCTACTTCGGCATCAAGAACAACGACGACTGGATCGACGAACTGCTGACCAGCCTGGGCCTGGCCGACAAGGCCACCGCCAACATGCGCCAGCTCTCCGGCGGCATGAAGCGCCGGGTGCTGGTGGCGCAGGCCCTGGTGCACAAGCCGCCGGTGATCGTGCTGGACGAGCCCACGGCCGGCGTCGACGTCGAGCTGCGCCAGACACTGTGGCAATTCGTCGCCAAGCTCAACAAGCAGGGCAGCACGGTGCTGCTGACCACCCACTACCTCGAGGAGGCCGAGGCCCTGTGCCATCGTATCGCGATGCTCAAGCAGGGCCGCGTGATCGCGCTGGACCGCACCAGCGAGCTGCTGCGCTCCGCCGCCAGCAACGTGCTGCGCTTCAAGACCGATGGCATGCTGCCCTGGGAACTGGCCCAGCATGCGCGCATCACCGGCCGCATCGTGCAATTGCCGGCGCAGAACGCGCGCGAGGTCGAGCAACTCCTGGCCGCGATCCGCGAAGCCGGTCTCGACGTCGAGGACGTCGAGATGCGCAAGGCCGATCTGGAAGACGTGTTCATCGACCTGATGGCAGGTGAGCAGACGCCGCTGGAGGTGGCGCGATGAGCGCCGCGCCGGGCCGCCCCAAGCAAGCTCGCGCCCCCTCGGGGGGCAGCGAGGACACGAAGTGCCGAGAGTGGGGGCTCAAATGATGATTCACGCTCTGGGCTGGCGCGCGCTGCTCTACAAGGAAACGCTGCGCTTCTGGAAGGTCGGCTTCCAGACCGTCGGTGCGCCGGTGCTCACCGCGCTGCTTTACCTGATGGTCTTCGGCCACGTGCTGGAGGACCACGTCAAGGTCTATGGCTCGGTCAGCTACACGGCCTTCCTGGTGCCCGGTCTGGTGATGATGAGCGTGCTGCAGAACGCCTTCGCCAACAGCTCGTCCTCGATCATCCAGAGCAAGATCATGGGCAGCCTGGTCTTCGTGCTGCTGACGCCGCTGTCGCACTGGGGCTGGTTCCTGGCCTACGTAGGCTCCTCGATCGTGCGCGGGCTGGCGGTGGGGTTGGGGGTGTTCGTAGTGACGTCCATCTTCGCCTTGCCGGGCTTCGAGGCGCCGCTGTGGATCGCCGTGTTCGCTTTCCTGGGCGCCGCCATCCTCGGCACGCTGGGCCTGATCGCCGGCCTCTGGGCCGAGAAGTTCGACCAGATGGCGGTGTTCCAGAACTTCCTGATCATGCCCATGACCTTCCTGTCGGGCGTGTTCTATTCAATCAACTCGCTGCCGCCCTTCTGGCAGACGGTGAGCCACCTGAACCCCTTCTTCTACATGATCGACGGCTTCCGCTACGGCTTCTTCGGCATCAGCGACATCTCGCCGTGGGTGAGCCTGGCCATCGTGGGTGGCGCCTGGCTGGTCGTGAGCGCGATCGCCGTGCACCTGCTGCGCATCGGCTACAAGATCCGCGGATGACAATGGCCCCCAGGCTTTTCACTCGCTGCGCTCGCGCAACTCCACCCCCCGAGGGGGCTGGGCCGCCTTGGGGCGGCCCGGTGGCGGCCCCTTCTCCCTTATGACTGCCGACGAACTCCAATCCATCATCCAGGCCGGCCTGCCCTGCGAGCACATCGCGCTCGAGGGCGACGGCCGCCACTGGTACGCCACCATCGTCTCCGCCGAGTTCGAGGGCAAGCGCGCGATCCAGCGACACCAGCGCGTCTACGCCACTCTCGGTGCCAAAATGCATACGGACGAGGTGCACGCGCTTTCGATGAAGACCTTCACGCCCGCGGAATGGGCGGCCCAGAACTCCTAGTTTTCTCGCGGACCTTTCATGGACAAACTCCTGATTCGCGGCGGGCGCCAGCTCCGCGGCGAGGTGCTCATTTCAGGCGCGAAGAACGCCGCCCTGCCGGAGCTCTGCGCGGCGCTGCTGACCGACCGCCCCGTCACGCTGCACAACGTGCCGCGCCTGAACGACGTGGGCACCATGCTCAAGCTGCTGCGCAACATGGGCGTGGCGGCCGAGCGCGACGACAACGGCACGGTGGCGCTCGATGCCGGCGCGCTGCACCTGCCGGAAGCGCCCTATGAACTGGTGAAGACGATGCGGGCCTCGGTGCTCGCGCTGGGCCCGCTGCTCGCTCGCTTCGGCCAGGCCAAGGTCTCGCTGCCGGGCGGCTGCGCGATCGGCTCGCGGCCGGTGGACCAGCACATCAAGGGCCTGCAAGCCATGGGCGCCGAGATCGTGGTCGAGCACGGCTACATGGTCGCGAGCATCGGCGGCGGCCGACGCCGGCTGCATGGCGCGCGCATCACCACCGACATGGTGACCGTCACCGGCACCGAGAACTTCCTGATGGCCGCTGCACTCGCCGAGGGCGAGACCGTGCTGGAGAACGCCGCTCAGGAGCCCGAGATCGCCGACCTGGCGGAGATGCTGATCGAGATGGGCGCGAAGATCGAGGGCCATGGCACCAGCCGGATCCGCATCCAGGGCGTGGAGAGGCTCCAGGGCACAACCCATCGCGTGGTGGCCGACCGCATCGAGGCCGGCACCTTCCTGTGCGCCGTCGCGGCCGCCGGCGGCGAGGCGCTGCTGCGCCATGGCCGCGCCGACCACCTGGACGCCGTGATCGAGAAGCTGCGCGAGGCCGGCGTGGAGGTCAGCGCGGTGGAGGGGGGCATCCGCGTGCGCAGCCAGGGCCGCCTGAAGGCGCAGAGCTTCCGCACCACGGAGTACCCGGGCTTCCCGACCGACATGCAGGCCCAGTTCATGGCGCTCAACGTGATCGCCGAGGGCACCTCGACCGTGACCGAGACCATCTTCGAGAACCGCTTCATGCACGTGGACGAGATGCTGCGCCTGGGCGCCAAGATCCAGACCGATGGGAAGGTGGCCGTGATCGAGGGCGTGCCCCAGCTCTCGGGAGCGACCGTGATGGCCACCGACCTGCGCGCCTCCGCCAGCCTGGTCATCGCCGGCCTGGTGGCCGAGGGCGAGACCCTGGTCGACCGCATTTACCACCTGGACCGCGGCTACGACCGCATGGAAGGCAAGCTGCGCGGCCTCGGCGCCGACATCGAGCGCGTGGCCGGGCCGGCGGAGTACCAGCCGTGATCACGCTCGCACTGTCCAAGGGCCGCATCTTCGACGAGACCCTGCCGCTGCTGGCAGCGGCCGGCATCGAGGTCAGCGAGGACCCGGAGAAATCGCGCAAGCTGATCATCGGCACCTCGCGGCCGGACGTGCGCGTGGTGCTGGTGCGCGCTTCCGACGTGCCCACCTATGTGCAGTACGGTGGTGCCGATCTGGGCGTGACCGGGCTCGACGTACTGCTGGAGCATGGCAACCAGGGCCTGTACCAGCCGCTGGACCTGCGCATCGCGGCCTGCCGCCTGAGCGTGGCCGTGCGCGCCGATTACGATTACGCCTCGGCCGTGCGCCAGGGCTCGCGCATCAAGGTCGCGACCAAGTACGTCGGCCTGGCGCGCGACTTCTTCGCCAGCAAGGGCGTGCACGTGGACCTGATCAAGCTCTACGGCAGCATGGAGCTGGCGCCGCTCACCGGCCTGGCCGACGCCATCGTCGACCTGGTGTCGACCGGCAACACGCTCAAGGCGAACCAGCTGGTCGAGGTCGAGCGCATCATGGACATCAGCGCCCGCCTGGTGGTCAACCAGGCCGCGCTCAAGCTCAAGCAGGCGCCGATTCGCCGCATCATCGACGCCTTCGCCGCCGCCATTCCCTCCGCCTGAAATGAATGTGAAAGCCACCCCCGCCCGCCTGTCGACCGCCTCGGCCAGCTTCGAAGCCGACTTCAAGGCGCGGCTGCACTGGTCGGCAGACACGGATGCCGCGATCGAGCAGGTGGTGGCGGACATCCTGGACGACGTGCGCCGGCGGGGCGATGCCGCCGTACTCGACTACACCCGCCGCTTCGACCGGCTTGATGTGGCCGGACTGGAGGCCTTGGAGCTGCGCGCATCCGAGCTGCAGGCGGCCTTCGACGGCCTGCCCGCGGCGCAGCGCGAGGCGCTCGAGGCCGCAGCCCGGCGCGTGCGCAGCTACCACGAGGCCCAGAAGAAGGCCAGCGGCGAGAGCTGGAGCTACCGCGACGCCGACGGCACGCTGCTGGGCCAGAAGGTCACGCCGCTGGACCGGGTCGGCATCTACGTGCCGGGCGGCAAGGCCGCCTATCCGTCGAGCGTGCTGATGAACGCCATTCCCGCCCAGGTGGCGGGCGTCGGCGAGATCATCATGGTCGTGCCGACGCCCGGCGGCGAGAAGAACACGCTGGTGCTGGCCGCGGCCCACGTAGCCGGCGTGACCCGCGCCTTCACCATCGGCGGCGCCCAGGCGGTGGCCGCGCTGGCCTACGGCACCGCCACCATCCCGGCCGTCGACAAGATCACCGGCCCCGGCAACGCCTACGTGGCGGCCGCCAAGCGCCGCGTCTTCGGCACGGTGGGCATCGACATGATCGCGGGCCCGAGCGAGATCCTGGTGCTGGCCGACGGCAGCACGCCGCCCGACTGGGTGGCGATGGACCTGTTCAGCCAGGCCGAGCACGACGAGCTCGCGCAGAGCATCCTGCTGTGCCCCGATGCCGCCTACATCGAACGCGTACAGCAGGAGATCGACCGCCTGCTGCCCGCCATGCCGCGCGCGGCCATCATCGCGGCCTCGCTCAACGGCCGCGGCGCGCTGATCCACACGAAGAGCATGGAAGAGGCCTGCGCCATCAGCAATCGCATCGCGCCCGAGCACCTCGAGGTCAGCAGCCGCGAGCCGGCGCGCTGGGAGCCGCTGCTGCGGCATGCCGGCGCGATCTTCCTCGGCGCCTACACCAGCGAGAGCCTGGGCGACTACTGTGCCGGGCCCAACCACGTGCTGCCTACCAGCGGCACCGCGCGCTTCAGTTCGCCGCTGGGCGTCTACGATTTCCAGAAGCGCTCCAGCCTGATCGAGGTGAGCGAGGCGGGGGCGCAGGCCCTGGGCCGCGTCGCCGTGACGCTGGCCGAGGGTGAGGGCCTCCAGGCGCACGCCGAGGCCGCCCGCATGCGCCTGCGCCAGGAGCCGTGATGGCGATCCCGGCGCGAGGGCCCTTGCGCTGCCTGGCCTGGGTGGGCCTGCTGGCGGCCGGTGCCGCCTGCCAGGCCATGAGCATCCGCGAGCTGCGCATGCTGGAAGCCAACGAGAAGGACGGCAAGCTCTACGCCAACTACTACCTGGTCGGCGTGGTCGAAGGCCTGCGCGAGGCCAGCGAGGCCGAGCAGCGCGCCGGCCAGAAGCCGCTTTTCTGCGTCAACGGGCGCCGGCTGGAGCCTTCGATGGCGCGCACGCTCTACCAGAGCGAGTTGAGCCGCAATGCCGACAGCTACGAGGCAGACATGCCGGTGCAGCTGGTGGTGTCGGCCGCGCTGCGCAACAGCTACCGCTGCCCTTGAATCGACGAATGACCTCCGCCTCCGAAGACTCCACCCGCGCCCTGGGCCGCATCCGTTCCGACGTCCGTTCCATGCATGCCTATGCCGTGCAGGACGCGCGCGGGCTGCTCAAGCTGGACGCCATGGAAAACCCCTACGGCTTGCCGCCCGCGCTGCAGGCCGCGCTGGGCGAGCGGCTGGGCGCGCTGGCGCTGAACCGCTACCCCGGGCCGCGCAGCGCAGACCTGCAGCACGCCCTGGCGGCCCATGCGCGGATTCCCGAGGGCTTCGGCCTGATGCTGGGCAATGGATCGGACGAGCTGATCTCGCTGCTGGCGATGGCTTGCGATCTGCCGAACGCTGCCATCTTGGCGCCCGAGCCGGGCTTCGTGATGTACGCGATGAGCGCCCAACTGCAGGGCCTGCGCTTCGTCGGCGTGCCGCTCACGGCCGATTTCGAGCTTCATGAAGCGGCCATGCTGGCGGCGATCGACCGCGAGAAGCCGGCCATCGTCTACCTGGCGTACCCCAACAACCCGACCGCCAACCTCTGGGACGACGCCGTGATCGAGAAGATCGTCGAGGCCCAGGGCCGGCAGGGTGGGCTGGTGGTGATCGACGAGGCCTACCAGCCCTTCGCCGCCCGCAGCTACATCGACCGGGTGGCGCGCCACGGCCACGTGCTGCTGATGCGCACGCTCAGCAAGTTCGGCCTGGCGGGCGTCCGGCTGGGCTACCTGGTCGGCCCGGCGACGCTGATCGCCGAGGTGGACAAGGTGCGCCCGCCCTACAACATCAGCGTGCTGAACTGCGAGTGCGCGCTCTTCGCGCTGGAGCATGCGGAAGTCTTCGCGGCCCAGGCGGCGCAGATCCGTGAGCAGCGCACCCGCATCGCAGGGGCGCTGGCTGGCATGCCCTCGGTGAAGAGCTGGCCCAGCGACGCCAACATGATCCTGGTCCGCGTGCCGGATGCCGCCAAGACCTTCGAGGGCATGAAGGCACGCGGCGTGCTGGTGAAGAACGTTTCTAAAATGCACCCATTGCTCGCGAACTGCCTGCGCCTGACCGTCGGAACCGCCGACGAGAACACGCGGATGCTCACGGCCCTCGAAACCTCCTTATGAACAGCCCCACGGCCCCCGAAGCAGTCACCATCGCCGGCGCGCGCGTCGCCTCCGTCACGCGCAACACGGCGGAGACGAAGATCAGCGTGCGCGTCAACCTGGACGGCACCGGCTACGCCAAGCTCTCCACCGGCATCGGCTTCTTCGACCACATGCTCGACCAGATCGCCCGCCACGGCCTGATCGACCTCGAAATCGACTGCCAAGGCGACCTGCACATCGACGGTCACCACACGGTGGAGGACGTGGGCATCACCCTTGGCCAGGCGATTGCCAAGGCAGTGGGCGACAAGAAGGGCATCCGCCGCTACGGCCATGCCTACGTGCCGCTGGACGAGGCGCTCAGCCGCGTCGTGATCGACTTCTCCGGCCGCCCCGGCCTGGTGATGGACCTGCCCTACACCAGCGGCATGATCGGCAGCTTCGACACTCAGCTCACCCACGAGTTCTTCCAGGGCTTCGTCAACCATGCCTTCGTGACCCTGCACATCGACAACCTGAAGGGCGTCAACGCGCACCACCAGTGTGAGACCGTCTTCAAGGCCTTCGCGCGCGCCCTGCGGGCGGCGCTCGAACTCGATCCGCGCTCGGCCGGCGTGATTCCATCGACCAAGGGTTCCCTCTGAGCAGCAGCAACAACACGGTCGCCGTCGTCGACTACGGCATGGGCAACCTGCGCTCCGTCTCGCAGGCGGTGCAGCATGCGGCCGACCAGGTCGGCGTCGAAGTCTTCGTGACAGCCGACCCGGACGTGGTGCGCCGCGCCACCCGCGTGGTGCTGCCGGGGCAGGGCGCCATGCCCGACTGCATGCGCGAACTGCGCGACTCCGGCCTGCAGGAATCGGTGCTGGAGGCGGCGGCCGGCAAGCCGCTGTTCGGCGTCTGCGTGGGCATGCAGATGCTGCTGTCAGCGAGCGACGAGGGGCCGACCGAGGGCCTGGACCTGATCCCGGGGCAGGTGATCCGGTTCCAGCTCGAAGGCCGGATCCAGCCCGACGGCAGCCGCTACAAGGTGCCGCAGATGGGGTGGAACCAGGTCTTCCAGACCCGGCCGCACCCGGTCTGGGCCGGGGTGCCGGACGGCAGCTACTTCTACTTCGTCCACAGCTTCTACGCGAGGCCGGCCGATGCGCGCCACAGTGCCGGCGAGGCCGAATACGGCGCACGCTTTACCGCCGCCATCGCACGCGATAATATTTTTGCGACCCAGTTCCACCCCGAGAAGAGCGCGGACCATGGGTTGCAGCTGTACCGAAACTTTCTCCACTGGAATCCCTGACGCAGTTTCACGCTGCGCTTCATCGCCCGTTCCGCGCAATCCCGCACCATGCTCCTCATTCCTGCGATCGATCTCAAGGATGGCCACTGCGTTCGCCTCAAGCAGGGCGACATGGACCAGTCCACCATCTTCAGCGAAGACCCGGCCGCCATGGCACGCCGGTGGATCAATGCCGGCGCGCGCCGGCTTCATCTGGTCGACCTCAACGGCGCCTTTGCGGGCAAGCCGCAGAACCATGCCGCGATCAAGGCGATCCTGCGCGAGGTGGGCGACGACATCCCGGTGCAGCTCGGCGGCGGAATCCGCGACCTGGACACCATCGAGCGCTACATCGACGACGGCCTGCGCTACGTGATCATCGGCACCGCCGCGGTCAAGAACCCCGGCTTCCTGAAGGATGCGTGCAGCGCCTTCGGCGGCCACATCATCGTCGGACTCGATGCCAAGGACGGCAAGGTCGCTACCGACGGCTGGAGCAAGCTCACCGGCCACGAGGTGGCCGACCTGGGCAAGAAGTTCGAGGACTACGGCGTCGAGTCCATCATCTACACCGACATCGGCCGCGACGGCATGCTCTCGGGCATCAACATCGACGCCACCGTGAAACTCGCGCAGGCCCTCACCATCCCGGTGATCGCCTCGGGCGGCCTGTCGAACATGGCCGACATCGACAAGCTCTGCGCCGCCGAGCCCGAAGGCATCGAGGGCGTGATCTGTGGCCGTGCCATCTATTCGGGCGACCTGGACTTCGCTGCCGCTCAGGCGCGCGCCGACGAGTTGGCCGAGCAATAGGCGCGCAGGGCCTCCCGACCGCTTCGGCCTGGCGCATCGAGCCCATGTCCCTTCAAACCCTCGATTTCCGCGGCCAGCCGGCCCTGCAGCTCGCCCTGCCGGACGGCGGTGCCTGCACGGTGGCGCTGCATGGCGCGCACGTGCTGTCGTGGATCACGGCCGACGGTGTCGAGCGCCTCTACCTGAGCCCCGAGGCGCGCTTCGACGGCCGCAGCGCGATCCGCGGCGGCGTGCCGATCTGCTGGCCGCAGTTCAACCAGCGCGGCACGCTGACCAAGCATGGCTTCGTGCGCAACGTCGCCTGGCGCGCCGATGCGGGCGCCGTGGGCGGGCGGGCCGACACCCTGGTCCTTTCGCTGCATGACGACGAAGCCACCCGCGCGATCTGGCCGCATGCCTTCCATGCCCGCCTGGCGGTAACGCTGTCGCCCCGCTCGCTGCGCGTGGCCCTGAGCATCGACAACACCGGCCGAGCGCCCTGGTCCTTCGCCGCGGCGCTGCACAGCTACCTGCGCGTGGACGACGTCACTCAGGCCACGCTGGAGGGCCTCCAGGGTGCCAACCGCTGGGATGCGGTGCGCGACGACCGCCACGTCGACCTGTCGCCCGCGCTGCGCTTCAGCACCGAGTTCGACAGCGTCTACGCGGCGCCCGCCAGGCCGCTGCACCTGGTGCAACCCGCCGGCACGCTGGAGATCGCGCAGAGCGCGAGCTGCACCGAAACCGTGGTCTGGAATCCCGGGCCCGAGCTGAGCGCGCGGCTGGAAGACCTGCCCGACGACGGCTGGCGCCACATGCTCTGCGTCGAGGCCGCGCGCATCGACGAGCCGGTGCTGCTGGCGCCGGGCGGCTGCTGGCAGGGCTGGCAGCAACTCACCGTCCTTTGAACGACCCCCACGATTCCCCATGCTGGCCAAGCGCATCATTCCCTGCCTCGACGTCACCGGCGGCCGTGTCGTCAAGGGCGTCAACTTCGTCGAGCTGCGCGATGCCGGCGACCCGGTCGAGATCGCGGCCCGCTACAACGCCCAGGGTGCCGACGAACTCACGTTCCTGGACATCACGGCCACCAGCGACGGACGCGACCTGATCCTGCCGATCATCGAGGCGGTCGCCTCGCAGGTCTTCATCCCGCTGACCGTGGGCGGCGGCGTGCGCACGGTCGAGGACGTGCGCCGCCTGCTCAATGCGGGCGCCGACAAGACCAGCTTCAACTCCGCGGCCATCGCCAACCCGCAGGTGATCGAGGACGCCTCGCGCAAGTACGGCGCGCAGTGCATCGTGGTCGCGATCGATGCCAAGCGGCGTTCCGCCGAGGACACCGCGGTGCGCGGGCCGGGCTGGGACGTCTACAGCCATGGCGGCCGCAAGAACACCGGACTGGACGCGGTGCAATGGGCCGTCGAGATGGCGCGCCGCGGCGCGGGCGAGATCCTGTTGACCAGCATGGACCGCGACGGCACCAAGAGCGGTTTCGATCTGGCCTTGACCCGGGCGGTGAGCGACGCGGTGACCGTGCCCGTGATCGCCTCAGGCGGCGTGGGCAGCCTGGACGACCTGGCCGACGGCGTCCAGGCCGGCGGCGCGGATGCCGTGCTGGCGGCCAGCATCTTCCACTACGGACAGCACACGGTGGGCGAGGCCAAGGCCCGGATGGCCGAGCGCGGGATTCCCGTGCGGGTTTAGCCGCCTCGTGCCGGGCAGGCACGACAATAGTCCCATGAATTGGCTCGATGAAGTGAAGTGGGACGCGGCCGGCCTGGTGCCGGTGATCGCGCAGGAGCGCGGCAGCAAGGATGTCCTGATGTTCGCCTGGATGAACCGCGAGGCCCTGGCCAGGACGGCCGAGCTGGGCCGCGCGGTCTACTTCAGCCGCTCGCGCGGCAAGCTGTGGTTCAAGGGCGAGGAATCGGGCCACGTGCAGACCGTCCACGAGATCCGCATGGACTGCGACAACGACGTGCTCCTGCTCCAGGTCACCCAGACCGGCCACGAGCCCGGGATCGCCTGCCACACGGGCCGTCACAGCTGTTTCTTCAGCAAATACGAAGATGGCCGCTGGACGGTGACCGAGCCGGTCTTGAAGGACCCCCAGGCGATCTACACCTCCTCGCCGACATGAGCACCGAGACCCCGCAGCAACACCCCATGGAAGACGCACTCGCCCGCCTGGCGGCCGTGATCGAGAGCCGCCTGCCCGCGCAGGGCGGCGACCCGGACAAGAGCTACGTCGCGCGCCTGCTGCACCGCGGTCCCGACGCTTTCCTCAAGAAGATCGGCGAAGAAGCCACCGAGGTCGTGATGGCCGCCAAGGACGCCGATCACGGCGGCGACCGTGCGAAGATCGTGAACGAGGTGGCCGACCTGTGGTTCCACAGCATGGTGGCGCTGGCCCACTACGGCTTCTCGCCGCGCGACGTCATCGCCGAGCTGGAGCGCCGCGAAGGCACCAGCGGCATCGAGGAAAAGGCCCTGCGCAAGGCGCAGGCACGCGAAGCTTCCAACGACTGAAGTAGGGGAAAGGACGCACGCCATGGCCAACGAGATCGTCACCGTCGAGCCCGACAGCTCCCTGAAGACCTGGGGCTGGATCAGCTACATCCTGCACCTGGTGGTGGCGGTGGGCGCTGTGCTGCCCGGGGCGCAGGCCTCGATCGCCCTGCTGCTGATCGCGCTGGTGATCGACCTGGTCAAGCGTGACGACGCCGCCGGCACCTGGCAGGCCTCGCATTTCAGCTGGCGCATCCGTTCGGTGCTGTGGGCCGGCGTGGCCTACGTGCTGACCGCCTGGCTTTGGCTGCTGTTCCTGCTGCCCGGCTGGCTGGCCTGGGCGCTGATTTCACTCTGGTTCCTCTACCGCATCATCAAGGGGATGGTGCGCATGAATGCGGGCCGATCCATGGAGCCTTCCAATGTCCTCTGATCCGAACTGCATCTTCTGCAAAATCGTCGCGGGCCAGATTCCGTCCCGCAAGGTCTACGAGGACGAGGATCTGTTCGGCTTCCACGACATCGCGCCGTGGGCGCCGGTGCACTTCATGCTGGTGCCCAAGCGGCACATCCCGTCCATGGCCCAGGTGACGCCGGAGGATTCGGCGCTGCTCGGCAAGATCATGACCCTGGCCCCCAAGCTGGCCTTGGAGCAGGGCTGCCGGCCCTATCCGCAGGGCGGCTTCCGGATCGTCGTCAACACCGGCGCCGAGGGTGGCCAGGAGGTCCAGCATCTCCATGTCCACGTCATGGGTGGCCCAAGGCCCTGGCTAAAGGGTTGATATTCGCTGTACCGGGCCCCAGACGCGCCCCCGACTAAAATTGATCATTCTTCAGGAGTAATCCATGGGTTCACTTTCCATCTGGCACTGGCTGATCGTGCTGCTTGTCGTCGTGATGATCTTCGGCACCAAGAAGCTGCGCAACATGGGTTCCGATCTGGGCGGCGCCGTCAAGGGCTTCAAGGACGGCATGAAGGACGGCTCCGCCACCGAGACGCCCCCCACCCCGAATCCCCAGGTGACCGCAAACAACAGCGCCGACAAGTCGACCATCGACGTCGAAGCGCGCCAGAAGTCCTGAGCGCCCGGCTTCCGTGATCGACCTCGGTATCTCGAAACTGGCCCTGATCGGCGCGGTCGCGCTGATCGTGATCGGCCCGGAGAAGCTGCCGCGGGTCGCGCGCACCGTCGGCACGCTGCTGGGCAAGGCGCAGCGCTACGTCAACGACGTCAAAGCCGAGGTGAACCGCTCGATGGACCTGGACGAGCTGCGCAAGATGAAGGACACGGTCCAGGACGCCGCCCGCGATGTGGAGCACAGCATCCAGACCGGCGCCAGCGACTTCGAGAAGCAGTTCTCGGAGATCGGGCAGGAGGGCTCGGGCCCGCTGGCCGAGCCGGCCGCAAGCTACCCCGAGTACAAGCACCCGCGCAAGAAGTGGCGCCTGAAGCAGGGCGCCATGCCGCAGTGGTACAAGGCGCGCAACGGCGTGCGCACCCGGGCCCTGTCCGGGGCCGCGCGCGTGGCCCGCTACCGTCCCCACAAGATCAACTGAGAGCCGCCCGGCCGCATCGCGGCGCGCCCTCTTTTCGCCCGCAGCGCCCCACATGGCCGATTCCCCCGACAAGAACAAAGAAGACGAGCTGGCCGGTACCGAGCAGCCCTTCGTCGCGCACCTCATGGAGCTGCGGGACCGCCTGCTCTATTGCATCTACGGGCTGGCCGTGGCCGGCATCCTGCTGGCGATCTGGCCCGGGCCCGCCGGCTTGATCGACCTGGTCGCGATCCCGATCCGGGCCCACATGCCGCCGGACGCCAAGCTGATCGCGGTGGGCGTGTTCTCTCCCTTCTTCGTCCCGCTGAAGGTGCTGCTGATGGCGGCCGTGCTGCTGGCGCTGCCCTGGCTCATGTACCAGGCCTGGATGTTTGTCGCGCCCGGCCTCTACAGCCATGAGAAGAAGTTTGCGCTGCCGCTCATCTTCTTCGGCAGTTTCCTGGCCTACGCCGGCATCGCCTTCGTCCAGTTCTTCGTGCTGGACAAGATGTTCGGCTTCATCCAGCACTTCACGCCGGCGAGTGTCGCGGCCACGCCGGACATCGCCTCCTACGTGGAGTCCATCCTCTCGCTCTACCTGGCCTTCGGCGTTGCCTTCCAGGTGCCGATCGTGGTCATGCTGTTGGTGCGCTTCGACATGGTCACGATCGAGAAGCTCAAGGCCTTCCGCGGCTATTTCATCGTGCTGGCCTTCGTGGTCGCGGCGGTGCTGACGCCGCCGGACGTGGTGTCGCAGTTGGCACTGGCGGTCCCGATGTGCGTGCTCTACGAGGTGGGCATCGTGGCGGCGCGCTACTTCTCCAAGCACACTCGCGCGCCCGAGGAAAGCGCCGACTCGGCGCAACCCTGATCGGGAACACGGATCCCTATTCGGGCTGGCCCGGTGCCCGGCGCACCGGCGTTTTGGGCCGCAGGCCCGGTGTGACGTCCAGCTCCATCCGGTCGCTGCCGCGCTGCAGCGCGAAGCGCGCGCTGCTGCCGGGCTTGAGGCCCGCCACCGCGGTCAGCAGCTCCTGCACATTGCCGATCTGCTTCTCGCCCACGCCGGTGATCACGTCGCCGGGCCGCACGCCCGCGCGCGCGGCGGGGCCGTTCTGGAGCACGCCGGTGATGATCACGCCCTTGCTGGCCTTGACGCCGAAGGTCTCCGCCAGCTCCGGCGAGAGGTCGTTCGGCTCCACGCCGATCCAGCCGCGCGTGACCTTGCCCTCCTTGACGATGTCCTCCAGCACCTGCTTGGCGGTGGAGACGGGAATGGCGAAGCCGATGCCCAGGCTGCCGCCGGAGCGCGAGTAGATCGCGGTGTTGATCCCCTCCAGGTTGCCGTTGACGTCGACCAGCGCGCCGCCCGAATTGCCGGGATTGATGGCCGCGTCGGTCTGGATGAAGTTCTCGAAGGTGTTGATGCCCAGCTGGTTGCGTCCGAGCGCCGAGACGATGCCGCTGGTGACGGTCTGGCCCACGCCGAAGGGGTTGCCGATGGCCAGCACCTGGTCGCCGACCTGCAGGTTGTCGGAGTTGCCCAGCACGACCACCGGCAGCTTGTCGAGCTCGATCTTCAGCACCGCCAGGTCGGTGTCGGGGTCGGTGCCGATCACCTTGCCGCGCGCATGGCGGCTGTCGTTGAGCGTGACGTCGATCTCGTCGGCGCCCTCCACCACGTGGTTGTTGGTGAGGATGTAGCCGTCGGCGCTCACGATCACACCGCTGCCCAGCCCGATCTGCGGCTGGTCGCCCTGGTCGCCGAAGAAGAAGCGGAACCACGGGTCCTCGCTGCGTGGACTGCGCCGCGCCGCCTTGCTGGTGTTGATGCTGACCACTGCCGGCGAGGCCTTCTTGGCCGCCGCGCTCAGGCTGCCGGGTGCGATCACGCCGGAGCTGGCCGCGGGCGCCTCGATCACCGAAACCACGCCGCCCAGCGAGGTGGCGCGGCGGCCGATCCATTCGGGCTTGAGCGTGGCGACCACGAAATAGGCCGCCAGCATGACGGTGACGGCTTGGGCAAACAGCAGCCAGGTACGTTTCATGGAGAAAAGAGAAGGAAAAGATTGCGGCCCCACCGGGGGTCGGCGCGGGGAACCCCGCATTTTCCCTCAATGGCCGCCCCTTGGGGTGTGCCGCCACTGGGTGCGTGCGTGCGCTGCCGCCCGGCGCCACAATGGCGCGATGAGCACCACCCGCCACGAACTGCTGCATGCCTTCGACCTGCTGCTCGCACCGGAGCGCTTCAAGGATTACGGACCCAATGGCCTGCAGGTCGAGGGCCGCACCACGGTGCGCAAGATCGTCTCGGGCGTGACCGCCAGCCAGGCGCTGATCGAGGCGGCCATCCATGCCGAGGCCGATGCGATCTTCGTGCACCATGGCCTGTTCTGGCGTGGCCAGGACGGCCGCGTGACCGGCTGGATGAAGCAGCGCCTGGGCCTGCTGCTGGGTGACGACGTGAGCCTGTTCGCCTATCACCTGCCGCTCGATGCCCATCCCGAGCTCGGCAACAACGCCCAGCTGGGGCTCAAGCTGGGGCTGGTCGCGCATGCCGGCTCGGCCGGCCGATTCGGCGAGCAGGAGATCGGATTCATCGGCGGCCGCGGCAACGGCGAGAGCTTTCCAGGCGCGAAGGCGCTGGCCGCGCATGTGGAAAAGGCACTGGGCAAGACGGTCACGCTGGTCGATGTGCCGGCATCGCGGCCGATCCGCACCGTCGCCTGGTGCACGGGCGGTGCGCAGGGCTACTTCGAGGCAGCCATCGCGGCCGGCGCGGATGCCTTCGTCACCGGCGAGATCTCCGAGCCGCAGGCGCACTATGCGCGCGAGATGGGGGTGGCCTTCCTGGCCTGTGGCCATCACGCTACCGAACGCTACGGCGCGCCTGCCGTGGCGGCCCACGTGGCAGCGCAGTTGGGCTGCGCGCACCAGTTCATCGACATCGACAACCCGGCGTGAAGAGTCGAGTCCTCGCCATCACCCTGGGCGATCCGGCGGGCATCGGCCCGGAAATCATCGCCAAGGCCTTCCGCTATGCGCCGGAGCTAGCTCAGGGCTGCTTCGTGGTGGGCGATGTCGGCATCGTGCGCCAGGCCGCGCAGATGCTGGAAGCGCCTGGGCAGCCCGCGCTGCCGGTCGCGCTCATCGAATCATCGGCCGACGCGGCTGCAGTTCCGCCACGCTGCATTCCCGTGCTGCAAGCGACCCGGCCGCCCGCTGCCTCCATTTCGACCGGTGCCATCAGCGCCGAGGCCGGCCGCATCGCCGGCGAATGCGTGGTCTGGGCCGCGCGCGCCGCCCTGCGCGGCGAGGTGGCGGCCCTGGTGACCGCGCCGTTGCACAAGGAGGCGTTGGCGGCGGCCGGCTACGCCTTCCCCGGCCACACTGAGCTGCTGCAGGCCGAGGCCGCCGCCCACCTGGGCCAGCCGGTGGCGAACGTGCCGGTCCGCATGATGCTGGCCAACGACGAGCTGCGCACGGTCCTCGTGAGCATCCACATGTCGCTGCGCCAGGCGATCGAGGCCGTGAGCTTCCACAACGTGCTGCAGACGCTGCGCATCGCGCATGTCTCGCTGTCGGCGATGCTGGGCCGCGCGCCGAGGATCGGCGTGGCAGGCCTCAATCCGCATGCGGGGGAGGGCGGTCTGTTCGGCAGCGAGGAACGCGAGATCATCGCGCCGGCCATTGCGGCGGCGCGTGCCGAAGGCATCGATGCCGATGGCCCTCATGCACCGGACACCGTCTTCATGCGCGCCCGCGCCACCGCGCAGCGCGCAGGCGAGTTCGACGTGGTGGTCGCGATGTACCACGACCAGGGCCTGATACCGGTCAAGTACCTCGGTGTGGAGAAGGGCGTGAACGTGACGCTGGGCCTGCCGCTGGTCCGCACCAGCCCCGATCACGGGACGGCCTTCGACATCGCGGGCCGCGGCCAAGCCGACGCATCCAGTCTCGTGGAGGCGATCCGCGTGGCGCGCGCGCTGGCCCTCAGGGGCGCTTGAGGCTGTCGCGGATTTCGCGCAGCAGCACGATGTCCTCGGGCGGCGCGGCCGGGGCCGGGGCCTCTTCCTGCTTCCTGCGCAGCTTGTTGATCTGCTTGACCATCATGAAGATGATGAAGGCGAGGATCACGAAATTGACGACGATGGTGATGAAGTTGCCGTAGGCCAGCACCGGCACGCCAGCCTTCTTGAGGTCGGCCAGGTTGTTGGCCACGTTGGGCGGCACCGTGCCGAGCACCATGTAGAGGTTGGAGAAATCGAGCTTGCCGAACACCAGGCCGACGATGGGCATGATGATGTCGGCCACGATCGAGTCGACGATCTTGCCGAAGGCCGCGCCGATGATCACGCCGACCGCGAGGTCGACCACATTGCCCTTGACGGCGAACTCGCGAAACTCCTTCAGAAAACTCATGCAGGTCACCTCGCGTGCTTGTTGTTGGAGCGGGGCAGTATAGAGGGACGCCTGGCCCGCGGCCCCGCCCGGAGCTCGCGTTGAATTCGCTTCTTACGCTCCGCTACAATCGTTGGTTGACCCAAGCCACCAGCGAAGAAGATTGAGGACCCCCCATGAGTGACATCCCGGTCGGCCGCCAGCGGATCGACAGCAGCAAGCGGACATGGTTGATCGCATCAGGCTGTGCCGGCGCAGTGGGCGGAGTGGCCACCGCCATCCCGTTCGTCAGCACCTTCCAACCCTCGGAAAAAGCCAAGGCCGCCGGTGCGCCGGTGGAGGTCGACATCGGTGGCCTTCAGCCCGGCGAGAAGCTGACGGTCGAGTGGCGTGGCAAGCCCGTGTGGATCCTCAAGCGCACGCCGGCCCAGATTGCCGAGCTGCCCAAGCTGGATGGTCAGCTTGCCGACCCGCAGTCCAAGCGCAATCCTGACGAGTTCACGCCCGAGTACACGCGCAACGAGAACCGCTCGATCAAGCCCGACGTCCTGGTGGTCGTGGGCATCTGCACCCACCTCGGCTGCTCGCCGATCGACAAGTTCCAGGCCGGTCCCCAGCCCTCGCTGCCCGACAACTGGGAGGGTGGCTTCCTCTGCCCCTGTCACGGCTCGACCTTCGACCTGGCCGGCCGCGTCTTCAAGAATAAGCCCGCGCCCGACAACCTGCCGGTGCCGCCGCACATGTACCTCTCCGACACGCGCCTTCTGATCGGCGAAGACAAGAAGGCCTGAGGAGGAGTACAGGAACATGGCTGAATTCAAGGAAATCTCGCCCAACGCCCCCGCTGGCGACAAGCTGCTGAACTGGGTCGACAACCGTTTCCCGCTGTCCAAGCTGTGGAACGACCAGTGGGGCCAGTACTACGCACCGAAGAACTTCAACTTCTGGTACATCTTCGGCTCGCTCGCGATGCTGGTCCTCGTGATCCAGATCGTGACCGGCATCTTCCTCGTGATGCACTACAAGCCCGACGCGGCGCTGGCCTTCGCGTCGGTCGAGTACATCATGCGCGACGTGCCCTGGGGCTGGCTGATCCGCTACATGCACTCCACGGGGGCCTCGGCCTTCTTCATCGTGGTGTACCTGCATATGTTCCGTGGCCTCATCTACGGCAGCTACCGGAAGCCGCGCGAGCTGATCTGGATCTTCGGCTGCGCGATCTTCCTGTGCCTGATGGCCGAGGCCTTCATGGGCTACCTGCTTCCCTGGGGCCAGATGAGCTACTGGGGCGCGCAGGTGATCGTGAACCTGTTCTCCGCGATCCCCTTCGTCGGTCCTGACCTGGCGCTCCTGATCCGCGGCGATTACGTGGTGAGCGACGCTACCCTGAACCGCTTCTTCAGCTTCCACGTGATCGCCGTGCCGCTGGTGCTGCTGGGCCTGGTGGTGGCACACCTGATTGCGTTGCACGAGGTGGGCTCCAACAACCCCGACGGCATCGAGATCAAGGCCAAGCGCGGCCCCGACGGCCATCCGCTGGACGGCATCCCCTCGCACCCGTACTACACGGTGCACGACATCTTCGGCGTGGTGGTGTTCCTCACCATCTTCTCGGCCGTGATCTTCTTCGCGCCCGAGGCAGGCGGCTACTTCCTGGAGTACAACAACTTCATCCCGGCCGACTCGCTGAAGACGCCCAACCACATCGCGCCGGTCTGGTACTTCACGCCCTTCTATTCGATGCTGCGTGCCATCACCAGCGAGATGATGTATGCGTTGATCGCCTGCGTCGTGGCCGCAGCCGCCTTCGGCGTCTGGAAGGCCCACATCGCAGCTATCTTCAAGGCCGTCATCGTGATCGCTGCCGTCATCGTGGCAGCCATGATGCTGTCGATCGATGCCAAGTTCTGGGGCGTGGTTGTGATGGGCGGCGCCGTCATCATCCTGTTCTTCCTGCCCTGGCTGGACAACAGCCCCGTGCGCTCGATCCGCTATCGCCCGAGTTGGCATTGGTACCTGTACGGCCTGTTCGTCATCAACTTCGTGATCCTGGCCTACCTCGGCGTGCAGCCGCCTTCGCCGATCGGCGAGCGCGTGTCTCAGGTCGGAACGCTCTTCTATTTCGGTTTCTTCCTGCTGATGCCGTGGTGGAGCCGTCTCGGTGAATTCAAGCCGGTGCCCGAGCGCGTGACCTTCCACGCGCATTGAGAGAACCGGAGCCCACGACAATGAAGAAACTGATCCTCACGTTGATCGCAGCGCTCGGCATCGCCGCCGGCGCGCAGGCCGCCGAGGGCGGCATCGCCTGGGACAAGGCACCGAACAAGACCAACGACCTGGCCGCGCTGCAGAACGGTGCCAAGCTCTTCGTCAATTACTGCCTCAACTGCCACTCGGCGGCGTTCATGCGCTACAACCGGCTGCAGGACATTGGCATCACCGAGCAGCAGATCAAGGACAACCTGCTGTTCACGACCGAGAAGGTCGGCGAGACGATGAAGGCCAACCTGGACCCGGCCCAGGCCAAGGCGTGGTTCGGCGGCATACCGCCCGACCTCACGCTGGTCGCCCGCTCGCGCGCCGGCCACGGCGGCACGGGCGCCGACTACCTCTACACCTACCTGCGCACCTTCTACCGCGACGACACCAAGGCCACCGGCTGGAACAACCTCGTGTTCCCGAGCGTGGGCATGCCCCATGTGCTGTGGGAACTGCAGGGTGAGCGCCGACCGGTCTTCGACAAGATCGAGTCCCATGGCCATGCGACCGAAGTCTTCAAGGGCTGGGAGCAGGTCAGCCCCGGCACGATGTCGCCGCTGCAATACGACCAGGCGATGGGCGACCTCGTGGCCTACATGCAGTGGATGGCCGAGCCGGCGCAGAACACGCGCATCCGTGTCGGCGTCTGGGTCATGCTGTTCCTGGTGATGGCGCTGGTCTTCGTATGGCGCCTCAACGCGTCGTACTGGAAGGACGTGAAGTAGGTGATGTAGACATGGGAGCGCGACCCGGTTTTGCCGGGCACGCGTCCTTGCGGAGTGGGTTGCTGAAGGCAACCCACTCTTTTTGATTTTTAGGAGCCTTACGCCATGATGGTCTTGTATTCCGGAACGACCTGCCCCTTTTCCCATCGTTGCCGCTTCGTCCTGTTCGAAAAGGGCATGGACTTCGAGATCCGCGACGTCGACCTGTACAACAAGCCCGAAGACATCAGCGTGATGAACCCCTATGGCCAGGTGCCGATCCTGGTCGAGCGGGACCTGATCCTGTACGAGTCGAACATCATCAACGAGTACATCGACGAGCGCTTCCCGCACCCGCAACTGATGCCTGGCGACCCGGTCGACCGCGCCCGTGTGCGGCTTTTCCTGCTCAACTTCGAGAAGGAGCTGTTCGTGCACGTGTCCACGCTGGAGAACCGCAGCGCCAAGGGCAACGAGAAGGCGTTGGAGAAAGCCCGCGCCCACATCCGCGACCGCCTGACCCAGCTCGCGCCCGTGTTCCTCAAGAACAAATACATGCTCGGGGACAATTTCTCGATGCTGGACGTTGCCATTGCGCCGCTGCTCTGGCGCCTGGATTACTATGGCATCGACCTCAGCAAGAACGCGGCGCCGCTGCTGAAGTACGCCGAGCGCATCTTCTCCCGCCCGGCCTACATCGAGGCGCTGACGCCGTCCGAAAAGGTCATGCGCAAGTAACCGCGAAACGCTGCCGACCGCCTGTTCCTCATGATCAACGCGCTGGAGTCCTCTTCCACCCGCCCGTACCTGATCCGGGCGCTGTACGAGTGGTGCACGGACAACGGCTTCACCCCCTACGTGGCGGTGCAGGTCGACGACACCGTGCAGGTGCCGCGCGAGTACGTGAAGAACGGCGAGATCGTGCTGAACATCAGCTTCGACGCGACCAGCTCGCTCAAGCTCGGCAACGACTTCATCGAGTTCAAGGCGCGCTTCGCCGGCACGGCCCGGGAAATCAGCGTGCCGGTCGGCCGCGTGATCGCGATCTATGCGCGCGAGAACGGGCAGGGCATGGCCTTTCCAGCGCCGGTCCCTGCGCCGGCGCCGGCCGAAACCGGCGCCACTGCTTCTCCCGCCGCGCCTCGCGCCTCCTTGCGTGACGCCTCCAAGAGCGCCGAAATCGACGCCGGCAAGGTGGTTCACCTGGTCAGCGGTGAAGCCGGCGCGGAGGACGCGGCCGTGGCGCCTGCGTCCTCGGATCCGGAGGGCCCACCGCGTCCGCCGGGCAGCAACGGCGGCGCGCGGCCTTCGCTGAAGCGCATCAAGTAATGACGCTCGGTGCGGCGGCGCGTGTTAGGGCCGTCGGTAGAATCAGCCTTCACATTTCCCAGCCGCTTTAGCTCAGTTGGTAGAGCACCCGCCTTGTAAGCGGTAGGTCGTCAGTTCGATTCCGACAAGCGGCACCATCCCATGTTCCCGGAAGGGCCGGCGCTGCCGCCCCTCGCATGGCCTTCGAGTCAAGGCACGTCTGCAGCAGGCGTGCGCAACCGCGCCGCGAAGGCCTGGGCCGCCCAGTCGAGGAAGGCACGCACGCGCGGCGACAGCTGCCGGCTGCGCGGATACACCAGTGACACCGGCATCGACGGCGGCGGTGTGTCGCGCAGGATCTCGACCAGCCGCCCGGCCGCCAGGTCCTCCTCGACATGGAAGCGCGGCACCTGCGCCAGGCCCAGGCCGAGCTGCAGGCCCTTGAGGTAGCTTTCCGGCCCGGTGACCGACAGCGTCGCGGGCAGTTCCACTACCCGGAAGTTGCCATCGACGCCGAACTCCAGCGGCGTGACGTGGGACGTCGTCAACCGCCGGATGCCGACGATGCGATGCCCCGCCAGATCGTCCAGCGAAGCGGGCGTGCCGAAGCGCGCCAGATATTCGCGCGATGCGCAGGTCAGCCGCTCCAGCATCGCGACGCGGCGCGCCACCAGGTCGCTGTCGGGCAACTGCCCATAGCGCAGCACGCAGTCCACGCCCTCCTGCACCGGGTCGACCCAGCGGTCGCTTTCGCTCATGGACAGCTCGATGTCCGGGTGCTGCGCGAAGAAGTCGGGCAGCCCCGGCATCAGGAAGTGGCGCGCAAGCGTACCCTGTACGTCGACCCGCAGCAGGCCCTTGGGCCGCGCCCCCTTGAAGGCGCCCTCGGCATCCTCGACGTCGTCCAGGATCGCCAGGCAGCGCCGGTAGTAGGCCTCGCCGTCCAGGGTTGGCGTCACGGTGCGGGTGGTGCGCTGCAGGAGGCGCACGCCCAGGCGAGCCTCCATCTCGCGGATCACCGTCGTCACCGTCGAGCGGGGCGCACCCGTGTCCTGCGCGGCCAGTGTGAAGCTGCGGCGCTCGACGATGCGGGTGAAGACGCGCATCGCTTCCAGTCGGTCCATGGCGGCCCCTATTGTTCGCAGTGGATGAATTTTGATGGCGAATTTGGCGAGATTATCTTTGACGAGCGAATAGGCACAGTATGTTTCAGTCGTCGGAAGGTTCGGCGGCGCAACACAAGGAACGCTCATGAACACGCAAGAAGACAAGGTCGCCCTCGTCACCGGCGCCTCCCGCGGCATCGGTGCCGCCATCGCCACCCGCCTGGCCGCCAACGGCTTCACCGTGGTGGTGAATTACGCCGGCAGCGAGAAGGAGGCCGCCGCGCTGGCCGCCGGGATCGAGGCGGCCGGCGGCCGCGCCCTCACGGCCCAGGCCGACGTCAGCGATCCCCAGGCGGTGCGCCGCATGTTCGACGCCGCGCAGGCGGCTTTCGGCGGCGTCGACGTGCTGGTCAACAACGCCGGCATCATGAAGCTGGCCCCGCTGGGCGAGTCCGACGATGCGCTAATCGACAGCCAGATCGCGATCAACCTCAAGGGCAGCCTGTACACCATGCGCGAGGCGGCCAGGCGCGTGCGCGAAGGCGGCCGCATCATCAACCTGTCGTCCAGCGTGGTGGGGCTCTACCAGCCCGGCTATGCCGCCTATGCCGCCACCAAGGCCGGTATCGAGGCCGCGACGCACGTGCTGGCCAAGGAAATGCGCGGCCGCAACATCACCGTCAATGCGGTCGCGCCCGGTCCGACGGCGACCGACCTGTTCCTCAACGGCAAGCCGCAGTCGGTGATCGACCAGTTGACCCGCCTCGCGCCGCTGGAGCGCCTGGGCCGTCCCGAGGACATCGCCAATGCCGTGGCCTTCCTGGCCGGGCCGGATGGTGCCTGGATCAACGGGCAGGTGCTGCGCGCCAACGGCGGCATCGTCTGATCGGTATCTCACGCATCCCCCGGCCAAAGGTTGTGTCATGAGCAAGAAGATCATCCTCATCGGCGCCTCCAGCGGTTTCGGCCGCCTCACTGCCGAGAAGCTGGCCGAGGCTGGCCATACCGTCTACGCATCCATGCGCGACCTGGCGGGCCGCAACGCCGCCAACGCAGCCGCAATGGCCCGCCTGGCCGCCGAACGCGGCATCGACCTGCGCACGATCGAGCTGGACGTGCAGTCGCAGGCCTCGGTCGATGCGGGCGTGGCCCGGGCCATTGCCGATGCCGGCCGCATCGACGTCGTCATGCAGAACGCCGGCGACATGGTGTTCGGCCCGGCCGAATCGTTCACGCCCGAGCAGTACGCGCAGCTCTACGACAGCAACGTGATCGGCACGCAGCGCGTCAACCGCGCGGTGCTGCCCCGCCTGCGGGCGCTCCGCAAGGGGCTGCTGCTGTGGGTGTCGAGCTCCGGCTCGGCGGGCGGCACGCCGCCCTGTCTCGCGCCGTACTTCGGCGCCAAGGCCGCGATGGATGCGATCGCGGTGCAGTACGCGCGGGAGCTGTCGCGCTGGGGCATCGAGACTTCGATCATCGTGCCGGGTGCGTTCACCTCCGGCACCAACCACTTCGCGCATGCAGGCCAGCCGGGCGATCCGTCCGTGGCCGCGGCCTATGAGAGCGGGCCTTATATGGGCTCCGGCGAGGAGATCCAGCGCGCCTTCGCCGCGATCGTCCGCGCGTGGGCGGATGCGTCCGCGGTGGCCGATGCGATCGTCACGGTGGTGGACACGCCCTTCGGCCAGCGCCCGTTCCGCGTCCATGTGGATCCGGCGCAGGACGGCGCCGATGTCGGCTTCGCCGTGCTGGACCGGCTGCGCGCGGAGATGCTGCACCGCGTCGGCATGGGCGATCTGCTGAAGCTGGCTTCGGAAAAGGGTGGCGTGCCGGGGCGCTAGCCCAGCAGCGCATGCACCGCGGCCAGCCCGATGGTCAAGGCCGTGGCGAAGGCCGCGAAGGCGGCCGGTGTCCTGGAGCGCGGTTGCAGGATCAGCGCGGCTGCGCAGCCGAAAAAAAGAAAGGGAAGCGGAACGACGACGGGCAGCGCGAAGACCACGGTATCTGCGAGGGCGGCGCCCAACCGCATCGCTTCCGGCATGGTCCACCGGATACCCAACAGCGGAAGCGCCGCGATCGCCATGCACAGGAGAAAGCCCCCGAAGAGCCACTCCAGCGGCGCCGGATTCCAGCCCCCGTCCTTTTTGGCCAGGGGCTGCGGCCAGTCCACGTCATCGAGCTCGTCGACGGCCTGCGGCGCAGGCGACAGGGCGTGAGGGAGGAAGGAAATGGAAGTGAGCGGCTTCATGGGGGCAATGTAGACAGCCCACGCGCCCATTCCGTCGACGAACGCCCGGGGTATCGAATGACGCTACCGCGCGTGCCGGGCGCCGCGCCCGGAAGCAGCCAGGCCCCTGCGGCGCTTTGAGACACTGTCGGCCATGAACCCCGCAGGCGCATCGCTCTGGAGCCGATTCTGGTCGCCCCGCGGCATGCTGGAGCCCGTGTCCGCCGGCAGCAGCGAGGATGAGGCTGCCGAGGTCGATTACCGGAACGCGCTCTGGCTCAGGAGCTACATGGACATGTACATCCTCCGCTGGGCCTGCCTCTGGCTGGGGCTGCTGGCGCTGGCCATCCTCGTCCACAGCTACGAGTTTCCCGGCATCCTCCTGATGGCGGCCCTGACCGGCGCGGTCTTTGGTTTCGCCGGCATGGTGAACATGATCGCGATGTACCGCCGCGCGGCCAAGGTGGTCCGGGACCGCATCGCCGCTGACAGGCGTCCACCGTGAGGAGCGTGCACGCCGCTTGAGCTTGGCGACCCCGACACCGGTTGGCCGGCACCCGTTACGCAGCGCCGCGAGACGCACTGAACGCGGAACGCCGACGTTCGCCGCTCAGCGACGCGTCAGGACCTTAAGGCGCAGGGCCGTGTCGGCCCAGCCTCTGGACTTCAACCGCGCCTGCAGCGCGGGCAGCAGTTGCCGCAGCTTGGCGGCGGCGGCGCTGCCCTGTACCAGCAGGCACCAGTTGCCGTCCTCGACCGGGCCGGCCTGCACGGCAGCGCGCATCTCGGACGGGATCAGGTCCCGGATCGCCTTCAGCCGTTCTTCGGCGTCGCGGGCGCGCGCCATCAGGCCGGCGAGGGTAGGGGAATCCTCGGCGGCCTGCTGCAGGGTGACGGGGTGGAAACGGCGGTTCATGCGTGAAGGCGTCAAGCGGCGCGGCTAAAATGCCCGGTTTGCCGGCGTACGCGCCGGAGGGTCCCAGCGCCTGGCGTGTTGATTCTGCGCCAAGCGTGCCCACCTGCTTTCACTATCTTAGGAATTTCGGTCGCGCAGCCCGCATGCCATGGGGTCGCTGTCGACCCGCTCGCATGGCCACCAACTTCCTGACCCAGATCTTCGGCAGTCGCAACGACCGGCTCCTCAAGCAGTATCGCAAGACCGTCGACCGCATCAACGCGCTCGAGGCCGGCTTCGAAAAGCTCAGCGACGAGGCGCTGCGTGCCAAGACCCAGGAGTTCAAGGACCGCCTCGGGCGCGGCGAAACGCTGGACGACCTGCTGCCCGAGGCCTTCGCCGTCGTGCGCGAGGGCTCCAAGCGCGTGATGAAGATGCGCCACTTCGACGTGCAACTGCTCGGCGGCATGGCGCTGCACTACGGCAAGATCTCCGAGATGCGGACCGGCGAGGGCAAGACCCTCACGGCCACGCTGCCGGTGTACCTGAACGCACTGACCGGCAAGGGCGTGCACGTGGTCACGGTGAACGACTACCTGGCCAACCGTGACGCGCAATGGATGGGCCGGCTCTACAACTTCCTCGGCCTCTCCGTCGGCATCAACCTGCCGCAGATGCCGCGCGAGGAGAAGCAGCGGGCCTACGGCAGCGACATCACCTACGGCACCAACAACGAGTACGGCTTCGACTACCTGCGCGACAACATGGTCTACGAGACGCAGGACCGGGTGCAGCGCGGGCTCAACTACGCGATCGTGGACGAGGTGGACTCGATCCTGATCGACGAGGCGCGCACGCCGCTGATCATCAGCGGCCAGGCCGAGGACCATACCGACCTCTATCTGGCGATCAACAAGGTGGTGCCCCTGCTCACGCGCCAGGAAGGCGAGGCCGATCCGCGCACCGGCGAGGGCGTGACCAAGCCGGGCGACTTCACGGTCGACGAGAAGACGCACCAGGTCTTCCTGACCGAGGACGGTCACGAGAAGGCCGAGCAGATCCTCTCCGAGTTCAAGCTGCTGCCCGAGGGCGCCTCGCTCTACGACCCGGCGAACATCACGCTGATGCATCACCTCAATGCGGCGCTGCGCGCGCGGCATCTCTACCACCGCGACCAGCACTACGTGGTGCAGCAGGGCGAGGTGGTGATCGTCGACGAGTTCACCGGCCGCCTGATGACCGGCCGCCGCTGGAGCGATGGCCTGCACCAGGCGGTGGAGGCCAAGGAGGGCGTGCAGATCCAGGCCGAGAACCAGACCCTGGCCTCGATCACCTTCCAGAACTACTTCCGCCTGTACGCCAAGCTGGCCGGCATGACCGGCACCGCCGACACCGAGGCCTACGAATTCCAGGAGATCTACGGCCTCGAGACCGTGATCATCCCGCCCAACAAGCCGAGCAGGCGCGACGACCAGCTCGACCGCGTCTACAAGACCACGCGCGAGAAATACGAGGCCGCGATCGCCGATATCCGCGAGTGCTACGAGCGCGGCCAGCCGGTGTTGGTGGGCACGTCCTCGATCGAGAACTCGGAGATCATCGACGGCCTGCTCACCCAGGCCGGGCTGCCGCACCAGGTGCTCAACGCCAAGCAGCATGCGCGCGAGGCCGAGATCGTGGCGCAGGCGGGCCGGACCAAGATGATCACCATCGCCACCAACATGGCAGGCCGCGGCACCGACATCGTGCTGGGCGGCAATGTCGACAAGCTGATCGAGGCGATCGAGGCCGACGAGACCAAGGATGCAGCCGCGCGCGCCGCCGTGGTTGCGCGCCTGCGCGCCGAATGGGACAAGGACCACGAGTTCGTGAAATCGCTCGGCGGTCTGCGCATCATCGCCACCGAGCGCCACGAGTCGCGCCGCATCGACAACCAGCTCCGCGGCCGCTCGGGCCGCCAGGGCGACCCGGGCTCCTCGCGCTTCTACCTGGGCCTGGACGATCCGCTGATGCGCATCTTCGCGGGCGAGCGGGTCAAGGCCATCATGGACCGCCTCAAGATGCCCGACGGCGAGGCGATCGAGGCCGGCATCGTCACGCGAAGCATCGAGAGCGCGCAGCGCAAGGTCGAGGCGCGCAACTTCGACATCCGCAAGCAGCTGCTCGAGTACGACGACGTGTCGAACGACCAGCGCAAGGTGATCTACCAGCAGCGCAACGACATCCTCGATGCGGGCGACCTGACGGCGCAGATCGAGGCGCTTCGCGAGGGCTGCTTCACCGACCTGGTCCGCCAGTACGTGCCGGCCGAGTCGGTCGAGGAGCAGTGGGATCTGGCCGGCCTGGAGAAGGTGCTGGCCGGCGAGTGGGGCATCGACATCCCGCTGCAGAAGGACGTGGAAGCGGCCACCGCCATGACCGACGAGGACATCGTCGAGAAGGTGGTCGCCGCGGCGAACGAGGCCTTCAACGCCAAGGTCGCGCTGATCGGGCAGGAGAACTTCACCCAGTTCGAGCGCATGGTCCTGCTGCAGAGCATCGACACCCACTGGCGCGAGCACCTGGCCTCGCTGGACTACCTGCGCCAGGGCATCCACCTGCGCGGTTATGCGCAGAAGCAGCCCAAGCAGGAATACAAGCGCGAGGCCTTCGAGCTCTTCGGCCAGTTGCTCGATTCGGTGAAGAACGAGGTCACGCGCCAGCTGATGACGGTGCGCGTGCAGTCCAGCGAGCAGCTGGAGGAGGCCGCCGAGGCGATGGAAAGCCGCGGCGAGAACCTGGCCAACATCACTTACAGCGCACCCACCGAGACCGGCGAGGTCGAGGTCCGCGTCGACGAGGAAAGCCAGCGCCGCCTGGCCGCGATCGCCTCCGGCGTGCCGGCCGGCGCCGCCGCCTTCGCGCGCGTGGGCCGCAACGACCCCTGCCCCTGCGGCAGCGGCAAGAAATTCAAGCACTGCCACGGCAAGCTCAGCTGAGCCGCATCCCCGAGGGAAATCTCATGCCCGTGAATCTCTCCGCTCCCGATCCCGCCGCGCTGCATGCGGTCCCCGGCATCCGCATCGGCGTGGCCGAAGCGGGCGTGCGCAAGGCCAACCGCAAGGACCTGACGGTGGTGCTGATCGACGAGGGCGCGGCCGTCGGCGGCGTGTTCACGCAGAACCGTTTCTGTGCCGCGCCGGTGCAGGTCTGCCGCGAGCATCTGCAGAAGGATTTCGGCATCCGCGCGATGCTGATCAACACCGGCAACGCGAATGCCGGTACCGGCGAGGACGGGCTGGCCCGCGCGCGCGCCACTTGCATCGCGCTGGCCCGCAAGCTTGAGCTCGCGCCGGAGCAGATCCTGCCTTTCTCGACGGGCGTGATCATGGAGCCGTTGCCCATCGACCGCATCGAAGCGGGCCTGCCTGCCGCGCTGGCCGATGCGCAATCCGCGCACTGGGCGCGCGCGGCCGAGGGCATCATGACCACCGACACCGTGCCGAAGGCAGCGAGCCGCCAGGTGCAGATCGGCGGGGCGACCGTCAGCATCACCGGCATCAGCAAGGGCGCAGGCATGATCCGGCCCAACATGGCGACCATGCTGGGCTTCCTGGCCACGGACGCGAAGATCGCGCCGGCGCTGGTCCAGCCGCTGGCCAAGGCCCTGGCCGACGCCTCCTTCAACCGCGTGACCATCGACGGCGACACTTCCACCAACGATTCCTTCGTGGTGATCGCGACGCAGAAGGCCGCGCATGCCACCATCGACTCGCTGGACTCGGCCGAGGGCCGGGCGCTGGTGGAGGCGATGCAGGCGGTCGCGCGCCAGCTGGCCCAGGCCATCGTGCGTGACGGCGAGGGCGCGACCAAGTTCATCACGGTGCGGGTCGAGGGCGGCCGCGATGCCGCCGAATGCCGCCTGGTGGCCTATGCGGTCGCGCATTCGCCGCTGGTGAAGACCGCGTTCTACGCGAGCGACCCGAACCTCGGGCGCATCCTGGCGGCGGTCGGCTATGCCGGCATCGCCGACCTGGACCAGACCGGTATCGACCTGTACCTGGACGACGTCCACGTTGCGGTCAAGGGCGGGCGCAATCCGAGCTACCGCGAAGAAGACGGCCAGCGCGTGATGAAGCAGAGCGAGATCACAGTGCGCATCGGGCTTGGCCGCGGCGATGCGGTCGACACGGTCTGGACCTGCGACTTGAGTCACGATTACGTGTCCATCAACGCCGACTACAGGTCATGAACGAGAAATTTGAGAAGCTGATCGAGCGCGCCGAGCAACTCATCACCCGCATCGAGTCCATCCTTCCCCAGCCGCTCGCGGCGCCTGCCGACTGGAGTGCGTCGATCGCCTGGCGCTACCGCCGCCGCAGCTCGGGCCATGGCACGCTCGAGCCAGTGCGCCACCTCGCGGCGATGCCGCTGGATGCACTCAAGGAGATTGACGTCCAGAAGGAGAAGATCGAGCGCAACACCCGCCAGTTCGTGGAAGGCAAGCCGGCCAACAACGTGCTGCTCACCGGCGCTCGCGGCACTGGCAAGTCGTCCCTGATCCGCGCCTGCCTGCACGCCTATGCGCCGCAGGGCCTGCGCCTGATCGAGGTCGACAAGGCCGAGTTGACCGACCTGCCCGACATCGTCGAGGTGGTGTCGCAGCGGCCCGAGAAATTCATCGTGTTCAGCGACGACCTGAGCTTCGACGAAGGCGAGCCGGGCTACAAGGCGCTGAAGTCCATCCTCGACGGCTCGGTGGCGGCGGCCACGCCCAACGTGCTGATCTACGCGACCAGCAACCGGCGCCACTTGCTGCCCGAGTACATGAAGGAGAACCTCAGCTACACCCACACCGAGGATGGCGAGGTGCATCCGGGCGAGGTGATCGAGGAGAAGATTTCTTTGTCGGAGCGCTTTGGCCTCTGGGTGAGCTTCTACCCCTTCAGCCAGAACGAATACCTCGCGATCGTGGCGCAATGGCTGTCCTCCTTCGGTGCCGATGCGAAAACCATCGAGTCGGCGCGCGCCGAGGCGCTGGTCTGGGCGCTCGAGCGGGGTTCGCGCAGCGGTCGCGTGGCCTACCAGTTCGCGCGCGACTACGCCGGCAGGCACTGAACGCAGCCATGGCCGAGGCGCGCAAGCACACCGAAGTGGCGGTCGGCATCTTGATCCGCGAGGCGGATGAGGCGCTTCTGCTTTCGACCCGGCCCGAGGGCAAGCCCTACGCGGGCTACTGGGAATTCCCGGGCGGCAAGATCGAGCCGGGCGAGTCGATCGAGCAGGCGCTGCGGCGCGAACTGCACGAGGAACTGGGTATCACCATCGCCGGCGTGGAGGTCTGGAAGACCACCGAGCACGACTACCCCCATGCGCTGGTGCGGCTGCACTGGTGCAAGGTGCGCGCCTGGGACGGGGAATTCGAGATGCGCGAAGGCCAGGCCATTCGCTGGCAGCAATTGCCGCTCGACGTGACGCCGGTACTGCCGGGTGCCCTGCCGGTGCTCGACTGGCTGGCGCAGGAACGCGGCCTCGCCGGCACAGCCTACTGAATTTTCGGATCGCCGAAGGGCTCGTCCTCGGGCGGTGCCTCGGCCGGCATGCGGAATTCCTCGGTCGCCCAAGCGCCGAGATCGATGCCCTTGCAGCGCGCGCTGCAGAAGGGGCGGTAAGGATTGCTCGGGCCGTAGACGCTGTCCTCGCCGCAGGCGGGGCAACGGACAATGCGTTCACCCGACGGGGTCTTCCTGTTCGTCGCCATGGGGTCAGGCGCAGAGAGTGAGCTCGAAGGGGGTGTCTTCCATGCTCTTGTGCAGGCGGTCATCGGCCTCGTGCCGCATCAACCGCACCGACACCATCAGCCGGTTTCCGCTGATCTCCGGGATGAGTCCGAAGCGAGGGTCGATGCGCAGGCGCAGCAGCTGGAAGCTGCGGCCCTGCGGCAGCGGCTGCTGGAACTGGCCACGCGTGGCGATGACCTTGTAGGGTACGTCGGCATCGCGAAGCAGCTTCAGCAGCAGGTAGATCGACTCGGCCAGCGGCGCCAAGGTGGCGGACCAGCGCTCCAGGCCGGCCCGCCGCTCCGTGGCCGGGCGGTGCTGCCACGCGTAGTAGGCCGGCAGGTCGAACTCGCAGGTGCCGCCCGGGATGCTCGCGCGGCTGCGGATGCCCATCAGCCATTCGTTCTCGGTCAGCGCCTGCCCAGCCTTGCCCGGGATGGTGTTGAGCGTGGCGAAATTGCTCTCCAGCTTGGAGACCACCTGGTTCAGGAGGGCCTCGGAGATCGCCGGATTGCCGCGATAGCCGTTGAACACGTTCTTCTGCTTGTCCAGGTCGCGCAGCACGTCAGCCTTCAAGTCGGCGCGCGCGGCCACGTCCATGATCTCGAAGATCGTGACCAGGGCGTAGTGGTGAGACAGCGGCGAATCGGCCGGCACCAGCTCGCCGAGCCGACGGAACAGGTGCTCCAGCCGCAGATAGGTCCGGATGCGCTCGTTGAAGGGGTATTCGTAGAGGATCACGCGTTTCTGTCGGGTTCCTGTCGGAACATGATAGCCCCTCAGGGCGATTTCGCAGGCGGCACGGGCAGCACCTCGCGCACCGCGGCCAGCATGTGCTCGCCCAGCGCCAGTTGCCCATGCATCGACAGGTGGGTGTCGTTCGGGAAATAGAAGTCCATCACCTTCGGATACATCTCGCGCGCAAAGGCGTAGAGGTCGGGGCCGAGCCGGGCTTCGCGGAAGCCGGCCTCGAAATCTTTCGAGAAGTCGGGCTGCAGGTAGACGGTGTTCTTGTTGGGGATCACGATCCACATCTGCGGGATGGTGGCGCTGTGGCTGTCCTTGAAGGCCTTGATCCGTGCCAGCGTGTCCTTGGTCAGCGGGCCGTTGCGGATGTCATCGATGAAAACCGGCAGCTTCTCGCACTCCTTGTGGGAGAAATAGTTGCAGCCGTTCGGCAGTGCACGCAGTTGCGTGTTCTTGTTGAACACGAGCTCCACCGGCGACTTCCTCGCGCGCCAGGCGTTGTAGTAGGCCTCCGGGCCGGTGTCGAAGCGCGCGGTCCAGTTGGGCAGCGCGTCCGGTCCCGGCAGCTTGGCCGGGGCGACGAAGGGGTCGAGCCGGGCCTCCAGGGGCTTGACGACCTTGTCGCAGTGCTGGCCGTCCACAGTGCGCTCGTCCAGCAGGCGCTCCACGCTCTCGAAGATGATCAGCTTGCCCTTGAAGCCGGAGCGCTCGATCCATTGGTCGAAATCCTTGCACATGACCGTGCCGTACTGGCCCCAGTAGGTGGTGGCGACGCGGTAGCCCGCCTTCACCAGCGATGCCTGCCAGTAGAGCGTCATCGAGAAGCTGTCGCCGATGACCAGGATGTCGGCGTCCTTGACCGGGGAGGCCTTCAGCAGCGACGGGTCGATGGTCGGTGCCGGCTTGGTCCAGCCAAAGTCCTCCTCGGGCAGGTGTCCGATGCGGGTCAGGTCGCCATAGGGGGGCAGGGTGGTCAGGGAGACGAGCCACATCGCGAACACCAGCACGTAACCGATGACAAAGATGCGCAGCCAGACTTTTGCGAGCGTCATGTCTGTCGCTTGATCAGAATTGGAAATACAGGAAGGGGCTGTAGCCGCCCAGCTTCGACACTGCCCAGGCGAACAGCACGAAGGTGCTGGCGGCAATGAAAACGGTCGAGGTTGCCGCCATCACGCGGTGGCCGACCACCGATTGCGGGTGGGGCACCCAGCGTTCGAGCGTGATGGTGGGCGGCAGCGCCAGGCAGATCACCAGCCCGATCAGCATGGTCTTGAAGAAGTCGTTCTTGCGGTAGGGCATGAGCCCCATTTCGCTGAAGGCGGTTGGCGGTGCGCCGTGCATGCCGAGCATGCCCTTGTAGATCGCGATGGCGGTGTGCATGCCTTCGGCGCGGAACACCACCCAGGCGATCATCACGCACAGGAAGGTGAGCGCCCAGCCGAAGACTTTCGCGATGCGGCCCGGCGCCGCGTTGCGCCGCACCTTGGCATTCCACAGGTGGTTGACCATCAGGTAGGCGCCGTGCAGTGCGCCCCAGATCACGAAGGTCCAGGCGGCGCCGTGCCAGAGGCCACCCAGCAGCATGGTGAGGAACAGGTTCAGGTAGCGCCGGGCCGGCCCCTTGCGGTTGCCGCCCAGCGGCACGTAGAGGTAGTCGCGCAGGAAGGTCGACAGCGAGATGTGCCAGCGGCGCCAGAACTCGATGATGTTGGTCGACTTGTAGGGCGAGCGGAAGTTGAGCGGCAGCTGCACGCCCAGGCACAGCGACAGGCCGACCGCCATGTCCGAGTAGCCCGAGAAATCGAAGTAGATCTGCAGCGTGTAGGCAAGCACCCCGAACCAGGCCGTGTACAGCGTGGGCGCCGTGCCCTGGTGCGCACCGTTGAACACCAGGTCGGCGTACTGGCCCATCGGGTCGGCGATCAGCAGTTTCTTGGCCAGGCCGAAGCTGAAGATCGCCAGGCCCGCCGCGATCTTGTTCGGGTCGGGCTTGTAGGTCGCCGGGTTGGCGAACTGCGGCATCATCTGCGCGTGGTGCAGCACCGGGCCCGCGATCAGGTGCGGGAAGTAGGTGACGAAGAGGGCGTAGTGAACGAAGCTGCGCTCATGCACCTTGCCCTGCCAGCAGTCGACCAGGAAGGCGATCTGGGTGAAGGTGTAGAAAGAGATGCCGATAGGCAGCGCGATGTGCAGCAACTCCATGGGCGTGAAGCCCGCGGCCGCCAGCCCTTCGTTGACGTTCGAGAGGAAGAAGTTGGCGTACTTGAAGATCGCCAGAACGCCGAGGTTGACGACCAGGGCCACGATCAGCAGGCGCTTGCGCTGGACGTCCTCGCGGCCCGGCGCCGGCGTCAGGCGCAGCCCGAACCAGTAGTTGATGCAGATCGATGCCAGCAGCAGCGGCATCGCCTTGACGCTCCACCATCCGTAGAAGAAGAGCGAGGCCAGGGCCAGGAATCCGGCCGCGGCGCGCACGTTGCGTTTGCCGATCCAGAAGAAGCCGAGCAGGACGATCGGGAAATAGACGAAAAGGAACGCGTGCGAATTGAAAAGCATCTCGGATGGGGCGCGCTCGCTGGGGCCTTGTGCGCCGTCTTCTTCTGATCACGGGGGGCGCCGCTGCGGCGGCAAACCCTGCATTATCGCGTGACCGCGCGGAGTATTAACCCCAAGGTAGAGCGCGGACCTCCTGGCGGAGTTCCTCGAGCGACATTCCCTCGTTGAATATCACGGCGTCGGCGGCGGCACGGCGCTCGCGCCGCGTTGCCTGATGCGCGATGACGGCGCGCACCGCCTCGGGTGACCAGCCAGAGCGCGTGACCACACGCTGCAGCTGGGTTTCTTCGGTCGTGTCGACCACCAGCACCCGGTCGACCCGGGCCCGCCAGCGCTTCGACTCGACCAGCAGGGGCACGTCGAACACGATCAGCCCCGGCCCGGCCGCGGTGGCCTGGGCCTCGCATTCGAGGCCGATCACGGGGTGGAGGATGGCCTCGAGCCGCTGCTTGGCGGAAGGGTCGGCGAAGACCAACTCGCGCATGCGGGCGCGGTCCATGCTGCCGTCCGCGGCGATCACCGAAGGCCCGAAGGCAGCCTCGACCGCCGGCATGGCTGCGCCCCCGGGCTGCGTGATGGTGCGCGCAATGGCATCGGTGTCGATCAGCGTGGCACCGCCGTCGACGAGCATGGCCGCGACCGTGCTCTTGCCGCTGCCGATGCCGCCGGTGAGGCCGATGCGCATGCCGTGAGCGCCCCCGCGCTCAGAGGCCGACCGTGCGCAGGATCGCGTCCGGGCCGAAGAGCATGGCCGTCAGGCCGGCGCCGGCCAGGAAGGGGCCGAAGGGCACGTAGCCGCCCTCGCGCAGGCCGCTGTTGAACTTGAGGATCAGGCCGATGACGACGCCGATCACCGAGGCCATCAGCACGATCGGCACCAGCGCCTGCCAGCCGAACCAGGCGCCGAAGGCGGCGAAGAGCTTGAAGTCGCCGTAGCCCATGCCCTCCTTGCCGGTGGTGAGCTTGAACAACCAGTACACCGCCCACAGCGACACGTAGCCGGCCACCGCGCCCCAGACCGCATTGGCCAGGCTGATGCCCGTGAAACCACCGATGGCGGCGAGCAGCCCGGCCCAGAGCAGGGGCAATGTGATGTCGTCGGGCAGGTAGGTGGTGTCCCAATCGATCAGGGCCGCGGCCAGCAACGCGGCCGTGAAGCCGCACCAGGCCAGGCCGCCGAACTGGCCGGGCATGCGCCACACGCACCAGGCGAAGAGCGCTGCAGTGGCGAGTTCCACCAGCGGATAGCGCAGGCTGATCGGCGTCTTGCAGGTGGAGCACTTGCCGCGCAGGAAGAGATAGCTCAGGACCGGCAGGTTCTCATACCACCGGATCGCGTGACCGCAATGCGGGCAGCGCGAGTGCGGCACCATGAGGTTGAAGGGTTCCTGCGCCTTGCCTGCCTCGGCCTCGGCGCCGGTCAGCTCCGCGCATTCGGCGGCCCACTGCCGTTCCATCATCTTGGGCAGCCGGTGGATCACCACATTGAGGAAGCTGCCGATCATGAGCCCCAGCACGCCGGCCAGCGCGGCGTCCACCCCCTGCGACACCAGCATCAGACGACCTGGCCGAGCTTGAAGATGGGCAGATACATCGAGACCACGATGCCGCCGATGATGACGCCCAGGAACACGATGATGATCGGCTCCATCAGGCTGGAAAGGCCCGCGACCATGTCGTCGACCTCCGACTCGTAAAAGTCGGCCGCCTTGCCCAGCATGTGGTCGATGGAGCCGGACTCCTCGCCGATGGCGGTCATCTGCAGCACCATCGAGGGGAAGAGGTTGGCGTTGGTCATGGCCGTGGTCAGGCTGGTACCGGTTGAGACCTCCTGCTGGATCTTGACCGTGGCATCGCCGTACACGGTGTTGCCCGAGGCACCGCCCACCGAGTCGAGCGCCTCGACCAGCGGCACGCCAGCGGCGAACATGGTGGCCAGTGTGCGGGTCCAGCGCGCGACGCAGGACTTGTCGATCAGCGCGCCGAAGATCGGCAGGCGCAGCAGCAGGCGGTCCATGAAGCGCTGGACCTTCTCGTTGCGCTTCCAGGCCTGGAAGAAGAAGTACAGGCCGCCGCCGATCACGCCGAAGATCAGCCACCAGTAGGCCACGAAGAACTCGCTCACCGCCATGACGAAAAGCGTCGGCGCCGGCAGGTCGGCGCCGAAGGAGGTGAACACCTGCTTGAAGGCCGGGATCACGAAGATCATGATGATCGCCACCACCACGAAGGCGACCACGATCACCGAGGTGGGGTACATCAGCGCCGACTTGATCTTCGACTTGATGGCCTCGGTCTTCTCCATGTAGGTGGCGAGGCGGTCGAGCAGCTCTTCCAGGATACCGGCGGCCTCACCGGCCTCTACCAGGTTGCAGTAGAGGTTGTCGAAGTACTTCGGGAACTTGCGGAAGGCGGACGACAGCGAGGTGCCGGTCTCGACGTCACTGCGGATGTCGTTGAGCAGCTTGGCCACGCTCGGATTGGCGTTGCCGCGGCCCACGATGTCGAAGGACTGCAGCAGCGGGACGCCGGCCTTCATCATGGTCGCGAGCTGGCGCGTGAAGATCGCGATGTCCTTGGGCTTGATCGCCTTGCCGGCGCGCATGCGCCGCTTCTTGATCTTGGAGGCCAGCACCCCCTGGCGGCGCAGCGCGGCCTGGACCTGGTTCTCGCCGGCAGCGCGCAGCTCGCCCCGCACCACCTTGCCGTTGCGGTCCTTGCCTTCCCATTCGTAGACGAATTCCTTGTGGGCCGTCCGGGATGATGCTGCTGCCGTTGCCATTCAAACTCCGCTTCTCTATTCGTTGGTCACCGCGAGCACTTCCTCGAGCGAGGTGAGGCCCTGCATGACCTTCTGCAGTCCTGACCGGCGCAGCGAGCGCACGCCCTCGGACTCGGCCTGGTGGGCGATCTCTAGGGCGCTGCCGTCGCGCAGGATGATCTTCTGGATCTCTTCGGAGACCGGCATCACCTGGTAGATGCCCACGCGGCCCTTGTAGCCGCTGTTGCAGGCAGGACAGCCGACCGGCTTATAGGGCTTCCAGGTGCCGTCGATCTCGCCGTCCTTGTAGCCGGCGTCGAGCAGGGCTTCCTTCGGCACGTCGACCGGGACCTTGCAAACCGGGCAGAGGCGGCGCGCCAGCCGCTGCGCGGTAATCAGGATCACGCTGGAGGCGATGTTGAAGGGGGCGATGCCCATGTTGCGCATCCGCGTCAACGTGGTCGGGGCGTCGTTCGTGTGCAGGGTCGAAAGCACCAAGTGACCGGTCTGCGCGGCCTTGATCGAGATGTCGGCGGTCTCGAGGTCGCGGATTTCCCCGACCATGATGATGTCCGGGTCCTGGCGCAGGAAGGCGCGCAGCGCGGTCGCGAAGGTCAGGCCCGCCTTTTCGTTGACGTTGACCTGGTTCACGCCGGGCATGTTGATTTCGGACGGGTCTTCCGCGGTCGCGATGTTGACGCCCGGCTTGTTCAGCAGGTTCAGGCAGGTGTAGAGCGAGACGGTCTTGCCCGAGCCCGTCGGGCCCGTGACCAGCACCATGCCGTAGGGGCGGCTGATGGCATCCAGCAGCCGCGCCTTCTCGTCCGGGTCGTAGCCCAGCGCATCGATGCCCATGCGCGCGCTGCTGGGGTCGAGGATACGCACCACGATCTTCTCGCCGAACAGCGTGGGCAGGGTGCTGACCCGGAAGTCGATCACCCGGTCCGGGCCGATCTTGAGCTTCATGCGGCCGTCCTGGGGCACGCGCTTCTCGGAGATGTCCAGCCGCGAGATCACCTTGATGCGCGAGGCCAGTTTTTCCTTGATGACGGTGGGCGGGGTGGCGATCTCGCGCAGTTCGCCGTCGATGCGGAAGCGCACCCGGTACTGGTGCTCGTAGGGCTCGAAGTGGATGTCCGATGCCCGCATGCTGAAGGCGTCGAGCAGCATCTTGTGCAGGAAACGGACGACCGGCGCGTCCTCGACCTCGGCGATCGCCGATTCGTTCTGGTCGGCGGTTTCGGCGATCGTGGAGTCGTCGAACTCGAACTCGGCGCCGACGATGCTGTCGATGGTCTCGGAGGCGCTCACGGCCGCTGCTTCGACCATGCGCGAGAGCTTGTCGTACTCCGCAATCACCCAGTCCACGCCCATCTGGGAGGCGAACTTGATCTTCTCGACGGCCTGCTGGTCCGAGGGGTCGGCCGTTGCGACGATCAGGCGGTTGTTGCGTTTGCTCAACACCACCACCCGGTAGGCCTGGCACAGCTTGGTGTCCAGCAGGTCCTTGGGCAGGCGCTGGGGGTCGACGGCGTCCAGGTCGAGCAGCGGTGCGCCGAAGGCGCTCGACAGGGTGTGGGCCAGGTCGGCCGGCGACACGGCACCTGTGCCGGTCAGTTCCGCGATGAAGCTGGTGCGGCTGCTGGTCGCCTTCTGATAGATCTCCTCCGCGGTCTTCGCCGGCAGCTTGCCGGCGGAGATCAATGCGCGTGCCAGCCCGGGCAGGGCGATCGATGCGCTTTCTTTGGCGAGAGGTTCAGCAGCAGCCATTCAATGGAATGTAACAAGACGTGAAAAAGTGCATCACGATCATCGCTGATCGCCCGAGGGCTGTAAACCGCTCCATTTGGACCGAAGCGCGCAGCATTTTGCGTTTACAGCCGGAAAGGCGTGTCGAAATGAAACAAATCGGGTTAACCGGCCCTGCAATTCCGAAAGGAAGGACTTGATCGGCAAAGCCGATGCTGGGGCCTCCCCGGAAATCGAAACAGGCGCCCGCGCCCTTTCTGAAGTTCCCGACCTTTTCCAGCGTTTGAACGAGGCGCCAGTTTAGGCCTAAACAGGGCAAACACCTCGTCCGCCCGGGGTGAGTGCTTGCCCTGTGGCGGCGGCGCATCGCCGGCGGCCGTGAACTACCTTGCCGCTTCCACTTTCAGGCGTTCGTTCGGCGACTCGCCGAACATTTCCGGCGCATAGAGGGCCTCGACACGGCTCGGCGGCAGCGCGAAATCGCCGACGTTGTTCAGCCGCACCGTGTACTCCATCTTCACCACGCCTTTGGGCAGGTATTCGTAATAGCTGCGGAAGGCCTCGAAGCTGCGCTCCTCGAAGGCGGGCCAGCCGGCACCGGAACGCTTTTCTCCCTGCGTCGCGATCTGGGAATCGCGGCCCAAACCGCTGCCGAGGATGGTGGCGCCGCCCGGGATCGGGTCGGTGATCGCAACCCAGGTCATGTCCGCGCTGGCATTGACTTCCAGGCTCACCCGCAGAACGTCGCCGCGCGTGTAGACGCCCTTGACCGCCTGCTCCACCGGCGTCACGGTCTTCTTGATCGCATAGCCGGCCGCGAACGGCGCCTTGAGCTGAACGGCCGCGACCGACTGGGCCGTGAGCCAGGGCCTCCCGCTGCCGCTCTGGGTGACCAACAGGGTGTCGCGCGCGGCCGGGGCTCCGGCCGGCCAGGGCAGGAACATGCTGTTGTTGCGCAGGTTGCCTGGCGCCGCAGGCGCACCGAAGGCCGTCGTCTGGTTGGGCGCGCCGCCCGGATCACCTGTCTTGACGCGCTCGACCTTGCTCCAGTCCACCTGGGCTTTGGCATTGCCCAGGTTGGCGGCGGTGATGCCGGCGACCGGGGTGTTCTCGAACTGCTTCGAGAACTTCTCGAGCGCCAGGCCACCCCAGAGGTTGGCCGTGGTCGTGTGCCAGGCGCCCTTCTGCTGACGGCCGATGAAGCCGCTGGCCAGCCGTCCGATGTCCTCCTTCCACGCAGGATCGTCCAGCACGGCCAGCAGCAGGCGGGCCGTGTTGACGTCCCCGTTGGCCATCAGCCACCACCAGTAGTCGTCCCGCTCCGTGCTGAAGACCAGCTTCGTGCCCTGGTAGCTCAGGCGCGCCTTCAGCACGTTGTTGGCCTCGTCGAGGCGCTGCTGGCGCTGCGGTACGTCGGGCACGCGCTTGAGGATGTTGATCCAGTCGATGACCGCGCTGGTCGGCCACTGGTTGGGCGCGATGGTGAGGCTGCCGGTCATCCGCCCCTGGGCCTTGCCGTAGCGCGACAGGGCCTCCAGCGCGGCGAGCTTGCGCACGTCCAGATCCTTGCGCGGGCTCCAGAACTCGCGCTGGATGCGGCCTTCGACGAAGGCGACCAGCCCTTGCTCCATGGGCGCCCGGGCCGCGTCGGGCAGGGCGAAGGCCGGATCCAGCGCGGCGGCCTCGTGGGTGGCGGCCAGCACATAGGCGGTCAGGATGTCGCTGCCGCGGTTGGCTTCGCCGTCGCGTGGTGGGAAGTAGCTGGCCAGGCCGTCGCCGTCGAGGTAGCTGGGCAGCTGCGCCACCACCGCCTGCCAGGCCTTGCCGTCCCGGAGTCCGATGGACTTGCTGGTCTTCTGCTCAAGGCAGGCATAGGGATAGGCAGCGAACCAGTCGCGCACACCCGTCAGGCCCTCGGCCAGACGCGGCTGCAGCGAGAGCTTCAAGCCGCCGCGGCCTGGCAGGGCGTCGGCTGGGGGCGCCACGTCGAGGGTGAAGGGGCCGTCCAGCTGCACCAGCGTGGCCTGCTGCACCGTGAGCGGCACCGCCGGCACGATGCGCTGCCGCACCTTGAGCGCGTCGCGCGCGCCGCCGATCGTGTCGCGCGCTTCGATCTCCCAGAGGATGGCCTCGGCGCGGGTCTGCGCCAACTGTGCGGGCGCCGTCACCATCCAAGCCAGCTCGCGCGCCTCGCCGCCCGGGATCTCGACCGTCTGCAGAGCAAGTTCAGCCCCCACGCTCGTCACTGCGTGTACTTCGCTGCCCCCCGAGGGGGCGCTCGCTTGCTTGGGGCGGCCCGGCGCGGCGCTCGGCTTGAGCGAGGTGTCGCGCAGCGCGGCTTCCACTTTCATCGGCTTCTGAGTGGTGTTGCGCAGGGTGATCTGGGCGCGGAACTGATCGTCCTCGCGCACCAGTGGCGGCAGGCCGCTGACGATCTGCAGGTCCTGGGTGGCCTGGATGGAGGTCTGCCCCGTGCCGAAGAGGCTGGTGCCGGCATCCGCCACCGCCACGATCCGGAAAGTCGTCAGCGCGTCGTTGAGCGGTACCGTCACCGTGGCCTGGCCGTTGGCATCCAGCACCACGGCCGGATTCCACAGCAGCAGGGTGTCGAGCAGCTCGCGGGTCTGGCCCTTGCCGCCACCGCCGCCGGCCGGCACCGCCTTGCGGCCGTAGTGCCGGCGACCGACGATCTCCATCTGCGCGGTGGCGGTGGAAACGCCCCAGCTGCGCCGCTGCATCATGGCCTCCAGCAGCTTCCAGCTGTCGTTGGGCATCAGCTCCAGCAGGGCCTGGTCGATCGCGGCCAGCGCGACCTCGGCGCCGGCGGCGGGCTTGCCGTCCGGCAGCTTGGCCGAGATGGTGACCTGCGCTTTGCCGCGCACCGGGTAGCTGGGCTTGTCGCTCGCCACCTTCACATCGATCTGGTGGGCCTGGGTGCCGACGCGGATTTCCGCCAGCCCGAGGCGGAAGGCCGGCTTGCTCAGGTCGACCAGCGCGGTGGGCGCCACATATTCCTTGCCCTCGTACCAGAAGGCGGTCCACCACTCGCGCGGTGCCTTGAAGCCCCAGGTGAAGAAGCTGTACCACGGCACCTCGCGCAACCGTCCGCGAAGCGCGAGCACGCTGACGTAGGCATTCGGCCCCCACTCGGGCTTGACCTGCAGCGTCACCGTCGGATCCTTGCCGTCGAGCTGGACGACCTGCGTCTCGATCACGCCCTCGCGCTCCACCGACACCAGCGCGGTGGCGAAGCGGAAGGGGCTGCGCACCTGGAAGCGGGCGGTCTCGCCGGGCTGGTAGTTCTTCTTCTCGGGCAGCACGTCGATGCGGTCGTGGTCCTCGCCGCCGAACCAGAGCTCGCCCTGGCGGGTGACGTAGACGGTGCTGGAGGCGCGGCTGTCGCGCCCGTCCTTGTCGGTGGCGCTGGCGATCAGCTCGACCTGGCCGGCCTCCTTGAGCTCGGCCTCGCACAACAGCAGGCCGCGGGCATCGCTCTTGCCGCTGCAGACGGTGCCGATCTCCTTCACCTCGGTCTTGTTGTCGTAGGTGTAGAAGCCACCCACCATGCGCTTGCGGCTGGTGGTGGTGATGCGCGCGACGGCCCGCACGTTGAGCGTCACGCCTTCCTGCGGCTTGCCGGCAAGATCGAGCGCCAGGGCCTGGAACTTGAGCTTCTGGCTGACCGAGACCCAGCTCTCGGTCTTGACGCCGGCGATCACGGCGGCGGGCCAGAGCGTCTGCATGCCGCGCAGGGTCTGCACCTCGCCGTTGGGGTCGGAATAGGTGGCTTCCAGCAGCAGTTCGCGCGGCGTCGCCTTGGCCAGGGGGATCTTCTCGATGGTGAGTTTGCCGGCACCGTCCTTGTTGAGCGTCAGCGGCAGCTTGTCGGCGATCACGCGCAGGTCCTGCGATGCCGATTCCGACTCCTCGGCATCGGCGGCAGCCTGGCCGTCGGTGCGCGGCGGCGAGAAGCTGAAGGCGTCGAAGTCGGGGAAGGACAGGCTCTTGGCCCGCACGGCCGCCGTCACCCGCACCGGCAGGTTGCCCGCACCGCCGCCGGCCACGTAGTTGACCTGCACGTCGGTGGGCAGCGAGGTCGCGGCCACCAGCGGCTTCTTCTCGGCCGGCGCGATCCGGCCTTCCAGCACCGGCAGGCGGAATTCCTCGACGCGGAACTGGCCGGTGCCGAAGCTGCGCGGGCCGCCGTCCTCGGCATCGGCGCTGCCTTCCTTGCCGCTGCGCAGTTCCACCTGGTAGAGCCCGAGCTTGGCCGCGGGCGGGATCGCGAAGGTGTTCTCGCCGCTCTGGCCGCCGGTGCGCGTCTTGCGCCAATTCAGCGGCTGGGTGAACTGCTGGCCGCTGCCCACGTGCGTCACGACCAGCGTGTCGGGCAGGGTCTTCGGAAGACCGAAGCCTTCGCGCGTCTGCGTGCGGATCAGGTGCTTCATCGACACCGTCTCGCCGGCGCGCAGCAGGGTGCGGTCGAACACGGTGTGGGCCACGCGGTCGGGCTCGGGCTCCATGCTGGTCGGCACATTGAAGCGCCAGGGCTCGATGCCGCGCTGCCAGTCGCTCCAGGTGAAGGCAAGGTCCTCGACGCCGCGCTCGTCCTTGGCACGGGCGCTGACGAAGTAGGCGTCGCCGCTGTAGTCCTCCTCGCTGGAACAGCTCGGGGGGCTGGAGGAGATGCCGGCCAGCTGCACGAGGCCGCGCGCATCGGTGGTGCCGGCGGCGATTTCCTTGCCGTTGCAGTCCGACACGCGCACCGCCGCGTTGGGGACCACCTTGCCCTTGTCCAGGGTCGTGACCCAGGCCAGCGCGTTCTCGCGGCCCAGCTTGAAGTGCACGGCCAGGTTGGTGGCCAGCGCGGTGGTACGCACGTACATCGTGCGGCCGGCGCCGTAGCGTTCGTCGAGCAGGGCGTCGCCCAGTTTCTGCGAGGCGATCTCCAGCACGTGGAAGCCCGGTGTCAGCGGAATGCCGATGACCTCGAAGGGCCGCGGGTCTCCGCCCTCGGCCCTGGGCATGTCCAGCGTCTTCACGCGGGCCTGGCCGCCCAGCAGCGACAGCATGCGCGTCTGGACGCGCTCGCGCTCTTCCTTGTCGATCACCTTGGGCAGTGCGCCCTTGACGTCGCGCGCCGCCTGCGTGCGCGACATCATGTAGTTGCTTTCGTAGCGGCGCACCTTGCGGAACCAGGCAATGATCTCGGCATCCGTCTTCGGGTTGAGGTCGCTGACCTGACCAGGCGTCAGCGCCTGGACCTGCAGCGCCGGCTCGACGCGCCGCACCGTGACCGGCATCAGGGCCGTGCCACCGGGCTCGGCCAGACGCTCGACCACGCCGAAGGGCGAAGCGGCGAACTTGGCCAGGGGCGGCATGGCGCCCGTGGAGACTTTGAGCGGAAAGCTGTCGGGCGCGGCCAGGGCGCGGCCCGAGGCATCCTCGAACTTCGCGGGCAGCTCGATCGTGAAGGGCGTCTGCTCGGCAAAGGGCGGCGGGAAGCTGACCGAGTCGACCACCGCGTCCTCGTCCTTGGCCGCGCCTTCGTCGTCGAACTTGGGCTTGAAGGTCTTGCCGGCGCCCTTGAGCGTGATCTGCGCCGCGAGCTTGCGCGCCACCGGCGCATTGAACTGCAGCACCATGGGCTTGAGCGGCAGGCAGGCCGACTGGGCGTTCTCGCGCTCGCAGGTGAAGGACGCGGCGAAAGGCTCCCGCACCTGGAAGTTCATGCGCCGCTCGACCGCGTTGGCCACGCCGGATGGCGTTGCGACGCCCTTGCCGTACACCAGCTGCAGGCGCCCGCCGGGTGTCAGCCGGCGATTGCACTGGAGCGTGACGAAGCGCAGCGGCGTCTTCTCGGCATCCCGCTCGCGGCCGAAGGCCTTGAGAAGGGCCTGCCGCTGCTCGCCCTCGACCAGCCGCACCGGGATGCGCTCGCCCACGCCGTCGGCCTGGCACCAGATGTTCTCGCGCGCGCTTTCCAGCGTGGCCGGGCCGTTGAGCTCCAGCATGAACTGCTGCTCCTCGTCGATCCGGCCATAGCTCGGCTGCCAATTGCGCACGAAGGGGCCGCCGCTCCCGAACTGGTAGCGCTCCGGCCCGGTCAGCTCCGCGCCCGAGGCCGACTTGAAGCCCGCGATCCGCGTGACCGTGCAGCGCACGCCCGGCGGCAAATCGTTCTCGAAGTCCCAGACCCATTGCTTGTCGCCGGTCCAGCGCCCCGTACCCTTGCCGGCCTGCGCGTCGCTGCAGCTCACCGCGAGCGGGGCGGGCGCCTTGGGGTCGCCGAAATTGATGGCCGCCTGGTCGAACTTCGCGACCACTTGGCGGATCCGAGCCACTTCACCCTGCGGCGTGAGGCTGGTGATCTGCAGTGCCTGCGCGCCGAGGGCGCAGAGGGCCAGTGCGGCGGCCGCGAAGGTCCGCATCGTCGTTTTCGTTCTCGTTTTCAACAGACTTCTCCTTCGGGGCGCGAGCGTAGCGCAACTCCCGCGCGGCGACGCGGATGAGCCATAGCCGTCCACTATGATCGATCGATATGAAACTGCTGTTCAGCCATCCCGCAGGCAACCAGAACGTGCGTGCCATGCTCGACGGGCTGGAGGCCGCCGGCATGCTCGCGCGTTTCACGACCACGCTGGCGGTCGCGCCGGACAACCCGGCCCTCAAGCTGGTACCCCAGGGCCTGAGCCGAGACCTGCTGCGCCGCCGCTTCAACATCCCGCGCGAGAAGATCCTGCAGCATCCGTGGCGTGAGCTGGCCCGCGCCGTCTGCTCCCGGGCCGGCTGGAACTACTGGCTGCGCCACGAGCAGGGCTTCGCCTCCATCGACGGGGTGCTGCAGGACTTCGACCGCTTCAGCGCCCGCGCCCTGCCGCGCCTGCACCGGCGCTTCGGCCTGGGTGCCGTCTATACCTACGAGGATTCCGCGCTCGACACCTTCAAGGCGGCCCGTGCGCTGGGGGTCAAGTGCGTGTACGACCTGCCCATCTCGTACTGGGAAGTCGGCCGCAGGCTGATGGAAGAGGAAATCCAGCGCCTGCCCGCCTGGCGCCAGGCGCTGGGCGGCGGCATGTCCGATTCGCCCGCCAAGCTGGAGCGCAAGGCGAAGGAGCTGGAGCTGGCCGACCTGGTGGTGGTGCCGAGCCGCTTCGTGGCCGATTCGCTGCCGGCCTGGGCCGGGCAGAAGACGCGGGTGCTCTCGCCCTTCGGCTCGCCGCTGTCGGCCGCCGCGCCGGCGCCGAAGACGGTCGATCCCTCGAAGCCGTTGCGGGTGCTCTTCGTCGGCTCGATGGGCCAGCGCAAGGGCCTGGCCGACCTGTTCCAGGCCATGCAGCTGCTCAAGGGCGAGAACATCGAGCTGGTCGTCATGGGCTCGCTGCTCGCCGATCTCGACTTCTACCGCGGCCAGTACGCCGGTTTCACGCACGAGAAGGGCCGCCCCCACCCCGAGGTGCTGGCGCTGATGCGCAGCTGCGACGTGTTCTGCCTGCCCTCGCTCTACGAAGGGCGCGCGCTGGTGATGCAGGAGGCCATGAGCCAGGGCCTTCCGATCGTGATCACCCCCAACACCGGCGGCGACGACCTGGTGGTCGAAGGCAAGACCGGCTTCCTGGTGCCGATCCGCTCGCCGGAGAAGATCGCCGAGAAGCTGGCCTGGTTCAACCAGAACAGGCAGGCGCTGCCGGCGATGAGCGAGGCAGCGGTGCAGCATGCGGCGAGCTACACCTGGAAGGGCTACAGCGAGGTCGTGATCGACGCGATCCGCAAGCTGGGCTAGGAACAAGAGAACCTGCCATGACCACCTGCCGTTCGACGGGCTTGCCGTCGATGCCGGCGACCTCGCGATGAAGCGCTACTGGGAAATCGACGCACTGCGCGGGCTGATGCTCGTGCTGATGACCTTCACCCATCTTCCGACGCGCTTCACCGATCCGCTGGGGCAGCCCTTCGGCTTCGTCTCGGCGGCGGAAGGCTTCGTGCTGCTCTCGGCCTTCGTCGCCGGCCTGGTCTACACCCGCATCAGCGACCGCCAGGGCGTGGACGCGATGCGCCGGGCCTTCTGGCGGCGCGCGCTCAAGGTCTACTTGGCGCAGGCGGCGACGCTGCTCTTCCTCTTCACCATCATCACGAAGGTCGGCCTGCGCATCGACCAGCCGGCAGTGAAGAACCTGCTGTCCTTCTACCTGGCGAACCCGCCCGAGGGCTTCGTCTATTCGCTGCTGCTGGTGTACGAGCCGGCGCTGCTCGACATCCTGCCGATGTACATCTTCTTCATGCTGATGAGCCCCTGGGTGCTGGCCTTCGCGCTGCGCCACGGCTGGACCGGCGTGATGGTGGCGAGCGCCGCCTTCTGGGCGCTGGCGCAGTTCGGGTTCAGCGAGTGGCTGTACGGACTGGCTGCGCTGTACCTGCACTTGCCGGTTCCTTTCCATGAGATGGGCGCGTTCAACGCCTTCGCCTGGCAGTTCCTGTGGTTCGCCGGGCTGTGGATCGGCGCCAGCCGGCATGCGCCGGATGCCGAGCCCTTCCGCTTTCCGCGCTGGCTCGTCGCGATCGCCATCGCGCTGGCCGTCTACGGCATCTGGTGGCGCCACCACGGCATCAACGGCCAGGCACCCTTCGGCGGCGACGAAGAGCTGAACCTGCTGTTCGACAAGTGGCAGCTCGGCCCGCTGCGCATCGTGAACCTGGTGGTGCTGGGCATCGTCGCGGTGCGTTTCGGCCCCGGGCTGATGCGGCGCATCCCGCGCCTGCACTGGCTGGAAGCCATGGGCGCGGCTTCGCTGCCGGTCTTCTGCGCGCACCTGGTGGCGGTGCTGCTGGTGCTGGCCTTCTACGGCGACAGCCAGACCGCGCGGCCCTGGTGGGGCGATGCGCTGCTGCTGGGTGCGGTGTTTGCGTGGCTGTACGGGGTGGCGCGCGCCACGCTGTGGTGGGACAGCCGGCCGCCGAAGGGCCGCTACCGCGACACCGGGGCGATGGACAGCTCGGCCTGATCCGCCGGCCGCACCAGCTGTGCGCCGATCACGGAGCGCCACAGCCGGTAGCCCTCGTCGTTGAGGTGCAGCCGGTCACCCCGGAACAGCTCGGGCCTTGGCCGCCCGTCCGCTCCCAGCATCGGCGTGAACACATCGATGTACTCGCTGTTCGGCAGCCGCCGCAGGTAGGCCCCGATGATGTCGTTGGTCTCCCGCATCTGCGGCTGCAGCTTCTCGCGCGAGGGGCTTGGCTTGATCGAGATGTAGCTGATGCGCGCCTCCGGCAGCGCGGTTCGCACCGTGTTCGCGAACTGCGCGAAGCTCTCCAGGATCTGGATCGGCGTGCGGCCTTCCGCCAGGTCGTTGTCGCCCGCATACACCAGCACGTGCCGCGGCTTGTAGCGCAGCACCAACTCGCGCGCGAAGTAGCTGCAGTCCGCCATGGTCGAGCCGCCGAAGCCGCGGTTGATGACCACCGGCAGCTGCGGAAAGTCCTGCGCCAGCCGCGTCCAGAAGCGGATGGTGGAGCTGCCGACGAAGACCACGCCGCCCTCGCTGGGCCATTGCTGCCGGTCGGCGGCGTCGAAGGCGGCGAGTTCGCTGCGCCAGCGCGCCTGCGCTGCCAGGTAAGCGGGGGAGGGGGCGCCGTCCGGGCCCGGGGCATTCGGGAACTGGGCCTGTGCGCCGAGCGTCGCGAAGAGCAGCGCGATCGGCAGCAGGAGCCGGCGGGCCGCCTTGGCGGCAGGAGCAGCGTGCATCGACACCATCGAGTTCAGGAAACGAGTCTTCGAAACGCATCCTGCGGTCGAATCGCCGACGGTGCGTCGCAGGATGTTAACGACCCGCTCAGAGCGTCTTCTCGCTCAAAGTGTCTTTTCGATCAGCGCGCCCTTGAAGAGCACCGGTCCGGTCGGCCCGCGCTCGCTGGGCACGCCGCCGCGGGGCTCGAGGCTGACGGCCAGCGCCGGCACGGCGCGCACATCGCCTTCCTGCGCCGGCAGCCGCAGGGCCGCATCGCGTCCCAGCACGCCGAGCGAGCGCGGCGCGCCGCCGGGCGGCAACGCCCAGAGCTGCAGCGACTTGTCCTCGCCCTCGCGGTAGCCGCCGACGCGCTGCAGCAGCAGCTGGCGCTTCTTCGGGTCGAAGGTCACCAGCATGGAGGCGGTAGCCTGGTCGTCCGACAGCACGGCCACGTATTGCACCGCCGGCGCATTGCGCAACTGCTCGCCGAGCTGGAGGCCCACGACCGTCGCGATCACTGTGGCCAGCGCGCCAGCGGCCGTGGCACTGCGCCAGAGCGCGAGGCTGCGCAGCCAGCCGCCGCGCGCCGGCGCCGCAGACGCAGGTGCCGCGCGCTGGCGGGCGATGACTTCCTGCTCCTGTTCGGCGGTGATCAGGTTGCGGATCCGCGTCCAGACGGCCGGATCCGGCATCACGGGCGACTGCAGCTCCGCCATGCTGGCCAGCCGGCTCTGCCAGACCAGGGCCGCGGCGCGCACGGGCGCCTGCTCCCGGGCCAGTGCCTCGAAGCGTCGGCGGGCACCGCCGCGCAGCGTTCCCAGCGCATGGCTCGCGGCCAGCAGCTCCAGCAGTTCGGGATGGGCGTGAAGATTCATGGCGCGGCCCTCACGCGAACTGCTGCATGCAGCTGCGCAGCTTGTCCAGGCCGCGCCGGATCCAGGTCTTGACCGTGCCCAGCGGCAGCTTGAGCTGCTCGGCCAGCTCGCCGTGGCTGAGCTCGCGCAGGTAGGCCAGGCTCAGCACCTCGCGCTGGCGGCCCTCGAGCCGGCTCAGGCACTGGTGCAGCGCCCAGGCCTGTTCGCTGGCATCTGCGGTGTCCATCGGGTTGGCGGCATCGGACTCGAAGGTCTCCGCCATCACCTCGTCGAATTCCTGTGTGAGCTGGGCGCGGTCGGCGGTGCGCCGGCGCAGCAGGTCCAGCGCGCGGCTGCGCACGATCAGCCCCATCCAGGCCATCGGCGGGCTCAACGTGGTGCGGTAGTCGCACGCCACGCGCCAGATGGTGAGAAAGGATTCCTGCAGCACATCCTCGGCCCATTCGCGCTGGCGCACCACCTTCATCGCCAGGCCGAAGAGCTTCGGCGAGGCCCGCTCGTAGAGCAGACGCAGGGCGGTCTCGTCCCGTCGGCCGACACGGTCGATCAATGCCGCCAGTTCGGCGTCGGGGCTGGGTGCGGGCATGCGCGGATTGTGGGGCATCGGTCGTCACAGAGGCGATACGGCGCGGGACGGCCGACGGATTCAGGCCCGCAAGAAAGTTGAATCCGATCGCGTTCGGCCTGCGTAGCAGGAATGGAGGCCGCCAATCCGCAAACAACAGCGGCCGCCGAGCCCCTAGTGCATCAACCCGAAAGGACAGATCATGACCCTCCGCACCCTCGGCATCTTCGCCGTCGCCACCAGCCTCGCCGCCTGCTCCGGCATGGGCATGAACAAGCCCATGGCCTATTCGCAGGCCAGTCTTCCCGACCCCGTCAAAGTGCCCGCCGGCCACCGCGTGGCGATGGAGACCGTCGGCGCCGGCGACATCACCTACGAGTGCCGCGTCAAGGCCAATGCGCCGGGCGAGCACGAATGGGTCTTCGTCGGCCCCGATGCGAAGCTGATGGACCGCGGCGGCAAGCAGGTCGGCAAGTACTGGGGGCCGCCAGCCACCTGGGAAAGCATGGACGGCTCCAAGCTCACCGGCACCCAGGTCGCGGTCGCGCCCAACGGCAGCGGCAACATTCCCTACCAGCTGGTCAAGGCCAACCCGGCGACGGGCAGCGGCGCGATGCAGGGCGTGAGCTACATCCAGCGCGTCGCCACCCAGGGCGGCACGGCGCCGGCCATGGCCTGCGGCCCCGCTTCCATGGGCCAGAAGCAGGTGGTGAAGTACCAGGCCGACTACATCTTCTACCGGCCGATGTGAAATAGAGCTCTCCCCCAGGCTCCCCCACTTCGTGTGGTCCGCCCACCCCCTCACCGGGGGCGCACCCAGCGGCCCGGCAGAGCCGGTTCCGCGGGTGCTCCCGAACGGGCCAGCTTCGCGGTCAACATCCTGAAACATATACTGCGCGCTCCTCGATTGGAGCGTCCATGCAAGAGCCTGGCAGTCCCGCGCCCCGCCCCTTCTGGCAGCGCCTCAATACCTTCTTCGCCTTCCCTTTCCAGGGCCAGCCGCTCGGCTATGCGCTGCTGCTGGCTGCTTCCAGCCTGCTGATCCACCTGTTCTTCTTCCTGCCGCAGGCGCTCATCCTGCTGCTGGTGGAGCTGGGCATCGTGCTGGCGGCCAGCCGCTACGGCTTCAAGGTGATGGCACTCGGCGCGCGGGGCATCGTGCGGGCCGCCGACTTCCCGCGCACGCTGGACGAGGAATGGACGAACCTGCCCTGGAAGCTGTTCGGCCTGCTCCTGCTGCAGGGCTTCGTGGGAGGCCTCATCGGTGCGCTGAACCCCGCGCTGGGCTATGTCGCGCTCTTCGTCCTCTCCTTCACCCTGCCGGCCACGACCATGGTGCTGGTTCAGTCGGGCAGCTTCTGGCAATCGCTGAACCCTGGACTGGTGTGGGAGACGATGCGCGCGATCGGCTGGCCCTACGTGCTGCTGTGCTTCTTCCTCTTCCTGCTGAACTCCGGCGCGCAACTGGCGGTGGTCATGCTGCTGCCGGTCTTCAAGGGCTGGATCGCGCTGCCGGCCTTCAACTTCGTGATGATCTATTTCGGCTGGGTCATGGCCAGCCTGCTGGGCTACGTGATGTACCAGAACCATGCCGAGCTGGGCATCGAGCTGCTGCCCGGCGCGGGCGCCGACGAGCGCGAGCCCGACACCCGCACGCCGGCGCAGATCGCCCAGCAGCACACCGACGCCCTGGTCGCGCAGATGGTGACCGACGGCGACGTGACCGGAGCGTTGGCCCTGGCCTACGAGGACCAGCGCACCAAGCCGGACGACCTGGCCGCACATCGCCGCTATCACCGTGTGCTGCTGCTGGCGCCGGACAAGACGGCCACGCTGCTCTCGCACGCGCGCGGGCTCGTGGCGATGCTGCTGGCGCGCGATCTGAATGCCGAAGCGCTGAAGGTCTACAACGTCTGCCGCGAGAAGGACGACTCCTTCGTGCTGGACGATCCTGCGGTGACCGTGGCGCTGGCGCGTGCCGAGTGGCGCAACGGCGAGGCGAAGGCGTCGCTGGCCCTGCTGCGGGGCTTCGACAAGCGCTTCCGCGGGCATGCCGAGATTCCGCTGGCCTACGAACTCGCGGCGCGCGTGCTGGTGCAGGGCCTCGGCCGGCGCGACATGGCGCAGCCGATCCTCTCAACGCTGGAAGCGCGCTACCCGGAGAGCGAGCAGACGCAGGAAGTGCGCTGGCTGCTGCGCGAGCTGCCGCAGGCCTGAGATCGCTCAGGCCTTCTGCAGCATCCGCGTGACCATGGCGTCCGGCGCCAGCCGCAGAAGGTGCGGCAGCCAGCCGAGTGCCTGCTCGCGCCGGCCGGCCTGCATCAGGCCGCCGGCGCACATCGACAGCGTCTCAGCCAGTTCCGGATGGTCGGGCGCGGACTTGATCAATGCCTGGCACAGGCGCTCCGCATCGCCGAACTGCTGCGCGCGGGTGAAGCGGCGGGCCAGCCGCGCCATGTCCTCGGGCCGCAGGCGAGCGCCCGGCTTCGCATGGTCGAGGTAGGTCCTGTAGCTCGCGTGCTGCAGCTCCAGCGTGGCGGGGTCCTGCGGCTTGAGCCGGAAGATGCGGCGCGCGGCACGATGGAAGTCCTCGTCCGCCGGCCACAGCTTGGCCGTGTTGAACCAGGCGCGCAGCGTCTCCGCGTGGTCGGGGCGCAGCGCGGCGGCCACACGCCATTGCGCGCACGCCTCCTCGAACTTCATCTCCGCGGCCAGGCGCCGCGCCGCGGCCACGTGCTGCTCGAACGGATCGGGCCCCTGCGCGGCCGGCGCCTCCGGCAGTCGCAGCCGGCGCCGGCGCATGACGATGGCCATCAGCAGCGCCCCGGTCAGCAGGCCGCCCAGGTGGGCCATGTAGGCGATGCCCTGGCCGCCCAGCAGGTGCTGCAGCAACTCGTTGGCGATCCATGCCGGCAGCAGGATCAGCGCGGGCGCGGTGACGTAGTTGAAATAGAAGAAGAGCTGATAGAAGAAGCGGATGCGCCGCAGGCGGTACATCACCGCATACATGCCCATCAGCGCCGACACCGCGCCCGAGGCACCGAGTCCGTAGCCGCCCTGGCCCGCATAGGCCCAGGCCGCCAGGGCCGAGGCGCCGATCGCGCCCAACAGGTAGAAGCCGAGGTACAGGCCGCGCCCCAGCGCCAGCTCCACCGAGAAGCCGAACAGGAACAGGAAGAGCATGTTGCCCAGCAGGTGGCCGGTGCTGCCGTGCAGGAACGCCGCGGTGATCCAGGTCCAGGGCGTGAACCCGGCGTCCTTGTCGTGGTCCTGCGACCAGCGCGTGGTGAAGGGTGCGGGCAACTGGCGCTCGTACTGCTGCCGGTCGCGCTTCCAGGCCGCGTACTGCGAGTGGGTGGGCCGGATCACGGCATCGGCATGCAGCCTGCGCAGGAAGGCCTGGTCCTGCTGCAGTCCTTCGAGCAGCGGCTCGACCTGGCCGCGGGCCAGCATCCGCCGGGCTGTCGCCGCATACGGCGAGCGCTTCTCCTGCAGCCAGTCGACGAAGGCCGGCAGCTCCAGCTTCGGCAGGCTGCTTTGCGCGTAGAACTGCGCGGCAAGCGCCTGTGCCTTCTCTTCCGCGCGCTGCGGTCCCCAGAACACCAGCATGTTCACGAGGATCAGCAGCACCGTCACCCAGGGCGGGTTGCGCCAGCTGGGCCGGCTCTCGAGCGGAATCGCGTAGAACACGCGGCCTCAGCCTGCGGCGGGTGCCGTCAGGCGCTGTTGCGGCCGATGCCCTGGTAGACCACGCCCGCCTCCTTCATGAGGCCGGGCTCATAAAGATTGCGGCCGTCGAAGATCACAGGCGTCTTCATCAGCGTCTTGAGCCGTTCGAGGTTGGGGCTGCGGTAGGCCTTCCACTCGGTGACGATGATCAGCGCGTCGGCATTGGCCAGCACTTCCAGCGGGTCCTTGGCCGAGGAGTAACCGATGCGCTCCAGCAGCGCCGGCGCGTCGGCGAAGTCGAGCGTCAGTACGCGCTTCGTCTCCTCCACCGCGATCGGGTCGTGTGCCACCACGCGGGCGCCTGCGCGCAGCAGCGCGCCGATGATCACGCGGCTGGGCGCCTCGCGCATGTCGTCGGTGTTGGGCTTGAAGGCCAGGCCCCACAGCGCGAAGGTGCGGCCCGCGAGGTCCGTGCCGAAGCGCCCCAGCACCTTGTTGGTCAGGACGCGCTTCTGCTCCTCGTTGACCGCCTCCACCGATTCCAGCACGCGCAGGTTCTGCCCGTTGTCGCGCGCGATGCGGGTGAGCGCCTGGATGTCTTTCGGGAAGCAGCTGCCGCCGTAGCCTGTGCCGGCGTACAGGAAGCTGTAGCCGATGCGCGGATCGGAGCCGATGCCCTGGCGCACCGACTCGATGTCGGCGCCCACGCGGTCGGCCAGGTTGGCCAGCTCGTTCATGAAGCTGATGCGGGTGGCCAGCATCGCGTTGGCCGCGTACTTGGTGAACTCGGCCGAGCGCACGTCCATCACACGGGTGCGCTCGTGGTTGCGGTTGAAGGGGGCGTAGAGCTTGCGCATCCAGCCCAGCGCCTCGCGGCCGGTCTCGTCGTCCTTGTAGCCGATCACGATGCGGTCGGGCCGCATGAAGTCCTCGACCGCCGCGCCTTCCTTGAGGAACTCGGGGTTGCTCACGACAGAGAAGCGCAGGTCGGCGCGGCCACGCTTGTCCAGCTCCTCCTGGATCACGGCCGTAACCTTGTCGGCCGTGCCCACCGGCACCGTCGACTTGTCGACCACGACCTTGAAGCTTTCCATGTAGCGCCCGATGTTGCGCGCCGCGGCCAGCACGTACTGCAGATCGGCGCTGCCATCCTCGTCGGGCGGGGTGCCGACGGCGATGAACTGCACGTCGCCGTGCGCGACCGAGGCCTCGATGTCGGTGGTGAACGCGAGGCGCCGGGCGGCCGCGTTCGATTCGACCACGTCGCCCAGACCGGGTTCGTAGATCGGGATGCTGCCCGCCTTGAGCATGTCGATCTTGCGCGCATCCACGTCCGCGCACAGCACGTTGTTGCCGATGTCGGCAAGACAGGCGCCGGTAACCAGGCCGACGTAGCCCGTGCCGATGATGGTGATGTTCATGCGTTCAGCCTGCGGTCGATTCGGTGAGGAGCCCGTCGAAGTAGGCGATGGTCTTCTTCAGGCCTTCCTCGAGCTGGGTCTGGGGTGCCCAGCCGCCTAGCTCTTTCTGTGCCAGGCCGATGTCGGGGCGGCGCTGCTTGGGGTCGTCCGCCGGCAGCGGCTGGCGCACCAGCTTGCTCTTGGAGCCGGTGAGTTCGATCACCTTGTTGGCCAGTTCCAGCATGGAGAACTCGCCCGGGTTGCCGATGTTGATCGGCCCCGGCACCTCGTCGCCGGTGCCCATCATGCGCAGCATGGCCTCGACCAGGTCGTCCACGTAGCAGAAGCTGCGCGTCTGCTGGCCGTCGCCGTAGATCGTGATGTCCTGCCCCTTGAGCGCCTGGACGATGAAGTTGGACACCACCCGGCCGTCGGCCATGTGCATGCGCGGGCCATAGGTATTGAAGATGCGCACGACCTTGATGCGCAGCTTGTGCTGGCGGTGGTAGTCGAAGAACAGCGTCTCGGCGCAGCGCTTGCCTTCGTCGTAGCAGCTGCGGATGCCGATCGGATTGACCCGGCCCCAGTACGCCTCGACCTGCGGGTGGATCTCCGGGTCGCCGTAGACCTCGCTGGTGGAGGCCTGCAGGATCTTGGCGCGCACCCGCTTGGCCAGGCCCAGCATGTTGATGGCGCCGTGCACGCTGGTCTTGGTGGTCTGCACCGGGTCGTGCTGGTAGTGGATCGGCGAGGCCGGGCAGGCCAGGTTGAAGATCTCGTCCACCTCCACGTAGAGCGGGAAGGTCACGTCGTGGCGCATCAGCTCGAAGCGGGGATGCCCCAGCAGATGCTCGACGTTGCGCTTGGTGCCGGTGAAGAAATTGTCCACGCACAGGACGTCGTGGCCCTGCTCGATCAGCCGGTCGCACAGATGGCTGCCGAGGAAGCCGGCGCCGCCGGTGACCAGGACCTTCTTGGATTCGTTGTATTGCCGCATGCTGCGAAATCACTCCATGAGGGGGAATCGGTGGGGGTCAGCGCCGGGCGCTGCGCTGTTCGTACATCTTCGCGTCCACCAGCATGCGGAACCACAATGCCTGGAAGAACGCGAAATAGAAGCCGGTGGTGCCGTCCAGGAAGCCGAGCCGGAAGATGTAGCGGTAGATGAAGTAGCTGAGCGAGCGCAGCCCGGTCGGCAACTTGTAGTAGATCTCCTTGATGAAGCGTGTGCGCTCGCGCGCATCGCCCATCAGGCGGGCCTGGAGCACGTTGTCCGTGGCCGTGCGCGGGCCCAGCTTCTCCTTGGCCTCGGCGTCGCTCCAGCGGTTGTGGCTGTTGATCCAGTCCGTGAGACGCTGGGAATTCTTGTCGTGCATGAAGCCTTCGATGCGGCCGGGCGTGACGCTGGCGATGAAGTGCTGGTCGTAGAGACGCGCCTCGCAGCGGCCCACGCCGGAACGGAAGAGCCGCAGGTGCCACGGGTTGACGCCCGAAAAGCGCAGCATCTTGCCCATGAAGTAGTCGCGCCGGCGCAACATGTAGGCGTCGTGGCGCGGGGTGCCGGCCAGCAAGGCGCGGATCTCGTCCACGGACCGGGCATCCAGCACCTCGTCGGCATCGAGGTGCAATTGCCAGCCGTACGCTGCCTCGACCTGCGAGATCGCCCAGTTGCGCTGGTCGCTGTAGTTGGAGAAGGGGCGCTGCACCACGGTACAGCCCAGTTCCTCGAGGATGGCGACGGTGTCGTCCTTCGAGTGCGAGTCCACCACGAACACGTTCGGGCTCACCTTCTTCGCCTGGGACACGGTCTCCCGGATGATCGAGGCGGAGTTGAAGGTCAGGATGACGACGACGCAGGAGGTTGGTTCCATCGGTTGGGGCGGCTGGGCAAGGCTTCGGCGACAGGTTGCCGGGCACTTTGCTGCAATGCAATGCCAAACTTTAGCACTACAGTTTTACAACTCGCCACAAACCTGACGGCATATCCCGGGGTTAACCCCAAATAGTTCTCACGGAATGTCGCCTCCCGCAAGCGGTGGATCGCGCAAAAAACCGATGGAGAGGGCCGTCGAGCCTAGCCCAGCCTGGCCCGGTGGCGCTCGATCTGCTTGCGCACCTGGGACGGTGCGGTGCCCCCCAGGATGTCGCGCGCGTGCACCGAGCCGCGCAGGCTCAGCACGTCGTAGACGTCCTTCTCGATCTTCGGGTGGAAGGTCTGCAGCACCGACAGCGGCAGCTCCGACAGGTCCACCTTGTGCGAAATAGCGGCCTTGACCGCATGCGCCACGGTCTCGTGGGCGTCGCGGAAGGGCAGGCCCTTCTTCACCAGGTAGTCGGCCAGGTCGGTGGCGGTCGCGTAGCCGCGCAGCGCGGCGTTCTCCATCGCCTCGGGGCGGACCGTGATGCCGCCCACCATCTCGGCGAAGATGCGCAGCGTGTCCTTGAGCGTGTCGACGGTGTCGAACAGCGGCTCCTTGTCTTCCTGGTTGTCCTTGTTGTAGGCCAGTGGCTGGCCCTTCATCAGCGTGATCAGGCCCATCAGGTGGCCCACCACGCGGCCGGTCTTGCCGCGGGCCAGCTCGGGCACGTCCGGGTTCTTCTTCTGCGGCATGATCGAACTGCCGGTGCAGAAGCGGTCGGCGATGTCGATGAAGCCGAAGGCCTGGCTGGTCCACAGCACCAGTTCCTCGCTCAGGCGGCTGACGTGCACCATGGCCAGCGAGGCGGCGGAGGTGAACTCGATCGCGAAGTCGCGGTCGCTCACCGCGTCCAGGCTGTTCTCGCACACGGCATCCATGCCCAGCGTGCGGGCCACCAGCTCGCGGTCCAGCGGGTAGCTGGTGCCGGCCAGGGCGGCGGCGCCCAGCGGCAGCCGGTTGACGCGACGACGCACGTCGGCCATGCGCTCGGCATCGCGCGCGAACATCTCGACGTAGGCCAGCATGTGATGCCCGAAAGTCACGGGCTGGGCCACCTGCAGGTGGGTGAAGCCCGGCAGGATCACCTCGGCATTCTTTTCGGCGATGGCCAGCAGCGACTTCTGCAGGTCGCCGAGCAGGCCGCCGATCAGGTCGATCTCGCCGCGCAGCCAGAGGCGTACGTCGGTGGCCACCTGGTCGTTGCGGCTGCGGCCGGTGTGCAGGCGCTTGCCGGCATCGCCGACCAGCTGCGTGAGGCGTGCCTCGATGTTGAGGTGCACGTCCTCGAGCTCGAGCTTCCACTCGAAGGCGCCGGATTCGATCTCGCCGCGGATCTGCGCCATGCCGCGCTCGATGGCGGCGTGGTCGTCGGCGCTGATGACGCCCTGTTTCGCGAGCATGGCGGCGTGCGCCAGCGAGCCCTGGATGTCGGCTTGCCACAGCCGCTTGTCGAAGAACACGCTCGCGGTGTAGCGCTGCACCAGGTCGCTCATCGGCTCGGAGAACAGGGCGGACCAGGCTTCGGATTTCTTGTCGAGTTGGTTGTGGGTCATGGGGTGTGAACCGGTTGGGAGGCAATAATGGGTTTGCACCCGATGTCTTCTTGATGCGAGGCCCATCGATTTTATCGACCACCCCCTCTGCGCCGGCCGCCTCGCGCCCGCGCGGGCCTGCGCGCGCGGGGGCCGCGCTTTTCGATGCCTGCCAGATCGGCGTGGTGCTGCGCACGGTGATCTTCGTCGAGGCGGTGGTGGCGGTCGCGACCCTGTTCCAGGCGCCCACGCCCGGCGAATGGGTGATGCTGCTGGCCACGGTGACCGGCGGCGCCCTGCCGGCTGCGCTGCTGTGGCTGCTGGCGGCCTGCTGGCTCAAGAAGCTGCTGGGCCGGCTGCCGCGCACCGCGCAGTACGGCGCCGGTGCGCTGCTGGGCGCGCTGGCCGGGCTCTATGGCTGCGGGCTGCTGCGGCTGACCGGCGTGCTCGGCAGTGCGCCCTGGATCGCCAGCGCACTGGCCGGCGCGATGTTCGCCGCGCTGGTGATGGCCGCGCTGGTGCTGCGCGCGCGCGGCCAGACGCCGGCGACCATGACGGCGCGGCTGACGGAGCTGCAGTCGCGCATCCGGCCGCATTTCCTTTTCAACACCTTGAACAGCGCCATCGCCCTGGTGCGCGAGGAGCCGGCCAAGGCCGAGGCCATGCTGGAAGACCTGAGCGAGCTGTTCCGCCGCGCACTGGCCGATGAGGGTGAATCGGTCACGCTGGCCGACGAGATCGCGCTGGCCGAGCGCTACCTCGCCATCGAGCAGGTGCGCTTCGGCGAGCGGCTGCGCATCCGCTGGGACGTCGACCCCGCGGCCAATACGGCGCGCCTGCCGCCGCTGCTGCTGCAGCCGCTGGTGGAGAACGCGGTCAAGCATGGCGTCGAGCCCAGCCCGGACGGTGCGAAGATCCGCATCCGTACCGAGCGCCGCGGCAGCATGGTGGTGATCGAGGTGGTCAACAGCCTGCCGCCACTGCGCTGGGCCGACCAGCCCCTGCCGCGCGGCCACGGCATCGCGCTGGGCAACGTGCGCGACCGGCTGCGCCTGCTCCATGACGTGCAGGCGCAGTTCAGCGCCGGGATGGACCAGATGTCCTACCGCGTACGCATTGCCATCCCGGTAGAAGCATGACATGAACCTTCTTCGCACCCTGATCGTCGACGACGAAATGCTGGCCCGCTCGCGCCTGCGCACGCTCCTGGCCGACTGCCGCGCGCCGGGGGCCGAAGTGGTGGCCGAGGCGGCGAATGGCGCCGAGGCGCAGGCGCACCTGCACGTTTCGGATGTCGACCTGGTGCTGCTGGACATCCACATGCCCGGCGTGGACGGCATCGCGCTGGCGCGCAGCCTGCGCGAGCGCACCGGTGCGCCGGCCGTGGTGTTCGTCACCGCCCACGCGGCCCATGCCGTGACGGCTTTCGAGCTGGAGGCGGTCGACTACCTGACCAAGCCGGTGCGGGCCGAGCGGCTGCAGCAGGCACTCCAGAAAGCCGAGCGCTTCCTCCGGGACCGGCGCAACCCGGCGACAGACGTGCCGCAGGAGGTGCTGCTGATCCAGGACCGCGGCCGCACCGAGCGGGTGCTGCTGTCGGAAGTGCTCTACCTCAAGTCCGAGTTCAAGTACCTCACCGTGCGCACCGCGGCGCGCAGCCACATCTACGACGGCTCGCTGGCCGAACTCGAGGAGCGCTACCCCGCGCGCTTCGTGCGCGTGCATCGCAACGCGCTGGTGGCGCGCCAGGCGATCCGTGCCCTCGAGAAGTACGACGACGGCGAGGACGCCGAGGGCTGGGCCTTGCGACTCGACGGCATCCCGGAGCCTGTGGTGGTGTCGCGGCGCCAATTGCCTGCGGTGCGCGAAGTGCTCAAGGACCCGCGATGAGCGATCAGCCCGAACAGAAGGCGGTGGAGCCGCCGCCGGAGCCTCCGCCACCACCACCGCAGGAACCGACGCTGGAGCCGGTCGAGCGGCCCGAGCCGGACCGCTTGCTGCTGCACATGCCGGTCGACGTGCGCAGCGCGGCGCTGGTCGTGCTGTGCGTGCTGGCCGTGGTTTTCACGCTGCATTGGGCCAAGGCGGTGTTCGTCCCGCTGCTGCTGAGCCTGCTGCTGACCTATGCGCTCGCGCCGCTGGTCGGCCTGCTGGAGCGCTGGCGGATCTCGCGCTGGATCGGCGCCGCGCTGATCCTGCTCGGGCTCGGCGGTGCCTTCGGCTGGACCGGCTACAGGCTGTCCGGCAGCGCGTCCGAGCTGCTCGACACCCTGCCGCTGGCGGCGCAGAAGCTGCGCCTGGCGGTCCGGGCCAACACCCGTGCCGGTGACCCCAGCGCGCTCGACACGGTGCAGAAGGCGGCCGCGCAACTCGAGCAGGCGGCCGACGAGAACTCGGCCAAGGTGGCCTCGCGCCGCGGCGTCTCGCGCGTGATCATCGAGCGGCCGCCCTTCAACGTGCGCGACTACCTCTGGAGCGGCACGGTGGGCCTGATCAGCGCGGCCGGGCAGCTCACGCTCGTGGCCTTCCTGACCTATTTCGCGCTCGGCTCGGGCGACACCTTCCGGCGCAAGCTGGTGAAGATCACCGGCCCGAGCCTGCAGAAGAAGCGGATCACCGTGCACGTGCTGGACGACATCACGCAGCACATCGAGCGCTACCTGCTGGTGCAGATCCTCACCAGCGCGATGGTGGGCGTCGCCACCGGCCTGGCCTTCTGGGCCATCGGCCTGGAGAACGCGGCCGTGTGGGGCATCGTCGCGGCGGTGACCAATCTCATCCCCTACATCGGCTCGGTGATCGTGATGGCCGCGGCGGGCCTGGTGGCCTTCCTGCAGTTCAACAGCATCCAGATGGCGCTGCTGGTCGGCGGCACCTCGCTCCTGATCCACACGCTGGTGGGCAACCTGCTGGTGCCCTGGCTCACCAGCCGCACCAGCCGCATGAACCCGGTGGCGGTGTTCGTGGGCGTGATCTTCTGGGGCTGGCTCTGGGGGATCTGGGGCCTGCTGCTGGGCATCCCGATCATGATGGTGGTCAAGGCCATCTGCGACCGGGTGGAAGACCTGCAGCCCATTGGCGAGCTATTGGGGGACTAGAGCCCGAGGGGGGACAACATCCTCAGCGCTTGTCCGGCGGGTATTTCTTCGCGATCCGCGTCTGCAGAAAATCCAGCAGCGCGCGCAGCGCGGCGCTGTTGTGGCGCCGCTGGAGATAGGCGGCCGAGAGCCACACGTCGTTGCGCACATGGTCCTGCAGCACCGGCACCAGCTCGCCGTGGTCGATGTGCGGCTGCACCAGCAGCGCGGGCAGGTACACGACGCCGAAGCCCATCATCGCCACCTGCACCAGCGGTGCGCCCTCGCTCGCGTCCATGCGGCTCTTGACCGGCACGTCCAGCGGCTTGCCGTCGACCTCGAACATCCAGTGCGGATGGGGGCCGAAGCGCGAGAGCGTGAGCGCGTCATGCTGCGACAGCTCGCTCGGATGGGTGGGGATGCCCCGCTTCTTCCAGTAGAGCGGCGAGGCGCACACCACCATGCGGGGCCTGGCGAGCTTGCGCACGATGAGGTTGTCGTCCGCGATCGGCCCGAAGCGCAGCGCCAGGTCGATGCCTTCCTCGGCCAGGTCCACCAATTGCAGGCTCAGGTGAAGGCTGATGCTGACGTCCGGGTAGTGACCCATGAACTCCCCGAGCAGCCGGGGCAGATCGCCCTGGCCCATGCCCTGCGGCGCCGAGATGCGCAGGCGGCCGGTGGGGCGGGTGGCGTGTTCCTGCAGCTCGGCTTGGGTGAGCTCGATCATCTCCATCACCGGCTTGCTGCGCTCCAGGAGCAGGGTGCCGGCATCGGTGAGGCTGACGGAGCGGGTCGAGCGGTTGAGCAGGCGCACGCCGAAGCGGCTCTCCAGTTCGGCGACGTATTTGCTGACGGTGGCCTTCGACATGTCGAGGCGGCTGGCAGCACGCGAGAAGCTGCCGTGGGCGGCCACCTCGCGGAAGGTCCTGATCAGGTCGAGGCTGTCCATGTCAGGCCGATCGCCGGGCGGCCCCAAGGAGGCTTGCGCTTCCTCTGGGGGGCAGCGGATACGCGAAGTGAGAAGCGTGGAGGCTCATGCAGTCGCCGATTGTGCGGCGACCAGGGATTTTCGGCACGATCAGCCGGTATTCCGCAGCCCTGCCGCCACGCCGTTGATCGACATGTGGATGCCGCGCTGCACCCGCTCGTCGTCCTGCTGGCCGCCGCGCCAGCGGCGCATCAGCTCGACCTGCAGGTGGTGCAGCGGGTCGATGTAGGGGAAGCGGTGGCGGATCGAGCGCTGCATCTCGACGTTGCCCTCGAGCCGCTGCCTGGCGCCGGTGATCAGCGTGAGCGCGTCGGAGGTGCGGTGCCACTCGGCGTCGATCATCGCGAACACCTTCTGCCGCAGCTTGCGGTCTTCCACCAGCTCGGCATAGCGCGAGGCCAGCGCCAGGTCGCTCTTGGCCAGCACCATGTCCATGTTCGACAGCAGGGTGCTGAAAAAGGGCCACTGGGCGTACATGCGCTGCAGCAGGGCCTGGCGCTCCTTGCGTGCGGCCGCGCTGCCGGCGGCGGCCAGGAACCGCTCGATGGCCGAGCCGAAGCCGTACCAGCCCGGCAGCGTGAGCCGGCACTGGCCCCAGCTGAAGCTCCAGGGCACGGCGCGCAGGTCTTCGATGCTGCGGTTGGGGTTGCGCGAGGAGGGGCGCGAGCCGATGTTGAGCTCGGCGATCTCGCGGATCGGCGTGGCGCTGAAGAAATAGTCGCTGAAGCCGGGCGTCTCGTAGACCAGCGCCCGGTAGGTTGCCATGCTCGCGGCCGACAGTTCGTCCGCGGCGCTGAGAAAGGCGGCCGGCGCGGCCTTGGCGGAGGGCAACAGCGTGGCCTCCAGCGTGGCCGCGACCAGTGTCTCGAGGTTGCGCCGGCCGATCTCGCGGTTGGCGTACTTGGAGCCGATCACCTCGCCCTGCTCGGTCAGGCGGATCTGGCCGCGCACCGTGCCGGGCGGCTGCGCCAGGATGGCCTGGTAGCTCGGGCCGCCGCCGCGCCCGACCGTGCCGCCGCGGCCGTGGAACATGCGCAGCCGAATGGACGTCTTCTCCTTCTTGTTGAGTTCGTCGAACAGCGCCACCAGCGCGGTGCCTGCGCGGTACAGCTCCCAGTTGCTGGTGAAGATTCCGCCGTCCTTGTTGCTGTCGCTGTAGCCCAGCATGACGTCCTGCTCGCCGCCCGAGCGTTGCACCAGCGCCTGGATGCCGGGCAGGCCGTAGAAGGTGCGCACGATGGGCGCGGCGTTACGCAAATCCTCGATGGTCTCGAAGAGCGGCACCACGATCAGGTCGGCGGTGGCGTTGTCGTCCAGGGTGCCGCGCAGCAGGCCCACTTCCTTCTGCAACAGCAGGGCTTCGAGCAGGTCGCTGACCGTCTCGGTGTGGCTGATGATGTAGTGGCGGATCGCCGCCGCACCGTAGCGCGCGCGCGCCGTGCGGGCGGCGGTGAAGATGGCCAGCTCGCTCTGTGCCAGCGGCGAGTAGGCAGCGTCGGGCACGCGCAGCGGGCGGGCGTCGTCGAGCAGGCGCAGCAGCAGGGTCTGCTTGGCCTCTTCGGGCAGCGCGGCGTAGTCGGGCTCGATGCGCGCGGCGGCCAGCAGCTCGGCCACCACCGCCTCGTGCTTGTCGGAGCTCTGGCGCAGGTCCACGGTAGCGAGGTGGAAGCCGAACACCTCCACCGCGCGGATCAGCGGGGCCAGGCGCTGGCCCACCATCGGCGCGCCGTGCTTGTCGAGCAGCGATTCCTCGACGGTGCGCAGGTCGGCCAGGAATTCCTGGGCGCTGTGATACGGGTTCTGCGGCGCCACTGCATGGCGCGCCGCCTCGCCGCCGCTGAGTTCGCGCAGCGTGGCCGCCAAGCGCGAATAGACGCCGGTGAGGGCGCGGCGGTAGGGCTCGTCCTGGCGGTGCTCGTTGTGGTCGGGCGAGCGCTCGGCCAGGGCCTGCATCTCCACCGACACGTCGACCAGCGTGGCCGACAGCGAGAGCTCGCCGCCGAGGAAGTGCACCTCGGTGAGGTAATAGCGCAGCGCGAGCTCGGACTGGCGGCGCATCGCATATTCGAGGCTTTCGGCCGTCACGTTGGGGTTGCCGTCGCGGTCGCCGCCGATCCACTGGCCCATGCGCAGGAAGGGCGCGATGTCGGCCTGGCCCAGGGCCTTCTCGAGGTCCGCGTAGACGCGCGGGATCTCGCGCAGGAAGGTGGCCTCGTAGTAGCTCAGCGCGTTCTCGATCTCGTCGGCCACGGTGAGCTTGGAGAAGCGCAGGAGGCGCGTCTGCCAGAGCTGGGTCACGCGCGAGCGCATGCGGTTCTCGTTGTCGGCCAGCGCCTGCGGACTCAGCGCGTCCTTGCCGCCGGCGAACATCTGCTGGCGCAGCTTGATGTCGTCGCGCTCGGTGAGCAGTTGGGCGATGGCACGTTCGGCGTCGAGGATGCTCTTGCGCTGCACCTCGGTCGGGTGCGCCGTCAGCACCGGCGACACGTAGCTGTGCGCCAGCGATTCCGCCACCGCCGCCGGCGTGATGCCGGCCTTGCGGATGCGCGCCAGCGCCACCTCCAGGCTGCCCGCCGCGCTTTCGCCGGCGCGCTCGGCCTCGGTGCGGCGGCGGATCTGGTGGCGGTCCTCCGCCAGATTGGCGAGATGGCTGAAGTAGGTGAAGGCGCGGATCACGCGCACGGTCTCGGCCGCGCTCAGGCCCTTGAGCAGATTCTTCAGCGCCCGGTCGGCCGCATGGTCGGCATCGCGGCGGAAGGAGACCGACAGGGTGCGGATCTTCTCGACCAGCGCGAAGGCTTCCTCGCCCTCCTGTTCCCGGATCACGTCGCCGAGGATGCGTCCGAGCAGCCGGATGTCGTCGATCAGCGGTTGTTCGTCGCTGTCCTTGCGCCGGGGTGCGGACGCGGTGGCGGGGCTGCTCTTCATTCGAATATCTCCTCGTTCGAGCCGGGTGGGTGCCGCGTTGCTGCGTTGCAACAATGCTAGCATTCCTGCGATCCCCCAACGTTACGGAAACGGCCCTTGAGCAACATCGTGATCGCCACGCGCGAAAGCCGCCTGGCACTCTGGCAGGCCGAGCACGTGCAATCCCTTCTTCGGCACGCCGGCCACACGGCCAGCTTGTTGGGAATGACCACCCGCGGTGACCAGATCCTGGACCGCTCGCTGTCGAAGGTCGGCGGCAAGGGCCTGTTCGTCAAGGAACTCGAGCTCGCGCTGGAGGAAGGACGTGCCGACATCGCGGTGCATTCCCTCAAGGACGTGCCGATGGACCTGCCCGATGGCTTCGCGCTGGCCTGCGTGCTGGAGCGCGAGGACCCGCGCGACGCGCTGGTCTCCTCGCGCCATGACTCGCTCGACGCGTTGCCGCAGGGCGCGGTGGTCGGCACCTCCAGCCTGCGCCGCGTGGTGCTGCTGCGCGCGCTGCGGCCCGACCTGCGCATCGAGCCGCTGCGCGGCAACCTCGACACCCGGCTGCGCAAGCTCGACGAAGGCCAGTACGACGCCATCGTGCTGGCGGCCGCCGGCCTCAAGCGCCTGGGGCTCGAGAACCGCATCCGCGCCGTGTTCGAGCCCGAGGCCATGCTGCCTGCAGCGGGGCAGGGCGCGCTGGGCATCGAGGTCAGGGCCGATCGAGCCGATCTGCTCGCGTTGCTCGCACCGCTGGCCAGCCGTCCCGATGCGTTGGCCACGGCCGCAGAACGCGCGGTGAGCCGGGCCATGGGCGGCAGTTGCTCGATGCCGCTGGCGGCCCATGCGCGCTGGCAGCCCGGCGACAGCCTGCGCATCGATGCGGCCTGGGGCGATCCCGAAGGCGCCGCGGCGCTGGTCCGCGTGCACGCGCTGGCCGAGGTGGCCGACCCGGCGCAGGCCGCCGCGCTCGGCGAGCATGCCGCGCGGCTCCTGCGCGCAGCCGGCGCGCACTGAGATGCCGGCGCCCCGGGTGATCGTCACGCGCCCCGTGCGCGAGGCGGCGCGATGGATCGAGCTGCTGCGCAATGCCGGATTGGACGCCCAGGGCTTGCCGCTGATCGAGATCGCGCCGGTGACGGATCACACGGCGCTGGACGCGGCGCGGCGCAACGCCGGCAGCTATGCCGCCCTGATGTTCGTGAGCGCCGCGGCCGCGACGCATTTCTTCGATGGCGCCGATGCCCCGGCGACCGGCCCGCAGCCGCGCTGCTGGGCCACCGGCCCCGGCACCGTGCGCGCATTGCAGCAGTCCGGCGTGGCCGCGTCGCGCATCGACGCGCCTGGCGTGGAGGCGGAGCAGTTCGATTCCGAGGCGCTCTGGGCGCGGGTCCACACGCAGGTCTACGCCGGTGTGCGCGTACTGATCGTGCGCGGCGGCGATGCGGCGGGGCAGCCGGCTGGCCGCGCCTGGCTGGCACACGAGATTGCTGCGGCTGGTGGCGTCTGCGACACGGTGGTCGCCTATCGGCGCCTCGCCGCGCCGATGGATGCGCCCCGGCGCGCGCTCGCGGAACTGGGCGTGCGCGGCGAGGCCATCTGGCTGTTCAGCAGCTCCGAAGCGATCGCGCATCTGCGCGATGCGCTGCCCGGCCGGCGCTGGGCCGCGGCACGCGCGATCGCCACCCATCCCCGCATCGCCGAAGCCGCGCGGGACGCGGGTTTCGGCATGGTGCGCGTCGCTTCGCCCGAGCCGGACGCGCTGATCGCGTCGATAGAATCCTTCGCATGAGCGACGCCTCCGTCTTGAGTGAAACCGTGCAGGAGCCGTCGGCGCGTCCGCCCGTACCGGCCCCCCTGCAGGTGGCGCCACCCCAGGGGGCCCTGCTCTCCAAGATCCTGCTCGGCCTGCTGGCCGGGGCCGCGTTGCTGGCGCTGCTGGTCGCGCTGGTGCTCTGGCAGAAAGTCGATGGCATGCAGGAGCAGCTTGCCCGGCAGAGCGCCGACGCGATGGCGCAATCGATGGAGGCCCGCACCCTCGCGCGCCAGGCGCAGGAAACGGTGCGCGATACGGCGGCGCGGCTCGCCCTCAACGAGACCCGCGTGGCGGAGGTGGCCCTGCAGCGCTCCCAACTCGAGGAGCTGATGCAGAGCCTCTCGCGCTCGCGCGACGAGAACCTGGTGGTCGACATCGAGGCCGCGGTGCGCCTGGCGCTCCAGCAGGCGCAGGTCACCGGCAACGTGCAGCCGCTGCTGGCCGCGCTCAAGGCTGGCGAGCTGCGCGTCTCCCGGGCCGCCCAGCCGCGGCTCGCACCCCTGCAGAGGGCCTTGCAGCGCGACGCCGACCGCCTGCGTGCGGGCACCAGCGCCGATACCGGCGAAGCCCTGCAGAAGCTCGACGACCTGGTGCGCATGGTGGACGACCTGCCACCGCTCAATGCCGTCGCCACCCGCGGAGCCGGCCTCAACCCGTGGCAGGCGGAGCCGGTCCCGGTGGACGCGCCCTGGTGGGAGCGCGCGTTGCTGATGGTGCGCAACGAGGCGCGCTCGCTGCTGCGCGTGGGCCGCATCGACCGCCCCGAGGCCGTGCTGCTGTCGCCCGACCAGACCTTCTTCCTGCGCGAGAACCTGAAGCTGCAGCTGCTCAATGCGCGCCTGGCCCTGCTGTCGAGGCAGGTGGATACCACCCGCAACGAGCTGGCCACCGTCTCGGCCTCGCTCAACCGCTATTTCGACCCGGCCTCGCGTCGCGTCCAGGCCGCGGCCACCCTGCTGCAGCAGCTGCAGGCGCAGATCAAGACCAGCGAGCCGCCGCGCATCGAGGAGACGCTGGCCGCGCTCACCACGGCGGCGGCGGGGCGATAGGCAGAGGAACGGCAGCGGCATGCGCGCGGCACTCTGGTTCCTGGCTCTGTTCGCCATTGCGGCGGCGGTGGCGCTGTTCGCCGGCAACAACCAGGGCACGATCACCGTCTTCTGGCCGCCCTGGCGGGTCGATCTCTCGCTCAACCTCACGCTGCTGATCCTGCTGGCGGCCTTCGTCCTGCTGCACGTGGCCTTGCGCGCGCTGTCGGCCCTGTTTTCGCTGCCCAGGCAGGCGCGCCAGTGGCGCCTGCAGCAGAAGGAGCGCTCCGTGCACGCCGCCCTGCTCGACGCGGTGGCCCAACTGCTGGCCGGGCGCTTCTCGCGCTCCCGGAAGGCGGCGCTGGCAGCGCTGGCGCAGGAGCGGGCCCTGGCCGCGCTCGATGCGCAACTGCCGCAGGCCCAGCAGATCCGCGTGCTGGCGCACCTGCTGGCCGCGGAGAGCGCCCAGTCCCTGCAGGACCGTCCGGCCCGCGACGCGCACCTGCAGCAGGCGCTCGGCGAGAGTGCGGAGCGGCCCGTGCTCGCCAGCCCCGAGACGCGCGAGGGCGTTCAACTGCGGGCCGCCCGCTGGGCGCTCGATGACCGCGACGCGCCGGCCGCGCTGGCGCGGCTGGAAGAGCTGCCGCAGGGCGCGCAGCGGCGCACGCTGGCGCTGCGATTGCGGCTCAAGGCGGCGCGCCAGGACCGGCGCACGCTGGAGGCCCTGGAGACGGCCCGGCTCCTGGCCAAGCACCGCGCTTTTTCCGATGCTGCCGCGCAGAGCATCGTGCGCGGCCTGGCCACCGAACTGGTCTCGGGCGCGCATGACCCGGCCCAGCTGCTGCGGGCCTGGGACGAGCTCGAGACGGTCGAGCGTGAGATGCCCGAGGTCGCCATCCACGCGGCGCAGCGCATGGTGGCGCTGCGCGGCGACCTGGCGCTGGCGCGTGCCTGGCTGCTGCCCGTCTGGGAGCGGATGATCGAGCAGCCGCGCAGCCTGGGCGAATCGCTGCGGGTGAAGCTGGTCCGGGCCCTCGAGGCGGGGCTCGATTCGGTCGATGCCGACTGGCTGGCGCGAATCGAATCGGCGCAGCGCAACAACCCGCGCGACGCCAACCTCCAGTACCTCGCCGGCATGGCATGCATGAAGCGCCAGCTCTGGGGCAAAGCGCAACAACTTCTCACGCATGCGGGGTTGGCGTTACAAGACCCCGCCCTCCACCGCCGTGCCTGGCAGGCCCTGGCGCAGCTGGCGGAAGCCCGCGACGACGCGGATCAGGCCTCGGCGGCCTGGAAGCGCGCCGCGCAGACCGAAAACCCCTGAAGAGTCCTAGTCCGGTTGGTGGATGCTATCTTTTTGATAGCTGATCATGCCGCAGGCGTGCGGCCTGCGGCGTGTAGGAGCATGCTTACCCTGGATGACGCCACACCCGTTTACTCTGCCCAACGCTCTAGGCCAAGAAAGAATTTGGCCCAGGGCTTCAGGTGATGTACAGTCGTAACTGTTTGCAAAAGTATTCATTCAGGGTATTGACGCGGAGTCGGGTTTGAAACGTTTTCTATTACATGCCACTTTGCTCGCTTCGGTGGGGCTGCTGTTACAAGCATGTGCCCCGCTGGCGCCGGGCTTTCGTTCGGCGAGCAACGATGCCGACATCACGGTGTCGCCCTCCGGTTTCTCCACGTCGGAGGCCGACGCGCCGCCGCCAGGTGCCATCACCGAGATCACGCCCGAGCTGATCCGCAAGCAGCGCGCCGCCGTCGGCAACAACGTGTCGCCCGAAGTGCGTGCGCTGGTGGGCGAAGCGCCGGTCTATCAGATCGGTCCAGGCGATGTGGTGGGCATTGTGGTCTACGACCATCCCGAGATCGTGTTCAGCGGCATCCCCGCCACCACGGTGGCAGACCCGGCGAGCGTCTCGCCGGCGCCGGGTTTCATCGTGTCGAACACGGGGCACCTGAGCTTCCCCTATGTCGGCCAGCTCAAGGTCGACGGCATGACGATCCAGGAACTGGAGACCACCCTGGTGCGGCGCCTCGCGCGGGTGTTCAAGGATCCGCAGCTCAGCGTCCGCGTCGTGGCCTTCCGCAGCAAGCGCGCCTACATCGAAGGCGACGTCCGGGCGCCGGGCCTGCAGGTCTTCACCGACATCCCGATGACGCTGGCCGAGGCGATCAACCGTGCCGGCGGCTTCGCGCCCACCGGGGACCGCTCCGCCGTGATGCTCACGCGTGACGGCAAGACCCATATGCTCGACCTGATGAGCATGGCGGAGGCCGGGATCGATCCGACCCGCATTCCGCTGAAATCCGGCGACCTGGTGATGGTTCGCAACCGCGACGAGGCCAAGGTCACGGTGATGGGCGAAGTGAACGTGCAGACGGGCGTGCTGATGCGCAACGGCCGGCTCAGCCTGAACGACGCGCTGACCGAGGTCGGCGGCGTCAACCTCGGCACCGCCAATCCGCGGCAGATCTACGTGATCCGCAGCGAGCGCAACGGCCTGTCGATCTTCCATCTGGACGCCCGCACGCCGACGGCGATCGCGATGGCGAACGGCTTCGACCTCCGGCCGAAGGACGTGGTCTACGTTGACCCGGTGCCGCTGGTGCAGTGGAACCGCGTGCTCAGCCTGATCCTTCCCACTGCCACGACCGCGACCATTTACCGCGACCTGGGTTCGCGCAGCACCGGGAGCGGCAGATAGTGGCCATTCGCAATGTCCTTGTCGTGTGCATCGGCAACATCTGCCGCAGCCCGATGGCACAGGGCCTGATGTCGGCCGCGCTGCCGGGCGTGCAGGTGGCTTCGGCCGGGCTGCAAGCGCTGGTGGGCCAGCCGGCCGACCCGACGGCCTGCGAATTGCTGCGGGCGCGCGGGATCCGCATCGACCAGCACCGGGCGCAGCAGCTGGACCGCGATCTGTGCCAGCGCGCCGACCTGATCCTGGTGATGGACCGCGAGCAGCGCCGCGCGGTCCAGGACCGGTACCTCTTCGCCGCCGGCAAGGTGTTCCGCCTCTGTGAATTCAGCGACGCGGACGTGCCCGATCCCTACCGCGAGGAGCGCAGCGTCTTCGAGCGCTCGCTCGCGCTCATCGAGGGTGGTGCGAGCCAGTGGGCCCAACGCATTTCTAGAGTATCCAGTTGATGACTTCCACAATCCTTCCCAAAACAACCCCCTCCACGACGAGCGCGGCGGACGAGGAAGACCTCGACATCGGGCGTTACATCGACGTCCTGCTCTCGAACAAGTGGCTGATCCTGGCGATCGCGCTGGTGGTCTTCCTGATCGGCGCGACCTACGCCTTCCTGGAGCGTCCGGTCTACGAATCGAACATGGTGGTCCAGGTCGAGGACACCGAGACCGGCGGCAAGGGCATCCTCAGCGAGGCCGGCGGCCTGGTGGACGTGAAGACGCCGGCGACGGCCGAGATCGAGATCATCCGCTCGCGCATGATCGCCGGCCAGGCGGTGGAAGCGACCAAGCTGTACATCGTCTCCGGTCCGCGCTACGTGCCTTACATCGGCGGCTGGCTGGCCCGGCGCGCCAACGGACTGTCGGATCCGGGCTTCCTCTGGTTGGACGGCTACGTGTCGGGCACCGAGCGCATTGCGGTGTCGCAGTTCGAAGTGCCCACGCGGATGGAGGGCGGCCTGTTCACCGTGACCGCGAAGGCCGACAACCAGTACACGCTGGACTTTCCCGGCATGCAGCAGCTCACCGGCACGGTAGGCACGGTGCTGAAGGCCGACACGCCCGAGGGCCCGATCACGCTGAAGATCGACCAGCTGGCGGGCAAGCCGGGCGCCCTGTTCAACCTCTATCGCTACGCCAAGCTGCCGACCACCGTCGGCCTTCAGTCCAGCCTGGTCCTGACCGAGCGGGGCAAGAACTCCGGGATCATCAACGTCTCGCTGCAGGACACCGACCCCTTCAAGCTCACGCGCGTGCTCAATGCCGTGGGTGAGCAGTACGTCCTGCAGAACATCGAGCGCAAGGCGGCCGAGGCACAGAAGACCCTGGCCTTCCTCGACGTGCAGCTGCCGCTCTTCAAGAAGCAGCTGGAGGCCTCGGAAGAGGTCTACAACCGCTACCGCAACCAGAAGGGCACCGTGGCCTTCGGCGAGGAAGCCGCGCTGATCCTGGGGCAGTCGGTCGATCGCCAGACCAAACTGCTGGATGCCCAGCAACGCCGGCGCGAGCTGGAGGCGCGCTTCACCTCGGCGCACCCGGCGGTGCAGACGCTCGACAACCAGATCGCCGCGCTGAAGTCCGACATGGGCGCCATCCAGGAGCGCATCAAGGGCCTGCCGGCGATCCAGCAGGAAGCGGTGCGCATGGAGCGCGACGTCAAGGTCAACACCGAGCTCTACCAATCACTGCTGAACAACTCGCTGCAGTTGCGCCTGGTGAAAGAGGGCAAGGTGGGCAACGTGCGGGTGCTCGACGAGGCGGTCGTGCCCACCACGCCGGTGAAGCCGAACAGGAAGGTCATCATTGCCGCGGCGCTCGCGCTGGGCCTGTTCCTCGGCATCGTCGCGGCCTTCATCCGCAACTCCTTCGTCGAGCAGCGCCTGCGCGATCCGCACGAAGTGGAGGCCGACACCGGCCTGCCGGTGTTCTCCAGCATTCCACTGAGCCCCTCGCAGGCCGCGATCGCCAAGCGGCGCCTGAGCGGCGCGACCGGCGTGCGCCTGCTGGCCATCGAGAACCCGGACGACCCGGCCGTGGAGAGCCTGCGCAGCCTGCGCACGGCGATGCAGTTCGCGATGCTGGAATCGCCCAACAACCGCGTGTTGATCAGCGGCCCCACGCCGGGCGTCGGCAAGAGCTTCGTGACGGCCAACTTCGCTGCGCTGATGGCGGCTGCCGGCAAGCGCACGCTGCTGATCGACGCCGACCTGCGGCGCGGCCACACGCACCAATACTTCGGCCTGCAGCGGCATGGCGGCCTGTCGGAGCTGATCGCGGGCAGCTTGACGGTGCAGCAGACGGTGCACCGCCAGGTGGTGCCCAACCTCGACTTCCTGGCCACCGGGCAACTGCCGCCGAACCCGGCGGAACTGCTGGTGTCGGATTCGTTCAAGACCACGCTGGAGCGCCTGTCCGAACAGTACGACCTGGTCGTCATCGACACGCCGCCGGTGCTGGTGGCAGCCGACACGTCCACGGTGGCGGCCCATGCCGGCACGGTGCTGCTGGTGGCGCGGGCCGATCAGTCCACCATGGGTGAGCTGCGCGAAAGCACGCGCCGGCTCGCGATGGGCGGCAAGGCCGCAACCGGCGTGCTGCTGAACGCGATGGATCTGGGCCGCCGCAGCTTCTCGCCGTACAAGTACGGGCGCTACCGCTACACCAGCTACAACTACGAGAGCATCCTGCCGGAAGAGCAGTGATCTCGACGTCGATACGAACAAAAGCAAGAAAAAAAAGCCGGGGCGACCCGGCTTTTTTTGTTGGTTCCGTTCACTGACGCCGTGGCACGTGACTTGAGGACAAGCCAGGCGGTGCCGTGCCTTATTGTGTCGGCGATTTGTCTTCCTCTTCAACAGCTTCAGGCGGCACAGCGCGGGAGAAGAGCGCCGCCAACATGTCCAGCTTCTCGCCAACCTCCGGTGTCATGGAGGCGACTGAGCAATGGGCGACGAGTCGATGCAACTCGCCTTTTTTCAGCAGCATTGGACCGCCGAGTCGTTGTGCCAGGCGCCGGAAAAACTCCTCGGCAAAAATACTGAGCTTGCGCCGTTCGGTCTTGCTCACCCACACCAATTGGGCCGCATCCTCCGGCAGCTTGCGCCACGTGTCGAAGTCGGCCGTGGCTCCATCGAAGGCTTGTTCCAGAACCAGCGAATCCAGCACTTCGTCGATTTCCGCTTGATGCCCACCGAATAGATCCATGTCCGCGTACTGGATTCGGGCATAGTCGCGCAAAAGACTCGGCGTCACGAAGTAGTTCTCTGCTTCGTAGCGCTTCCAATAACTGATGGTCAGCGCACCATCATCGCTCCCGCTGCGATCCCGCCCATCGTTGTCCAAGATACCTAAGCCTTTCAGCTTTGGCAGCAGGTTGCGCAAGCCATTGAAGTGTTCGCGAGGCGTGATTCCGAAGCCGCCTTCTACCCGCTCCAATTCGGCATTGGTGCCTTGGCTTGGGTAGTTGTTCTGCACGTAGAAGGAATTGATTCGCTCATCCCACGTTTGAGCGACTGGATGATTCAACCGCTCTGCAAGCGCGCGAAGCATGTCGATGTCCGTGCCTCCCTCCACGTACAACACGTAGCCACGTTCACGGGCCTTGACATAGTGGTCCGCGCCAAAATGCTTGAGACTGTTGCGGATGGCCTTTCGGCCAGCTAGGTCGTCAGCCTGGCCGTCCAGAAGCAGCGTCAGGTTGTTGTCCAGCGCCTCGTCGAGGATGACTTCGGAGTGCGTCACCAACACCACCTGTGAGCCGTTTTCGGATGCGATGTCGCGCAGCAGCACGTACACCTGCTTTTGGCGCAGGATTTCCAGATGAGCATCGGGTTCGTCCACCAGCAAGACGCTTCCCTTGTGCGAGTAAAGGTAGGCGAACACCAGCAGCATCTGCAGAAATCCACGGCCAGCCGAAGAGATTTCCAGTGCTTCCTTTGCGCCAGGCTGTCGATACTGCAAGGCAATGGTGCCGCGTGCGGTTTCCTGTGGCGCCTCGAGCTCGACGTTGAACAGGCGTTTCATCAAACCCACGACCCGCATCCAATCTTCCTGGGACGATTTGACAACAGCCAAGCAGAGATTGCGCAGTACGTTGGCGGTACGCCCTTCTCCCAGCAGTACGTCGACTCGCCCGGGCTGGAGAATTGGCTCCTCCGTGTCCAACCCGGACATCGGGTAGAGCAACTCCACATTCAGGGCGGCTGCATGCGCAATCAACTCCAGATCGGCCATTGCCTCCGCCGTGTCCGGCGTGCAATAGATCAATTCGTCGCCTTGATTACGGAATCGCATGGGCAGAGGCCGCACTGCGCCCTTGAATTCGAGCCCCACCGTGATGACTAAGGCGATGTCCTTGTTACCTGTTCGGACCTGCGTGTTATGCCAGAAGAAGCGCGTGCGTTGCACAGGTACCGACACGATATTCAGCCGGTTCATCGAGGTGGCCGTGCGCTCCTTGGCGGACGAAGTCTTGCGGGCGTCGTACCAGGTCTGCACCGCCTGCGACCACAGCGCCAGCGCCTGAATGGCACTGGTCTTGCCGCAGTTGTTGGGTCCTATGAGCACGGCTGGATGGTCCAGCACGATCCGCTGGCGCTGGCCGAAGCGCTTGAAGTTCTGGATCTCGAGGTAGTGCAGCAGACGCATGGCCAGAAGCTTAACCGCCGACGCACGCCGGTCCGCGAAAAGGCGAACGTGAATGGCTTCAGCGCCGGCTGAGCGCCGGTTCGGCGCGGGCCACGCAGGCCAGCAGGTCGCGCTCGAACTGGGCCAGCACCGCGTCGCGGTCGAAGCGCGCCTCGGCCACCGCGCGCGCCTGCACGCCTAGCGCGCGCCGGCGCTCGGGCTGGGAGGCCAGCGCCAGCACGGCGTCCGCGAAGGCGCGGGTATCGTCCGGCGGCACGGCGATGCCGCATTCGGCCGTTACCTTGCCGAGCTCGGTCTCCGGGCGCGCGCCGGCCACCACCGGCCGGCCGCTGCTGAGCATGCCGGTCAGCTTGGAGGGCATGACCAGGTCTGCCGCGTCGGCGCGCTGGGGCAGCAGGTGGATGTCGGCCAGGCCCAGGAAGTCGCCCAGGCGCTCGACGGGCTGCAGGTCGAGGAAGCGGACGTTGGGCAACCCCTCGCAGCGCTTCATGAGGTCGGCGCGACCGGCGCCGTTTCCGCAGAACACGAATTGCAGGTCCGGCTGGTCGCGCAGCATCAGGGCCATCTCGGCCAGCAGCTCCAGGCCCTGCTTGGCGCCCATGTTGCCGGAATAGAGCGCCACCACCGCATCGGGACGAATGCCGAGCTCGGCGCGGTACGGGCTCGGGCCCTGCAGCGGCTGGATGGCGGAGACGTCGGCCCAGTTGGGCAAGGAGACCAGCCGCGCGTCCTCGGTACCCTTGCTCCGGGCGCGCTCGAGCATGCGCTGGGAGATCGTGGAGACGCGGTCGAAGCGGGCCATCAGCCAGCGCTCTGCCGCTGCGACGAAGGCACGCGTGCGGGTGCCCTTGAGCAGGCCCAGCTCGAAGGCGGCATCCACCTCGTAGTCCTGGATGTGCAGCCAGGCCTTGGCCGAGCGCAGGCGCGCGAAGGCCAGCGCGCCGGGCGTGCAGAACAGCGGCGGCTCCGTCACCCACACCACGTCGGGCTTCCAGTGCCATTGGGCCAGCAGGGCCGGGATGCTGGAGAGCGCGAAGCTCGCCAGGTGCAGCAGCCGCTTGGTGCCGGTCACCTTGCGAGGCACCCACAGCGGCGTGCGCACCACCTGGGCGCCCTGCCATTCGTGCTGGACGTAGCGTCCTGCGTGGTAGCCGGGCCAGACCTTCCAGTCGGGGTAGTAGGGCGGCGCCGTCACCACGCGCACCTCGTGCCCGCGGGCGGCGAGCCAGGCGACCATCTCCCCCGTGTACTTGCCGATGCCGGTGAGCTCCGGCGCGAAATTGATGCCGTAGACGAGGAGTTTCATGTGTCGGCAGGCCTCAGTGGGGCGGGGCGTGGGTGCGGATGATGTCCACGAGCTTCGAGGCCACCTGCTCCATGCGGAAGCGCTGCGCGAAGGAGCGCTTCGCGGCCCCGCGCATGGCATCGAGGGCTTCTGGCGTCGCGGCCAGCCAGCGCTGGAGCAGCGCCGTGGTGCCTTCGAGCGTGTCGGGCTCGACGAAGCCGGCCTGGTCCTCGGCGATCTCGCGCCAGATGTTGACCTTGTCGCTGATCAGCACCGGGCGGCCGCAGGCCATCGCCTCCACCACGGCGATGCCGAAGTTTTCCTGGTGGGAGGGCAGACAGAAGACCTCGCACGCATGGAAGGCGCCCCACTTGAGGTCGCCAGACAGCATGCCCGGCCAGCTGATGCGATCGGCCAGGCCCAGGCTCTGGGCGCGGGATTGAAGCTGGCGCGTCAGGCCCTCGTCGCCGGGGCCGGCCATCACCAGGTGCACGTCGGGCGCCTGGGCCGCCACGCGGGCGAAGGCCTCGATCAGCAGGTCGCAGCCCTTCTTTTCGTGGATGCGGCCGAGGAAGAGCAGCACGCGCTTGTTCCGCAGCGCAGGAAGGGCGGAGAAGAACACCTCCGCCTGGCGCGGCCCTTCGTCCGGCGGCGCGCTGGTTCCGTAGGAGCCCACCACCTCGCGGGCGCGGTAGAGCCAGAACGATTGCCGGGCAAGCAGGCGCTCCTCCTCGCAGGTGAAGACCACCGCGGCGGCGTCGCGCAGCACGCGGTATTCGCCCCAGGGCCAGTAGAGCCACTTCTTCAGGTGCTTGAGGGGGTAGCGGCGCTTGAACCACGGGTCCAGCATGCCGTGGCTGTAGACGAAGTAGGGCGTGCGCGAAGCATGCAGGGCGCGCCAGGCGGCGAAGCCGATGTACTGCCAGAGGCCGTTGACGATGACGGCGTCGTAGCCGCCGGCATGCGCCTTCAGCCAGGGCAGCAGGCGCTCGTTGTACATGTAGCTGCCGACGGAGGACGGGCCGGTCGCAACCACCGGTCCCGGATGGGCGGCGACGCAGGGGTGCTGGGGATCATCCAGGCTGACGAGGTCGCCGGTGTGTCCCTGGGCGGCCAGCGCCTCCTGGACGCGCCGCACTCCCTCGATGACGCCTCCGCCCTGGGGATCGACGGAGGGGACCAGGTGAAGCAGTCTCACGATCGCGAGGCGCGCGGCGGGAAGATCTCGAGCCTCGGGAACCGGAACAGCAGGAGAGCGTAGGCGAGCATGAGCCCGAGCAGGGCGTTGGCGGTCAACTGCCCCAGCGCAGGCCAGCTGACCACCGCCAGCGCGGTCGTCAGCCACACCAGCAGGGGATAGGGGGAGTTGGTGCCGATCGAGATCTTCAGGCTGCGGGTCACGCCCAGCGCCAGCACCACGTACTTGAGCGCGATGTAGGCGAAGCCGAGCAGCCCGCCCTCCATCAGGATGCGGCCGCCCTCGGCCTCGGCAAGCGCGAAGACGTCGGCCGAGCCGGTGCGCACGTAGGTGGCGAGGTTGGAGCCGAAGCCCACGCCATAGCCCAGCCAGGAGATGAGGTCGAGCACCCAGGGCTCGCCGAACAGCACGGTCAGCACCCGTTCGCCGAAGTTCTCCGCGGCCGAGGCCTGCTCGAAACGCGTCTGCGTGACGCCGATCGCGTCGCGGAACACGTAGGCGAAGATGGCGGTCAGCAGGCCGATCACCACGACGGCAGCGGCGGCGCCCATCTTGTTGCGCGCCTTCGAGAAGAGCAGGCGGCCGAAGAGGAAGGCTGCCAGCAGCCCGGCCGAAGTGATCGCTGCGGTTCTGGAGCCGCTCACCAGAGCGCCGGCGGCGAAGGCGCCGAACACGGCGAGCCCGAACAGCCACTGGATCTTGGTGCGCTTGCGCGCGCCCAGGATGCCGAACACCAGCGGCGCCACCATGGTCAGGTAGGTCGCGTAGCCCGAGGTGAAACTGAAGGTGCCGGTGGTGCGGACCACGCCCACCACGGCGACGAACACGGTGTCCTCGTCGCCGTCGAGCTGCGTGTTGATCTTTGCGCCCGGCGGCGAATAGTGCTGCACGATCGCGAGTGGCGCCAGGAGCAGCATCACGAGGGCGGCGGCCATGATCGCCGCGCGGTAGTCCGCCTCGTTCATCGACGCGGCCGCGGCCACCGCGAACCAGATGTAGAGCAGCCAGAAGCGCAGGCCGATCACGAACACGATCGGCGTGCTCTCCCCGCCCACCAGCTGCAGCAACCCCCAACCGGTGACCAGGCAGGTCCAGGCGAGCATGACGGCGGTGATCTTCTTGTGCCGCCGCAAATGCCCATGGCGCCAGGCATAGAACACCAGGACGAGCGCCAGCAGGTCGCGCAGCCCGATCAGCGGCAGCGTGGAGGCGGACGACACCCATTTACGCACCGCGCCTTCGAACACGATGATCAGGAAGACGGCGAGGAAAAGCTTGCCCGCGCGGCTCAGCGTGGCGGGTCGGCTCACCGTCTTCGGAATGGCGGTGGATGCGATGGCGCTCACAAGATAACCTCCGCGCTGCGCGCTGCGGTCCTCGCCTTGGGAGCGGCCCGGCGGCTCATCGGCGCACCCCGCTCGCCAGGTCGCGCAACGCCGCCACGTGGGCGTCGACGCGGTGTGGCTCGTACCAGCGGTGGGCCTCGCGGCCGATTGTGCGCGCATCGACGCTTTCTGCGTCGAGCGCGCCGAAGCCGCGCAGGTAGTGCACGTTGGCCGTCAGGCCGTCGTGCTGACCGTAGTCCTTGGCCAGGAGAACGGGGCACACGCCGTGCGCGCAGTAGGCCGCGAAGATGCTGCTCTTCGACACGTAGTCGGGCGGATAGGCGAGGGCGCCGTAGTCCGCTTCGGCCAGCGCCGCGCTCACCTGCTCGGCGGGCAACTTGCCGTGTGCCACCACGCCTTCGTGCACCATGCGCTCCGCCAGCGTGCCTTCGGGCATCGCGGGGCCGATGTCATGGATCGCCAGACCGTTGCGCTTGGCGCTGCGGAAGATCTCGCCGTCAGCCCACTCGTAGACCTGGGCCCGGATGCCGGCGCTGCCGAACACGACGACCCGGCGCTGGCGCTCGGTCTCGATCGCGTCGAGCTCGCCGACGTTCGAGAACACGGGCAGCACGCGATGCGGCGCGGCCTTCGACTGCGACAGCAGCCAGTTTGCCGAGTCCTCGCGGTTGGTGAGCCAGAAGTCCGACTGCAGCAGCAGTTCGCGCGCGATGCGCTGCTGCACTCCGCTGAGCCAGAAGGCCGAGCCCCATACCGGGCCGGAGGCGAAAAGCTCGTGGAAGACCACGCCGACTGCCCTGAACTGCGAGCGCAGACTGCGGATGCGCCGCACCAGCCAGAGGGGAACGCCGCGCTTCTGGAAGCCGTAGCCGCTGAAGTGCAGCAGCACGAATTCGCCGGAGAGCGAGGCGGTGTCGGTATCGTGTTTCAACTCCATCAGCGGCGCGTGGAGCGGATGGCCCACGGCGGACGCATAGTCTCGCACACCCCCCGTGCCGGGCGGAATGAGGGAGAACGCAGTGGCAGTCATGGGCTTGCGCGCGGCTCCTCAGGAAGCCACGAGCTCTTCGCTGCGGAAATCCTCGTAGGCGCGTTCGACGCCTTCGCGCAGGCCGGTCTGCGGCCGCCAGCCGAGCGCGCGCATGCGCGAAACGTCGAGCAGCTTGCGCGGCGCGCCGTCGGGCTTGCTGGTGTCGTAGCGGATCTCGCCCTGGTAGCCCACCACCTCGCTCACGAGGCTGGCGAGCTCGGCGATCGACAGGTCCTCGCCAGTGCCGACGTTGATGTGGCTGACCGCGACGTCGGTATGGGCCGCATAGGCCTCTCGCGACAGGTCCATCACGTGCACGCAGGCGCGGGCCATGTCGTCGACGTAGAGGAACTCGCGCTTGGGCGAACCGGTGCCCCAGATCACCACCGAAGGCGCATCGGACAGCTTGGCCTCGTGAAAGCGTCGGATCATGGCGGGCAGCACGTGGCTGTTCTCGGGGTGGTAGTTGTCGCCCGGGCCGTAGAGGTTGGTCGGCATCACGCTGCGGAAGTCGCAGCCGTACTGCCGGTTGTAGCTCTCGCAGAGCTTGATGCCGGCGATCTTGGCGATCGCGTAGGGCTCGTTGGTCGGCTCCAGCTTGCCGGTGAGCAGTGCGTCCTCGGCCATGGGCTGGGCGGCGAGCCGCGGGTAGATGCAGCTCGAGCCCAGGAACAGCAACTTGGCGACGCCGGTGCGCCAGGCTTCGTGGATCACGTTGGCTTCGACCATCAGGTTCGAGTAGATGAACTCGGCGGGGTAGGTGTTGTTGGCATGGATGCCGCCCACCTTGGCCGCGGCCACGTACACCTCCTGCGGCTTCTCCTCGGCGAAGAAGGCGCGGACCCCGGCCTGGTCCGTCAGGTCCAGCTCGGCATGCGTGCGCGTGACGATGTTGTGGTAGCCCTGCGCATTCAGGCAGCGCACGATCGCGCCGCCGACCATGCCGCGGTGACCCGCCACGAAGATGCGTTTGTTGAGCTGGTTCATTGGATGCGGACCTCGACGCCAGATGGGAGGTTAACCCGGATGCCCCGCGGCGGGACCGCTCAGGCCAGTTTTCTGTCTTTGTTCGGCAACTCGGGCGGTGTGTCCTCGAAGCGGACGATGTCGTCCTCGCCGAGGTAGCTGCCGGTCTGCACTTCGATCACCTCGAGCACCGTCTTGCCGGCGTTCTCGAGCCGGTAGGTCGCACCCATGGGGATGTAGATGGACTCGTCCTCGCGCACCAGGCAGGTCTGGCCGTCGCACAGCACCCGTGCCGTGCCCTTGACGACCACCCAGTGCTCGGCGCGATGGTGGTGCATGCGCAGCGCGAGGTGCGCGCCGGGCTTCACCGTCAGTCGCTTGACCGCGAAGCGCTCGCCGTCGTCCACGCTGTCGTAGGCGCCCCAGGGGCGCGGGATGCGGCGATGGCGCGTGGCCTGGCTGTGGCCCTGCGTCGTCAGCAGCGCCACGACGTCCTTGACCTGCTCGGCGCAGTCTGCGTGTGCGACCAGCAGCGCGTCCGGCGTGTCCACCACCAGCAGGTCCTTGGTGCCCAGCGCCACGACAGGCCGGTTGGGCGCGTAGACGAAGGTGTTGGTCGCGCCCATGGCGAAGCCCTGGCCGCTGATCCGGTTGCCGTGGTCGTCCGCACCGTGCAGCTCGGCGACCGCATTCCAGCTGCCCACGTCGCTCCAGCGGCCCTGGAAGGGGACGACGGCGACCTTTTCGCATTTCTCGAGCACCGCGTAGTCGATGCTCTGGCTTCGGCAGCGGCTGAAGGCCGTGGCATCCATTCGGAGGAAGTCGCCATCGGTCTCGACGGCGGCGGTGGCTTGGCGGCAGCTCTGCAGGATGTCTGGCGCATACTCCTGCAGTGCCGTGATCAGCACGCGGGCCTGGACCAGCAGGATCCCGGCGTTCCACAGATGGCCACCGGACAGCAGCAACTGCTCTGCATGCGCTGCGGCGGGCTTCTCGACGAAGGCCGCCACCATGTGGCCGGCCTCCTCACCGAGCGTGGAATCCAGCGCCGCGCCTTGACGGATGTAGCCGTAGGCGGTGCTCGGGAAGGTCGGCTCCACGCCGAAGGTAACGAGATGGCCGGCCAGTGCGGCCGGCACGCCCTTGCGGATCGTCGCGACGAAGCGCTCGGCGTCGGGAATGTGGTGATCGGCCGGGGCAAACAGCAGCAACTGGTCGGGCTCGGCGAGCAAGGCGATCGCAGCCATGGCCGCGGCCGTGTTGCGCGCCACCGGCTCGAGCAGCTGCGTGCCGCTGACATCGGCCGCTTCGATGCTCTCCTGCACCAGGAAGCGGTGTTCTTCCGCCGCGACGCAAGTCACCTGGGTGTTCAGGTGACGCAGGCGCTCCAGCGTCAGCACCAGCAGGTTCTTGTTGTTGATCAGCGGGACGAACTGTTTGGGCAGCGTCTTGCGCGACAGCGGCCACAGCCGCGTGCCGCTGCCGCCGCACAGGACGATGGGACGGATCGTGCTGCTCACCGTGAACCTTCACCGGTGACCACGGCGCGCACCGTCTTCAGCAGGATCTTGATGTCCAGCCAAAGGGACCAGTTGCTGACGTATTCCACGTCGAGCTCGACGCGCCGGGCATAGGACAGACGGTTGCGGCCGCTGACCTGCCACAGGCCGGTGATGCCGGGGCGCATCGCGCAGTAGTGTTCCCAGCCCTTGCCGTAGAGGCTGCGCTGACGCTCCATGCAGGGGCGCGGGCCGACCAGGCTCATGTCGCCCTTGAGCACGTTCCAGAACTGCGGCAGCTCGTCGAGGCTGAGCTTGCGGATGAACTGGCCGATCGGCGTGATGCGCGGGTCCTTCTCGAGCTTCTGGAAGGTGTCCCATTCGGTGCGCGCCATGTCGTTGCGGCTGAGGAACTCGTCGAGCACGACGTCGGAGTTGCGCACCATCGAGCGGAACTTGTAGAAGCGGAAGCGCTGTCCGCTCTCACCGAGACGGTGCTGCCAGAAATGGACCGGACGCCCCATGCTGATGCCCACGCCGAGCGCAACGAGCAGGTAGAGCGGGCCGAAGAGAATGAAGAAGGTCAGCGCGCCCACGATGTCGATGGTGCGCTTGGTGGCTCGCTCCACGATGCTGAGCTTGCGCGGTTGCGCGAACGTGGGGGACGCGGAGGAGCCACCGCTCCCGGGGGTGAAGCGTCGAACCACGTTGCCATGGGCGGTTGAGTCGGAACGAAACATTTAATACTCCCCCGGTGACGGGTGTGCTGCCTCAAGGCTCATCGCGTGGCAGTGTAACGCTTTACTACTATTGGCAAGAATTTGAACACAAGTCGAGCAATTTGTCTTGTGAACAAAAGACGTACATCGCAAGCCAAACGGTGTAAGCTCTGTCCTCTGTAGAGAGGCCTCGCTGACACCTCGTCATGACGCGGCATCCTCAGTGAGAGTGTAGTTCTTTTGTATGACAACATGTTAACGTCCATTGACGTTTGCTTGTTGTTTACACACGCCGGATGGACTTCCGTGACTTAGTTACCGGTGTACCCGCTGCTGCGGTGCAGCATGCATGGAGTATGCCGGGATGAACCGGAAAGAATTACACAAGCTCGCGTAGGACGGATCCTGCAACGATCAACCTGACGAGAGCCCGCCTGCCTGGGCAAGTGACAAGCCGCCGGACGAGAGAAAACAAAAAGGCCGCGTCAGTACTGGCGCGGCCTTTTGCTGGACTCGGCAGCGAGTCGAGGTATGAGACGGCGGCAGGCCGCCTCCTTTCAGGACTTACTGGCGCATGCCGGCGTCGCGTCCGGTCTCCTCGAAGGGCAGCACGAGGTTGCCGAGATCGCGCCGTGTTTCCACCAGCACCAGCGGCCCTTCGTCGATGACGATGGCCGGCGGGCGCTCGCGGGGCACGTGGACCGGCCGGGGCTCCGCGGCGATGGCCGCGCGCACCTCGGCCACGCGCTCGGCGTCGGAGTTCACCCATTGCAGGCCGGAGCCCGCGGCGATCTGGGCGAGTTCATCCAGCGGCAGCGCATAGGGCAGCACCTTGGGCAGGGCGCGCGAGCGCGCCGCCGGTGCTTCGACCACGATGGGGGCTGCGGACGGGGGCGCGGCGCGCTCGGGCCGGCTTGCCGGGAGTGCCTCGGCCTCGGCCTTGGCAGCGCCATGGGCGGCGGCCGGCTCGAGCGGCAGTGCTGACGACGCATTGGCGTCGACTTCCTCGCGCGGGCTGCGCTCGCGGCGGTCGCGGCCGTAGCGGTCACGCGAACGGCCGCGGCGCTCCTCGCCATCGCGGCGCGGTGCGGCTTCGGCGTCAGCGGGCTCTGCGGCCATGTCGCCGGCCAGGGCTTGCGCCTCGGCGACGGGTGCGGTTTCCGGCGTGCGCGGGGCACCTTCACCGCGGCGCTCACGCCGGCCGTCACCGCGTTCGCCACGGGGTGCACGCTCCTCGCGACCACCGCGCGGGCTGCGTTCGGCATCGGACTGGGCGCTGTCAGCGTCACGGGCTGCATCGGCGGGGCGCTCGCCACGTTCGCGGCGGTCACCGCGCCCGCGCGGGGCGCGCTCGGCCGGCGTCGCGGCTTCGTCGACAGCCATGCCATTCGGCGCAGTTGTTGCCTGCCCGTCGAGCAGGATTTCGGCCGAGTCGGCCGGTGCTTGGCGCAACTCGCCATCGCGGCGCTCGCCGCGGCCGCGGCGTTCGCCTTCGCGCGGTGCGCGTGGCTCGCGCACAGGTGCCTCGTTGGTGCGCGCCTCGCCGCGGGTGTCGCGGCGCTCGCCCTCGCGGCGTTCTCCTTCGCGGCGCTCGCCGGGGCGGCCACCGCGGCGTTCACCGTCACGGCCGCCACGGCCTTCGCCGCGTCCGCCGCGGCGCTGCTCGCCCTCGCGCGCGGTGCGCGCTTCGCCGTCGCGGCCGCCGCGTCCTTCGCGGCGCGGCTTAGGCGCTTCGACGGGGATGGTCGCGGGCGCCGGCGCCGGCGCAGCGGGTGCGGCGCCGAACAGGCGCTTGATCCAGCCGAAGAAGCCGGCATCGGCCGGTTCCGGGACGGCTGGCGCCGGCGCGACGGGTGCGGGTGCCGCGGCAACCGGACGCACCGCTTCGGTCTTGGGCGCCACCACCGGGGCTGGCGCATCGGGCAGCACGCCTTTGATGACCGGCGTCTGCCTGTTGGTGGGTTCCTGCGACCGCCGCGTGACGGAGGTCGGATCCTCGATCTCGTCGGCCATCTTGTAGCTGGCCTCGATGTGATCGAGGCGCGGATCGTCGTGCTTCAGGCGCTCCAGCTTGTAGTTGGGCGTTTCGAGCGTCTTGTTGGGCACCATCAGCACGCTCACACGCTGCTTGAGCTCGATCTTGGCGATCTCGGTGCGCTTCTCGTTGAGCAGGAAGGAGGCAACTTCCACCGGCACCTGCACGTGCACGGCGGCGGTGTTGTCCTTCATCGACTCTTCCTGAATGATGCGCAGGATCTGCAGCGCGCTCGATTCGGTGTCGCGGATGTGGCCAGAGCCGCCGCAGCGCGGGCAGGGGATGGAAGAGCCTTCGGAAAGGGCCGGCTTGAGGCGCTGGCGGCTCATCTCCATCAGGCCGAACTTGCTGATCGAGCCGAACTGCACGCGCGCGCGGTCCTGGCGCAGCGCGTCGCGCAGGCGGCTTTCGACCTCGCGGCGGTTCTTCGACTCGTCCATGTCGATGAAATCGATGACGATCAGGCCGCCCAGGTCGCGCAGGCGCATCTGGCGCGCCACTTCGTCCGCGGCCTCGAGGTTGGTGCGGGTGGCGGTCTCCTCGATGTCGCCGCCCTTGATGGCGCGCGCCGAGTTCACGTCCACCGAGACCAGTGCCTCGGTGTGGTCGATCACGATCGCACCGCCGCTGGGCAGTTGCACCGTGCGGGCGTAGGCCGATTCGATCTGGTGCTCGATCTGGAAGCGGCTGAACAGGGCGGCATCGTCGCGGTAGCGTTTCACGCGCGACGCGTGCTCCGGCATCACGTGTGCCATGAACTGCTGCGCCTGATCGTAGATGTCGTCCGTGTCGATCAGGATGTCGCCGATGTCGTGGTTGAAGTAGTCGCGGATCGCGCGGATCACCAGCGACGACTCCTGGTAGATCAGGAAGGCGCCCTTGCCGCCCTTGGCGGCGCCGTCGATCGCGGCCCACAGCTTGAGGAGGTAGTTCAGGTCCCATTGGAGTTCGGGCGCCGAGCGGCCGATGCCGGCGGTGCGCGCGATGATGCTCATGCCCTTCGGGTATTCGAGCTGGTCCATCGCCTCCTTCAGCTCGGCGCGGTCGTCGCCCTCGATGCGCCGGCTGACGCCGCCGCCGCGCGGGTTGTTGGGCATCAGCACTACGTAGCGGCCGGCCAGCGAGATGAAGGTGGTGAGCGCCGCGCCCTTGTTGCCACGCTCTTCCTTCTCGACCTGGACCACCAGCTCCTGGCCTTCCTTGATCGCGTCCTGGATGCGGGCCTGGCTGGCCGACACGCCTTCGGCGAAGTACTGCTTGGAGATTTCCTTGAACGGCAGGAAGCCGTGCCGGTCTTCGCCGTAGTCGACGAAGCAGGCTTCCAGCGACGGCTCGACGCGCGTCACCACGGCCTTGTAGATGTTGCCCTTGCGCTGTTCGCGCCCTTCAATCTCGATCTCGTAGTCGAGGAGCTTCTGCCCGTCGACGATGGCCAGGCGGCGTTCTTCGGCCTGCGTGGCATTGATCAGCATCCGCTTCATGATGCGTTTCCTTCTGTTTCTGTCGTCTCACCGGTCCATGACGGACCCACGATGCACGGACGACGCCTTGCGAAACGAAGGAGGAATTGCCGCTGCAACCCCGGCTGTCGGTTGCCGCGCTCGCGCGCGCAACCTTTCTCGGGCATCAGCCCGTTATCAGCGAGGGTGTGGGGGGCGCGTGGATGGGCGCAAGGCCGATGTGGTGTTGAGTTGCTATAATTTCCATAGCAACTGGCACTCTGCCGACGGGGATAGCCGACGACTCAATGCCAGGGACCGCTGGCATCAGCCAGCGCAGGCACAGTCGAATCAGCAGCATCAGCACAAGGGACTCGCTTCGATCCGCCGGCAGCTTGTCGCCTGCCGGCTGGTATTCCGTATCGGTGTTTCGTGGGCGTCGGCTTGACTAGGGTGCCACCCCTGCCGCCTTGCACGTTTGCGCGTGGCTTGCAGGTGCAACGCCCCAGCGGCATCGACCTCGCAGCGCGACCGGCAGTGCTCTAAACTTCTGATTAATCAAGCACTTACAAGACCGCGCTGGTGAAAAATATTATAGGTGCGAAGCCACGCCCCGCGGCAGCAGAAGTTCGCTTCCTGACGGTCGAGGGGGAATTCGCAGGCCAAAGGCTCGACAACTTCCTGTTCCGGACGCTCAAGGGCGTTCCGAAGACGCATGTCTACCGCATCATCCGTTCGGGCGAAGTGCGCATCAACAAGGGGCGCGCCCAGGCCGAGACCCGCCTGGAGGCGGGCGATGTGCTGCGCCTGCCGCCGCTGCGGGTGACAGAGCGGCCGGCGGACAGCGCGGCAGCCGCGCCGGCGCGCGAGTTTCCTCTTCTCCATGAGGACGATGCGCTGCTGGCGATCGACAAGCCGGCCGGCGTGGCGGTCCACGGTGGCAGCGGCATGAGCTTCGGCGTGATCGAGCAGTTGCGCACCGCGCGGCCGGCGGCGCGGTTCCTGGAACTGGTGCATCGGCTGGACCGGGAGACCTCCGGCATCCTGCTGGTGGCCAAGAAGCGCAGCGCATTGACCGCCCTGCAGGACCAGTTCCGGGAACGCGAGACCGGCAAGACCTACCTCGCGCTGGTCGAGGGCCATTGGCCTGCCAACAAGAAGGTGCTGGACGCACCGCTGGCGCGCTATCTGCTGCCGGGCAAGCCCGGCTCGCCGGAGCCCGGCGAGCGCCGCGTGCGGGTAGTCGCCAAGGACCATCCGGATGCCATGCGCGCCGTGACGCTGGTGAAGGTGCTCGCGCGCGTGTCGCTGCCGCCCGAGCCGGGTGAGTTCTCGCTGCTCGCCGTCACCATCAAGACCGGGCGCACCCACCAGATCCGCGTTCACCTGGCCTCCGGCGGCCACCCGATCGCCGGCGACGACAAGTACGGTGATTTCGAGCGCAATCGTGCGCTGCAGAAGCTCGGCCTCAAGCGCATGTTCCTGCATGCCTGGCGCCTCCAGTTCACCCACCCCGCGAGCGGCGAGCGCATGGCCCTGCAGGCCGAGCTGCCGCCCGAGTTGCAGGCGCTGATGCCGCAGCCGGTGCTCGAAGCCCTCGCTGTTCCTGTTTCTTCTTCCAATGACTGACATGCGTCCCTGCCGCTTCGACCTGATCGCCTTCGATTGGGACGGTACCCTGTACGACTCCACCCGCCTCATCGTCCGCTGCATCCAGGCTGCTGTGGTCGATGTCGGCGGTGCCAGGCCCAGCGAGAACGACGCCGCTTGGGTGATCGGCCTGGGCCTGGCCGAAGCGCTGGCCCGCGCCGCACCGGACGTGCCCCGGGAGAAGTACGCCGAGCTCGGCAACCGCTATCGCTATCACTACCTTCAGCACCAGGATGACATCGTGTTGTTCGATGGTGTCCTGGAGATGCTCGACGCCCTCCATGCCCGCGGCCATAAACTGGCCGTGGCCACCGGCAAGTCGCGGCGCGGGCTCAACGAGGCGCTGGCGACCGTCGCCCTGCGCGACCGCTTCGACGCCTCGCGCACGGCCGACGAGACCTTCGGCAAGCCGCACCCGCGCATGCTGCTGGAACTGATGGAAGAACTGGAGGTGCCGGCGGAGCGCACCCTGATGATCGGCGACACCACCCATGACCTGCAGCTGGCGCTCAATGCCGGCTGCGCCAGCGTGGGTGTGAGCTACGGCGCCCACGAGCCCGATACCTTCGATGCGCTGCAGCCCCTGCACGTGGCGCATTCGGTGTCCGGCCTGACGCAATGGTTGCTCGAGAACGCGTGAAAATTCCGCGATGAGCGAATGTATCCCCCTGTGCAATGCGGTCGACCTGGTCGACGGCGGCCGGGCCGTGCCCTTCGACGTCATGCACGGCGGCCAGACCTGCCGGGCCTTCGCGATCCGCTTCGAAGGTCGGCCGCATGCGTACCTGAACCGATGCAGCCACGTGGCGATGGAGATGGACTTCCAGCCGGACCGCTTCTTCGACGACAGCGGCCAATGGCTGCTGTGCGCGACCCATGGTGCGGTCTACAAGCCCGACTCTGGCGAATGCGCCGGCGGCCCCTGCCGCGGAGGGCTGGTGAAGATCGAGCTCAGCGAACGGGACGGCGTGGTGCACTGGCATACTGCCTGGAACCTCCAACCCCTGGCTTTCTGACATGACCGAACCGACCCGCACGGAACCGCAGGGTTTCGAGCCTTTCGAGCGCGCCACACTCCCGCGCAGCAGCGCCAAGAACGATCCCACGCAACAGCCCGGCTGGGAGCGCTCCACGCTCGAGAAGCTCGCCTTCGCCAGCCTGCGGGAGCAGCAGGCTGCGCGCCGCTGGAAGACCTTCGTCCGGCTGAGCTGGCTGGCCTTCTTCATCTTCCTGGTCTGGCTGGCCGTCTCGCGCGGCACGCCGACCACCGCCAAGACCACCGCCCATACTGCCGTGGTGGAGATCAAGGGCGAGATCGCCAACGGCGCCGATGCCAGCGCGGAATTCGTGGTCGCGGCCATGAAGACGGCCTTCGAGGACGAGGGCGCCAAGGGCGTCGTGCTGCTGATCAATTCGCCTGGCGGAAGCCCGGTACAGGCGGGCATCATCAACGACGAGATCCGCCGCCTGCGCGCCAAGCACAACAAGCCGGTCTACGCGGTGGTCGAGGAGACCTGCGCCTCGGCCGCCTATTACATCGCCGCGGCCACCGACAAGGTTTTCGTCGACAAGGCCAGCATCGTCGGCAGCATCGGCGTGCTGATGGACGGCTTCGGCTTCACCGGGCTCATGGAGAAGGTGGGCGTCGAGCGCAGGCTGCTGACAGCCGGCGAGAACAAGGGCTTCCTGGACCCCTTCAGCCCGATGAGCGATGCCCAGCGCGCGCATGCGCAGCAGATGCTCGAGCAGATCCACACGCAGTTCATCGACGTCGTCAAGAAAGGGCGGGGCGATCGCCTGAAGACGGGTACGCCCGGCTTGTTCAGCGGCCTGTTCTGGAGCGGGCAGCAGGCGGTGGAGCTCGGCCTGGCGGACCAGTTCGGCAACGTCGATTTCGTGGCGCGCGAGGTCATCAAGGCCGAGGAAGTCATCGACTACACGCGCCGCGACAACGTGGCCGAGAAGCTGGCGAAAAAGTTCGGAGCCGCCCTCGGCGATGCCTCCGTGCGGGCGATGCGCAGCGCGCCGGCGCTGCGTTGACGTGACGCTCAGGCGCTGCCGGCCGAGCGTGCCGAGGCCGCCAGCGCGACGGCGAAGACCACCACCAGATAGAGCGCCGAGGTCAGCGAGCTGAGCTCGGCCAGGAAGCCGATCACCGGCGGACCGGCCATGAAGCCCAGATAAGCCGCCGCCGAGACCGCCGCGATGCCGCGCGCCGGCTCGACGCCCGGCACGCGTGCCGATGCCGCGAACAGGATCGGCACCACGTTGGCGAAACCCACGCCCACGCCGGCGAACCCGATCAGGGCCAGCCAGGGGGCATCGGTCAGCAGGACCAGCGTCATGGAGGCTGCGGCCAGGCAGGCGCTGCCACGCAGCAGGATGGCCGGCGTGAAGCGGGCGCGCATCGCGTCGCCGGTGAAGCGCGTCGCCGCCATTGCGGCCGAGAAGCTGGCGTAGGCGAGGGCGGCCTGCTGTTGCGGACTGCCCAGTTCCTGCTTGAGGTACAGCACGCTCCAGTCGTAGATCGCGCCTTCGGCGATCAGCCCGAGCGCCGCCAGCACACCGAGGATGACCAGAGTGCCGCGGGGCAGGCGGAAGCCTTCCGCCCCTGCGGCGAAGGCGGTGACTTCCTTGGGCAGCATCCACTGCGCGGAAAGTGCGATGGCACAGGCCAGTGCCGCCGCCACCAGCAACAGGTGCGACGACGGTGCCATCCCTGCGGCGAGGACGGCGCTGCCGGTCACTGCGCCGGCCATGCCGCCCAGGCTGAACATGCCGTGCATGCCGCTCATCAATGGCTGGCCGTTGCGAAGTTCGAGCTGCGCGGCTTCGGTGTTGATCGACACGTCGAACACGCTCGTGACGACGCCGAAAGCCGCCAGCAGGCCCAGCAGGGTGAGGTAGCTTGGCATGGCAAGCAGGCCTGCCAGCAGTAGTGCGTAGATGGCACCGCTCAGGCCGGCGGCCCCGCGCGCCCCGTGGCGCCCGATCCAGCGGCTGGCCTGCGTGAGGCCCAGCAGGGCGCCGACGCCCGCAGCGAGCATGGCCAGGCCGAGTTCGGCTTCCGTCACGCCGTAGTGCGCCTTGACCGTCGGGATATGGACGCCCCAGGTCGCGAAGATGAAGCCCGAGGCGAAGAACTGCGTGCGCGAGGCCCAGCGCATGCGTGCGGACGGCTGCGTCAGCGTGGCGGACACGGTCAGCGTCCGATCGCGAACACGGCGGGCGAGCGTTCGTCGGCGGCGGGCGGATTCGCGCGCCAGGCCTTGACCGTCTGGCTGCGGATGTCCACGTTCGCCAGCGTCAGGCCGCGGGCCACGGCAAGGCGCGTGTTGTGCTGGAGGGTCTGCATCAAGGCTTGCAGCAGAGCTGCATTGCGATAAGGGGTTTCGATGAAAAGCTGGGTCTGGCCGGCGCGCAGCGCGAGCGATTCGAGCTCGCGAATGCGCTGCGCGCGGGCCGCGGCGTCCTGCGGCAGGTAGCCGACAAAGGCAAAATTCTGGCCGTTGAGCCCGCTGGCTGCGAGTGCGAGCAGCAGCGACACCGGGCCGGTAAGGGGCATGACAGCGATGCCCAGTTCGTGCGCGGCGCGCACCACCGAGGCGCCGGGGTCGGCAACCGCCGGCATGCCGGCCTCACTGAGCAGGCCGATGTCCGCGCCTTCAAGCGCCGCGGCCAGCAGCGGGCGGGCGTCGAACTGGCCCGCCTGGTGGTCGCCCTTCTTATGGACCTCGCGCGGCAGCTCCTGGAGCTGCTGCGCCTGCAGGGGGGCGGCAAGCGGCACCACGCCATCGATGCGCTTGAGGTAGGCGCGGGCCGATTTCGCGTTCTCGCAGATCCAGTGGGTGATGCCCGCCGCGGCCTGCAGGGTGCCGAGCGGCAGCACGTCCTGCAGCGCAGCGCCCGGATCGCAGCCGAAATCCAGCGGCGCCGGCACCAGGTAAAGCTTGCCCCGGCTCACAGCAGATCGATCCCCGCGGCGCGCAGCATGCGGGCAGTGCGAATCAGCGGCAGGCCTACCAGGGCCGTGGGATCGTCGCTGTCGATGGCGTCCAGCAGCGCGATGCCCAGGCCTTCGCTCTTGGCGCTTCCGGCGCAGTCATAGGGGGCTTCGGCGCGAAGGTAGGTTTCGATCGCTTCGTCACCGAATCGACGGAACGCCACGCGCACGGGCGCGAGGTCGCGCTGCGTGAACCCTGTGGCTTGGCAGACCACCGCAACCGCGGTCTGGAACACCAGGGCCTGGCCGCGCATGCGTTGCAATTGCGCGGTTGCGCGCGCGTGGTTGCCTGGCTTGCCCAGCGGCTCGCCGTCCAGGTCGGCCACCTGATCGGACCCGATCACGACCGCGTCCGGGAAGCGGCGGGCGACGGCCAAGGCCTTTTCGAGGGCCAGCCGTTCAGCCAGGGCGCGCGGCGACTCGCCCGCCAGCGGCGTTTCATCGACCTCCGGCGGCTGGACGTCGAAGGCCAGGCGGAGCCGACTAAGGAGCTCGCGGCGATAGCGCGAAGTCGAGGCGAGGATCACGGTGCGTTGCATGGGGCTTGATTGTGCGTGAGCGGTTTAGACTGGTGTCGATGAGCAGAGAATTCACTCCCGGTCGGCTCGATGTGCGCCGTCTTGCCGAAACGGCGGCGACGCTGTCGGGCGAGGAGCCCCTTCAGGCTTACGCGCGCCTGAGCGTCGAGCTGGCCACGCCGGCCGACGACGCGCGCGTGCGCTGGGAAGCGTCGGGCGCCTGTCGCGAGGATCCCGCCGGTCATGTGGTCCCATGGCTTCACCTGACGGCGGGTGTCACCGTGCCGCTCGTCTGTCAGCGCTGCCTGGCGCCGGTCGACGTGCCATTGCGGGTCGACCGCTGGTTCCGCTTTGCGGCGGATGAGGACACCGCCGCTGCCGAGGACGAGGAATCCGAGGAGGACGTGCTGGTTGCAAGCCGCGACTTCGACCTGCATGCCTTGATCGAGGACGAACTGCTGATGGAGATACCGGTGACTCCGCGTCACGACCGCTGCCCCGATCCGGTCCAGCTGTCGGCGGTGGACCCGGATTTCGATGCCGCCGAGGCAGCGCGCCCCAATCCCTTTGCTGCATTGGAGAAGCTGCGGTCCAACAAACCGAAGTAGACCGGGGAACTGCTGGCTGGCGCCACGTACCGCTCTTGGGCTATAATCATGGGCTTCGCGCGTGCCGCATGTGATGATGTTCATCGACGATAGGAATCGTCAGCCATCGTGGCCCGGCGCATGCCCACCCACTCACCCGAACACTTTCAGGAGCCACCATGGCTGTCCAGCAAAACAAGAAGTCGCCGTCCAAGCGCGGCATGCATCGTTCCCACAACGCGCTGGGCGTCCCCGGCATCGCGGTCGAGCCGACCACCGGCGAGACGCATCTGCGGCACCACATCAGCCCCAACGGCTTCTACCGTGGCCGCAAGGTGCTCAAGACCAAGTCAGAAGCCTGATTCCCGATTTCAAGGCTGAAGGCCCGAGCTACTTTCCCTGTAGCGTCGGGCCTTTGTTTTGATGGTCACGCCTTCCGAATCCGTTTCCGCACCCTCCGCGATCACGCTGGCCGTCGATTGCATGGGTGGAGATCATGGGCCGCGCGTCACGCTGGCGGCCTGCGAAGCCTTTCTGGAGCGGCATGCTGAGGCGTCGCTGCTGCTGGTTGGCGCGCCGGCCGCTTTGGCCGGCTTTTCTCATCCCCGTGCCCGGGTCGTTCCGGCAAGCGAAGTGGTCGGCATGGACGACCCGGTGGAAGTCGCGCTGCGCAAGAAGAAGGACTCCTCGATGCGGGTCGCCATCCAGCAGGTGAAGGATGGTGCAGCTCAGGCTGCAGTCTCGGCGGGCAACACCGGGGCGTTGATGGCCATTGCGCGCTACCTGCTCAAGACCCTGGACGGCATCGACCGGCCGGCCATCGCGCCGCAACTGCCCAACCGGAAGGGCGGTGCAACGACGGTGCTGGACCTCGGGGCCAACGTGGATTGCGACGCCGAGGACTTGTTGCAGTTCGCGGTTCTGGGTTCTGCGCTGGTGTCTGCGCTCACCGGCAACGAGTCGCCGACCGTGGGTCTGCTCAATGTGGGTGAGGAGGCTATCAAGGGCAGTGAAACCATCAAGAAAGCGAGCCAATTGCTTCGAAAGGCGGCCAACTCCGGCGATTTGAACTTTTATGGAAATGTCGAAGGCAACGACATCTTTAAGGGCACGACGGATATCGTGGTCTGCGACGGATTCGTCGGCAACGTTACCCTGAAGGCAACCGAAGGGGTCGCTTCGATGATTGTCGACTTCCTCAGGGTCGAATATTCCAGCGGTATCTGGAGCAAATTAGCCGCAATCGTGTCTTATCCTGTTTTAAAAGCGCTCAAACGGCGACTTGACCACCGGCGCTACAACGGCGCGGCGTTGCTCGGCCTGCGTGGGCTGGTCTTCAAGAGCCATGGCTCGGCCGACGAGGTGGCCTTCGGTCACGCGCTCGATCGCGCTTATGATGCCGCTCGCAACAACCTGCTCGATCGCGTGCGGGCCCGCATCGCCCACGCCGCGCCACTGCTAGCGCGGCAAGAGCAGGCGACGCCGGTCGACACGGCGGCACTTCACGTTTGATGACTCCTTTTTCCCGCATCACCGGCACCGGCAGCTTCCTGCCGCCGCGTCGAGTGACCAACGACGACCTGGCGCGCGACTTGGCGCAGCGCGGTATCGAAACATCCGATCAGTGGATCATTGAGCGCACCGGCATCCGGGCCCGGCATTTCGCGGATCCAGAGGTGACGAGCAGTGATCTCGGGCTGGAGGCCGCGAAGAGGGCGCTGGAAGCCGCTGGCCGCAGCGCTGGTGACGTCGATCTGATCATCGTCGCGACCTCGACACCCGACATGGTGTTTCCCTCGTCGGCGGCCATTCTTCAGAACAAGCTAGGCATTGCCGGCTGCCCTGCGTTCGACGTGCAGGCCGTGTGCAGCGGCTTCGTCTATGCGTTGACGGTGGCGGACGCGATGATCCGCACCGGCAGCGCCAAGTGCGCGCTGGTCGTGGGCGCGGAAGTGTTCTCGCGCATCCTCGATTTCAACGACCGCACCACCTGCGTGCTCTTCGGCGATGGTGCCGGCGCGGTCGTGCTCGAGGCCAGTGCCGAGCCAGGCATCCTCGCCAGCGATCTGCATGCCGACGGCAAGCACGTGGGCATTCTCTGCGTGCCCGGGCATGTATCGGGCGGGCAGGTGCTCGGTACGCCGTTGCTCCACATGGATGGACAGGCCGTCTTCAAGCTCGCGGTTCGCGTGCTGGAAGAGGCCGCGCGCACCTGCCTGCAGAAGGCCGGCAAGGTGGACACCGAGATCGACTGGCTGATTCCGCATCAGGCCAACATCCGCATCATGGAAGGTACGGCGCGCAAGCTGAAACTGCCGCTCGACAAGCTGGTCGTGACCGTCAACGAACACGGCAACACCTCGGCCGCCTCTATCCCGCTGGCACTGGACGAGGCGGTGCGCGGAGGGAAGGTGAAGAAGGGTGACATGCTCATGCTGGAAGGCGTGGGCGGGGGCTTCACCTGGGGCGCGGTGCTATTGAATATGTAGTCCTGCGTGTCGCTGCCCGGCCAGCGGCGGGCGGAGACCAACGGAGACGCAATCATGAAATCCTTCGCTTTCGTATTTCCGGGCCAGGGCTCGCAGGCGGTCGGCATGCTCGACGCGTGGGGCGGTCACCCGGCCGTGGCAGAGACGCTGCGCGAAGCCTCCGACGCGCTGGACGAGGACGTTGCGCGCCTGATCCGCGAGGGCCCCAAGGAAGCGCTGGCGCTTACCACCAACACGCAGCCGGTGATGCTGGTCGCCGGGGTGGCCGCTTGGAGGGCCTGGCTGGCTGAAGGCGGCGCCAGACCGGCGATGGTCGCAGGCCACTCGCTGGGTGAGTACTCCGCGCTGGTGGCTTCGGGTGTGTTGACCTTGGCACAGGCAGCGCCCCTCGTGCGCTTTCGCGCGCAAGCGATGCAGCACGCGGTGCCGGTGGGCGCAGGCGCGATGGCGGCGGTTCTGGGCATGGGGGCGGAGAAGGTCAAGGCCGGTTGCGCCGAAGTGACGGCGAGTTTTGGCGCCGGCAGCACCGAAGTCGTCGAGGCGGTGAACTTCAACGACCCGATGCAGACGGTGATTGCCGGCAGCAAGGCGGCGGTTGACAAGGCCTGCGAGGTGCTGAAGGCGCAGGGCGCCAAGCGGGCGTTGCCGCTACCGGTGTCTGCGCCTTTCCATTCGAGCCTGATGAGGCCTGCCGCCGAGGCGCTGAGGGAACGGCTGGCGTCGCTGAGCCTCGGAGATCCGCAGATTCCAGTCCTCAACAACATCGACGTCGCGGTGGAGACCGATGCATGGCGCATCCGTGATGCGCTGGTGCGCCAGGCGGCCGGTCCCGTGCGCTGGGTTGAGAGTGTGCAGGCCTTGAAGGAGCGCGGCGTCCAGGCCGTCATCGAATGCGGACCTGGCAAGGTGCTGGCCGGGATGGCCAAGCGCATTGCCCCCGAGCTCGCCGTGGGCGCTGTCTACGACCCGGCCACGCTCGCGGAAACCCAGCAATTGCTCGGCGCTTGAGCGGCGGGCCTCGAATACCTCCCCCTCTCTCTATGAGCATTCCTAAATTCGAAGGCCAGGTCGCCCTGGTCACCGGCGCTTCGCGCGGTATCGGAGCTGCCATTGCGCTCGAACTGGCCCAGCGCGGGCTGCAGGTGGTCGGCACCGGCACCACTGAAGAGGGTGCAAACCGGATCACGGCTGCGCTGGGCGCTCACGGCGGGCGAGGCATGGCGCTCGACGTGAACGACGGGGCGGCGGTCGATGCGCTGATCGATCAGATCGTCAAGGCCTATGGCGCGATCCACGTGCTCGTCAACAACGCCGGCATCACCCGTGACATGCTGGCCATGCGCCTGAAGGACGAGGACTGGGACGCCGTGCTCGACACCAACCTCAAGGCGGTCTTCCGGCTGTCGCGCGCCGCGATCCGGCCGATGATGAAGCAGCGCTATGGCCGCATCATCAGCATCACGAGCGTGGTCGGGGCATCGGGCAACGCGGGCCAGGCCAATTACGCGGCGGCCAAGGCGGGTGTTGCCGGCATGACCCGCGCGCTCGCCCGTGAACTGGGCAGCCGCAATATCACCGTCAATTGCGTGGCGCCCGGCTTCATCGAGACCGACATGACGGCCAGTCTGCCGCAGGCCCAGCAGCAGGCGCTGCTGGCCCAGATCCCGCTGGGACACCTAGGCAAACCGGCCGACATCGCCCATGCGGTTGCCTATCTCGCATCGCCGCAGGCCTCCTATGTGACGGGGCAGGAACTGCACGTCAACGGCGGAATGCACATGTAAGCCCAGGGGCACATTCTTTTTGCCCGCCGGTCCGGAGGTCGATGCCACAATCCGGCCGGCTAAAATCATCGATTACCTACAACCCTCAGAGGGAAGCAAATGAGCGATATCGAAGCACGTGTCAAGAAAATCATTGCCGAGCAACTCGGCGTTGAAGAGTCCCAGGTCACCAACGAAAAGGCTTTCGTGGCGGACCTCGGCGCGGACTCTCTCGACACGGTCGAACTGGTGATGGCCCTCGAGGACGAATTCGGCATCGAGATCCCGGACGAAGACGCCGAGAAGATCACGACCGTCCAGAACGCCGTCGACTACGCCACCAAGAATCAAAAGGCCTGATATCGGCCTCGCTGGGCTCCCGTACCGGCTTGCGGCTGCCATGATGGCGCCAGCCGCCCGGCGGTCTCAGTGCTTCCAGAAAGGTATGCCGGCATGACCAAACGCCGCGTCGTTGTGACCGGACTCGGTTGCATTGCCCCGGTCGGAAATACCGTCGCCGAGTCCTGGGCCAATCTGCTCGCCGGAAAATCGGGCATCGATACTGTCACCAGCTTCGATGCAAGTGCCTTCGCCTGCAAGTTCGCGGGTGAGGTGAAGGGCTTCGACATCACCCAATACATCGCCGAGAAGGAAGCGCGTCACATGGACCGCTTCATCCATCTCGGCCTCGCCGCCGCGATCCAGGCGGTGCAGGACAGCGGGCTGCCGACCGGCGATGCGTTGTCCGAAGAGGACGCCGTTCGCATCGGTTGCAACATCGGCTCGGGCATCGGGGGACTACCGATGATCGAAGCCACCCATGCCGAGCTGAGCAACCGCGGCCCGCGCCGCGTCTCTCCCTTCTTCGTGCCGGCATCGATCATCAACATGATCTCTGGCCACGTGTCGATCAAGTACGGCTTCAAGGGGCCGAACATCGCGATCGTTACTGCTTGCACGACCGGTCTGCATGCGATCGGGACCTCGGCCCGCATGATCGAGTACGGCGATGCCGACGTCATGATCGCCGGCGGAGCGGAATCCACCGTCTCTCCATTGGGCATCGGCGGCTTTGCAGCGGCGCGTGCGCTGTCCACCCGCAACGACGACCCGGCCACTGCCTCGCGTCCGTGGGACCGCGACCGCGACGGCTTCGTGCTCGGCGAGGGTGCCGGCGTGCTGGTGCTCGAGGAATACGAGCGCGCCAAGGCGCGTGGCGCAAAGATCTACGCTGAAGTCTCCGGCTTCGGCATGAGTGCGGATGCTTTCCACATGACCGCGCCCGACGTCGATGGGCCTCGCCGCTCGATGCAGGCGGCATTGAGCAATGCGGGTATCAATGCCGACGAGGTGCAGTACCTGAATGCGCACGGCACGTCGACGCCCCTCGGTGACCTCAACGAAACCAACGCCATCAAGAAGGCTTTTGGGGAACAGGCCAAGAAGCTGGTCGTGAACTCGACCAAGTCGATGACCGGGCATCTGCTAGGCGGCGCCGGCGGCATCGAGTCGGTGTTCACCGTGCTGGCGCTTCATCATCAGAAAAGTCCGCCGACGATCAATATCTTCAATCAGGACCCGGAGTGTGATCTTGATTACTGCGCCAATGAGGCGCGCGATCTGAAGATCGACGTCGCGGTCAAGAACAACTTCGGCTTCGGCGGCACCAACGGCACGCTGGTGTTCAAGCGCGCTTGAATTTCCTGGACCCATGCAAAGCGCCCCATCGGTGAGCTATCCGGTGGGGCGCTCGCGGATCGCCGGCCGACTTCTTCTTGGTCTGTGGGCTGGCGGCGTCTGTTGTGCAATCGCGGCGGGCTTGCACTTCCATGCGGTCGACTGGCGCAGCGGACTGCTGCTGATGGTCGTTGTCGGGGCGGGCGTGGCGGCACGGGTGAGCACCCTGCGGCACACCCCGGCCGCGACGCTGCACTTCGACGGGCTGTGCTGGTCGATCCCCGGAACGGCCGGGCAGCAGGCCTTTGCGGCGAAGGTTGCTCTGGATGCTCAGTCTTCTCTGCTTGTGCGCCTGGCCTCGCCAGGTGGGGCACGCCGCTGGGTCTGGCTGGACCGTCATGCCGCGCCGGAGCGCTGGCAGGCCTTGCGCCGTGCGGTATATTCGCGCCCCGCTCCTGCGGGCCATTCCTTGGCTGTCGATCGATCGGCGACAGCGGCCGGCTCGCCCCCTCTTTTCCCATGACCGCCTCTCCACCGCCCGTGCCGCCCGACACCGGCCTGACCGACGCTCCTGCCGGCGTGGCCCGGGCCGGCGAGGTCGACTATCAATTGGTCCAGCGCACGGTCGCGGGCGACCAGAGGGCCTTCGAGCTGCTGGTCATCAAGTACCAGCGCCGGATCGAGCGGCTCATCGGGCGCATGGTGCGCGACGTCAACCTGATCGAGGACATCGCACAGGAGACCTTCATCCGCGCCTACCGCGCACTGCACCAATTCAGGGGCGAAGCCCAGTTCTACACCTGGCTTTACCGGATTGCCGTCAATACCGCCAAGAAGGCCCTGGTGGACATGAAGCGCGATCCGACCGTGACAGAAAGCGCGCTGCGTTCGTCTTCCGACGACGACGATGAAACTTACCGCCCGGGAAACGAACCAACCAGCGACGAGACGCCCGAATCCGTGATGGCCGCCAATGAAATCGCGGCCGCCGTCGAAGCAGCGATGGAAGCGCTGCCTGCCGAGTTGCGGCAGGCGGTCACGCTGCGCGAGATCGAAGGCATGAGCTACGAAGAGATCGCCGAGGTCATGAACTGCCCCATCGGCACGGTACGGTCGCGGATTTTCCGGGCGCGCGAAGCCATTTCGGCAAAGGTCAAACCGCTGCTGGACAACCAGTCCGGAAAGCGTTGGTAAGCAGGTGAACGAGATGAAGAATACGAGCACAGTTCGTGAGCAGGTTTCCGCGTTGGCCGATGGGCATCTGCGGGCAGAAGACGTCGCCCAGGTGATTGAAACGATCTGCCGCGACGACGACTTGCGGGCGACCTGGCACGCCTACCATCTGGTCGGGGATGTTCTGCGTTCCGGTGTCCACTCTGCCTGCAGCGACACTTCGCAGTTCCTGTCGCGGCTCCAGCAGCGGATGGCGGCCGAGCCATCCAGGCCTGCGGCCCTTGCGCCGGAGATCGCACCCTCGGTAGCGCACCGTTCAGAGGCGGCCAACGAGCCTGTATTCCGCTGGAAGCTTGTGGCCGGTGTCGCATCGCTGGCCGCGGCAGCGGCGATCGGTTGGAACTGGGTGGGAGGCCTCAGCTCCCAGCCGGCCGCGGCGCAACTGGCTCAACAGCAGCCGCAACAGGTGCAGGATGCGGGTTCGGTCCTGGCGGCTTCGAACTCGTCGTCGCAAGGGCCCAGGGCGCTGACACCGATGCGGGTCGTGGTGGGCAACGGAAATCCGCAGGTCATGCTGCGCGATCCGCGGCTGGATCAGCTTCTCGAGGCGCACCAGCAGGCCGGCGGCGCTTCCCAGATGCCCTCCGGATTCCTGCGCAACGCGACTTTCGACGGCCCGTCCCGTTGACGGTGGGACGGCTGCCTTTGCAATGACTGTGTCGATGCCGATTTCCGCGCGCGGTACCTTTCTTCTTGTTGCCGCCCTCTGCGTGACGCAGGTGGCCGTCGCCCAGAACCGGGCCTCCTCGCCGTCCGCGAAACATCCGGTCGCTGCCACCGGCGGCGAGGCGCCGACGCTGAATGTGGTCGAATGGCTGCAGCGTATGCACGCCGCATCGCGGCAGCGCTCGTATGCGGGGACTTTCGTTGTCTCAGCCGCCACTGGCAACCTGTCGAGCGCCCGCATCTGGCACGTGTGCGAAGGCGATCTTCAATTGGAGCGCATCGAGGTGCTGTCCGGCCCGCCGCGCTCGACCTTCCGGCGCAACGATCACGTGATGACCTTCCTGCCCGAGGCCAAGGTGGTCAAGAGCGAGAAGCGCGAGAACCTGGAGCTCTTCCCCAACTTGCTCGGCGCGCCCGACTCCGCCATCGGCGAGTTCTACAGCGCGCGCGTTGTCGGCAAGGATCGGGTCGCCGGTTTCGATGCCGACGTGGTGCAACTGGAGCCGCGCGACGGCCTGCGATTCGGCTATCGCGTCTGGAGCGAGCGGCGCTCCGGGCTGGTGGTGAAGCTGCAGACCATCGATGGCGAGAGCCGGGTGATCGAGCAGTCCGCCTTCTCCGAACTCCAGCTCGATCCACCGGTCAAGGCGCATGTGCTCGCGCAGATGATGAGCAGCACGGCGGGCTACAGGGTGGAGAAGTCCGAACTCGAGCGCACCACACCAGGCAAAGAGGGTTGGGCCCTGCGCAAACCCATTGCCGGTTTCAAGCCGGTCAGTTGCTATCGGCGGGCGATGGGCAGTTCGGCGGACGGCAAGCCCGGGCACACGATGCAGTGGATCTTCTCCGATGGCCTTGCCACGGTTTCGCTCTTCGTCGAGCCTTACGACGCGCAGCGCCAGTCCCGGGAGGCCTTGCTCTCCCTCGGTGCGACCTACACGCTCAGCCGCAGGCTGACGGACAAGGACGGCGACTGGTGGCTGACCGCCGTGGGTGAGGTCCCGCCCCAGACGCTCGACGCCTTTGCGCAAAGCCTTGTGCGCGCGCGTTGAGCCGCCATATTCACCGTTGTTTTTTGCATTTCTCTCCCTCAACGAAGGAAGCTGATGATGTTCATAACCGAGAGGAGCAGGATCCGCTCATTCCTCATGGCCGGCGTTTTCATGCTCGCCTCCGGCCTGTCGCTGCTGTCGGCTGAGCCGGCCCATGCACAGGGCCGCGTGTTGCCCGACTTCACCGACCTGGTCGACCAAGTCGGTCCGTCGGTGGTCAATATCCGGACCGTCGAAAAAGTGACGCAGCGGGGCGGCAGCGGTGAGGTGGACGAGGAGATGCAGGAGTTCCTGCGTCGCTTCTTCGGCCAGCAGTTCCCGAACATCCCGCGCCAAGGGCCGCGCAATCGCCCCCAGCCGCAGGAAGAAGAGCGAGAGCGGCCGCGCGGTGTCGGCTCGGGTTTCATCCTGACCTCTGACGGCTTCGTGATGACCAACGCGCACGTGGTCGATGGCGCGTCCGAGGTGCTGGTGACGCTGGTCGACAAGCGCGAGTTCAAGGCCAAGATCATCGGTGCCGACAAGCGCACCGACGTCGCGGTCGTGAAGATCGACGCGACCGGCCTGCCGGCGGTGAAGGTCGGTGACATCTCCAAACTGCGCGTCGGTGAATGGGTGATGGCCATCGGCTCGCCCTTCGGTCTCGAGAACACCGTGACTGCCGGAATCGTGAGCGCCAAGCAACGCGACACCGGCGACTACCTGCCCTTCATCCAGACCGACGTGGCCATCAACCCGGGCAACTCGGGGGGGCCTTTGATCAACATGCGCGGCGAAGTGGTTGGCATCAACAGCCAGATCTACTCGCGCTCCGGCGGCTTCATGGGCATCTCCTTCTCGATCCCTATCGACGAGGCGATTCGTGTGAGCGACCAGCTGCGCGCGAACGGCCGCGTCTCGCGCGGGCGCATCGGTGTGCAGATCGACCAGGTCACCAAGGACGTGGCCGAGTCCATCGGGCTGGGCAAGGCGCAGGGCGCGTTGGTGCGCGGCGTCGAGTCCGGCTCGCCGGGCGAGAAGGCCGGCATCGAGCCGGGCGACATCATCACCCGCTTTGACGGCAAGACCATCGAGAAGCCCAGCGACCTGCCGCGCCTGGTCGGCAACACCAAGCCGGGCACCAAGAGCACGGTCACCGTGTTTCGCCGCGGCAACTCGCGCGACCTGAGCGTGACGATCGCCGAGATCGAACCTGACAAGCCCGCGCGTATCGCCGAGCGCGAAGAGCCGGCCGCGAAGTCTTCGGCATCAGCCGCCGCCAAGTCCCTCGGGCTCGCAGTCAGCGAGCTCACCGAGGCGCAGAAGAAGGAGCTCAAGCTCAAGGGCGGCGTGAAGATCGACTCTGCTGCCGATGCCGCCACGCGCGCCGGCCTGCGCGAGGGTGACATCGTGCTGGCGGTCAACAACGCGGAAGTGGCGAATGTCAAGGAATTCGAGTCTGCCTTGGCAAAGGCGGACAAGAGCAAGCCGGTGAGCGTGCTGTTCCGGCGGGGTGAATGGGCGCAGTACGCCCTGATCCGCCCCTCACGCTGAACCGGCGCCTCGCGTCAAGTGGCCCCACCCGGCAGTCGGGATTGGGGCTTTTTTTCAACCGGTTTTGGTGTCGGCGCAACCTGGAACAAAAATTTTTTCAAGCCTTCGGATGCCCTTAATTGGTTGGCACACACTAACTTCTTGAAGGGCTAATGACGCGTTTCGGTAGAATACGGCCGCGTCGGCCAGTGGCAGGTGCATAAGCTGGCGGGGCTTCTCCACGATGCGAGATGTACGCGTGCCGTCCACCGATGCTCCACAGATCGCCCACAAGTTGTTAAGGAAGTGGTCCACCGGACCTGTTGATAAGCTGTTCACAAGTTCCATGTTGCTGACCTGCAACGACCTCTCCAAGGCCCTGGCCCGGCTGTACGCGCCCCCCGTTTTGCCTACAATGAAGTTCCAACTACTGCAGTTGCCATTGCTTGTTGGTTCAGGGCGCGTCTCTCGGGGACGCGCCCTTTTTTCTTGCCGGTTGCCTGCTGCGCACAAGCGAATTCAAGTACTTAAGCGTTCCCGTTGATGAATCACATCAGAAACTTTTCCATCATCGCGCACATCGATCACGGCAAGTCGACGCTCGCAGACCGCCTCATTCAACGCTGCGGCGGTCTCGCGGAGCGCGAGATGGAGGCGCAGGTCCTCGACTCGATGGACATCGAGAAAGAGCGTGGGATAACCATCAAGGCGCAGACCGCCGCGCTGCAGTACAAGGCGCGAGACGGGCACGTCTACAACCTCAATCTGATCGACACGCCGGGCCATGTCGACTTCTCTTATGAAGTGAGTCGCTCGCTGTCTGCATGCGAAGGTGCATTGCTCGTCGTCGATGCGAGCCAGGGCGTCGAAGCGCAGACAGTCGCGAACTGCTACACCGCACTCGACCTCGGCGTCGAAGTGCTGCCGGTGCTCAACAAGATGGATCTGCCGCAGGCCGATCCCGACAACGCGAAGGCCGAGATCGAAGACGTGATCGGCATCGATGCGGGCGATGCGATTCCGTGCTCGGCAAAGACCGGCATGGGCATCGACGAGATCCTCGAAGCGATCGTGGCCAAGGTGCCGCCGCCGCGCGGCAATCCCGATGCCGCGCTGCGCGCGATGATTGTCGACAGCTGGTTCGATGCCTACGTGGGCGTGGTGATGCTGGTGCGCGTGGTCGATGGCCGCCTGGCGAAGGGCGACCGCATCAAGATGATGGCCTCGGGCGCGAGCTACAACGCCGACAACCTGGGCGTGTTCACGCCCGCCAACGAGCCGCGCGAATCGCTTGAAGCGGGCGAGGTGGGCTACATCATCGCAGGCATCAAGGAACTGCAGGCCGCGAAGGTGGGCGACACGGTCACCCAGATCAAGACCGGCACCGGCGGCGCGGCCGCCACCGCCACCGAGGCGCTGCCAGGCTTCAAGGAAATCCAGCCCCAGGTGTTCGCCGGCCTCTACCCGACCGAGGCGAGCGAGTACGACTCGCTGCGCGACGCACTGGAGAAGCTCAAGCTCAACGACTCTTCGTTGCACTACGAGCCCGAGGTGTCGCAGGCCCTCGGCTTCGGCTTCCGCTGCGGCTTCCTGGGCCTGCTGCACATGGAGATCGTGCAGGAGCGCCTCGAGCGCGAGTTCGACCAGGACCTGATCACGACCGCGCCCAGCGTGGTCTATCAGGTGGTGAAGAGCGACGGCGAAGTGATCATGGTCGAGAACCCGTCCAAGATGCCCGACGTGGGCCGCATGGCGGAGATCCGCGAGCCGATCGTCACCGTCCACCTCTACATGCCGCAGGAATACGTCGGCGCCGTGATGACGCTGGCCAACCAGAAGCGCGGCGTGCAGATGAACATGGCCTACCACGGCCGCCAGGTCATGCTGACCTACGAGATGCCGCTGGGCGAGATCGTGCTGGACTTCTTCGACAAGCTGAAGTCCGTCAGCCGCGGCTACGCCTCGATGGACTACGAGTTCAAGGAATACCGTGCCTCGGACGTCGTGAAGGTCGACATCCTGCTCAACGGCGAGAAGGTGGACGCTCTATCGATCATCGTGCACCGCAGTCAGAGCCAGTACCGCGGCCGGGCGGTGGTGAGCAAGATGCGCGAGATCATCAGCCGCCAGATGTTCGACGTCGCGATCCAGGCCGCCATCGGGGCCAACATCATTGCGCGTGAGACAATCAAGGCCCTGCGCAAGAACGTGCTCGCCAAGTGCTACGGCGGCGACATCACCCGCAAGCGCAAGCTGCTCGAGAAGCAGAAAGCGGGCAAGAAAAGAATGAAGCAGATCGGCTCGGTCGAGGTCCCGCAAGAGGCCTTTCTCGCCATCCTGCAGGTCGAAGACTAAGAACCACGGCATCGATGGCATTCCTCACCTCCCTGATCCTCGCGGCTTTCGCCGGCTATATCGGTGCCTGGTATTTCGGCGCGGTCGAAGGCAACTTCGCGCTGCTGCTGTTCCTCGCCACCGTGGTCACGGGCCTGTACTGGCTGGCGGAGCGCTTTCACTTTCTGCCCCGGCGTCGCAAGGCGGCCGAGGCGCTGGACACCTCCCTGGCCCAGCGGCGCGACGAGCTCTCGCGCCAGGGCATCCAGCAGGTCGACACGGTGGACCCCAAGGCGCGCGAGCGCCTGCTCATGCAGCCCTGGTGGCTGGACTGGACGGCCGGCCTGTTCCCGGTGATCCTGGCCGTGTTCCTGCTGCGCTCCTTCCTGGTCGAGCCCTTCAAGATTCCCTCCGGCTCCATGATGCCGACCCTGCTCACCGGCGACCTGATCCTGGTCAACAAGTTCACCTACGGCCTGCGCCTGCCGGTCATCAACACCAAGATCACCGACGGCACACCCCCGGCCCGGGGCGACGTGATGGTGTTCCGCTACCCGCCCAAGCCCAGCATGGACTACATCAAGCGGGTGATCGGCGTGCCCGGCGACGAAGTGGCCTACCTCAACAAGAAGCTCACCATCAACGGCCAGCCGGTCAACAAGCAGGCGGTGCCCGAGTACTTCGACGAGGAAGCCATGCGCTACCTCAAGCAGTACTCCGAAGACCTGGGCGGCAAGCAGCACATGCTGCTCAACGACGACAGCCGCCGCGCCGGCCTGTCGGAGGCCGAGGTCATGGCGTTCCCGAACCAGGAAAATTGCCGCTACAGTGTCGAGGGCGTGGTGTGCAAGGTCCCGCCGGGCCACTATTTCATGATGGGCGACAACCGCGACAACTCGCTCGATTCGCGCTACTGGGGATTCGTGCCGGACAAGAACATCGTCGGCAAGGCCTTCTTCATCTGGATGAATTTCGGCGACCTCAAGCGCATCGGCGGATTCCAATAGACAGGTTTTTGGAGGGAAAGAGGGCATGAGAGCTAGTCAATCCAGGCGGCGCCAGCGTGGCATCTCCTTCATCGGACTGCTGTTCGTCGCGGTGGTGCTTGCGTGTGTGGGCGTCGTCGTCGCGCAGGTGATCCCTACGCTGATCGAATACCAGGCGATCACCAAGGCCGCCAACAAGGCCAAGGAAGGCGCGACCGTGCCTGAGGTGCGGGCCATCTTCGACCGGGCGCAGGCCATCGACGACTTCCAGTCGGTCAGCGGCAAGGACCTGGACGTGAAGAAGGTGGGCGACAAGGTCGTGGTCTCGTTCGCCTACCAGCGCGAGATCCACCTGTTCGGTCCGGCCTTCCTCACGCTCAAGTACGAAGGCCAGTCGCGCTAGGATGAAGCTCACCGCAGCGGGCCGCCGTGACGGGCGCTGATCTCGCCGCGCTGCAGGCGCGCCTCCAGCACACCTTTGCGGATCCGCGGCTGCTGCAGCGGGCGCTGACGCACCGCAGCTTTTCCGCCGACCACAACGAACGGCTGGAATTCCTGGGCGACTCGGTGCTCAACCTCGCGGTCGCCCATTTGCTGTACGAACAGCTCTCGCAGTTGCCCGAAGGCGACCTGTCCCGGGTGCGGGCCAACCTCGTCAAGCAGGACACCCTGCACCAGCTCGCGCTGAAGTTGGCGCTGTCCCCGCTACTGCGGCTGGGCGAAGGGGAGGCGCGTTCCGGCGGCCCGAACCGGCCTTCGATCCTGGCCGACGCGCTGGAGGCGCTGATCGGCGCCGTCTACCTCGATGCCGGCTACGGCCCGGCGCAGGCGCTGGTGCGGCGGCTCTACGAGTCGGTCGCCATCACGCCGCGCATGGAAGCGGTGGCCAAGGACCCGAAGACCGAATTGCAGGAATGGCTGCAGGGCCACAAAATGAAGTTGCCGGTCTACCGCGTGATCGGCACGCTGGGTGCGGCGCACAAGCAGACCTTCGATGTCGAATGCGAGGTGCCCGACCTGGGTTTCCGCGAACGCGGCATCGGCGGCTCGCGCCGCGCCGGAGAGCAGGCCGCGGCGGCTGCCATGTTGATCCGGCTCAAGGCGCGCGGCGGCGCGGCAAAGGCATCCCCATGAACGAATCGATCGAGTCCGGCCCGCTCCCTCCCTCCGAGGAGGCGGCGCCGGATGCATCCTTGCCGCAGCATTGCGGCCTCGTGGCCATCGTCGGCAAGCCCAACGTGGGCAAGTCGACGCTGCTCAACGCCCTGGTCGGGCAGAAGATCAGCATCACCTCGCGCAAGGCGCAGACCACGCGGCACCGCATCACCGGCATGCGGACGCGGGGCGCGACGCAGTTCGTCTTCGTCGACACGCCGGGTTTCCAGACCCTGCATGCCAACGCGCTCAACCGTTCGCTCAACAAGACGGTGGTCGGAGCGGTCTCGGACGTGGACCTGATTCTTTTCGTCGTCGAGGCCGGCAGCTTCACCGCCGCCGACGAGCGCGTGCTCAAGCTGCTGGGCACCGGCATCCCGACCGTGCTGATCGCCAACAAGCTCGACCACGTGCATCGCCGCAGCGAGCTGGCGCCCTGGTTGCAGCAGATGCAGGGCCGGCATGCCTTCGCGGAGTTCGTGCCGATGTCGGCCAAGAACCCCAAGGACACCGAGCGCCTGTTCGGCATCTGCGAGAGATACCTGCCGGAGCAGCCCTGGTGGTACGCCGAGGACGAGCTGACCGACCGCAGCGAGCAGTTCCTCGCCAGCGAGCTGGTCCGGGAAAAGCTCTTCCGCCTGACCGGCGACGAGCTGCCCTACACCTCGACCGTGGTGATCGACAAGTACCAGGAGGAGCCGCCTGCCCGCAAGGGCCAGAAGCGCCTGCTGCGCATTGCCGCCACCATCGTGGTGGAGCGCGACAGCCACAAGGCGATGGTGATCGGCGACAAGGGCGAGCGCATCAAGCGCATTGGCACCGAGACGCGGCAAGAGCTCGAGAAGCTTACCGATGCCAAGGTCTTCATCGAGCTGTGGGTCAAGGTCCGCTCCGGCTGGGCCGACGACGAGGCGCGGGTGCGGTCCTTCGGCTATGAATGAGCCCACCCAGTCGGTGAATGGCGACCCAGCGCATCTCGCATGAGCCGGCCTATGTGCTCCATCACTACGACTGGAGCGAGTCGAGCCTGATCCTGGAGGTCTTCACCCGCCACCACGGCCGCGTCGCCCTGGTGGCCAAGGGGGCCAAGCGGCCCAGCTCCAACTTTCGGCCGGTCCTGCTGCCCCTGCAGCCGCTGCAGCTCAGCTACGGCGGCGATGCCGAGATCCGCAGCCTCAAGTCCGCCGAATGGATGGGCGGCCATGTGATGCCCACCGGCGAGGCCCTGCTGTCCGGCTACTACCTCAACGAGCTACTGCTGCGCCTGCTGGCGCGCGACGACGCGCACGCGGCGCTGTTCGACGGCTATGCCGTGGTGGTGCAGGTGCTGGCGGGCGACCATGGTGGCGCCCAGGCCGCCACGCAGGCGGCCGCGCTGCGCGCCTTCGAGCTTCTGCTGCTGCGCGAGATCGGCTTGCTGCCGTCCCTCGACGCCGAGACGCTGACGCTCGCGCCGCTGGACCCGCAGATGCGCTATGCCCTGGTGCCGGAGGCGGGCCTGCGCCTGGCCGGCGATGATGAGGCCGCGCTCGAAGGCGCCGAGTGGCAGGCGCTGCAGCGCACCCTGGAGGAACGCGCACCCCTGGCTGCCGCGCTGCGCCGGGTCGCGGTGATGAATGCAGGCGCGAACGGCGCCCTGCGCAACCAGCTTCGTGTGCTGCTCCACTACCATTGCGGCGTGAGCACCCTGCGCACACGCCAGATGATGAGAGACTTGCAAGCCCTATGAGCACTTCACTGTCGATCAACCTCAACAAGGTCGCGCTGGTGCGCAACACGCGGGCGCTGGGCATCCCCAGCGTGCGTTTCGCCGCCGCCCTGTGCCTGGACGCCGGCGCCCACGGCATCACGGTGCACCCGCGGCCCGACCAGCGCCACATTCGCCCTCAAGACGTGCAGGACCTGTCCGAGCTGCTGTCCAAGGACTGGCCCCAGGCCGAGTTCAACATCGAGGGCAACCCCTTCCACAACCTGATGGACTTCTTGCGCGAGCTGCGGCCGCACCAGGCCACCTTCGTTCCCGACGATGTGGCCCAGTCGACCAGCGACCACGGCTGGACCTTCCCCGACGATGCCGACCGCCTGCGGCCGCTGATCGCCGAGGCGAAGGGGCTGGGCGTGCGCGTGAGCCTGTTCATGGACCCCGAGCCCGACATGATGGCCGCCGCGAAGGCAGTCGGCGCGGACCGCATCGAGCTCTACACCGAGGGTTATGCCGCCTCGCGCGGCACCTCCAAGGCGGATGCCGTTCTGGGCCTGTATGCCGAGGCGGCCCGGGCGGCGCAGGCGGCCGGCCTCGAGGTCAACGCGGGGCACGACCTGAGCCGCGACAACCTCGCGGATTTCCTGCGCGCGGTGCCCGACGTGCGAGAAGTGTCGATCGGCCATGCCTTCGTCTCGGATGCGCTGGAGCTCGGCTACGCCGCGGCCACCCGGGACTACCTGCGCTGCATCCTGGAGGCGGGCGCCCGGTGATCTACGGCATCGGCACCGACATCTGCGACATCCGCCGCATCGCCGCCACCTTTGAGCGCCAGGGGGAGCGCTTCGCGCAGAAGGTGCTGAGCGATGCCGAGCTCGCCGTCTGGCGCGCCCGCAGCGCCCGCTGGCCGAAGCGCGGGCTGCGCTATCTGGCCACCCGCTTCTCCGCCAAGGAGGCCTTCAGCAAGGCCGTCGGAATGGGCATGCGCATGCCCATGAGTTGGCGGCTGTGCGAGATCGCGAACGAGCGCAGCGGCAAGCCGGTGATCGTGCTCCATGGCGTCCTGAAGCAATGGTTCGATGCCGAGGGCTTGATCGCGCACGTGACGGTGACCGACGAGACCGACTACGCAGCGAGCTTCGTCGTGGTCGAACGCAGGCCATGACAGCCCCGAATGCACTGCACGCCCCGCTGATCATCGACATCGGCGGCACTGCTTTGAACGCGTCCGACCGCCGTCGTCTGGCCGACCCGCTGGTGGGCGGCGTGATCCACTTCGCGCGCAACTGGCAGGACCGGGCGCAGATGAGCGCCCTCAACGCCGAGATCAAGGCGCTGCGGTCCGATCTCCTGATTTGCGTGGATCACGAAGGCGGCCGCGTGCAGCGCTTCCGTACCGACGGCTTCACGCGCCTGCCCGCCATGCGGACGCTTGGCGAGCTCTGGATGCGCGACCCGATGCGCGCCACCCAGGCCGCCGTGGCCAGCGGTCACGTGCTTGCCGCCGAACTGCGGGCTTGCGGCGTCGACTTCAGCTTCACCCCCGTGCTGGACCTGGACTACGGCGAAAGCAGCGTGATCGGTGACCGCAGCTTCCATCGCGATCCGCGCGTGGTCGCGTTGCTCGCGCGCAGCCTGGCGCATGGCCTGCTGCAGGCGGGCATGGCCAACTGCGGCAAACATTTCCCCGGGCATGGCTTCGTGCGCGCCGATTCGCATGTGGCGATTCCGGTGGATCGCCGCAGCCTCAAGGCGATCCTGGCAGACGACGCGCGGCCCTACGACTGGCTGGGCGGCACGCTGGCAGCGGTCATGCCGGCGCACGTGATCTACCCGAAGATCGATGCCCGCCCCGCCGGCTTCTCGGCCAAATGGCTCCACGAGATCCTGCGCGGCCGGCTGGGCTTCGAGGGGGCGGTGTTCAGCGACGACCTGAGCATGGAAGCCGCGCGCCACGTCCAGGGCGAGCAACTGAGCTACACCGAAGCCGCGCTCGCAGCCCTCGACGCCGGCTGCGATCTGGCCCTGCTGTGCAACCAGAGCATTGGTGACAGCACGGTGCTCGACGACGTGCTGGACGGTTTTGCAGCCGCGCGCCGCGACGGGCGGTGGAAGCCGGATGCCGGCAGCGAGGCACGCCGGCGCAGCCTGCTCCCGCGCGCGCCAGCGCTGACCTGGGACGATCTCGAGCGTTCGCCTGCCTACTGCCAGGCGGCCGCGCTGTTGCCGGACCTCTCGTAGCGTGCCCCGGCGGGCGGCCAGCTACTTCATCCTGGCGGCAATGTGCCGGCGGCCGTATAGGCCAAGCCGGCCGCCACGCCCCCGAAGAGGTCGCCTTCGATGACGTCCGTGCCCGGAAAGGCCTGCCGCAGTGCGCCCTGGAAGGGGCGCAGCGCCGACGAGCCGCCCGTCAGATAGATCGCATCCAGCTGGTCGCCGCGCAGGCCAGCGCGCGACACGCAGTCGCCGGCACAGGCCAGCACGCTGTCGAGCGGTGCCGCGAGGTGCCTGTCCATGTCGCTGGCCGTGAGCAGGGCGTCCAGCCTCGGCTCCGCGAACGACAGGTCGATCCCCTCGTCGCCCTTCATCATCGAGGTGCGGATCTTGGCGTCCTCGACCTCGCTGGCGATGCGATGCCCCTGTCTGTCTTCGAGCACGCGCATCAGCCGGTCGTGCAGCCGCGTGTCCAGGTAGTTGACGCGCAGCTCCTGCACCTGCCGCAGCGCCCTGGGCGCATAGAGCCAGTTGATCAGGTGCCATGAGGACAGGTCGAAGAAGGTCCTGCTCGGCACTTCCCGCCCCTGGGGGCCGATGTGCCGGAAGCCGAAGTGCGGCATCACGCACTCGATGCTGAGGCGCTGGTCGAAGTCGGTGCCGCCGATGTGCACGCCCGTGGTGGCCAGCACGTCGCCGGCGCGGTCAGCCTTCGCCATGCGCTCGGGCCCGAGGCGCACGACCGTGAAGTCGGAGGTGCCGCCGCCGATGTCGACGATGAGTACAAGCGATTCGCGTGTGATGCGGCGTTCGTAGTCGAAGGCGGCGGCGATCGGTTCGTACTGGAATCCGACCTCGCCCAGTCCGGCGCTCCGCGCGGCCCGGCGCAGCGTGGCTTCGGCCTCGCGGTCGCGCGCCGGATCGTCGTCGACGAAATGCACCGGCCGTCCCAAGACAACTCGCGCAGGCCGCGCGCCCAGCTGCCGGTCGACGCGCGCCGCGAGCTCCGCCAGGAAGAGGGCGATGATGTCCTCGAAGCTGACCCGCTGGTTCCCGATCTCCGTCTGGTCCTGCATGAGCGAGCTGCCAAGCAGGCTCTTGAGCGAGCGCATCAACCGCCCCTCGGTGCCTGCCAGGTACAGCGCGATCGCTTCGCGCCCGAAGTGCGTGCGGTGGTCCTCGGTGTCGAAGAAGACCGCGGTCGGGATCGTCGTCGCCGCGCCTTCCAGCGGCACCATCTGCGCGAGTTCGCGCCCCGCAACGCTGGCGACCGCGGAATTGGAGGTGCCGAAGTCGATGCCGATGACGGGCGCGGGTGCGCTCAAGATTCCCGCCGCAGGGCCGGGAAGAGGATCACGTCGCGGATGCTGGGCGAATCGGTCAGCAGCATCATCAGCCGGTCGATGCCGATACCGCAGCCGCCGGTGGGCGGCATGCCGTACTCGAGGGCGCGCACGAAGTCGTGATCGAAGAACATCGCCTCGTCGTCGCCGCTGTCCTTGGCCGAGACCTGCGCGTTGAAGCGCGCGGCCTGGTCCTCGGCATCGTTGAGCTCGCTGAAGCCATTGCCGAACTCGCGGCCGGTGATGTAGAGCTCGAAGCGCTCGGTGACCTCGGGGCGTTCGTCGTTGGCGCGCGCCAGCGGCGAGATCTCGGTCGGGTGCTCCATGATGAAGGTGGGCTGCCAGAGCTTTTCCTCCACCGTCTCCTCGAAGTACATGACCTGCAGGCTGGCCAGGCTGCGTTGCGACAGCTTGTCCTTCTCCTCGTTCAGGCCGAGCTTGCGCAGGGCATCGCGCAGCCAGGCGGCATCGTCTGCATTGGCGCCGGCCTCGGTGTGCCTGGCGATCGCCTCGCGGATGGTGAGGCGTTCGAAGGGCTGGCCCAGGTCCACCGGCTTACCCTGGTACTCGAGCTGGAGCTTGCCCACGCTCTTCTGTGCGATGGTGCGGATCAGCGTCTCGGTGAAGTCCATCAGGTCGCGGTAGTTCCAGTAGGCCGCGTAGAACTCCATCATCGTGAACTCGGGGTTGTGCCGTACCGAGATGCCCTCGTTACGGTAGCTCCGGTTGATCTCGAACACACGCTCGAAGCCGCCGACGATCAGGCGCTTGAGGTAAAGCTCGGGCGCGATGCGCAGGAACATCTCCTGGTCCAGCGCGTTGTGGTGCGTCTTGAAGGGCTTGGCGTTGGCACCGCCGGGGATCGGGTGCAGCATGGGCGTTTCGACCTCGAGGAAGCCATTGCCCACCATGAACTCGCGCAGCGCGCTCACGGCGCGGCTGCGCGCCACGAAGCGCTCGCGCGCCGTCTCGTCGGTGATCAGGTCGACGTAGCGCTGACGGTACTTCTGCTCCTGGTCGGCCATCCCGTGGAACTTGTCGGGCAGCGGACGCAGGCTCTTGGTGAGCAGGCGCAGCTTCGTCACCTTGACCGAGAGCTCACCGGTCTTGGTCTTGAAGGCCGTGCCCTCGGCGCCGAGGATGTCGCCCAGGTCCCAGCGCTTGAATTCGGCGTAGGCCTCCTCGCCGATGGCGTCGCGCGTAACGTAGAGCTGGATGCGGCCGGTGGCGTCCTGCAAGGTGGCGAAGCTGGCCTTGCCCATTACCCGCTTGAGCATCATGCGGCCGGCCACGCCGACTGCGATGGGCGAGGCTTCGAGCGCCTCGGCGCCCGTTTCGCCGTGCGCGGCGAGCAGCGCCGCCGCGCGGTCGGCCGGCTTGAAATCGTTCGGGAAGGCGACGCCCTTGCCCTCGGCCTGCGCAGCGCGCAGCGCCTTCAGCTTGTCGCGCCGTTCGGCGATGAGCTGGTTGTCGTCGGTGGCGGGAGTGGGGGAGGACTGGGCGTCGGACATGGAGCGAAAAAGAAGCACGGGCGCTCGCGCGCAACCCGCCATTTTAGCCGGCCACGTTCGGCTGGCCGGTGGCGGAGCTACCGGGCGATGCCGGTGCGTGCCAGCAGGTCGCTGACCAGTTCCAGGCGCATCAAGGGGCTGTCGAGCTCCATCAGCCGCTGCTTGAGCGGGGCCGGCACGGGCAGTAGCTCGCACCAGCGGTTGGCGACCCAGCCGCAGTCGTCGAAGCGGAAGGGAGCCTGGATGGGCAGGCGGACCTGCTCGTTGCCCGGCAGGAGCCGGCGCTCTTCGAGGGTCTCGACCAAGCGGCGTAACGCGTCGGCCGTGGAGCGCAGATCGTCTGGCACCGCGAGGTCGACGTCGCCGGACAGTGGCGAGATGTCTGCGATCCACAGGCCGTTCTTCTGCACCTCGCTGCCGTGTATGCGGAAGCGCTGCGTGCCCTCGCATTCGATCTGTATCAGGCCGGCCTGCGGCGCGTCGAAAGCGCGGATGGAGGCCATCGTGCCGATCGAGGCGAAACGCTCGGCGTCCGCCCCCGCGCGACGGACCTCTTCGCCCTGGGTGAGGCTGACCACGCCGAAAGGCGCTCCGACCTTGTGGCACTTGCCGATCAGGTCCAGGTAGCGCACCTCGAAGATGCGCAAGGGCAGGAATCCGCCGGGAAAGAGCACCGTGCCCAGCGGAAACAAGGGCATCGGCTGCGTGAGGGGTTGAGTCGTCATCGTGGAACCTGGCGTGGCTATCATCGCATTCCGTTCACGACAGCGCGCCATGCTCTACCAGATCCCCTCGTTTCTTCTCGATGTGATCGTCGGCCTTCTCGGCGGCGCCTGCCTGCTGCGGCTGTACATGCAATATCACCGTGTGCCTTTCGGTAATCCGCTGGGGCGCTTCGTGTTCGCAATCACCGACTGGATCGTGCTGCCGCTGCGGCGCATCGTGCCCTCGGTCAAGCGCTGGGACCTGGCCAGCGCCGTTGCGGCCTGGTTGCTGGTGATGCTCAAGTTCCTGCTGCTGTGGTCGCTGCTGGGTGCGCTCGAGCGCTGGGAGATCCTGCCGCTGGTGTCGCTGATCGGGCTGATGCAGCTGGCGGTCTCGGGCCTGACCGCGTTGCTGATCGTCTACGCCGTTCTCTCGTGGGTGCCGAGCGCGTCCTCGATGCTGCAGGACCTGATCGCGCGCCTGGCCGAGCCGCTGGTGCGGCCGCTGCGTCGCTTCATCCCCCTGGTGGGCGGCGTGGACCTGTCGCCGCTCGCCGCCATCGTGCTGCTGCAGATCGGCGCCATCGTGCTGGGCAGCCTGATGGCGACGGTCTTCGGCATGGGCCGATAGGGCCTCTTTTCAGATCACCGCGTCGGCCGGTTGGCGCAGCAGCATCGCCAGCGTGCTGGCGACGGTCTTGCGCAGCTCGCGGCGGTCGCAGATGAAGTCGATGGCGCCCTTGGTCTGCAGGAACTCGGCACGCTGGAAGCCCTCGGGCAAGGTCACGCGCACGGTCGATTCGATCACACGCGGCCCGGCGAAGCCGATCAGCGCCTTGGGCTCGGCGATCACCACGTCGCCCACGAAGGCGAAGCCGGCGCTGACGCCGCCCATGGTGGGGTCGGTCAGCACGCTGATGTAGGGCAGGCCCTTCTTCGCCAGGCGCGTGAGCGCCGCGTTGGTCTTGGCCATCTGCATCAGCGACAGGAGGCCTTCCTGCATCCGCGCGCCGCCGGTGGCGGTAAAGCAGATGAAGGGCACCTTCTGCTCGATCGCGGTCTCGACACCGCGCACGAAGCGCTCGCCGACCACGCTGCCCATGCTGCCGCCCATGAAGTCGAACTCGAAGCAGGCCACCACCACGTTGATACTGTGGACCGAGCCGCCCATCACCACCAGCGCATCGGTTTCGCCGGTGTTTTCAAGCGCTTCCTTGAGCCGCTCGGGGTACTTGCGGCTGTCCTTGAACTTGAGGGCGTCGACCGGCAGCACTTCCTGGCCGACTTCGTAGCGGCCCTCGGCGTCGAGGAAGGCGTCGAGTCGCGCGCGCGCGGCGATGCGGTGGTGGTGGCCGCAGCTCGGGCACACGTTCTGGTTGTGTTCGAGGTCCGTCTTGTAGAGCACGGTGTCGCAGCTCGGGCACTTGATCCAGAGGCCCTCGGGCATCTGGCGGCGCTCGCTGGGGTCGCTGGGCGCAATCTTGGGCGGAAGCAGTTTTTCAAGCCAGCTCATGGGTTCTCCATCCGGGGCAAAACCAATCGATTCTACCGGCCGGCCAAGTTCTTGGCCGTGGCGGCGGGCAGCGCGTCGAGTGCCTGCCGGATCTCCGCCAGGAATTCGCGCACCAGCGGCACCACCTGTTCGCGCGGCTGGCTGTCGACCAACTGGATGATGCGGGTGCCGATCACCACCGCGTCGGTCGTCGAGCCGACGGCTTGCGCGCTGCGGGCGTCGCGGATGCCGAAGCCCACGCCCACCGGCAGCTTCACGTGCTCGCGGATGCGGGGGATCATGCGGCCCACGGCCTCGGTATCGAGGTGCCCGGCGCCGGTCACGCCCTTGAGCGAGACGTAGTAGACATAGCCTGCGGCGATGCGGCCCACCTGCGCCATCCGCTCGGCGGTGCTGGTCGGCGCCAGCAGGAAGATCAGGTCGATGCCGTGCGCTTGCAGGGCGGCGGCGAAGTCCTCGCATTCCTCGGGCGGGTAGTCGACCACCAGCACGCCGTCCACGCCGGCCGCGGCCGCATCGCGGATGAAGCTGCCCTTGCCGTGCACGCCGTCGTAGCGTTCGACCGGGTTGGCATAGCCCATCAGGACCACCGGCGTGGTGGCGTCCTTCTGGCGGAAGGTGCTCACCATGGCCAGCACCTGCTTCATGCCGATGCCCAGTGCCAGCGCGGCCTCGCCGGCGGCCTGGATCACCGGGCCGTCGGCCATGGGATCGGAGAAGGGAACGCCCAGCTCGATCACGTCGGCACCGGCCTCGACCATGCCGTGCATCAGCTCGGGCGTGAGGTCGGCGTACGGGAAGCCAGCGGTGACGTAGGGGATCAGCGCCCGGCGGCCATGCTCGCGCAGGCGCTCGAAGGTGGCGGCGATGCGGCTCATGCCCGGCCTCCCTTCACGCTCAGGCCGCGCATCGACGGCCGGTCATAGAAGTCCACGCCCGACAGGTCGGCCACCGTGCCGATGTCCTTGTCGCCGCGGCCTGAAAGGTTCACCAGAATCGACTGGTCGGGGCGCATGGTCTTGGCGAGCTTCATGGCGTAGGCCACTGCGTGGCTCGATTCGAGGGCGGGGATGATGCCTTCGGTGCGGCAGAGGTAGTGGAAGGCTTCGAGCGCCTCCGTGTCGGTGATGCCCACGTATTCGGCGCGGCCGATGTCGGCCAGGTAGGCGTGCTCGGGACCGACGCCGGGGTAGTCGAGGCCGGCGCTGATGCTGTGGGTCTCGGTAATCTGGCCGTCATCGTTCTGCAGCAGGTAGGTGCGGTTGCCATGCAGTACGCCGGGGCTGCCGCGCAGGATCGAGGCCGCGTGTTTGCCGCTGTCCAGCCCTTCGCCGGCCGCCTCGACGCCCACCAGGCGCGTGCCCGCAAACGGAATGTAGGGATGGAAGATGCCGATCGCGTTGCTGCCGCCGCCCACGCAGGCCACCACCACGTCGGGCTGTCGGCCTTCCGCCTCGCCGGTGATGCCCTGCGCTGCCAGCATGGCGGGCATCTGAGCGATGCATTCGGTGCCGATCACGCTCTGGAAGTCGCGCACCATCGTCGGATACGGGTGCGGGCCGGCCACGGTGCCGATGATGTAGAAGGTGTTCTCGACGTTGGTGACCCAGTCGCGCATGGCCTCGTTGAGCGCGTCCTTCAGGGTCTTGCTGCCCGACTCCACGGGGACCACGGTTGCGCCGAGCAGGTTCATCCGATAGACGTTGGGGCTCTGGCGCTTCACATCCTGGCTGCCCATGTAGACCACGCACTCGAGCCCATAGCGCGCGCAGATGGTGGCCGTTGCGACGCCGTGCTGGCCGGCACCGGTCTCGGCGATCACGCGCGGCTTGCCCATGCGCTTGGCCAGCATGGCCTGGCCGATGGTGTTGTTGACCTTGTGCGCGCCGGTGTGATTCAGGTCTTCGCGCTTCAGGTAGATCTGGGCGCCGCCCATCTCGCGGCTCATGCGGGCCGCATGGTAGATCGGGGAGGGACGGCCGACGAAATGCGCGAGCTCATGTCGGAATTCGGCCTGGAACGCGGGGTCGTTCTTGTATTTCGCGTAGGCCTCGCGAAGTTCGTTGATCGCGTGCGTCAGCGTCTCGCTGGCGAAGGTGCCGCCGTAGATGCCGAAATGGCCGCTGGCGTCGGGTTGGTCGTAGGTATTCATGGTCTCGATCGGTGGGCGGGTTACGCCGGACGATCGAACCGGACGATCGAGCCGGGTAAGGCGCTAGGACAGTGCATCGGCCGCCCGCACGGCGGCCACGAATTCGCGGATCTTCACGGCGTCCTTGATGCCCCTGGAGGCCTCGACGCCGGAGCTCACGTCAACGGCCAGCGACTTCGCGGCCGTGCGCAACCGGCGAATGCCATCGCCCACGTTTGCAGGTGCGAGCCCACCACTCAAGACGAGGTGAGCGTCGACGGCGGTTGGAAGAAGTGACCAATCGAATGCCTTGCCGCCACCGCCATAGCCCTCGACATGGGCGTCGAGCAGGATGGCCTGGGCGCGGGAGTAATCGGAGGCGTATTTTACGAGGTCGAAGCGGCTTGCGGTCGCGTTCAGCGGAATGCGGGCGGCCCGCACGTAGCGGTGAGCGCCGCGTCCGCTGGCCTCCCAGCAATCGTCGGGTGATTCGTCGCCGTGGAACTGGGCCATGGCGCCTGGCACACCGCTCAGGGCCGCCTGAACGGCGGCCGCAGGCTCGTTGACGAACAGCAGCACGGGTGTGACGAAGGGGGGGAGGCGCTCAGCCAGCTGGCGCGCGCGTTCGGCGCTTACGGCACGCGGACTGGGCGGATAGAGCACGAAGCCCACCGCATCGGCTCCGGCCTCGGTGGCCGCGTCCACGTCCTGCTCACGCGTGAGCCCGCAGATCTTGATGCGTGTGCGGGGGGTGGAACTCATGGCGGGCCATCATACGCAGCGCCATCCGCCTGCATGGTCGCCTCTGGCGGAAGACCCCAGCAGGCGTCGTAGAGCGGTCCCAGGAAATAAAGCCCGTTGGGCGAGAACGTGGGCGCGGCGACCAGGCGGCTGCGCGCTTCCAGCACCTCGCCCATCCATTCGGGCGGCGCCTTGCCGTGGCCGATGCGCACCAGGCAGCCCATGATGTTGCGGATCATGTGGTGCAGGAAGGCGTCGGCCTCGAATTCGAAGTGCCAGCGGCAGCGGTCGGTTTCGCCGCGGCGGGTGATCTCGATGCGCCGCACTTCCTTCACCGGCGACAGGGCCTGGCAGGCCGAGGCCCGGAAGGAGCTGAAATCGTGCCGGCCGAGCAGCAGGGACGCGGCCGCGCGCATGGCATCGCCGTCGAGCTCGCGCATGGACCAGCCCACCCTGCCCGCGTCCAGGCTGGGCCGTACCGGCGACTGCGACAGCACGTAGAGGTAACGGCGCGTGAGAGCGCTGGCCCTGCAATGAAACGCAACGGGCACGGGCTGCGCCCACTGCACCCCGATGTCGTCCGGCAGGAAGCGGTTGGTGCCGCGCACCCAGGAGAAAGGCGCCCTGTCGACCGAGGTGTCGAAGTGCACCACCTGCATCAGCGCGTGGACGCCGGCGTCGGTGCGGCCCGCACAGAGAGTGGAAATGGGCTGGGCGGCGAACTGGCTGAGCGCATGCTCCAGCTTGTCCTGGACCGTGCGGCCCGAGGGCTGGCTTTGCCAGCCGTCATAAGCCTGGCCGTTGTAGCGGACGCCGAGGGCCAGCCTCACTGGGACATCGGCGCCGACGCGTCGCTCAGCGCAACTCGCCGAGCAGTTGCTTGGCTTCCGCCTTCACATCGCCCGACCCTTCGGCGGCTACTTCCTCGACCAGCGAGCGGGCACCTTCGACGTCGCCGAGTGCCTTCAGCTCGCGCGCCAGCGACAGCTTGATGGCATGCGGATTCTCGCCGCTCTCTTCCGGCACGGGCTCCAGGCGGCCGCGCTCGGTGTCGGCGGGGGCCCGCAGGCCGGCCATCGAGCTCATGTCGAACTCGATGAAGCCGGAATCGCCCGGCAGGCCGGCGCGCACGGTGACCGGCTGGGTCATATCGTCATTCGAGGACAGCGGGGCGCGCACGGTGGTCGCGTCGAGAGCGCCAGGGGCGGTATCGAAATCGTTGTGCAGATCGATCTTGGCCGCCTGCGTGGGACCGGCATGGCTGCCATTCGCGGTGGGGGCCACTCGCGGCGCCTGCGGGCTACTCGACAAGGGGGGCAACTGGATCTGTGTCGGCGGCAGGGTAGCGCTGACGGCGGCAGGGGCGGGCGGTTTGCCGAGGTCCAGGTCGAAATCCAGCGGCGCAACGGAGGGCACGAAGGCGGGCGGCGGCGCGGCGGCTTCGGGAGCAAGCGGCGACGGCGGCGGTGCGGCGGCCGGGGCCGCGGTGGCAGCGGCCAGGGTGCCGGCGAAGGCGGCGGCTTCCGCGGGCGTGACGCCGGCCTTGCTGCCCGACTCGTACAGCGGGTTGCCCGGATCGAGCTCTTTGCCCATTTCCATCACGCGGGTCCAATCGGCGCCAGTTCCGCCGGTCAGCTTGTGGACGTCCGAGGCTAGCGCCTCGTAGGCGCGCAGGTCGCGCCGCTTGGCGTGGATCTCGAGCAGCTTCAGATGGATGGCGGTGCGCTCCGGATTGACGCGCAGCGCCTCGCGCAGGATCTCCTCGGCCTGCAGGTCACGGCCATAGGCGAGGTAGACATCGGCCTCGGCGACCGGGTCGACGTCGCCGGCATCGAATTGGCTCGGCGAATAGGACAGCGAAGAGACGACCGAGTTGCCACGGTTCTTGGTGTCCACCGATTCGCCGCCGCTGGCGCCGAAGAAGGAGTCCTTGGGAATGCGGCTCTCGAGGAAGACGCTCTCGCCCGCCTCGTTGCGCTTGCGGCCCAGCACGCGATAGAGCAGGAAGCCGATAAGCAACGCGATCAGAGCGGCAGCACCGAGGACCAACGGGTTGTCTGCCAGTTCGTCCAACATGCCGCGCTCGGCAACTGCCGGCGCAGGCGTGGGCGCGGGAGCTGGCGGCTTGGCCGCTGCGGCGGGGGCCGGCGCTGCAGCGGGGGCGGCTGCCTCCGGAGC
>NZ_LYMK01000005.1 GCF_002157355.1 Variovorax sp. JS1663 | reverse complement strand
CGAGCAACTCGCCAGGCAGCCGGGCATGGGCTGGATCGAGCAGCTCAACAACGATCCCAACCTGAGTGGCAAGGTCGACTGGGTCAAGGTCGAGGAAGCGCACCGCAACTGGGACCACAAGCAGCAGGGCCTCACGCCCGAGGGCGCGGCCATCGTGACGTTGGCGGTGGCATGGGCCACGTGGGGCGCGGCATCTGCCGCCGGGACAGCAGCCGGTGAAGCCGTGACGACCAGCGGCGTCGCGGCGCTGGGAGAGGGTGGGTTCGTCGCTGCCGGGGGCCTCACCGCTTCCAGCGTGGTGGGCGGTGCGGTGACAGCGGGTGTGACGGCGCTGGCGGGCCAGGCGAGCGTGGCGCTGATCAACAACCGGGGGGACATCGCAGGCGCGCTGAACGACCTGGGGTCCAGTGCCAGCGTCAAGAACCTGCTGACGGCGATCGTCACCGGTGGGGTGCTGGGGGGACTGAACCTCAATCCGACCGGCTTGCCGACGGTGGGCGGTGGTGCGCAGCCCTTCATGACGCAGTTGGGACAGAACCTAGCTGCGGGCGCAGCCAGAGCGCTCATCGGAACGGCCATCAATGGCGGCAGCTTCGAGGAGAACCTGAAGGAAGGGCTGAAGGGCGCGATCCTGGATACCGTTGCCGCGCAAACAGCATTCGCGATCGGGAGTGCCCGGCTGGACGACTTCACCAACAAGGTGGCACACGCGGTTGCCGGATGTGCAGTTGGGGCGGCAAGAGCAAGCGACGGATGTGCGGCGGGCGCGATTGGCGCTGTGATCGGAGAGATCAGTGGCGAAGCGTTCGGCTTCGACGAGAACGGCAACCCCAAACCTGCGGCAACCCAGTTTGCCGCCATGCTAGGCGGCATTGGCGCTGCGATCGCAGGGCTCGACGTAGACCAGATCAACCTTGCGAGCGGTGCGGCCGCGAATGCTGCAGCCAACAATGCGCTCAAGCACTATGTTGATCGTGCGCTCAGCAAACTGGCCGATGGCCTGAAGGCGCTCGAACTGAAGCCACTCGTCGAGAAGCAACAGTTGATCCGGGAGTACCTGGAGAAGGCCGGAGCGCGCGGTGGACTCACCGATTCAGAAATCTCTGCACTCGGCGTCATCTACGCCGCCAATGAAGCACTCTTCCCGACGAGCGTGCTTGACGTGTTTCCTGGGGGCGGCAAGGCAGTCAGCAAGGCCGGCACGCTTATCAAGGCCGGCGCGACAGCGGAAGATGTGGCAAAGGTAGCGGTGGCCGAGTCCAGAGCAATGAGGGAGGCTGCCGGAGAGGCAAGTAGCCTCGCGAACGCCGCCCGTTTGCGCATGCAACTCAAGGCAGAGGAGGTAGCGGGTGTACCTCTGCCGGTAGAAATCACTGGGTATTCGCGTCATGGACTGAATCAAGCAATTTCGCGTGACGGCGCGGGTGTTTCGCCTGACGCGATACTTGATGCCTTCAAGAATCCTATTAGCATCACAGGACAAAGCGGCGGACGATTTATGTTGACTGGTAAGGATGCCGTGGTTGTCGTAAACGGACAGGGCAGGGTTATTACCACCTGGGCAACTGGCGCGTCGGGGGTTCGACAACCATGAATCTAATTTTGACTCAAAGGATGCTTTCCCTTCTTGAGGAAGTTTTCACATTCCGTGGCGCAGATCTATCGTTGATAGAAAACCTGTCGCGCAACAAAGTGACGCCGGCTGAGCGTAAGGCAATCATCGATGTGATCGCTTTGGAGCTGTGTGATAAGGGATTCGATGCCCAATCAGAGCCGACCGCGTACGGCCTGGAATTAGAGCGATTGATTGATTTCGTGAACGGGCCCAATTTGAAGTAGCGTCTCCCTACGTGAGCGGCACACGAGGCGTGAGCTGTCGGCGGGCAACCGGCTGAACATCTACGAGGGCCGCAACACCCAGCAGCACCAGCATCGACGTCGACAAGAAGCGCTCCAGCCCGATCTTCGATCCGGTCTTCATGCAGAACAGGGCCTCGGGCACCGGCATCGACGTCAGGACCGACACGGCCGCGCCCAGCACCATCACCAGCAGCCAAGGTGGCGTCCTGCTGCAGGGCGGTGGCGTGGTCCAGCTGCAGGGCGTGCAGGTCGCGGCCGCCAAGGACATCGCCATCGAAGGCGGCGAGATCTACATCACTGCTGCCACCAACCGCAGCGAGGTCAGCGGCGAGCAGCGCCAGCGTGGTGGTGACTTCGGGCCCCTGGGCCTGCACGACCTGGGCCATGGCCTGGGCGCCAAGGCCAACGACACCCTGGATTCAGAGACCACCCGCCTTGCGCGCACCACGCTCAGCGGCGCCAACGTCAGCATCACCGCCACCGGGCCCGAAGGAAAGGGCGGCGACCTGCACATCGCCGGCACCACCGTCAACACCCCGGGAACCCTGAGCCTGAGCGCCGAGACCCTGTACCTGGATACCCAGAGCACCGTCGCCACGCTGGAAACCGGCAGCCAGCGCAAGGACTTCGCATGGCAGCAGCAGGGATCGCGCGGCACCAGCGACGAGACCACGAACTACAACCAGTTCAACGCCGCCGCCCTGGCGGTCAACGCCAACCGGGTGCAGGCCGGGGTCGGGGCGAGAGACAGCCTCGAGCAACTCGCCAGGCAGCCGGGCATGGGCTGGATCGAGCAGCTCAACAACGATCCCAACCTGAGTGGCAAGGTCGACTGGGTCAAGGTCGAGGAAGCGCACCGCAACTGGGACTACAAGCAGCAGGGACTCACGCCCGAGGGGGCGGCCATCGTGACGCTGGTGGTGAACTACTTCACCTTCGGCGCGGCATCTGCCGCAGGGACAGCAGCCAGTGAAGCCGTGGCGACGAGCGGCGTCTTGGCGCTCGGTGAAGGTGGGTTCGTCGCTGCCGGGGGCCTGACCGCTTCCAGCGTCGTGGGCGGTGCGGTCACGGCAGGCGTTACCGCGCTGGCGAGCCAAGCGAGCGTGGCGCTGGTCAACAACCGGGGCGACATCGCAGGAGCACTGGATGACCTGGGATCGAGCGCCAGCGTCAAGAATCTGCTGACGGCCATCGTCACGGGCGGGGTGCTGGCGGGGCTGAATCTGGACCCGACGGGCTTGCCGACAGTTGGCGGCGGTGCCCAGCCCTTCATGACGCAGTTGGGACAGAACCTCACCGCGGGCGCGGCGCGGGCGGTGATCAAGACGGCCATCAACGGCGGCAGCTTCGAGCAGAACCTAAAGGAAGGGCTGAAGAATGCGCTGCTCGATACGGTCGCTGCGCAAGGTGCGAATGCGATCGGCAAGTTGACCGCCAACGGCACGCTGGATGGCTTCACCAACAAGGTCGCGCATGCGATCGCGGGATGCGTGGTGGGGGCAGCGAGGGCCAGCAGTGCCAGCGGTTGTGCGCCGGGTGCACTCGGCGCAGCGATCGGCGAGATCGCGGCCGAGACCTACGGCCGGCAAGCTGACACGGTGCAGTTCGCTGCCATGGTGAGCGGTATCGCGGTGGCGGTCACGGGCGGGGATGCCAGCCAGATCAACATCGGCAGCCAGGCAGGGAGCAATGCGGCGGCGAACAACTATCTTGCCCATCCGGAACAGATCCGCGATCCGAAGATGCAGCAACGCATTCTTGCCGCAGGGGAAGGGTGCAAGGGGCCCTCCAGTTGCGAAGGCGTCGCTGCTCAGGCGCAAGCCCAGATTGATCTACTGAGCGACAGCAAGATCGCGGCGATGTGCAGCAGCAACACGGCTTGCGTGGCTGACCGTGAACTCGAACGCTCCATCTATGCCCGCACCCGCGATGAAGCCATATCGAAGTTCGATCCGAACACGGCGGCTGCGAAGTTCCTGGACGAACAGGCTGGCAAGAGCCCCTATAGGCCTGACGAACTGTCTGCCGCAGTCACCCGGATGCAGAACGGGCGCTCGGACGAAGGCAATCCCGTCGACCAGTATGTGCGAGACACGCTGGCGGGCAGTCCGCCGCTGTTTGCTGCGGTGCTGGGCGTGTCGCTCATCGATGGAGATGGCGGCAAGAGCGCCCGAAAAGGGCCGACACCCGGGCAGCGCATGGGCGACAGCATCAATGCCTATTACGCGAAACGCACGGATCAGGCAGTCCTCGAGCAGATTGACATCGAACACATTGCTCAAGGACACATCAACCGGGTCGGCAGGGCAGTCGGCTTCCATCATGAGCCCAGCGGAGAAGGTGTCGCGCGCGTCAACAGTTACACGAAGCCGCCAGATGCAAATGGGGTCTATGAAGGTACTGTGCAGGTTCAGAATGCGTTGGGTCAATGGGTTGACAAGAGTAGGTCTTCAACGTTCTTCCCGCAAAGTTGGTCCGAAGCCAGACTCAACTATGAACTGACTATCGCGTTCAACAATAAAGCGATCGAGCCAAACGGCCAATGGATCGGGAGAACATACTCCGGGATCAAAGTGCAGTTCGTTCCACCAACCGCCAGCATCACGCAATGGCGCGGATGGCCTTTAAGGTAGAGAAGATGAAACTAAGAATGTTCAGAGTGCTCGAAACATGGCCGGATACCGATCACCACAACAGGCTAACGCGCAAAGGCTTTTGTCCTCAGCGCTTGGAGGGCTGCGAAGTAATCGAAAAGGATGGGGTTTCTGTAGTAGGTACCGAAGGTGAGCTTCAGTACATGCCATACCAATTCCGCGACGATGTGCGATCGGAAGCATCTTTTCTTATCACGGAGAAGGCCATTGAAGATGTCGTTACGGGCCGGATTCCTAAATGGGAAGGAACTGGAAATGCCTGGACCACGATCATCTTCCCTGACAGGGTAATCTTCGAGTACTCCATCATGGATGGCGAACCAGGCGGCCAAGTTAGCTTGATAACCTACCGCCTCGCCCTCAAAGCTTGGCGAGACTTTCTGGCCGACGAGAGCTGCGACGAGCGCATCATTGAACTACCAGATTGATTCAATATCAGCGCCCGCGCTATTCCAACCACTGGTGTCCACTCCAGACGGTGTGCAAATCCACCTCGGTGGCGGGCTTCGGCAGCGGCGCGTCGATGTCGGGCGCCACCTCCCGCGAGATCGGCACCACATCGCCACCGATGGCACCACGCTCCTGAATGCGGGGCGCGATGTCAACGCACGCCAGGCCACGGTGGACGCCGGCGCCGGCCTGCTGAGCGTGCACGCGGATCGCGACATCCGCATCGAATCGGGCCAGGCGCAAGGCACGGGCAGCTACCAGATGCAGTGGACCGACAAGGGCCTGCTCAGCCGCTCCGACAACCGCGTGAGCGGCGGCTGGGACACCGGCACCAGCATCGCCAGCAGCTTCTCGGGTGGCCTCGTCTCGCTGGGCGCCAGGAACGACATCACCATCGAGGGCTCGCACCTCAGCGGCACGCAGGGCAGCGTCAGCGCGGGGGGCGACTTCGGGCTGTTAGGCCTGCACGACCTGGGGTCATGGCTGGGGCGCAAGGCCGACGACATCCTGGAATCAGAGGACACCCGCCTTGCGCGCACTACGCTCAGCGGCGCCAACGTCAGCATCTCGTACATGTCCCATGTCCCGTTGCCACACCAGGCCGTGACTCAGGACGGCCGCATGATCTGCGCGCGAGAAACCGGCGGGGCGTCGTTGCCCCAGGCGCCTCGGATGTAGGTCAGCACGGTGGCGATGCCGTCGTCGTCCAGCACATGCCCGAAGGGCGGCATGCCGTAGGGCCGGGGATTGCCGGCCGTGGCCGGCAGGAAGCCGCCGTGGCGCAGCACCTGCACCAGGTTGGCGGGCGAATCCATCAGCACCGCGCGGTTGCCGGCCAGCGGCGGGTAGGCCCCCTCGGCACCCTGGCCCGCGTCGCCGTGGCAGTAGGCGCATTGCTGGTCGTAGATCTTGGCTCCGCGCGTCATCACGCCGGCGTCGCGACGCAGGGGTGATTCCGGCGCGGCGCCGCTCTTCGCCGGGGCCTCGGGCAGTTGCTTGAGGAAGACCGCCATCGCCTGCAGGTCCGCATCGCTCAGGTGCTGCGTGCTGCCGTAGACCACGTCGGCCATCGGCCCCATCACCGAACCGCGCGGCGAGGTGCCGGTCTTCAACAGCGCGACCACGTGTTGCGTGTCCCAGTCGGCCACGCCGGCCTCGCGCTTCGCGCTGAGCGAAGGCGCATACCAGTTCTCCACCGGGATCAGGCCGCCGGAAAGCCCCAGCTTCTCCTCGGTCGCGCCAAGCACGTTGCGCGTGCCGTGGCAGGCGATGCAGTGCCCCAGGCCCTCGACCAGGTAGGCGCCGCGGTTCCACTCGGCGGGCTTTGTGGGGTCGGGCGCGAAGGTGCCCGGCGTGAAGAAGAGCGCGCGCCACACCGCCAGCGCGGCCTGGGTGTCGTAGGGAAAGCGCAGCCGGTGCGGCGCGTTCGGCGCCGCGGCCGCCGGCACGGTGCGCAGGTAGGCATAGATCGCATCCGAGTCCTCGCGCGTGATGTGCGTGAAGCTCGGATAGGGGAAGGCGGGGTAGAGCAGGCGCCCGTCCTTCGAGCGTCCGTTGTGCAGCGCGCGCCAGAAATGCGCGGCGCTCCAGCGGCCGATGCCGGCCTCGTCGTGCGGCGTGAGATTGCTCGCGACGACGGTGCCGAAGGGCGTGGCGATGCCCACGCCGCCGGCATAGGCCGCGCCGCCGCGCGCCGTGTGGCAGCCGGCACAGTTGCCGGCCAGCGCCAGGTAGCGGCCGCGTTCCACCAGGTCGGGCGTGGACGCGAAGGCGACCGATGTTTCGGGCAGCGGGTCTTCGCCGCGCAGGTTGAGGGCCACGAGGCCGAGCGCGGCCAGCACCATCAAGACGCCCAGGGCGATCAGGGTGTAGAGGATGCGTCGCATGGCCTTCACTTCCCCATCGCGCTGCAGGGCATCGGCAGCGGTCGTGCGGGCGCGGCCGCGGGCTTGGGATTGGCCGGCACCGGCTGCAGTGCGAGCCAGCTGGCCACGGCGTTGATGTCGGCGGCATCGAGCCTGCGGCCCACCTCGGCCATGCAGTCGGGCGCGAGTGCATGGCGGCCGTTGTTGAGCCAGTCGCCCAGCTGCGAGGCCAGGTACAGGCGCGGCAGGCCGAGCAGCGAGGGAATGGCGGGCGCGATGCCGGTCAGCGCCTCGCCGTGGCAGGTGGCACAGGCCGGGATGCGGCGCCCCGCATCGCCCTCGAACACCAGGGCCTTGCCGCGCGCGAGGCTCTGTTCCGAGGCGTCGGTGCGCGTGGGCGGCGGCGGGTAGGACAGGTCGAGCTCGGCGAAGTAGCGGGCGATCTCGCGCAGGTAGCCGTCGGAGAGGTGCCGCACCATGTAGGCCATGTCGCTGTTGAAGCGGCGACCGTCGCGGAAGCTCAGCAGCTGGTTGTAGAGGTATTCCTCTGGCTTGCCGGCCAGCCGCGGGAAGTAGCCGGCGTTGGTGCTGGCGCCCTCGCGCCCATGGCAGGCGATGCAGGCAGCCGCGCGCTGCTCGATGGTGTCGGGCACGCGCGCAGGAGCGGGGGAAGCGCCATGGGCCAGGGTGCAGAGGCCGAAGGCGGCACCGAGCAGGCGGCGCCAGGGGAATCGGTTCTTCGTCATGGGGGCCACGATTGTCGCCGCACGTTACAGTGCCGCGCATGCGCATTCCATTCACCTGGATGATCGGCTGGCAGCGGCTGCTGCTCGGTGCGGTGGTGGGGCTCGCCGTGGGGCTGCCGCCCTGGCCGTTGGACGGCGCGATGCGCGGCCTGCTGGGCTGGTGCTGTGGCGCGGCGGTCTATCTGCTGCTGGCCTGGTGGCTGGCCGAATGCTCGGACGCGGACAGCACGCGGGCGCGCGCGCAGTCGCTGGACCAGCCCAGCGCGCTGATCCTGGCCACCATGGTGGTCGTGGTCGTCGCGAGCGTGGCGGCGATCACGGTGCTGATCGGGCGCAGCGGATCGCTGACCGGCTCGCAGCGCGCCGGCCACATCGCGCTCGGGCTGATTGCGCTCGCGGGTGCCTGGCTGATGATCCACACCATCTACGGCTTCCACTATGCGCACCGCTACTACCAGGCCGATGCTGCGCGGCACCCGGGCCTGGACTTCCCGGGCAAGCTGGCGCCAGACTACTTCGACTTTCTCTACTACGCCTTCGTGATCGGCATGTGCTCGCAGGTCTCGGACGTGCAGGTGCGCTCGCGCGAGATGCGGCGCATCACGCTCGTGCACAGCGTGCTGTCCTTCGCATTCAACATGCTGGTGCTGGCCTTGTCGATCAACGTGGTGGCCGGAGCGATCTGAAGATGGCGCGGGCCTGATCCGCCGATCAGGCCGTCGCGCCCTGCCGCCGGCCCAGCTTGACGATGCCGGTCGACAGCGCCACGCCGCACACGATCACCACCGCGCACACCAGCATCCACTGCGTGATGTCCTCGCCGAGGAAGATGGCGCCGTAGAACAGCGCGAACACCGGGACCAGGAAGGTCACGGTCAGCGCGCGCGCCGGGCCCGCTCTCTCGATCAGGCGAAAGAAGAGGATGTAGGCCACGCCGGTGCAGGCGACACCCAAGGCCACGAGTGCGAGCCAGGCCTTGAGGCTGGGCATCTGCGCCGGCCACAGCCAGAGCGCCGGCAGGGCGAGTGCCAGCGTGGCGCCGATCTGGCTGCCGGCGGCGGTGGCCAGCGGTGGTACGCCGGTCAGGTACTTGCGGGTGAGGCTGGCCGAAAAGGCATAGCAGATGCAGGCCGCCAGGCAGGCGGCCATGGCCCAGCGTGCCGCCGTCTCGTCGGCGCCCGAGTGGAAGCCGGCACTGCGGCCCGCCAGCATGGCGACGCCTGCGAAGCCGATCACCAGGCCCAGGCTGCGCGAGCGGTCGGGCCGTTCGCCGAAGAAGCCCCAGGCCACCAATGCGCCGAACATCGGCACGGTGGCATTGAGGACGGCGGCCAGGCCGCTGTTGATGCTGAGCAGCGCGAAGCAGAAGAGGGCGAAGGGCAGGCCGGAATTGAGGACGCCGATGCCCAGCGCCGGCTTCCAGTACTGCCTGAGGCTGGACCATTGCCCGCGCATCAGCAGCAGCGGCAGCAGGAACAGCATGGCGATCCCGACCCGCACCGCCGCCGTCGGCAGCGCGCCGAACTCCGCCGCGCCGATGCGCATGAAGAGGAAGGAGGCGCCCCACAGGGCACCGAGCAGGACGAGGTCCACCAGCCAGGCCTTGCCCGACGGACGTGCGGAGAGGGCCGCGGGTATGGTGGTCGAAGGCTTGCCTTCGGCGCTGCACTCGCCTTCGCTCATAGAGCACCTTCCAGCAGCAGCAGCGCGCTCTTGCGCTCGAGGCCCCCGGCATAGCCGGTCAGCGAGCCGTCGGTGCCCAGCACGCGGTGGCAGGGCACGATCACGCTGATCGGGTTGCGGCCCACGGCCGCACCGACCGCACGCACGGCTGCCGGCTTGCCGATGTCGCTGCTCAGGGTACCGTAGCTGGTGGTGCGACCGATGGGGATGGCCAGCAGCGCCTGCCAGACGGTCTGCTGGAACGCGGTGCCGTGCGACAGGTCCAGCGGCAGGTCGAAATGCCTGCGCCGCCCCGCAAAGTAATCGGCCAACTGGGCGACTGCCTGGCGCAGCACGGGATGTGCGTCATCGACCTGCCAGCCCGCCGTGTCGGGCCAATGGCGCTGCCGCTCGAACCAGGCGCCGGCCAGGCCGTGGTCTGTGGCTGCCAGGACGATGCCGCCGAGGGTGCTGTCGATGCGGGTGCTGCGGATGGTGGTGTTCTTGAACTTCATGAAAGAGCCTCAGGCGGGAACGCTGTCGAGGGCGGCGGGCGTCGCGGCGGTTTCGGTGGCCGGAAGCGGACTGTGCCATGCGCGCAGCACCGCATAGCTGCGCCAGGGCCGCCAGGCCTGCGAAGCCTCGGCGGCGGCACGCGCCGACGAGACGCGCAGGGCCTTCTGCAGCGCGACGTCGCCTGCGGGGAAGGCATCGGGCCAGCGCAGCGCGCGCATCGCGATGTACTGCGCGGTCCAGTCGCCGATGCCGGGCAGCGCCTGCAGGGCGGCGAGCGTGGCAGGCAGGTCGGCGCCTGGGTGCAGCGTCAGCCGGCCTTCCATCGCCGCGTGTGCCAGCGCCGACAGCGCTGCCTGCCGCAGCCGCACGATCCCGATGCCGCCCAGCAGGTCGCCGCTGGCGCCGGCGATGGCCGCCGGCGTGGGGAACAGGCGCTCCAGCCCCGCGATCGGCGTGGTGATGGGTTCGCCCAGCGCCTGGACCAGGCGTGTGCCCAAGGTGCGGGCGGCGGCCACGGTGATCTGCTGGCCCAGCACCGCGCGCACCGCGAGCTCGAAGCCGTCCACCGTGCCTGGCACGCGCAGCCCGTCGCCCTGCGGGAAGCTGGCATGCAGCGTGGCGTTGATCGCCATCGGGTCGGCATCCAGGTCCAGCATGGCGCGCACGCGGCTGATCACGGTGGGGAGCACGGCGGCGAGGGAATCGCCCACCTGCAGCAGCCATTGTTCGCGGGTGCCGTCGAAACGCAGGCGCAGCCAGCCTGCATGGACCTGCTCGCCCTGTGCCACGCGCAGCGTGCGCGCCAGTTGCGGCGTGCTGCCGGCCGGCTCGGCCAACTCCACGCCGCCCAGCGCGCGTCGTGCAAAGAAGCCGAGCATCGCTTCCGCGTCGTAGGGCGGGCGCAAGCCCAGCCGCACATCGATGGCGTCGCTTGCACGGCCTCCCGCGCCGGGGCCGGCGCGCCGCAGGGCGCTCGGGTTGAGGCCATAGTGCGACACGAAGGCCGCATTGAAGCGCCGCACGCTGGCGAAGCCGCTGGCCAGGGCCACCTGCGTCATCGGCAACCGGGTGTCGGCGATCAGCTGCTTGGCGGCCAGCAGACGGCGTGTCTGCAGGTATTGCAGCGGCGAGACACCGAACTGCGCCTCGAAGATGCGGCGCAGGTGCCGGTCGCTCACGCCCAGCCGCGCGGCGATGCGCGCGGCGCCGGGGCCCTCGTCGTCCCAGGCGTCGGGCTCGTCGATCAGGCGGGCGGCCTGCAGGGCGAGGATGCGGGAGGCATCTTCCGTGGACCAGCTCGCGGCCCGCGGCGCCAGCTCGGGGCGGCACCGCAGGCAGGGGCGGAAGCCCGCGGCCTCGGCCTGCGCCGCGTGCTGGAAGAAGCGGCAGTTCTCGCGCCGCGGAAGCTTGACGCGGCAGACCGGCCGGCAGTAGATGCCGGTGGAAGTCACGGCGGTGAAGAAAGAGCCGTCGAAGCGCGCGTCATGGGCCTTCATGGCCAGATAGCAGGCGTCGCTTTCGAGCTCGGCGGGGGAGGCGGCAGCGGAGGACATGCACCAAATGATACGAATCGGGGCGCGCAGGAGTAGCCATTTCCGGACATCTGGCACGAAAGGCGCATGCCTACAATCGTCTTCAGTTTTCCGAACTCATTCAATCACTGCAAAGGACGCCCATGCAGCTCAGCGCATCGATCTTCAAGGCCTATGACATCCGTGGTGTCGTGCCCACCACGCTCGACGCCGATGTCGCCGAGGCGCTCGGCAAGGCCTTCGGCAGCGCGGCCCGCGCGGCCGGCGAGCAGGCGGTGGCGGTCGGGCGCGACGGGCGCCTCTCGGGCCCGGCGCTCGCCGAGGCCCTGATCCGCGGCCTGGTGGCCACCGGCATCGAGGTCATCGACGTCGGCGCGGTCACCACCCCCATGCTTTATTTCGCGGCCAATACGCTGGCCAGGAGCGGCATCCAGGTCACCGGCAGCCACAACCCCAAGGACTACAACGGCTTCAAGATGGTGCTGGCCGGCCGCGCCATCTACGGCGACGAGATCCAGGGCCTGCGGCGCGTGATGGAAGCCGGCAGCGCCCAGCTCGCCCCCGGCGGCAGCGTGCGCAAGGTCGACGTGATGGAGGCCTACACGCAGCGCATCGTGGGCGACATCAAGCTCGCCCGGCCCATCAAGATCGTGGTCGATTCCGGCAACGGCATCGCGGGCGCTTCCGCCCCGGCCATCCTGCGCGCCATCGGCTGCGAGGTGACCGAGCTCTTCAGCGAGGTGGATGGCGACTTCCCCAACCACCACCCCGATCCCAGCAAGCCCGAGAACCTGAAGGACCTGATCGCGGCCCTGGCTGCCGGCGATGCCGAGCTGGGCCTGGCCTTCGACGGCGATGGCGACCGCCTGGGCATCGTCACCAAGGACGGGCAGAACATCTTCCCGGACCGCCAAATGGTGCTGTTCTCGCAGGACGTGCTCTCGCGCGTGCCGGGCGGCACCATCGTCTACGACGTGAAATGCTCGCAGCGTCTCGGCCCCGCCATCGAGGCGGCCGGCGGCAAGGCCATGATCTACAAGACCGGCCACTCGCTGATCAAGGCCAAGATGAAGGAGATCGATTCGCCGCTGGGCGGCGAGATGAGCGGCCACATCTTCTTCAAGGAGCGCTGGTTCGGCTTCGACGACGGCACCTATGCGGGCTGCCGCCTGCTGGAGATCCTGAGCAAGACGCCCAACGCCAGCGACACGCTCAACGGCTTGCCGACCAGCTTCTCCACGCCCGAGCTCAATGTGAAGTGCGCCGAAGGCGAGCCGCATGTGCTGGTCGAGAAGCTGGTGGGCACCGCGAAGTTCGACGCGCCTGCGCAGGTCTCGACCATCGACGGCCTGCGCGTGGACTGGCCGGACGGCTTCGGCCTGATCCGCGCGTCCAACACCACGCCGGTGCTGGTGCTGCGCTTCGAGGGCCAGACCCAGGCCGCACTCGACCGGATTCAGCACGCCTTCCTCGCGCTGCTCAAGGGCGTGAAGCCCGACGCCACGCTGGCCGAAGCCGCGCATTGAACCCACGGATTCCGATTGAGCGTGCGTTCGCTGCTGCTGCGCCTGTACGGCGCCTTCACCACCCTTGCCCAACCGCTGGTGCGGCGCAAGCTGCGCCGGCGCGCGGTGGCCGAGCCCGGCTATGCGCATGCGGTCGAGGAGCGCTTCGGGTCCTATGACGAGTCCGCCGCAGGCACCGGTTGGTGCTGGGTCCACGCGGTGTCGTTGGGCGAGGCGCGGGCCGCGGGCATCCTGATCGCCGAGCTTCGGCGCCAGTACCCGGGCATCCCGATCCTGCTCACGCACGGCACCGCCACCGGGCGCGAGGAGGGCGCCAAGCTGCTGGAAGAGGGCGACCTGCAGGTCTGGCAGCCCTGGGATGCGCCGGCCGCAGTGGCCAGCTTCCTCGACCGTTTCGAGCCGCGCATCGGCGTGCTGATGGAGACCGAGGTCTGGCCCGAACTCACCGCCGCTTGCGCCGAGCGCGGCATTCCGCTGGTGCTGGCCAATGCGCGCTTGAACGAGAACTCGCTGGCCTCGGCCGAGCGCCTGGGCTGGCTGGCGCGGCCCGCCTACTCGTCGCTGACCGCGGTGTGGGCGCAGACCGAGGCGGACTCGCACCGCCTGGTCTCGCTCGGCGCCAAGGTCGAGGGGGTCTACGGCAACCTCAAGTTCGATGCCACCCCCGATGCGAGGCAGCTCGCGACCGCGGCCCGCCTGCGCGGCCAGTTGCCGCGTCCCGTGGTCATGCTGGCCAGCTCGCGCGACGGGGAGGAGGCACAGCTGCTGGACGTGCTCAAGCGCTTCGGCGCGCTGTCGCCGGTGCCGCCGGCGCAGGACGCGGTGCAGTCCATCGCCAGGCGCGTGCACGACGTGCAATGGATGATCGTGCCGCGGCACCCGCAGCGCTTCGACGAGGTGGCCGCGCTGATCGAGTCCAAGGGCTTCGCCGTCGCGCGGCGCAGCACGGCGGGCGCGCCGGCCGAGTCCGAGATCTGGCTCGGCGATTCACTGGGCGAGATGGCGCTGTACTACGGGCTCGCGGACGTGGCCCTGCTGGGCGGCAGCTTCGAGGCGCTGGGCGGGCAGAACCTGATCGAGGCGGCCGCCTGCGGCTGCCCGGTCGTCATGGGGCCGTCGACCTACAACTTCGCCGAGGCCGCCGAGCTCTCGCTCGCGGCCGGCGCCTCGCTGCGCGTGAGCGACATGGAGCATGCGGTCACGGCGGCGCTCAAGCTGGTCGAGAACCCCGAGCGCCGCGAGGCGATGGCGGAGGCGGCGCAGGCCTTTGCCAGCGCGAACCGGGGCGCGGCGCAGCGCACGGCGGCGGCGCTGCTGGCGATCGCTGAAACCGCGGCGGAGCCCAAGGCCGCAATGACCGAAGAGCGGACCGAGCCCAGCCTGGATTGAGGCGGGCGGCCCGCGCTCAGCGCGTCGGCGGCAGGATCACCGGCGGCGGAGGCGGCGAGGGCATCGTCGGCGGCGTTGGCGTGAACGGCGGGGTCTGCACCGGCGGCACTTGCGGAATGACCACGGGCGCGCCGGGCGGCTGGCCCGTCGTGCCGGGCTGCGAAAACGGTGTTTGCGGCGGCTGCGGCGGCGTGGCGGTCATGTCGACGGCCGGACGGCCATCGGTGGCGAGCGTGCCGTTGATGGGGCGCAGGTCGTCCGGCGTCAGCGTGCCGTTGGCCTGGCGCAGCTTGAGATTGCCCAGCAGCACGTTGTAGCGCGCCACGGCGAGATCCCGCTTGGTCTGGTAGAGCTGGCTCTGCGAGTTCAGCACGTCGATGTTGATGCGCACGCCCACCTGGTAGCCCAGGCGGTTGGCATCGAGCGCGCTCTGGCTGGATGCCTCGGCAGCTTCGAGCGCCTTCACCTGGCCCGCGCCCGACACCAGGCCGAGGTAGGCCGCGCGGGTGGCCTGCGTCACGCTGCGGCGCGTGGATTCGAGCACCGAGCGCGACTGTTCCTCCAGCGCCAGCGTTTCCTTCACGCGGTTCTCGATCGCGAAGCCGGCGAACAGCGGCATGCTGAAGGTCACGCCGACGGTGGCGGCATTGATGCGCGAGCGGCCGGTGGTGGTGCTGGTGCCCTGCGGGTTGTTGGTGACGTTGTAGCCCAGGTTGGCGTCGATGGTGGGCTTGTGGCCGGCCTGGGCCTTCTGTACCTCCAACCCGGCCACGTCCAGGCCGAGGCGGGCCTGGCGGATCGAGGGGCTCACGTCCTCGGCCTGCGCGACCCAGGCATTCATGTCGGCCGGCATCACCTCGGGCAGTTGGACCGGCGCGGCCAGCGCCACCGGCACGCTGCCGGGGCGGCCGACGAGTTGGTCGAGCGCGATCTTCTTGACCTGCAGGTCATTCTGGGCCGCGATCTCCTGCGAGATCACCAGGTCGTAGCGTGCCTGTGCCTCGCGGCTGTCGGTGATGGTGGAGGTGCCGACCTCGAAGTTGCGCTTGGCGGCGGCCAGCTGCTCGGCCGTTGCGGCCTTCTGGGCGCGCACCAGCGAAAGCGTGTCCTGCGCGGCCAGCACGTCGAAGTACGCTTGGCTGACCCGCACCACCAGGTCCTGGTCGGCGATGGTCAGCACGGCTTGCGCGATGTCGGCTTGGCGCTTGCTCTGCTCGTAGGTGGCCCAGTTCGCGGGGCGGTACAGCGGCTGCGTGGCGTTGATGCCGGCGCTCTGGGTGTTGAAGCCGCGCGAGCTGTCTCCGGCGGGCGTGTGCACGTCCAGCTCGGTGCGCGAGGCGCCGGCCGACAGCCCGACCGACGGCAGGATGCCGGCCTTCGCCTGCGCCGCGCGGGCCAGGGTGGCGTCGTACTGGGCACGGGCGGCCTGGTAGGTCGCGTCGTAGCCGCGTGCCGCTTCGTAGAGTTCGATCAGGCTCTGGCCGTGGGCCGGCAATGCGATCGCGGCGGCGATGGCCGCCGTGAGGGGAAGAAGCCGGTGCACGGGCATGAAGGTCCTTGATGTCTGTCTAGTAGCGCGGAACGGAGGGGTCGTGCTGGATCGACCAGGCGTCGATGCCGCCGGCGACGTTCGCCACCTCGGCAAAGCCGTTCTGTTCGAGGAAGAGGGCCACGCGCTGGCTGCGCGCGCCGTGGTGGCACAGGCAGGCGACGCGCTGGGCGGGGTCGAGCTCGGCCAGGCGCGCCGGGATCTCGTTCATCGGGATCGCGACCAGCGTGAAGCCCTGCGGCGTCACGCTCGCGGTCTGGCGCTCCCAGGGCTCGCGCACGTCCAGCAGGACGGGTTGCGCGGCGGCGTCGAGCGCGAACCAGTCGGCCAGCCGGGCCGGGGCAACTTGCTCGATCATCAGAAGTTGAAGCGCGAGGGCGCCGGGAAGTTGAGCAGGCGCGGCGCGACGGTGTCCCAGGGCTGGAGGATGTCCCACTTGCCTTCGCCCACGCGGGTGACGAAGTGGGCCCGCATCATGGGCTCGTCGCCGACGACGGCGGCCAGGCGCCCGCCCATCTTGAGCGAGCCCATCAGGCCCTGCGGCAGGCGCGCGACCGAGCCGCTGAGCACGATCACGTCGAAGGTCGGGCCGCTGGGCAGCGGCACGGCACCGTCGGCATGGCGCACCTCCACGTTGTTCACGCTGTTGCGGCGCAGGTTCTCGGCCGCCAGGGTGGCGAGGCCGGCATCGATCTCCAGGGTCAGCACCTGGGCCGCGCGGTGGGCCAGCAGCGCGGCCATGAAGCCGGAGCCGGTACCGACCTCGAGCACGGTCTCGTGCTTCTGGATGTGCAGGTCCTGCAGCATGCGGGCCTCGACCTTGGGCGAGAGCATCACCTGGCCGGGCTCCTTGTTCTTGGCGCCTTCGAGCGGGATCTCCATGTCGAAGAAGGCCAGGCCGCGGTGGGCGCGGGGCACGTAGTCCTCACGGCGGATCTGCGAGAGCAGCTCGAGGATCTCGAAATCCAGCACATCCCAGGGACGGATCTGCTGCTCGATCATGTTGAAGCGCAGGCGCTCCAGGTCGGGGTTGGCGGTCATGGCATGGTTCCTCGTATGGATGTGTGCAGGGATGCGCGGGGCTGATTCAGGACAAACCTTCAATTTTAGGCGGCGCATGTGACGCGCCTGCCTCCGGCCGCGGCCGGCGCTCGCCGCGCCACAGGCGCTTCGCCCAGGCGGCCAGGTCGTCCATGTAGCAATAGACCACGGGCACCACGACCAGGGTGAGCAGCGAGGAGGTGATCACGCCGCCGATCACGGCCTGTCCCATGGGGGCGCGCTGCTCCGAGCCCTCGCTGAGGGCGAAAGCCAGCGGCACCATGCCGAAGATCATGGCCAGCGTGGTCATGAGGATCGGGCGCAGCCGCACGCGTGCGGCCAGCAGCAGGGCCTCGGCCCGCGGCAGGCCGGGCGTGGCGCTGCCGTCGGGCTGCACTACCGGTTCGCGTGCGCGGATGGCGAAGTCCACCAGAAGGATGGCGTTCTTGGTCACCAGGCCCATCAGCATCACGATGCCGATGATCGAGAACATCGAGAGCGTCGAGCCGAAGCCCATCAGCGCGAGCACCACGCCGATCAGCGTGAGCGGCAGTGCCGTCATCAGCGCCAGCGGCTGCAGGAAGCTCTTGAACTGGCTGGCCAGGATCATGTAGATGAAGATGATCGCCAGCGCCAGGGCCGAGACCGCGTAGCCGAAGGACTCCTGCATGTTCTTGGTCGAGCCGCTGAACTGCCAGCCGTAGCCGGGCGGGAAGGCGATGCCGGCGAGCGCGGTGCGGATGTCGGCCGAGACCTCGCCGGCCGAGCGGCCCGCGACGTTGGCGTTGATGCTCACCTCGCGCGCCAGGGCGCGCCGGTTGATCTGGTTGGGCCCGGTGCTCTCGCGCACCTCGGCCACCTGCTGCAGGCGCACGATGCGGCTGGAGCCGTCGGCGTTGGCCCCCATGGTGGTGCTGACGAAGGGCAGACGCGCCAGGTCGGCCGGCGAGTTGCGCACCTCGGGCGCCAGGCGCACGTTGACGTCATAGGTCTGGTCGTCGGGTGCGCGCCAGTTGCCCACGGTGGTGCCGGCCACCAGGGTCCGCAGGGCGGCGGCGATGGGCGCCACACCCAGGCCCAGGTCGGACGCCGCATCTCGCCGCACCACCACGTTCACGGTGGGCTTGTTGGGCTTCTGGCTGGAGTCGAGGTCCACCAGGCCGGAGATGGGGCGGATCGTTTCCATCACCCGCTGCGTGAGCCGCTCCAGCTCCTGCAGGTCGGGGCCCTGCAGCGAGAACTCGATCGCCTTGTTGCCGCCCACCGAGTCGCGCAGGCCCACGTGGGTGACGGTGATGCCGGGGATCGTGCGCAGCCGCTCGCGCAGCACCGTGGACATCTGGTCCACGCTGCGGCTGCGCCGGTGGCGGTCGACCAGGCGCACGTAGATGCTCGCGTAGATCTTGCCCTGGGCGTCGCCTGTGTTGATGGTGCTCAGCGTGTAGCGCACCTCGGGCATCTCGCGCAGGATGCCCTCGACCTGGCGGGCCTTGGCCTCGGTCACCTCCAGCGACGAGCCGACCGGCGTGTAGAAGCTGATGTTGGTCTCGGAGTAGTCGGCCTTGGGCACGAACTCGCTGCCGAGCAACGGGACCATGAGCACGCTGGCGACGAAGATGCCGATCGCGGTGAGCAGGGTGGCGAGCTTGTGCGCGAGCGACCAGCGCAGGATGGCCTGGTAGCCCTCGCCGAGGCGGTCGGTGGCGCGGTCGAACCAGCCGGTGACGCGGCCGATGGTCCTGTCGTAGAGGCCGGTGGGCGCCTTGCGCTCGCCGTGCGCATGGATGGACGGGTCGTGCCAGATGCTGGACAGCATCGGGTCCAGCGTGAAGCTCACGAACATCGAGATCAGCACCGCCGCCACGATGGTGATGCCGAACTCGTGGAAGAACTTGCCGATGATGCCTTCCATGAAGCCGATGGGCAGGAACACCGCCACGATCGACAGCGTGGTGGCCAGCACCGCCAGGCCGATCTCCTGCGTGCCGTCGAGCGCCGCGGCGTAGGGCGCCTTGCCCATCTGCACGTGGCGCACGATGTTCTCGCGCACCACGATCGCGTCGTCGATCAGAAGGCCCACGCACAGCGACAGCGCCATCAGCGTCACCATGTTGATGGTGAAGCCGAACATGGCCATGAACCAGAAGGTGCCGATCAGCGCGATCGGCAGCGTCAGCCCGGTGATGACGGTCGAGCGCCAGGAGTTGAGGAACAGGAAGACGATCAGGACCGTGAGCAGCGCTCCCTCGATGAGGGTCCGCCGCACGTTGTCCACCGCGACGCGGATCGGCCGCGAGGCGTCGCCGATGGGCTCCAGCTTCACGCCGGGCGGCAACTGCGGCGCGATGTCCACCAGCGCCTTGCGCAGGCCGTCCACCACCTGGATGGTGTTCTCGTCCTGCGCCTTCTGCACCGACAGGAGCAGGGTGCGCTGGCCGTTGTAGAGCGCCAGGCTCTCGAGCTCCTGCGCGCCGTCGCGCACGCTGGCCACCTGGTCGATGCGGATGGGCGCGCCGCCCTTGCGCGCGAGGATGATGCGGCCGAAGTCCTCCGGCCGCGCCATGCGCGCATCGATCTGCACCACGCGCTCCTGTTCCAGCGAGCGCACCGCGCCCACCGGCAGGGCCTGGTTCTCGGCCCGCACCGCCTCCACCACCTGCTGGGCGCTGACGCCGAAGGCCTCCATCGCCTGCGGGTTGAGGTAGATGTTGATCTCGCGCTTGGTGCCGCCCACCAGCGTGACGGAGCCGACGCCGCGCACGTTCTCCAGGCGCTTCTTTAGGACCTGGTCGGCCCAGTTGGTCAGTTCGACGGCGGAAGGCTGACTGCCCTTGGCGCCGTCCGGAAGCACCGCCACCGACCACACGGGCCGGGAGGCCGGATCGAAGCGCAGCACCCGCGGCTCCTTCACCTCGTCGCGGAAGAGGGGCCGCACGGCCGCCACCTTCTCGCGCACGTCGTCGGCCGCCTTGCGCCCGTCCACGTAGAGCTGGAACTCGATGATCACCACCGACTGCCCCTCGTAGCTGCGCGAGGTGAGGGCGTTGATGCCGGCGATGGCGTTGACGCCTTCCTCCACCTTCTTGGTCACCTCGCTCTCCACGATCTCGGGCGAGGCGCCGGGGTATTCGGTGATCACCACCACCACCGGGAAGTCGATGTTGGGGAACTGGTCCACCGCCAGGCGCTGGTAGGAGAACAGGCCCAGCACCACCAGCGCGAGCATCAGCATGGTCGCGAAGACCGGGTTCTTCAGGCTGACGCGGGTGAACCACATGGCCGGCCGGATGCCTTCAAGGGGCGACGGGCGCCGCGAGCTTCACCGCGGTGCCTTCGCGCAGCTGGCCGACGGTGCCGGCCACGACCGGCATGCCCTCCTCGACGCCCTGCACCGCGATCAATGTCTGGCCGCCGACCTGGCCGCGCGGCCCGGTCTGGACGGGGCGGTGCGCGATGCGGCCCTCGATCACCACCTGCACGTAGGGTGCCGGCTTGTCGATGCGCACCGCCGAAAGGGGCAGCGCCAGCGCCTCGGTCTGGCCGACCGCCAGGGTGCCCTGCGCGAACAGGCCCTGGCGGAAGCCGGTGCTGCGGTCCAGCCGCAGGTAGACCAGCACGCTGCGGCTGCCGGCCTGCGCGCTGGGGTTCACGCGCACCACGGTGGCATCGACCTGGCGCGCCGCGCTGGTGGGGTCGAGGAGGCCGCTGCCTTCCACCTGCAGCGTCGCGCGCTGGCCCACGCGCACGGCGACCGAGTCGGCGGCCGAGAGCGTGGCCTCCACTTCGAGGCGGCTGAGGTCCACCACTTCGATCACCCGCGCATCGACCGAGACGCGCTCGCCGTTCTGCGCCAGGCGCTGTGCCACCTGGCCGTCGATCGGGCTGGTGAGCGCGGTGTCGTGCAGCGACTTGCGCGCCATCTCCACCGCCGCCAGCGCGGCGCGATGGGTGGCGCGCGCGGCATTGAGGTTGGACAGGGAGGTGTCCAGCGCGGTGCGCGAGATGAAGCCCTGGTCCACCAGGGCCTTGTTGTTCTCGTAGGTGCGCTGCGCCACCTCGGCCTGGGCGCTGGCGCTGTCGGCCTGCTCCTGGGCCTGGCGCACGCGGGACTGGTATTCGGCCGGCTCGATGCGCGCGATCACCTGGCCGGCCTTCACCGTGTCGCCCTCGCGCACCGTGAGGCCGGTCAGCTCGCCAGCGACGCGGGCCTTGACCAGGGCCCAGTCGACCGCCCTGAGGGTGCCCGACACCGACAGGGTCTGCGCCAGCTCGCGCCTGGCCGGGCGGACCACGTCGGCCGGGGCCAGCTGGACCACGGTCTCGGCCGGCGGCGCTGCCGCGGCCTGCTTCGCACGACGTGCCTCGATGGCACGCAGCCCACCGGCGGCCAGCAGCACCAGCAGCAGGGCCGCGACGCTCCAGGCGAGGATGCGCTTCATGGGCCCGCCTTCTGCGGCTTGCTCAGGCCGTGCAGCACCGTCTCGGCCTGGATCGCAAGGTACTTTTCGGGGTCGATATCGGCCTCTCCGTCGACGCAGACCATGGCCGAGTGCTTCCACAGCATGAGGAAGATCATCGGCGCGATCACCGAATAGATGGCATGGTCCACGTCCACCGGCCCGAACTCCCCGCTGTCGATGCCGCGTTGGATGATGCGCCGCAGGAGAGAGTGCCCGGGCCGCACCACTTCCTGACGGTAGAACTCGGCCAGTTCGGGGAAGTTGCTCCCCTCGCTGAGCATCAGCTTGGTCAGGCCCGAGGCCTTGGTCGAGCCCACGCGCTCCCACCAGATGCGCATGCAGTAGCGCAGCATGTCGGAGGTGCTCCCCTCGAAGGCCTCGAACTCGGCATTCCATTCGGTGAAGCGGCCGGACAGGTTCTCGATCACCACGGCCTTGAAGAGCTCTTCCTTGCTCGGAAAATAGAGAAAGAGGGTGCCCTTGGAGACCCCGGCGCGGGCCGCCACCTCCTCGGCCCGGGTGGCGGCGAAGCCCTTGGCCACGAACAGGTCCAGCGCCGCCTCCAGCAGTTCGCCGGGCCGCGCCTCCTTGCGTCGCTCGCGCTTGGCGCGTTCGGGGAAGAGCTTGTCGCTGATGAAGCGGGAGGCGGCGGGCATCGATTTCTTAATGACTGGCGGGTTAGTAATGTAGTGAGCGCACCCGGGGGCGTCAAGCCGCGACAATGCGGGGTTTGCAATTTCCAGCCGACGGAGCCGCTCATGTCATCACCGCAAGTCGAAACCATTGTCCTGGGCGGTGGCTGCTTCTGGTGCACCGAGGCCGTTTTCGACAGAGTCCAGGGCGTGCTCGACGTCGAGTCGGGCTACAGCAACGGCGAGACGATCAATCCGAGCTACGAGCAGGTTTGCACCGGCCGCACCGGCCATAACGAGGTCGTGAAACTGGCGTTCGACCCGGCGCAGATCTCGCTGCGCGAGATCCTCGAGATCTTCTTCGTGGTGCACGACCCGACCACGCTCAACCGCCAGGGCAACGACGTCGGCACCCAGTACCGCAGCGGCATCTACTACCTGGACGAAGCCCAGAAGCAGATGGCCGAACAGGTCATCGCCGAGATCGGGGCCAGCAAGACCTATCGTTCGCCGGTAGTCACGGAGGTGAAGCCGCTTTCGAACTATTCGACGGCCGAGGCCTACCACCAGGACTACTTCGCCAACAACCCGAACCAGGGCTATTGCGCCTTCGTGGTCGGGCCCAAGGTCGAGAAGTTCCAGAAGACCTTCGCTTCACGGCTCAAGAAGGCCTGAAGAAGGCATGCGCTTCGCCCGCCGCCCCAGCCACGCCCGCGCACTGCTGTGCGTGCTGGCGTTCGCGCTGTGGCTGGCGACCACGTTGGGGCTGATGCACCGCACGCTGCATGGCCATGCCCTCTTGCATGCGCCCGCAGCGGTGGCCGGGCAGGGCGAGGCGGGCGATGCCGGTCACGGGCTGTCCGCGCTTTTCGGCGGCCACGGCAGCGATGCCGACTGCCGGCTCTACGACCAGCTCTCCCATGGCCCGGCCGCACTCTGCGTGCCGGCGCTGATGCTGCCGGTTCAACTCCCGGCCGCCACCTTCCTGTTCCTCGAGGGCGAGGCACTCGCCCGCTGGGTTGCGCTGTTCGACGCGCGCGGCCCGCCTGCCACTCGCTGAATCCGTCTTGCCGACCGCGCTGCTGCGCCCGCCTGCGGGCCGCGGCCGGATCCTCATCGATTCAACGAATGTCCTTCCATGTCTACTCTTTTCGCGCGCAACGCCTTGGGCGTTGCCGTTCTCTCGCTTCTGTCCTGCGCTGCCTCGGCGCAATCCGACGCGGCGGCGCCTGCGGGTTCGCTGCAGGAAATCACGGTCACCGGCAACCCGCTGGGCGCCACGGACCTGATCGCGCCCACCACCGCCGTCTCGGGCGACCCACTGCTGCTGCGCTCCCAGCCCACGCTGGGCGAGACGCTGAACACCCTGCCGGGCGTCAGCAGCACCTACTTCGGTCCCAATGCCAGCCGGCCCACCATCCGCGGCCAGGACGGCGATCGCATCCGGATCCTGCAGAACGGCGGCGCCGCGCCCGACGCCTCGGCCCTGAGCTATGACCATGCGGTGCCGGTCGATGCGCTGGTGACCGAGCGCATCGAGGTGCTGCGCGGCCCCTCGGCCCTGCAGTACGGCGGCAGCGCCGTCGGCGGGGTGGTCAACGTGATCGACAACCGCATTCCCAGCGAGCCACTCGACGGCTTCGGTGGCCGCATCGATGCCGGCTGGGCCAGCGGCAGCCGTGAGAAGAGCGGCGGGGCGGTGCTCGAGGGCGGCAACGACCGCTATGCGCTGCACGTCGATGCCTTCAGCCGCGACGCGGACGACACCCGCGTGCCGATCGAACTGGGCTGCGGGAACCCGAAGCGTCCGGGCCCGGCGCGCAGGATCTGCAATTCGGCCAACCGTGCCGACGGCGGCGCCATCGGCGGCACGCTGTTCTTCGCCCAGGGCTGGATCGGCGCCTCGGTCAGCAGCTACCGCAGCAAGTACGGCACGGTGGCGGAAGACGACGTCAGCATCGACATGAAGTCCGACCGCTATGCGCTCGAAGGCGAGTGGCGGCCGGGCGGCTTCTTCAGCAGCATCCACGGCAAATTCGGCTACACCAACTACCGCCACACCGAGTTCGAAGGCCAGGCACCCGGCACCACCTTCGCCAACAAAAGCCACGACTTCCGCCTGGAGGCGCGCCACCGCAAGATCGGCAACCTGGAGGGCCTGATCGGCTTCACCAGCGAGACCGGCCGCTTCTCCGCCGATGGCGAGGAGGCCTTCGCACCGCACAGCCGCACGCGCTCGAACGCGCTGTTCCTGCACGAGGAGCTGGGCATGCCCTGGGGCCGGCTGAGCTTCGGCGCGCGCACCGAGCAGGTGAAGGTGCGCTCGCTGGGCTCGCCCGATCCGGACGTCGCGCGCTTCGCGGTGGGCGAGCGCACGTTCAATCCGCACAGTGCGGCGCTGGGCGCGCTGGTGGACCTGAACCCGCAGTGGCAACTGACCTCGAACCTGGCCTACACCGAGCGCGCGCCCAAGGACTACGAACTCTTCGCCAACGGCCCGCACGTGGCGACCGGCGCCTGGGAACTGGGCGATCCGACCCTGCAGAAGGAGAAGTCGGTGGGCTTCGACCTCGGTGCGCAGTGGAAGTCCGGTGCCAACACGGCGCGGGTCAACGCCTACGCCACGCGCTTTCGCAACTACATCGGGCTGACGGCCTCGGGCAACGTGCGCGGCGAGGACGGGACGGTGAACCCCGGCCCGATCGAGACGGAGGAAGGCCTGGTGTTCCCCGACGTGATGGACGAATACGTCTACCGCGGCGTGCGCGCCCGCTTCACCGGCATCGAGGCCAGCGGCAACCTGCGCCTGCTGGGTGTCGACGGCTTCGGGAAGGCGGCCGACGGCTCCACGCTGGACCTGCAGTGGCGCGGCGACCTCGTGCGGGCGAAGAACACCGACACCGGCGAGCCGCTGCCGCGCATCTCGCCGGCGCGCGTGGGTGCGACCCTGGTGTACGGCAACGGCCCCTGGTCGGCGCGCCTGGGCTTCGATCACTACGCGGCCCAGCGGCGCGTGCCCGCCGTCGGCGCGCGGCCGACCGATGCCTACACCTTGTGGAACGCGGCGCTGACCTATCGCATGAAGGTGCAGCACGCCAGCCTCACCTGGTACGCGCGCATCGACAACGCGACCAACAAGCTGGCCTACAGCGCGACCTCGATCCTCACCACCACCGCCTTCCCGAATGCACCGCTGCCGGGGCGCAGCGTGAAGGTGGGGCTGCGGGTGAACTTCTGAGGCTCAGCGCGGCGCGTCGCCCTTGCGGTATTCGGCTGTCAACTCGTCGAGCCGCTGCTTGAGCGCCGCGTCGAGCTGGTAGCCGGCCGCCGCGATCGTGGCGTCCAGCTGATCCGGCCGGCTGGCGCCCAGCAGCGGCGCGGTGATCAGCGGGTTGGCCATCACCCAGGCCACCGCGAGCGTCGCGAGCGGCACGCCGGCCTCGTCGGCCAAGGCGTGCAGTTTCGCGACCGTGGCGAAGCTGCGCTCGTTCCAGTAGCGGTCCTGGTACATGGAGCCTGCTGTGCCGAGCGTGAAGCGGGTGTTGTCCTCCAGCTTCGTGTCGTGCTTGTACTTGCCGGTGAGCAGCCCGCCCGCGAGCGGGTTGTAGGGGATGACGCCCAGTCCCTCCTCGTCGGCCAGCGGCAGCAGCTCGCGCTCGATCTCGCGGAACAGCAGGCTGTAGCGCGGCTGCACGCACACGATGCCGGTGAGGCGGCGCAGCTCGGCGCGGCCGATGGCGCGCGCCAGGCGGTACGCCAGGAAGTTCGAGACGCCGACGTAGCGCGCGCGGCCCGAGCGGACGATCACGTCCAGCGCCTCCAGACTCTCGTCCAGCGGCGTCGTGCGGTCGTCGCTGTGCAACTGGTACAGGTCCACGTGGTCGGTCTGCAGGCGTGCCAGCGAGGCATCGATGGCATCGAGCAGGTGCTTGCGCGAGGCGCCCTGGTCCCAGGGGTTCGGGCCGACTTTGCCGACGGCCTTGGTCGCGAGGATGAAGCGGCGCCGCGCGCCGGGGCCCTTGGACTGCAGCCAGCGGCCGATGATCTCCTCGGTGCGGCCGGTGGTCTCGACCGTGCCGCCGAGCGGGTACACGTCGGCGGTGTCGAGGAAGTTGATGCCGGCCTCGGTGGCCTTGTCGAGGATCTGCCGCGCCACCGTCTCGTCGGTCTGAAGGCCGAAGGTCATGGTGCCGAGGGCGAGGCGCGAGACGACGAGGCCGGTGCGGCCGAGGCGGGTGGTGGGAATGCTCATGGGTAGAGTCCTGCGGTGATGGCGGGAGGGAGCGGGCCATCATAGTTGTCGACCGTGCTTCCTGCGACGCGCGACCTATGAGGCTTCGGTGGATATTCGGGGAACACCGCGGAACCGGCTTTGCCGGGCCGCTGGTGTTGCCCCCGGTGAGGGGGTTGGCGGACCACACGAAGTGGGGGAGCCTGGGGGAGAGCTTCTGTATGCTCGGCGCGGTGAACTCGTCGGTCCTGTCGTCGCTGCTTCCCGTTTTTCTGCTCATCGGCGCGGGCTTCCTGGCAGGGCGGCGGGGCTGGGTCACCGGCGGCGCGGTGCGCGACCTGTCGAACCTGATCTTCCTGCTGCTCGCGCCGGCCCTGCTGTTCCGCACCATGAGCACGGTGCGCGTCGAGCAGCTGCGGCTGGGGCCCGTGGCGGCCTACTTCCTCGCGGCCGGCCTGATCTTCGCGGCCACGCTGCTGGTGCGCGGCTTCAACCGCACCGCGGCCGTGGTCGCGCTGGCCAATACCTTCAGCAACACGGTGATGATCGGCATCGCGCTGATCGGCCTGGCCTACGGGCCCGAGGGCATGGTGGTCCTGCTGACCCTGATCTCGCTGCACTCGCTGGTGCTGCTGACCAGCGCCACCCTGGTGCTGGAACTGGCCGTGGCGCACGAGCAGGCGCGCCAGGCGGGTGGCGAACGTACGCCGATCCTGCGCACGCTGGCCAAGGCTTTCTACAACGCCATCGTGCACCCCGTGCCGCTGCCGATCGTCTGCGGCCTGCTGTTCGCGCAGACCGGCCTCACGCTGCCTGAGGCGATCTACAAGCCCATCGCCTGGCTGGGCCAGGCCTTCGGGCCGATCGCGCTGGTGATGGTGGGCATCACCCTGGCTGCCACGCCCATCGGCCACCAATGGCGTCCGGCGCTGGTGCAGGCGCTGATCAAGAACCTCGTCCATCCGCTGCTGGTGGCGGTGCTCGGCTGGCTGTTGGGCCTGCGCGGGCTGCCGCTGCAGGTGATGGTGGTGGCCGCCGCGCTGCCGATCGGTGCCAACGTGTTCCTGTTCTCGCAGCGCTACAGGACGGCCGAGGACCTGGTGACGGCGAGCGTCGCGGTGTCGACGGCGCTGGCGCTGGTCACGCTGTCGGTCGTGATGTCGCTGGCGAAGTGGCTCTGAGTCGACCCTGGCTCACGGCGCCAGCCGCTCGCGCATCCAGTTCCCATCCTCCAGCCGATAGCGCAAGCGATCGTGCAGCCGGCTCTTGCGCCCCTGCCAGAACTCCCACCGGTCGGGCACCAGCCTGAAGCCGCCCCAGTGCGGCGGCCGCGGCGGGGAGAGCAGGTGCTTCGCGGCCTGCACGGCGGCGTTCTTCACCAGCACGTCGCGTCCGCTGATGACCTCGCTCTGCGGGCTGGCCCAGGCGCCGATGCGGGAGTCGAGCGGGCGGCTGGCGAAGTAGGCATCGCTCTCGGCGTCGTCGACCTTGCCGACGCGGCCCTCGATGCGGACCACGCGCTCCAGCTCGACCCAGTGGAACTGCAATGCGGCCCAGGGATTGCCGGCCAGCTCCTGGCCCTTGCGGCTGTTGTAGTTGGTGTACCAGATGATGCCGCGCGCGTCGTAGCCCTTGATCAGCACGATGCGGGTCGAGGGCCGCAGGTCGCCGCCGACGGTGGCCAGGGTCATGGCGTTGGGTTCGGGCAACTGGGCATCGATGGCTTCGGCGAGCCAGCGCTCGAACTGCAGCAGCGGGTCGGGGGTGCTGCTGGCCTCGTCCAGCTCCGCGCGCTCGTAGCTCTTGCGCAGCGCGGCGAGGGTGTCCTTGGGGGAAATCATCATGGCTGCATTGTTGCGCAAGCGATGCGGGGATACTGCGCGCATGCCAATGCCTCTGCCCACCGTGATCGTGCTGGCCTCCGGTCGTGGAGAGCGATTTCGCGCCGCCGGCGGCAGTGGCTCCAAGCTGCATGCCGCGCTGGCGGATCGCACGGTGCTCGAGCACACGCTGGCCGCGGTGCGCGCCAGCGGCCTTCCCTGGCACCTGGAGGATGCCGGCCATCCCGGCATGGGCGATTCGATCGCCGCCGCGGTGCGCGCCACCGGCGATGCCGCGGGATGGCTGGTGCTGCCGGCCGACCTGCCGCTGGTGCTGCCTTCCACCCTGCAGGCGGTGGCCCGGGCGCTGGGCGGCCCAGTCCAGGCGGCGCAGCCGCATCACCGCGGGGAGCGGGGGCATCCCGTGGGCTTCGCGGCCGCCTGCGGCCCTCGGCTCTCGGCGCTGGCCGGACCCCAGGGCGCGGCGCCCGTGCTGCGCGCGCTGCGCGAGGCCGGAGCAGTGGCGGAGGTCGAGGTGGACGACATCGGCATCCTCACCGACATCGACACGCCCGAGCAGCTCGCCCGGGCGGAAGCGTTGCTGGCCGGTCGCCTCACCGGCGGGTGATCAGCGCGCAGGCGACGCGCGGCCCCGAGTTGCCGGCCGGCTGCGAGGTGAAGTCGTCGCGGTCGCGGTGCACGATGAGCGCACGCCCGATGACGTTGTTGGCGGCGCCGTCGGTCAGCGAGATGGAATGCACGTCGACGCTGAAGCGCGCCGTGCCGGTGGCGTCGGCCACCAGGCTGGGCAACTCGCCCGCATGGCTGCCGGGTGCGCCGAACTTGCCGTGCGTGCCGCCTGCCGGATTGAAGTGGCCGCCGGAGGCATTGCCGTTGTCGCCGCAGTCGCCCTTTTCATGGATGTGGAAGCCATGCTCCGTGCCCGGCGCGAAGCCGCGCACCTCGCCGGTCACGCGCACGCCGTGATCGAGTGCGGTGAAGGTCACGTTGCCCGTGGTCGGATTGGGCGAGATCGCGCCTGTCGGCGCCAGGTTGGCAGTGGCGCTCGCCTTGCCCCCCATGGTGCCGCAGCCCGCAAGCAGGCTGGCTGCTGCTGCGATGGCAAGAGCGGGGGCGATGAGGCGAGGGGACATGGGCTACTCCTTGGAAGTCGTGGAAGGGGTCGAATCAGTGGTCGGGTATACCGGAGTGGCTGCATCGCCGCAATCGGGGGACTCCGACAACCTGGATTCGGCCAGCCTGACAAGCCGCGCCAGCGCCGCGTCGTGGATCGAGTGGCGCTGCAGTTCCAGCAGAGTCTGCTGCGCATAGTCGAGCGAGCTGCCGTAGCGCCCGACCGCGCTGGCGAAGATGCGGCGGTAGCGCTCGTCGTCCAGGTGGCCGGTGAAGTTGGGGCTGCGCCGCGACAGGGTGAAGGCCAGCGCCCGCACCGCGCCATGAGGCATGTCGCACTGCAGCCAGCGCGGGTCGTAGACGCCGGTGGGCATTTCGCGCAGCCACAGCCGGCCCAGCGTCTCCAGGCCATCGGCGGCCGGGATGCGGAACACCATGCCCCGGCAGCTGCCGCCCGAGAGCAGGCCGAACACCAGGCCGGGGTTGTCGACGGTGCCGCGGTTGACACGGCTCCACATCTTGAGCGCCCGGTGCCAGCCGTGCACCCGCGCCGGATGCCGCTCGATGAAGCCGAACTCGGGCCGCCAGATCAGCGAGCCGTAGCCGAATATCCACAAGTCTTCGTGGCCACCCCATTCCTCGATCACGCGGTCGAGCATGGGTTGGGGGTCGCGCAGGGGCTTGGGCAGAGGATCCAGTCCCGGTGGCCCAGGGTTGCCTTGGGGCTGCAACGGGCCCGCGCCTAGAATTTGGCGGTCATGGTTCACCGCACCATTATTTACCGGCCCCTCAACGAAGGAGTTCGACCCATGTCCGCATTCGCCGACGACGAGAGTCAGCAGAATTTCGTTCTCGCCTTCGTGCTGGGGCTCATCGCCCTGGTGATCCTCTTCGTGATCGGCATCGTGCTCTACACCCAGGGCCACAAGGCGCATCCCGTGGCGGCTGGCGCGGCCGCGCCGGCGTCGGTGGCCGTGGTGGAAGTCACCGAAACGGTGACGGTGGTCATTCCCGACGGGGCCAGCATCCGCGTGCAGGGCGGGACCGTGAACTTCTATTTCGCCACCGGCAGTGCCGATCTGGCGCCCGGTGCGGCCGAGGCGCTGGCCGTGGTGATCAAGGGCGTGGAGGGCGGCCGCAAGGCGGTGGTCTCGGGCTTCCACGACACCACCGGCGACCCGGCGCAGAACGAACAGCTCGCGAAGAAGCGGGCCGAGATGGTCCGCGACGTGCTTGCCGGCCTGGGCGTGCCGGCCGGCAGGATCGACCTGCAGAAGCCCGCCGTGACCACCGGCTCCGGCACCGACGCGCAGGCGCGCCGCGTGGAAGTCAAGCTGGTCGACTGAGGCTCACCACGGCAGCGGCATCGGCCTGCGCTCGAGGTCGAACACGCCGACCGGCGCGGCCGGAAACACGCCGGTGATCTCCATCGGCTCGTCCCCCACATTGAAGATCTGGTGCGGCACGTCGCGCGGCAGCAGCACGCTCGTCTCGGCGCCGAAGGGGTGCACGCGGCCGGCCAGGTGCACCTCGCCGCGTCCGGTGTGGCACAGCACCACCTCCTCGGTGTCGTGGGAGTGCGGCGGCGTCGCGGCGCCGGGCGCCAGCGTCTGGCGCCAGATCGACAGCTGGGTCGAGCCATGCTCGCGGCCGGCGAGCGTGCGGTGCGCGATGCCCGGCAGTTCGGCCAGGGGCAGGGCGGCGTGGGAGAAGACGGTGGCGTCGGGCGGGGTGGTCATGGGGCGGCTCCTGGGGTTTCGAGTGACGGTGAAGGCAGTGTCGTGAAGCGCGCGGCCATCGGGAAGACGTCTCAATAACCTAAGATTGAGGACATTCCTTCCTCAATCGGAGGTGTGCGATGCAGGGCCTGCAGCAGTTCCTCGCCTTCACCGAGACCGCCAAGCACGGCAGCTTCGCCGCCGCGGCGCGCGAGGTGGGCACCGCGTCCTCCACGCTCGCCAAGGCGGTGCTCCGCCTGGAGGACTCGCTGGGCGTCAAGCTCTTCCACCGCACGACGCGGCAGGTGACGCTCACGCCCGACGGGGAGCGCCTCTACCACCGCTGCCAGCGCGTGCTGGCCGAGATCGAGGACCTGCATGCCGATGCCGCCGGCACGCGCGCGAGCGCCACGGGCCTGCTGCGCATCGACATGCCGATCGTGTTCGGCCGGCGCGTGATCCTGCCGCTGCTGGCGCGGCTGCAGCAGCAGCATCCGGGCCTGGAGCTGGACCTGCGCCTGCAGGACGGTTACGTGGACCTGGTGAAGGATGGTATCGACCTGGCCATCCGCGTCGGCGCGCTGCAGGACTCCTCGCTGGTGGCGCGCCGCTTCGCGAGCCAGACCCTGCTGCTGGTCGCCGGCCCGGCCTACCTGGCCCAGCACGGCCAGCCGACCACGCTGCGGGCACTGGCGCAGCACCGTGCGATCGTCTTTCGAATGCCCACCAGCGGCCGCGACCGGCCATGGCAGTTCATCCAGCGCGGCCATGCCATCACGCTCCACCCGACGAGCCACATGCGCCTGAACGACGGCGAGGGCATGGTGCAGGCGGCCCTGCTCGGCCAGGGCATCGCGCAGCTGCCCGACTACATGGTCACCGACGAGCTGGCCGACGGCCGCCTCGTCGAGCTGCTGCCCTCGCTTCGGCCTGCGGCGATGCCGATCAGCGCGGTCTACCCGTCGCAGCGGCTGCTGCCGCCGCGGGTGCGGGTGGTGCTCGATGCCTTGACATCCTCGTAAGGTCGTGAGGGCTTGGTACGATGTATAGCCGCGTCGGCGTGGCGGCCGCGCGGCCACTGCACAGCGAAGCACCATGACCACACACCCCACAGTCCACGAGGTCACCGAGCGCATCCGTGCGCGCAGCCGTGACCTGAGAAGCGCCTACCTCCAACGCCTCACTGAGATCCGCAGCCGCGACCGCGGCTCCGACCGCATGGGCTGCGCCAACGTGGCGCACGCGGTCGCCGGCATCCCGGCCAACGACAAGCTCAAGGTCGTCGCAGAGCGGGCGCCCAACATCGGCGTCGTCACCGCCTACAACGACATGCTCTCGGCCCACGCGCCGTACCAGGGCTACCCCGACATCGTCAAGCACGAGGCGCGCCGCCTCGGCGCCACCGCGCAGGTGGCGGGCGGCGTGCCCGCCATGTGCGACGGCGTGACCCAGGGCACGCCTGGCATGGAACTGAGCCTGTTCAGCCGCGACGTGATCGCCATGGGCACCGCCGTGGCGCTCACGCACGACATGTTCGATGCCGCGCTGCTGCTCGGCGTGTGCGACAAGATCGTGCCGGGGCTGCTGATCGGCGCGCTGCACTTCGGGCACCTGCCCACCGTCTTCGTGCCGGCCGGCCCCATGCCCTCGGGCCTGTCGAACAGCGCCAAGGCCAAGGTGCGCGAGCAGGCCGCGCAGGGCCTGGTCGGGCGCCAGGGGCTGCTCGATGCCGAGATGGCCGCCTACCACGCCCAGGGCACCTGCACCTTCTACGGCACGGCCAACAGCAACCAGATGCTGCTGGAGGCGATGGGCCTGCATGTGCCGGGCACGGCCTTCATCCAGCCCGGCGACGCGATGCGCGAGGCGCTCACGCGCGAGGCGGTGCGCACGGTGCTGGGGCGTGCGGCCGACAATGCTTATGCGGTGCCGCCGATCGGCGAGATGGTGGACGAGCGCTGCATCGTCAACGCGATGGCCGCGCTGCTGGCCACGGGCGGCTCGACCAATCACCTGATCCACTGGGTGGCCGTGGCGCGTTCCGCTGGCATCCTGATCGACTGGAACGACTTCTCCGAGCTCTCGGAGGTGGTGCCGCTGCTCACCCGCGTCTACCCGAACGGCAGTGCCGACGTCAACGAGTTCCAGGCCGCGGGCGGCCCCGGCTTCGTGATCGGCGAGCTGATCGACGCCGGCCTCATGCACGGCGACGTGCTGACGGTGCGCACCGGCGGCCTGCGCGAGTACGCGAACATCCCGACCCTGGTCGGCGAGCCCTCGCAGGAGCACGTGCTCAAGTGGCATCCCGCCGCGCCCTCGAAGAACGAGGCGGTGGCGCGGCCGGTCTCGGCGCCGTTCAGCGCCACGGGCGGCCTGAAGCTGCTGTCCGGCAACCTGGGCCGCAGCGTGATCAAGGTGTCATCGGTGCCGGACGACCGTCACGTGATCGAGGCGCCTGCGCGCGTCTTCGATTCGCAGGGCGCGCTGCAGCAGGCCTTCAATGCCGGCGAGCTGGAGCGCGACGTGGTCTGCGTGGTGCGCTGGCAGGGCCCGCAGGCCAACGGCATGCCCGAGCTGCACAAGCTCACGCCGCCTCTGTCGGTGCTGCAGGGCAAGGGCTTCCGCGTGGCGCTGGTGACCGATGGCCGCATGAGCGGCGCCTCGGGCAAGGTGCCGGCCGCCATCCATGTCTCACCCGAGGCCGCCGCCGGCGGCCCCCTGGCCAAGGTGCGCGACGGCGACCTGATCCGCCTGGATTCGGTCGCCGGCACCCTGGCCGTGCTGCTGCCGGCCGACGAGTGGGCCGAGCGAAAGAACGCGACCATGCCCGACGAGCAGCGCAGCGCCAACGGCCACGGCCTGGGGCGCGAGCTGTTCGCCGGCATGCGCCGCAATGCATTGACTGCCGAAGAAGGAGCCTGCACATGGCTGTAGAGAACCACACGAGCATCACCGCGATCGAGGTGATGCGCGACGCGCCGGTGATCCCGGTGATCGTGCTGCACGACGTCAAGGACGCGGTGCCGCTCGCCCGCGCGCTGGTGGCTGGCGGCATCCGCATGCTGGAAGTGACCCTGCGCACGCGCGAGGCGCTCGAATGCATCGAGATCATCTCCAAGGAAGTGCCCGATGCGGTGGCCGGCGCCGGCACCATCCGCAGCGCGGCCGACGCGCAGGCCTCGGCCCTGGCGGGCGCGAAGTTCGGCGTGAGCCCGGGCTACACGCGCGCGGTCGGGAAGGCCTGCCACGACCTCGGCCTGCCGCTGCTGCCCGGCGTGGCCACCGGCAGCGAGATCATGCTGGCCCAGGAGGACGGCTTCACCGAGCTGAAGTTCTTCCCGGCCGTGCAGGCCGGCGGCGTCGCCATGCTGAAAGCCTGGCAGGGCCCCTTCGGCGACGTGAAGTTCTGCCCCACCGGCGGCATCACCGCGGCCAATGCGCACGAGTTTCTCTCGCTGTCCAACGTGGCCTGCGTGGGCGGCTCCTGGATCGTCCCCACCGATGCGATCGCGGCGGGCGACTGGGGCCGCATCGAGGCGCTGGCGCGCGAGGCCAGCAAGCTGGCGAGATGAGCGTCGACTTCGATCCGGGCGAGCTCAAGGTCATCGCCTTCGACGTCTTCGGCACGGTGGTGGATTGGTACAGCGGCATTGCCGCCGAGGCCGAGCGCCTGCTGCCCGGCGTGGACGGCGGTGCCTTCGCGCTGGCCTGGCGTGCCGGCTACCAACCCGCGATGAAGAGCGTGATGGAGCGCATCGCGGCGGGCGAGGGCGGCTTCACGCTGCTGGACGAGCTGCACATGGGCATCCTCGGGGGCGTGCTGCGCGACTTCGGCATCGAGGAGCTCGAGAGCGGGCGCAAGCGCGAGCTCAACAAGGCCTGGCACCGGCTGCCGGCCTGGCCGGACTCGGTGGAAGGACTGGCGCGGCTCAAGCGCAAGTACATCATCTGCTCGCTGTCCAACGGCAACATCGGCCTCCTGACCGAGATGGCCAAGAACGCCGGTCTGCCCTGGGACTGCGTGCTGTCGGCCGAGGTCTTCAAGGCCTACAAGCCCGACCCGCGCACCTACCTGGGCGTGGCGGCGGTCTTCGACGTGACGCCCAACCAGGTCATGCTGGCCGCCGCGCACCACGACGACCTGGCCGCGGCGCGGACCTGCGGCCTGCGCACCGGCTACATCGAGCGGCCGAACGAGTTCGGGCCGGCGCGGCCCAAGGACGTCTCGCCGCACCCCGACAACACGCTGCACGCGCGCGACATCGGGGCGTTGGCGGATCTGCTGGGCTGCTGAGAAGGCTCAGCGCAGGCCGCCGCCGGCGGCTTCGTCGGCGCGCTGGATCAGTTCGATCTTGTAGCTGATTGTTGTGTTTGTCGTCATTTTTTAATGTCTTATAAATCAATAGCTTATAAGATTTTTGTGCCTGAGAAGTGCCTCAAAAACATCCACAGACGCCACAAAATGGCGGCTGAAACTCGATCAGATCATGCGATGATCCATCTCATTCATGTGATGGAGATTGTGGCATGGCAAAACCCCGACTCAAGCCATCCGGGAAGTGGGAAATTGGGCTGAGGCACCCATCGCTTCCAAACGGACGCAAGTACTTCACCTTCGATACCGAGGCCGAGGCCATTGCCTACGGGCAGCAGTGGAAGCTGATGAAGCACGCGGACATCCCGCCGCCGGCAGAACTGACTGCCCCTACATCCCCCGGCGACGGCGTGCGCTTGTTGCGCATTCTTGGTGAGTGGTCGGACAGCGGCTTCGCGGCGCCTTCGCAAATTCTCACGCTCAAGACGCTGACGCATGAGGTGGGTTCGGTGCGGTTCTCGGACGCCAATTACAAGTGGCTGACCGGCTATCTCCGTTCCCTGAAGGTAGAGAAGAACCTGTCCCCTTCGTCCATCAAGCACCGCATTCAGGCGCTGAGCCGGGCCATTGACGAGTACCTGCGGCACAACGTGAACGTCAAGATCAGCAACCCCGTGAAGCTGCTGCCCAAGGGCTACTCGACTTATACCGACGTCGATGCCCAGATGGTCAAAGCCAAGGGAGGCAAGGTGAAGGTGAACCTGGCGCGCGACAGGCGCCTGCTGCCAGGGGAGCACGAGAAGATCGTGGCGGTGCTGTCGGGCTATGAGCGGCCGGATCGCGCGCGCGGCCTCGAACTCAAGGGCGGCGATGCGTTGCTGACCTTGTACCTGCTGATCCTGAACACGGGACTACGGCTCAGGGAGGCGTACACCCTGACCAGGGGCCAGATTGACATGGAGAACAAGGTGATCCATGCCAAGGAGACCAAGCAGTGGCGTGGGAAGATTTCTTATCGGGATGTCCCGATGCGCCCCGAAGTGCATCAGGCGCTTTCCTCGTACTTTGCATCGCGGCCGCCGTTTGAACCCGACGCGCACATCCTTCCGTTCCTCCACGAAGAAGGGATCGAGGAAGGGAAAATGGGCTTGGTGCGTACCAGTCAACGGCTGTCATTCCGTTTCAGGATCGCTTTCGAGTACATGGACATCGTTGGCCTCCATGAACATGACCTGAGACACGAAGCTACGTGCCGATGGCTGGAGCTGAAAGACAAAGACGGGCGCGATCTGTTCCGACTGGAGGAGCTGAACAAGATCATGGGATGGAAGCCGGGCTCGGTGATGGCCCAGCGCTACGCCAGCTTCAGGGGCGTGGACCTTGCGCAAAGGCTTTGGCCGGCACCGGAAGCGGTGGAGGCGTCTGTCGCCGCGGCTTGATCGGTATGTCCAGGCGCGGCACCGACTTTCGGGCGTTGAGGTCCTGGCGCCGCTCTTCCGCCTCTTTCCGGGCGCGGTCGGCAATGTAGGCCAGCAGGTCGGCCTTCACGTAGATCCAGCCGCGGCCGAATTTCATCCCCGGTAACTCGCCGGTTCGGGTCAGTTCCTCGATACGTTGCTCGGTGCAGTGCAGGAGTTCGGCGCACTGTTCGGCGTTGATCGTTTCGTCGGTCATGTGGCACCGCCTTGCTGATGGTGCTCGCGGCGCTCGGGCGGATCGAACACCATGGAGCTGCCCACCCACGAGCCATTCTTGACTTTGTGGTGTGCCGCGTTCTCGCTACAACCTAACCCAAGATGTGGCCAGATGGGCTCAAACGTTTTCACCAAGCAGTTCATTCCAGTACCCTGCCAGCACCGGCCGATTTGGTCGACGCCAATGGAGTCTTACCTTTGGCATCTCCTCGCCGGAATCCTCGGTCCCTGGCCATGAACGCTGCCAGCATGTGCGGAATCAGCGCCAGCGCATCCGTCGCCTCGCCATAGGTCTGAGCGTGCAGAGCGGCGTAGCGATCCAGTTCGGACTTGAGGTCGGACGGACAAGAGAAGGTCAGCTTGACGCTTTCGGTCTTGGGCAGAGGCCCCAGTCGAAGCTTGTGGTTCGTGCTCATCGCGGCGTCCCCCGGACGAAAAACAGCGGCTGGTAGGGCCTCAGCACCAGGTCGCGGTTGACGATGACGCGCATGGGCAAGCCGGGCCGCGCGGTCAGCGTGGGTTGGATGTTCAGGTTGCGGCGGGTCACCTCCTGACCGATCTGGTTCACGCTGTCTTGCAGGCTGTCCCGTCCGGCGATCACGATGCGGTTGCCGTCCTGCCGGTTCTCGGGCGCGGCCAGCTCGGCACCGATGCCCAGCAGCGAGGTCAGTGCGGCCCCTGCGAAGACGCGATCCCAGTGCCAGTCCACGCCATCTTCGAGCCCGGCCCGGCCGGCAGGGTCGGAACCCACCAGGTTGTCCAGTGTCAGTGACGACGTGTCGGGCAGGATCACCCGGTTCCACACCACCTGCACCCGGCTCTGGCCATAGCTCACCTGGCTGTTGTAGCGCCCGAGGATGCGAGAGCCCTGCGGGATCAGCAGGTGTTTGCCGGTGGCGGTGTCGTAGACCGGCTCGGTGACCGTGGCGATCACGTCGCCGGGCAGGTCGGACTGGATGCCGGTGACCAAGGCACCGGCGATCACCGTGCCCGCCATCACCTGGTACGGCGAGGCGGGCAGTTGCAGCGAGCCGGAATTGCGTGTTTCCGTGGAAGCGGTTTTCTGGAAAGCCTCCTTCTGGTCTTGCCGGTTCTGTGACGCCGTGGCGTCGGCACCGCTGGCCTGCGCCGGCGTGGACGCCGGGCCAGCCGCCATGGGGTCGAAACCCGTCAGGTCGCTGGGCACCGAGCTCGGGGTGCCAGGGGCCGCAGAGGTCGGCGCAGCAGTTGTCGCGCGCTGCGAACCATTGCGAAAGAACACCGATGCGGCGGCAGCTTGCTCGGACTCCTTGCGCCGGGCATCGCGCTCTGACGCGGCAGGGTCGTGTCCCGGCGGCGAATAGCTCGGCACCACCGGCTGTTGCGATTTGACGATGGCTGGGCCCAGGTCGCCGGGCAGGGGTGGCCCCAACTCCGGTACCGGTGCGGGTTGTTGCAGCTTGGAGTAGTCCGCCGGCAGCTGCCCCAGGCCTTCGGACCGCGAGACGCGATCAACGTTGAACAGCTCGGCGGGTTCGCTGGACTCCCGGCGGGTTTTGGGCTGCAGCGACCAGACCGTCGCTCCCAGCACGCCCAAGGCCAGCAGACCCGCCAGCAGCGCAAGGCTGCGGCGATTGAGCCGGGTCACCGGGCGTGGCTGGGCGCGCAGCGCCATCGAATCGGGAGACACCTTGGCCGCTGCAGGGCGGCCGGGCGCGCCCGACGGTGCAGGGTCGTGCATGGGCATGTTCAGTTCCTCCGAGTGGTCGGCGTCCATCCGTCCGTGCGCTCGATGCGGACCACGTCGCCCTTGTCGGCGCCCAGCCGCAGTTCTGCCGCACCAAACAGGCGGTCGACGATGTAGTAGGGCGAGCGGAAGCGGTAGTTCACCAACTGCCCGTCGCCCTGCGCGCCGATCACGAACAGCGGCGGCAACTCGCCTTGCGCGATGCCAGCCGGGAACTGGATGTAGACCTTCTCGCCATCGTCAAAGGCCCGCAGAGGCTTCCAGGGCGGCGTGCTGCCGCTGATAGCGTAGCGAAAGCGCAGGCGCTCCAGCGACAGCCCAGCGTCCACGGGCGCTGCCGTCTTTGCCGCCTGGGCCTGGCGCTGCAAGGCCAGCATGCGGTCTTTGGGGTAATCCCAGGACACCGAGGCCATCCATGCTTTCTCGGTCGAGGTCAGTTCGATCAGATAGGTGCGCCGGTTGGTGGTGATCACCAGGTTGGTCTTCAGGCCGGTGCGCACCGGCTTGACCAGCACGTTCACGCGCAGCGCATCGCCGGCTCCGCTGGACGTGTCGCCGACGATCCAGCGCACCGTATCACCGGCTGCCACCGTGACCAGCTCTTCGCCCGCTTGCAGCGAAATCACCGTCACGCGACCTGGCGCGGCATAGACCTGGTACAGCGCGCCGTCCGTGTAGGGCCATACCTGGATCGCATTGACGTAGCCCTCACGCGTCGGTGCGACCCGGGCCTCTTCGTTGGCCCTTGACACCCGCAGCCGTTCGTCCACGGGCTCGGGCACGGGCGGCTTGTCCTGCGCTGCAGGCAGCAGCTTCATCTGCGAGGGCATGGGCAGCACCTGCGGTACCGCGACCACCTCCACCGGCTGGGGCGGCTCGGGCAGGGGCTGCGCCATCACCGGCTCGTCAAGTGGAATCACTGGTGGTGGCGTGCCTGGCGACGCGCAACCCGTCAGAGTGGCGGCAACGGCGATCGCACTGAAGAGCAAGCGATGGGTCTGGTTCGGAGTGTTCATGGTTTGCTTCCTTCATTCGCATCCAGTTCTCGGGTCCAGGACAGGCCGTTGACGTAGATGCCCAGGGGATTCTTGCGCAGGCGCTGCTCGGTGCGCGGCGTCTGCAGCACGATCGAGACCACGGCTGTCCACCGCTCGGTGCCGGCTGGTGCGCCGTTGACGAAGCGCTGCTCGGTCCAGCGCACGTTGAACGAGGCATCGCTGGCCCGGACCACGCTGGTGATCTGTACCGTCGCAGACTCCTTGCCCACCCGCACGAACGGATCGTTGGTGCGGGCGTATTCGTTGAGCACGGCGGCCCCGCGGTCGGTCGTGTAGTCGTAGGCGTCCAGCCAGTTCTGCCGCACCACGATCGGGTCGATGGACAGCGAACGCACCAGCGTCACGAAGCGGGCCAGGTGGTGCGCGATCTGCGCATCGCCGGGGCGGTAGGGTGAGGCAGCCTCGCCCACGGTGCGCACCTGACCTGCCTGATCCACCTCCACCACGTAGGGCGTCACGATGGACTGTGCCGAGCGCCAGACCAGACCACCGGCCATCAATAAGGCCAGCGACAGACAGCCAAAGGCCATCAGGCGCCAGTTGCGGGCCTGCACGCGGGCCGATCCGATGCGCTCGTCCCAGGCCTGTGCGGCCGATTGGTAGGGGGTGGCAGGCTGCGGCGTGTCGGCATAGCGCACCTGCGGTCGTTTGAATCGCATGCTGGGTTCTCCTCAGGAATCCGAATCACGAAGGCTGGGCCCGCTGCCCGAGCCGCCCCCATCGCCACCGCGCAGGGTGTGCGAGGCCGTCGTGGCGGCGTGCCCCATCTGCTGGCGCCGGCGCATGCGCTGCGCCCAGGCGGGCTCGGTGGCGGGCGCTGAGGTGGATGTGCTCGAAGTGGCCGATTCGGCGCTCGATGCCGCAGCAGGCGCAGCGGCCTCCGCCACGAAACCCGACACCTTGTCTTTCACGGTCTTCGCACCTTCGGCCAGTTTTTGTCCCACCGCGCTGGCGCCTGTGCGGGCCGCGTAGGCCACGCCGGCCCCGGCGGCGCGCAGCGGACCGCCAGAGGAAGCGGCAGCGCCGGCCTCGTAGGCGGATTTCGCGCCGGCCGCGAGGCCACTGGCCGAACGGGCCGCCGAAGCGCCACTGCTGATCGTGGCGCGTGCCGCGCCCGGCGCCATGCGTGCGCCGGCGGCCACAGCCGCACCGGCACCTGCCATGGCAGCGCCTCCGGCCACCGCCAGACCCGTGGCCCCCAGCGCCGTGCCGGCCACCGCGCCCGCACCCAGCTGCGGTGCCCCCGACACCAGGCCAGTCGCGATGCCGGGCCCGAAGATGCCCAGTCCCAGCAATGACAGTGAGGCCAGCATCACCACCAGCGCGTGGTCGATGGAGGGCTCGGCTGGTGCCGTCTGGAACTGGGCGAACAACCCTGTGCCGATGCCCACGATCACCGCGAGCACCAGCACCTTGATGCCCGAAGACACCACGTTGCCCAGCACCTTCTCGGCCAGGAAGGTGGTCTTGTTCCACAAGGCAAAGGGCACCAGCACGAAGCCGGCCAGCGTCGTCAGCTTGAATTCCAGCAGCGTCACGAAGAGCTGCACGGCCAGCACGAAGAAGCTCACGATTACCGTGAGCCAGGCCAGGAACAGCACCACGATGGGTGCGATGTTGATGAACACCTCCGGAAAGCCGGACAGGTCGCTGATCTGCTGCAGGATGGGGGCCGCCGCATCGATGCCGGCCTTGGCCAGGTGGCCCGGCTGCAGGAAGGAGGCCAGGCTCATGCCCGAGCCACTGGCCTGCAGGCCCAGGCCAGCGAACGAGCGGAACACGATGCCCGACAGGCTGTTGAAGTTGCCGATGATGTAGGCGAAGGCACCCACATAAAGCACCTTGCGGATCAGCTTCGCCATCACGTCCTCGCCCTGGCCGGTGGCATGGCCCATGGCCCAGAACAGGCCGACCAAGGTCATGTCGATGGCCACCAGCGTGGCGGTGAGGAAGGCGACCTCGCCGTTCAGCAACCCGAAACCCGAGTCGATGTAGGTGGAGAACGTGTTCAGGAAGCGGTCGATGACGGCGACGTCGTCCATGGCAGGGCCTCCGGTGGTTCAGTGGCCGTAGAAGCTCACGCCCTGTGGCGTGTAGCCCGTGCCGCTGCCGATGAATCGGCGCGTCACCTCGCGGCCGCGCTCGATGGCCGCAGCCTGCCGGGCCAGCTCCAGCGAGGCTGCGCGGTCCTGCGTCAGCATCAGCTGCTGCGACTGGATGGACTGCTTGGCCTGCAGGGCCAGCAACTGGTTGGTGGCCTGCATGGCCTGCAGCGCTCCGGTGGCCGACTGGCTCTGGCTGACCAGGTCGGCCAGCACGCCTTCGTCCAGGCTCAGGTTCTGCGACACCTGGGCCTGCATCTGCATGGCGGTCTGCAGGCCATTGAGCGTGTTCTTCCAACGCTGGCGCGCGTCCTGGAACATCTGGTTGCCACTCACCGTGGCGGCGTACTGCTCGGGATAGAGGCGGGCGAACTCGGCGTCGAGGTTCGATACCTGGTAGGCCAGGCCCTGGGCCTGGGCGATCAATTGCCGCGTCGTGTCCAGCGTCGAGCGCAGGCGGTTGACGACGTTGAATGGCAGGCTCGCCAGGTTGCGCGCCTGGTTGATCAGCATCTGCGCCTCGTTCTGCAACTGGCGGATCTGGTTATTGATCTGCTCCAGTGTGCGCGCAGCGGTCATGGTGTTCTGCACCAGGTTGACCGGGTCCAGCACGATGTCGCCCACGCCGAAGAGTGCGTGTGCGGGCTGCGTGACGCCCAGGGTCAGCGCGGCGGCGGTGGCCAGCGCTGTCAGGCGGGACTTGAGGGCTCGGGCGGGGAACTGAAAGCTCATGGCGTTTCTCCTGAAGGTCGGGCATGCCCGGGTTGGTGGTGGGTGTGTTGGTGAAAGAGATCGGCCGCCCAGTCCAGGCCACGGCGGCGCAGCCAGGCCGGGGCGAAGCCCTCGGGCGGGTGCGAAGCCAGCACCTCGTCGATAAGGCGCTGGTCCTGCGGTGTCGAGGCTCCGGCGAAGGCCAGGGCCACGGCGCGCAGGTCCAGATCGAACAGGCGGTTGCCCAGCCGGGATTGGTAGTAGTAGTCGCGCTTGGGCACGGCGGTGGCCACGATCTCGATCTGGCGGCGGTTCAGGCCGAAGGCCTCGTAGATCGAGCGCACCTGGGGTTCGGTGGCCTGCGGGTTGGGCAGGAAGATGCGGCTCGCGCAGCTCTCCACGATGGCCGGAGCGATGCTCGATCCCTGGACGTCGGCCAGGCTCTGCGTGGCGAACAGCACCGACACGTTCTTCTTGCGCAGCGTCTTGAGCCACTGGCGGATGCGCGCCGCGAACACCGGGTCGTCCAGGAACAGCCAGGACTCGTCCAGCATCAGCAGGGTGGGGGCACCATCGAAGCGTGCCTCCAAGCGTGCGAACAGGTAGCCCAGCACGGCCATCACCGCCGCACGGCTGCCCATCAGCTCTTCCATCTCGAAGCACTGCACGTCGGCAGTGCCCAGGCGGTCGTGATCAGCGTCCAGCAGCTTGCCGTGGGCGCCGCCCAGCACGTAGGGGGCGAGCGCCTGGCGCAGCGCGTTGGACTGCAGCAGCACCGACAGACCGGTGAGCGTGCGCTGCTCGCGCGGCGCGCCGGCCAGGCTGCCCAGCGCCGACCAGATTGCAGCCTTCTCGTCCGGCCCCACGGCCACGCCCTCGTGCACCAGCCGGCCTTCGACCCACTCGGCGGCCCAGCTGCGGTAGCCCTCCTGGTCGATGCCGGCCAGTGGCTGAAAAGCGATGTCGCCGTCGCTGCCCAGGTCGTAGTGCTCGCCACCGAGGCCGAGCACCGTGGCGCGCATGGACCGGCCCATGTCGAACGCGAAGATGCGCGAACCGGGGTAGCGCCGGAACTGCAGGGCCAGCAAGGCCAGCAGCACCGACTTGCCCATGCCGGTTGGTCCCACCACCAGGGTGTGGCCCACGTCACCGACGTGGGTCACCAGCCGAAACGGCGTGGAGCCCTCGGTGCGGGTCACGACCAGGGGCGGACCGTCCAGGTGCCGGTTGCGCTCCGGTCCCGCCCACACCGCCGACACCGGCATCAGGTGCGCCAGGTTCAGTGTCGAGACGATGGGCTGGCGCACGTTGGCGTAGGCGTTGCCTGGGATTGACGACAGCCAGGCCTCCACCGCGTTCAGCGTCTCCGGGATGGTGACGAAGCCGCGCCCCTGGATCACGCGTTCGGCCCTGCGCAACTTCTCGTCGGCAGCGCTCGCGTCGGCATCGAGCACTGTGACCGTGGCGGTCACGTAGCCAAAGGCCACCTGGTCGCCGCCCAGCTCCTGAAGGGCCGCATCGGCATCGGCCGCTTTGTTGCCGGCGTCGGTGTCCACCAGCGGCGACTCCTGCTGGAATATCGTCTCGCGCAGCAGGGCCAGCACGTTCTTGCGCTTGGCGAACCACTGCCGGCGCAGCCGGCCCAGCTCCTTCTCGGCCTCTGCCTTGTCCATGCACAGGAAGCGCGTGGACCAGCGGTAACCGAAGCCGAGCCGGTTCAGATCGTCCAGCACGCCGGGCCAGGTGGACGTGGGGAACCCGCGCACCGTGGCCACCCGCAGATGCGCGTCACCCAGCATGGGCGCCAGACCGCCCAGCAGGGAGGCATCGGCCAGCAGCGCATCGAGGTGGAAGGGCACCTCGGGAACGGCCACCGGGTAGGTGCGTGGCGACACCGTGGTATGCAGGTAGCTCAACGTGTCGGCGTCCTGCAGCCAGGCGATCTCCGGCATCACGCCGTCGAGCAGGTCGAATACGCGGTCGGTCTCGGCGATGAAGGCGGCCAGCCGTTCGCGCCAGTCCACACCGTTGCTGGAGCGGTTTTCGTAGAGCAGGTTGGCGGCCCGTGCGCGCGATTCCTCGGGCGGCAGGTACTGCAGCGTGAAGTGGTAGCGGCTCTCGAAGTGGCTGGCCGATTCTTCGAAGGCTGCGCGCCGCTCTTCGTCCACCAGCCACGACAGCGCGTCCGGAAAGGACGAGCGCGGGTAGTCGGCGGCTAGTCGGCGCTCGGCGTCCACGTACAGCGCCCAGCCCGACCCCAGACGGCGCAGCGCGTTGTTCAGGCGCGCGGTGGTGGCAACCAGCTCGCCCTGCGTGGCACTGTCCAGGTCCGGCCCTCGAAAGCGTGCGGTGCGCTGGAACGAGCCGTCCTTGTTCAGCACCACGCCGGGCGCTACCAGTCCGGCCCAAGGCAGCCAGTCGGCCAGCAGGGCGGGGCGTTGCCGGTACTCGGAGAGGTTGAGCATGGCGTCGTCCTCACACGTCCAGCAGAGGCTTGTGCTTCAGGTGCCGGGCAAACACCGCCATGAACTGCGGATCGGCCCGCGCACCCCAGACAGCAAGCGAATGGCCCACGATCCACAGCACAGCGCCCGGAATCCACAGCTGCAAGCCCAGACCCACTGCGGCGGCCAGCGTCCCGTTGGCGATGGCTACCGTGCGCGGCGCGCCGCCCATCAGGATGGCCTCGGTCAGCGAGCGGTGCAGCGGAATCTCGAAGCCGCTGGCCAGTGAGGTGGCGTGCTCGGCACCGCCGCTCATACCAGCGCCCCGCCCGAGAAGCTGAAGAAGCTCAGGAAGAAGGACGAGGCCGCGAAGGCGATCGACAGACCGAAGACGATCTGGATCAGCTTCCGAAAGCCGCCAGAGGTGTCACCGAAGGCCAGGGCCAGGCCGGTGGCGATGATGATGATCACGGCCACGATGCGGGCCACCGGACCCTGGATCGAGTCCAGGATGGATTGCAAAGGCCCCTCCCAGGGCATGCTGGAACCGGCTGCCTTGGCCGTGCCGGCCAGGCTCAGCATGATGGATGCGGTGAGCAGACCCTGGCGGGCGGGCTGCATCAGCCGGTTCAAGCGGCGCAGCCGGGCTGTTCGCGAGGACACCAGCAGACGGGTGAACGGTTGGGCAAAGGAGCGCAGGGCAAGCGAAGGGGTCATGAAAGATCTCCGGGTGGGGTTGAGGAAGGGGAGTGCTCCGCTGAAGGCGGGGAGGGCGTTGGCAGTTCAGGCAATGGCTCGTTCACCGACACCAGGTGGTAGCCGGTGCTGTCGTGTCCGGTGACGTGGGCAATCGTCTCGATGCGGCGCTTGCGCCCGCGACCGGCGATGTACACCACCACGTTGATCGCCTCGGCGATCAGGGCGCGCGGCGGGTTCACCGCGACCTCCAGGATCAGTTGCTCCACCCGCAGCAACGCTCCGAGTGCGGAGCCGGCATGAATGGTGGCGATGCCGCCAGGGTGGCCGGTGCCCCAGACCTTGACCAGGTCCAGCGCTTCGCCGCCCCGCACCTCGCCCACCACCACGCGGTCGGGCCGCAGCCGCATCGTGGCGCGCACCAGCTCGGTCATCGAGACGGCACCCGCGCGCGTGCGCAGCGGCACGTGGTCGCGCGCGGAGCACTGCAGTTCGATCGTGTCTTCGAGCACCAGCACCCGGTCGCCGGTGGCGGCGATCTCGGCCAGCAGCGCATTGGCCAGTGTGGTCTTGCCGGTGCTGGTGCCTCCCGCGATCAGGATGTTCTGCCGCTCGTGCACGGCCCGACGCAGGAAATCGGCCTGCTCTGGGCTCATCATCCCGTCGGCCACGTAGCGGTCCAGCGGGATCACGCCCACGGCGCGCTTGCGCAGCGCGAAGGCCGGCCCCGGTGCCGCCGGCGGCAGCACACCCTCGAAGCGTTCACCCGTCTCGGGCAACTCGGCGGTGAGCAGCGGCTGGCCCCGGTGCACCTCGGCACCCACGTGGGCCGCCACCAGGCGAATGATGCGTTCACCATCAGCCGCCGACAGCGTCATGCCCGTCGGTGCTCGCCCGGTCGAGAGCCGGTCGATCCAGAGCGTGCCATCGGGGTTGAGCAGCACCTCCACCACATCCCGGTCTTCCAGCGCGGCCGCGATCACCGGCCCCATCGCCGTGCGCAGCATGCGGACACGGCGGTCGAGCGTGGTCTTTTCGGGGCTGGGTGGGAGGGCCGTCATGGGGTTGGGCCCTCGTTCGGTTGGGTCGAGTCCACGCTGTCAGTTGGCGCGGCTGCGGCCTCATCCAGTTGCCGGTTCAGGCCTTGCTCCTGTGGATGCAGTTCCTCAATCACGTCGCGCACCAGGCTGCGACCGCGCAGCAGGTGGCGGCTCAGTTGTTCGACGAACTGTTCGAAGCGCGCCTTGCCTTGTGCGCGGGCCGCATCCTGATGGCTTTCAGGCACCGGTGTGCTGACGGTCAGGTAGTAGCGGATGAACAGCGCCAGCGTCTCAATCTCGATGTTCTGGTCGCGCTCCAGCCGCTCGAACTGGCGCGAGAGACGGTCCAGCCGCTTGGCGATGGCGGCCTCCCGTTGGTCGCCCGAGTCCGGCGACAGCCACGAGGACAGCGCTGCTGCAACGATGGACGACTTGGAAACGCCCTTCTTGGCGGCCACCTCTTCGAGGCGGCGCGCGTGCTCGGGCGGGATGAACAGGTTCAGGCGGTACTGGCTCATAGTGCGATGCCGTCGTCGGGGTCGAGTGCGGCCAGGCGCGCCGCGCGCTGCGGGGCCGGGTCGATCTGGCGGGGGAGGGGCAGGGGGGCGTCGTCGTCATCGAGCAGTGCCAGGTCATTGGTCAGTGCGTCGAGCGTGGGGCTGTGCGTCGCAATCTCCGTCAGTTCTGGCTGCAGGCGGGGACCGCCTTCGTCGGCATCTATGCCAGGCATGAAGGCTGTGTTGGATGCAGTAGGTGCCAACGGCGCGGCCAGTTCGCCCCAGTCGTCAGCCCGCACCGGTGGCGCATCGGGGTAGGGGCCCGCAATTAGGACGGGCGGCGGCAACACGCGGCGCTTGAAGTTCGCGTCGGCGTAGTAGCGCAGCTTGCGGGCCTTGACCGGTGGCGTGCTGGAGACCATCACCACCGCTTCGTCGGGTGGCAGCTGCATCACCTCGCCAGGCGTCAGCAGCGGGCGCGCCGTCTCCTGGCGCGAGACCATCAGGTGACCCAGCCAGGGCGCCAGCCGATGGCCGGCGTAGTTGCGCTGGGCGCGCAGCTCGGTGGCCGTGCCCAGTGTCTCGGAAATGCGCTTGGCCGTGCGTTCGTCGTTGGTGGCAAAGGTCACCCGCACGTGGCAGTTGTCCAGGATCGAGTGGTTCTGGCCGTAGGCCTTGTCGATCTGGTTCAGGCTCTGCGCGATCAGGAAGCTGCGGATGCCGTAGCCCGCCATGAAGGCCAGCGCGGTCTCGAAGAAGTCAAGACGACCCAGCGCCGGGAACTCGTCGAGCATCAGCAGCAGCTTGTGCCGTCGCGCGATGCCGTCGGAGCCATCCAGCGACTCGGTCAGCCGCCGTCCCACCTGATTCAGGATCAACCGGATCAACGGCTTGGTACGGCTGATGTCGGAGGGCGGCACCACCAGGTACAGCGACACCGGGTGCGCGGTCGAGATCAGGTCGGCAATGCGCCAGTCGCAGCGGGAGGTCACCTTGGCCACCGTCGGGTCGCGGTATAGACCCAGGAAGCTCATCGCGGTGGAGAGCACACCCGAGCGCTCGTTCTCACTCTTGTTGAGCACCTCGCGCGCGGCGGATGCGACGACGGGGTGCGGGCCACCGCCTTGCGCGTTCGCCAGGTGAGGCGTCGTCATCATCCGGTGCAGCGTCACCTCGAAAGGGCAGGCCGGATCGGACAGGAAGTTGGCCACGCCGCGCAGCGTCTTGTCTTCGCCCGCGTAGAGCACGTGCAGGATGGCCCCCACCAGCAGCGCGTGCGAAGTCTTCTCCCAATGATTGCGGCGCTCCAGTGCGCCCTCCGGGTCCACCAGGATGTCAGCGATGTTCTGCACGTCGCGCACTTCGTGTTCACCACGTCGAACCTCCAGCAGGGGGGTTGTATGCGGCCGATCGCGCATCGGTGGGGTTGAACAGCAGGCAGTGCGAGAAGCGCGAGCGCCAGCCGGCCGTCAACTGCCAGTTCTCGCCCTTGATGTCGTGGATGACGGCCGAGCCGGGCCACGACAACAGCGTGGGCACCACCAGGCCGACGCCCTTGCCCGAACGTGTGGGCGCAAACGCCAGCACGTGTTCCGGCCCGTCATGGCGCAGGTAGTGCTCACCATGCTGGCCGAGGAACACTCCGCCGGGGCGGTTCAGGCCCGCCTGGCGCACGTCATCTGCCGTGGCCCAGCGGGCGGTTCCGTAGGTGGTGACCAGTCGCGACTGCCGCGAGCGCCAGACCGACATACCCACCGCCACGCCCACCGAGGCCAGGCCGCTGCCGCCTGCTATCGCGCCGCCCACGTCGAAGACATCGGGTGCGTAGGCGTCGAAGAAGAACCACCATTCGAAAAGGCGCCAGGGATGGTAGACCGGCGAGCCGAAGGCCTCGAACCACGGAGTGCCCAGACGCGCCTGATGGCCGAGTGCCGTAGCGGTCCACTGGGTTGCACCCCACACGCCGACCACGACGACGCCCAGAACCGCCGCGATCTGACCGTAGAGAACCCCCTGGTGGCTTTTGCCCTGAGCCTGCACCTTGACCTCCGATTCTGTGGCCCGCCATGCGGAGCCATGCGCGCGGCACGAAGGTGTGCCGCACGCATGAGCATCAAGGCTGGCTATCGGTGGGTCAAAGTCCGAAATCGACAGGCTCGCAACTCGGCCTGCAAGAATGCAAGTGGCAGCGTGCTGCCGCGTGTCATGGCTCCCTGAAACGATGCGCTTAGCACCGCTTCCATGCGCGAGATGAGTGCCACCGAGTGTGGCCACGAACGCAAGTTCAGAACTTGGGCGATTCCTTGGGTGGGTTGTACGGCACCTTGCCGTCCCCGAAAAATCGTCGCTTCGAGGCCTCGGCCACGCGGTCACAAAGTTCGTCGCCCAGTTTCGTGCGCTCGGTCTTGCACTGCTCTCTCAGCAGCTTCAACCGTTCTGGATCGGCCATAAACGATTCCAGCGAATCAGTGGGCTGCTGCTTGCCGCAGGCCGACAGAAGGAGGGTGGCCGAGGTAACTGCCAAGGCTGCTTTCCATTTGTGAAGCTTTTTCATGTCGTACTCCCTGGTGAAGTGTCCTGAGCATCATTGGCCGGCCGATCCGGCGCGTTTATGAGTGCTCTTTCTACGAAACGTCGCAAGGTCTCAGACGGGTCACCGATACGGTGGATCAGGTAGGTGGTCAGCAACGGTGTGCGGCCTGCCAATGGCCTGGTGACGATTTCTGGGTGGCTGCTGGTTGATACGTGTGCCTCTGTCGAAAAGCCCAACCCGTATCCCGCTGCCACTAGCGTCACCATGAGGTCGTGACTGGCGACTCGCTCAGCCACGATGGGCTCCATGTCAGTCGCGCGAAGTACCCGGTCCAGCTGGCGACAGCAGCCCTCGCAGACCTCAGGGTCGCACAGCACCAGTGGGTAGCGCAGGACCTCGTTCAGCGGCGGTTTCTCGTAGGCCAACAAGGGGTGACGCAAAGGCATCACCACCACTATCGTGTCGCTCCATGCCGGCACAGCAGACAGAGCCTCGCCGACATCCGTCCATTGGGAAAACCCCAAGTCATACAAGTCGGATTCGAGGCCCTTGATCTGCTGCGCCAGCGGAACCTCGTATAGGCGGATTTCCGTATCTGGCTCCTCTTCACGGCAACCCGATAGCAATGCAGTGAGACGGGCCTGCGAGATGTCTTCGGACAGCGCGATGCGCAACTGCCTCTGGTAACCGGCCGACACGGCCCGTACGCTGTCACGAGCCTGGGTCAGCGCAGCGAACACGCGTGGCACGTGATCCATGAAGACCTGACCAGAACGGGTCAGGCGCGTGCTGCGGGTGTTGCGGTCGAAGAGGCGGACCCCCAGCTCTTCTTCCAGTTCCTTGATCGCCCGCGAAAGTGGCGACTGTTCAATGTGAAGCTTCTCAGCGGCTCTGGCGAAGTGCAGTTCCTGAGCGACCGCCAAGAAGCACCGAAGGTGCCTCAGTTCCATTGTTTTCCCTGAATGTTTTCATTTTCTGCTTCAAGCTACTTCTGTTCTTAAATCGCTACCACCAGCTCGGGCACAGCGGTGAACAGGTCGGCCTCCAGGCCGTAGTCGGCCACGCTGAAGATCGGCGCCTCGGGGTCCTTGTTGATCGCCACGATCACCTTCGAATCCTTCATGCCCGCCAGGTGCTGGATCGCACCCGAGATGCCCGCGGCGATGTACAGCTGCGGCGCCACGATCTTGCCCGTCTGACCCACCTGCAGGTCGTTCGGGGCGTAGCCCGCGTCCACCGCCGCGCGGCTGGCACCGATGGCCGCGCCCAGCTTGTCGGCCAGCGGGGTCATCACTTCGTTGAACTTCTCGCTGCTGCCCAGCGCACGGCCACCGCTGACGATGATCTTGGCCGCCGTCAGTTCCGGGCGGTCGCTCTTGGCGATTTCGCTGCCCAGGTAGCTGCTCTTGCCGTTGCCCGCTGCGGCCGCAACCGGTTCCACGGCGGCCGATCCACCCTGGCCTGCCGGGTCGAAGCCGGTGGTGCGCACGGTGATGACTTTGGTGGCGTCGCCGCTCTGCACGGTGGCGATGGCGTTGCCGGCGTAGATGGGGCGCTCGAAGGTATCTTGGCTGATGACCTTGGTGATGTCGCTGATCTGCGCGACGTCGAGCTTGGCGGCCACGCGCGGAGCCACGTTCTTGCCGCCGGCCGTGGCAGGGAACAGGATGTGGCTGTAGGCATTGGCGATGGCCAGCACCTGGGCGGCGACGTTTTCGGCCAGGCCGTGGGCGAAGCCTTCGCCATCGGCGTGGATGACTTTGGCGACACCGGCGATCTGGGCGGCGGCGGCTGCAGCGGCAGCGGCGTTGTGGCCGGCCACCAGCACGTGCACGTCACCGCCGCAGGCAGCGGCGGCGGACACGGTGTTGAGGGTCGCGCCCTTGATGGCGGCGTTGTCGTGTTCGGCAATGACGAGTGCGGTCATGTTGTTTCTTCCTCAGATCACTTTGGCTTCGTTCTTGAGCTTGTCCACCAGGGCGGTCACATCGGGCACCTTCACGCCGGCGCCGCGCTTGGCCGGTTCGGCGACCTTCAGAGTCTTCAGGCGCGGCGCCACATCGACACCGAGGTCGGCCGGCTTGACAGTCTCCAGCGGCTTCTTCTTGGCCTTCATGATGTTGGGCAGCGTCACATAACGCGGCTCGTTCAGGCGCAGGTCGGTGGTGACCACGGCCGGCAGCGAGACTTCCAGCGTCTCCAGGCCACCATCGATTTCGCGGGTGACCTTGGCCTTGTCACCAGCGACTTCCACTTTGGATGCGAAGGTGGCCTGCGGCAGGTCGGCCAGGGCCGCCAGCATCTGGCCGGTCTGGTTGGCGTCGTCGTCGATCGCCTGCTTGCCCAGGATGATCAGACCCGGTTGTTCCTTGTCCACCAGGGCCTTGAGCAGCTTGGCCACGGCCAGGGGCTGCAGCTCGACATCGGTCTCGACCAGGATGGCGCGGTCGGCACCGATGGCCATGGCCGTGCGCAGGGTTTCCTGGCACTGGGCCACGCCGCAGGAAACGGCGATGACCTCGGTGGCCGCACCTTTCTCCTTCAGGCGCACGGCTTCTTCCACTGCGATCTCGTCAAACGGGTTCATGCTCATCTTGACGTTGGCGATGTCCACGCCGGTGCCGTCGCTCTTGACGCGCACCTTGACGTTGTAGTCCACCACGCGTTTGACGGGGACGATGATTTTCATGGTGTGGATCCCTTCAGACGCGTTCGACGATCAAGGCAATGCCCTGCCCCACGCCGATGCACATGGTGCACAGCGCGTAGCGTCCGCCGGTGGCGTGCAAGCGATTGACCGCCGTGGTGGCCAGACGCGCACCGCTGGCGCCCAGCGGGTGGCCCAGCGCGATGGCGCCGCCCCAGGCGTTGACGCGTGCGTCGTCGTCCGACAGGCCCAGCTGGCGCAGCACGGCCAGACCTTGCGCCGCAAAGGCTTCGTTGAGTTCGATCACGTCCAGCTGCTCCAGCGTCAGGCCGGTGAGCGCGAGCACTTTCTGCGTGGCCGGCGCCGGGCCGATGCCCATGATGCGCGGGGCCACGCCGGCCGTGGCCATGCCGACGATGCGGGCCCTGGGTGTCAGCCCATTCTTCGCAGCCGTGGCTTCGTCGGCCAGCAGCAGCGCGCAGGCGCCGTCGTTCACGCCGCTGGCGTTGCCCGCGGTCACCGTGCCGTCCGGGCGCACCACACCTTTGAGTTTGGCCAGGATTTCCAGACTGGTTTCGCGCGGGTGTTCATCGGTGTCCACCAGCACGGCATCGCCCTTTTTCTGTGGGATGCTCACGGCACAGATTTCGCGCGCCAGGTGGCCGGCCTTGATCGCTGCCACGGCCTTCATCTGGCTGGCCAGGGCCATGCGGTCCTGCGCTTCGCGCTCGATCTGGAAGTCCGACGCTACGTTCTCGGCGGTTTCGGGCATGGAGTCGACGCCGTACTGCGCTTTCATCAGCTTGTTGACGAAGCGCCAGCCGATGGTGGTGTCATAGACAGCGTTGTTACGGGAAAACGCGCTTTCGGCCTTGGGCATGACGAAGGGCGCTCGGCTCATGCTCTCGACACCGCCGGCGATCATCAAGCCGGCTTCACCGGCTTTGATGGCGCGAGCTGCGGTACCGATGGCATCCAAGCCAGAACCACACAGGCGGTTGACGGTCGATCCTGGCACTTCAAGTGGTAGTCCTGCCAGCAATCCGCTCATGCGCGCCACATTGCGGTTGTCTTCACCGGCCTGGTTGGCGCAGCCAAAGATGATGTCAGTCACCGCAGCCCAGTCAACACTGGGATTGCGCGTCATGAGGGCGCGCAAGGGCACGGCGCCGAGGTCGTCGGCTCGAACGGAAGACAGTGCACCACCGTAACGGCCGAAGGGGGTGCGGATAGCGTCACAGATGAAGGCTTGGGAAGTGGTCATGACAGGCATCAAGTGAAGGGGAAAAAGAAGGAAGCAAAAGGGCTGCGCTCAGCCGAGCAGTAGGTCCAGCATGGCCGGCGTGGCGCGCACCGCGCCATAGCCGTTGGCCGCGACGAGGCGATCCAGTTCCTGCTCCAGCCGGTCCCGTGGCTGGGTGCGGGCCCAGTAAACGGGGCCGCCCACCCATGACGGGAAGCCGTAGCCGTTTACCAGGACGACGTCGATGTCGCCCGCGCGGTGCGCCACCCCTTCGCTGAACAACAGCGCGGCTTCGTTCACCATGGCCAGCAGGGCTCGGCGCTGGATCGTCTCGGCCGACAGAGGCGAGCGCTCGATGCTGCGCGCGGCCGAGGCCTGCGCGATGACGCCACGCACCACCTCATCGGTGGCGGGGCTAGCCTTGCCGTCGGTGTAGGTGTAGTAGCCCGCCTGGGTCTTGCGCCCCATGCGGCCCATCTCGCACAGGCGGTCGAGGATGTGCACATAACGCTCCCTCGGGTCGCGGGTGGCGGCGCCGGCCTGCCGCATGCGCCAGGCGATGTCCAGGCCCGAGAGATCGGCCACGGCGAACGGCCCCATGGCGAAGCCGAAGTCGGTCAGGGCCCAGTCCACCTCTTCCGGCCAGGCCCCGTCTTCCAGCATGAACTCGCACTGCTTGCGGTAGGCGTTGTAGATGCGGTTGCCAATGAAACCGAAGGCGTTGCCACAGAGGATGGGCGTCTTCTTGAGCTGGCGCCCCAGGGCCATGCCGGTGGCGATGACGTCGGGCGCGCTGTCGCGGCCTTGCACCACCTCCAGCAACTTCATGACGTTGGCCGGACTGAAAAAGTGCAAGCCCACCACGTCCTGGGCCCGGGCAGTGGCCGAGGCAATCGCATCAATGTCGAGGTACGAGGTGTTGGTGGCCAGCACCGCACCCGGCCGGGCGTGCTGGTCGATCTGACGGAACACCGACTGCTTGACCGCCAGGTCTTCAAAAACCGCCTCGATCACCACATCGGTTGCCTGCAGCGCCGACCACTCCAGCGTCGCCGTCAGGCAGCCCAGCAGGCGCTCGGCTTTGGCCGAGTCCACCTTGCCGGCCTTCACGCGCGAGGCGAAGTGCTCGGCGATGCGCGCCGAACCGCGCGCCAGCGCATCGCCCGACTGCTCCAGCAGGCAGACCTGCAAGCCGGCTTCCAGCGCGGCGATGGCGATGCCCGAGCCCATGGTGCCGGCGCCGATGACGGCCACGCGCTCCAACGCACGGGGCTCGGCCGAAAGGTGGGCTGGCAGTTTGGCCGATTCGCGCTGGACCCGGAACTGGTAGCGCAAGGCGGCGGCTTCGCCGCTCTGCATCAGCGAGAGGAACAGTTCGCGCTCGCGCTGCATGCCGGCGTCGAACGGCAGCGCGCTGGCCTGCACCGCGTCCAGCAGGGCCTGGTAGGAAGGCTGGGCGCGCTGGCGCGGGTTGAAGCGGGCGGACGCCTGATCGACCGCGGCCTGGCAGGCCGCGGCATCGACGCTGCGGTCCCGTGCCCGAGGCAGGACCTTGCCGTCCTGTGCCAGCGCCAGGGCCAGTGCGGAGGCCGCTGCCCACAGATCTTGCGACACCACTTGGTCCAGCAGGCCGGAGGCCGAGAGGTCGGCGGCCGCCTGGGGCTGGCCCGAGAGCATCATCGCCAGGGCTTTCTCGGGCCCCATCAGCCGCGGCAGCTTCTGGGTCGCCCCCGAACCGGGGATCAGGCCCAGCTGGATTTCCGGCGTGCCCAGGCGGGCCGATGCCAGGGCCACGCGGGCATGGCAGCCCAGGGCCAGCTCCAGCCCACCACCCAGGGCGACACCCGAGATGGCGGCCACCACCGGCTTCGAGCAGCCTTCCAGGGTGGCGATGACATCGCGCAGCATGGGTGTTTCAAACTGCAGCGGCGTGCCGAACTCGGAAACGTCGGCACCAGCCGAGAAGGCTTTGTCGTTGCCGATGAGCACGATCGCCGCGACTTCGGGATCTGCCTCGGCGGCGCGCACCGCGTCGACGATGTGCCTTCGCAGCGCGATACCCAGGCTGTTGACGGGAGGGGCATTGAGTTCGATGCGTTCGACGCGAAGCGCTGTCGGTAAGGGCTGGCTCATGGGATGGTTCACGGGTTCAGATGATCTGTCGGTTCTTCAAGGCGTCCAGCTCGTCCACCGACAGGGCAGCGAGCGACTGCAGCACTTCCTGCGTGTGTTCGCCCAGCAGCGGCGGCGCGCTGCGGTAGGTCACGGGCGTGGCCGAGAGCTTGAGTGCGCTGCCCGGCACGCTGACCTGCCCGGCGGTGGGATGGGGCAGTTCCTGGCGCATGTCGCGGGCCAGCACCTGCGGGTCGCGGAACACGTCGGCCATGTCGTTGATGGGTCCACAGGGCACGCCCACCGCTTCCAGCAGACGGATCCACTCGTCGCGAGGGCGCTGCTGCATCAGCACCTCCAGCAAGGGCACCAGCTGGTCGCGGTGCCGCACCCGGGCGGGGTTGGTGGCGAAACGGGGGTCGTCGGCCAGTTCCGGCTGCCCTGCGACCTGGGTCAGTTTGCGGAACTGGCTATCGTTGCCACAGGCGACGATGACCCAGCCATCGGCCACCTTGAACACTTGGTAGGGAACGATGTTGGGGTGCGCGTTGCCCCAGCGCGTGGGCGGCTTTCCCGTGGCCAGGTAGTTTGTGGCCATGTTGGCCATCATGGCCACCTGGGTGTCCAGCAGGCAGATGTCCAGGTGCTGGCCTTCGCCGGTGCGCTCCTTGTGGTTCAACGCCGCCAGGATGGCGATGGTGGCGTGCGCCCCGGTGAACAGGTCTGCGATCGCGACACCGGCCTTCTGGGGCGACGCGCCGGGCTGGCCGTCGCGCTCCCCGGTGACGCTCATGAAGCCGCCCATGCCCTGCACGATGAAGTCGTAGCCGGCGCGCGGCGCGTACGGACCGGTCTGGCCGAAGCCGGTGATGGAGCAGTAGATGAGACCGGGGTGCTCGCGGCGCAGGCTTTCGTGGTCGAGCCCGTAACGCTGCATGTCGCCCACCTTGAAGTTCTCGACCAGCACATCGCATTGGGCCATCAGGCGGCGGACCAGGTCCTGGCCCTCGGCGGTGGCGATGTCGAGCGTGACGGACCGCTTGTTGCGGTTCACCGCCAGATAGTACGCGGCCTCGGTGGTGTCCTGCCCATGCGCATCGCGCGCATAGGGCGGCCCCCATTGCCGTGTGTCGTCGCCCTGGCCAGGACGTTCGATCTTGATCACGTCGGCACCTAGGTCGGCCAACGTCTGCGTGCACCAGGGGCCTGCCAGGACCCGCGTCAGGTCCAGCACCCGAATGTGGCTGAGGGCTCCCATGTCTTCAGTCCAGTTGCACGTTGGCCGTTTTAACCACCTTCGCCCACTTGGCAGCCTCTGCCTGGATGAAGGCTGCGAACTGCGACGGACTATCGGGTGCGGCTTCTGCCCCCTGCTCCTTCAATGTCTGCCTGACATCGGGCTGGGCCAGGATCTGTCTGATTTCCTCATTCAGACGGCTGACCAGGCTTGCGGACGTCGACGCGGGTGCCCAGATTCCAAACCACGAACTGGCGTCATAGCCCGCCACACCGGCCTCTGCGATGGTGGGCACATCGGGCAGCGCAGCGGAACGCCGGACTGTCGTTACCGCTACAGCACGCAATGCGCCGGATCTGATGTGCGGCATAGCCGACGGCAGGTTGTCGAACATGCAGGTGGTCTGACCTCCCAGCAGATCCGTGATGGCTGGGGCACTCCCCCGATAGGGTACGTGCGCCATGGAAACCTGCGCCATCTGCTCGAACAGCGCCCCGCACAGGTGTATCGAGGTTCCATTGCCGGCCGATGCATAGCTCAGCTTTCCAGGTTCGGCTTTGGCGGCAGCGATCAGATCCTTCACCGTCTTGATTGGTGAGGATGCATTGACCACCAGCACGTTCGGGACCATGGCGACCAGACTGATTGGGGCAAAGTCCTTGAACGGATCGTAGGCCAGCTTTTTGTAGAGATACTGGTTGATGGCATGGGTCCCAATGGTTCCCATCAGCAGGGCGTGACCGTCCCCCGCAGCCTTCGCTACCAGGGCGGATCCCACGGCGCCACCAGCGCCTGGCTTGTTTTCGACCACCACGGTGCCTCCGAGGCGGGTGGCCAGATGGCGGCCGACTAGACGCCCCAGAATGTCGGTGGTTCCACCAGCCGGGAAAGGCACCAGCATGGTGATCGGTTTGCTCGGATAACCCGTTTGTGCCCAAGTGGGCACTGCCAGAGTCATGGCTGTCAGGGTCAGGATCTGGCGACGATTGATGCTGGGATCGTGTGGTCTGGACATGGTGTGTCTCCGGTGTTTGGAATGCGAAATGGCGGTCTCGGATCAGTCTTGACGCATCAGCTGCTTGCCAATGATGAGCTGCTGGATCTGGGTCGTGCCCTCATACAGTCGCAGCAGGCGAACGTCGCGGTAGAAGCGCTCAACCTTGTATTCGTTGATGTAGCCCGCGCCGCCATGGATCTGCACACCACGGTCGGCCACGCGGCCCACCATCTCTGTCGTGAAGAGCTTGGTGCACGAGGCCTGCATGCTCACCGCCGGATCGGTCACACTAAAGGGCTTGGCGTCGTAGCGCTGCGCCACCGCCTGCACCATGGACCAACCCGCCAGCAGCTCGGCCTGGCTGTCGGCCAGCATGGCCTGCACCAGCTGAAAGTCACCGATGCGTTGCCCGAACTGTTTGCGCTCCTGGGCATAGGCGACAGACTCGTTCAGGATGCGCTGGGCCATGCCGCAAGCCAGGGCCGAGACGTGCAGCCGTCCGCGGTCCAGCACCTTCATGGCCGTCTTGAAGCCCTTGCCGGGTACGCCGCCGATGATGTGGGACGCCGGCACCCGCACGTTGTCCAGGTTGACATCGCAGGTCTTGGTGCCGCGCTGGCCCATCTTCTTGTCCGGCTTGCCCAGGGTGATGCCGGGCAGGTCCGAGGGCACGATAAAGGCCGAGATGCCGCCGGCCCCCGGGCCGTCGGTGCGCGCCATCAGCGTGAAGGCGCCGGCGCGCGGTGCGTTGGTGATGTAGCGCTTGCTGCCGCTGAGCAGGTAGTCGTCACCGTCGCGCACGCCACGGGTCTGCAGGGCTGCGGCGTCCGAACCGGCGTTGGGCTCGGTCAGCGCGAACGAAATGATCAGCTCGCCACTGGCGATACGAGGCAGGTACTCGGCTTTCTGCTCGGCCGTCCCGTCCATCAGGATGCCCTGCGACCCGATGCCGATGTTGGTGCCCACCACCGAGCGGAACGCCAGCGCGGTCTGCCCCAGCTCGAAGGCCACCTCGCACTCTTGCGCCATCGACAGGCCGATACCGCCGAACTCTTCCGGGATCGACAGGCCAAACAGGCCCAGCTCTTTCATGTCATCCACGATGTCCGAGGGAACGTCGTCGTGCTCTTCCACGCTGTTTTCAGAGGGGACCAGACGCTCGCGAATGAAGCGTTGCACGCTGTCCTTGAGCAGGGAGAAGGTTTCCGTGTCGAGTGCCATGTGATTTGAATTTCCGAAGAGGGCCCTGGGATCAGGGCTGTTTGGGGTTGGGGGATTGTGTTGATCGCACATTGACTTGACAATCCGATCGATGTTTAACACTGTGTCAAAATTCGTTTGACAGTTGATCCATGGACCTGACCGGACTGGTGCTGCTGGTGGACATCCTCGATGCCGGCAACCTGAGCAGCGCGGCGCGCAAACTCAAAGTCAGCCGCGCCAACGTGAGCTACCACCTGCAGCAGCTGGAGAAATCGGTGGGCGCGCAGCTGGTGCGGCGCACCACCCGGCGCATCGAACCGACGGAGATCGGTCAAACGCTCTACCGCCACGGACGCGCCATCCGAGACGAACTGACCGCCGCCAGGGAAGCCATAGACTCCCTGGGTCGCGGCCTGCACGGCGCCGTGCGGGTCAGCGTGCCCACCGGCTTCGGGCAACTGGTCATGACCGGCTGGCTGCTGGAATTCAAGCGCCAATACCCCGACATCAGTCTGGAGTTGCTGTTCGAGAACCGGGTGGACGACCTGCTGCGCGACGAGGTGGATGTGGCGATTCGGGTGATGTCCGAGCCACCGGAAGCACTTGTGGCCAGAGAACTGGCGCAGGTGCGATACGTGGCGTGTGCCTCGGACGTGTTCACCCGCATACACGGTCTGCCGGATGATCTGGAAGACCTGCGGCGCATGCCGCTGATCACCTCGTCGGTGGTTGGACGGGAACTCAGGCTTTCGGCCTACAAGGATCAGGTGCGTCAGGAAGTCACACTGAGCCCGACGCTGGCTTCCGAGAACTTCCAGTTTCTGCGAGAGGCCATCCTGTCGGGGCTGGGGGTTGGTCTGGTGCCGAGCTATGTGGTTCAGGAAGACGTGAACACCGGCCGTGTTGTGACCGCGCTGAACAACTGGCGCCTGAGCATCTTCGGAACCCGGCTGTTTTTGCTGCGCATGCCAGGGCGCTACCAGACCCAGGCGGTGCGAACTTTCATCGATTTCGTCATCGAGAAAGCTTCACGCTGGCGGTGATGCAGGGGCCTGGATTGTCATGAGGTGGACGAAGACCGCCGGTATTCGGCAGGTGTCACATTCAGCATGCGTCGAAAAACGCGGGTCATGTGGCTCTGATCAGAAAATCCGCAGTTTGCGGCAACCACCTTGAGCGGAATGTCAGGGCGCGCAAGTTGTTGTTGTGCTCGCTTGACACGCTGGGCCAGTACGTAGGCGTGCGGTGCACACTGGAAATCAGCCCGAAACTTTCGCATGAAGGCGAAGACGCTCAATTGGGAAAGGCTGGCCAGATCCTGCAGCGAAATGTTCTTATCAAGGTGTTCTTCTATGTACTGAACCACCAGTCGACATTGGGCACGAGACAGCCGACCATAGTTGCGGTAATCCCGAAAAACGACTTTTGCATATTGGCGCAGCATATGAATGCATAGCTGAGCCTTAAGAGCGTCTACATAAATCTGACCGCCAACCAATCCGCATTTCAGTTCGTTCTCAAACAGGGAGACTAAAGCCGGCAGAACTGGATCTTCGGATCGAACCATGTCCTGCATCTCCACATCCCTCACGTCTTTGTCGAAAACCTCGCCTGCGACACGAGCGACAGCGCTTTGGGAAAGGTAGAGATGAGACACATTGATCCCTTTGTCCCAACGCCACTGTGATTGTTCGGCACGGGTCAAAACGGAAACAACGCCTGGTTCGACCCTCGCGGACTGCCAGGGCCCCCCGCTTCGCCGGCTCATCTCTGCCACCCCACTCCGATACACGACGATCATGTAATCACGCATTGTGGGTATCTCAACGTCGAGGCTGTCGTAGCGATAACCCTTCAAAATGGTTTCTTCCCACCCAAGAGGTGAGCTATCCAGAGTGAGCCGGCCGGGGATCCAGCGCGGCACTTCGTCGGGCGTGATCAATGAGTTCATACACCGGTGCTCCACGTTCACCAACTGGCCAAATTACCGTTTCCCGGCGAGACCGCCCCTAGGGTTTACCCATGCTGTGCAGTCAGTGCCGAATATTCCAACGGCTAAGACAGTCAATGCCTATCGGCTTGCGGCGCTCACACCCAACCGTCGACACTGCAAAAATCGATGATTGTTTGTTAGGGCAAGCACTACCAAGTCAAAATACTTTGAGCAACCTCACGTTCAGTCGACTGGACTCTTTGAACCCGTTGCCGACCTTCAGATCGCGACCGACAGACACCAGTACTTGCAACGAAGGGCTCACAAAAGTTGATGCTGTCAGTGTCACTTTCGTGGTGGTGATCTCGTTTTCCAGGGACACACCGTTCACTCTCTGAATACCACCAAAGGTGTGCGACAGACCTGCCGCCAACAAGGTGCCTGGGCTTTGGTGCCAGTTCAGAGAACCCTGCAGTTGGTAGAGGGCTTTTTGTTGAAGCGTGTCCGCTCCGGAGGCACCAAATTTCTTGTTCTTCCCAAACAGGGTTGCGTCGACAGCTCCCTCCGCATCAAGCTGTTGGCTCAATTGATACGTGCCACCGAACTGGAAAATGGCTTTCCATCGGTTCTCTCCAATGTTGAGTGTCTGACCTGTGTCGTAGTCACCGGTTGGGAGGACCAGATAGGGGGCAAACGAGAAAGAGTTCCGCGACGCCGCGTCTGCCTTGGCGAACCAGATCGGGCTGGCCAAGATCAGATCACCAGCACCCGATGCATTGCCGAGCCCTGCAACCACGCCACCCGTGCGCAAACGTGCCCAAGGCAGCAGTACCTGTGGAGCAACAACAAAGCCTGAGACCTCAACAGGGCGAACATAACGAAGGATGGCCACGTCCGAGCCAAGCTCTGCGTTGGGGGTTTGTTGCCCATTGGTGTAAAGAACACTCCTGTTGGCGTGCTGCGCGTAGAGCAGAAACAGGTTGGTGCCCGGTGGCGGAGCAGTCCAATCACCTGGATCGGTGTCGATCGCATAGACCGAGGTCATAACGGACGCAGCAAGAACCGTCGCAAACGCAGAACGCAGCCCAGCCGAGCTGAGGAAGCACTGAATATTCATCTTGTCTCCTGGAAACTTTTTCGAGTTACTGGCTCTAGGACACATTGGACCAAGAGCGTTTGGCACAGTCATGGGCAAAGATTTGGACTCATCAGATGATGGTGTTCCTCCTTGTTTGTTCACGAATCCGACGAATCAAGAAGCTGGATTGAGCAGCTTCTGGCATCGAGAACGTCAGTTGAGCTGGGATATGAACTTGGTGGTCAGGTAGCCGTCGAAGGTTTCAATGCCCCCTTCGCTGCCATAGCCGCTCTCCTTGAGGCCACCAAAGGGGGTTTCGGCCAGCGCCAGCCCGATGTGGTTGATTGACACCATGCCGGCCTCCAGTCCACGAGAGATGGCATGCGCGTTTTTGGCTGACCTTGTGAAGGCATAGGAAGCCAAGCCAAAAGGCAGTCGGTTGGCACGCTGCAACGCATCCTCCAGGTTCGTGAAGCGCACGATCCCTGCCACGGGACCGAACGGTTCTTCGTTCAAGAAGCGGGCGTCTTCGGGCAGGTCCGTGATGACGGTAGGGGCAAAAAAGTTGCCCGCGCCTAGCACCGCATGACCACCAGTACGGATGTTGGCACCGCGCTGACGCGCGTCGTCAACGAAGCCCTCCATCGCCGCGATACGGCGGCGCTGGGCCAACGGCCCCATTCGGGTCCCCGCCTCCAGTCCGTCGCCCACCTTGATGGCCTGCGCCTTGGCGACAAAACGGTCAACAAAGTAGTCGTGTATCCCGTCCTGCACGAAGAAGCGCGTTGGCGATACACAGACTTGACCGGCGTTCCGAAACTTGTAGCCCACCAGCTGATCGACGGCGGTGTCGATATCTGCGTCATCGCACACGATGACTGGCGCGTGCCCGCCCAGTTCCATCGTGCAGCGCTTCATTAGCGAGCCAGCCAAAGCGGCCAGTTGCTGACCGACAGGGGTCGAGCCCGTGAAGGAGATCTTGCGCACGATGGGCGACCGGATCAAGTGATCGGAGATCATCCCCGAGTCGCCCCAGACCACGCTCAGCACACCAGGAGGCAAACCGGCATCGTGAAACAACTGGGCGATGGCCACCACGGCGCTTGGAGTGTCGCTGGAACCCTTGACGATCACCGAGCAGCCGGCGCCTATCGCCGCAGCCACCTTGCGGATAGCCTGGTTGAAGGGGAAGTTCCAGGGTGAAAATGCGACGCACACGCCAATTGGCTCGCGCAAGACCGTTTGCTGCACCTGGCTGGAACGGGCCGGGATGACCCGACCGTAGATGCGGCGGCACTCTTCGGCATGCCAGTCGGCGTGTTCAGAGCAGACGGTCACCTCGCCCACCGCCTCGGCCAAAGGCTTGCCTTGATCCAGCGTGATGTTGCGTCCGATCACCTGAGCACGCTCGCGGGCCAGTTCGCCTACCTTGCGCAGGATCTGACTGCGCAGCATGGGCGAACTGTTTCTCCAGGATTCAAACGCCCGCTGGGCACTCGACAAGGCGCGTTCCAAATCAGCCGATGTTGCATGCGGCAGTTTGCCGATCGGTAGATTGGTGGCAGGGTTCAGCACATCCGTTTCGCGGCGACCATCGCCTTGTATGAACTCGCCATCGATATATTGGGTAATGTGTGGGTACATGGGTCAGGTATCGGGTCAGGGAACGAGAATCGTGCGGCCAACCACACGACCATGCAGAAGGTCTTCCATCGCTGCATTGGCCTCGCTCAATGGCCGGCTCACAATGGGAATGGCGCGCACGGTCTTGCCCTTGAAGAGCTGGACCAGCTCCTTCAGCTCCGAAAGCGTGCCCACATAGCTGCCCTGCAACGTCAACGGGCGCATCGCGATCAAAGGCAATGAAAGGTTGATTTCTCCGCCCATCAACCCGCACATCACGATGTGCCCATCGCGTGCAGAAGCATTGATGGCCAAGGTAGCTGTCGACGCCGCCCCGACCAGGTCCAGCACCGACCGGGCACCGCCGCCGGTGGCTTTGACGATCTGCTTGACCGCATCGTCGGCCTGGCCATCGATGGCCACCATGGCCCCGGCCGCCACGGCCGCCTCTCGTTTGACTGGATCGATATCGACCACGATGGCACCCTTACCTCCCAGTACCTTCAGGACTTCGAGTGCCATCAGCCCCAGCCCGCCAGCACCGATGATGACCACTGGGTCCTGCTGCAGGCGATCGCCCAACTTCTTCAATGCGCTGTAGGTCGTCACGCCCGCACAGGCAAGAGGTGCTGCGCTGATCGGATCCAGCCCATTGAGATCCACCAGATAGCGCGGGTGTGGAACCAGCACGTATTCAGCGAAGCCCCCAGGGCGTACCACGCCCAGCGACTGGGATTTCAAACACAAATGTTCTTCGCCCCGAAGGCAGGTGGGGCACTCGCCGCACCCGATCCATGGATGCACGAGCACTGTTGTCCCCGTTGGCACAAGGCCCGCGTCGGCACCCGCTGACACCACCTCCCCACAAATTTCGTGACTCAGCGTGAGAGGGGGCTTGATGCCCCGATCCGAAAGCTGGAGTCGGCGGCCGCCCCCAAGGTCGTAGTAGCCCTCCCAAAGGTGAAGATCGGTGTGGCAAAGTCCGGCCGCCTTAACCCGCAGCAGAACTTCAGTCCCACGCGGTTGTGGATCGGGTCGTTCAAGCAGTTCAAGTGGCTGGCCGTGGTGTGTTACGCAATAGCAGCGCATCGGATGTTCCTGGTGATGGGTAAGACGCTGGGTCAATGCCTTCTTGAAGGCATTGACCCATGCACGGATCAGTTGGCGGTGTAACCACCATCGACCACGAGTTCCGCACCATGCACGAAGGACGATTCATCGGATGAGAGGAACAGAACCGCTTGCGACACTTCGATAGGCTGCGCTGGCCGCTTGAGCAGCGTTGGACCCAGCAGGAGCGGGCGCACCGCTGGATCATCCAAAAGTGCTTTTGTCATCTGTGTCTCGATGACACCTGGATGGACCGAGTTCACACGAATGTTGAAGGGGGCGAGATCCACCGCGCAGGACTTGGTGAACAGGCGCACCGCTCCCTTCGATGCCTCATAGGCACTCGCGCCCGGGGCACCAACCAATCCGTAAATGGACGAGACATTGACGATCGTTCCGCCACCCTGCTTCTGCATCACGGGGATGGCCGCACGGGTTCCGATGAAAACGCTGCGCACATTGACATCGAAGATGCGGTCCCATTCCTGGTTGCTCGTGTCCTGCACAGGCTTCAGAATCAGGATGCCCGCGTTGTTGACCAGCACATCCAAGCGCCCTGCGCGTTCAACGATCTGGTTCATAGCGGCGCTCCAGTCGGCTTCCTGGGTAACGTCCAGCTTCAGGAAGTCGGCCTTGCCACCGCTCTTGCGGATGCCGTCCACGGCGCTTTGACCCTGCGTCTGATTCACATCAGCAACAAACACCCAGGCGCCTTGCGATGCGAGCAGTTCGCTGTGCGACTGCCCCATACCCATGGCGCCACCAGTCACGAGAATCACTTTGTCTTTTACGCGTTTCATGTGGTCTCTTTCGTTTGTTTTGTGCTTGCGGGTATTACTGAAACAGGAAGCCCTGATAGCCCTCGCTCTTGACTGCGGAGAGTTGTTGTCGGTAGGCACCAAGACCGGCCATGTAGAAATAGACCGTGTTGCTCTTGCCAGGAATATTGGCGCCAAAGATCCAAGACTCGGCTTTGGGAAACAGGGTCATGCCAGCAATGTCTTGACAGGTCTTGGTCCAGCTGGCTTCGGCTGCTTTGGTGGGTTCCACCGTGCTCAGATCCTTCGCATTGACCTCACTGATCAGTTCGCTGATCCACTCGACCTGGGTCTCGATTGACGGCGGCAGGTTCGTGAAGGGACCGTTGGGGCCGAGCACCATGAACATGTTGGGATAGTTCGCATTTGTCATGCCCAGGTAGCTGGTGGGACCGGTTTTCCAGTGGTCCTTGATGCTCAGTCCGTTGCGCCCACGGATGTCGATCTTGGTGTAGTTGCCGTCCACCGCGTCGAAACCTGTGGCAAAGATCAGCATGTCGAGTTCATGCTCCACGCCATCCGATGTGCGCACGCCCTTGGGGGTGATCTCGGCGATCGGGTTGGCCTTGACGTCAAGCAGCTTGACGTTCGGCCGGTTGTAGGTCGCGTAGTAGCCGCTATCGCACAGCGGGCGCTTGGCGTACAAGTCCTTCGGCATGAGCTTGCGAGCAACTTCCGGATCCTTGACGATTTCGGCGATCTTGCTGCGGATGAAGTTCTGCGCCGCCAGGTTCGCCTGCTCGTCGGTGGCGATGTCGCAGAAGGTCTCGAACATGAAGCGAAAGCCACCACCGTTCTCCCAAGCCTTCTGGAACACGGCTTTGCGCTCCTCTTCGGACACACTCATTGCAGGGACGGTGCTTTCCTTGAACCCGAAAGCGACGACGGAACTCTTCACCTGTTCCCAGATTTCGTCGTAGTTCTTCTTCACATTCGCCACGTAGTCCGCTGTCACTGGGCCATTGCCGACCGGGACGCTGTATTGGGGTGAGCGTTGGAAGACAGTCAGGTGCGCGACATTCGGTGCGATCGCGGTGATGACCTGGGTGCCAGTGGAGCCGGTGCCGATCACGCCCACGCGCTTGCCTTCGAATTGAACGCCCTCAGGCCAGTTGCCGGTGTGGTACCACTCGCCCTGAAAGCTGTCTCTGCCTTTGATGTTGGGGATGTTGGTGGCGGACAGCAAACCGAGCGCCGTCACGATGAATTTGGCAGTGTGGGTTTCGCCCGTATCGGTCATCACCTCCCACGTATTGGACGATTCATTGAAGTGCGCAGCCGTAATGCCGGTATTGAGTTGGATGTCGGGCCGAAGCTGGTACCGATCCGCCACATGTTCCAGATAGGAAAGAATCTGTGGCTGGGTCAGATAGCGTGTGGTGATGTGCATATCCTGCAGCAGCGCTTTGTCCCACGAGTAGCAGTACACAAAGCTCTCGGTGTCGGAAAGCGCACCCGGGTAGCGGTTCCAGTACCAGGTGCCGCCCACGCCGCCAGCCTTGTCGAAGACGCGGACCTTCAAGCCCTGTTCATCGCGCAACTTCTTGAGCATGTACATGCCGCCGAAGCCCGCGCCAATGATGATTGCGTCGAAATGGGTTGTGTTTTTCATGACTTGTCTCTTTGATGGCGCCAAAGCTCCGCCCTGCGAGGGCACTTTGGCTCCCGTTGAATGAACTGAAAGAAAGGAAAACCTGAGCCGATACGGCTCAGGCAAGGAAATGAGCGAGCGTCAACTGCCCTTGAACCACTTCGCGATGCGACGCAGTTCCTCGTCCGCCTCCACGGCACGGCCGGCCAGGAAGGGGAAAACGTGCTGCATGCCGTCGACCACAGAGAGCGTCACCTGGACCCCTGCGTCCTTGGCGATGCTGGCTAGGCCGGTGGCGTTATCAAGCAGCGTCTCGTTGGAACCGGCGTTGACATACAGGCGCGGAAAGCCCTTGTAGTTCGCCTTGAGCGGATTGGCCAAAGGATCCGTTCGCGACCCCTGCTCGCCGAGGAACATGCCAGACATGGCCTCCAGAATGCCCTTTCCAACCAGGGCATCAGTGGCCGCATTGGTCTCCAGCGTCATGCCCACATGTTCCATGTCCAGCCAGGGCGAGAACGCGATGACCGAACCTGGCAATGGAACACCATCATCACGCAATTTCAGCACCGTCGCGATGGCCAGATTGCCGCCCGCGGAGTCACCACTGGTGGTGATGTCCTGCGCCTTGTACCCCCTGGAAAGCAGGTCTCGGTAGACAGCCGTTGCATCTTCGATTTGGGCGGGGAACGGATGCTCGGGAGCGCGACGGTAGTCGATGACCACAGCCGTGACGCCCAGGTGTTTGGCCAGGTGCCCGGCGAGCTTGCGATGGCTGGCTGCCGATCCGACCGCGAAGCCCCCGCCATGGGTATAGAGAATCACTTTGGAAGTATCGGCGCCTACGGGCAGCGCCCAGATGGCCTCAATACCGGCCACCACCTCTGACTTGTAGGTGACCCCCTCGGGCTCCATGGTGGGCTGGTGCCACTCGTCAAACAGACTTCGCAGGTCGTCGATGGTCAGTGCAGGGTTTGCCGCCATGCGCTCTGACCAGGACTGGTAGAGCTTGCGCAAGAAATCGGCCGGGGGTGAAATACTCATGATGTCTCCTTGTGGGCGGTTGGATGAAGCTCTTCCCATTTTCGAAACGTAGGTGCATGGCGTATTGAATGAATTGAATAAAGTTGTTGTCCAAAATTGCTATCGACCAGAGGAGCCCCAGGAGGCGTTTCCTGGTAACGGCAAACAGAAGGTCCAGGACGCCGAGATAGCGCGGCTGCGCAAGGAAGTGGCCAAGCTCAAGATGGAGCGCGACATCCTGAAAGAGCCGCGGCCTACTTCGCGAAGGAGTCGATGTGAAGTTCGGCTTCGTGGCGAAACACCGAGGGGCCTGGCCGGTCAATCTGATGTGCGAGGCGCTCGGTGTCTCGCGTGGCGGGTTCTACGCCTGGCTCACACGACCCAGGAGCCGGCGCAGCCTCGGTGAAGTTCCCCCGGGGAAACCGGACAGTTCTGAACTACAGGCTGACCGCTGGGGTTAACTGACCTGCTGTTGATGAATGCAACCGAGGAGATTTGACCGCGCATTGGCTGCAAGCAACCTATCCAATAGGCAACCCTATTTGTTTTCTGCTGTCCAACACCACGCATCCTCCACGCACAACGGCCGAAATGTTCTTTCCCACCCGCTGCTCAATGGTTGGGTTCCAGGGCACCAGGCTGAACCCTATGCCGTCATCCAGCATAGCGTAGCGCCCGCTGGCGAGCATGAAGCTGCGGCGATAGATGCCCACCACACGCTGACCGTCGGCAATTGGACGATATTCCAGGCTGGTTTCTGCTGTGACGTCCTGCGCAGTCCTTTTTAGCTCGCGTCCGCGCAGCGTCGCCAAAAGACTGCGAGCCAAAACCACATGCTGCCCGCGCCGCTCAGCCAGCCCCTGTTCGGCCAGAAAATCAACCCGTTGCTGCAGCGCGTCCTTGACCTCCCCGCCAAAGCCCACATCTCCCAGCCCCTTGCCACCGCTGATCAACTGCTGATCCAGCCAGGTCGCGCCGATCACGCGGGTCTGCCTTTCGATGGGCAGGTGTGCCTTCAGTTCCACAGCAACGCCACCGCCCAGGCGCTGGACATCGTATTGGCGGCCTTGTTCGGTCAGGTCGCTGGGTATGCGCCAAACGCCTTCGGCCTCGCGCTCCGCGATGCCGGCACGGCGCAGAGCTTCGAGCCGGCGCGCATGCGCGGCCACCACCTCGCGCGGGTCGCGATTGGGCGTGGCCTGACCTTGGGCGAGCGCCAGGTGATGATCGGTGCGATAGATGCCGTTCACCGACAGCGCGGCGATGTTCCGGTCAGCCGCGCGCACGTCGGGAGAACCTTTCACCTCCACCACGGCGCCTGTGGGGTATTGCTCCAGTTCCGACCGCGGTGGCAGAGCGACGTAGTGCGCCTTGCCGTCGGTCCCGTCGATGACCAGATAGCCCTTGTCGTGCAGCTCGTCTGCCAGCCCTTTAGCTACGACGCGGCCTACGATGGTGTGGCCATCCGCGCCAGACTGGAACACGGCCAACTCTCGCTGCTTGCCGCTCATGACGCGTTGCATCGTGCGGATGATGTCGCCGCGCTCGCCCATGGCTCGCAGAGTCGGTTCGGCATCGGCGTGGATGGCCCACGTGCCGAGCTGTTGCTCGGTCGCCAGGCCAAGGCGTTGCAAGCGCTGCAGACGACCGATCAGCATCTGCCGCTGGCGTTGCAGCCGGGGTGCGGCCAGCGCATCCGGCGGCACCAGACCGTCCTTGACCTCACGCTGCAAGGTGCGGTCCAACCCTGTCCACCGCTCCTGGTCGACTTCGCGCTGCATGGCGTGTTGGATCTCCAGCTCGGTGAGCGGCCCCAGCCATCCGGTTGCCAGTTCGGCGGCCCGGTGGCGCATTCCCACGGCGATGTAATCGCGGGAAATGATGAGGTCTTTGCCGGTGTCGTCCTTGCCGCGCAGGACGACGTGCGTGTGCGGGTTGTCGGTGTTCCAGTGATCCACCGCAACCCAGTCCAGCCGCGTGCCAAGGTCGGCCTCCATCCGCGCCATCAGGTGCCGGGTATAGGTGCGCAGGTCATCGAGCTGTTCGGCGTCTTCCGGTGAGACGATGAAGCGGAATTGGTGGCGATCTTCGCGTCCGCGCTCCTCGAAAGCGGCGGTGTCCGCCACGCCAGTGGTCGGACCATAGGCGTGGCCCGGCCCGCCTTGGCGATCGACCCCTTCGCGTTCGATGTAGCGCAGGTGCGTAGCGGCTGAGCGCGGCCCGGCCTTGGCCATATGGACCAGGCGCGCCTTGATCGTCACGCGGCGGGCGTTGGGCGTGAGCGAGGCTCCGGCGAAACGGGCCGCGACGTGGCCGCGCCCCAGCCGGGAGCCGGGTCGCAGTCCGACTTTGTCGACCGTCTTGCCGAGCTTGGCACCCGCCTTGTTGGTCTGGCGCAGCACCTTGTTGATGAAAGCGTCGCCACGCTGTTTCGGCGTGCCGGGACGGATCCGAAAGTGGTCTTCATTGCTGCGGCTCATCGGGCGATTCCATCCAAGACCGGCGCAGCCAAGCGAGCGAAGCACGCACCTTCGCCAATGCCGATGCAGCGTTGCGCACTCTCGCAGCACGCCGCTGCCCCTTGGCGCGTGCCGCGCCACCCCCACGTGCAGACAGGGTTTTCAAGCGGCTGAGTGCCGCGACCTTTTATCTTGCCCTGCATCTTTCCCCGTGTGCCTGCGCCGTCCACAGGGCCGACGGGCACGGTGAGGCGATGCATCGGCGGCGACGGCGACTGTCGTCTTGCGGCCGTCATGGCTGCTCCAGCAGCCACAGCGGCTGCGCAATGCCGATCACATCGACGGCGCGCACCGGCCCGAAGTAGCGGCTGTCGAACGACGCCGGATTTGTCACGCTGAGCAGGAAGACCTCGCCAGCCTGCAGGCGGCGGCATAGCGGCCAGCCTTGCAGCGGGCGGCCCATGCGGTCAACGCTCAATGCGGTGGCCGCGGTGTGCCCGTCAATGCGCACAACCTGGCCGGTGATGCACGCGCGTTGTGGCGCCACGGCGCCCACGCGCTTGAGCAACGGCACGCGCGGCGGCAAGTATCCGCGCTGCGCAGCCAGTGCTGCGGCTTCGGCAGGCAAGTGGACGAGCACGATGCTTCCGACTTGCAGCTCAGTTGGTTGCTGAGTGGGGTCCTGCTCCAGCGGCTTGATGCTGTACCAGCCAACCGGCACGCTGTCTGACGGGTTGTAGACCAAGCGTGGCGAAGGCTTGGCGAACGAAGCACAGGCAAGTGCTGCCAATGCGATGGCCGCCGCGCTGCCGAGCGCAAGGATGGAAGCACGAGAGCTGCTCATTGCAAGTCCCCCGTGGTCAATGCTGCAGCGTGACGTTCGGCGCTGTATGCAGGCAGTTGCAGCGGAGCGACTGACGGCCCAGTAGTCCAGGCCGCAAGGCGGTTTCCCAGCGTGCCCCAGTACGCGGCGGTGACGGTGGAGGCGTCGATGTCTTGAGCCTCGATGGCATCGATCTGCTGAAGCACGGCGCGCACCTTCAGTTCGCCTTCTACGTGCAGCAACACGCGTGCTCCCGGTCGCACGCCGGGCAAGCGCTGTAAGGCGTCCAGCGGGGTGCCGGCCTGCAGCACCATCAACTGCCACAGCGTCGTGCCGTGGTCGTTCGCCTGCCAGCGCACGCGGCAGAAGATAGCAGACGGATTGAAGATCGCGCAGCGACGCCAGTGGTCAAGTTGCAAGGTGCGCTCGGGCTGCCCAAAGCGCAGGTAGAGGTTGAACCGCTGGTGGACGTAGGCCAGCGAGACGCGGGTCGGTGGTGGGGTATCGGCTGGTTTGTGCTGCAGCGCAAGGGGCTGCGGCAGCGACGAACGTGCTGCGCCGTGCGCAGCCGTGCCATCGGGCGTGATGTGCATGTTCATGGGGATGTCTCCGAACGGGATTGCGGGAATTCGCGATCCAGCAAGGCGCGCAGCAACTCGGCCACGGTGGTGCCCTGGGTGAACGCCGAGACCTTGATGCGTGCGCGCATGGCGGGCGTCACATCCAGCGTCAGGCGGGCGGTGAACAGATCGCCTTTCTGCAGCGCCTCGCCATCACCCTGGCGCACCCAGGCATCGGCCTGCGGGTTGGCGGGTGGGCGTGCGCCGATGGCGATGCGTTTGCCACGCGACGGGTGTTCTGCCGTCATGACGGCCACCGCAGCAGTTCATCGACCAGGGCGGTCACCTCGCGTGCGGCCGCGCTGTCGGGTGCAGTTTCGCAGGCCAGCCGGCCGGCGGCCACGCTGTCGGCGAACACGATGCGCTGGTGCACCTCCGAGCGCAGCGCGGGCAGCGGCTGCTCGGCCAGCGCCTGGCGGGCTTCGCGGCCGATGACGGTGGTGCTGACGCGTCGGTTGATGACAAAGGCTGCACGCAGCGCCGGGCGGAAGACTTGGGCTTCGCGGATCAGCGCCACCATCTCGGCGCTGGCCCACAGGTCGTAGGGGCTGGGCTGCACCGGGATGACCACACGGTCGGAAGCCAGCAGCGCGGAGCGCGCCAGCGCCGCAATGCGTGGCGGGCCGTCGATGACGACGTGATCGACCCGCCGGGCGAGTTCAGGCGCTTCCTGGTGCAGGGTTTCGCGGGCCAGGCCGACGGCGCTGAAAAGCCGGGGCAGGCCCTGCTGGCTGCGGCGCTGGGTCCAGTCCAGTGCCGAGCCCTGCGGGTCGGCATCAAGCAGAACCACCTGCTGGCCCCGCAGCGCGAGCTCGCCCGCGATGTGGGTGGCCAGCGTGGTCTTGCCCACGCCGCCTTTCTGGTTGAGCAGGGCCAGGATCATCGCGTCGCCCCGTCTGCTCGTAGCGTGGTGGCAGCGGCGTGCCGGTCGTCACTTGTCCACTGAAACGGCGCGCTCCCACCACCAGTTAGATGAATCTGGTTAGGGCAGTTACGGCCGGTGCAAAGCCGCGCCGCCGTTGGGCTGACGGCCGATCGGCACGCCTGATGGCACGATGGACACACGCCTGATGGCACGACGCTTGGCACGCCCGATGGCACGAGCCCGTCCACAGGCCATGAACCGCTTATCCCCGTGCCGTGGGCGGCACCGGCCGGAACGTCAACACCTCGGCACCCGTGCCCGGCATGCGCACGATGCCCAGGCGGTAGCCGGGCATGGACTGCCGCGCCACCAGGGCGCGTAGATCGCAGGCGAAGTCGTGCGGCTTCGCCGTGCTGCCCGATTTGCGGTGCAGGTGTTTGAAGTCGAACTGCCAGCCGCCGGTCTGGTGGCCGCCATGCTTGCGTACCAGGCGGTAGAGCCAGCGCTCGATGCCACCGGTGAGGTTGAAGTAGGCCGGGTCGATGGTCAGCACCAGGGCAGCGTCCAACACGCCCGCGTAGAACCAGTCCGGAAGGATCAGCTCGATGCCCAGCGGGGTGCCGCGAGCGTCGGCCAGTTCCTTCCACTCGTTGATCCACGAAAACCGGTGCAGGCGTCGGCCGGTGGTCTCGCGAATGGACGTGGCCACGGTGGTGGACTGCAGGCGATCGAGCGCTGCCTTGAGGCGCTGGTAGTCGCGCAGCGAGACCCCGCGCCCGATGAAGCGCAGGATTTCGTAGGGCCGGGCACGCATCAGCCGCGAGGTGGTGATGCCGGCGTCGCGCGCTTCCACGATCTGGCTGGCGGCCCAGATGAGGATGTCGGCGTCCCAGATGGTGGCGATGCCGTGTTCCTGCGTGCCTTCCACTCGGATGGCGACGTTGCCGCTGCGAAAGTCGATGGGCTTGGTGCGCCGGGACTTGGCCAGCGAGAAGAAGGGGTAGGCCATCAGGTCCTGGCTGTCGCGCGGCGCCATGTCGCCAGGCAGCGCGCAGAACATGTCGAGCTGTTCCGTCGGGCATTGGAGGCGTGGCGCTGGCAAGGTCATCAGCCGTTGGCAAGGGAGAGGGCGCGCAGCGCCCCTCAGCGCGCACGGCTGTCGGCCGAGTGGTGCTCGGCGTACTCGGGGTCGGAGGTGGCCTCGAAGCTGCGCTGGTCGGCCCAGGTGTCGAGGTCGGTGACGGCGTACATGACGCGCCGGCCGAACTTGCGGAAGCGCGGTCCGCCGCCGATGACGCGCTGTTTCTCCAGCGTGCGCGGCGACAGGCGCAGGTAGTCGGCGGCCTCGTCGTTGGTGAGATAGCGTGGCGGTTGTGGCTTGGGTGCAGCTTGTGCGGTGGCCTGTGGCGGGTGGGCGGGTGCGGCGGCAGGCCGCAAGGGAAAGGGTCGCATGAGAGGCGCCTCCATCGGTTTGGAAGGCCCGCCTGCGGAGTTGCAGGCGGGTGGAGGCAGTCTCAGGAAGCGCGGGCGTTTTGCTCAGGGACGATCTGGGGTGGGACTGTTTCGTCCCAGGGGCGGAGGGGCGAGCTGATCGAGACCCGCCAGTTCGCGGTAGCCGCCATCCACCAGAGCACGGCCACGCTGCACCAGGCGCCGCACACGGGCACGCAGCGCGCTGTCGGCGTGCCAGTCGGATGCGACCTCGGTCGAGCCGAAAAGCCCTTCGGCAATCTCGCGCAGCGAGGCGCCTGCCTGGCTGGCATCCAGGGCCTGCAGGGTCAGCAGCGCCTGCAGGGCACTTTGGCTGGGCCGTGGACAGGTTGCGGCTGAGGGCTCGCAGCGACTGGCGGCGGCCAGTTGGTCCAGATCGTTTGCCAAGTCACGATAACGCATGCAAGGCTCCTGGCAGGCGCGCATGGCGAATGCGTGCGGCATGCCGTCGTGCAACTCGGGCGCCAGCTTCAGGCGTACACAACAGCCGGGCCAGCGCGCGGCGAGCAAGAGGCCTCGGCCATCGTGCTGCAACTGCTTGCGACCCGGTAGGCGCCAGAGCTCAAAGGGGGAAGCTTCGGGGATGGGGTCATCGTCGTGTATCACGCGAATGGTGCACGCCCGGGCGTTGAGCCAGTCGGGCAGCGTTTCGCGCGCATCCAGCGCTGGGTCTTCCAGTGTGCGCAAACCCCAGTGCTGCGCCGCGTCGGCGGCCTGCGTGTGCCAGGCCTGCCGGTAGCCGGGATGGCGCCGCAGGTACTCCCAGGCCAGCGCAGGGCCGTCCAGTTGCAGCACGTAGAGGTACGCCGCGCTGGCGTGCCAGGGCGGACGCCGGGCGGCCAACTGGCCGTCCTCGATATTGACCATATGCGAACTCCCTGTTCTTCTGCAGGAACGTCGCATCGGCCGGCAAAGGCTACGGGTTCATCGGTCGGCGATCCGGTCGTGAGGGGCTGTGCGGTGGTTCATCGTCCGATGGTGGCTGGACTCGCCAATAACGAGCCCAAAGCGACGGCCACGTGGTGGAAGACCATCGCGGCAAGAATGACCATGGCGTGGTGCAGCGTGTTTGTCATGTCCATTTCGGTCTGGATCGTGACCCGGAATGGCATCGTCAGCAGTCGGACCCATAGGGTCTGACGCGCACGTCGATCCTTTGCTCAATCCGTGACCGAGCCGTTGGCCTGTGCCAGCCGCAGGTATTCCGACATCGGTCGCACGGCATGGAAGTGCAGGTCGCGCCGCACCGGCATCTGCTGAGGACCGACGATGGTCGCGAGGTCCGACAGCTTGATGGTGCCCAGCTCGGGCATTCCGATGCCCACGTCGCACAGCCCCCAGGCAGTGTCGCCATCGGCCGGGTCGAGGGCGGCGAGCAGCCAGGTCGCGTGCGCGTCCGGCGTGAAAAGACGTACCACGGGCCACAGGTCGACCTGCGCGTCAGCGGCGCGAGCATGTCCGTTCTCCAGCAACTGCGCGCGCTGCTCGTCGGTCACAAGGGGTTCAGTCGGCATGGTCAGGGTGCGTGGCGCTGTGCGGAAACACGTGTTGCATCAGAAGCACCGAATCCCAAAGCCGCTTTCGTGTCTCCCCGCAAAGGCGCAGAGGCGCTTTTGCAGAAAAGCACCCTTGCACGAAGGCTGAAAGTCGGCATGACGTGAATGCTCGAATGAGCAAAGGTGGCTGTGAGGCTCTACGTAGATACACGAGTGTTACGCAAAAGCACAAAAGCACCCATACGGAGATTTACCAAAGCGGCAGCTCAAATCGCCAATGAGTTAAAGATAACGTGGTTTTAATTGTCTCTCGACAGGACGCTTCTGTCCATGCAGAAGCGTCCTGTCCAGGCTGGCCGTCCGGCCGGCGCCACCACCTTCGATGCCGAACTGGCGCAAGCCTTCGGCGCGGCGGTGCGTGCGCTGCGCTCGGGGCAGGGCATGGCCCAGGAGGCGCTGGCGCACCGCGCGGGTATCGAGCGCTCGCACATGGGCAAAATCGAGCGCGGCGAGCACATTCCCTCGCTGCCGCTCATCTTCAAGATCGCGGCAGCGCTGGAGTGCGGTGCGACCGACCTGATGGCCGCGACCGAAGCCCAACTGGGTTCGGCCGAGGCCTGAGACTGCAGCAGGCTCGGCCTGCAGCAGCGATCCCGCCAGGGCGGCGGGATCGGACCGGCCGTCAGGCCGTGGGCTTGCTGCGCGACCAGATCAGGTTGTGTGTGCCGTCTTCTTCCTCGATCAGGCGGGCGTAGATGGTGGCCGGGAACGAAGGATCGTCCAGCGTCACCGACAGGTAGGGGCGTTCGGACTGGCTGACCTTCTTCCAGGCGGCGCCGATGTCGTAGCCGGTTCCGGCCTGGATGCGGTAGTCGGGGGCGTTCTCGCTGCCCTTGTCGTTGCGCACGAACTTGACCTTGACGTTGAGCGTGAGGGTGCGAACGGTGCCGATAAAGCCGTCGTTCTGAGCGGTGAAGGTGCCGATGTTGGCCATGATGATTTCCTTTCGGGTTGCCAAGGTCGCGCCCATCGCGTCCTTGTTGTGATCCGTCAGGCGGGGGACGGGCGGGCCGCACCCCGCAGCGCAGCGAAGGGGCCGCAACAGCGTGGAGGACCGGCAGGCACGGGAAATTTGCCTCGCGAGGAATCCGCGCAGCGGAGGGGAAATTTCTTGGGCCGTACGGTTGCGGCCATCAAGCCCGAGGCGAAGCCGCGACCCCGCCAGGATTCACAACGAGACAAGGACGCCTGGGACGCACCTTTCCCGAAAGCCTCATGGCCGAGCACGTTCATCACGCCTCCGGCAAGACTTCAGCGGCCACTACCCATGCGCTATTGGTCAGAGTCGCAACGGCGCGAGAAGCCACTGCAGCATCCACCCGGCGCCTCGCATCGCACGTCGCCTGTCAGGTTCGACCAGTACGGTGCCAATACCCATGCGGTATGTAGCGATCACCTCGGCCAACTGCCCGCCAGCGTGAGGGAGAACGGCATGCCAGGCAACCCAGCGCAGCGAGCAAGGGCGTAGCACCCGGCTCGCACGGCAGAGGAAGACAGGGCCGGACGTCGGAGCACGAACGCATTCGGCCCCCTGGCAAGCGCAGCGCGCAGGCGTGAAGGATCGAAGCCGAAGGGCCGTGACGGCCATGACGGCACGGGGCGCAGCCCGAGAGCCTGGCGGCGCTGGGCGCCGACACGCCCGGCCCCGGGATTCACCGTCACCAAGGTCACATGAAGAAGCTGCCCTGATCCGAGTAGCCCTTGGTGTCGATCTTCAGTTGAGCCAGCCAGGGCTGGACCGCTCGTTTGCAGGAAAAGTCCTCACCGCCGTCCTGAACCCACGCGCCCAGGCGGCGCTCCACCCAGGCGTGAGCATGGGCGTCGCCATCGCGCAGACCATTGAATCGGTCGGGCTCGATTCCCTCGTGCCGCGGGTGAAGCACCACGTTGATCGTCAGTTCGTCACCGCTGATGGCATTCACGCCGGCCACGGCCGCATGGCCGTCCTCAAGCTCGAAGCGGTAGACGTGCCGCTTGCAGAGCTGGCTGTGCGGGTTGCCGCCGGGCCACCAGTTGTCGCTGGGCTCCAGCCCGAACAGTCGTTGTTCCAGGCCCGCATTGATGGCGGAGACCACCAGGTTGCGCCAGCCCATCCAGCGCACACCGCGCTTCTTGGTCAGCGGGAAGTTGCGGAAGGGCGAGTACGAGTGTTCGAACTCTGGGACCAGGCGCAGGTCCGGCGTGGCGTTGTGGCCCAGCTCTTGGAGCCGCTGCACCATGCGCGCATTGCTGGGCTTGGGCACCTCGATGGTCGTGCGACCGGCCAATGCGGCGCGCAGCGCCGCATGCGTCTTGAAGCCGAGCGCCGACGCGAGGGCTTCACTGAGATGAGAGGACGAGACACCGCTGACGCGGTACTGCGCACTGTGCTTGAGATTGCGCACGGCCGCAGCGGAGACGAAGAATGTCGAATCAGACATGCCAAATTCCTTTGTGCATGGTCGATGACTGCCGATTACGCACCGACCGGAGGAATGGACACGGTCTGCGATCAGAGAAGGGAAGCGAGAAACGTCGTTTAACCCGGCAGCAGGTTCAGCGTGACGCGGCTGTCTCGGCATTTTATGCGCTGACACCAACAGCGTTGGCATGAAGCGCCCGCGCAAGCCCTTGCGCGCCGCCACGCCGCCGCCTGATCAAAGGCGGCGGCGTGGCGGTTTTTGTGTGACCGCGTTTGGCACGAACGGTCGCGAGCCTGCGCGCACAAGGAAAAGCCCCGCGCGCAAAACGCTGGAGCCATGAGAGGGCCCGTGGGTGTTTCCTCTGTCAGTTTGCCGAGCCTTGCGCGGTCGCACCATTCACCGTTGTCGGCATCTGACGACCGAACACGGCAGGCATCCAGCCACTGCCCTTGGTCAGCCGCTCGGCCTCCTTCGCAATTTCCGCCTTCTTGAGCTTGGACAGACGCTGCACCTCATTCGGCGCGAACTGTGCCATCGCATCCAGGATCGCGGCCTTGGGCACGTGCAGGAAATAGCTGTCGGCCGTGGGCTTCCACCATGCGGCCATGTCCAGTCCCAGCGCCTGTGCCAGTTCGGCGCCGGGCTGGCTGGCGGTCGCGCGGGGCGTCACCACGTCCACCGCCGGGGCGGTGCACAGCGCAAGCAGCTGGACCAGTTCTTCCTGGCGCATGGACAGCAGCACCATGAACAGTTCGCCGGGTTCCTGTGGCAGCTTGTCGGCCCAGGTGTGTCGCAGTTCACGCAACGCGAGCGCCGCAGGCGACTCGGGCCAGTCGGGTGCCAGGTCTTCCAGCCGATCACGCAAGCTCAGGCGAACGCCCAAGGGCAGGGCATTGCGATAGCCGCCCTGCAGGGCCTGTTGCACCATGGCATGAACCAGCGCAGCCAGCGCCACCTGCGGATGGCGCGCCAGTTCGATTTGCAGGGCGGCGGTGCGGTGCGCGCTCAGGCGCTGCGCCAGCCGGTCGGACAGGTGTTCGGCGCCGTGTGGCGCATCACCCGTGGTCGATTCATCCGACTCGCCACTGCCGCCGCCGTCGTTGCCTGAGCCGGTGGCGGCGCGTTGCCGTGCCGCGTCCAGCGCGCGCAGCGCCTTGGCTTCGGCCTCGCGCAGCAGGCCACGGTGAATGAGAACCCGTCCCTCCCGGTCCAGCGTCACGATGGCACCGGCCATCGCGCGGACCTCAAGCGCATGCCCGCTCAGTTGGGACTGCACGGCTTCCAGTTCGGCCACCAGGGCCTCGCGCCGCTGGTGCAGGGTTTCGGCCTTGTCTTCGTCGTCCGCGTCGTAGGCTTCTTCGAGCGCGGCATCGGTGCGGGCGATGCGACCTTGCAGCACCTCCATGCGCCGGGACTCGCGCGCCGTGGGTTCGCGGCGCTGACGCGGTGCGTTCTGGAATGCCTGCCGCTCGGCCGGGCTCAGGTGCGGCACCGATTCCACCCAGGCCCAGCCCTCGGCGCGCACAGGCTCGGCCAGTGACTCCAGCTTGTCGCGCACCAGCCGTTCCAGCAGCGCGACATCGGTCAGGGTGGTGCCGGTGGCCTCGTCGTCGGCGAACAGGTCGCGGCGGATGCCACCCCCGGCGGCGGTGTAGTCGTCCAGCCCGACGAAGCGCACCAGCGCATGGTCGGCGCCGATTTCCCGCTCGGTGAGACGCTGGCGCAGCGCAGCCGGGCTGCGCTGCCATTCGGGCGCCTCATAGAACGCGGCTTATGTGGAGTGCGAGGTTATGCCGAGCACGGTCGGCAACAGCCTGCATAGATTCCCAGAATCACTCGGCATAACTGTGCCCCTCGTGGGCTCTTTTACGTTGCGTTCCGAACTTCGGCGAGCATGTTTATGAGGGTATCGGACGGTGACCGGAACTTTCCGGGCTTGATCGATGGCGGCACGTGCGCGGCCAGTACTGCCAGTTTCTCTATTGGATCAGCGCGCAGATAGGTCTCGGTGGTCGTGATGCTCGCGTGCCCGAGCCACAGCGCGACCTTGCGGATGTCGCCGGTGGCCGCGAGCGTATGCATGGCGCAGCTATGCCGTAGGACGTGGGGAGTGATGCGCTTGTGCAGCAACGACGGCTGCTTCTGAGCGGCGACCGCAACGTGCTGGGCAAGCCGATGAGCAAAGCCGTCTCGAGTCATTGGTGCATCTTTGCGGTTGAGGAAAATCTCTGGTGTCCGCGCCTGGGGTCGAACAGAAAGCTAGGCTCGCAGTGAAGCCTGGGTCTCGCGCCACAGTGGCAGGACACGCTCGCGGCGACCTTTACCAACAATCCGGACCATCGAGAGAGAGCGGTTGGGAAAGTCATCCAGGCGCAGCGCCAACAGCTCGGCAACCCGCAGTCCCGCAGCGTAGGTGAGATGCATCATGGCCCGATCGCGCATACCGCCGGCGGTGTCGTTGCTCGGGGCGTCCAGCAGGGCCTGAATCTCCTCGCGCGTCAGATAGTCGATCAGCGCTGTATCTGTCCGCTTCTGAGGCAGCGCACGAATGCGCATGACCTGGTCAAGGCAAGCCGGAGCCTGATATTCAAGGTAGCGGAAGAAAGCTCGAATTGCGGCAAGTCGGGCATTGCGCGTGCGAGCACAATTGCCGCGCCCCACCTCTATGTCGTCGAGGAATTTGAGCACGAGGTCCGGACTGAAGTCTTCGACGCAAAGATCACTGGGTCTGCGGACGAGCCTGGTGGCTGCAAACCGGACCAACAATGAGAAGCAATGTGCATAGGTCGCAACAGTATGGGGACTGGCGTTGCGGTCGCGCGGCAGATGCTCCCGTAGGAACCCGGTGAGGTATGGGGCGAGAGCTGTCATGCCACCTCTCCCCGAAACAGTTGTTCTCCAGCATCGGCGATGTCCCGCATCAGGAGCGGCGTCGCTTCGAGGTACCAGTAGGTCTTGTTGACATCCACATGACCGAGGTAGGTGCTGAGCGCCAGCATGTGGTTCGCGACGGCTTGTCGATCATGGGAGCAGGACTCCAGCGAACGCACGGCGAAGGTGTGCCGCAGATCATGCAACCGCGGGCCTGGCGCCGGACTGGGCGAACGCAATCCCAGTTGCCGCAGGAGTTGAGTGAATACTTGTTGTGCGCAGCGCTGATGCGGAGCACGGCCAGTGGTCACCACGAACAGGTCATCGCCATGGGCACTGAGCTTCGCGCGGACCGCGAGGTAACGGTCCAGCGCCTGTCGGGTCGTCGGATGAAGCGGCAAGAGCCGACTCTTGCCGAACTTGGCATTGCGGATGACGAGCCCGTCCTCGCTGAGGTCATCGCGTTTGAGTGCCAGGGCTTCGGATATGCGCAGGCCGGCCGCAGCCAGCAGACCGAAGAGATGATGGTACGTATGCGGCCGGATCGAACCTTCGGGTCCGAGGTTGAGCGCGGCGTCCATGATGGCGCGGACGTGGTGAGACTCCAGCAGATGCGGCGCTGGGCGTGGCCCCTGCCTTCGCCCGAAGGCACCAGCCGGAGGAACTTCATTGCGAGCATCCTCGGCATGGAGAAAGATGCAGAAGAGTCTGATGGCGTTGAAGAAGGTGCGTGCACGATTTGGCGTGGAAGCCAACCGACACCAATCAAAGATGCGGTGAGACTGAAGGTGCTGATCCCCGTGCTCCTCCGCGTAACAGGCAAACTTCCGTAGGATCCGGTCCGATACATCAAACTTGAGTCCGAAGCCGCGTTGCATTGCGACATAGCGCATGACGTCAGCGCTCAGCATGATGCGTCTCCCGGCCAGGGCTGCGCGACACGGGCCAGCATGGTCACATCGACCTTGGCATAGATGGCGGTCGTCTCGGGCGATTGATGACGCAGGATTGCCCCAACGGCTTCCAGGCTGGAGCCTGCCCTCACCATCGAGGTCGCCAGCGAATGGCGGAACACATGCGATCCGGATGGACCGTCTTCAACGCCGGCACGGGTGCGTGCCCTTGCGACGAGACAAGCGATCGCCGAGGGCTTCAAGGGTCTGAACGGCGCCTGCAGGCGTAGGAAGACGCAGTCCTCCCGCACGGTCGGGCGAACTTGCTCGATGTAGGCCAACAGCGCGTCACCGGCGTCTTGTGGCAATGGCTGTTGCGTCGCCCTTCGACCCTTGCCATCGACACGCAAGCGCGCAGTCGGCCAGTCAATGTCTGCCAACCCGAGCTGGCAGATGTCACCGGCGCGCAGGCCAAGCCGCGCCAACAGCAGAATGATCGCTCGATCCCGCAAGCCTGCTGGTGTACAGGTGTCGCAGGAAGCAATGATCTGCTCGATGGTCGCTGGGCTGAGAAACCGTGGCAAGCCGGCATACCGAGGGCGCCGCGCGTAGGGGACGGCATGCACGAGTTCGGGACGACAGGCGTCCCCGGCGACGAGATGCCTGAGATAGGACCGGAGCACTATCGCGGTCAGCTGCACCGACCTGTGGGATCGGTTGGCAGGCTGGTTCAGAACGATATTGCGGATCGTGATGGCGTCATACGTGCGGGGATCCTTGTCGAGTGACGACAGCCAACGCGCGACCTCGGCCAGATAGCGCACGGTCGTCTGCCTGGTGACTCCGCATCGATGTGTAAGCCACGCCTGGAAATCGGCAAGACGTGGATCTTCCTCAAGGGCACTGCGTGGGGGCACGAGGCCGCAGTCACGCAGATACTGAAGGAAGCTCGCTCCTCCACGCCGCCTGCGAATCACACCTGAGTCGGTCAGGGTCCCGTGTTTGCGGCAGAGAAAGCACCGGCAATCGTGGCGCGCGAAGCGTTCGACATGCCGGTCATCCATATCCTGTGCCGCAATCCGCGACAGGTGGAGCCAATGAACGAAGTGTTCAGCAGCGGAGGCGAGCATGCTCCGGGTTCCGCTGCTGTATCCCAAGGCGATGAGCTGGAGCTCATAGGCAGGGCGTCGGGCCGCCACTGGAGCGAGGTCTTCGGGAACTGGAATGCCGCCGTGATCTTCGAGGAAGCCAACGAACCGGCGGACATTGGTGATGTACCCCGGTCGATGAGCCTCTTGCTGGCTGTAGACCTGGCCACCATAGCCCAGGCACTGACATCGATGGCATGCAAAGCGCTCAACGACAGCGGCGTCCACTTGTTCGAGTGGAACGCGACGCAGCCGCAGCCAGTGGAGAAAATGGCGAGCTGCACTGGCGCGGGATGCAAAGGATGGGACGCCACGTTGGGCCTTGAGATAGTCGGCCAGGAGAGTCGCACCCCGATCCGATGTGCGACGCGAACCTTCCTTGCCGAATGCGATGCTTGAGTTGGAAGTCATGATGATTCCTTCGTCTGGTTGAGGAGAAATGCATCATGGTTATGCCGAGTGATTCGGGGAATCTATGCAGGCTGTTGCCAGCCGTGCTCGGCATAACCTCGCACTCCACATAAGCCGCGTTATGCCGAAATCGGCATAACGCAGCTTCCTGCGCGGCGTGGTCATCGGTCACGGCCAGCGCCATCAACTGGTCCAGGCTGAGGGCGTCGGCGCGGTAGTCGGCCATCAGGCGTGGGGAGACGTTGGCCAGCTTGAGGCGGCGCTGCACCACCAGAGGCGTGACGCCGAAGTCGGCCGCGATGTCTTCCACCGGGCGCCCTTCGGCCACCAGGGCGGCGAAGGCTTCGAACTGGTCGGCCGGGTGCATGGCCTCGCGCTGCACGTTCTCGGTCAGGCTGGCGGTGCGCGCGCTGCCGTCGGCCACCAGCAGGCAGGGCACGTCCCAATCCTTGGCGATGCGGCGCTTCTTGGCCAGCAGCTTGAGGGCCGCGAAGCGGCGACCTCCGGCCACCACCTCGTAGTGTCCGCCGTCCGCAGCCAGGGTGACAGTGAGGTTCTGCAGCAGGCCCACGCGCTCGATGCTGGCGGCCAGCGCTTCGATGGACGGGCTCGCGGTCTTGCGCACGTTGCGGCGCGACGGGCGCAGCCGCGACAGCGGCACGAGCAGCATCTGCTGCGAGGGCTGGGCGGGCACCTGCGGTGCGGGGATGGCGTGCAGGGCCTGGGCTTCGGCATCGGTGAGTGCGTTCATGGTGAAACTCCTGTCGGATGAGAGGTGAAAGGGGTGAGTGATGAGGAGAGGACGGCGGCAGGGCCATTCCCTGCGCGCCGCCTGGGTTCTGGATCAGCCCTTGAGCTGGCGCATGCCATCGGCCAGCAGCCACAGGGCGCGGTTCAGGCGCAGGTTCTGGTCGATGCCCTGCACGGGGCGGGTGCTCTGGCGGCGCCCGTTGGCGCTGCGGCCCGTCAGTCCGCCCTTGATCAGGTTTTCCTGGGTGCGGTTGAACACGCTCCACAGGTCGCGCCGGTCGTCGTCGTGGCGGCGCGGCATCAGGATTTGCGATTCCGTGACGGGCGGCGCCTTCTCGGTGTCGTCGTACTTGAGGGCCAGCGCGGCGCGGCCGAACACCTCGGATTCGCCCGCGTCCAGCGTCAAGGACTGCATGGCCTCGCGTGATTCCTGCGCCTGTCCGAAGCCTTGCAACACCGTGTAGGCGCCCTTGATCACCTGCGCGGCCACGTCGCCCTTGTGTGGCACCCGCACGTCGGCCACGGTGTCGCCGCACACCAGCCCGTTCTGGCAGACAAAGCGGAGCATGCCGGCCAGCATCTGGTAGCTGCTGGTGCCGTCGTGCGAATTGAGCAGGATGATTTCGTTGGCCTCGCGGCCGTTGATCTGGCTGGCGTGGCGAAGCCGGATGAGGTGCTTGGTGAATTCGCGCCGGTCGTCATGGCGCACGCGGGTCTGGCACACCATGAAGGGCTGGAAGCCTTCGCCGCGCAACTCCTGCAACACGGTGGCGGTGGGGATGTAGCTGTAGCGCTCGGAGCGGCTGCCGTGCGGCGCCTCCGCAAAGATGGATGGCGCCACCGCGCGGATCTGGTCATCCGACAGCGGGGTTTCGGAACGCAGCACCGGCGAACGCGGTGCGAAGCGGGAGGCAAGTTGCATGGTCATTTCTCCAAATGAAGCTGGCTGTTGAAAACCCCCACCGGATTCCTAGATTCGGAGCCCTCTTCGGGTCTTCCGGTGGGGTCGGCGCAAAGACCTGGGCCGGTCCCGTCGCCACCGTCTTTCCTGAGTTCATCGCCCGCGACCCAAGGAGCGCGCCGCCCGGTGCCGTCAAGGAAGCAAGCGCCAGGGCTGGTGCGGCCCGTAGGCGCAGCCGAGGACACGGCCTGGCGCGCCTTGACGGCACCGGGTGGCGCGCTACGGTCGCGGAAGTGGTGATGGACGAGGGAAGAGGGCGCAAGTGGCACCTGGCCACAGATGGCGCCGACCCCACGCAAGCGCAGCGCGCAGGCCCGGGTGTCAGGCCGGGCCGAAGGCGTCAGCCGACCGGAAGGAAGGGAACGATGGAAGCCCGTCAGGGACGAGACCGCGGGACTGCAGGGGCCGGGGGCTCGGTGCGCAGCACGACAGCGCGGCCGGCCAGACTTACAAGGCCGGCGACGCCCGGTGGCACGGAGCGCTCTACGATGACGACATGACCGAGAAAGACCAGAACCACCTCGATCCCCTGGAGCAGATGCTGCTGCGCTCGGATGCCTTGCACGAACGGCTGAACGAGCTGCTTGACGAGGCCGCGTTCGACGGGTCTGCGCGTGGCGAGGCCGCGCTGGGCATGTGTGGGTGGCCATGGAACACGGGACCGCCTTGCGTGCCTTGATGGCGCTGGGAATGCCCACCTCGGCGGTCAGCCTGATGAGACTGCAGTTCGAGGCCCTGACCCGCTCGATGTGGCTCATCTATGCGGCCAGCGATGCCGCCATCGAGAGGCTGTCCGCCCCGCTCACGCTCGAAGCCGAACAGGCCGCCAAGAACCTGCCCAGTGCAAAGGAGATGATCGATCAGATCGGCAACCGCGTCGGGCATACCGTCCCTGCCGCAGCCCACCAGATGCTGACCCAGTTCAAGGACGTGTCCTGGACCGCCATGAACTCCTTCGTGCACGGCGGTATCCACCCGCTGCGACGCAGCGCCGATGGTTTCCCCGTGCACCTGGCCCTGCAGGTGCTGCGCAACTCCAATGGCCTGAGCACCATGACCGGCATGACCATGGCCGTGCTCACCGGCGATGAAGCCATCGCCACGCCGATGAGCAAGATCCAACCAGCGTTCGCGGACTGCCTGCCGGATCTGCGGAAACCCTGAAAACCAGGGCGTCAACGACGCCCTGGCGGCGGATCAGGCGACGATGCGCCCGGCCAGCCGCGCGTCCCGCGCGTAGGCGTTCAGGCGCTTTTCGGCACGAAAGTGCAGGTCGCGTTCAACCGGTAACCCGAGCCGACCACGTACCGTCGTCAGTTCCTGAAGACTGACCCAGCCCAGTTCGGGCGCACCCAGGCCAAGATCGCACAGACCAAAGACATGGTCGTGGTCGTCCGGGTCGATCTCGGTCAATAGCCAGGTTGCGCCGGCGTCGGGTGTGAACAGCTTGACCACGGGCGCAGGGTCGAAGTCAGGGTTCTGCAACGATTCGCGGCCATTGGCCAGCAGCAGCACGCGCTGCTCGTCGGTGATGAGTGTGTTCATGGTGAACTCCAGAAGGAATGCCGGGCGAGATTGCCCGCAGCCTCCGGGTCACGGCGCAGCGCAGCGGTCAAGGTTCGAAGACGGCCGCCGAGGCCGCCAGCGCAGCGCAGATGCGCGCCGACCTTGACGGCGAGAACGGCGTGGCACGCTGGGTGCAACAGCAAGCCAGCCCACCCTCACTCTTCAGATACCCCGCTGTGGCGGGGCGCATTCAGGAAGCTTGGGACTCCCGGCGACGGAACGACTCAGGCGGAGCACACCAGCCGGGAGCGCTGTCAACCGGGTCTCTGTCTGATTTCGTCGTGAGCGCTTCTACTTTCGCGGCGATGCGCGATTCCATCGAGACTCGGGGCGCCACGACCAGAATGACGCAGCCCTCGCAGACCACCTCGTGGTCGTCGGATGCCTGAACGCGGAATTTCGCGCTTCGCTGCCCCAGGCGTTCAACCCATCCCCGCAGCTTCAGGGTCGATCCGGGCGGGATCGGCCCCTTGTGCTCCAGCTCTATCGTCCGGCCTACCACGACCTCCGAGGTGGCATCCACGTGCCGCTGCATCTCGCGAATGCAGATGGACTCCACCACGGCGACCAGGTACCCGGTCGCCAGGCATTCGATCAGCCTCTGCGCATAGTCGCTCCCATGCGGGAGCCTTGAAAAAAGCGCCCGTGCCGTCTGCTCCGGCGGCACGCTGTAGGTTTCTTCAAAGGAGATTTCGCTGATGCCTTGGTGGTTCATGGAACTGGAAAATGGGTTGACGACGTGCGTTTGCTCTCCGAAACCCCGCTTCAAAGCGGGGTGACAGGAACAGCGTTCGATCCTCGTTCGGATGCATCGCGTCTTCAACCCAGTTAGGCGTTCTCCAGCGTAGCTGGCTCGATGCGGATGTCCGTGCGAGGCGGACGGAGGAAGCCCCACCGTCTCTGGCTTTGAAGTCATGAAGTGCTCGTGCCACTGTGTGGTGGCACGCTGTTGGGCAGGAAACGAAGATCCGGGAGCCGGTGTGGCTCCCGGTTGTGTGGGCTCAGATCAGCCCGCGTTCTGCAAAGGACAGGATCGTCGGCCCGGCCACGATCAGGTGATCGATGACGCGCACGTCCACCAGCGACAGCGCGCTCTTGAGGGTTTGGGTCATATGCTCATCGGCCCGCGAGGGCTCGGCCACGCCCGACGGGTGGTTGTGGACCAGAACGATGGCCGCTGTGTTGTGTGCCATGGCTTCCTTGACCACCTCGCGCGGATAGACCGATGTCTGGGTCACGGTGCCGCGGAACATCTCGACGTACTCGATGACCCGGTGTTGGGCGTCCAGGTGGATCACCGCGAACACCTCGTGCTCCAGGGTGCCCAGCTTGATGCGCAGGAAGTCGCGCACAGCCTGCGGCGACGACAGCATCTCGGTGCCGCGCAACTGGCCCTCCAGAACCCGCAGCGCGGCCTGCAGCACCTCAGCCGGCTCGGCCGGACGGTAGCTGCCCGCGACATCGCGGACGAGCAGGGAGGAATCGATGTAAGACGTGAACGACAGGGAAGACAGCTGCGACATGATCGGCTCCGGTTCGGAATCGGGCGGGATTGCCCGGAACCGGCCACTCACGCCGCAGCGCAAGCAGTCAGGGGTCGAAGGCGCAGCCAGAGACGGCCGCCAGGACGCCAGCGTGCAAGGCACGCGCAGCCCTTGACGGCGAGAACGTGCGTGGTAGGTTGAAAGGGCAAAGCAAGACCGCCCCCCCCGCACACCACAACAGCCCCGGCAAGCGGAGCGCGCAGCGGCCACGCCGCGGAGACGTCAGGGATCAAAGCCGGATGGCCGGGATGCGGCACGAAGCCCGGGGCACAGCTCGCAGAGCCCGACGGCGGGACGCCGGGACGTTGTATCAAGGTCGCACGACCCGGACATCCGTCGACGACCAGACTGTCACCGCCACTGGCACTGGCTTCGTTTGTCAACTTCACTCTGACTTGTGAGATAATGAATTTAGTCCGATAATGTTTTTGTTTTTATACATATAAATCAACAGGTTAATTAAGTGATGGGCGAAATGAAGGAAGAGCAGTCAGATTTAGCCCAGATGGTTCGCTTGGCTCTGGCCGAGCAGACAGAAGACGTGCGCCTGTTCGCGGCGCGACTGGTCCGCAAGTACCGTGGGACGGCGCCCGACCTGGCCGAGCAACTCGAACTGTTCCTGAAGTCGAAGCCGGTACGCAGCGTCTCTCCCATGCGCAAGCTGTCGCCTCCGCCGTCGGCGACCCAAGCCCTGCCGGTCGATGACGAATCCCGCCTCTCGCTCCTGAAGGTGTTCAAAGACGAGCCGACGAAAGACGCGCCGCTGCTGTCCAGCGATGTCGAGGATGTCTTGGGGCAACTCATCGCCGAGCGCCGACAGAGTGAACGGCTGCGGGCCATGGGGCTGACGCCGACCCGCTCCGCCATCTTTGTGGGACCGCCCGGGGTTGGCAAGACGCTTACGGCACGCTGGCTCGCCGCGCAGTTGAAGGTGCCGCTGTACGTGCTCGACCTGACCGCCGTGATGAGTAGCCTGCTTGGCAAGAGCGGCGCCAACCTGCGGGCGGCCATCGACTTCGCCAAGCGCGATCCCTGCGTGCTGCTGCTGGACGAGATCGATGCCATCGCCAAGCGGCGCAGTGATGACAGCGACGTGGGCGAACTCAAGCGCCTGGTCACGGTGATCCTGCAGGAAGTCGACGAATGGCCCGCCAGCAGCGTATTGCTGGCGGCTACCAACCACCCAGAACTGATCGATCCAGCGCTGTGGCGCCGCTTCGACCTGGTGGTCCAGTTCAAGACGCCCGATGGGCAGGCCGTCAAGGAAGCTATCAAGCGTTTTCTGGGGCCGGACTACGCCCTTTTTGCCCGTTGGATCGACATCCTGGTGTTTGCATTCGCCGGGCACTCGTTCAGCGACATCGAGCGCGATGTGCAGCGTTTCCGGCGCGCCGTGGCCCTGGGTACGACCACCGACGCCGATCTGGTTGAGGACTTCATGAAGGCTCGCGCTTTGGCTCTCGACAGGCAGGGGCGCATCGACCTGGCAGTGATGCTGGCCAAGCAGACCCGCCTGTCCCAACACGCCGTCTCCGACATCACGGGCGTGAGCCGGGACACGATCCGCAAATACACCAACGATACGCCTGCGGCACGAAAGACCGCGCTCAGGAGAAAGGCTGACGCATGAGCCAAACCAATTTTTTGATCGGTCGTGGCGAACTGTTGACCCATGACATTGTCGGTCCGAGGCGCATGCCCGGCAAGGCTGAGGTCTACACCTTCGCGCAGGCGCGGGAACAGTTGGTGCCCCAATTCCGCAGCGCTGCGAAGGCGCTCGACGAACTGTCTGCCGACGCCTGTCCGGGAGACTTCGCCGTGGCCCGGTTGATGATGAATCCCAGCTTCATTGCTCGCTCCTATTTCCCAACCGGCCTGTTGCGTAGCACGGGGCTGGAGTAAATCGGCAGCCGCACCGTCAAGGTCAAGCCGAAGGCTTGGACTCGCAAGGGGCAGCCACAAGAGACCACAACCACCGAACTGTTCGTCGCTGGCAAGCGCCAAGCCTTCCGTAAGCTCTCGCAGTGGACGGAAACCATCGACGCGCAGTCCGACGAGGGCGAAGACCTGACCCACATCGAACAGTTCGCCGCCTTCGCGCCAGCGGAGCGCATCGTGAGCCTAGGTGGCCCGAAGGATCGCTTTTTCGAGGTGGGCCTGCATCTGTTGCCTGACGAAGATCCTGGCCTGATTCAGCAGGCTTTCGTGAAGTTCGCCCAGCGGGAGGGCGTGAAGGTCCATAGTGAAGTCGATTTCGTCGCAGGCAACCTGTGGTTCGTGCCGGTCGAGGGAAAGCCGCGCGAAGTCGAGAGGCTGGCCAGCTTTGCCTTCGTCCGGGTGATCCGGCCGGTGCCCAAGCTGCGCGGCATCCGCCCCTTACAACGCAGCGGTGGGCCCTCGGTAGGGTGCAGCCTCCCCACCGAGCAGGCCCTGTCGTCTGAGCCTCGCGTCGCCATCCTGGACGGTGGCTTGCCGAAGCACCACCCAATCGGTCCCTGGCTTCGCTCGTACCGCAAGCTCGACGAGGACGCCGACGATGACCCGCATGGCCCGGAGCACGGCCTGGGCGTGACCTCGGCCGTGCTGTTCGGACCGATCCAGCCCAACGGAGCGGCCGGCAGGCCTTTCGCCCCGGTGGACCATTTGCGTGTGCTCGACCAGAAATCGGGTGGCGAAGACCCGCTGGAGCTGTATCGCACGCTCGGTCTCATCGAACAGGTTCTGCTGTCCCGCTCCTACGAGTTCATCAACCTGAGCCTGGGGCCGGACCTCGAAGTGGAGGATCAGGAGGTCCATGCTTGGACCTCCGTCATCGACGAACTGCTCAGCGATGGCGACACGCTCATGACCGTGGCCGTGGGCAACAACGGAGAACGCGACCGCGAGCTCGGCTACAGCCGGGTGCAGGTTCCGTCTGACTGCGTGAATGCGCTCGCGGTCGGCGCGGCCGATGACACCGGCGCGGACTGGGCTCGCGCGCCCTACAGCGCGATCGGGCCGGGCCGCAGCCCCGGCGTCGTCAAGCCGGATCTGATGGCCTTCGGCGGCAACCCGGCGGCCAAATACTTCCACGTCTTGGCCCCGAACGCGAAACCGGTGCTGACGCCACAGCTCGGCACCAGCTTCGCGGCGCCGTACCTGCTGCGCAGTGCGGTCGGTATCCGTGCGATCCTGGGCGGCAACCTGACGCCTCTCGCCATCAAAGCCTTGCTGGTCCATGCGGCTGATTCCGGCGAACATGACCCGATCGAAGTGGGCTGGGGCAAGATTCCCGAGGACACGCTCGACATCATCACGTGCCCGGATGGCGTGGCCCGGGTTGTCTATCAGGGGGAGCTCAAACCCAGCAAATACCTGCGCGCCAGCCTTCCGCTGCCCAAGGAGGGCCTGACGGGCAACGTCCGCCTAAAAGCCACGTTCTGCTATGCGTCGCCCACCGATCCGCAGGATGCCGCAGCCTACACCAAGGCTGGTCTCGAAGTCGTCTTCCGACCCAACGACGAAAAGATCAAGGACGGCAAGAGCAACGCGGAAACCAAGGGCTTTTTCGACCTGAAGAAGTTCGCCACCGAACAGGAACGCCGTTCGGATCAGGGCAAGTGGGAAACCGTTCTGCACGGGGCCAAGACCTTCCGTGGTTCCAGCCTCAAGAACCCTGTGTTCGACATCCATTACAACGCCCGCGACGGTGGTGGCCGAGCCACAGGTCCTGAGAAGATTCGATACGCGCTGATCTTGTCGGTCGAGGCACCGAAGCACGCTGATCTGTACAACGACATCCTGCGCGCATACGCCAAGACGCTGGTGCCGATCCAGCCGCAAGTGTCGTTGCCGATCCGCATTCGGTGATATCGAAGGTGGAATCCAAAGCAAGCTTGAAGCAGCGAGGACTAAGGAGCAAGGAGAAGACCGATGCCGGAGCCTTTGAAGAGCAAAGACAAGAATGGGGCGCCGTTCACGCGACCGCGGGAGATTGAGGCCTGCTTGGTAAGACTGGAGTCGCTCGATGCTGCTACACGCCTGCAGGCTTTCGCCATCACGTCGAGAAAAAGCGACGGCTATGTTCCGTCGGAAGCGATGACGTATTTCCTGCGGCGCGCCTGGGCTGCTGGTGCCCAGAGCGAGTTCAAGCAGATCTTCGAACTGCTTATGAAACGCGTCGGGCAGTCCCTGTGTTCGACGATCTCCGACGCCCGTATGGCCGGGGCGCAGGGCATACGCGAAGAGGTCATGGGCCGATTCGCCGAGCGAATCGCCAAGGACTGCAACGGCCGCTTCGCCATGCTGGACTTCTTTGAGGTGCGGTTCGACCTGGCATTTTCCCGGTTCCGCAAGACTGTGCTGAGGCAGATCGGGCCGGCTGCGGTGGTCACCGTGCCGCTCTCCACCGACGGTGATGAAGGTCAGGACATTTCTCCTGAGGTCGAAGCAGCCGCAGCCGACTTCCTCGGAGGTGATCCCAAAAAAATTGACGACCCGGCTTTCCGGTTGGAGCTAGACGCTGCGATTGATGCATTACCAGATGATCAGAGACGGGTCGTGGGCTTGTTGCGACAAGGTTTCCAGACCCACTCGGAGGACCCCAACATGATGACTATCTCCAAGATGCTGAAGTGCGATGAGAGGACCGTAAGAAATCGCAAAGTCCGAGCGTACAAGACCTTGAGGGCCGCTCTTCAGGGGGACGTATGAGCACCTCAAAGCCCTTCCCCGCGGACGAGGAATCCGTGCTGATGGCGTTCTCCATGGAGCCCGACCATGGCCGGGAAACGCTCGAGCGCTACATCAGCGAGTACCCGCAGCATGCGACTGCGCTGATCGACTGTTCGATCGATCTGCGTCATCAGCCGCCAGCGGAAGATGTTTCGGCAGCCGTGGTGCCGGATAGTCTGGTGGACAAGGCCTGGCAACGGTTTGAGCGGGCTGTCCAGCAGCCCGCCGCGGAGGTGGTGAATCCGTTCGCCAAGCTCAATTCGAGCGGCTTCAAGTCGCTCGCGCGTAGCCTGGATGTCAGCAATCTCTTTCTGATGCGCGTGCGCGATCGAGCCATCAGCGCTGTAACCATTCCCGCCCGATTCGTCGAGAAGCTTGCTTCGGAGTTGGGCGCCACAGCGCAAGCTGTGGGCGCGTACCTGCAGGGCCCACCGGGGATGGTCTCCGGACATGCTTTTCGGTCCAGCGTGAAGCCGAGTGTGGGAGAACAGATCACATTCGACCAAGCGGTCGCGACTTCACAGCTCACGCCAGAACAGCAGGCGACGCTGAAGGCGTTGTCGGACTAAAGCGATGGACGCCACCGAGGCCGCTCGCCGGGAAGCAGAACGCCTGCACCGTGCGAACGTCGCGGCCGGTGGCGATCCGACCCAAGCTCTGGAGTTTGCGCGTCGGGAAGCCACGAGTCGCAGCTTGGATGTGTATGCGCTGCAGGTAGGGGATACGCAACTAAAGGGAGGCAGAGCCACACTCGACAGCCAGGCTGGAAGCATCCTCTACGAGGATTGCGGATCGGACTTCGAACGCGCCTTCCTCATCGCACACGAACTCGGCCATGTCGTGCTGGAAGGTGGCGTGCTGGACGTGGTGACGGTGGACGTCGAGCCCGATCGATCGATGGAGGACGCTCCGGTCGGTGTCGATCGCGTTCTTGACTACGGGGCGCGCGAGCGGCGTGAGGTCAAGATGGACCTCTTCGCGCGAGAGTATCTGCTTCCGCGCCCTGTGCTGCGCGAGTTGCATGTCCACGAGGGGCTGAGCTCCCTCATGATCGCGACGCGCTTTGGCGCGCCGCTCGCCGTCGTGCAGCAACAGTTGCTGGATGCGCTGCTGCTGCCACCGGCCGAAGAGCCGCACCCCGTAGGCACCGGCGCCGTGGCAGCTCCGCTCACCCCAGACCCCACGCAGGCTCAGGCGGCAGCACATCGTGGCTTGGCGTTTCAGCTGCAGGCAGGGCCGGGTACGGGCAAGACGCGGACGCTTGTTCGTCGCATCGAAGGGTTGCTTGCGGACGGCGTCGATCCCACTACGATCCTGGTACTCACCTTCTCCAACAAGGCGGCCAATGAACTGTGCGAGAGGATTGCCGCGAGCAATCCTGTCGCGGCGGCAGCGATGTGGATCGGCACATTCCACGCGTTTGGCCTAGACATCGTTCGCCGCTTCCACGACCGACTGGCGCTGCCGCCGGACCCGCGACTGATCGACCGGACGGAGGCAATTGAACTCCTGGAGGACGAGTTTCCGCGGCTCGACCTGAAGCACTATCGCAACCTCTGGGATCCGTCCCTGGACTTGAGCGACATGCTGAGCGCGATCTCGCGCGCCAAGGATGAGGTTGTCGATGCTGCGGGTTATCGCGCCCTCGCGCAGTCCATGGCGGTCCGAGCGGGAACCGACCAGGACGCCAAGGTCCGCGCCCAGAAGTGCCTGGAGGTTGCCACGCTCTTCGAAGCGTACGAACGGCTGCTGACCGGGCGCCAGCTGCTGGACTTCGGCGACCTGGTTGCGCTGCCGGTCCGTCTTGTCGAGGGTAGCGCCGAGGTAAGGGACGCCCTGCGTGCTCGCCATGAGCATGTGCTGGTAGATGAGTACCAAGATGTCAACCGCGCCTCGGTCCGGCTCCTGAAGGCCATCGTCGGCGACGGCCGCAACCTGTGGGTTGTCGGCGATGCACGCCAGTCCATCTACCGCTTCCGCGGCGCCTCTGCGACGAACATCGCGCGCTTTTCGATCGACTTCCCTGGCGCGCAGGCCGCACGGCTGGGCGTCAACTATCGCTCTGACGAGCGCATTGTCGATGTGTTCACCGAGTTCGCGCGTGGTATGCAAGCATCCGCCGGTGCTTTGCCGCTGAAGCTAAAGGCCGACCGCGGCACCAAGGGAGAACGGGTAGAGCTTCGCGTTGCCGAGTCGGCTGACGACGAAGTCTCCGCGCTTGCCGCGTCGATTACAGCCCTGCGTGAGCAGGGCATTGCCTACGGTGGCCAGGCGGTTCTGTGCGCGTCCAACGCGCGCCTGAACGCCATTGCCGAAGGTCTTGAAGCCAGAGGCATTCCCGCGCTGCACCTTGGCAGCCTGTTCGAGAGGCCGGAAATCAAGGATCTCCTGGCCTTGCTGTCGCTTGCGTCCGACCCACGGGCGGCCGCGATGGTGCGCGTGGCAACCATGGCCCGGCATCAAATGCCGCTGCAGGATGTCATGCGGGTCATCGAGCACCTGCGAGCGGCGAATCCAGCCTCGATGGCATGGTTGGCCATGCATGCCGAGGTGGACGGCCTGGCAGAGGGCACTCGGGAAGCACTCTCGCGCTTGTCCACGCTTTTCGCGGGCGTGAGCGCATCGACGAACCCCTGGACTCTGCTAGCCGGATGGACGATCGACAGTCTCGGACTCGCGAAGACGCTGTATCAGGCTGGTGATGCGCAGAGCCGCATGCAAGGTCTGGCCATCTGGCAGTTCCTGAACTTCTGTCGCCGGCAGCCCAGAGGGCAGGGCGTGCCAGTGCTTCGGCTGCTTGATCGCATCCGACGCCTGGTGCTGCTCTCGGAGGATCGTGGACTGAGCCAGCTGCCCCGCAGCGCCGAGAACATCGACGCTGTGCGCTTGATGACCATCCACGGAAGCAAGGGGCTGGAGTTCGATGTCGTTCATCTGCCTGGCATGGTGACGTCCGGCCTGCCGCGCAACAACGTGCCGCCGCGTTGTCTTCCACCGGATGGTCTGATCCACGGTTCGGAGGGGTTGACCGGTATCGAGGCGGTGAAGGCCGGCCACGACGAGGAAGAAGAGTGCTTGTTCTTCGTCGCACTCTCGCGAGCGCGCGACAGGCTGCAGCTGTATGCCTACGCCAGGCAGGCTGATGGGCGTGCGCGTAGCCCCTCCAGGTTCGTCGCTCCGATCGACCGATTCCTTGTTCGTCCGGTCCCGGTGCCGTTGCGAGCCGGCCCGACATCGACGAGCGTGCCGCTATCCATCACATGGCAAGGGCGTCCTCAATGGACCGACATCCAGGTCAACCTCTTCGAGCGTTGCCCGCGCCGCTTCCTGTACACGCACGTGCTGAGGCTCGGCGGTCGGCGAGCCGAAACAGCGTTCATGAAGACGCACAACGTCGTGAGTGAGGTGTTCGAGTGGCTGAAGCGGGAGCACGAAACGACAAGTCCCACGGTGGACGATCTGGCGGCGCGCTTCGAGGAGGCGTGGCGCTCCAAGGGCGAGACAGAGCATGGGTACGCGGAAGACTACCGGCGTATCAGCAGACGGCTCGTAGAATTTCTCATCGAGAGCCGCAGCCGCGGGGTGCCCGCGCCGGCACCTCCGATCTCGTTGGGGTGGGCCGAGGGCGAGATCCTTGTAAGCCCGGATGGCGTAGCTCACGGAGCCGGCGGACGCGTCACGGTGCGGCGCGTCAAGACGGGCAAGCAGCGCTCGAACGCCTTCGATGACATCGAGTACACGGTTCTTCATCTCGCCGCCGTTCAGGCCTACGGCCCGCACGCGCAAGTCGAGGTGACCTACCTGACCAGCGAAACCATCCAGCCGGTGGAAATCTCGTCGCGCAAGCTGGAGTCCAGGCGCGAGAAGCTGCAGTCCTTCCTTCAAGCGATGCAGGCCGGGCAGTTCCCCGCGAAGCCCGAGGCGCGCAGCTGCCCACGCTGTCCGAGTTTCTTCCTCTGCGGCGACTTGCCTGGAGGGACGTGGGTGCAAGAAAAACTTTGACCGGCCTTTCCGGTCTGGCTTTGGACTGCGATTGACTGAGTAAGGGGCCCCAGAAAGCCTGCAATCCCGCAGGTGATGGCTCCCCAAGAAAGGCAATCAAATGCAAACCCAAACCCACAGCGGCGATGACCGCTCCGATGTCGAAGATGTCGCCGCCGCAATCCGCGAAGGCCGCAGCCTGCGCCCGGCGGCGCTCTACCGGATCGTCGTCCTGGACGACCAACTCCACGAGCGTCACGTCGATCTCGCCGATCCGGTGCCGACCGCGCGCCAGATCCTCCAGGCCGCCGGCTTGCGCCCGGGCGAAGGCTACAGCGTCTACGCGATCCTGACCTCCGGCGAGTTCGAAGACCTGCGCCTGGACGAAACCTACGATCTGCGCGGCCGCGGCGCGGAGCGCTTCGTCATCTTCCAGACCGACCGCGCGTTCAAGTTCACGATCGACGACAGGCAGCTCGAATGGGGCAAGCCCAGTATCAGCGGACGCGTGCTCAAGGCGCTGGCCGGCGTCCCGCCGGAGACCTACGACGTCTACCTCGAAGTGCGCGGCGGGGGCCAGGACATCCTGATCCGCGACGGCGACCTGATTGATCTGGGCAAGCCGGGCATCGAGCGCTTCATCACGCTGATCCGCGACACCACGGAGGGGCTGCTCGCGCTGCCTGAAGCGGACGAGCGCTATCTGAGCACCCACGGCGTGGTCTTCGAGATGGTGAGCGACGGCGCGCACACGGGCGTCGTCTTCAAACAGCTGCAGCTGCCCGCCGGAAAGTTCAACCACGCGGCGGCCGACGTGCTCGTTCTCCTGCCGCCCGGCTATCCCGATGTCGCGCCGGACATGTTCTATTGCGATCCCTGGCTGACGCTGCAAAGCGTGGGGCGCTACCCGACCTGCGCCGACCAGGCCCATGCGTTCCAGGGCCGCAACTGGCAGCGCTGGTCGCGCCACAACACGGCGTGGCGGCCGGGCATCGACGGCCTGCACACCATGCTCAAGCGCATCGAGCGCGCCCTGGCGGAGGCGAAGTGATGTCGCCGGCTGCTCTGGACATCGTCCTGCTGGAGCCGCACGAGGCGGCCCTGCGCTCGCTGCTGCAAAGGAGTGACGGGGCCGAGGCGTCCGCCTATGTGCAGTTCGGCAGGGCCGACATCTCGGCAGACCCGTGGTCCGGCCTGCCGCGCACCAGGTTGATTTCGCACGAGGTTATCCCAGTCGCGGCCGATGAGATGGTCTCGGCATCCCCGGTCCACGTCACGTGGTCCACCCGCGGCTTCATGCGTGTTCTCGGCGCCGCGAAGGAACGCGGCTTGGTCGCGGGCCTGGTGCACACGCATCCGAACGCGGCAGCGTTCTTCTCCGACCAGGATGACCGAAACGAGGCGGAGCTCGCCCGGACGACGTTCAACAAGGGCGTTTCCGGCCTGGCCAGCATGGTGTTCGGCCGCGATGACGCTATGACGGGCAGGCTCTGGATCGCACCCGGCGAGACGGTCACGGCGTCCTCGATCTCGCTGGTAGGTAGCCAGATCAAGATCGCGCGCACGGTGGCTGCAGCTGATGAAGTTCAATTCCTGGCGCGGCAGGCCGCGCTCTTCGGCCGAGGGTTCAATCCAGTCGTGCGCGGGCTGCGGGTCGGCGTGGTAGGAGGCGGCGGCACGGGCAGTGCAGTCGCGATGCTGTTGGCGCGACTGGGCGTCGGCTTTCTGGGGCTGATGGACAAAGACATCATCGATGTTACCAACCTCAACCGCGTGCATGGCTCGCGCGCCGCAGATGTGGCCGCCGGCCTGGCCAAGGTGGACATCCTCGCGCGTGAGATTCGCGCGGCGGATCTCGGCACCCAGGTCGTCACCAAGAAGGAGTGGGTCGGCCATCCCGATATGCGCGATCTGCTGCGTTCCTGCGATGTGCTGTTCGGTTGTACCGACGACCATCAGGGGCGTCTGATGCTCAACCGCCTGGCGCACTACTACGGCATCCCGCTGATCGATGTGGGCCTGCGCATGCGCGCGGCACGCAGCGGCGCGGACTACGACATGACGGGGCGCGTGTCGACGATTCGCCCCGGCAACCCTTGTCTCATGTGTCTGGGGGTGGCCGATCCGCGCCGCGCTGCGGCCGAAGGGCTCCGGCGCAGCGATCCGGCCGAGTTCGAGCGGCGTAAGGCGGAAGCCTATGTGGATGGCGGCGGCGACCCCGCACCCGCCGTGGTCACGTTCACCACGGCCATCGCCTGCGCAGCCGTCGATGAGCTCATTCAGGGCCTGACCAGTTTTCGCGGCCCCCAGGGCATGACGCACAACAGGATTCGCCGCTTCGACCGCATGGAGGATCGCGCCATGACCTGCCGGCCTGTCGCCTCTTGCCCGGTTTGTGCCAGCCAGGCGAGCTGGGGGCGCGGCGATGTCAATCCATTTCTTGGCGTGATCGGCTAGCCATGAAGCGGCTTATCGCTCGCGCGCTGCGCAGGTTCGGGTGGCTGCACTACGACCTGCTCGTTTCACCGGTCACGCAGCATCCGGGCAAGAGTCCGGTGCCGCCTGGCGAGCTGTGGCTGGTCATTGACAGCGGCGTCAAGAAATGGGCTTGCATGAGCTGCCCGGGAGGTTGTGGGGTGCAGATCTCGCTTTCGCTCAACCCGGATCGACGGCCCCGGTGGTCGGTCGAAACCGACTTCTGGGGCAGGCCGACGCTCTTCCCCTCGGTTCATCAGCACCGAGCATGCTCCTGCCACTTCTGGGTGAAGAATGGCTTGATCGAGTGGTGCAGGTAGGAAGCGCCGAGTGCTGTTCAGTCGCAGCGGCGCTTGTTGTCGGGGCCTGTCGGGCTTAGGTGCATCGGTATAGGCGGGCGAGTACATATTTCAGGCCGCCGACGAGCTCGCCAGAGGGATGGCAAGTTCCCGGTGGCCGCCAGGCCCTGATACAAAACCTTTGACATTTGCAGGCGATGCCCAAGGTCTTGTATCGATGGATCGGGTACCAGTCGTCGCGACCCGTCACGAGATCTTTGGTCGTGTCCATGGCCGAAATGATCGCGGTCAGGGCTGCGGGCCGGGCGCACATGCCCCCCCACTGCGGCCTCCGTCGATGACATCCTGCTAAAAACCGAAGGTGAATCCCGAGTGCAGGCCGCGCTGCGCCGAATGCCAATCAGCGTGCGGCACCTCGTCACATTTCTGCTCGGCAAGGAGTCAGACCAGTTCGCGACGCCGAAGTCTGGCGGCGTCCGCATCTAGCAGCAGGAAGGGCGAGAAGCCGAGAGACGCCGCGCCGTACCCGGCATTTCTAGTCCCAGGTCCGATGCTGGCTCCTGCAAAATCGTACACGCGGCGCGGCTTACATCCACGGCGTTGCAGCCGCCAGGACCGCGTCGATGACCTCGGCGACACCTGCCGCCGCTCGCCCCTCAAGCACGACGCCCATTTCCATCGAATGTTCAAGGGAGGCCGCTGTCACGTTGGACGAGCCGAGGTAGGCTGTGCTCCGGTCGCAAAGCACCGCCTTTGCGTGGAAGGTTTCCCGCCCGCCGTCCATGCGCGGAATCGAATAGTTGAAGACCCGCACGCCCTCCACCTTGAGCCACTGCGAGATGGCGTCGAATCCGAACGGGTAGTCCTTCCGCGTGTTGTCTTCCAGGCTGCGAAGAATCAGGATGCGCTCGACCCCCGGGGAAACGTTCGACAGCAGCTCCGTCAGCCAGGTTGCGCCGGTGCTGTCAAAGAACGGCGTCATGACGACCATGCGCCGTTTCGCCGCCCGCACCATGCCGTGGAAGGCGTGCTCAGTGGCCTCCAGTTCTGTTGTTCGCCAACCCAGCGCCGATAGCTTCTGCTCCAGCATGCTCGGCCGAGGCGGCTTGGTGAGCACAACCTGCGCCACGGTTGCATCGCGGTGTACGGACGACCGATAGTGCTCAACGGCATGAAGGGCGAAGGCCAGGCGCGGGAAGCGTTCGTGCGCACCGTTACGCGGTTTGTATCCCGCCGGCGTCAACTCAATGAGCCCCAGGCTCGTTGACCGCTCGAGTAGGCCCTGCGTCGCGCCTTCTTCGGTTACACCCAATTGCGCCGCATCGATGAGCGAGCGGGCTGACTGCGCCGAACCGGCGGGCAGGCCTGCCCACGCCTCCAGCACCGCTGCGGCGAGTCCGGCTTTCTCAGCCAGGCCGGCCAAGACGGCTTGCTCGAACGCGGTCAGCTTCTGGGTTGGCATTGCAGACCTACGGTTTGACCATGTCTAGGTAGCCGCGAATCGGCGTGCCCCGCTTGTCGAGACGAGGCCTGCCCCCGATGGACCGCAGAACCGACCGTGAGAGCAGCTTGTTGCCGGCAATGCACGACGTCTCCGGCATCATCACGCAGTCAGGGCAGGCGCCGCCGCGCTCCGTGCACAGTGAGCCGGTCCCGCATTGCGTCGCCTTGGCGCCGAGCATTGCGGTCAGCATCGCCGGGCCGGCATTACGCCAGAGCGCAGACAGGTTGCCCAGGTCCATCGTTGTGCCGTTGCGGTAGACCACGAAGGCCAGGTCAGCCGGAAAGATGTACTCGCCCAATGAACCCAGGTCCAGGCCGGAGTACTCCGACACGTGTTTCATCAGCAAGTGCGAGTAGCTGTGGAGCAGGGTGTACAGGTAGAAGTAGACCGGCGGCGTCGTGGTCTCAGGCAAGTTGTCCAGGAACGGACTCATCGGCTGTGCCGCGCCCAGCAGGCCTGCGCCAATCTTCTCTCCCGCGTTCAAGGTGAACATGTCCGGGCAGTTCAGGTCGCGGAGCCATTCGAGAACGAGTTCTTCCTTGACGCGTACATACAAGGCCTCGTTACCCTGTTGCACGACGTAGACCGGATAACGCGTGCTGTCGTTCTGCTTCACCGGTGGGAACAGGTTTAGGCGAACGGGCATGTCCATGCCCCGCTTGTCCCGCAGGATGGGCGTCGACTCCATGCGCGAGTAGCCGAAGCTGAAGCGACACAGGTCGAATTCCCGGATAAGGCCCATGTCCTCGAGCCCCAGTTTGTCGAGCAACGCGCGCGTCGCGGTCTGCACCTGGTCCGTCTTGTCCTTGTCTTCTGGTGCCAGGTCCTCATCCAGCCGAGTAAAGGACACATACGGCTTCTTCCCGTTGGTCCGCGTCTCCACATCCAGGCGCGTGTTCTTGAGGGCCGCGTGCTCGACGGCCAGGCGGAAAGGGTCGAACTTGGATGCGAACGTCGATTGCCTGTTCTGAAGGTTCGAGACAACCGACACCGGAAGGTCCAGCTTCGGCAGCAGAATCTGTCGTCGGCGAAGGTCATCCAGAATGCGCTGGCGACTCGTGTATGCCATTTCGATGGCGCCTTTCAGCGTAGTCCGCATCGGCTCCGCAAATCCCTCGAGCGTGCGAATCTGCTCCACGGCAGCAAGGTAGTCCGCCAGGTCCTTGGCGCATTCCGGCTTGCCATCGCAGGCCTTCTGCACGTCCTCATCCGTGATGGGTTGCGCGGCAAAACCATACTGCCTCGCCACGAAGTCCTTGAGCTCTGCTTCCCGTCCAGGACGTAGTCGGGTCAGCAACTGCTGGCTGCCGTCCTTGAAGTCGATGAACAGGTCGGACTTGACGTAATACGCGCTCGACGCGCGGTAGGGCGTCGCCTGCATCCGTACCTCGGTCAGGCGGTCCGGCCCCATTGCCGGTCCGAGAATGCGCAAGGTGTCTCGGTCGTTCTGCAGCCACTTCGGTGACAGCGGCTTGTCGCAGGCGGCGCACTCGAAGAACCAATCGCCGATGCCGGCAGAGCGCCGATTCAGCTTGAACAGGAAGCTCCCGCAGACGCAGTTGTCGCGGCGCTTGATGACTTTGGCATCCCGGTCGCTCCAGTGCCACTGGCCCGGAAAGGCTGCCTCCCAGTGACCGGACCAGTGCACGAAGACGACATCGAGCTGCTCCCAGTCGCACTGGCCCTTCTTCTTGGGGTTGGGGCAGCGGTCGGATGTCAAGTTCTCGAGGTTCTTGTCGAGCTCTGAGAGAGTCTCGTAGTCCTGGAACATTCCACAGGTTCGGCACACAAACGTCAGCGGCGCCGGCGTGTACTCCATGTGCGAGGGCCGGCACAGATAGAAGCGATCCTGGCCCGGCAGTTGGAACTCCGACCTGGTTGGGTCAAGCAGGGCCTGGTCGACGCACTGCGCCGGCAGGATGCGCGGCTTCGTTGGGTCGCCGTCGCGTGCAGACGAGGCGGTGTTGAACCAGGCCCGACCCAGCTCGTTCATCCGCTCGAACACCAAGTCCATCGTGGACTCCGTGAGCTGAATGGACTCGCCGGCCGAAGAGCGGGCAATGCAGGCCCCCATACCACCTTCGAAGGTAAAGAAGCTCTCTGGGGCGTAGGCCGTTGCGAGCTGGTTGCGCGACCGGTTCATTGTTTTGGCTTTTGCCATCTTGTTTTTCCCTCAGCTCCGCGCTTCTGTTGCGCTATCGGTCGAATCGATGTCTGCGCCGGAGCCTCGCCGAATGAAGGTCATCGCCCGCGCCGTCATTCCGTCTGCCACGCGCTTGTACGACGCATCGGCACCCGACTCGTGAATGAGGCCGGGCTGGTCCACGTCGCGCAGCGAAGTCATCGGCCGCAGCAGGCTGTTGCGCGCAGCGAAGAACTGGACCAGACGAGTACTGTTCACCAGTCGGTCCACACCCAGGTCCTGCTGGTAGTGGATGAGCTGGCCCTTGAGCAGCGAGCGGTAGTAGTTCTTCCCTTCAGGCGATGGCGAGAATGACAGCCCGAGCGCCTTCTCCATGAACGCCTCAGTGGCCTTCATGTTGGCCGGAACGGCCAGGAAGTCGCGCACGTCGGGCGCCATGGCAAAGGTGGTGCTGTTGCGCTTCTTGTCGTCGTCCGCCGTGCACAGGCGCTCGATGGCGTTCATACCGCACACATACTCTTGGAAGAAGCTCGGCATTACCCGCACCAGCGCCTTCTCGGCCCAGCGGTCAACCGCTGCCGGCAGAATCATTCGCTCCAGGAACCGGTGGAAAATGTCGTGAATCTCTAGCACAAAACGGTCGCGATACCGCTGCGGAACGGGCACCAGCAGCGAGAAGCCCACGTGTGTGCGGCCCACGCGTGACGACGCCTGGATGTACTCTGCGATGTCCGACGGGATGCCCGCGAAGAACATCGCGTTGAACTCTTCCACGTCGACGCCGTGCGAAATGGCGGAGGTGGCAATAACCGACCGAAGGGTGTCGTTCAGCTCCGGGAACGGCTTGTTGATACCAACACGGGTCTCGGCCCGCCGGACGATGTCCTGGATGTCGGCGGCCGACACCGCTCCCGAGATGAGTTCCGAGCTCAGGGCTTGGTCAGCGTAACCCTCGGCCTGGTGAAGCTTCTCGAACTGAACCTTTTCGGTATCGATAACTTGGTCGCCACCTTTCTTGTTCGTGACGTAGGTCAGGGCGATGCGGTGCAAGTCCACCAGTGTCAGCAATGTGGCGGCATCCGCGCCCGCCAGGAGCCGGACAAACTGAGCCCGCAGCGGGCCGGGAGACACCCATCGAATCAGCTCGTCGCGGGCGGCCTTCTCCTTGGTCGGGTCCTCGCTGCGCAGGCGCTCGTACAGGCCGGTGAGCATCACGTGGTAGTGGCCGAGCACCGAGGCCATGGCCACGGTATGGCGGTGCCCATTGGTCAGGACCGAGGAGTAGACGCGCGCCCAGTGGCTGCGCAGCTCCACGTCGCCTGCATCAAGGGCCGCGCGCTCGGTGTCGTCAGATGTAGCGTCTGGCTGGAGGGGCGTCGCGTAGAACGAGTCGTAGAGCGTGGGACCCGGATAAGGGAACTGGACCGTGTTATCGCGCTGGTAGAGGTTGCGCATCTGGCGCTGCGGCTCGCTGACCGTGGCCGACGCGGCAATGACCTTGATTTTTCGACGGACCGTGGACTCGGGCTCGTATGAGAGATGACCCTTCAGCAGCGGCGAGAGTTGGTCGAGCGCTGCCTCCAGCGCTGATTCGAACAGACCCGAGAACGTCCCCAGGGACTCGTCCAGCAGGTGGGCCTCGTCCTGAATCAGCAGGGCCGGAAACGGGTCGAAGAACTTCTTTTCGCCTGCGACGAAAGAGGGGAACAGGGCGCGCGTGCTGGTGCCAGGGTGACCATCCCAGTCCTTGGGTTTCATCGGCACGTACAGGCGCTCGCTGCCGGTCTCGACAAGCGGCGCAAAGCCGAACATCCCGAAGAACTTGCGAATGGTGCCCTGCGACTGGCCAATAGCAGCGAGCTTGTCGACCGTGCCCAGGAGGACGGACGGAGCCAAGTCGTAGATGTCCTCGTCGACGATGTAGAAGGGTAGCGGCGTGGGCTTGGCGAACCGGGCATTCCAGGAGCACTTGTCCTTCGGGGCCGTGCAGTAGTGCCCCATCGCGTTTGCACCGGTACCCGATTGACGGCGCAGCGCTAAGAGGCTCCCGTCCCTGTTGCCACAGAACGGGCACGAGGACAGCTTCAGCCAGCGCTCACGGGCGCTCTTGTAGGGCTGGACGTCCTTGTGCTCGGCCTCCGCACTCGGGGCGAGTTCATCATCGCTGGGGACTTCTGTGTAGCCGTCCTCGGAATGCCAGTTTGGAGTGTTGCTGCCGCCCACCCAGAATCCGAGCGAGAACGGCTCGCCGGGATGCCCGCGCGTGTGTCGGACTTCCTCGGCCGCGCCCATCGTCGCGAAGGTGCGGCGCGCTTGTTGCAAGGTGAGCAGGCGCAACGGGTAGCGCATAAGGGCCGAGACACCTCGGTGCTTGGCCCGCAGGCGGTCGAGAAAGAGAACGAAGGCCAACAGGCCCAAGAACGCCTCGGACTTGCCGCCGCCGGTGGAGAAGTACAGCAGCGTCACGGCATTGGCGTGCTTTGCAACCTCGGGCGTGTAGTAGCTGTGGAACTCTGGAATGCGCGTCGCGAAAGCCGGAATGGACGCCAGGATGAAGGCGAGCTGGAACAGGCGCCACTCGTCATAGCCCTTCGACTTCGCCACCTTGGCCATCGCGGTGTTCATCGAGACCCAGGCTTCGAACGGAATGCCGAGCGGCGACTTCTGCACGCCAGGCCCGCTCCAGCTTGCGCGGGACTTCTCGAGGATATCCAAGCCGCAGCGGATAGCGCCCAGCTCTCGGCGCCAGGCGGCGACGTCCAGGTGCAGTTTTTCCTTCTCGGCCGCCAGTTGCTCGGCGGCATTCGGCCCGTCCAGGCCCCGGTCCACCGGATGCTTCTCGACCTTGGTCAGCCATTGTTCGTAGGCCGTGATGAGTGGCCTCAGGTTGGCTAGGCAGTCGGGTTGCGACAGCTTCTCGATGTTTCGCTCAACGGCGCCATCGGTTGGAATGATGCGAGGCAGCACGTAGCGCGGGGCCCACGTCGTGGTCAGGCGGTGCAGCGCGCCGTCGACCGTCAGAGTGATACCGCCATTGAACCCCAGCGCCGGGTACTTGAGGTACTGGTTGTACCGGTAGGACGGCTTGACGCGGTCCAGGCGTAGGAACTGGTGGTCGGCCGCCGGCACCGCAGTGGTCACCGAGACATGGAAGAGTGAGGGTTCCAGCTCCTTGAAGTTCGCCTTCGTGAGCGGAGCGGTCCAGTTTTCCAGCGCCACGTGGACGGTCATGCGAGTCGTATCGACCGGGTCCGGCACCGCCTGGACAACCCAACGCAGTTCAATCTGGGGCACGATGACCGCCAGGCCCGAGGCGCGCACCCGTTCCAGGAAGCCCTTCCAGCCACGCACGTCAGACGGCCGCACTCGTGTGCGCCGGTATCCCCACAACTTGCCACCTGCTTCGGGGTCGGAGCTGGCGGCCCAGTCGCCGAGCTGCTTGGCGATGGCTTCATTCAGGGCATCGGTCGCCTTCTTCGCATCGGCCTCGGCTGTTCCCGGGGTGAACTCGAAGGAGGGCAGGGCGAGCTCGAGCCGGAACCACTTCGGCGGGGGAGGAATGTCGTCAGCCAGGCCGTCAGGAGTGGTCAGGCCGGTGGCGACCTCTTGAACTGGCCGAGCCTCGCCTTCCTCGCCGCCTTCGTCATTCTCACCTTCGGTGCCCTCGGTTTCGCCATCTTCCTCTGCTGGTGCACGGTCCAGTCGGTTGTCGAACGGCAGGCCCATCGACTCGTAGACGGCCTTGCGAGCGTCGTAGCTCTTCGCGGCCCACTCCGGGTGCGTCTTGCCGCCTGGCAGTGCGGCAACGAGCCTGCCTAGTGCGTCCTTGACCTTGCTCCGAATATCGGCGCGGGCCTCCCGCGTCAGGGGGAACGTTGCCTCCAGTCGTCCGCCGGGCTTCACTTCGTCCTCGGTCGGCAAAATGCGGACGTATACGGCGCCAGTTAGCGACACACCCAGCGTGGTGCTCACAGCAGCCGAGCGAATCTGGAAGTCCATGCCGTGCGCGCTGATGCGGATGGGATCCGCCTCCTCGTCGCCGCCGCGCTCCTCTGGCGGCATCGGCACGATGAACTCCGACATCAACGCGGCGCTCGGTTTGGCCCCGTAAATGACCTTGTAAAAGTCGCCTCGGCCGGCGAGTCGCGCAGACAGTCCGTTGAGCAGGCTGTCGACAACCGCCTCTTTGTAGGCCGGATGGATGTTGCGAGGATTCTTACTGAGAATGGACACGTGTCTCTCCCTTTGTGATCGTTGTCTCGCGCGCAAGTGGCGGCACAACCTGTTCGACTCGATAGACGCAGCGCAACGCCTCCTGCTGCAGTTGCCGTATGACGTCTTCGGACACCTTCCGGTAAGTCGCGGCGCTCTCGGGCTGGAACAGAATCTCGGCGTACCGGGCGACCAGCTCCCGTCCCAGGTACTGGTTCAGACGCCGCGCATTGCGCACGAAACCCCAGTGCTGCTCTGCAGCCTCCTCGCTGATACCCAAGGCCTTGCAGAACACCTTGAAGTACTTGGAGTCCTTGGAGGCGTGGGGCCGTGTGTCGTCCTTCGCTTGTAGGGCCAGCCAGTAGTACACACGACCCGGCCGGCAGTCCGCGGCCTTCGGGTCCAGTTCAACCATCTTGGCGTGAATCTCGCGAGCCAGTGCTGACCGCTTGGTGGACTTGAACATCAGCGCACAGCGCCGCTGAACATCGTCGTGGTACAGCTTGAGCAACATGCGCACCGGGTCCACCACGGAGCTCACGCCCTCGCCGTTCAGCTGCAGTGACGACTCCAGCTTGGCGCGCAGCTCGTCGCTCATGTCGAAGATGAAGTCATCAGGCTGGATAGCGCTTGCGGCCGCGCGGCGAAACGGAGGGTCTTCATCGGGTACGTGGCGATAGACCCAGCCAGAAGCATATGCCCGGCCACCACCTTCAAGCTCGAACTTGTAGTACGCCTGCTCGCCGCTCTGACCGTTGTGACCGTTGTCGTCGAACTTAAACGTGAGGGGCATCTCACGCAGCTTGTTGATGACCAGTGGGTTCGGCACCTCCGCTAGACGCCGCTCCAGCTCCTGGGCCAGCAGACCGATGCGACCGCGGTAGGCCTTGAACGCATCCACCTCCTTCATGCTGATGAGCGTTGTGAGCGTGGACTCGGCCTGACGATAGGCCACCAGCGCCACGGTGCCGTGCGGCACTTCCGGATGGGTCAACAGGATGCGGAGCACGTCGGGGTTGATGCCGATGAAGGTGAAGTGCTTGCCTTTGCGGTCGCCCGTGAGCGTCTTACCCACGGCAGAGAGCGTGTGCCAATCGATACGACCTTCAGCGGCGGCCCAATCCGCGCCCAGCTTGCGCTGCAAGAAGCGATGCGCCATTCGCACGTACCGGTTGCTCGGCAGCACCAGGGAGATGCCTTGCCGGCCAGCAACGGCGTGCTTGCGGACTTCCGAGAGCATGCGGGCCGCCATTGGCGTAGCGTCATTCCAGTCGTCGAGGAGCTTCTCCGCACGCTCGATGGCGCGTTCTACGGCGTTGCGTACCGAGTTCAACGTGCCGGAGTCGAGCGCCGAGGCCAGCCGGAGCTTCACGGGCGTCCAGGCGTTCTGCTGGCTGCAGTAGTCGCCTCCGCCGGTCTCCGCCGAAGCCGCTGTCAGGTCGGTGTATCCCGCCGGCATGTTTGACAGCCGCAGAACGTACATGCAGGCTTCAAGAAGTGCTTGATAGGCCGGACTCTCATCTTTGCCTGCCGACGCGGTCAGACGTTGGAATGCCAGCGCAAGCTGAGATGCGTCGCGGTCAACGATGCTCACGCTGAAGTTGGAGTTGCTACGCTGAGCGGGTTGCCAGTCGATAGCGACCGGGTGAGCCGAGAGCAGTACTTCTTCAGATTCGGCGGCCCACACCCGCGTCTTAAGCGTGCTCACGGTATTACGAAGCTGCGCCCGCAAGATGAAGAAGGTCTTGGGGTCGTCGGTCACGACCACGGCACCTGTATCGGAAAGACTACTTTCTTGTGCAATCGATAGAAAATCGGGAATCCGATCAACGGCAGCGTAGTTCGTACGTCGAGCCGCCTCCGTGGCGTCTAGCAGCAAGATTTCTGGGCGTCCGGGGCCCTTCAAAGCTTGGGCAGCCAATGCTGCGCGCCACGACTCCTTCTTCGCGGTATGGTGCATTACCATGAGAGCGCCGGGTGCCTTCTCGGGGATGTCCCATTCCTGGCTGACCCTCTCGCGGAGATCACGCCGGAGCGCCAGACGTCCGACTTTGGCGAGAGTGCGTTCCAGAGGGTTGGAAGCTGTCGTGGCCCAGGCCCGCTTGGTTGGGTCGAAGACGAACGTCGGAACGAGCTCCGCGAGGGATGGATTCGGGGCGCCGGGCGTGTGCTGGGTCAAGTCGTTCAGCGCCCACAAAGCGCCGAGGAACGCCGGTGACGTCGTGTACGACTCCGCCTCGAGTGTGCCGTTCGGTTGTTCCACCCATAAGCTGCGATAGAAAGTGCTCAATGCCTTGCGGTCGGCGAGCACGCTATGGAGTGGCGCACGGCAGGCATGCGTGCCCGGATAGAGCAAGGTGCGCATGCCGCGCAGGTCCTTGGCAAAAACGCGCTCGACGCTTGCTAGCAAGTGCAATAGAGGCAGCGCCGTTACCTTTGCCGGCCAGACCAGGCATAGTGTCACCCCGCCCTGATCGGCTACCTCAAGCACGGTGCTTACGAGCTCCTTGGTCCAAGGCTGCGCTGCCACGGTCTCCCCGGCAGTCCGTGATTGGTAGGTCAGGCGGGCATTGCCGGCGCGGACCTGCGCCCAAGGCCGTTGTGGACGGACAGGGGCTGGCGACTGCGGAGGGGGAAGCGGCACCACACGGGGTTTGACCGGTGAGTGCCTCCCTCCCACGGGCTTGGTGGCGTACTTGCGTGCCCGTTCGGCTTGTTTCTCGCGAGCCTTTGCTTGGTCTGCCTGGCGGTCGGCCAGTGATTTGAATTGAGGCATTACAAAGTCCGAACAGTTCTTGCCGTGTAGTCATCCCTCGGAAACGAGTCCGAAAGCCAGGTGCACTGCTTCCTCCATGGACCTGCCATCGGCGAGGGCCTCTCGAAGTGCCCGCGGGTCGGGGAGCGCAAGTTGATTGAGCTCAAACGCTGAGACGTTGATGGCACCCGAGATGCACCGGAAGTAGCGGTCGACCGCATGCGCGCTCAGCAGCTTGGCGAGCTTAGTGGGCGGCAACGCTGGCTTGTCGCTGACCGCTTCGATGATGACGACGTGGTTCTCACCGATGAAGCCGCCGTACGTGTCGAAGACGCCCGGTGACACTGCAGCCGCCACAAGGCGCCGCGGCTGGTCGTTCGACGTCACTCGCTGCATGACCACGCATGGCGACGTGACTACGGACATATGCCCCTTGTCGCCCAGGTCGACGAATCGATGCTCGCCGTCGTAGGCTGAGGTGTCCTCCAGCCGAACGATGCGGCCCGGGACGATGTCCCGCGACCACATGAGCGGCATCGCTGTGTGCGCCTTGGCCTTCCGGGCGTCCTGAAGCGAATCGAACTTGGGCCGTTTGTCGCGGTTCCAGACGTACGCCCCGATGCGCACCCGGTAGCCGTAGTCGGACAGGCGGAACCGGGATAGGGCGGCCGCCTTAAGCAGGGTCACGTCGTCGACGGAACGCGGGATGGGCCACACGGCGCCGGAGTTGGAGAGGGTGCATTCACCGACGCTCGTGTATTGTCCCGCCCCCGAGACGACGGAGACGTTGGCGCGCACCTGCGTGTGGTCTTCTTCGGCGCGGCGCCGTAGAACTGTCAAGGCGGTCTCTTGCTCGACGTCAATGAATACACCCTGGCGGTCGCTGACCATGCCAATGTGCTCGACGTCGGTGTTGCGCATAAGGAATTTGCGCAGTCGACCGAAGTACTGCCCTGAAAGGAAACTGGTCGGAGTGACCAGTGCGGTATGTCCGCCGATCCGAAGCAAGCGGACGCAGAGGGCGATGAAGAGGCAGTACAGGTTCGGCTGGGCCTCGATTACATCTGAGTACGTGTCGCGCAAGGGCTCCAACTCCTCGGCGGTCATCTTTCGGTAGGGCGGATTGCAGACGACGACATCCGCCGTACCGAGACAGGCGGCTAGGGTAGTCAGGGAGTTGGCCGTGTGGACGTTGAAGGATGGGACGTAGTTCGTTTTCTGGATTTCCGCGTGCAGCGCCATGCATAGGAAATGCTTGGACAACTCACACAGTGTCTTGTCCAGATCGCAGCCGCTGAGGTGCCTCTCGATGTGCTTGAGCACCTTCAGCGCCGTGAATCCCTGCGCAACCAGCGCGGTTCGCATTCGCAAGGCAATCGGTGCCAAAAAGGCCGCGCCTCCGCAGGCAGGGTCCATGAAGGACTGACTCCCAAAGTCGACGCCCTGCGCGGCAAGGTCTTCGAGTAGGCCCTCGGTCAGCGACGCCGGCGTAAAGAACATTGCCAGGCTCTTGCGGTAGCCCTCGTCGGCCAGTACGGCGTAGGCGGAACTCAGCCAGTACGTCGCCTCAAGGTAGCTCAGCTGACCCAGCAGTGCCACGAAAGCCGCAATCTGGGGCTCCGCAGCGAGCACCTTCGAATAAGGTAGGGAGGGCTGTGGGAGTGCCGGGAAAGCGGTCTTGCACCAAAGGCGAAGCACTGTCCCGACAAGCGTTGACGCGTCGCATTCGCAACGCTCAGTGACTTGGCCAAGGGCGCGGATGCGCCGGGTAATGGATAGCTTCGACGGGGGCGTCATTAGAACCGGCCCCATCCTCCGTCTGCTCTTGTTGGCCTATCCCTTTGTGACTGTATGACCATGCTTTTTCTCCCTGGGCACGTCGTTGCATATAGGTTCTTTGGCGAGGCAGGCGAGCGAGTAAGTGCGACAGTAGTCGAGTACCAGCTTCTCCAACATATTGGTCTGCGACCGCTGTTCGCGCGCTGCTGCTTCTTCGAGGCAGCGCTTCACCAGTGGCGACACCCGGAAGCTGATTGACACCGACTTCGTGGCTCGCTCCATCGAGGCCTCCTTAGGTCCGTATAGTAAGTCGCAATACGAATTACCGAAACAGGTGGTAACCCCGCGGGGGGGGGGGCGACCAGGCGGGATGGAGGCCACCAAGCCGATGGAGCGGAAGTTGGTCGCCATGGCTGCATGCCGTCACCGGATAAACAAAAGCCCGCTTGTGCGGGCTTTTGTTGCTCATCTGCTACGCGCTGCGCAGCGGATCGGTGTTTTTGGCGTCCGATTGGCGTCCATATTCGTAAGTTGTTGATTTTGTTTGTATTAATTCGATCTTGTAGCCGTCGGGGTCCGTCACGAAGGCGATCACGGTGGTGCCGCCCTTCACCGGGCCGGCCTCGCGCGTGACGTTGCCGCCCGCCGCCTTGATCTTCTCGCAGGCCGCGTAGGCATCGGGCACGCCCAGGGCGATGTGGCCGTAGGCGGTGCCGAGCTCGTAGCTGTCGGTGCCCCAGTTGTAGGTCAGCTCGATCTCGGCCTGCGCCGGGTTGCCCTCGTAGCCGACGAAGGCCAGGCTGTACTTGTACTCGGTGTTCTCGGAGCGGCGCAGCAGCTGCATGCCCAGCACCTTCGTATAGAAGTCGATGGAGCGCTGCATGTCGCCGACGCGCAGCATGGTGTGGAGGAGTCGCATCTCGTGGTGTCTTGGGTTGTCGAGGGCACCGATTGTCGGCTCAGTCGCGGGCAAGCGTCAGCAGATGGGCTTCGTGCTTTTCCAGGAAGGCGCGCAGATGCTGCCGGTACTCGGGCACCACCGCCTCGCGCACGCTGGGCCGCTCGCGCAGCGCCTGCCGCCAGGCGCGCACCTTGGGCGTGCGGTCGAACACGCGCGAGTCGTGCAGTTCGTCGAAGAGCTCGAAGTAGCGGAACACGGGCGCGAACACCGCGTCGACCAGGCTGAAGCGCTCGCCGGCGAAGAAGGGGCCGTCGCCCAGCGCCGCTTCCACGCGCTCGAACTTGGCGGCCAGGGCCTGGCGTTTCTGCTCGAAGACCTCGGCATCGCGCGTGGTCTCGTAGCCCCACAGGTCGACGAGGACGGCGGAGCCGAACTCCATCCAGGCGCGGTGCTCGGCGCGCTGCAGCGGATCCTCCGGATGCAGGCGCGGGCCGGGCTGGGTCTCCTCGATGTACTCGCAGATCACGTTGCTCTCGAACAGGATGGTCTCGCCGCCGCCGGGCCGCGGCACGCGCAGCAGCGGCACCTTGCCGAGGGGCGAGATATCGAGAAACCAGGCGGGCTTGTTCGCCAGGTCGATCACGATGCGCTCGAAGGCGACATCCTTCTCGCGCAGCGCGATCGCGGCGCGCTGCACGTAGGGGCACAGCAGGTGGCTGACGAGGGTGAGGGGGCGGGTCATCGGGGCTTCCTTCTTCCGGGGAGTGGTCGGGAAGCGCGATTCTTCCGAGGCTCGAAAACCTTATCTAAAAAAGCTCATCGCCAAAAACGCGCGCTGTGCTAGGCGGTCCAGCGCGTGAGCCGCCCGTTGTGCATCAGGCCGACGTGGTCAGCCATGGTCTGCGCCTCGGCCTCGTTGTGCGTGACCAGCACCGCGGTCTGGCCCGCCGCCTTGAGGATCTCCCGCACCTCGACGGTGAGCCGCTCGCGCGTCGCGGCATCGAGGTTGGAGAAAGGTTCGTCGAGCAGCAGCAGGGCGGGCGAGGGCGCCAGCGCGCGGGCCAGCGCGATGCGCTGCTGCTGGCCGCCGGAAAGCTCGTGCGGATAACGTCCGCCGGCATCGCCCAGGCCGACCAGCGCGAGCATCTCGGCCACGCGCGCCTGCCGGGCCCCATGTGCCAGTTTGCGCAGGCCGAAGCCTACGTTCTGCGCCGCTGTCAGGTGCGGGAACAGCGCGTATTCCTGGAACATCATGCCGACCCGGCGCTCTTCCGGCGGCAGGTGCAAGGTGCTGGAGGACAGCAGCCGATCGCCAAGGCGCACGCTGCCCGCGCGCACCGGCTCGAAGCCGGCGATGGCGCGCAGCACCGTGGTCTTGCCGCAGCCGGAGGGGCCGAGCAGGCATCCGATGCGGCCCGCGTCCAGCGTGAGCGAGAAGCCGTCGACCACGGTGTGCAGGCCGCGCGCGCCTTCGTAGGCGAGGCGCACCTCGTCGAGTCGCAGGGCGGCGCTCATGATCCCGTTCCCTCAAGATGCGCGCCGAGCCCGTTGCGCGCCAGCAGCATCACCGGCAGCAGGCCGGCGGCCACGATCGCCAGCGCGGCGATCGCGCCTTCCTCGTAGGTGCCGCGCGCGGCCTCGGCATAGAGCCAGGTCGCGAGCGTGTCGAAGTTGGCGGGGCGCAGCAGCAGGGTGGCGGGCAGTTCCTTCATCGCATCGACGAAGACCAGCAGGGCGCCGGCCGCGATGGCCGGGCGCAGGAGGGGCAGGTGCACGCGGCGCAGGGTGCCGGCGGCGCTCTCGCCCAGCAGGCGCGAGGCCTGCTCGAGCGCGGGCGGGATGCGCGCCAGTCCGGCCTCGATGCCGCCCACGGGCATGGCCAGGAAGCGGATCGCGCAGGCGATCACCAGCACGATGCCGGCGCTCATCAGCGGCAGGCCCTCGCGGCCGAGCAGCGTCGCCAGCATGGCGTCGATGCCCAGCGCGGGCGTCAGCAGCCCGATGGCCAGCACGGTGCCGGGCAGCGCGTAGCCGAGCGTGGCGGCGCGCGCCTGCCAGCGGGCGCGGTTGATGCCCGAGCCCTGGCTGCGCACCGCCCAGGCCACCACCAGGCCGGCGGCGACGGTGGCCGCCGTCACGCCGGCAGCCAGCGCCAGCGTGTTGCCCAGGCTCGCGAGCAGGCCGTCGGAAATGCCGCTGCCCAGGCGCAGCCGCTTGACCGTTTCCCACACCAGGTAGAGCGCCGGCGCGGCGAAGCCGATCAGCACCGGCAGCGCGGCCGCGATGCAGGCGAGCCAGGCGGCGGGGCCGTGCAGCCGCCGCGGTTCGACGCCGCGCATGCGTTGCGCCGAGCCGTAGCGCTGGTGGCGACGGCCATGGCGCTCCAGCAGTACCAGCGCGACCACGACCAGCAGCATGGCGCAGGCGATCTGCGCCGCGCCCGCCAGGTCGGAGCGCGTGATCCAGGTGGTGTAGACGGCCACGGTCAGCGTCTGGATGCCGAGGAACTCGGAGGCGCCGATGTCGTTGAGCGCTTCCAGCAGGGCCAGACTCAGGCCCACCGCCAGCGCCGGCCGTGCCAGCGGCAGGGCGACGCGGAAGAAGGCGCCGCGCGCGTTCTCGCCAAGGGTGCGGGCCGCCTCCATCAGATGAGCCGGCTGGGTCATGAACATGGCGCGCGCCGTCATGTAGACATAGGGGTACAGCACGAAGCCGAGCACCAGAATGGCGCCCGGCATCGAGCGCAGATCCGGCAGGCGGAACTGCCGCGGGCTGTCGAAGCCCAGCGCCCAGCGGATCGCGCCCTGAACCGGGCCGATGGGATGGAGCAGGTCGAGGTAGGCGAAGGCCACGATGTAGGTGGGCATGGCCAGCGGCAGCAGCAGGGCCCAGTGCAGCACGCGCCGGCCGGGGAAGTCGCAGGTGGTGACCAGCCAGGCGCAGCCGGTGCCGATCACCAGCACCAGCACGCCCACGCCGAGCAACAGGATCGCCGTGTTGAGCGCGGCCTGCGGCAGCACGTGCCGAGCCAGATGCGTCCAGTGCGAGAAGTCGGCGCCGAAGGCCAGCCAGCCGAGGCTGAGCACCGGCGCGAGCACGCCGAGGGCAATGGCGACCGAGGCGGTCCGCCAGAGCGGTCCGACCGGCCTCAACGGGTTCACCCGCTTATTGGTCGAAGCCGACCTTGTCCACCAGCGCGCTGGCCTGCTTGCGGTACTTGGCGATCTCGGCGATCGGCAGCGGGTCGACCTTCAGCTCGCCGATGCTGGCCGAGGTGATGGAGTCCAGCGCCACGCCCTTGCGCACGGGGTACTCGAAGTTGGTCTCGGCATAGAAAGCCTGGGCCGGCTCGGAGACCAGGAACTCGAGCAGCTTGACCGCGTTGGCGCGCTGCGGTGCGTTCTTCGCGACCGCGGCGCCGCTGACGTTGACGTGCGTGCCGCCGCTCTTCGAGTTGGCGAAGGTCGGGCGGATCACCTTGATGGCCTCGCCCCACTTGCGCGCGTCGCTGCCTTCCTTGGCGCTCTTCATCTGGCCGACGTAGTAGGAGTTGGCCAGGCCGATGTCGCAGATGCCGCCCAGGATGTCGCGCGCCACGTCGCGGTCGCCACCGGAGGCCTTGCGCGCCAGGTTGGCCTTGACGCCGCGCAGCCACTGCTCGGCCTTGGCCTCGCCGTCATGCGCGATCAGCGAGGCGACCAGCGCGGTGTTGTAGGGATGTTGGCCGGAACGGATGCAGACCTTGCCCTTGTACTTGGGGTTCGCGAGGTCTTCGTAGCGGAAGCTGCTGACCGGCAGGCTCTTGTCGGCGTAGAGCACGCGGGCGCGCATCGACAGCGAGAACCACTGGCCGTCCGCGCCGCGCAGGTTGGCGGGCACGGCCGATTCGAGCGCCGCGGACTTGACCGGCTGGGTGACGCCGCCCTCGACCAGGTCGATCAGGTTGCCGATGTCCACCGTCATCAGCACGTCGGCGGGGGAGCGGGCGCCCTCGGCCTTGACGCGTTCCAGCAGCCCGTCCTTCACGAACACCGTGTTCACCTTGACGCCGCTCTGGTTGCTGAAGGCGGTCAACAGCGGCTGGATCAGGCCGGCTTCACGCGTCGTGTAGACGGTGACCTCGTTGGCGAAGGCCGGGGCGGCCAGGCCGCCGGCGAGGGCGAGGCAGGCCAAGGTGCGGGTGGCGAGAGCGTGCGGGAAAGTGGTCATGGGTCCTCCGGGGTGTGTGTCGTTGGTACGTCCGCGCCGAGGCGCTGATACGAATCATTATCACTGCTGGCCTGTCGCGGCTGCGCATTTCCTTAGGGCGCTGATGGACGCCAGGAGGAAAGTCCAACTCGGTCGCAGGGGATGCCGGTGGAGCCTCACGCGGACTGTTCTGCTGTGCAGTACTGAAGGTCGAACTGGCAGCAAATTGGATGCTCACGAACTGCCCTGCGGAATAAGATTCTGCAAAAGCTGCAAGCGTCGCAACCCCCTCAGGACGGAGACATGACGAGCCTTTCTGCCAACGCCCCCGCTTCGCCTTCGCGCATCCATCACCTGCTGGACCGATGGGTCCGGGACCGTCCCGACGCGCCCGCGGTGCGGGATGCCCATGTGGCGCTCAGCTATGCCGGCCTGGAGGCGGCGGCCCGCGCGGCGGCGCGCCAACTGGCGGAACTGCAGGTCCGCCCCGGCGACCGGGTGCTGGTGGTGGGCGAGAACTGCGCCGCCGCCTGTGCGCTCGTGCTGGCGTCAAGCATGCTGGATGCCTGGTCGATCGTGGTCAACGCGCGCCTGTCCGAGCGCGAGGTCGACACCTTCATCGCCCACTCGGGCGCCCGCCGCGTGATCTTCACCTGCCATGTCTCGGCCGATGCGGAGAAGCATGCACGGCGTCTCGGCGCCGAGGCGCTGGACTGGGCAGGCCTGGGGCCGCTGTGGGTCGGCCCGCTGGCCGGGCAGGCGCAGCCGGAGGCCTGCGCGCCCGCGGCGCAGGACCAGGTCGCCGCGATGATCTACACCTCGGGCACCTCCGGCGCGCCCAAGGGCGTGATGCTCACCCATGCCAACCTGATGTTCGCGGCGCGCAGCGCGCACGAGATCCGCGGCCTGGGCCCTGGCGACCTGATCTACGGCGTGCTGCCCATGGCCCACGTCGTCGGCCTGTCGACGCAGTTCCTGGGCTGCATCGCCAGCGGCGCCGGCCTGGTGCTGGAGCCGCGCTACACGCCCGCGGGCCTGGCGCAGGCGCTGTCGCAGCAGGGCGTGACCGCCTTCACCGGCGTGCCTGCCATGTTCGCCAAGCTGCTGGACTGGGCGCGCGAGAACGGTCGCCCGGTCGAGGCGCCGGCCCTGCGTTTCGTGTGCGTGGTCGGCTCGCCGCTCACGCCCGCGCTGAAGGCCGGCGTCGAGGCCGCGCTCGGGATGCCGCTGCACAACGGCTACGGCCTGACCGAGACCGCGCCTACCGTGGCCCAGACGCGCATCGAGGCGCCGCGCGCCGACTGCACGGTCGGCTTCGCGCTGCCGGGCGTGCAGACGCGCATCGTGGATGCGCCCACCGGCGTGGACCTGGCCGCCGGCGAGATCGGCGAGCTCTGGGTGCGCGGACCGAACCTCATGAAGGGCTACTACCGCAACGAGGCGCTGACTCGCGAGGCGGTGAACGCCGAGGGCTGGTTCAACACCGGCGACATGGCGCGCCGCGACGCGGACGGCGCGCTGCACATCGTGGGCCGCAGCAAGGAACTGATCATCCGCTCGGGCTTCAACGTCTACCCGGTGGAGGTCGAGCAGGTGCTCAACAGCCATCCCGAGGTGGTGCAGTCCGCGGTGGTGGGGCGCAGCGTCGGCCACAACGAAGAGGTGGTGGCCTTCGTCGAGCGGGTGTCGGGTTCGACGCTGGATGACGAGACGATGCGGCCCTTCCTGCGCGCGCGGCTGTCGCCCTACAAAGTGCCGAGCGAGATCCGCTTCCTCGCTCAGCTGCCTTCCGCACCCACCGGCAAGATTCTCAAGAGCGTGCTGAAGACCCTTGCGCAGCAAGGCGACGCGCTTTCCTCCCACTGACTCGCTCGCTGCAAGGACTTCTGCATGGCACTCCCCGCGCTCCTGAAAGACAGGCTCACGCTGCCGCTGATCGGCTCGCCGCTGTTCATCATCTCCAACCCCGACCTGGTGCTGGCCCAATGCCTCGCCGGCGTGGTGGGTTCCTTCCCGGCGCTCAACGCGCGGCCCAAGGAACTGCTGGACGAATGGCTGACGCGGATCACCACCACGCTCGACCAGGCCCAGGAGGCCGAGCCCGCGCGCCGCATCGCGCCTTTCGCGGTGAACCAGATCATCCATTCGTCCAACGACCGGCTGGACCACGACATGGACCTGTGCGTGAAGCACCGCGTGCCGATCATCATCACCAGCCTCTCTGCGCCCACCGACTACGTCAGGCCGGTGCATGCCTACGGCGGCCTGGTGTTCCACGACGTGACCAACGTCAAGCATGCGCAGAAGGCGCTGGACGCCGGCGTGGACGGCCTGATCCTGGTGTGCGCGGGGGCCGGTGGTCATGCCGGCACGATGAGCCCTTTCGCGCTGGTGTCCGAGGTGCGGCGCTTCTTCGACGGGCCGATCGCGCTGTCGGGCTCCATCACCTCGGGCGCGCACGTGGCCGCGGCACTGGCCCTGGGCGCGGACCTGGCCTACGTCGGCACGCGCTTCATCGCCACGCCGGAGGCCAATGCGCAGGAAGCCTACAAGCAGATGATCGTCGACAGCGCCGCCAGCGAGGTGACCTACACCCCGCTCTTCACCGGCGTGCACGGCAACTACCTGACCCGCAGCATCGCCAACGCCGGGCTGGACCCGGCCAACCTGCCCACCGCCGACAAGTCCTCGATGAACTTCGCCACCACCCGCGTCAAGCCCTGGAAGGATGTCTGGGGCGCGGGGCAGGGCGTGGGCAACATCGACGAAGTGCTGCCCACGGCCGAGCTGGTCGCGCGCATGGCGCGCGAGTACCGCGGCGCCCTGGCGCAGATCGCGGCCTGAGAGCACCATTCATTCCACCAATTCCATCCCCAGGAGACAGCTGACATGAGCGACAAGAAAGCCATCCTCGTCATCGGCGCGGGCGACGCCACCGGCGGCGCCATCGCACGCCGCTTCGCCCGCGAGGGCTACATCGCCTGCGTGACGCGGCGCCAGGCCGACAAGCTGCAGCCGCTGGTCGACCAGATCAAGGCCGAGGGCGGCCAGGCGCACGGCTTCGGCAGCGATGCGCGCAAGGAAGAGGACATGGTCGCGCTGGTGGAGCAGATCGAGCGCGAGATCGCGCCGATCGAGGTGGCGGTGTTCAACATCGGCGCCAACGTGCGCTTCGGCATCACCGAGACCACGGCGCGCGTCTATCACAAGGTGTGGGAGATGGCCTGCTTCGGCGGCTTCCTCATGGGCCGCGAGACCGCCAAGGTGATGCTTCCGCGCGGGCGCGGCACCATCATCTTCACCGGCGCCACCGCCAGCCTGCGCGGTCGTGACGGCTACGCTGCCTTCGCCGGCGCCAAGCATGCGCTGCGCGCACTGGCGCAGAGCATGGCGCGTGAGCTGTGGCCCAAGGGCATCCACGTGGCGCATCCGGTGATCGACGGCGCCATCGACACCGAGTTCATCCGCACCACCTTCCCCGAGCGCTATGCGCTGAAGGAGCAGGACGGCATCCTGCAGCCCGACAGCATCGCCGACGCCTACTGGCAGATCCACATGCAGCCGCGCAACGCCTGGACGCACGAGACGGAGCTGCGCCCCTGGATGGAAACCTTCTGAAGGAATGCGCGCCATGGCCACGTCCGTCCCCGTGCAGTTCCTGTTCGACTTCGGCAGCCCCAATGCCTACATGTGCCACCGCGTGATCCCGGCGATCGAGGCGCGCACCGGCGTGCGCTTCGAGTACGTGCCGATCCTGTTGGGGGGGCTCTTCAAGCTCACCGGCAACCGCTCGCCGGCGGAGGCCTTCGCGGGCATCCCCAACAAGCGCGCCTACGACCGCCTGGAGATCGAGCGCTTCGTGGCGAAGCATGGCCTCGAGCGCTACCGCGCCAATCCGCACTGGCCGGTCAACACGCTGCAGATCATGCGCGGTGCGGTCGCGGCGCAGAAGCAGGGCTGCTTCGAGCGCTACGTCGAGGTGGTCAACGTGGCGATGTGGGAGGAGGGCCGCAACATGGAGGAGCCCGAGACCATCGTGCGCACCCTCGACGAGGCCGGGCTCGAGGGCCGGCGGCTCTACGAAGGCACGCAGGACCCGGAGGTCAAGAGCGTGCTGATGGCCAACACGCAGTCCGCCCACGAGCGCGGCGCCTTCGGCTCGCCGAGCTTCTTCGTCGGCAAGGAACTCTTCTTCGGCAAGGATCGCCTGCGCGAGGTCGAGGAAGAGATCGTGCGCGCGAGCGCCTAGCAACCCTTCGGAGTTTTTCATGAACAGACGTGAGCTCATGCGCACGGGGGGCGCGCTCGCCCTCGCGCACCTGGCAGGCCTGCGCGTGGCCCGGGCGCAGGAGGATCCGGCCGCGTACCCCACTCGCCCGATCCGCGTGATGATCGGCTTCGCGCCCGGCGGCTCTACCGATGCGCCGATGCGCGTGCTGGCCGAGGCGGCCGCGAAGATCCTGGGGCAGCCGGTGGTGATCGAGAACAAGCCCGGCGCGGCCGGCGTGATCCCTACGCAGATGCTGCAGGCCGCACCGCACGACGGCTACACCCTCGCCATCGCGCCGGCCGGCGTGTACCGCCTGCCTTACACGACCGACATCAAGTGGAACCCGGCCTCCGATCTCAGTTATGTGATCGGGCTGAGCGGCTACGCCTTCGGCACCGTGGTGCCGGCCTCCTCGCCGATCCGCAGCATGGCCGACTACATCGCCTACGCGAAGGCGAACCCGGACATGCTCACCTACAGCAGCCCGGGCGTCGGCACCACCAACCACCTCACCATGGAGCAGTTCTCGCGCGCGGCGGGAGTGAAGCTCAACCACGTGCCCTACAAGGGTTCGGCGGAATCGTTGCAGGCCCTGCTGGCCGGCCATGTGCAGTCGGCCGCCGAGACATCGGCCTTCGTGCCCCACGTGGAGAGCGGCAAGCTGCGGCTGCTTGCGGTGTGGAGCGACAAGCGCATGGCGCGCTTCCCGGATGTGCCGACGCTGAAGGAACTGGGCATCGACATCGTCCAGACCTCGCCTTGGGGCCTGGTCGCGCCCAAGGGCACGCATCCGAAGATCCAGGCCCGCCTGCACGACGCCTTCAAGCAGGCGATGGAGCTGCCGGCCTTCAAGGCGGCGCTGGCGCGCTTCGACATGGAGCCCGACTACCGCGACCCGGCGCAGTACCAGCGCTTCGCGCTCGCGTCGATGAAAAAAGAGAAGGACATCCTCGACACCCTCGGGCTGAGCCGCAAGTAGACGGCAGGGCCTCCATCCACAGGAGACAAGACATGAAGACGACAAGGCGATTCGTGATGGCCGCGGCGCTCTGCGCGCTCGGCGCCGCCACCGCCCCGGCCTGGGCACAGGACGCGGCGGCCGGCTTTCCGGCCAGGCCCATCAAGATCATGCTCGGCTTCCCGCCGGGCGGCTCCACCGATTCGCCGATGCGCGTGCTGGCGGAAGACGTCTCGAAGATCCTCAAGCAGCCGGTGGTGATCGAGAACAAGCCCGGCGCCGCCGGCCTGATGCCGGCGCAATTGCTGCAGGCCGCGCAGGCCGACGGCTACACGGTGGGCGTGATCCCGGCCAACCTGTTCCGCCTGCCTTACACCGGCACCATCAACTGGAACCCGGCCACCGACCTGCGCTACGTGATCGGCCTGACCTCCTTCGTCTACGGCATCGTGGTGCCGGCCGCTTCGCCCATCAAGACGATGGACGACTACGTGGCCTACGCGAAGGCGCATCCCGGCGAGCTGACCTACGCGACGCCCGGCGCCTACCTCGCGCAGCACCTGGCGATGGAGCAGGTGGCGCGCCGCAAGAACATCCAGCTCAGCCACGTGCCCTACAAGGGCACCTCCGAGTCGCTGCAGGCGGTGGTGGGCTCGCACGTGATGTCGGCGGCCGAGACCTCGGGCTGGGGGCCGTACGTGGAAAGCGGCAAGCTGCGCCTGCTGGTCACCTTCGGCGAGAAGCGGATGAGCCGCTTCCCGGACGTGCCCACGCTGAAGGAGGTGGGCATCGACATCCCGCCGCCTTCGGCCGCATGGGGCCTGGCGGTGCCGAAGAACACGCCCGCGCCGGTGGTGCGCAAGCTGCACGATGCCTTCAAGCAGGCGATGGAGCAGCCGGGCTTCCGCAATGCGCTGGCGCAGTACTACATGGAGCCGGTCTACATGAGCTCTGAGGGCTACCAGCAGTTCGCCGCCGAGTCTACGAAGCGCGAGAAGGAGCTGCTGGACGCGATCGGGTTCGTGCGGGAGAAGTAGCGACTGGCGCCGTTCAACTCTGCAGCCTGGGAGCGTTGCGAACGGGCTCGGGACGCTGGGCCCTGACGCAGGCCAGTCGTGAGCGCTTCGAGCAACTGAGTGCTGACGCTCTGGCGATGTCGGTCATCACCCTGGGCGAGCTGCAGTACGGTGCCGAAAAGAGCCAGGCCCGCTCGAAGGCCCTGGCCGCGCTGCGGCAACTGCAAAAGGTCATCCAGGTCGCGCCGCTGACCGATGCGGCGGGCCAGCACTGCGGTCAGATCCGCCGCACCCTCGAACGAAAAGGTCAGCCTATCGGCACAACGACCTCTGGATCGCTGCTCACGCCTGCGCTGAAGGCTGGGTGCTGGTCACCAACAACGAGCGAGAGTTTCGCGGCGTCGACAAACTGGCGATCGGGAACTGGGTTTGACGATCTTGCAGCCTAGCGCCGCGCGCCGAGCGCCTGCTCGATCTCGCGCACCGTCGCGATCAGCTTCGGGCGCACCTGGTCGAGCAGCGTTTCCTTCGACAGGCTCTGTGACGGCCCGGCCGCGTTGATTACCATCAGCGGCAGACCGCCGCCCGGCATGAAGGGCACCGCGATACCATGGATCTCCTTCTGCCATTCGCCGAAGGAGCCGACGCAGCCGCTCTCCGCGTAGTCCGCGCAGGCCTGGCGGATCCCTTTCTCGACGCGCGGCCAGGCGGCCGGGTCCAGCGCCTGGATGCGTTCCTCCAGCGCCTGGCGGACGTTCTCCGGCGCGGCCGCCAGGTAGGCCCGGCCCATCGCGGTCGTGGCCATCGGAATGCGCGCGCCGATGTCCAGCCGCAGCGTCACGATCGAATGGCCGCGGCAGATCTCGATGTAGAGCATCGACATCTCGTCGCGAAGGCCCAGCGAGATCTGCGTGCCGGTGTCGATCGCCAGCTGCTGCATCAGCGGACGGCTGACTTCCTTGACGTCCAGCCTGCCCAGCGTGGTGCCGCCCAGCATCAGCGTCGCCATGCCCAGCCGGTAGCGGCCCGACTCCTCCACGTGGTGCAGATAGCCCAGGCGGGTGAGCGTGTAGGTCAGGCGGGTGACGGTCGATTTGGGCAGCTTGCAGCGCTCGGCCAGTTCCTGGTTGCCCAGCCGTTCCTCGCCGGACTTGAAGCAGCGCAGCACGTCCAGGCCGCGGGCGAGGGCGGTGACGAAATGGCGGTCCTCGCGGCCTTCGTCGAGGGCGTCGGCATCGGTATCGGTATCGGGCGTGGTTTTCTTCATGGCCTGGGTCCTGTTCTGCACAGCGGTATCGACATGGCTTGACACAGCGCATCCCGCCTGGAAAGCCGATGCGGCGCTTCGCACAATTGCAGAATTATGAACCGCACTGCAAAACAAATGCAGTGAAAACCGCAGGAGACAGACCATGGATCAGCCCGTCGCCATCGGCGCCCACAACTTTGCTTCCATTGAACGCGTCGTGTTCGGCCAGGCGGCCGCCGGCGTGATCACGGCCGAGGCGGCGCGGCTGGGCGCGCGGCGCGTCTTCGTCGTCGCCAGCCGCACGCTGCGCATGCAGACCGGCGTCATCCGCGCCATCGAGGCCGCACTCGGCGAGCGGCACGCCGCCACCTTCGACGGCATTCCGCAACACACCACGCGCACCGGCGTCGCGCGCGCCACCGCCGCGGCGCTGGCAGCCGAGGCCGACCTGGTGGTGGCCGTGGGAGGCGGCTCGGTGATCGATGCCTCGAAGATGCTGACGCTGTGCATGCGCCACGGCATGACCGACGAGCACCTCGAGGCGCTGGATCGCTTCGAGGTCAAGCTGGGCGACGATGGCAAGCCGGTGCGCCCGAAGTTCGACGGCCCGGTCGTGCGCATGATCGCGGTGCCCAGCACGCTCAACGGCGGCGAGTTCAACGGCGGCTGCCTGGTGACCGACGAGCGGCGCCGGCTCAAGCAGACCTTCTTCCATCCGCTGATGATGCCGCGCACCATCGTGCTCGACCCTGCGCTCACGCTGCACACGCCCGAGTCGTTGTGGCAGGGCTCGGCCACCCGCGCGCTGGACCATGCGATCGAGGCGCTGCTGTCGACCACGCCCACGCCGATGGCCGATGCGGTGGTACTCGACGGCATAGCCCGCATGGCGCGTGCGCTGCCTGCGTGGAGGGCCCAGCCGGACAGCCTCGCGGCCCGTGCGGACTGCCAGGTCGCGAGCTGGCTCTGTTCCTTCGGCCTGTCCAGCCGGGGCCCGCAGGGCGGTGTGATGATGGGCCCCAGCCATGCCATCGGCCACGTGCTGGGCGGCAGCTGCGGCGTGCCGCACTACTACTGCACGCCGGTGATGATGCCGGCCATCCTGCGCTGGTCCGAGCCGGCGACGGCATCGCGCCAGCGAAACCTCGCGCAGGCGCTGGGTCGGCCGGAGATGGCGGCGGCCGATGCCTTCGCCGAACTCGTGAAGACGCTCGGCCTGCCGGCGACGCTGCGCGATGTCGGTGTCGGCGAAGATCAGTTCGAGATGATCGCCCGCACCAGCATGCGCGAGCTCTTCATCCACGGCAATGCGCGCCGCATCGCCGGGCCGGCCGACGTGCTGGAGATCCTCAGGCTGGCGGCCTGAGGGCCCTCAGCGCCTGGCCTCGAACACCAGACAGGTGGTCGTGGCATGCGCGTACAGCGTGCCGTCCGGCCCGACCAGCCGCGCCTCCGCGGTCGCGAGCTGGCGCCCGCAGTGGATCACCTTGCCCTCGGCGCGCACGCGCTGCACCTTGGGCAGCACGGCCTTCACGTAGTTCACGCTCAGCTCCGCCGTGGTGTAGGCGCGGCCGGGCGGCATCATGGTGTGGACCGAGCAGCCCAGCGACGAGTCGAGCAGGGTGGCGACCCAGCCGCCATGGACGGTGCCCAGCGGATTCAGGTGCTGGAGCAGCGGCGTGCCCTGGAACACGGCCGCGCCCGGTGCGACCGAGAGGAGGGTGAAGTCCAGCGTCTTCGCGATCGCGGCATAGGGGATCTCGCCGCGCAGCATGGCCTGCATCATCTCCAGGCCGGTCTTGCCTTCGATCTGCTCGGGCGTTGCCACGCCGGGCCCGGGGCCGGCTTCCAGGCGGGTGATGACGTCGCGCTCTTCGGCGATCCAGCCATCCAGGACGGTGTTCTGCGTCAAGGGTGCTCTCCAATTTTGGTTGCATATGCAACGATTGCAGCTACAATCGTCGGCCATGGATGCTATCGCAAAGCCGCAGGGCTGCACCAACTTCCGCCTGCGCCGGCTGAACCGCATGGTCTCTCGCCACTACGACGCGCACGTTGCCGCGGCGGGGCTGAAGACCACGCAGTACTCGCTCCTGTCGCACGTGCAGAGCCTCGGTCCGCTGCGGCCGGTGGACCTGGCACAGGCGATGAACGTGGACGCTTCCACGCTCACCCGCAACCTCAAGCCCATGCTGGCGGCAGGGTGGCTCACGCAGGGCGAAGGCCCGGACGCGCGCAGTCGGCTGATCGCCATCACCGAAGCCGGCCGCGCCAAGCGCGCCGAGGCCCAGCGCCTGTGGCGCAACGCGCAGATGGAGCTCAACGCCATGCTGGGCGTGGAGCGCGTGCTGGCCCTGCATCAATTGGTCGACGACAGCATCGCGCTGCTGCAGCGCGCCGGATTCCAGGAAGAGGACAGCAACGATGAGTGATTCGAAGCCAACGCCCGCCGCGAGTGCGGCCCACCCGGCCCTGCGCCATGCGCTGTGGCTGGTCCTGCTGGCCACTGCCGGCACCTTCGCCCTCACGATGGGCGTGCGCCAGACCATGGGCCTGTTCCTGTCGGCGGTGAATACCTCCACCGGTCTGGGGGTGGCCAGCATCAGCCTGGCCTTCGCCTTCGGCCAGCTCTGGTGGGGGCTGACCCAGCCCTTCGCCGGCGCGGTGGCCGACCGCATCGGCACCGGCCGCGTGGTCTTCATCGGGGTGCTGCTGGTGGCGCTGGGTACCATCATCACGCCCTACATGACCAGCACTGCCGGCCTGATCTTCGCGATCGGCGTGCTGGCCGCCGGCGGTGCCGGCATGGCCGGCCCCTCGGTGCTGATGGGCGCAGTGGCGCGCCTGGTGTCACCGGCGCAGCGCGGGCTGGCCACCGGCATCGTGAACGCAGGCGGCTCCTTCGGCCAGTTCGCGATGGCGCCGATCGCGATCGGCCTCACCGCGGCTTACGGCTGGGCCAATTCGATGCAGATTCTGGGCTTCCTGATCCTGCTGGCCCTGCCTGCCGTCTTCGTGTTGAAGGGCAACTCCAATGCGCTTGCAGCCGCCTCGGGCGCGAAGCGGCTCAGCGCACGCGAGGCGGTCGGCCAGGCGCTGGCACAGCCGAGCTACCGGCTGCTGAGCGTGGGCTTCTTCGTCTGCGGCTTCCACGTGGCCTTCCTCGCCACCCACCTGCCGGGCGTGATCGCCGCCTGCGGCCTGCCGCCGGAAGTGGGCGGCTGGTCGCTGGCCATCATCGGCCTGTTCAACATCGTCGGCAGCCTGGCGATGGGCTGGGCCGTCGGCCGCTGGCGCATGAAGTCGCTGCTCGCGCTGCTGTACGCGACGCGCGGCCTCGCGGTGCTGATCTTCCTGTTTGCGCCCAAGACCACCGCGGTGATGCTGATCTTCGCCGCCGTGATGGGCGTGACCTTCCTGTCCACCGTGCCGCCCACCGCGGGCCTGGTGGCCAAGATGTTCGGCCCGGCCAACATGGCGATGCTGTTCGGCATCGTGATGCTGGCGCACCAGGTCGGCGGCTTCCTCGGCGCCTACCTGGGCGGCACCATCTTCGAGGCCACCGGCAGCTACGACTGGGTCTGGTACATCGACATCGTGCTGGCCGCCGGGGCCGCGCTGATCAACCTGCCGATCCGCGAGGCGCACCTGCCGGCGCGCGCAGCGAAGGCCGCGGCCTGATCGACTCATGACCGCGCTCGATCCGCGCACCCGCCTCCTGCTGGAGGCGCCGATCGCCCCGACGCTGCTGCGCCTGGCCTTTCCCAACGTGCTGGTGATGGTGGCGCAGGCCTCGGTGGGCCTGATCGAGACCTACTTCGTCGGCAAGCTCGGCACCGACGCGCTGGCCGGCATGGCGCTGGTGTTCCCCATCGTGATGCTGATGCAGATGAGTTCCGCCGGCGCGATGGGCGGCGGCATCGCCTCGGCGATCGCGCGGGCGCTGGGCGCACGGCGGCGCGAAGACGCCGATGCGCTGGTGCTGCACGCGATCGTGGTGGCGGTGGCTTTCGGCCTGGCCTTCAGCGCCGTGCTGCTGCCCGGCGGGGCCTGGCTCTATGCGCGCATGGGCGGCGAAGGCGCCTCGCTGGCGGCCGCGCTGAGCTATTCGCACTGGGTGTTCGCTGGCGCGGTGCTGGTCTGGGTGTTCAACGCCCTGGCGGCCGCGATCCGCGGCACCGGCAACATGGCGGTTCCCGCGCGCGTCACGGTGGGCGGCGTGTTCTTCCTGCTGCCGGTCTCGCCGCTGCTGATCTTCGGGTGGGGGCCGATGCCCGCACTCGGCATTGCGGGCGGCGCGATCGCGCTGCTGCTGTACTACCTGGTCGGGACGCTGGTGTTGGTGGCGTACCTGCGCTCGAAGCACAGCGTCGCGAAGCTGCGCTTCACCGGCGTGCGGCTGCATTGGCCGCTGTTCCGAGACATCCTGCGCGTGGGGCTGATCTCCGCCATCGCAACGGTCTGCACCAATCTGTGCATCGGCGTCGGGACCGCGCAGGCGGGCCAGTTCGGCGCCGGCGCGATCGCCGGCTACGGCACCGGCGCGCGTCTCGAATACTTGCTGGTGCCGCTGGTCTTCGGCTTCGGCGCGCCGCTGCTGGCCATGGTGGGCACCTGCATGGGGGCGGGCCAGCGCGAGCGTGCCCTGCGTGCCACCTGGATCGGCGCGGCCATCGCCTTCACGATGGCCGAACTGGTCGGGCTCGTGGCCGCCCTGTTCCCGCGGGCCTGGCTGCAGATCTTCGGCCACGACGCCGCGATGCTGGAGGCGGGCACGCAGTACCTGCGCACGGTCGGGCCGTTCTATGGCTTCTTCGGCGTCGGGCTGATCCTGTACTTCGCCTCGCAGGGCGCCGGGCGGCTGCTGTGGCCCGTGCTCGGCAACCTGGCGCGCCTGGCGGTCGCGGCGCTGGGCGGCTGGCTGGCGCTGCGGTGGGGCGGCGCCCTGGCGCACGTGTTCGCGGTGCAGGCGTTGGCGCTGGTGGCCTATGGCGTCCTCATCGCAGGCGCCATCGCGGGCGGTGCCTGGTTCGGGCGCGTGGGCTGGCCACGCAGTACCAGCGGCCTGCTGCGGCGGCTCGAGCCTTCCTCCTGATTCGATTCTTTCCCCCACCTCAACCCCGGAGTCTTGCCATGCAGATCAAGGACGCTGTCGTTTTCATCACCGGCGCCAACCGCGGCCTCGGCCTGGCCTATGCGAAGGCCGCGCTCGCCGCCGGCGCGAAGAAGGTCTACGCCGCCGCGCGCGACCCGAAGTCGATCACGCTCGAGGGCGTGGTCCCGGTCGCGCTGGACGTCACGCAGCCCGCGCAGGCCGCGGCGGCCGCGCAGGCCTGCGGCGACGTCACCCTGCTCATCAACAACGCCGGCATCTCGCGTGGCTCGGGCCTGCTGGCGCCCGATGCGCTGGAGGCGGCGCGGGCCGAGCTGGAAACCAACTTCTTCGGCCCCTGGATCCTGAGCCGCGCCTTCGCACCGGTGCTGGCGAAGAACGGCGGCGGCGCCATCGTCAATGTGCTGTCAGTGCTCAGCTGGATCAGCTTCCCCAGCGTGGCGACCTACTGCACGTCGAAGTCGGCTGCCTGGTCGCTGAGCAACGGCCTGCGCAACGAGCTCGGCGCGCAGGGCACGCAGGTCGTCAGCGTTCACGTGGCCTACATGGATACCGACATGGCCAGCCACGTGCCCGGCGACAAGACCTCGCCGGACGACGTGGCCCGCCAGACGCTGGCGGCGGTGGAGCAGGGCGCGCCTGAGGTGCTGGCTGATGCGGTGACGCGCCAGGTCAAGCAGGGGTTTGTCGCTGATCCGCCGGCCTACGCGGCTGCGCGCTGAGGTTGCGTTTGCTGGCTTTGGCGTTGCTGTTTGTTCGGCGCAGGAGCCAGCGAGGCCAAACAAAGGCCCAACTGCCCTACGCCGCGGCGCGCCGAAGCATCGGCCGCTCGTGCTGCGGCGCCGGCAGCAACCGGCGCAACGCCTCGAAGAACAGGTCCGACTGCTCGCGCTCGCCCTGGATCTGCGCCGCCACGTGCGCGGCCAGCTTCGCATCGACCGGCACCAGCGGCCGCCCGGTGGACTGCGCGATCACCTGGTGCAGGCAGGCGCGCTCCAGGTAGTAGAGATCGTCGTAGGCATGGGCGATGCTCGCGCCCGCCACGATCACCCCGTGGTTGGCGAGGAAGGCGATGTCCTTGCCCGTCATGGCGCGGGCGATGCGCTCGCCTTCGCTGTCGTCGAGCGCCAGGCCGTTGTATTCGGCATCGATCGCAAGCCGGCCCATGAAGCGCATCGCGTTCTGGCTCAGCGTCGGGTCGAGCGCGCGGTCGCTGGTGAGTGTGAGCGCGGTCGCATAAGGCATGTGGCAATGAAGCACGACCGCACGCCCGGTGATGCGGTGCACAGCCCCATGGATGAAGAGGGCGGTGGGCTCGACGCCGTGACGGCCCGCCAGCACTTCGCCGCGCACGTCGATCAGCACGATGTCGTCCGGCCCGACCTCGCTCCAGTGGAGGCCGCGCGGGTTGATGAGGTAGCGGTCCTGCGCACCCGGCAATGCCACGCTGAAATGGTTGCACACGCCTTCGGACAGGCCATGGTGCGCGGCGGCGCGCAGGGCCAGTGCGAGGTCGTCGCGCAGGCGGCGGATGGCGGGGCTGGCGTACTCTGCGTCGAAGGACATCAAGACGCCTCAGCTGCGAAGAAGACCCTGGAAGGCGGCCACGAATTCCGCCGCCGACTCGCGCACCGCGGCGGCGCCCTTGCCAGGCTTGTAGAGCGCCGAGCCGATGCCGAAGCCGGCCGCGCCGGCCTCGCGCCAGGCCTTCATGCCGGCCGGCATGATGCCGCCCACCGGCAGCAGCGGCGTGCCCGGCGGCAGCACCGCGAGCAGGGCCTTGACCACGGCCGGCGAGGCCAGTTCGGCCGGAAAGAGCTTGAGGCCGGCGGCACCGGCGGCGAGCGCGCCGAAGGCCTCGGTCGGCGTCATCACGCCGGGGAGGCTCACCAGGCCCAGGCGTGCCGCCTCGGCCAGCACCGCGGGGTCGAAGTTGGGCGCCACGATCAACTGGCCGCCCGCGGCATGCACTTCGCGGACCTGCTGCGCGTCGAGCACGGTGCCCGCACCCACCAGCGCATCCGGAAAGCGCTCGCGCAGCAGGGCGATGCTCTTGAGCGGAGATGGCGAATTGAGCGGCACCTCCAGCAGCCGGAAGCCCGCGCCGACGATGGCATCGCCGACGTCCGGCGCCTCGGCCGGGGACAGGCCGCGCAGGATGGCGACCAGCGGCAATTGCGCCATGGCGGCGGAAAACGACTCGCTCAGAGTGCTCATTGGGTAACCTCCCCCAGGCTTGTCACTTCGTGTACTTCGCGCACCCCCTCCTGAAGGAGGGGGCGAGCGCCTTCGGACGGCCGGGCGGCGCTCATGACCTTGTCTTCTTCGCGTTGAGAAAGCCCGACAGCGCATGCAGCCCGGCCCAGGTGGCCTCCGAGCCCAGCGTGCGCGCCGTGTTGCCTGTGACCTGCAGCGCGAGCAGGTAGCGCTGTGTCAGGGCCGGCGTGCCGATCAGCACCAGGTCGCCGGCGGCGTGGATGGACTGGGTGCGCAGTTCCTCGCCGATCAGCAGGCCGGAGAGATAGCTTGCCAGCTCGCCGGCCGGCATGCGGTCGAACAGCGCCAGCGTGCGCGCGCCGAAGGCGTTGTGCAGCAGGCCCTGGCCGTTCTCGGCCTGGGTCACGCCCTCGAGGAAGGCCACCTCGTCCAGCGGCGCCTGCGCGTCCAGCGTGCGCGCGAGGATCGAGTGCTGGCTCAGCAGCGCATAGAACTCGCCCGTCATGAAGGTGCGGAAGCCCGTCACCCGGCCGCGCTTGACCGTGGCCCACTTGTTGTGCGTGCCCGGCAGCACGAACAGGCCGTCGGACAGGCCGGTCAGCGCCATGGCGCCGAAGATCTGCACCTCCTCGCCGCGCATCACGTCGGGCACGCCGTCGTGCATGTCGGACAGGCCGGGCACGATCGCGATGCGTCCGGACTCGATCTCGACGATGGCATCGCCCACCTCGACCCGGCCCGAGGGGCAGGGGCAGTAGGGCGCTTCGATCCAGCCCTGCTTGCTGCCGGCCATGCCCGAGATCAGGCAGAAGCTGCCGGTGGGACGCATCCAGTCGCCGAACAGCTCCTCGAAGAGCGCGGGGAAGCCGCCGGCCGGCACCGTGAGGATGCCGCGCGGGTGGCCGCGCTCCTCCAGCACGTGCCCCTTGCCGTCGAGCAGCGCGCCGCGCAGGGAGCTGGTGCCCCAGTCGATGGCGATCAGATGCATAGGCTTCGGGCGATGGGCCAAGGTCGACGGATCAGTGATTGTCCCTGGGAACGAAGGAACCCCGCTTGCCCCGCAGGAATCCGAGGTCGGCGCCCTGGTCGGCCTGCAGCACGTTGTCGACGTACAGCTTCCAGTAGCCCGAGGCCAGTGGCGGTTCCGGTGCCTTCCACAGCGCGCGCCGGCGCGCCAGCTCCTCGTCGCTCACGTGCAGGTGCAGCCGCCGGTTCGGAACGTCCAGCTCGACGATGTCGCCGTTCTGCACCAGCGCGAGCGGCCCGCCGGCGGCCGCCTCGGGCGCGGTGTGCAGCACCACGGTGCCGTAGGCGGTGCCGCTCATGCGCGCGTCGCTGATGCGCACCATGTCGGTGATGCCCTTGCGCAGCACCTTGGGCGGCAGCGGCATGTTGCCGGCCTCCGCCATGCCGGGGTAGCCCTTGGGGCCGCAGTTCTTCAGCACCATGATGCAGTGCTCGTCGATGTCCAGCGCCTCGTCGTCGATGCGCCGGTGCAGGTCGTCCGCGTTCTCGAAGACCACGGCGCGGCCCTTGTGCACCAGCAATTCGGGCGTGGCCGCACTGGGCTTGATGATGGCGCCGTTGGGCGCGAGGTTGCCGCGCAGCACGCAGATGCCGGCCTTGTCCTTGAAGGGCGTGGCCAGGGGCCGGATCACCTGCGGGTTGTAGTTCTCGGCGTCCTTGACGTTGTCCCAGACGCTCTGCCCGGTGGAGGTGACGATGTCCCTGTGCAGATGCTGCGCGATCTCCTTCATCACGACCGGCAGACCACCCGCGTAGCAGAAGTCCTCCATCAGGTACCGGCCGGAAGGCTGCAGATCCAGCAGGCAGGGCAGCTCGGAGGCGAGGCGGTCGAAGTCGTCGAGCGAGAGCTCCACGCCGATGCGCCCGGCGATCGCCAGCAGGTGGATCACCAGGTTGGTGGAGCCGCCGATGGCGGCGTTGACCTTGATCGCGTTCTCGATCGCCTGGCGTGTCAGGATCTTCGACATGAGCAGGTCCTCGTGGACCATGTCGACGATGCGGCGGCCCGCCATGCGCGCCAGCACGTTGCGCCGCCCGTCCACCGCGGGATAGGCGGCGTTGCCCGGCAGACCGATCCCGAGCGACTCGACCATGCTGGCCATGGTGCTGGCGGTGCCCATGGTCATGCAGTGGCCGTGGCTGCGGTGCATGCAGCTCTCGGCCTCGAAGAACTCCTGCAGCTTGAGCGTGCCGGCGCGCACCTGCTCGCTCATCTGCCACACGCCGGTGCCGCTGCCGAGCTCCTGGCCGCGCCACTTGCCCGAGAGCATGGGGCCGCCGGAGACGCCGATGGTGGGCAGGTCCACGCTGGCCGCGCCCATCATCAGCGCCGGGGTGGTCTTGTCGCAGCCCATCAGCAGCACCACGCCGTCGATCGGGTTGGCGCGGATGCTTTCCTCCACGTCCATGCTGGCGAGGTTGCGATAGAGCATGGCGGTGGGGCGCAGCAGTGTCTCGCCCAGCGACATCACCGGGAACTCGAGCGGGAAGCCGCCGGCCTCGTACACGCCGATCTTGACCTGCTCGGCCAGCGTGCGGAAGTGCGAGTTGCAGGGCGTGAGTTCGCTGAAGGTGTTGCAGATGCCGATGACGGGGCGGCCGTCGAACTGGTCGTGTGGCACACCCTTGCCCTTGACCCAGCTGCGGTAGATGAAGCCGTCGCGGTCGTGGCGGCCGAACCATTGCTGGCTGCGCAGTTCGTGGGCGGGCTTGCGGCGTGAATCGCTCATCGTCGTTGTCTCCGGATGGCTGCCAATCGGGGCCTCGGCGAATCAGGGTTTGTCCTGCCGGGCCGCTTTTTCAATCATCATATGATAAGTCCGGCTTCGCGAAGAGAGGCGAGTTTTTCGAGAGCGTTTCGAGACAGAAGCGGCGGCGCCGAGTCCGCCTGCAGCAGGAGACAAAGCCATGCCCCGTTCCTTCGACACCGTGCGCCGCCGCGTCCTTCAGGGCCTGGGCGTCGCCGTGCTTCCCATGTCCTGGCCGGCGCTGGCGGACACCTATCCCATCAAGCCGGTGGAGCTGGTCGTTCCGGCCTCCGCCGGCGGCGGCACCGACGCGCTGGCCCGTGCCTTCGCCGAGGCGGTGAAGAAGCACCTGCCGCAACCCGCGGTCGTCAACGACAAGCCCGGTGCCAGCGGCGTGGTCGGCATGAGCGACGTGCTCAACGGCAAGCCCGACGGCTACAAGGTCAGCGTGGTGATCGCCGAGCTGGTGATCCTGCCGCACCTGGGCCTGTCGAAGTTCACCTATGCCGACTTCCAGCCGGTCGCGCGGCTCAATGCCGATCCGGCCGCCATCACCGTGCAGGCCGACGCACCCTGGAACAGCATCGAGGAGTTCCTGGCCGCCGCGAAGGCCAAGCCGGGCGAAGTCAAGGTCGGCAACTCGGGCAATGGCTCGATCTGGCATCTCGCTGCCGCGGGCCTGGAAGACAAGGCCGGCGTCAAGTTCAACCACGTGCCCTACCAGGGCGCGGCACCCGGCGTGGTGGCGCTGCTCGGCGGCCACATCGACGCGGTGGCCGTGAGCCCGGGCGAAGTGGCCGCGCATGTGCAGGGCGGCAAGCTCAAGATGCTGGCGGTCATGGCCGACCAGCGCCTCAAGGCCTTCGACAAGGTGCCCACGCTGAAGGAGCGCAAGGTCGACCTGTCGATCGGCACCTGGCGCGGCCTGGCGGTGCACAAGGCCACGCCGCCGGACATCGTGACCGTGCTGCGCACTGCCACGCGCAAGGCGGCCGACGAGCCGATGCTGCGCGAGCAACTGGAGAAGCTGAACCTCGGTTTCGCCTACCTCGATGCCGAGGCCTTCGGCCAGGCGATGCAGCGCGACCACGACTTCTTCAAGCAACTGGTGCAGAAGCTGGGCATCAAGCCATGAGCGTTTCGTCGCGCCCGGAGGTCCTGGTCGTCGCGCCGCTGATGCCCTTCCTCATGGAGGCACTGCAGCGAGAGTACGTGGTGCACGACCGCACGCACGTGAGCGACCCGGCCGCCTTTGCCGCGGCCGCGCCGCGCATCCGCGGGGTGGTCGCCAACGGCGAGGCCAAGGTGCCGCGCGCACTGATGGACCAGTTGCCGGCCCTGGAAGTGATCTCGGTGTTCGGCGTGGGCTATGACGGCGTCGATGTGCCTGCGGCGCACGAGCGCAAGGTGCCCGTGACCAACACGCCGGAGGTGCTGAACGACGACGTGGCCGACCTCGCCATCGGCCTGATGCTGTCGATCGCCCGCCGCATCCCGCAGGCCGACCGCTTCGTGCGCGAGGGGCAATGGCCGCAGGGGCCGTTCCCGCTCGCCCGCAAGGTGTCGGGCGCGCGGCTGGGGCTGGTCGGCATCGGCCGCATCGGCCAGGCCATCGCGCACCGCGCCCGTGCCTTCGGCATGTCGATCGCCTACACCGCGCGCTCGCCGCGCGCCGGCGTCGAGGGCAGCTATCACCCGGACGCCGTGGCGCTGGCCGAGGCGGTCGATTTCCTGGTCGTCATCACGCCCGGCGGCGCCGGCACGCGTGGGCTGATCGATGCGCGCGTGCTGGAGGCCCTGGGACCGAAGGGGTACCTGATCAACGTCGCGCGCGGCAGCGTGGTCGACGAGCCGGCGCTGATCGATGCCCTGCAGAAAGGCACGATCGCCGGCGCGGCGCTCGACGTCTTCGCGGCCGAGCCCCAGGTACCGGAAGCACTGCGCGCCATGCCCAACGTCGTGCTCACGCCGCACATGGCCAGCGGCACCCGGCAGACGCGCGAGGCCATGGCGCAGCTGACCTTCGACAACCTGCGCGCGCATTTCGCGGGTGCGCCACTTCTCACGCCCGTCACGCCCGTGGACGCCTGAGCATCTCCATGAGCAAGAACATCCACGGCCGCACGCTGGACCTGCTGGGCGAGGCGATCGTCTCGCGCCGCTACGCGGTGGGCGCGCCGATGCCGGCTGAGCCCCTGCTGTGCGAGGAATTCGGCGTCAGCCGCACTGTGGTGCGCGAGGCGGTGAAGTCGCTGGTGGCCAAGGGGCTGATCGTCACCGGCCCCAAGGTCGGCACGCGCGTGCTGCCGGAAGACCGCTGGAACTGGTTCGATCCCGACGTCATCACCTGGCAGTCGCGCGTGGGGCTCACGCCCGAATTCCTGCGCGACCTGGTGGACCTGCGCCGCGTGGTGGAGCCGGCGGCCGTGCGGCTGGCGGCCGAGCGCGCGACCGATGCCGACATCGCGGCGATCGAGGAAGCCTATGCCGGCATGAAGGCGGCGATCGAGCGGGGCGGCGACTACGTGAGCAACGACCTGCGCTTCCACCACGGCCTGCTGGCGGCCGCGCAGAACCGCATGCTGGCGCAGATGAGCAAGGCGCTGGATGCGCTGCTGCGCACCAGCTTCGAGCTCTCCACCGCCAAGAAGGACGGCCCGGCCCAGTCGCTGCCGCTGCACCGGGCGGTGCTCGATGCGGTGATCGCGCACAATCCGGCGCGTGCCGAGCGCGCCATCCTCAAGCTGATCGAGGGCGCGCGCGAGGACATCGAGCAAGTCCTGCAATCGCGCCGCCGCCTGCCGCGCGTCAACCGCGCGCCGCCCCGGCTCAAGGCCGCGGCCTGAGCCCGCGCCCCGTTTTTTCCGTCCCAGTCCGCTCGTCGATCGAGCATTTCATCGAACCGAAGAGGAGACAAAGCATGAAACTCAAGGCACTCGTGATCCCCGTCCTGGCCGCATTGGGCCTGGCCGTTGCCGGCCAGGCCGCCGCGCAGGAGAAGCTCACCGTCTGGTGGGTCAAGGGCTTCTACAAGGCGGAGGACGATGCGCTGTTCGCAGCCATCAAGAAGTTCGAAGACAAGCACAAGAACGTGAAAATCGAGCTGTCGCAGTACCCGGTGCAGGACATGATCCCCAAGACGGTGTCGGCGCTCGATTCGGGCAGTCCGCCCGACGTGGCCTATGCCGACGTCTACGACTTCCAGGTCACCGGCAAGTGGGCTTTCGACGGCAAGTTGGAAGACATCAGCAGCGTGCTCTCGCCGATGGTGAACCGCTTTGCGCCCAACACGGTCGAGACCACCTTCCTCTACAACGACCAGACGAAGTCGAAGGCCTACTACGCCTTCCCGATCAAGCAGCAGACGATGCACATCGAGTACTGGATCGACATGCTGACCGAGGCGGGCTTCAAGGAGTCGGACATCCCGACCACCTGGAAGGAGTACTGGTCCTTCTGGTGCGACAAGGTCCAGCCGGCCAGCCGCCAGAAGAGCGGCAAGCGCACCTTCGGCATCGGCATGCCGATGGGCGTGGACTCGAGCGACTCCTTCTATTCCTTCCTGACCTTCATGGACGCCTACAACGTCAAGCTGGTCAACGACAGCGGCAAGCTGCTGGTGGACGATCCGAGCGTGCGCCAGGGGCTGATCGGCGCGATCACCGACTACACCGCGCCCTACACCAAGGGCTGCACGCCGCCGTCATCCACCAGCTGGAAGGACCCGGACAACAACGTCGCCTTCCACAACAAGACCACCGTGATGACGCACAACGCGACCATCTCGATCGCCGCGAAGTGGCTGGACGACATGAACAATGCCTCGCTCACGCCTGAGCAGCGCGAGGAAGCGAAGAAGAACTTCACCGAGCGGATCCGCACGGCCGGCTTCCCGAGCAAGCCGGACGGCAGCAAGATGGTCTACCGCACGGCGGTGAAGACCGGCGTGATCTTCAAGGACGCGAAGAACAAGGCCCGTGCCAAGGAGTTCGTCAGTTTCCTGATGCAGGAGGAGAACCTCACGCCCTACGTGGAAGGCTCGCTGGGCCGCTGGTTCCCGGTGACCAAGGCCGGCCAGGCGCGTGAATTCTGGAAGGCCGACCCGCATCGCCTGTCGGTGTTCAACCAGTACGCCGCGGGCACCGTGCCTTTCGAGTTCACCAAGAACTACAAATTCACCGTGCTCAACAACGAGAACGTGTGGGCCAAGACGATGAACCGCGTGATCAACGACAAGGTGCCGGTGGACAAGGCGGTCGACGAGATGATCGAGCGCATCAAGACTGTCGCGCGCTGAGTTTCGACAAAGGGGGTCTGCCATGAGCTCCACAGCAACTGCCGTGGCCGGCGCCGCCGCCGGCACCGCGCCTGCCGCCGCACGCCCGGGCCGCTGGCAGTTCTGGGGGCGGCTGATGGTCGCGCCCTACCTGCTGGTGTTCGCGGTCTTCGTGCTCTACCCGGTGTGCTATGGGCTCTGGCTGGCCCGGCACCCGCAGAGCTACGTGCACCTGGCGGACGACCCGATCTTCTTCCGCTCGGTGATCAACACCCTGGTCTTCCTGGTGGTGGCGATCAACGTGAAGATGCTGCTGGCGCTGGTGCTTTCGGGCTTCTTCGTGCAGTCGCGCTGGTGGATCAAGATCCTGGCGGGCATCTTCATCCTGCCCTGGGCCATGCCCTCGATCCCCACCATCCTCTCGGTGCGCTTCATGCTCAACCCGGAGTGGGGCGTGATCAACAGCACCATCTTCCGCCTGACCGGCGCCGACGGGCCCAACTGGCTCAACGACCCGACGCTGGCGCTGAGCTTCGCGATGCTGATGCACATCTGGAAATCGCTGCCCTTCTGGACGCTGATCCTTGTGGCCGGGCGGCTGGCGATCCCGAGCGAGCAGTACGAGGCGGCCTCGGTCGACGGCGCCAGTTCGTGGCAGAAGTTCCGCTTCATCAGCTGGCCTTCGCTGCGCACGCTCTACCTGACTTCGACCATCCTGTCGATGATCTGGACGCTGGGTGATTTCAACAGCGTCTACCTGCTGACCGGCGGCGGGCCGGCCGACCTCACGCACGTGCTGGCGACGCTGGGCATCCGCTACCTGCGGCTGGACCAGGTGGACCTGTCGATGGCCTCGATCGTGGTGGCGATGCCGCTGGTATTGCCACTCGTCTACTTCATGATGAAGAGGTTGTCGAAATGACCCCCACGCTCGTCACTTCGTGTACTCGCTGCGCTCCGAGGGGGCTCGCCCTCCCAGAGGCGGCTCGTCGGAGGGCGAAATGAAACGCCTCAGCATGAAGGCCATCGGAACCGAGGCCAAGCTGCTGCTGATCGGCATCCCCGTGCTGCTGTGGACGCTGATCCCGGTCTACCACATGGTGCTGTTCGCGATCTCGCCGCGCGACTCCGCGACTTCGGGGCGGCTGTGGCCCACCTCGCCGACGCTGAGCAACTTCCGCATCGTGTTCGAGCAGAAGCATTTCTATCTCGACCACTTCTGGGTGCAACTGGGCAATTCGCTGCTGATCGCGCTGTCGGTGGGGGTGCTCACGCTCTTCGTCGCCACCACTGCGGCCTTCGCGATCAGCCGGCTGAAGGTGCGCGGCGGGCGCACGGTGATGAACATGGCGCTGTTCACCTACTTCATTCCCGCTGCCTTCCTGGCCGTGCCCATGTACAAGACCATGGGCAACTATGGCCTGCTCAACAGCCAGTGGTCGCTGATCCTGGCGATGGTGACCATCGCGTCGCCGTACTGCATCTGGGTGCTCAAGCAGGCCTCGGACAAACTGCCCTACGAGCTGGACGAAGCGGCTCGCATGGACGGCGCATCGCCGCTGCAGCTGTTCCGCCTGGTGTACCTGCCGCTGATGGTGCCCTCGCTCGTGGCGGTCGGCACCTACTCGCTGCTTTTGGCCTGGAACGAATACCTCTATGCCTTCCTGCTGCTGTCCAACGACCGCAGCGTGACGCTGGCGGTGGCGCTGGGCAACTTCCTCGCGGCCGACGATTCGCCGTGGGAACTGCTGATGGCCACCGGCCTGATCTATGCGCTGCCGCCCGCGGCCATTTATTACGCCTTCAAGCGCTACATGGTCGGCGGCCTCACGGCCGGCGCGGTCAAAAGCTAACCCCCAGGCTTCGCGCACTTCGTGTCGCTACGCCAACCCCTTCCAGGGGGCAACACCAGCGGCCCGGCAAAGCCGGTTCCGCGGTGGTTCCCGAAAAGAGTCACTCGAGGTTCCTATGGCAGCTGTTTCCTTCCGCAACGTCAAGAAATCCTTCGGCAAGACCGAGATCATCCAGGGCCTGGGCTTCGACATCGCCGACGGCGAGTTCGTGGTGCTGGTCGGGCCTTCGGGCTGCGGCAAGTCGACCCTGCTGCGCATGCTGGCCGGCCTGGAGGACATCACGGGCGGCGAGATCCTGATCGACGGCCGCGTGGTGAACGAGCTGGAGTCCAAGGACCGCGATATCGCGATGGTGTTCCAGAGCTACGCGCTCTATCCGCACATGACGGTGGGCGAGAACATGGGCTTCAGCCTGCGCCTGCGCAACGCGGACAAGGCGTTGACCGAGCAGCGCGTGGCCAACGCGGCGAAGATACTGAACCTCGACGCGCTGCTGGCGCGCTACCCGCGCGAGCTTTCAGGTGGGCAGCGCCAGCGCGTGGCGATGGGGCGGGCCATCGTGCGCGACCCGAAGGTCTTCCTGTTCGACGAGCCGCTGTCCAACCTGGACGCCAAGCTCCGGGTGGCGATGCGTGCCGAGATCAAGGCGCTGCACCAGCGGCTGAAGACCACCACCGTCTACGTGACGCACGACCAGATCGAAGCGATGACCATGGCCGACCGCATCGTGGTGATGCACGACGGCATCGTGGAGCAGATCGGCACGCCGCTGGCGCTCTATGACCGGCCCGAGAACCTGTTCGTTGCGCAGTTCATCGGCTCGCCGGCGATGAACGTGGTGGAGGGCGTGCTGCGGCGCAACGGCGCGGGCAGTTTCGTCGAGGCCCATGGTGCGCACTGGCCGGCGCCGGCTGCCGGTGCGGCGGGCGACGGGCAGGCGGTGCACTACGGCATCCGACCGGGTGACATCGTCCTGGGCGATGCAGGCAGCGGCGTGCCGGCGCGCGTGATCGTGGTCGAGCCCACCGGCAACGAGACCGAACTGCTGGTGCAGGTCGGCGAGGCCCGCATCGGCCTGGTGGTGCACGGGCGGGTCAATGCGATGCCGGATGACCAGGTCGGCCTGTCGATCCGCGCCGACAGTGCGCACCTGTTCGATCGGCAGAGCGGGCGCAGGCTGAACTGAACCGCGCCCCGGCAAGAGAAAAGGGCGCCGCAGCGCCCTTTTTGGGTCCTCGGTCGCTCAGCGGCCGAAGGAGCGGCCGCCGCCGTAGCCGCCGCCCGAGCGGCCACCACCCGAACGGCCACCGCCACCGCCGCCACCGCCCGAACGGTTGCCGCCGCCGCGGCGCCCACGGCCGCCGAAGCTGTCGACGCTGGTGCGCAGCGGATCCGGCTGACCCGCCGCGCCAACGATCGCCTCGGCGCGCTGGTGCGCGAGCGCATCGGCCTGCGTGGGGCTGTGGCTGTTGCCGTGGTGGCGGGGTTGGCGCTCCTCGTGCGGCAGATGGTTCTGGCCGTGGTGGTGCGGGGCATGGTGCGCGCCGCGCCCCTGGCCCTGGCCCTGGCCTTGGCCTTGGCGTCCGCCCTGGCCGCGCGGGCCTTGGCCCTGGCCGTTGCCGTTCCCGCTGCGGCCGGGCTGTGCGCCCTGGCCGCCATTGGCGCGGCGTTGTCCGCCGTTGCCATTGCCGCCGCCATTGCCGCCGCGCTCGCCCTGCGTCGCCTTGTTGTCGCGGATGCGCTGCATCATTTCCTGGCGCGCGGCCTTGGCTGCGGCCTGCATCACCTCGCGGCTGGGCGGCCGGCCGGCGCCGCCCCACAGGGTCTGGCGGCCCATCGCGATGGGCTCGGCGCGTTCGCCTTCCTCGGGGCCGAAGCCCTCGATCACCTTCACCGGGATCTGCTGCTTGGTGAAGCGCTCGATCTCCTGCATGAAGCCTTCCTCGTCCAGGCAGACCAAGCTCACCGCCTCGCCGCTGGCGCCCGCGCGGCCGGTGCGGCCGATGCGGTGGACGTAGTCTTCGCTGATGTTGGGGATCTCGTAGTTCACGACGTGCGGCAGCTCGTCGATGTCGATGCCGCGGGCCGCGATGTCGGTCGCCACCAGCGCGCGGATCTCGCCGCTCTTGAAGCCGGCCAGCGCCTGCGTGCGCGCGCTCTGGCTCTTGTTGCCGTGCAGCGCCATCGCCTCGATGCCGTTCTTGGTCAGGAATTCGGCCACGCTGTTGGCGCCGAACTTGGTGCGGGTGAAGACCAGCACCTGGCTCCAGTCGTGCTCGTTGATGATGTGGGCGAGCAGGGCCTTCTTCTTGCCGCGGCCCACCGGGTGGATCACCTGGGTGATGCGCTGCACGGTGGTGTTGCGCGGCGTGACCTGGATGCTCTGCGGGTTCTTGAGCAGCGTGGCGGCCAGGTCGCGGATCTCGTCGCTGAAGGTGGCGGAGAAGAGCAGGCTCTGCTTCTGGGCGGGCACCAGCGCGAGGATCTTCTTCACGTCGTGGATGAAGCCCATGTCCAGCATGCGGTCGGCCTCATCCAGCACCAGGATCTGCACGGTCGACAGGTCGAGCATGCCCTGCTGCTGCAGGTCGAGCAGGCGGCCGGGCGTGGCCACCAGGATGTCGACGCCGCGCTTGAGGCGGTCGATCTGCGGGTTCATGCCGACGCCGCCGAAGATCACGGTGGAGCTCAGCTGCAGGTACTTGCCGTAGGTGCGCACCGATTCCTCGACCTGGGCGGCGAGTTCGCGCGTGGGGGTGAGAACCAGGGCGCGCACGCCGGTGCCGCCGAACTTGTTGGTGGCGCTGCGGCTCATGGTGAGCTTGTGCAGCAGCGGCAGGGTGAAGGCAGCGGTCTTGCCGGTGCCGGTCTGGGCGCCGCCCAGCAGGTCGTGGCCTTCGAGCACGGCGGGGATCGCCTGGGCCTGGATCGGGGTAGGAGTTTCGTAGCCCTGCTCGTGCACGGCTTTCAAGATGGCCGGGGCCAGCTTCAGATCGTCAAAGTTCATTGATGTCAAACAAGCGCCTTTGCACGGCGCGGTGGTATCGGCCCACCCACGCGACTCGTTTCTTGACGCGGGGCCAGTAGGGGCAGATGAGGGTCAGGGGTGGAGCTCGAGGGCCTTGGGTGGGCCTTCTTCGTCCCCGGCAGAGAGCCGGTGTTGCGGGCAACTGGACCCGGCAACGTCCAGTATTGTCGCACGAGTCGGAAGAGCCCGCCCGGCGCAGGGTTCAGCGGCGCGCCAGGTAGACGAACAGGCCCGGGATGGATTCGCGCTGGTCCTCGCGGATCGGCGCGCGGATCAGCTGGAGCAGATCGAAGCGGTGGCGTGCCGCCAGCGCACGCAGGTAGCGCTCCGAATGCGCGTAGCGCAGGCTCGGCAAGAGCTCGAAATCGGCGCTTTCGGTGGAGGCGCACTCGGCAGAGAAGCAGAAGAGTCCGTGCGCTTGCATCGCGTGGTCGAGTGCCGCGAAAACGGGTTCCAGATCGCCGACGTAGATGAAGACATCGGCCGCCGTGACCAGGTCGTAGCGCTCGTCCGTGCCTCGAAGATGGTCCACGATGTCCGCGTGCACGAGGCTGTCGTAGAGGCCGAGGGCCTGCGCCTTGTCCAGCATCAGGCTGGACAGGTCGACGCCGGTGAGCCGCTGCGTCATCGGTTTCAGCAGCGGGGCGCACAGGCCCGTTCCGCAGCCGAGATCCAGGGTGGAGCGGAACGGGCCGCGGCCCAGCGTCGCCAGTTGCCTGACCAGCGTGTCGTGCGCGCGGTAGCCGAGGACGCCCACCAGGTGCGCATCGAACTCGTCCGCGTAGTCGTCGAAGAGCGTCTCGACGTAGTGGGCCGGCGCCGTGGGCGGGGTCGGCTGCGCGGACACCGAGGCCAGGTAGTAGTGGTGCAGTTCGGGATCGGCGCCATGCGCCAGCGCCTGCCTGAAGGCTTCTGCGGCTTCTTCGTTGCGCTTCATCTCCCGCAGAATCCCGCCCCGATTGCTCCAGGCCTGGGCCAACCCGGGGGCCGCGGCCAGCGCCCGCTCGTAGGAGGTCAGCGCACGTTCCGGCTGGTCCAGCGCCTGCAGGGTCTGGCCGTGGCGAAGCCAGGGCTCGGCGGCGGGGAGCGTGCCGAGCGCCAGCACCTTCTCGTAGCCGGCCAGCGCCTCCCGGTGGCGCTCCAGTTGCCCCAGCGCGCTGGCCTTGTGGAACCAGGCGTCGGCATTGCCGGGCTCGGCCGCCAGCACCTGCTCGGCCGTCGCCAGGGCATCCTGCGGCCGCGCCAGCTTCACCTGCGTAGCGGCGAGGTTGATCAGCGTCGAGACTCGTCCTGGAAGCAGGGCGAGCGAGGACTGGAAGAGCCGTTCGGCGTCGTCGAAGCGCTGCGCCTCGAAGGCCTGCAGCCCGTCGAGAAAGAGCTGCTTGGCCTGTTCGAAGGCATCGGGGGCGGGCATCGGCCGAGAATAGCAGCGCTTCAAGGCCCATGGCGACGCTCCCGGCCTCGGTGGCGGCGGCTGCGGTAAACTCTTACTTTGCCAGTATTACCGGAGGCGCAGCATGCGGCTCACATCCAAGGGACAGGTGACCATTCCCCAGAACATCCGCGAGCTCGCCGGCCTCAAACCCTATGACGAGGTCGAGTTCGAGTACCGCAACAAGCAGATCGTGGTGAAGCCCGTCAAGCGCACGACCACGCCCGCCGAAGAGGCGATTGCGCTGCTGCGCGGCAGCGCCACCTCGAAGCTCGACCTGTCGGCCGACGAATGGCTGGAGATGACGCGTGGCGAGCGCTGAGGCGGCGACCGAGCTGTTCCTGATCGACAGCAACGTCCTGATCGATGTCATCCATGAGGACCCGAAATGGATGGACTGGTCGGCCGCCGCCATCACCGATTGCCTTACCCGCGGTAAGCTAGCGATCAATCCGCTGATTTACGCCGAAGTTTCGGTGTATTTCAGCTCGGATCGCGACGCCGACGCCGCGCTCCCCCCGAGGCTGTACGAGCGGCTGGATCTGCCGTATGCCGCGGCACGAGGGGCGGCGGTGGCGTTCCACAAGTACCGCAGGGCCGGCGGCACGCGTCCCTCGCTGCTGCCGGATTTCTACATCGGGGCGCATGCCCAGCATCTGGGATGCACCCTCGTGTCGCGCGATCGCGCACGCTACAAGACCTATTTTCCGAAGCTCAAGCTGATTACACCCAAGCAAAGATAGCCATGGCCCAGTACGTCTACACCATGAACAAGGTCAGCAAGACCGTGCCGCCCAAGCGGCAGATCTTGAAGGACATTTCGCTTTCCTTTTTCCCCGGCGCCAAGATCGGCGTGCTGGGCCTGAACGGCTCGGGCAAGTCCTCGCTGCTCAAGATCATGGCCGGCATCGACAAGGAGATCGAGGGCGAGGCGATCCCGATGCCCGGCCTGTCGATCGGCTACCTGGAGCAGGAGCCCAAGCTGAATCCCGAGCACACGGTGCGCCAGGAAGTCGACGAGGCCATGAAGGAGGTCAACGCCGCCAAGACCCGGCTGGAGGAGATCTACGCGGCATACGCCGAGCCCGATGCCGACTTCGACGCGCTGGCGGCCGAGCAGGGCGAGTTGGAGGCGCTGATCGCCGCCGCCGGTACCGACTCCGAGCACCAGCTCGAGATCGCCGCCGACGCGCTGCGCCTGCCGCCCTGGGACGCCAACATCGGCCTGCTCTCCGGCGGCGAGAAGCGCCGCGTGGCGCTGTGCAAGCTGCTGCTGTCCAAGCCCGACATGCTGCTGCTGGACGAGCCGACCAACCACCTGGATGCCGAATCGGTGGAATGGCTCGAAGTCTTCCTGCAGCGCTTCCCCGGCACCGTGGTCGCGATCACCCACGATCGCTACTTCCTCGACAACGCGGCCGAGTGGATTCTCGAACTCGACCGCGGCCGCGGCATCCCGTGGAAGGGCAACTACAGCACCTGGCTGGAGCAGAAGGAAGCCCGCCTCGAAGCCGAGCAGAAGGGCGAGGAAGCCCATGCCAAGGCGATGAAGAAGGAACTGGAGTGGGTGCGCCAGAACGCCAAGGGCCGCCAGGCCAAGAGCAAGGCCCGCATCGCCCGCTTCGAGGAACTGTCCGACTACGAATACCAGCGCCGCAACGAGACGCAGGAGATCTTCATCCCCGTCGCCGACCGCCTGGGCAGCCAGGTGATCGAGTTCAAGAACGTCAGCAAGAGCTTCGGCGACCGGGTGCTGATCGACAACCTGAGCTTCAACATCCCGGCCGGCGCCATCGTGGGCATCATCGGCCCGAACGGCGCGGGCAAGTCGACGCTCTTCAAGCTGATCGCCGGCAAGGAAAAGCCCGACAGCGGCGAGGTGGTGGTCGGGCAGACCGTGAAGATGGCTTTTGTCGACCAGAGTCGCGACGCGCTGACCGACCAGAAAACGGTGTGGGAAGACATCTCCGGCGGCCTGGACATCCTCAATGTCGGCAAGTTCCAGATGGCCAGTCGCGCCTACGCGGGCCGCTTCAACTTCAACGGCAGCGACCAGCAGAAGAAGGTCGGGTCGCTGTCCGGTGGCGAGCGCGGCCGCCTGCACCTGGCCAAGACGCTGATCGCGGGCGGCAACGTGCTGATGCTGGACGAGCCCTCGAACGACCTCGACGTCGAGACGCTGCGCGCGCTGGAGGACGCCCTGCTCGAGTTCGCCGGCTCGGTGATGGTGATCAGCCACGATCGCTGGTTCCTCGACCGTATCGCCACCCACATCCTGGCGGCCGAGGGCGACAGCCAGTGGACCTTCTTCGACGGCAACTACCAGGAGTACGAGGCCGACAAGAAGAAGCGCCTGGGCGAGGAAGGCGCCAAGCCGCACCGGATGCGCTTCAAGGCGCTCAAGTAGGCAAGTCGTAACGCGGCTTCGTCCTATTGCCGGCGCGAGCCGGCTGCGCTCTCATTCCCGTCCGGGCGCCGGTGGCGCCTGCAAGGAGCGGACATGGCGGCAGCGATCCGGTGCGTGGCGGCGTCGATGGTGCTTCTCGCGGGCTGCGGGGGTGGCGGCGGTGGCGGTAGCGTCGCCATCGGCGGCTTCGGCGTCAGCGGCACGGCCGGGCCGACGCCCGCCCCGGCGCCCACACCTGCGCCTGCGCCTGCGCCTGCACCCGCGGCGCCACCCGTTGCAAGCCCTGCGCCGCCTTCGGGTCCGATGCAGGTCAAGGTCGTCGAACTGGCCAGCGGCCTGAACACGCCCTGGAGCGTGGCCTTCCTGCCGGACGGGAAACTGCTGATCACCCAGCGCGGCGGCCAGTTGCGCCTGCGCAATGCCGACGGCACGCCGGTCAACGGCGGCGCGGACCAGGTCAGCGGCCTGCCGGCGGTCGAGGCCGCGGGGCAGGGCGGGCTGCTCGACGTGGCCGTCGACCCAGGCTTCGCGACCAACCGCCGCATCTACCTCAGCTATGCCGAGCGCGACGGCGGCAATGCCGGCCTCAACGGCACCGCGGTTGCGCGTGGGGAACTCGACGTGGCCAACCGCAGCCTCGGCAACGTGGTCGTGATCTTCCGTCAGCTGCCCAAGGCGCAGAGCACGTCGCACTTCGGGTCCCGGCTGGTCTTCGACCGCGGCGGCAACCTCTTCGTGACGCTGGGCGAGCGCCTCAACAACGACCAGCGCGACTTTGCCCAGGACCTGACCCGCGGCCATGGCAAGGTGATGCGCATCACCACCGACGGCGCGCCGGCAGCGGGCAATCCGAACTTCGGTGTGGCCGGCGCGCAGCCACAGATCTGGAGCTATGGCCACCGCAACGTGCAGGGCGCGGCGCTGCATCCGGCGACCGGCGAGCTGTGGGTCGACGAGCACGGCCCGCAGGGCGGCGACGAGGTCAACCTGGCGCTGCCCGGCCGGAACTACGGCTGGCCCGTCATCAGCCACGGACAGGAGTACGGCACGCTCACGCAGGTGGGCGAGGGCACGGCCAAGGCCGGCATGGAGCAGCCGCTGACCTACTGGGAGAAGATCGACGGCACAGCCTGGACGCCGGGCACGCAGAAGTCCTCCATTGCGCCCAGCGGCATGGCCTTCTACACCGGCGATGCACTGCCGAACTGGAAAGGCAGCCTGTTCGTCGGCGCACTCGCGGGCACCGCGCTGTGGCGGCTCACGCTGAGCGGCAACACGGTGGTGGCGCGCGAACGCCTGCTGGCCGATCGCGGCGAGCGCATCCGCGACGTGCGGCAGGGGCCGGACGGCTGGCTCTACCTCCTGACCGACAGCACCAACGGCAAGCTGCTGCGCCTGGAGCGTTAGGCCGGCATCCGGGCCAGCACCCGCTTGCGCACCGCATAGATGTTGTTGCGCAGCGCGTAGAGCTCTTCGGCGTACGACAGCGGCACGGCCACCTTGTTGACCACGCGGTCGAGGTTGTCCAGCTCCTCGATGAGCGCCTCGCGCTCGCCCTTGCCGGCCTCCAGCTTGTTCTCGACCTCGCGCAGCCGCGCATACCAGCGGAACACGCGCCTGCGCACGCGGAACTGGTAGAGCGGCGGCACCACGCGCGACAGCGGCAGCATCAGCACCAGCAGGCCGCCCAGTACCAGCCACATGCGCTCCACCAGGTTGCTGGCCCAGAAGGGCAGGTAGCGCTGCCAGAAGGGCGGCGTGCCGTTGATGGCGCGGTCGCCCTCGGGGCTGACCGGCAGCTCGCTCGTGCGGGTGTTCGGGAAATCGCGGGCGCGGTTGAACCAGCCGGCGCTGCTGTGCAGCGTCTGCGCGCTCTGCGCGAACAACTGGCGCAGGGCGGGATGCGTCTTCTCGCGCGCGAGCAGGGAGGTGGTGGCGGCCAGCAGGCTCTTGTCACCGGGCGGCAGGTCGATCGCGAGATCGACCACGCCGCGCGGCAGCGTGACGGGCTGCAGGAAGGCGAAGCGCCGCGAGTAGGCGTCGGCCTGGTCGAAGTCCATGAGCCGGATGTCGGGCGCGCGCAGCAGCCGCTGCACCAGCGGCGACTGCGGTGCCGAAGCCAGCACGATCACGTCCAGCAGGCCGGCCTGCAGCGCCTCGGTGGCGGGGGTCTGCTCGAGGTTGGAGAGCTGCAGCTTCTGCGGGTCCATGTGGTTGGCGCGGAACATCCGCTCCATGATCTCGGGGACGCCGCTTCCGGGCTTGTCGACGTTGACGCGCAGGTCCTTGAGCTGCGTGATCGTGCTCAGCTGGCCGGTCTTGCGGTCGACCGCGCGACCCGCGTCGGCGCGGTAGAAGACCCACAGCGGCTCGTAGAACAGGCTGCCCAGCGAACTCAGGCCCGCCTCCTCGTCGGCCACCGGATCGGCGCTGCCGCCGCGCACGAAGCCCACGTCGGCGGCACCGTCGCGCAGCAGCTGGAGGTTGTCTTGCGAGCCGTCGGTGGTCTTGAGCTCGACCTCGATGCCGTTGGCCTTGAGCGCCGCCGCATAGCGCTTGCCGAACTCCGCATAGGCGCTGCCCGCCGGGCCGGTGGCCAGCGTGACGCGCCGTGGCGGCTGCGGATCCAGCCACCAGTAGGCGGCGATCAGGAGTCCGATGACGAGGAAGACGATGGGGCCCGCGGAGGCGAGGAGGTCGCGGATGGACAGGAGGATGAGTCGGATGGTGCGGGGCATGCGATGGGGTCGGGAGCTCGCGCACGCGACGTGCGCGGCAGCGCATTTTGAGGGCTTTCGGCCCGCGCGCGGTTACAAAGCGCGTGCGGCTAGGCCGGGGATGCCTGGCCCAGGTCCGAAGCGCACGGAAAGACGCTCTTACCCAGCTGTACCGTGCGCGCGGCCTGCACCGCCCGCAGCGTGGCCCGCGCCACGGCCTCGGCCGCCATGGTGCTCAGCACCGTCATGCCCGGCGCGCCGCCTTCCAGTGGCACGCGCCCGGCGGCCAGCGCGAACAGGGTGTCGCCATCGCTCATGGTGTGCACCGGATTGATGGCGCGCGCCAGGCCGTCGTGGGCCACGGTCGCGAGCCGGTTGGCCTGCACCTTGGTGAGCCGCGCATCCGTTGCCACGACGCCCAGCGTCGTGTTGGTGCCCGCCAGCAGCGGCTGGGGCAGCTCACCGCGCAGCAGGGCGCGGCGGGTGTCGAGCAAGGCGCGGCCGTCCTCGGTGCGTGCGCCGGCGACGACCCGGCCGGTATCCGGGTCCAGCACGTCGCCCAGCGCATTGCAGGCGATCAGCGCGCCGACCGTCACGCCCTGCACCGTCACCGAGGCAGTGCCGATGCCGCCCTTCATCGCGCGGTGCACGCCGAAGAGCTTGCCCACCAGCGCGCCGCTGCCGGCGCCCACGTTGCCCTCCGCGGGTACGGCCTTCGACGCCGCTTCGCAGGCCGCGTAGCCGGCCGCCGCATCGGGGCGGATGCGGGCGTCTCCCAGCGGCAGGTCGAAGAGCACGGCTGCCGGCACGATCGGCAGGGTGCCGAAGCGCACGTCGAGGCCGACGCCGCGCTCCTCCAGCCAGCGCATCGCGCCCTCGGCCGCCGCCAGGCCCCAGGCGCTTCCGCCGGCCAGCATCACCGCGTGCACCTGCTGCACGAAGTTGCCGGGTGCGAGCAGGTCGGTCTCGCGCGTGCCCGGCGCCGCGCCGCGCACGTCCACGCCTGCCACGGCGCCCTCGCGCGCCAGGATGACGGTGCAGCCCGTGGGGCGGCGGGGATCGGTGAAGTGGCCGACCTCGATGCCGGCCACGTCGGTGATGGCGCCCGCGGACGGCGCGCCGGAAGAAGAGCTTTGCTGGGACATCGCCGGCGATTATGGAACCGCCGTCGATGCGCTTCACAGCTTGTCAGGCCCGGTGCACGTGCCCGTCGGCCGCGCGGCCCAGCTCGCCGCGTGCCTGCTTCAGCACCGACAAGCCGCCGCTGATCGCCAGCGCCGCCATCACCGCGGCCACCGCCAGGTCGGGCCAGGCGGTGCCGGTGCCGAAGACGCCCAGGGCCGCCAGCATCACCGCCACGTTGCCGATCGCGTCGTTGCGCGAGCACAGCCACACGCTGCGCATGTTGGCGTCGCCCTCGCGGAAGGCATAGAGCATCAGCGCGACTGCCACGTTCACGCCCAGGGCCAGCGCGCCGATCAGCCCCATGGTCAGCGCCTCGGGCGGCACGCCTTGCGTGGCCGACCACAGCGTCTTGCCAGCCACGAAGACGCCGAAGCCCAGCATGCTCAGGCCCTTGAGCACCGCCGCGCGGGCGCGCCAGGCCAGGCCCATGGAGAGCACAGCCAGGGTCACGCCATAGTTGGCCGCGTCGCCGAAGAAATCGATGGCGTCCGCCAGCAGCGACACCGAGCCAGAGCGGAAGCCGGCTCCGATCTCGACGGCGAACATGGCCGCATTGAGCGCCAGCGCCACCCAGAGCACGCGCCGGTAGCGCGGCGTGTCGCTGGCGGACAGATGTTCGTGGTCGTGATCGCAGCAGTTCGCAGACATGTTTTCTCCAGTGATGGCACCATTGGAAAGCTTGAAGTCACTGGAAGGTCAAACCATGATGGTCGCAAACCCGCCCGGCGAACAGGGTTATCGCATCGGCGATGCAGCCGCCCGAAGCGGGCTCTCCGCCACCAATATCCGCTACTACGAGAAAGAGGGCCTGATCGCCCCGCAGGCCCGCGGCGACAACAGCTACCGGCTCTACACCGATGCCGACGTGCACCAGCTGCGCTTCATCCGCCTCTGCCGCGCGATGGACATGTCGCTGGACGAGGTCCGTGCGCTGCTCGCGCTCGACCTGCGCAGCAAGGCCGACTGCGCCGCGGCCAATGTGGCGCTCGATGCCCACCTGGGCCACGTGCGCGAGCGGCTGCGCGAGCTGCGTGCGCTGGAGAAGGAGCTGATCGCCCTGCGCGACTGCTGCGACGGCAGCGACGCGCACTGCCACATCATCGAGGCGCTGCACGCGCGGGCCGACCGTCAGCCCTTGAACGACGCACCACGTACGCCGGCGGCCCGGCACGTCTGAAAGCTCAGCGCCCGGCCGGCAGCGCGATCCCGCGCTCGCGCATCAGGTCGCGCAGCACCGCGGGATCGTCCGTGATGATCCCGTCCACCTTCCAGTCCATCAGCCGCGCCATGTCGGCACGCTGGTTCACGGTCCAGGGCAGCACCTGCAGGCCCAGCGACCGGGCCTCCTGCACCTGGACGGCCGTGAGGTCGTTGAAGGCCGGCGACCAGATCACCGGCCGGTCGCTGCGGCCTGCCGCGGCCCTTACCAGTTGGGGCGTGGAGCCGAAGTCCTCCCGACGCAGCCCGCCGGCCCAGCGCGGATCCTGGAGCGTGCGGCTGCTGGTGAGGTAGGCGCGCTGCAGTTGCGGCGCCCACTGGCCCACCAGCGCCAGGGTGCGCCAGTCGAAGCTCTGCACCGTCACCCGCGGGCCCATGCCGGCCTTGTCGATCTCGGCCAGGAGCGCGCGCACCATGGTCTCGGGCGCGGCGGTTTCATCGGGGCGGCCGGGATCGAGCTTGGTCTCGATGTTGAAGCGGACCTGTGTCGCGCCGCGCTCGCGCACCCGGTCGAAGAGCGCGGCCAGCGTCGGGATGCGCTCGCCGTCGCGCGCCAATTGCCTGGCGAACTGCCGGCCGTAGTTCGTGGACGGGTCAATGCGGCCGACGTCGTAGCGCTGCACCTGCGCGAGCGTGAGCGCGCGGATTGCCGGCCCCTTGGCCGGCAGGAAGCCGCCGCTCGCGTCGCGCGTGTGGTCGGGGTTGAGCACCGTGTCGTGCGAGATCACCACCACGCCGTCGGCGGTGAGGCCGATGTCGAGCTCCAGCGTGGTGACGCCCATGTCCATCGCATTGTCGAAGGCGGCCAGCGTGTTCTCGGGCGCGAGGGCGCGGCCGCCGCGGTGGGCCTGAAGGTCGAAGTCGCCCCTGGCGGCAGGCGCGAGTGTCGAGCAGGCGGTGATCAGGAGCGTTGCGGCAAGGCCGGCGAGAGAGAGCGTGCGCGTCATTTCAACTCTACCGTGATGCCATCCTGTTGCACGGTGATGTCACCGATCTCGTAGGTCTTGCGGCCCACCGTCAGCTCCTCGGCGGTGAAGGTGCGCAGCGGCTGGCCGCGCAGCAGCTCCTGCGCGACCATCGCGCCGATGCGCTGCAGGCGCTCGGCATCGCGGCCGGTCACGCCCTGCAGCTCCAGCCGCTCGGCGCGGGGCTGGTCCAGGCGCAGCGCGCGGGCCGGCGCGTCGTACTTGAGCGCGCTGCTGATCGAGACCACGCCCTCGACGGTGGAAGGTTGCAGCAGCGGGCTCGCAATGCTGAGCACGGCCGTGATCGCCGCACGGTTGGTCGTCGCGTCCAGGCCCAGGCGCGGATCGCGCAGGCCCACGGTGAAGATCTCCGCATAGCGCTGCTGCACCGGGAAGCGCTTGGCGATCTGGGCTTGCAGCTCCTCGCGCGTGGCGGTGTACTCGCTGGTGAAGAAATTGAAGCCCGCCAGCGCCGCCAGGGGCGCGGACGCAACGGCGCCCAGCACGGCACGAAGCAGGAGGCGCCGGGGTGGCGGCGAGAGAGCGAGGTGTCGAGAGCGGTGTCGAGAGCGGTATCGCATACCGCTGCGAGCTTGCCACAGCCCGCGGGTTCCCCCTCAGTCCTGCAGCGAGGAAAGGAACTGTTTCAGCTCGGGCGTCTTCGGATCGCCGAAGAGCTGCTGCGGCGGCCCCATTTCGTGCACCCGCCCCTGGTGCATGAAGATCACCCGGTCGCTCACCTTGCGCGCGAAGCTCATCTCGTGCGTCACCATCAGCAGCGTCATGCCTTCCTCGGCCAGCGACTCGACCACCCGCAGTACCTCGCCCACCAGTTCGGGGTCGAGCGCGGAGGTGATCTCGTCGCACAGCAGCACCGCCGGCTCCATCGCCAGCGCCCGGGCGATGGCGACGCGCTGCTGCTGGCCGCCGGAGAGCTGGTCGGGCATGGCGTCGAACTTCTGCTCCAGGCCCACCCGCGCGAGCAGCTTGCGCGCCTGGGAGGCGGCCTCGAGGCTGCCGAGCTTCTTGACCAGCGTCGGCGCCAGCATCACGTTGCGGCCCACCGACAGGTGCGGGAACAGGTTGAAGCTCTGGAAGATCATGCCCACGCGCTGCCGCAGCTCGCGCATGGCCATCGCGCTCTCGTGCAGCAGCGGCTTGCCGTCCACCGTGAGCGATCCTTCCTGGAACACCTCCAGGCCGTTGATGCAGCGAAGCAGCGTGCTCTTGCCCGAGCCGCTCTTGCCGATGATGGCGATCACCTCGCCGCGCCGGACCTCCAGGTCGATGCCCTTGAGCACCTCGTTCGTGCCATAGGCCTTGCGCAGCGCGGTGATGCGCACGATGGGTGCCGCACCCGCGGAGACCGGTGCGGCCGCAGGGATTTCAGCGACGAGCGCCATGGATCTTCCTTTCGAGGTTTTTGGCGTACAGGCTCACGGGAAAGCACAGCGCGAAATAGAGCAGCGCCACGCAGCTGAAGACCACGAAGGGCTTGAAGGTGGCGTTGGAGATCATGCTGCCCGCCTTGGTCAGCTCCACGAAGCCGATCACCGAGGCCAGCGCCGTGCCCTTGATCACCTGCACCAGGAAGCCCACCGTGGGCGCAATGGCGATGCGCGTGGCCTGCGGCAGGATCACGTGGCGCATCTGCTCGCCGAAGCTCAGGGCCAGGCTGCCCGAGGCCTCCCACTGCCCCTTGGGAATGGCGGCGACGCAGCCGCGCCAGATCTCGGTGAGGAAGGCGCTGGTGTAGAGCGTGAGCGCCACCGAGGCCGCGGTCCAGGCCGAGACTTCGATGCCCAGGAGCGCGATGCCGAAGTAGGCGAGGAACAGCTGCATCAGCAGGGGCGTGCCCTGGAACAGCTGCACGTAGAGTGCGATCAGCCGCTCGGCCGTGCGGCCGCCCGAGAGGCGCAGGAAGAGCAGCAAACCGCCCACGATGCCGCCGCCGACGAAGGCGATGAGGGACAGCACCACCGTCCAGCGCAGCGCCAGCAGCAGATTGCGCAGGATGTCCCAGAGCGAGAACTCGATCATGGTGCGCTCCCTACCGGCCGAAGAAGAACTTCGGTCCCGCCCAGTTCAGCAGCCGCCGCGCCAGCACCGACAGCGCCAGGTAGATCGCGGTGGCGATGATGAAGGCCTCGAAGGCGCGGAAGTTGCGGCTCTGGATCAGGTTGGCCGCGTAGCTCAGCTCCTCGGTGGAGATCTGGCTGCACACCGCCGAGCCCAGCATCACGATGATGATCTGGCTCACCATCGCGGGCCAGACCTTCTTCAATGCCGGCGGCAGCACCACGCGGGTGAATACCTGCACCCGGTTGAGCGCCAGGCTCACCGCCGCCTCGATCTGCCCGCGCGGCGTGGCCTCGATGCCGGCGCGGATGATCTCGGTGGCGTAGGCGCCGAGGTTCATCACCATCGCGATGACCGAGGCCACCTCCGGCGAGAGCTTGAATCCCGCGGCCGGCAGCCCGAAGAAGATGAAGAAGAGCTGCACGATGAAGGGCGTGTTGCGGATCAGCTCCACGTAGCTGCCGACGACCCAGCGCAGCCAGGCCGGCCCGCTCGCGCGCGCCCAGGCGCAGGCGATGCCCACCGCCATGCCGATCAGTGTGGCGATCAGCGTCAGGCCCAGCGTCCAAGCGATGCCTTTCGCGAGAAGCGGCCAGTCGACGAGGACGGCGCCGAAATCAAAGTTCATGGCTGACCTTGTGGAGCGGCTTTGCCGCGACTGTTCGGGAAACACCGCGGAACCGGCTTGGCCGGGCCGCTGGTGTTGCCCCCTTGAGGGGGGATTCGGCTACACGAAGTGAGCAAGAAACGGCGGTGGGTCAGGACGGAAGGTCGCCGGCTTCCTTGCCGAGGAACTTCTTCGACAGCATGTCCAGCGTGCCGTCCTTCTTGGCCGCCGCGATGATCTCGTTGACCTTGGCCTTCAGCGCATCCTCGCCCTTGGCGATGCCGACGAAGCAGGGGCTGTCCTTCAGCAGCAGCTTGTATTCGGCGCCCAGCTGCGGGTTCTTCTGCATCATGTTGCCGGCCACGGCGGCGCTGGTGGCGAGCGTCTGCGTCTGGCCGGCGACGAAGGCGGCGATGGTGGCGTTGTTGTCCTCGAAGCGCTTGTAGTCGAGGCTGGCGGGGGCGACCTTGGCGAGTTCCTGGTCCTCCATCGCACCGCGGGTCACGGCCACGCTCTTGCCGGCCAGGTCGGCGAAGCTCTTGATGTTCAGGCTCTTCGACGCGTACACGGCCTGGAAGAAGGGCGCGTAGGCAGAGCTGAAGTCGATCACCTTCTCGCGCTCGGCGTTCTTGCCCAGCGTGGAGATCACGAGATCCGCCTTCTTCGTCTGCAGGTAGGGGATGCGGTTGGCGCTGGTGACGGGCACCAGCTCGACCTTGGCGCCCAGCTTGGCGGCGATCAGCTTCGCCACTTCGACATCCAGCCCCTGCGGCTGCATGTCGGGGCCGACGAAGCCGTAGGGCGGGTAGTCGGTGGGAATCGCGACCTTGAGGGTCTTGGACTTCTGGATGTTCTCGAGTGCGCCTTGGGCTTGCGCGGCACCGGAGGCGAGCAGGGCGGCGCAGGCGAAGGCCAGCGCGAAGTGACGCTTGGAAATGGTCATAACAGGGCTCCTAGGTAGGTCGATGAGTTGTCGGATGAGTCGGGTGCAGAGGGGGCGCCGGAGGCCTTGCGCCGGCTGGGCTTACGCAAGACCTGTGCCTTGGCCTCGCCGTGGGGCGGCGTGCCTTGAAGTGGTGCGAGCGCGTCGCGCAGCTGCGCCAGCGGATCGGCCTGGCTCGGCACGCGCAGCGCGGCCTGGACCGTGCCGATGTGCTCGTTCATCAGCGCCTCGGCGCCGGCCGTGTCGCCACGTTCCAGTGCGGCGACGATGCGCACGTGGTCCTCGCAGGACTGCGCCGCGTCGTGCGAGGACTGGTAGAGCATGGCGATCAGCGTGGTGCGCGCGGTGAAGTCGCGCAGCGTGTCGGCCAGCAGCGAGTTGCCCAGGCACTCGGCCAGGCAGACGTGGAAGTCGCCCAGCAGGTAGCTGCGCGCGCCGACGTCGCTGCCCTTCAGCGCGGCCTTCTCGCGCTGCACGTGGGTCTTCAGGGCGCGCAGCTTCTGCCTGTCGATGGGGCCGGCGCTGCGGATCAGGCCGGATTCGATGACGCGGCGTGCCTCGAAGGCCTCGCGCGCCTCGTCCTGCGAGGGCTCGATCACGTACCAGCCGCGGCGTGCGCTCACCGTGACGATGCCGCGCGCCGCCAGGCGCGTGAGCGCCTCCCGCACGATGGTGCGGCTGCAGTCGAAGAGCATCGCGAGCTGCTGCTCGCCCAGGCGCGCGCCCGGGGCGAGCTTCTGCGCCATCACCGCTTCGACGATGCGCGCACTGATTTCGGGAGCGGTGATGGACATGAGCCTGCATGCCAGCAGCTTTCATGCCAACTGGTATGCAAGATATGTGCATCAAGGGGCGCGCCGGCCCCCCGGGGCGGCTTTAGTCCAGACGGGCGCCGGAGGCCTTGACGGCTTTTTCCCAACGTGGGGTTTCCGCAACCAGGAAGCGCCCGAAATCCTCGCTGCCCAGGAAGGCCGGGTCGGCGCCCTGGCTGGTCATGCGCTCGCGCACTTCGGGGTTGGCCAGCACCTGCCGGAAGGCGTCGGAAAGCTTCGCGACCACGTCCTTCGGCGTCGCCGCAGGCGCGAGGAAGCCGTAGAAGCCGACCACCTCGAAGCCCTTGATGCCGGTCTCGATGACCGTCGGAATGTCCGGCAGGGCGGCATTGCGCTGGGCGCTGGTGACGGCCAGCGCGCGCACCTTGCCCTGCTTGTGGTAGTTGGCGGCCTGGGGAATGGATTCGGCCATGAACTGCACCTGGCCACCCATCAGGTCGGTGAAGGCGGGTGCGCTGCCGCGGTAGGGGATGTGGACCATGTAGAGGCCGGTCGCGGTCTTGAACATCTCCGGCACCAGGTGGCTGATGCCGCCGTTGCCGGCCGATCCGTAGTTGATCTGGCCCGGGCGCGCCTTGGCATAGCGCACGAATTCCTGGAGGCTGTTCACCGGCAGCTTGGGCGTGACCAGCAGCGCCAGCGGCTGCATCGCGGTGCGCGCGATCGGCGTGAAGTCTTTCAGCGTGCTGTAGGGCAGCTTGCTGTAGAGCGCGCCGTTGATCACGGCCACGCCGGTGTTGGCGAGCATGAGCGTATAGCCGTCCGCCGGGCTCTTGGCGACCGCGTCGGCACCGACGGCGCCGCCGGCACCGGGCTTGTAGTCGATGACCACGGGCTGACCCAGCACGGCCTGCAGCTTGTCGCTCAGCAGCCGTGCGTGCTGGTCGAGCGGGCCGCCGGCCGGAAAGCCGATCACGACCTTGATGGGCTTCTCGGGAAAGGCGGCCAGGGCCGCGGCCGAGGCCGCCAGGCACGCGGCCGCGACCAGCGTCTTCATGCTGCTGTTCATGTTCGTCTCCTCGTTGGCCGGACGATCATAAACAGCGCGGCTTCATCAGCTCTTCAGCGTCGCCTTCAGCGTGATCTCGGGCACGCTGGCGAGTGCCTTCGACAGCGGGCAGCCGGCCTTGGCGCCCGCCGCCAGTTCCTGGAATTTCGCCTCGTCGATGCCGGGGATCGCCGCCTCCAGCTCCAGCTGGATGCGGTCGATCTTGAAGCCGGGTCCGTCCTGCGCCAGGCGCACCGCAGCCTTGGTGTCGATGCTGGTGGCGGTGAAGCCCGCGCCTTCGAGCGCGAAGGCGAAGGCCATCGTCAGGCAGCCGGCATGCGCCGCGCCGAGGATCTCCTCGGGGTTGGTGCCTGTCACGTCGTTCTCGAAGCGGCTCTTGAAGCCGTAGGGGTAGTTCTTGAGCGCACCGGTCTCGGTGCTGATCTGGCCCTTGCCGGTCTTGCCGGCGCCTTCCCAATGGACATCTGCGCGCTTGTCTGCTGCCATGTGAGCTCCTCGTGGTGGTTTGAACAAAGGGGACCGCCGTTGTACGGCAGAACGGCCCGGCTGTCTGTCGGCCGCCGGGCCGAGGAAAGCATCCGCCTTCGGCGAGTCGCCCATGTGACGCCGTCCGGGCTTCCCCGATGCGGCCGGCAAGGGTCGGCGGCGTAGGCTTGCCCGCTTACCGGAGACTTCATGGACCGCCCGCACTTCAAGTTCTGGCCCCAGCGCCTGCCCCGATCGATCACCGTCCCCGCCACGTCGCTGTGGCACAACCTGGCCACCTCGGCGGCGCGCTTCCCCGACAAGGCCGCGCTGGTCTTCTTCGGCCGCGAGACCTCCTACCGAGCGCTGGCCGAACAGGCCGAGCGCCTGGCGGGCACGCTGCAGGCCCTGGGCGTGAAGCGTGGGGACCGCGTGGTGCTCGACATGCAGAACTGCCCGCAGCTGGTGATCGCGCATTTCGCGATCCTGCGCGCCAACGCGGTGGTGGTGCCGGTCAACCCGATGAACCGGGCCGAGGAGCTCAAGCACTACATCACCGATCCCGATGCGAAAGTGGCCATCACCACCGCCGACCTGGCGCCCGAGCTGGCCAAGGCCAGCGATGCGCTGCCGGCCGGCGAGCGCCTGGCGCACCTCGTCGTCACCCAGTTCACCGATGCCTTCGACGCCGAGGTGCAGGGCGACGAGGCGCCGCCACCGGCCTGGCGCGACTGGCTGCTGACGCGGCACCCGCTGCCGGCACTGGCCGGCGGCGAGGTGACGGCCTGGACCGACGCGCTGGCCGCGGGCCATGCGCCGCCGGAGCACGTGGTGGGCGCGAACGACATGGCGCTGCTGCCCTACACCAGCGGCACCACAGGCCTGCCCAAGGGCTGCATCCACCACCACGCCAGCCTGATGCACAACGCCTACGCCAGCATGCTCTGGGGCCTGGCCTCGTGCGAGACGGTGGTGCTGGCGGTGGTGCCGATGTTCCACATCACCGGCGTGGTGAGCATGCTGCACACCACCATCGTGAGCGCCGGCACGCTGGTCGTCATGCCGCGCTGGGACCGGGAGGTGGCGGGCCGCCTGATCTCGCGCCGCAAGGTCACGAGCTGGACCAACATCCCGACCATGGTGATCGACCTGCTCGGCAGTCCCAATTTCGCGAGCTTCGACCTGAGCAGCCTGGTCCACATCGGCGGAGGCGGGGCCGCCATGCCGCAGGCGGTGGCGCAGCGCCTCTTCGAGCAGTACGGGCTGCGCTACCAGGAGGGCTACGGCCTCACCGAGACCGCGGCGCCTTCGCATGCCAATCCCTTCGACAACCCGAAGCAGCAGTGCCTGGGCATCCCCTTCATGAGCACCGACGCGCGGGTGGTCGATCCGGACACGCTGCAGGAGATGCCGGTGGGCGAGTCGGGCGAGATCATCATGCACGGCCCCGAGGTGTTCCAGGGCTACTGGAAGCGGCCGGACGCGACCGCGGCAGCCTTCGTCGAGTTCGAGGGCAAGCGCTTCTTCCGCTCGGGCGACATGGGGCGCATGGACGAGGACGGCTACTTCTTCATCACCGACCGCCTGAAGCGCATGATCAACGCGAGCGGCTTCAAGGTCTGGCCGGCCGAGGTCGAGTTGCTGATGTTCCGCCACCCGGCGATCCAGGAGGCCTGCGTGATCTCGACCCGCGACGCCTACCGCGGCGAATCGGTCAAGGCGGTGGTGGTGCTGCGCGCCACGCACAAGAGCACCACCGCGCAGGAGATCATCGACTGGTGCCGCGAGAACATGGCCGTCTACAAGATTCCGCGCGCGGTCGAGTTCGTGGACGTGCTGCCCAAGAGCGGCAGCGGCAAGGTGATGTGGCGGCTGCTGCAGGAGGCGGAGAACGGCAAGAATCGATGATGGCGGCACCACCTTCCGGCCAGGGACGTCGAAGCGCTGAGAGGCGTGGAGGCGAGACCCGGCCGCTTGCCCACCGGCTCAGGCCCGATTCCACTCCCTCAACTGCCGCGTGCGCAATTCGGTGTGCGCGATCTGGCAGCCCAGCGCCGCGATGTCGCGCACCGTGCCGGTAGCGCTGCGCATGTACTTCGCCCTGCAGTCGTTCTCGCGGAACTGCACCCATGCCCGCTGCGCCTGCTGCAGCAGCCGGCGGGTGGCTGCGTAGTCGACCGGATCGTCCTTGCCGGCGGGGGCGAGCGACTTGAGCAGGGCCTGGTAGGCGTCGTTGAGTTCCCTGTCCCTGCGCGCCAGCGTCTGTTGAGCGCACTGGTTGATCTCTACCGTGGTGCGGGTCCGACAGGGCTCGTCGGACTGGGCGAGGGCGGTGCCCGGAAGCAGGAGCAGGGCCATGGCGAGGCAGAGGAGGCGCTTCATGAGACTCTCCGCGATGCGTGGATCGAGTGCCTATTCTGCGCCGGCCGGACGCCGAATTCGACCGCCCCGGTCTCCATCGCCCAGGGGGCGGCGCCGTGCTTCGATGCGGCTCAGTGGTCGTGAATCAGGCGGCGGCCCAGGCTGACCACGTCGTCCCGCGTGTAGCCGAGCTTGTCGTAGAAGGCCAGCACCTCGGTGTTGGAAGAGCGCACGAGCAGGTTGATCTTCGGGCAGCCGCGCTCCGTCAACAGGCGCTCGGCCTCCTGCATGAGCGCGCGGCCGAGGGAAAGCCGGCGGTGCTGCGGCGACACCGCGAGGTAGTAGACCCAGCCGCGGTGGCCGTCGAAGCCCACCATGGCCGTGCCGATCAGCGTCTCGCCTTCGACCGCCACGAGGAACAGCTCGGGCTGCTCGCCGAGCTTGCGCTGGATGTCGCGGTGCGGGTCGTTCCATGGGCGGGTGAGGCCGCAAGCCTGCCAGAGGCCGATCACCGTGTCTTCGTCGGCGGGCTGGAAAGGTCGGATCTTCATCGAGGCAAAAAGCCGATCATGCACGCGATGTGTGACGCTTCGTGCGTGGCGAGAAACCGCGGTCGCTCAGGCGCCGCCGGGCGGCCCCTTGAGCTCGACCACGTTGCCCTCCGGGTCCCGGATGTACAAGGAAGGCCCGCGGCCTTCCGCGCCATAGCGTGGCTCGGCCGGACCGGCGTCGATGCCGTGTGCCTGCAGATGGCCGCGGATGGCTGCTTCGTCGAAGGGCTCGACGCGCAGGCAGAAGTGATCGAGGTTGCGGCCCTCCGGACCGGGCGGCGCGCCGCCGGCGCGTCCCAGTTCGCCATCGACGGGCACCAGGTCCACGATGGAGCGCCCGGCGCGCAGCTGGACCAGTCCGATCGCTTCCTGCCGGCGCTCGATCGTGCAGCCGAGCACGTCGCAGTAGAAGGCGACCATCGCGTCGAGGTCGACGACGCGCAGGACGAGGTGGTCGATCTCGCGCACATGGATCATGGCGGGTTCCTTCGCAAGTTCGGATGGCGGGTGCCGAAGGCCTCAGCCGGCCTCGCGCTCATGGTGGATCACGTGCCGGAAGCCGCGCTCCGGCGATGCCAGCGCGCGTGCCAGGACGGAGGGCCGGACCTCGATCTCGTCCAGCCGCGTGCAGTCGAACCAGGCGAAGGTCAGCGCGAGGCCGTCCTCGCTGCCCAGGAAGGGCACCGGGCCGGCGAGCAGGCGGGAGCCGGCCGGTCTCGCCGGGCTCCACGCGTCCGCCGGCATGGACCAGAAATCGTCGCCTTCGATGCGGTGCAGCAGCACTGCGCCCTCGTGCAGCACGACAGCGGCGGCGCGCAGGTTGAAGCGGTGCGTGTGAGCGTCGAAGGAGATCACGGCGTGCCTGGACTCAGGCACCGCTGGTGTCGTAGAAGAATTCCTCGCGCGCCACCTTGCCGTCGCGCACTGTGTACAGCGCCACCTCGTCCAGCTTCATGCGCTGTCCGGTGGGCTTGAAGGTGACGTCGAACTGGAAGCCGACCACGAAGCGGTTGTCGTGCGGCCAGGGGCCGCTGACGCTGAAGGAATGCACCTCGTGGTTGCTGCCCCACCACTCGCCCTTGCGGCGCACCGCCTCGAGTCCCCGGGCTTCGCGTTCCATGCCCGGCGGGGCAGCGGCCTCCACGCTGACCACGTCGTCGGCGAGCAGCGTGTTGCTGCATTCGTCGAACCTGCCTTCCTTGCACAGCGCGACCAGCTTCCTGGCCACTTCCATCGTCGTGTTCATGGGGATCCTTTCGCGGCTAGACCAGGCGTCGTGCGGCAGGTGCCGCACGTTCCGGCGCGCGCCCCTGCGCGGGCCAGGACAGGAGCTTGCAAGAACGCCGCCCCCGGCGTGCCCACGCAGCGCAAGACCCGGGTCGCGTCGCGGACTTGGACGGCCGCTGCGGTTCAGGCCTCGCCCCGGCCGCGCACCTCCGCCACCACGCGCGCATGCCGTTGGAAGCTCCAGTAGGCGCTGGCCCAGTCCATCAGCACCACGATGCGGTTGCGGAAGCCGATCAGGAAATAGGCATGGGCGAACAGCCAGAACAGCCAGGCCAGCCGGCCCGAGAAGCGCAGCGGCCCGAAAGGCGTGCCGAGGTCGACCACGGCGGAGTTGCGGCCGATGGTGGCGAGATTGCCGTAATCGCGGTAGCGGAAGGGCACGGTCTCCTTGCCGGCGATGCGGCGCAGGATGTTGGTCGCCGCGGCGCGGCCGGCCTGCTTGGCGCCGGGCGAGACCCCGGGCACCGGCTTGGGCTCCTTGCCGGGCCGGTGGCTCATGGCGGCGGCCAGGTCGCCCACCACGCTGATCTCCGGATGGCCGGGCAGGCTGAGGTCGGGCAGTACTTTCACGCGGCCGGCACGGTCGCACTCGGCGCCGGTGGCCTCGGCCAGCAGCCGGCCCAGCGGCGAGGCGGCCACGCCGGCCGCCCAGATCACGCAGTTGCAATCGATGCGGTGGGTGCCGACGCCGGCGCCGCCGTCGCTGAAGGGCGATTCGACCTGCAGCCCGGTGGGGGTGACGGCGGTGACGCGGGCATTGAGGCGCACCTGCACGCCCAGCTTCTGCAACTGCTCGAGCGCGCGCTGGCTCAGGCTCTCGGGCATGGCCAGCAGCACCCGCGGGCCGCCCTCGATCAGCAGCACCTCGGCGCTGGCGGGGTCGATGCGGCGGAACTCGCCGCTGAGCGTATGGCGCGCGATCTCGGCCAGCGTGCCGGCCATCTCGACGCCGGTCGGGCCGGCGCCGATCACGGCGAAGGTGAGCAGGGCGCGCTGGCGCACCGGGTCGGGCTCGATCTCGGCCGCCTCGAAGCTCATGAGCACCCGGCGGCGGATCTCGAAGGCATCGGCCAGGGTTTTCAGGCCGGGTGCCAGGCGCGACCAGTCGTCGTGGCCGAAATAGCTATGGGTCGCGCCGGCCGCGACGACCAGGTGGTCCCAGCCCAGGCGGGTGCCGTCGGCCAACTGCACCTCGCGCGCGGCCGGGTCGATGGTGGTCACCTCGCCGAGCAGGGTCGTGATGTTGGACTGGCGGCGAAACAGCAGGCGCACCGGCGCCGAGATCGACGGCGCCGCCAGGCCCGCGGTCGCGACCTGGTAGAGCAGGGGCTGGAACAGGTGGTGGTTGGTCTTGTCGATGATGGTGACGTCGACCGCCTGGCCCTGGAACTTGCGCGCCGCCTCCAGGCCGCCGAAGCCGCAGCCGACGATGACGACACGGGGGCGGCGGGAGGTGGCGGGCGTGTTCATGCGGCGGATGATACGCAGGCGCCGTGCACGTTCCGGCGTCTTGTGCCAAAGTCGCGAGTTCGGCCGTGCCGGCGCCCGGGTCCTTGTCCTACGGCGCCGGGCGGCATGCATGGGCTAAAAAACCGTTCCATCCCAACAATGGAGACCCCATGAAGCTGACCCGGCCGGCCAAGCCAGCGTCGGATGACCTGCGCGAACGTTTCCAGGCGGTGCGTGCCCACAGCCTCGCGCTGGCGGCGCCGCTGTCGGCCGAGGACCAGTGCATCCAGTCGATGCCCGATGCCAGCCCGACCAAGTGGCACCTGGCGCACACGACCTGGTTCTTCGAAACGCTGTTGGTGCAGCCGCATGCCGCGGGCTATCGCGTCTTCGATGCGCGCTTTGCCTACCTCTTCAACTCCTACTACGAGGCGCTGGGGCCGCGCCATCCGCGGCCGCAGCGCGGGCTGCTGACGCGACCCGCGCTCGAGGAGGTGCATGCCTATCGGCAGCACGTGGACGAAGCGGTGCTGGCGCTGCTCGACCGCGGTGGCGGGGCGGACTCGGCGGCGATCTCGGCGGTCGTCGAGCTGGGGCTGAACCACGAGCAGCAGCACCAGGAATTGCTGCTCACCGACATCCTGCATGCCCTGTCCTGCAATCCGCTGCTGCCGGCCTATCGTGGGGCGCCCAGCCCGACGCTGCGGCTGGCCACGGTCGCGCCCGCGGTGCAATGGCTCGCGCAGTCCGGCGGGGTGGTCCAGGTCGGCCACGCCGGCGACGGCTTCTGCTTCGACAACGAGACGCCGCGCCATGCGGTGCTGCTCGCACCCCATGCCATCGCCGACCGGTTGGTGAATTGCGGCGACTATGCGCAGTTCATCGCCGACGGCGGCTATCAGCGTCCGGAGCTCTGGCTGTCCGACGGCTGGGCGGCGGTGCAGGCGCAGGGCTGGCGTCATCCGGCCTACTGGCTGGCGGCCGACGATCCGCGCCTGGTCCATCAGCCGCACCAGGGTGCGACTGCCGGCTGGCAGGTCTTCGGCCTGCATGGCGTGCGGCCGATGGAGCCCGAGGCGCCGGTGGCCCAGCTGAGCTTCTACGAGGCGGCCGCCTACGCTGAATGGGCCGGGGCGCGGCTGCCCACCGAATTCGAATGGGAGGCCGCGCACGAGCTGCCCGGCATCTCGCAGATGAGCGGCAACGTCTGGCAATGGACGCGCTCCTCCTACGACCCCTATCCGGGCTTCCGGCCGCTGGCCGGCGCGGCGGCCGAGTACAACGGCAAGTTCATGGTCGGCCAACTGGTGCTGCGCGGCGGCAGCGTCGCGACGCCGGTGGGCCATGCGCGGCCGAGCTATCGCAACTTCTTTCCGCCGGCCGCGCGCTGGCAGTTCTCGGGCCTGCGGCTCGCCAAGGATCTCTGATGGCCATTCCTGCACTCAGCCTCCATGCCTTTCGCACCGCCCAGCGGGCCGCACCCCTGTCGGATTTCGGCCGCGAACTGTTCGAGGGACTGAACCGCAGCGCGCGCAGCATCTCGCCCAAGTTCTTTTACGACGCGGCCGGCTCGCAGCTGTTCGATCGCATCTGCGAGCTGCCGGAGTATTACCCGACGCGCACCGAGACGCGCATCCTCACCGAGCATGCGGCAGAGATCGCCGAACAGATCGGGCCGCATGCCGAGGTCATCGAGTTCGGCGCGGGCTCGCTCACCAAGGTGCGCCTGCTGCTCGACGCGCTGCGCTCGCCGCGGCGCTACGTGCCGATCGACATTTCGGGAGAGCATCTCGAGGCGGCGGCGCAGCGCCTGCGTGTCGACTACCCGCAGCTTGCGGTGCTGCCGGTGGTGGCCGACTACACCATGCCGCTGGTGCTGCCGGCGCGCGGTGAAGGGCTGGGCCAGCGCGTGGGCTTCTTCCCCGGCTCGACGCTCGGCAACTTCAGCCCCGACGAGGCGCTCGCCTTCCTGCAGCTCGCGCAACGCCTGCTGCGCGGCGGCGGCCTGCTGCTGGGCGTGGACCTGGTCAAGGACCCGGCGCTCCTGCATGCCGCCTACAACGACGCACAGGGCGTGACGGCCGCCTTCAACCTCAACCTGCTGCGGCGCGCCAACCGCGAGCTCGGCACCGACTTCGACCTCGAGGGCTTCACGCACGCGGCCTTCTACAACGCGCCGCTGCGCCGCGTCGAGATGCACCTGGTGAGCCGCCGCGCGCAGGGCGTGAGGCTGGACGGCCAACGCTTCGAGTTCGAGGAAGGCGAGACCATCCACACCGAGAACTCGCACAAGTTCACCGTCGAGGGCCTGCGCGCGCTGGCGGTGAAGGCGGGCCTCCGGCCGGCCGCGGTGTGGACGGACCCGGAGCGATTGTTCAGCGTGCACTGGCTGCAGTCGCCCGCGGCACAATAGGCTCCGCCCCGCGTGCCGCGGGGCCTGGAGACCTGGATGAAAGCAACCTGGAACGGCGTCACCATCGCCGAGAGCGACGACACCGTGCTCGTCGAAGGCAACCACTATTTCCCGGCGAGCGCGCTCAAGCGCGAGTACGTGAGCTTCAGCAACCACAAGAGCACCTGCCCGTGGAAGGGCACGGCGAGCTACTACTCGCTGCTGGTGAACGGCGAGCTCAACGCCGACGCCGTCTGGTACTACGCCGACCCCAAGCCCGAGGCCGAGATGGTGCGCGACCGCGTCGCCTTCTGGAAGGGTGTGAAGGTGGGCGAGTGAGCGCCGCCCGGCCGCCCGAAGGCGCTCGCCCCCTCCTTCGGGAGGGGGTGCGCGAAGTACACGCAGTGACGAGCCGGGGGGAGGTTTTCCAGTGACTACAGGGCTCTTCGATCCGCCTTTCGCGCCAGTCGATCGGCTCGCGCCGGCCCTTCGCCAGGACGGCTACGCGGTGCTGAGTCCCCAGGGCGTGGCCGAATGGCTGGGCCATCCGCTCGCGGAACTCGCGCAACTGGAGGCCGACTGGAATCACCTGCCGCTGGACGAATACCTGAAGGACGGCGGGCGCTACCGCACCCGGCGCCATGCCTGCTTCACCGTCGAGAACGCGCAGATCGAGCAGGTGCCGCACCGGGCGCATTGGCAGCCGGTCGAGTACAACGCGCTGCACGGCGGCATGCAGCGCTGGTTCGCACCCATGGAGTCGGGCACGCTGGTGCAGCCGGCCTGGCAGGCGCTCATCAGGGCCCTGGTCGGCGTGGCCGACGGCCTGCGCGGCACGCAGCGCTGGTTCGTCGAGGCGCACCAGTTCCGCATCGACACGGCCGAGGGCATCGGGCGACCTACGCCCGAGGGCGCGCACCGCGACGGCGTGGACCTGGTGGCCGTGGCGCTGGTTGGCCGCCACAACATCAAGGGCGGCGAGACGCGCGTGTTCGAGGCGGCCGGGCGGCGCGGCGAGCGTTTCACGATGACGGAACCGTGGACGCTGCTGCTGGCCGACGACGCGCGCGTGATCCACGAATCGACGCCGATCCAGCCGCTGGTGGACAGCCAGCCGGGCTGGCGGGATACGTTGGTCGTGACCTGCCGCGCAGGCAGTTTTCAGGGCGATTGAGCATCACCCGCCGGGCCGTAGCAGTCCTACAGCCCGGCGCCGCACCTTGGATGTACATTCGAGGCCCGGTTCCGATGCGAGCCGCATGTGAACAAACGAGGTCTGGCATGTTCAATCACATCCTGGTTCCGATCGACGGGTCTGAAACGTCGATGCTCGCGGTCAGCAAGGCCAGTGGTCTCGCGCTGGCCTTCGGCAGCCGCATCACCCTGATCCACGTGGTGGACAACTATCCCTTCATCGGCGTCGGTGCCGACTACGCGCTGGGCCAGAACGAATACCTCGCAGCGGCCACCAGCAGCGCCAATGCGGCGCTGGCACGCGGCGTTGCGGCGCTGGCGGCCGAGGGGCTGCACAGCGACCAGCGCGTGATCGATGGCCACGTGGTGCACGAAGGCATCGTCGACACGGCCGAGGCGATCGCGGCCGACCTGATCGTCATGGGCTCGCATGGGCGCTCCGGCATCGAGAAGCTGCTGCTGGGCAGCGTGACGCAGCGCGTGCTGCAGGATGCCAAGGTACCCGTCCTGGTGGTCAAGGGCTGAACAACCGGACGGCACTCAGGACACTCAGGAAAAAGGCGGCGCACTTTCGAAGCGCAGCACCCGGCCGTCGCCGGGATGGGCAAATTCGAGCACGCTCGCATGCAGCAGCAGGCGCCCGGCACGCTGGCGCACCGTATCGCTGCCGTAGAGCGCATCGCCGAGGATCGGGTGACCGATCGACAGCAGGTGCACCCGCAACTGGTGGCTGCGTCCGGTCTGGGGCTCCAGCCACAGATGCGTGGCGTCGCGCTCGGGCAGCAGCCGCTTCACGCGCCAGCGGGTCTGGCTGGGCTTGCCGTGCACCACGTCGATCTTCTGCAGCGGCCGGCGCGGCCAGTCGGCCATGAGCGGCGCATCGATCAGTGACCAGTCGGCCGCGAGCGGCATCAGGCCGTCCACGATCGCGTCGTAGCGCTTGTGCACGCGACGTGTCGCGAAGGCATCGCCCATCGCGCGCTGCATCGCCGGGCTGCGCGCCATCAGCACCAGGCCGCTTGTGGCCATGTCGAGCCGATGCACGACCAGCGCATCGGGCCAGCGTGCCTGCGCACGGGCGCTCAGGCAATCCTGCTTGTCGTCGCCGCGGCCGGGCACGCAGAGCAGGCCGGCGGGCTTGTCGAGCACCAGCAGGTCAGCGTCTTCGTGGATCACGGCAAGGTCGGTCATGCCCGAGCGAGTCTATGAGGCTTCGAGCCTGGGCTATGCTCGATTCGATGTCCGTTCCCGCCGCCGCCTCGCCGAGCTTTTCCGATCTCACGCGCGAGCGGCCCTTCATGCGGATGTGGATCGCGCGGCTGTTCGGCACCGCGGGCAGCCAGATGCTGCTGGTGGCGATCGGCTGGCACATGTACGAGCTGACCGGCAGCGCGTGGGACCTGGGCCTGGTCGGTCTCTACCAATTCGTGCCGGCCCTCCTGCTGGCGCTGCTGGCCGGGCACGTGGTGGACCGCCACCATCGCGGACGCATCGTCGCCGCCTGCCTGGGCGTGCAGGGCGCGGTCGCGCTGGTGCTGCTGCTGGCCGTGCGGGGCGGCCACGACTCGCGCGCGCTGCTGCTCGGGCTGTCGCTGGTCCTCGGCGCGGTGCGCGCCTTCCAGATGCCGGCGCAGCAGGCGCTGACGCCGCTGCTGGTGCCGCCGCTGATGCTTCCGCGCGCGATGGCCTTCAGCTCGGCCGGGATGCAGGGCGCGATCATCGGCGGGCCGGCATTGGGCGGCCTGCTGTTCGCCGCCGGCACCGGCGTGGTGTACGCCGCCGGCCTGCTGTGCTTCGCCGTCGGCTGCATGCTGGTGATGCAGGTGCGCTACGACCATGCACCGGCGCCGCGCGAGCCGGTATCGCTGGCGACGGTGCTGGCGGGCGTGCATTTCATCTGGCATCGCAAGCCGGTGCTGGGGGCCGTCTCGCTCGACCTGTTCGCGGTGCTGCTGGGCGGCGCGGTCGCGCTGCTGCCGATCTTCGCCAAGGACATCCTGCACACCGGGCCGTGGGGGCTGGGCCTCCTGCGCAGCGCGCCGGCGGTGGGTGCGCTCGTCACCTCCATCGCGCTGACGCGGCGGCCCATCGAACGGCATGTTGGGCGCACGCTGCTGTTGGCGGTGGCGGCCTTCGGCATCTGCATGATCGTATTCGGCTTCTCGCGCAGCTTCCTGGTGTCGCTGATCGCGCTGGCGGTCTCCGGCGGCGCCGACATGGTCAATGTCGTGATCCGCCAGACGCTGGTGCAGCTGGAGACGCCGGACGCGATGCGTGGGCGCGTCAGCGCGGTGAACTCGATCTTCATCGGTGCCAGCAATCAGCTCGGCGAGTTCGAGTCGGGCGCCACGGCGGCGCTGCTGGGGCCGGTGGGCTCGGTGGTGACGGGCGGCCTCGGCACCGTGCTGGTGGCGCTGGCCTGGTTCCGGCTCTTTCCTTCGCTGGCGCGGCGTGACCGGCTGGTGAAGCCCGCGCCCTAGAAGTGCGAGAAGGCGCAGGGCGCGTCCAGCCTGACGTCGCCCAGCGGCTCCGCCACGCAGGGCAGGATCCAGCCCTCGGCCTTCTCTTCCCGGCTCAGGCCGGGCCATTCGATGCGGTAGCGCACCTCGCCTTCGAGCAGGCGGCAGATGCAGGTACGGCAGGTCCCGTTGCGGCAGGAGCTGGGCAGCTCGATGCCGGCTGCCTCGGCGGATTGCAGGAGGGTGCGGCCCGGCTCGGTCTCGAAGCGGAAGCCGCCGGGCTCGACCTCGGCCATGGCGTGGGACCCACCCCCGGCGCTCATTCCTTGTTCTTCAGCTTGCCGCGCGGAATGACCGCGGTGGTGACGGTCCGCACCGGCTCCAGCCCCGCGAGCGGTGCCTTCGGCGGCGAGGTGTCCTTCTTCGGCTTCTTGGATTCCTTGTTGCTGCGCTGCTGGCCCTTGGGCATATGTTTTCTCCGTGAATGCGGGGGAGGCAGTTTAGCGAGGCGGCGACAATATGGCGTTTCATCGATCGATTTCCCGTTCTGTCCATGTCCGATTACGAAGTTCGCCCCGCCGTCCTGCGCGATGCCAAGGCCATTGCCGAAGTCCATGCCGTTTCCGCCCGCGCGGCCTATGCGGACATCCTGTCCGAAGACCAGCTGCGCGCGTTGGCGCCATCCACGCGCGAGGCGAAATGGCGCGAGGCCATCGAATTCGCCGAGCCGCAGGTGCACGTGGCCGTGCTGGGCGAGGAGGTGGTGGGCTTCGTCGGCTTCGACCGCTCGCGCGATCCCAAGACGCCCTCGACCACCGGCGAGATCTGGGCGATCTACGTCCGGCCCGAGCACTGGGGCAAGGGCGTGGGCGTGGCGCTGTGGGATGCCGCGCGCGACGGCCTCGAAGAGGAGGGCTGCACCGTCGTCACGATCTGGGTGCCGCTGCGCAACGACCGCGCGCTGCGCTTCCATGAGCTGGCAGGCTTCAAGCGCGAGATGAAGACGGCCAAGACCACATCCCTGGGCGACATCAAGATCGAAGAGATCCGCCTGAAACGCGACGTCTGACGGTCAGCCGATGGCCACCAGTCTTCTCCTCCTGCTCGACGACATCGCCACTGTCCTCGACGACGTTTCCATCCTCACCAAGGTCGCCGCCAAGAAGACCGCCGGCGTGCTCGGCGACGACCTGGCGCTGAACGCGCAGCAGGTCTCGGGCGTCAAGGCCGAGCGCGAGCTGCCGGTGGTGTGGGCGGTGTGCAAGGGCTCCTTCGTCAACAAGGCGATCCTGGTGCCGGCGGCACTCGCGATCGGCACCTGGTTGCCCTGGCTGGTGACGCCGCTGCTCATGATCGGCGGCGCCTTCCTGTGCTTCGAGGGCTGCGAAAAGCTGGCGCACAAGTTCCTGCACAAGGAGGAGCATGCGGCCGATACGGCGCGGCACGAGCATGCGGTCGCCGACGAGGCGGTCGACGTGGTGGCCGCCGAGAAAAGCAAGATCAAGGGCGCGGTGCGCACCGATTTCATCCTCTCGGCCGAAATCATCGCCATCACGCTGGGCACGGTCCAGGGCCAGCCCTTCACGACACAGCTGACGGTGCTGGTCGGCATCGCGCTCCTGATGACGGTCGGCGTCTACGGGCTGGTGGCGGGCATCGTCAAGCTCGATGACGCCGGGCTCTACCTGAGCCGGCGCGAGGGCGCCGGGGCGCAGGCGCTGGGGCGCGGCATCCTGGCGATGGCACCCTGGCTCATGAAGGCGCTCTCCATCGCCGGCACGGCCGCCATGTTCCTGGTCGGCGGCGGCATCCTGGTGCATGGCGTGCCGGTGCTGGGGCATGCGGTCGAGGCCTGGGCCGTGAGCGCGGGCAGCCTGGTCGGCAGCCTCGGCTCGATGGGCGTCAACGCGGGCGTGGGCATCGTGGCCGGCGCGATCGTTCTGGCCGGCGTCGAGCTTGCGAAGAAGCTCTTCAAGAAAAGCTAGCCGAGTTCCGTCACGCGGCGCGCCAGCGCCTCGATGCCGGCGTCGGACAGGTCGTCGGCGGGCACCGGCCGCCGCTCGCTCCAGCGCGCGAAATGGCTGGCCTGCGAGCGTCGGTAGGCCGGGTCGTAGTGCAGCGCGGTCAGCTCGGCGAAGAGCGAGGGCAACTCGCCCGCGGCGGCCCATTGCTGCCAGCGGCCGATCACGGCCTTGCCGTGCAGTTCCTTCAACAACCCGAGCTGGCGCGACAGCGCCTCGGGGTCATCCCCCAGGTAGGCATAGTCGCGCAGCAGGTAGGCCAGGCGGGCCTGCGGCGTTGCCACGACCTCGATGCAGGGGCTTTCGCGCATGCGCGTCACCAGGGCCGTGGGCAGGTCGAGCCGGCCGATGCGGCGGCTCTCGCCCTCGATGTAGAGTGGACGCGCGGTGTCGATGCCTTCCAGCAGCGCGGCGATGCGCGTCTCGAAGGCGGTCTGCGACGGCTGCGGCGTACCGGGCCGGGCGCCCAGCAGCGATCCCTTGTGGGCGGCGAAGCCCTCCAGGTCCAGCACCTGCTGCCCCTGCGCTGCCATGGCCTGCAGCACGCGCGTCTTGGCGCTGCCGGTGGCGCCGCACAGCACGCGCAGATCGAGCCGGGGGCACAGCGCCTCCAACCGGTCGATCACGTGGCGGCGCCAACTCTTGTAGCCGCCGGCCAATTGCTGGGCATCCCACCCCACCAGGCGCAGCCAGGTGACCATGGAGCCGCTGCGCAGCCCGCCGCGCCAGCAGTAGACCAGCGGCTTCCAGCCGGCCGGCCGGTCGGCGAAGCGCTCCTCGAGATGGCGCGCCAGGTTCGCCGCCACCATCGCGCCACCCACGCGCCGCGCCTCGAAGGCGCCCTGCTGCTTGTAGAGCGTGCCGACGATGCGGCGCTCCTCGTCGTCGAGCACAGGGCAGTTGATCGCACCGGGGATGTGGTCGATCGCGTACTCGGCGGGCGAGCGCGCGTCGATCAGGGTGTCGAAGCGGTGCCGGTCTTCCACGCGCACCGGTACGGGCGCGCGCATCAGCGGTCCTTGCCGCGGACGCGCTGGACGAGGTCGACCACCACCAGCGCAATGCCGAGCACCAGCGCGAACCAGCCCACCACATGGGCGCCGCCGATCATGTCGTGCCAGGTTGGCGAGCTCAGGAAATGGGGCGCGATCAGCACGGCCGCGCCGATGAGGATGCACAGCAGTCCGCGCTCGTACATGCGCGGTGCCCTGGAAGGTCTGGAAGCCATGCCCGAGTTTACGGGGGGCGCCTGTCAATCCCGTGCTGCACCAATGAAGGGCGCTCCCGGGCGGTTCCGTGATGTAGTTCCTTAGAAATTGTGAACCTAAGAACTACATTCTTAAGTATTCAATGTAATACGAAAGAAGTCTATGAATCGCGTTTTCCGGGTGGTCTGGAACCCGACACAGGGACTCTGGACGGTGGCATCCGAACTGGCGCGCAGCCTGGGCAAATCGAGCACCCTGGCGCCCGCGGTGGCCATCGCCCTGCTGGGCGTGGCCGGCAGCGCCGCCGCCGACTGTGCGGGCCCCAGCGGCGGCACCATCACGTGCACGCCGGGCACGCCGCAGACCTTCGTCGTCATCGGCGGCTACGACCCGGTGCCCGGCGGCACGGTGGACGTGCAGCCCGGCGCCGTCATCAGCACCACCAACCTGCCAGCCATCAGCATGGGCAGCGACGGGACGATCCGGATCCAGCGCAACGCGACGGTGGAGAACAATGCCGCGCCGGGCGCGACCGGCCACTACGGCACCGGCGCCAACACGATCGAGTTCCTCTCGAACACCACGCTCACGATCGAGCAGGGCGCCCGAGTGCTGTCCAACGGCACCGCGTACGACGCCGAGGCGATCAATCCGCACGGCAGCGGCAACCTGATCGTCAACCGTGGTGAAGTGCGATCGCAGGCGGGCGGCGCCGCGATCTGGTTCCAGGACTCGAGCGGCTCGAACACGGTGGTCAACGGCACGACCGGGGTCATCCAGTACAAGGGCGGCACGGACAACATCCTGGGCGTCTCTGGCACCATGGCCCTGGACTTCACCAACCAGGGGCGGGTGATCGGCTCGCTGGGCTTCGCCAACGGCGACGACGCGCTGCACGTCCACACCGGCTCCTCCATCACCGGCCCGATCGACGGCGGCGGCGGCAACAACCTGCTGACGCTCGACGGCACGGGCACCGACACGTTCGGCCAGGCACTGGCGAACTTCCAGACGCTGGTGAAGCGGGACACCGGCACCTGGACCTTCAACAACCCGTTGCAGGCCGGCGGCATCACCAGCACCCGCGTGGCCGAGGGCACCCTGATCCTGGGCACCGACGCCAGCGACTACACCGGCAGCATGACGGTGGACGCCGCCGGCACGCTGCAGACGCGCGCCGAGTTCGCGCCGCTGGCCATCACCGACAACGGCCTGGTGCGCTTCGCCCAGCCCGCCGATGCCACCTACGCCGGCCTGCTGACCGGCACGGGCGGCATCGAGAAGACCGGCGCCGGAAGCCTGGTGCTCGCGCGCGGCCAGTCCTACGGCGGCACCACCACGGTGGCCGCCGGCACCCTGAAGGCCGCTGCGGCCAACATCTTCAGCGCCGCCTCCGCTCACACCGTGGCGGCCGGCGCCACCCTCGACACCGGCGGCTTCGACCAGCGCGTGGCCGCGCTGCGCAATGCCGGCACGGTGAACCTGCTGAGCGGCCGCGCCGGCAGCACGCTTACCGTCACGGGCTCCTACGTGGGGCAAGGCGGCGTGATCAACCTGGGCACTGTGCTGGGCGACAGCGGCAGTCTGAGCGACCGGCTGGTGCTCAGCGGCCCCGGCGCCAGCGCCAGCGGCCGCACCCTGCTCCGCATCACCAACCTCGGCGGCCTCGGCGCGCTGACCACGGGCAACGGCATCGAGGTGGTGGGCGCGCGCAACGGCGCCACGACCACCGCGCAGACCACGCGTGATGCCTTCACGCTGGCCAATGGCCACGTGGATGCGGGCGCCTACGAGTACCGCCTCTACGCCGCCGACGCGCAGGGGGCGGGCGAGAGCTGGTATCTGCGCTCCACCACCACGCTCCAGCCACCGGTCACGCCGGGCACACCCGTCACGCCGGTCGATCCGGGCACGCCCGCCGATCCGGCAACCCCTGTCGGGACCGACCCGCTGACCACTGTCAAGCTGCCGCCCCTGGTCCAGCTGCCGACCTACCGGGCCGAGGTGCCGCTGTTCGCCGCGCTGCCGGCACAGCAGCGCCAGGCCGATCTTGCGATGCTGGGCAACCTGCATCGCCGCATCGGCGACGAGGATGGGCCGGTGTCCGGCGGCGACTCCGCGCCGCGCCGCGCCTGGGCGCGCGCGGTCTACAGCGACCTCGACATCCGCCAGGACGGCGTCGCCGATGCGGCGAGCCGCGGCCACGTCAGCGGGCTGCAGGCCGGTACCGACCTGCTGGCCAGCGGCAACTGGCGCGCCGGCCTCTATGTCGGCTTCCTGGACGGTGGCGCGGACGTGAGCGGCAATGCCCGCGGCACCGTCGGCCGCGTCGGCAGCACCGACCTGCGCTCGCGCTACCTCGGCGCCTATGCCACCTGGATGGACGGCAGCGGCCTCTATGCCGATGCCGTGATCCAGGGCGGCAGCCACCGCTACACCGTGCGTCCGGACGGCAACTTCAGCGCATCGGGCAAGGGCGACAGCTTCACCGCCTCGATCGAGACCGGCAAGTCCTTCGCCATCTCGGAGCGCTGGACGGTGGAGCCGCAGGCCCAGCTGATCTACCAGCGCGCGCGCTTCGACGCCACGCCGATCAGCGGCGCGATCGTGCGGCAGGACACGCACGGCGGCTGGATCGGCCGCTTGGGCGCGCGGGTCAAGGGCGACTTCGCGACCGCAGCCGGCCGCCTGCAGCCTTATGCCCGCGTCAACCTGTACCGCGCGAGCGGCGGTGCCGACTTCGCCGAGTTCACTGGCCCGGCCGGCTCGACCCGCGTCGCGAGCGGCAACGGCTACAGCGCGGCCGAGGTGGCAGGCGGCTTCACGTTGGCGCTGACGCCGGCCGCCAGCCTGTACGGCGAACTGGGCCGGGTGTTCGCGATGGGCGGCGACGCGCGCGTCAAGTCATCGGTGCAGGGCTCGGTCGGCGTGAAGCTGCGCTGGTAGGCATCGCGGGGGCCTCGGCCGTCTTGGGTTCCAATAGCGCTTTCGCGTCCGCCGGCCGGCGGGCCACCCCCGAAGCCATTGCAGAACTTGAGACCATGGGACTTCTCCGCCATTGCCTTCCCGCTGTCCTGTGCCTCGCCGCCGCCGCGGCCGGTGCCCAGCAGCAGCCTGCCGACCGTTTCCCCGCCGCCGCCATGAGCTTCCTCGGCACCGAGCTGCCGGCCATGGAAGCGGCCGTCGCCGCGCGGGACCGCGACTATTTCGAGGAGGCGATGGGCCGCATGCTGGACTTCTCCGGCAGCTGGGGCTTCAAGTCACAGGACAACCCGGCCCTGGTCCGTTTCCCGATGTGTACCGAGGCGGTGTCCGATTTCCTGGTGGTCGGAATGTGCCGCATCATGACCACCGCCGACGGCTGCGAACCCGGGCTGGCGGCCCGCTTCAATGCCAACCTGCAGAAGTGCCGCGAGCTCGCGTCGCGGCAGTGAGAAGCGCGGGGCTGCCGCCGCCGTTCAGTCGTTGAAGCGATAGGACAAGCCGGCGCGCATCACCGCGTCGCTGCCGGTCGTGCCGATGCCGACGCTGTAGCGCATCCGCGCATTGGATGCCATGTGGACCAGGCCGACAGCGATGGCGCCATAGCCACGATAGCTTCCGACGCCGGCAAAGGCCGCGGTTTCGCCAGGCTTGAGTTCCGGCACGCCTTCCGACAGCGCCGCGGTCATGGCCACGCCGCGGTAGGCGTTGCTGGCCACCACCTGCAACTCGCGCCGTGCAGTGGCAGCCACCACCTGCAGCTCGCGGTGGGCATTGGCGGCCACTGTCTGCAGCTCGCGGTGGGCATTGTCGGCCACCGTCTGCACGTCGCGGTCGGTCTGGGTGGCCAGCGCCTGCAGCTGGTTCACGTTCACCGCATCGGTGCCGGCCGTGCCCGGCGCCACGTTGCTGATCTGCCGCTCCCCGCCTGGCCTGCCGATCGACACCGTGTTGACTCGCGTCGCGAGCGAACCCTGGCCCAGTGCCACGCTGCTGGCGGCCGTCGCCGCGGCGCCTTCGCCATACGCGGCGGCGTTGGCTGCCGAGACCTGGGCACCGGCTCCGATGGCGATGGCTCCGGAGGCGCCTGGGGCGATGGTCGACCGTGACCCGATGGCAATGGCCCCAGGGGCGAGTTCGGCGACCGCCGCGTTGAAGCCGATGGCGACGCCCTCCGGCGAAGACACGGCGGCACGCGCGCCGCCGACGAATGCGCCGTCGGCGGTGGCGCGGGCCTGATAGCCAATCACCGTGTCGAGTGCACGCGCCTGGCTGCCGGCACCGACAGCGGTGGCGCCCGCACCGAGCGCAGAAGTGTTGTGGCCGATGGCCGTCGCATCCGCGGCTGTAGCGTTGCTGGTCGCGCCCACCGCCGTGGCGCGCAAGCCAGTGGCCAAGGCGGAAGCGCCGGCCGCCGTGCTGTTGTCCTGCACGGCCTGCGATCCTGCGCCCACGGCTGTCGTGCGGGCGCCGGTGGCCTGACTTCCCGCTCCGAGCGCGGTGGTGGCGTTTGCCGTGGCTTGCGCACCAGTGCCCAGGGCCGTGGACGTCGCCGTACTGGCGATGCTCCCGTTGCCGATCGCGATCGCATCCGGATCGGCCGTCTGCGCGGCGGGCCGGCCATTGCCGCCCAGTCCGGAGACGGCGCCGCCGCCCACGGTGATGCCGGGCGCATAGGTCTGGCCGTCGGCATTGCCGAGGCGAAGCGCGCCGCCCATGGCCGAGATCCCTTGCGCGGCGTCCAGCGAATTGGTTGACACGGCTCCTGCCACATCGAGTTGGCCGCGGACCGCTAGGTTGTTGTTGAAGATGGAGTCGCCGGTCACGTCGGCGCCGCCTGCATCGACCGTCACGGTGCCGGTGAAGGTCTGGTCGCAGCTCGGGAGGCTGCGGGTCTCTGCGTCGAGATTGGTCAATTCCGTGCTGTTGATGTGGGCATCGATGGCCAAACCCAGCCCTACGAGATTGGCGGCCGCCGCGGCGCCTTGGGCCACGATGCCGGGTATTTCAGCGGCGACGATGACCGCTCCGACGGCTTCCGCGGCCAAGCCTGCGATGTCTGCTGTCGTCGTCGCCGCCTGGGTGGTGAGCAGCCCTATGTTCACATCATTGATCTTCTTCTGGAGCGCGATGGCCCGGTCGTCCAGCTGTTGCGCGCAGCTGGCCTGGCCGAGGCCCACCTGGGTCGTGCTTGTCGTGACCTTGGGTGGCGGCGTCGGCTGCGGCTTCGGCGTGGTGCCGATGCTCGTTTGCGCCTGTGTCGTGCCGATGCCGAGAGACATGCTCAAGCCCAGCAGCATCACCAGTGTTCGAAGTGGTCCTGGCCGCGCCGGGCGGTCTGCATACTTGAAAGCACCGTTGATCATCGTTGTGTCCAACTGACAAAAGTTGGGCATCGTGCCGAATCTTCGAAGCCGACGCGGCAGCGTTGTCACAATTGATCAGGTCCGCGGCTTGGGCGCGCGCCTCAGACCGCGCAGTGGAAGGCCTCGCGCAGTTGCTGCCGGATGGCGGCGCGCCTGCTAGGCGCGAGCGGTCCTCGAGGACGGCTCGGCGTCCGCTCGGTGCGCGCCGGCCTCGTCGATGTCGCGGCCGGTGAAGTCCTTGAGCCAGAGCAGGCCCAGCAGCGATACGAGCGTCATCCCCAGCAGGTACCAGGCCGGCGCCAGCTTGCTGCCGGTGGCGCCCACCAGCCAGGTGCTGACGAAAGGCGAGAAGCCGCCGAACAGCGCCACGCCCACGCTGTAGACCAGCGACATGCCGCTCGCGCGCACGTGCTTGGGGAACATCTCCGGCAGCATGGTGATGGCGGGCACGGTCTGCACCACCAGCGCGACGCTCAGCAGGCCGACGACGGTGAACAGCACGGCCGGCGTGGGCGAGGCGATCATCCAGAGGAAGCCCGGGTAGATCATCAGCATCATCGCCACGCGGCCCCAGACGATCAGCGTCTTGCGCCCGACCCGGTCGGAGGCCAGGCCCACCAGCGGGGCGAGCACGAAGGACAGCAGGCCGGTGAGCACCGCGCCGAAGAGCGCGACCGTGGGCGGCAGGCCGAGCTCGCGCACCGCGTAGGTCGGCATGTAGAAGGTCACCACGTAGGCCGCCGCCGTGCCGCCCAGCACGCTGAGGATGGCCGAGAGCACCGTGCGGCCATGCTCGCCGCACACCTCGGCCAGGCTGCTGCGCGCCTCGCGGGGCGCCGGCTGGCCGGCCGTCTCCAGCGACTCGTGCAGGTGGCGGCGGATGTACATGCCCACCGGCGCGATCAGCATGCCGATGATGAAGGGCACGCGCCAGCCCCATTCCTCCATGCCCTTCGGGCCCAGTGCCGCGGTCAGGCCGCCGGCCACCGCCGCGCCCAGCAGGATGCCCAGGCCCTGGCTGGCGAATTGCCAGCTCGCCATGTAGCCGCGGTTGGCCGGCGTCGCGTGCTCCACCAGCAGGGTGGTGGATGCGCCGACCTCGCCGCCGGCGGAGAAGCCCTGGATCAGCCGCGCCGACACGATCAGGATCGGCGCCCAGACGCCGATCTGCGCGTAGGTCGGTGCGAAGCCGATCATGGCGCAGCCCAGCGCCATCAGGAAGATGGTGAGCGTCATCGCCTTCTTGCGGCCCGCGCGGTCGGCATAGGCGCCGATGACGATGCCGCCCAAGGGCCGCATGATGAAACCGACGCCGAAGGTGCCGACCGTCAGCAGCAGCTGGTTGTAGCTGTCCAGGGCGGGGAAGAAGAGCTTGCCGATCACCAGCGCCAGGAAGCCGTAGATGGTGAAGTCGAAGAACTCGAGGCCGTTGCCGATGGTGGTGGCGACGATGGTCTTGCGCCGGCTCACCGGGGTACCTGTGCTGTGCTGCGTCATCTGGTTCCTGTTGCTCATGCTTCGATGGACGAAATCCGACGTGTTCCTGATGCGTCGAGTCGCTGAGCATATCGGCAGGGCGGACGCAAAGCTGAAGGCCGGCCCGCGATGCGGGATCGGGCACACTCGGGCCATCCACGCTCGCAATCCCGCTCCATCCATGTCCCTCGCTCCCATCGAAATCGAAACCGGCCCCAACCCCACCGCCTCCGTGATCGTGATGCACGGCCTGGGCGCCGACGGCAACGACTTCGTGCCCATCGCCCGCGAGCTCGATCTCTCGGCCGCCGGGCCGGTGCGCTTCGTGTTCCCGCATGCGCCGGTGATTCCCGTGACCATCAACGGCGGCTATCCCATGCCCGCCTGGTACGACATCGCCGTGGCCGACCTCGTCAAGCGCGAGGACGATGCCGGCCTGCGCCGTTCGCAGGCCACCATCGAGGGCCTGATCGCCACGGAGAAGCAGCGCGGCGTCGCGGCCGGCCGCATCGTGGTCGCCGGCTTCTCCCAGGGCTGCGCGATGGCGCTGATGACCGGGCTGCGCCATGCCGAGCGGCTGGGCGGCATCGTGGGGCTGTCGGGCTACCTGCCGCTGGCCGAGACCACCGCCGCCGAGCGCCATGCAGCGAACCACAAGACACCCGTCTTCCTCGCCCACGGCACACGCGACGGCGTGGTGCCGATCGCGCGCGCGGCCGCCTCGCGCGATGCGCTGATCGCGCTGGGCTACGGCGTCGAGTGGCACGAGTACCCGATGGAGCACTCGGTGTGCATGGAGGAGATCGCCGATCTCAACGGCTTCCTGCTGCGCGTGCTGGGCTGAGCACCCAGCCCCTCAGGTTCTGAAGACGCCGTCGTCGAAGGCCTCGCAGTAGGTCTTCCACTCGAGCGCCACGTCGGCTGCGCAGGCCCGCGAGGCCTCCAGCAGCGGCTGATGCCACTTCCGGTCGTGGCCATGGGCGATGAGCTCGTCGGCGATGGCCGAGCCCTGGCGGCCGGCGCTGCGCAGCTGGCCCCACGCGACCATGCGGCCCATGGTGCGCAGGACCTGCGCCAGCGACTTGAGCTTCTGCGCGGAGCGGTCCAGCGTCACGCGGTCTTCGGAGGGCTGCAGGTGGCGCAGCACGAGGTCGCGTCCGTTCATGCGCAGCGGCTGCAGCAGGCCGGCCGACACCGCCTGTACGCGCTGCTGCAGCGCCACCGCGCGCAGGGCCTCGTTCTTCCAGTCCGGTTGTGCGGTCGCCAGGTGCGGCAGCAGCGAGGAGGCGTTGACCCGCTTCAGGTCGAGCAGGCCGTTGCCGCCGGGCGAGCCCTTGCCGGCGACCAGGATCACGTAGCGCTCCACGCCCAGGCTGCCGGTGCCGGCGATGCGCCGCGCGACGTCGAGCACCTCGTAGTAGGCCGGGTCGGGCTGCTTCCCGGCAAAGGCGCGCACCAGTTCGCCGACGCGCTCGCGTTCCTCGTGGCTCGCGGGCAGCGCCTTCTTGCCGTCTGTGCGCAGCACGCGCCGCATGCGCCGACGCTTGCCTTCGCCGCGCTCCAGCCGGGTGCGCTCGTCGAGGAATGACCTGCGCTTGCGGTCGCGCAGGCCGCGCAGCAGCGCGCCCACCAGGCCCTCGGCCGTGTCGCGCTCGACCCAGCGCACCTCGCCCAGCGCCAGCGTTTCGGCATAGGCCTCGACGAAGCAGCCGCACAGCTTCCGGGCCTCCGCCTTGCCGACCGAGATGCTGGCCGCGCCCACGCGCACGCTGGCGAGGAAGCGCACCAGGTCCCAGGCGGTGGGGGCCAGCGCGGCCTCGTCGAAGTCGTTGATGTCGAAGTACACCAGGCCGTTGTCGCCCTTGAAACTGCCGAAGTTCTCCAGGTGCAGGTCGCCGCAGACCCAGCCCGGCGGGGAGGCCGGCAGCGCGCCGCGCGGGAGGCGCTCGTAGAAGCGGTGGCAGCTCCCGCGCAGGAAGACGAAGGGGCTCTTGCGCATCGCCGCGTACTTCATTGCGAGCCGCTCGGGGTCGCGCCCGGCATTGAAGGCCAGCACGCTTTGCACCACATCGACCATGCTTTTCCTCCTGTTTTCCGCCGCGTTTCCCTGGCGGCGCCGGCGGATGCTAGCAGCGCCCGCCGGCGCGGGGGCCACCGCGGCCATAGGGGAGTGCCGTATAGCAGAAACGGCCAGCCCGGGAAAAATACCGCTGCCAGCACGCCGTGCGCGGCCGTGCTACCTTCCGCCCCACAAAGATTCACGGGTCATAACGACATGAGCAAATTGCAGGAGCGCCTGGGAGCGCTCACACCCGCGCGCCTGAAGGGAGTTCGTCGAGGAATCGAGAAGGAGAGCCTGCGCGTCCAGCCCGACGGCAAGCTCGCGCTGACGCCGCACCCGGCTGCCCTGGGATCGGCCCTGACCCATCCGCACATCACCACCGACTTCAGCGAGTCCCAGCTGGAGCTGATCACCGGCGTGCACACCGACGTCGAGGCCTGCCTGGCCGAGCTGACCCGCATCCACCAGTACACCTACCGGGTGCTGGCCGAGGCCGGCGACGAGCGCCTGTGGGTGTCGAGCATGCCCTGCGGCCTGCCGACCGACGAGACCATCCCGATCGGGCGTTACGGCTCGTCGAACGTGGGCCGCGCCAAGAGCGTCTACCGCATGGGCCTGAGCCACCGCTACGGGCGGCGCATGCAGACCATCTCGGGCATCCACTACAACTGGTCGCTGCCGGAGGTGTCGAGCGAGCAGTACTTCGCGCTGATCCGCAACTTCCGCCGCCATGCCTTCCTGCTGCTGTACCTTTTCGGCGCCTCGCCGGCGTTGTGCTCCAGCTTCGTCGCCGGGCGCAAGCACGAGCTGGTGCCGCTGGGCGAGGGCAGCATGCACATGCCCCACGGCACCTCGCTGCGCATGGGGCGCCTGGGCTACCAGAGCGAAGCCCAGGCCTCGCTCACGGTGAGTTACAACAGCCTCGACGGCTATGCCGCCTCGCTGCAGGACGCGCTCACCCGGCCCTGGCCCCCCTACGAGGCGATCGGCATCCAGAACCTGGGCGGCGACTACAACCAGCTCGCCACCACCTTGCTGCAGATCGAGAACGAGTTCTACGGCACCATCCGGCCCAAGCGGGTGATCTTCCCAGGCGAGCGGCCGCTGCACGCGCTGCGCGAGCGCGGCGTGGAGTACGTGGAGGTGCGGCTGATGGACCTCGACCCCTTCGAGACCATCGGCATCAACGCTTCCACCATGCGTCTGCTGGACGTGTTCCTGCTGCATTGCCTGCTGGCCGACAGCCCGCCCGACACGCGCGAGGAGATCGCCGAGCTCGCCCACAACCAGCACCTGACGGCGGCGCGCGGGCGCGAGCCCGGCCTGCGCCTGCTGCGCGGCGGGCGCGAGGTGGGCCTGACCGACTGGGGCGGCGAACTGCTCGAGGCCTTCGAGCCGATCGCGGCCGCACTCGATGCGGCCCATGGCGGCGAGCGCCATGCCGAGGCGGTGCGTGCGGCGAAGAAGGCGCTGGCCGACCCGGCCGTGCTGCCCTCGGCCCGCGTGCTGGAGGCGACGCGCTCGCACGGCGATTCCTTCATCGGCTTCGTGCGCGGGCGTTCGGAGGCCACGCGCGCCGCGCTGGAGGCCCTGCCGTTCCCGGCCGCCCAGCAGGCCGAGTTCGAACGCATGACCCAGAGCTCGATCCAGGCGCAGAAGCAGATCGAAGGCGCCGACACCATGCCTTTCGAGATCTACCGCGAGGAGTACGTCTCGCCGTCGCGGCTGGGCTTCCGGAAGCACTGGATCGACGCGCCTCACGCGGTCAGCCAGCCGGCGGCCTTGTGAGCCGGAACAGGTCCTTGGGATCGCCGTTCTCCGGTGCCAGGGCGATGTCCTGTCCGACGCCGTGCGCCATCGCGAGGCGGTGCACCAGCCGCAGCGCGGAGTAGTCCTCCAGCGCGAAGCCCACCGAGTCGAAGACCGTCACCTGGCCCGGATCCTCGCGGCCGGGCAGTTCGCCCGCCAGCACACGCCACAGCTCGACCACCGGGAAGTCGGGCGGCATCTGCTGCAGCTCGCCCTCGATGCGGGTCTGCGGCTCGTACTCCACGAACACGCGCGCGGCCTTCAGCACATCGGGATGCAGCTCGGTCTTGCCGGGGCAGTCGCCGCCGACCGCGTTGATGTGCATGCCGGGCGCCAGCATGTCCGGCGTGAGCAAGGTGGCGCGCGCCTTGCGCGCGGTCAGCGTGCTCACGATGTCGGCGCCCCGCACCGCATCGGCAATGTCGGCCGCGCGATGCACGCGCAGGGCGGGCCAGGGTGCGAGGTTGCGCACCAGCTTGTCGGTGGCGGCGGGATCGATGTCATAGGCGCGCAGCTCCTCCACGCCCAGCAGGGCGTGAAAAGCCAGCGCCTGGAATTCGCTCTGCGCGCCGTTGCCGATCAGCGCCATGCTGCGCGCTCCCGGCCGCGCCACCGCCTGCGCCGCCAGCGCCGACATGGCGGCGGTGCGCAGCGCGGTGGTCAGCGTGAGCTCGGCCAGCAGCAGTGGGAAGCCGGTCTCGACCTCGGCCAGCACACCGAAGGCCATGACGGTGGGCAGGCCGCGGGCCGTGTTGCCCGGATGGCCGTTGACATACTTGAAGGCATAGCGCTCCCGGTCCGACACCGGCATCAGCTCGATCACGCCCACCGGCGAATGGCTGGCCAGGCGCGCCGATTTGTCGAACTCGGGCCAGCGCAGGAAGTCCTCACGCATGGCCTCGGCCAGTGCCAGCAGGAAGGGTTGGGGGCCCAGGGCCCGGACCAGGTCCGAGACCGCCTGGATGTCGACGAAGCGTGTCAGTGCCATATCTGCTCGGTACTGCTTCCGTTGTAGGGAGGTAGGCCTTCGCCTACCCGCGTTGACCGCGATGGCTCACCGTGCGGCATCGGTCCATCTCGTCATGATCGCATCAAGCCTGCAAAACAATCACGACAAACCTTTTGATCTCTTCCCGTGCCATGACTTTCAAGACCTACCTGGTCGAAGACAACCCAGTGATCCGCGAGAATCTCGCTGGGTTTCTGGAAGACCTTGCGGACGCCACCGTGGTGGCCCATGCGGCCGGCGAGAGCGAGGCCGTGGATTGGCTGGCGCGGCACCGGGACGGCTGGGACGTGGCGATCGTCGATCTGTTCCTCAAGGACGGGAACGGGCTCGCGGTGATCGACGCCTGCCGCCGGCGGGCCGCGCACCAGAAGGTGGTGGTGCTGAGCAACTACGCTACACCCGACATGCGCGAGCGCTCCAAGGCGCTGGGTGCGGATGCCTTCTTCGACAAGTCGGCGGAAATCGAGCTGCTGCTCGACTATTGCGAACGCCTGAGCCACCGGGACGATTGAGATCGGCTGGGACTTGAGCCGGCGGAGGGCTTGACCTAGAGTGCGCTCCAGCATTTCCAATGAATGAACCGAGTCGTCCGGTCCATTCAAAGGAGCCATGCCATCAACGCCCTGCCTTGCCTGCCATGCCATCCCATCCGCTGTCCGACGGCATCGCCTTCGTGCGCGGCGATTACGTGCCGATCGCCGAGGCCGCGATCCCCATCACCGACTGGGGCTTCCTGCGCTCCGACGCCACCTACGACGTGGTGACGGTGTGGGAAGGCGCTTTCTTCCGGCTCGATGAGCACCTGGAGCGTTTCATGCACAGCTGCGAGCGCTTCCGCCTCGATCCCGGCCTCACGCCGGCGCAGATCGAGGGGGTGCTGGCCGAATGCGTGCGCCGCAGCGGGCTGCGCAGTTCCTATGTGGAAATGATCGTCACGCGCGGGCAGCCGCCCTGGGGCTCGCGCGATCCGCGGCAGGCGGTCAACCGCTTCTATGCCTTCGCGGTGCCCTTCGTCTGGATCGCCAACGAGGCGCAGCGCGAGCGCGGCCTCCACGTGAAGGTGAGTGCGGTCCAGCGCATCCCGGCGAGCTCGGTCGATCCCCGGGCCAAGAACTACCACTGGAACGACCTCACGATGGGCCTGCTCGTCGCCCTCGACGACGGCGCCGACACGGTGGTGCTGAGCGATGCCCAGGGCAATGTGGTGGAAGGCCCCGGCTTCAACATCTTCTGCATCAAGGACGGCGCGCTGGTCACGCCGAGGGAAGGCGTGCTCGAGGGCATCTCGCGCCGCACCGTGATCGAGATCGCCGCTTCGCTGGGCCTGCCCGTCGCGCTGCGCGCGCTGCCGGCCGAGGAACTGCGCGGCGCCGACGAGGCCTTCCTCACCAGTTCCGGCGGCGGCGTGCTGCCGGTGACGCGGGTGGACGACCGGGTGGTGGGCACGGGGCGGCCCGGCCCGGTCACGCAGCGCCTGCTCGCGACCTACTGGGACTGGCATCGCGACCCGGCCTACAGCCGGGCCATCGACTACGGCCAGTCGTAGTCCGGTAGTTCGGTCGCTCAGGGAAGCGAGACGCGGTTCAGCGTCGGCGGATCAGCCATGACGGTCTTCACCGTGCCGCCCGCTTCGAACACCACCTGGTACTCCGCCCAGCTGTCGAGCCAGTAGCGCCACACCGGCGCGTCCAGCGTCGGGTTCTCGCTGGCGATGGGGTAGCCCAGCGCCATCAGCACCTGCTCGCGCGTCATGCCGGGGATCACCTTCATCGCCTGAATTGCGGCGCGCGTCTTTTCCGGGAAGCCGGCCAGCTTGGCCTTCGGGTCCTCCGTCACGACGTAGCGCTGCCCGAAGGAGACGGTCGACATGTTGCGGCTGTAGTCGTTCTTGAGCCGCTGCGGGCGGCCGCCGACGTCCAGATCGACCCAGCGGAAGTCGTAGCCGGTGATGCGCGCGCGCGTGCCCACGGCCAGGATGCTCATGCCCTGCTCGTCGTAGTTGATGTCGCTGATCTGCTTGCCGTAGCTGCGCATGTTGCAGCACAGGTAGCCGTCGGTCATCGGGCCCTGCGGCGGCGCAGGGCGCTGGGCGTGGGCGGCGGACAGGGGGAGGGTGGCCGCCAGGACGGCGGCCAGGGCGAAGCGCTGGAACATCGGAGCTCTCTCTTGTTTGTTGTGAAGCGCTGCGGGCCCGGGCGGCGCGCAGCGCGGGGATTCTAAGCACCTTGTTACAAGTTCAGCGCGCTACAACTTCTCGAAATCGCCGTGGATCGCCCGCCTGCTGCGCCCTCCGCTTGAGGCCGAAGAGAGGCCGCAGCCAGGGAGTGCGTCGGATCAGTCCGTCGGTCAGCAGCCAGCACCCGCCCACGGTGAAGCCGACCAGCAGCAGCGGCTCCAGGAACGGCCCGAGCCGCCACGGCGCGAGCAGCACCGCGCCGGCCACGATCAGCGTCTGGTGCAGCACGTACCAGGGATAGACCGACTCGTTGGCCCAGCCCAGCCAGGGCCAGGGGCGGTCCAGGTATCGGCGTGCGAAGCCCAGGATCGCGGCAAGCGCGGCCCAGAGGTAGAAGGCGCGCAGCGCGCGCAGCAGCCAGGCCTCGGCGCCGGCCGCCCGCAGAGCCAGGTAGGCGGCCACCAGGGTCACGGCCAGGGCCAGCGCCCAGCGGCGCAGGCGCATCAGCTCTTCCCACAGGCCGGTGTCGATGCCCATCCAGTAGCCATAGAGAAAGACCGTGAAGTACAGCGCGTGCAGATAGCCGTCGTGGACCAGGTCGTGCGTGGCGGGGAAACGCGGCGCCAGCACCAGCGCATGGAGCAGCAGCGGCAGGGCGGGCAGCACCAGCACCCGCCAGCGCCGCAGCCCGGTGAGGGCGGCGCGCAGCCGCTGTCCCGCGGCCGAGGCGAGCAGCGGCTGGAGGAGCGCCACCAGCGCGGTGTAGACGAAGAGGTAGGGCAGGTACCACAGGTGGTTCCAGGTCATGCCGAAGTCGGAGCCCGCGAAGGCGCCGCGCGGCCAGGGGCCCATCGACCAGTAGCGCAGCAGGAAGGCGCCGAAGCCCGGCGCCACCATCCCGCGGGCCAGCGCCTCGGCATAGGCCTGGTACGGCACCACCACCGTCATGCCGAAGACCAGCGGCAGCAGCAGGCGCAGCGCGCGCTGCCCCACCAGCGCCAGCGGGCTGCGACCGCGCAGCAGGAAGCCCAGCGCCACGCCCGAGATCAGGAACACCAGGTCCATGCGCCAGATGTTCACCACCTGCATGGGCGCCTGCAGCCAGGCCGCCGCATGCGGGCTCTTGAGGTGCCAGGGCCAGGCGGCCACGTAGTACATCCCCACGTGATAGAGGATCAGCAGGCCGAAGGCCAGCGCGCGCAGCGCGTCGATGTCGTGGCGTCGGGATGGGTCGGGGGCGGTCATGGCGGCTCCAGCGGTTCGAAGGCGGTCATGCTGGGCGCGGGCCGGGCCGCGGGGGGCGCCGAAGTGACGATCCGCCGGGCTTTTGGGACGAGCGGCGGCCTAAAGGGACGAAATCCGGGCCGGATTCAGGAGAATGCCGCCATGCCCGCGACCCCCGGCAAGAATCCGAAAAACCTGTTCGAGCGCTACCAGCCCTACCGCCGGCGCGCCGAGATCGCATTCTGGGTGCTGGTGATGGCGCTGCAGGCCGCCTTCAACTGCGTGGTCGCGGTGATCGACGCCGACCGCGCCGGGCGGGCGCTGCCGGCGTGGCAGCCGGTGACCTGGGAGCTGTCCAGCCACCTGGTGCTGCTTGCGCTGGTGCCGGCGGTGGTCGCCTTCGAGCGGCGCTTTCCGCTCGGCTTTGCAGGCTTCGCCCGCAACCTGCCCTGGCATCTGGCGGCCAGCGTCGTCTTCAGCCTGCTCCACGTGGCGGGCATGGTGGCGCTGCGCAAGGCGGTCTACGCCCTGGCCGGCGGCCGCTACGACTTCGGCGGGTCCGAGCAGTGGGTATACGAATACCTGAAGGACGTGCGCGTCTACGCGCTGTTCCTGATCGCGATCCTGAGCTACCGGCTCTTCATGCTGCGGCTGCAGGGCGAGGCGCGCGTGCTCGACCCGCCGGAGGAGGCGGCCGGGACGGCGCCGCCCGTGCCGGAGCTGCAGCCTTCGGTGCGGCCGGAGCGCTTCCTGGTGCGCAAGCTGCGGCGCGAATTCCTGATCGCGGCCAGCGACATCGACTGGCTGCAGGCCCAGGGCAACTATGTCGGCCTGCGCGTCAAGGGCCACGACTACCTGCTGCGCGCCACCCTGACCGAATTCCTGACCCAGCTCGACCCGGGGCGCTACGCGCGGGTGCACCGCAGCTACGCCGCCAACCTGGACCGGGTGGCCGAGATCGAGCCGCTGGAGGGCGGCGACGCCCGCCTGCACATGCAGGACGGCACGCACATTCCTTGCAGCCGGCGGTACCGCGAGGCATTGCGAGCCTGAGGCGGCTGAGAGCCTGAGAAGCCGCAGCGGCGACAATCCCCGCCTCCCCCCGACCTCGCCGAGAGAAAGAAGTCCCGATGGCCATCCAGTGGTTCCCCGGCCACATGCACCTGACCCGGAAGGCCATCGCCGAGCGCGTCGCCGACATCGACGTGGTCATCGAGTTGCTCGATGCGCGCCTGCCCGGTTCCAGCGCCAACCCGATGCTGGCCGAGCTCACCGGCCACAAGCCCGGACTCAAGGTGCTCAACAAGCAGGACCTGGCCGATCCGGACCGCACCCCGGCCTGGCTGGCGTACTACAACGCACAGCCGGCCACGCGCGCCATCGGGCTCGATGCCAGCCAGGCGGCGCCGGCGCGCCGGCTCATCGACGCCTGCCGCGAACTTGCGCCGCAGCGCGCCGGCCTGGCCAAGCCGATGCGGGTGCTGATCTGCGGCATTCCCAACGTCGGCAAGTCCACGCTGATCAACACCCTGGTCGGCAGCCGCAAGGCCAAGACCGGCGACGAAGCCGGCATCACCAAGCTGGAGCAGCGCATCGTCCTGGCCGACGACTTCTACCTCTGGGACACGCCCGGCGTGCTGTGGCCGAGGATCATCGTGGCGCAGAGCGGCTACAACCTGGCAGCCAGCGGCGCCATCGGCCGCAATGCCTTCGACGAGGAAATCGTGGCGCTGGAACTGCTGGGCTATTTGAAGCGGCACTACGCGGGGCTGCTGGAGGCCCGCTTCAGGCTCGAGGCGGCTGCTGGTCTTGCCGACGACGAACTGCTGGAGGCCATCGGACGCCAGCGCGGCGCCCTGCTGGGCAAGGGCCGCGTCAACCTGCAGAAGGCGGCCGAGATCGTGATGAACGAATTCCGCAGCGGCACGCTCGGGCGCATCACGCTGGAGACGCCGGAGGAATTTGCGCAGTGGCTGGTGGCGGGGCAGGTGCTGGATGCGCAGAGGCAGGCGAAGAAGGAGGCGCGGGCCGGGAAGCGTGCGCCGCGACGCGAGGGCGCTCCGCCGGCGTGAGCTGCATCTCGCGACTTGCGGCTCAAGCCCCGTCGCGCAAGAACGCCAGACTCGTCACGTCGCCGGCTTGCCGCCCAGGCGAGGCTGCTCGAAAACCTGCGTCTCGAGGGCTTCGAACGTGGCCTTCGCCTGGACCAGCGCGGCATCGTGCTGCAGGGAGAGCGCGTGCATGGCCGCCATCCGCCGCGCGAAGGCTTCCTGCAGCCGTGCCGGCGGCAGCATGACGGGCAGCTTGCGCAGCCGCTCCTTGGAGATGTTGGGCATCGACGCGGCCGTGCCGCTGGCCATCAGCTGCAGCCGCTGCCGCACGCCGGGCGCGCGCAGCAGCGCCCACAGGTAGAGCGGGTGGAGGCCGGCCTCGGGCCGCGGGCGCAGGCGGAAGATCAGGTCCGGCAGCAGGATCCGGCCGCCGGTCTTCCAGACATAGGCCGGCGTGCCGACCAATTCGGGCGTGTTCTTGCGGCTGAACAGCAGGTCGCCGGCGCGCACCTCGCAGCGCATGTCCGGCTGCTCGCCGGGCGGCAGGGTCTTGTGGTCGGACTCGTCGTAGAGCCCGTTTTTCAGCGCGCTCAGGCGCAGCACCGCCCATTCGTCCTCGCCCTTGGGCCGGTCGAGGCAGCGCGGGCTCTTGCCGCTGTCGATGCCTTCGAGCAATTCGCCCAGGTTCACCACCGGCCATCCCTTGGGGTTGTCCGCCGGATCGCCGAACATGTCGACCAGCAGGCCTGGGCTCATTTGCCCTGCGAGCACGCGCGACCGCCGCCGCAGGCGCACCACGCTGTCGGCACAACCGAGCAGTTCGACCACGTGGCGTTGATGGGCCAGGTCGGGCACCGGGATGGCCGACGCGGCCATGTGCGCGAGCGGCACGCGCTGCTGGCCGGCCGTACCGGTGAAGCTGCGCCGCGCCTCGTTGCGGAAGCGCTGCCGGCGCAGGTAGTAGTAGACCCACTCGGGCAGTACCGCCTCGTTGGCGCGCAGCACGTGGAACTCGGTGGAGCCGAAGCCGCGGCCGCCGGGCAGGTCGCGCGCGATGGCCACCTTGCCGTTCTCCATGCAGGGCGTGATCTTCGCGAAGAGCACGTCGTTCTCGGCGAAAGGGGTGTAGCCCTTTCGGACCTCGGCGAAGCGGCGGGTCAGGCGCTGCCGGATGGTGCCGGTGAGCTCGTCCACCGCGGCCATCGGCACGAAGCCGACCTCGCTGTCGTCCTCCAGGCCATGCGGCCTCGGAAGCCGAGGATTGATCTCGCAGACTTCGTCCAGGCGGGCCATTCGCACCGGGGGCACCGGCGGCATCGGGGCCTTCATGCATCGTCCTCCGACAGCAGGCTGCGCAGCTGTTCGAGTTCTTCAACGATCTCCGCCTCGATGGCGGCCAGCTCGTCCAGCAGCGCGCGCGGGTCCTGGTGCTCGATCTGCGACTGGCTCATCGGCCGGTAGCGGCTCGCGGAGAGGCTGAAGTCGTTCGTGCGCAGCGCCGTGGCGTCGGCGAACCACCATTTCTCGTTCCATTCCTCGGCCGCATCGCGCGCCAGCCAGCGCGCCCAGGCGGCTTCGCGGCCGATGAAGGCCTGTGCCAGCGCGGGCAGGTCATCCGCCTCGATGGGCGTGTCGTGATTGGCGTCCAGCCGGTAGCCGTCGTTCTCGACGTGCAGGAACAGGACGCGATCGGTGCGGCCGTCGCGGCGGAAGAAGAGCACCGAGGTCTTCACGCCCGAGTAGGGCTGGAACACGCCGCCGGGCAGGCTCATCACCGCGTCGACCCCATGGTGCTCGATCAACTGCCGGCGCAGCTCGCGGTGCGCCACCGTCGAGCCGAACAGCACGCCCTCCGGCACCACGACGGCGGCGCGGCCGCCGGACTGCAGGCTGTCGAGCATGTACTTGAGGAACAGCAGCTCGGTCGCGCTGGTCGCGCCGATCTTCACCGCATCGACGATGCGGTTCTTGTCGATGCGGCCGGAGAAGGGCGGGTTCGCCAGCACGATGTGGAAGCCCTCGGCCGGCTGGCCCAGCCGGTTCCGGGCGTCCTCGTCGAGCTGCGTGGTCAGCACGTTGCGCTGCAGGATGCGCACGTTGCCCAGGCCGCGCAGCGACAGGTTCATGGTGGCCAGGCGCACCATCTTCGGATCGACGTCGTTGCCGAAGAAGCTGCCGCGCTGCAGCGTGGCGACCTGGGCCGGCGTCAGCCGGTCGCCGAGGCCGCGGCGGTGGACCTTGCCCTCGAGCTCGGCCTCCACGATGCTGCCCGGCGAGGAGTTGGCCAGCCGCATGTGGTTGTAGGCGGCCACCAGGAAGCCGGCGGTGCCGGCCGCCGGGTCGTAGACGGTCTCGCCCACCTTCGGGTCCACCATCTCGACGATGGTGCGGAGGATGTGGCGCGGCGTGCGGAACTGGCCGAGCTCGCCGGCCTGCTTCATCTGGCGCAGCACGTGTTCGAACAGGTCGCCCTTGGTGTCGGCATCGGCCTGGTCCAGCCGCAGGCCGCCCACCAGCCGAACGACCTGCGTCAGCACGGTCGGCTCGTCGATGCCCAGGCGCGCCCCGTGCATGAAGTCGTGGGCCAGGGCCTCGCTGATCTCGGCGAAGAAAGGGAAGACCTCGTCGCGCACGAAGCGCACCAGCGCGTCGCCCGACAGCTCCTCCGCCCACACCGACCAGCGGAAGCGGCTGCGCGGGATGCAGGGTGTGCCCGTGTGCAGCACGGCCGCTGGCAGCCACCCTTCGCGCGTCCCCGGCACCATTGCATTGGCGGGGTTGCGCAGCTCCCATTCGCCTTCGAACAGGCTGCGGAAGGGGAGCTTGAGCATCCGGGCGCGCTCGGTGGCTTCCGCGTCGAGGCCCTGGATCAGGTAGAAGTAGAAGAGGAAGCAGAGCTGCTCGGTGTTGCTGACGGGGTCTGGATAGCCGCCTCCGAACAGGTAATCGCGGATCTGGTCGATCGACCGTCGCATGTCGGCAGTCAGGGGCATGGGGGAGGGCGCTCTTCGGATTTTTTGGCTTGTGGCCCGCGAGTCTACGAGGCAATCGGGAGGCACCCGCCGGCCGCCGCCCTGGAGCGCCCGCGCGGTGCTCCCTTGTAGCAAACTAAAGGCCTATCACTACTGCGGGCCGCCGCGCCCTTCCGCCATGCCGCCGATTCCTCCGCGCCTCGAAGTCGTCCAGGGCGACCTCTCTTCCTATCGCCACGGCAACACGGGGGTCGACTACGTGCACCGCTTCGAATCCGGGCGGCCGGGCCCGCACGTGCTCATCAACGCGCTGACGCATGGCAACGAGATCTGCGGCATGGTGGCGGCGCGGCACCTGCTGGACCAGGGCGTGCGGCCGAGGATCGGCACGCTGACCGTGAGCTTCGCCCACGTGGAGGCCTACAACGCCTTCGATGCCGAGAAGCCTTTCGAGAACCGCCAGCTGGTGCACAACCTCAACCGCATCTGGTCGGACGAATGGCTGGACGGCCCCGAGCACAGTCCCGAACTGCGGCGCGCCCGGGAACTGCGGCCGGTGGTGGCAGCAGCCGATCACATCCTCGATCTGCACTCCACCAGCCAGGACGTCGTGCCCTTCTGGGTCTACCCGGCCTTCGCGCGGAACGCGGCCGTGGCGCTGGCGATCGGGCGCCCGGCCGTGCACCTGGTCATGCCCAAGGGCCTGGGCTCGGGCACGCCCTTGATCCAGCATGGCCGGCACGGGGAGGACGAAGGCCCGGCCGGCGCGGCGCTGGTGGCCGAATGCGGCCAGCATTTCCTGCAGGCCACGGCGGACATGGCGGTGGCGGTGACGCTGGATTTCCTCGGGCACTTCGGGCTGATCGAGCATGAGCCCCAGCCGGCGCCGGCGCCGCAGCGGCGTTTCGAACTGCTGGAGACGCGGATGGTGAGGACGCCGGAATTCCGCTTCGTGCGGCCGCTGGTCGGCTTCGAGGTGTTCGCGAAGGACGAGCTGATCGCGGTCGACGGCGACGAAGAGATCCGGGCGCCCTGCGACGACTGCACCGTGCTGATGCCGGCGCGGGTGCCGATCGTGGGGCGGGAGGCCGTGTACCTGACGCGGCCCCTGTAATCCGGCCGGGGCTATTTGCCCCAGCTGTCCTTCATCCCCGCCGCGCGGTTGAACACCAGCCCGGTGCCTGCAGCCCGGCGGCTGTCCGGCACGAAGTAGCCGTGCCGCTCGAACTGGAAAGCGCTGCCGGCCGGGGCCTGGGCCAGGGCCGGCTCCACGTAGGCCTGCGCGACGACGAGGCTGCCCGGGTTGAGCTCCTCCTGTACTTCGCCAGCACCCGGCTGCGCCGCCGCGAACAGCCGCTCGTACAGCCGCACCTCGGCCGGCACCGCGTCCGCTGCCGCCACCCAGGTGATGTTGCCCTTGACCTTGATCGCATCCGCTCCCGGCGTGCCGCTCTTGGTGTCCGGCACCAGCCTGGCCTGCACCTCGACCAGCTGGCCATCCGCGTCGCGCGTGCCGCCGGTGCATTCGATGACGTGGCCGTACTTCAGCCGCACCTTGTTGCCCGGGAACAGGCGGAAGAAGCCCTTGGGCTGCACGTCCTCGTAGTCGGTGCGCTCGATCCAGACCTCGCGGCCCAGCTTGAAGCTGCGCTTGCCCATCTCCGGGTGGTGCGGGTGGACCGGGGCCGCGCATTCGTCGAGGAAGCCGGCGCCCATCAGCTCGTCCCAGTTGCCGATGACCAGCTTGACCGGGTCCAGCACGGCCATGGCGCGCGGGGCGACCGGGTCCAGCGTGTCGCGCAGGGCGGCCTCGAGGCTGGCGTAGTCGATCCAGCCGCCCGACTTGGTGACGCCGGAGCGCTCGCAGAAGAGCTTCAGGGCCTCGGGCGTATAGCCGCGGCGGCGCAGGCCAGCCAGGGTGGGCATGCGGGGGTCGTCCCAGCCGTCCACGTGGCCTTCCTCGACCAGCTGGCGCAGGCGGCGCTTGCTGGTGATCACGTGGGTCACGTTGAGCCGCGCGAACTCGTACTGGCGCGGGTGGGGCGAGGCGATCAGGCCGCCTTCGGCCAGACGATCGAGCAGCCAGTCGTAGAAGGGGCGCTGGTCCTCGAATTCCAGCGTGCAGATGCTGTGGGTGATCTGCTCCAGCGCGTCCTCGATCGGGTGGGCGAAGGTGTACATCGGGTAGATGCACCAGCGGTCGCCCGTGTTGTGGTGCGTGGCCCGGCGGATGCGGTAGAGCGCCGGGTCGCGCATGTTGATGTTGGGGCTGGCCATGTCGATCTTCGCGCGCAGCACGGCGGCGCCGTCGGGCAGTTGACCGTCGCGCATGGCGCGGAAGCGGGCGAGGTTCTCCTCGGGCGTGCGGCTGCGGTAGGGGCTGTCGGTGCCGGGGGTGTTGAAGTCGCCCCGGGTGGCGCGGATCTCCTCCGCGCTCTGCTCGTCCACGTAGGCCAGGCCGGCGCCGACCAGGTACTCGGCCGCGCGGTACATGAAGTCGAAGTAGTTGCTGGCGAAATAGACGTGCTCGTTGGCCTGGCCCGGATGGGCCGGGTCGTCGGCCAGGGTGACGTCGTAGCCCATCCAGCGGACGGCGTCGCGGATCGCGTCGACGTATTCCTGCTCTTCCTTCTCGGGGTTGGTGTCGTCGAAGCGCAGGTGGCACACGCCGCCGTATTCCCGGGCCAGCTCGAAGTTGAGCCAGATGCTCTTGGCATGGCCGATGTGCAGGTAGCCGTTGGGTTCCGGCGGGAAGCGAAGCCGCACGCGGGCCGGGTCCTGCATGCCCTGGGCGTGGTGGACGGCATCGCCCGGAGTGCCGCCCCAGCGGCGGGTGGCATAGTGGCCCTGTTCGAGATCGTTTTCGATGACGTGGCGCAGGAAATTGCTCGGTTTGGCGGTGTCGTGATCGGCAGCGGAAGTCATCTCTTCATTCTAGGTGTCACTGTGGAGGCGTTACTTTTTGAAACCTTCTTCACAGAGGAATGTGAACCCCATTGACACTTGGCGCGTTCAATACAGGCATGGGTGCATTGCGCCCCCTCCATAGGAGCCCTACACCATGAGTCTCACCCGTTCCACCTTCTTCAAATGGGCTGCCGCCGGCGCCGTCGCCGCAGGTGCCCTGTTCACTGCCGCTTCGGCCAACGCCCGTGGCGACGTCAGCTGGTCTGTCGGCATCAGCGCGCCTGGCGTGGCCGTCGGCGTCGCAGCGCCTCCGGTGTATTACGCACCGCCGCCGCCGGTCTATTACCGTCCGGCCCCGGTCTACTACGCGCCGCCGCCGCCCGTCTACTACCGTCCCGCCCCCGTGTACTACGGCCCGCCCGCTTACTACGGCCCGCCGCGCGGCTACTACCGCCACCATCGCCACGGCCACTGGCGCTGATTGCAGACAGCCACGATTGCCTGCTGTCACATGAAAAAGCCGGCCCCGTCGAACGGGCCGGCTTTTTCATGGGTGCTGCACGGCGCTACATGGCTTTGAAAAGGTGGGCGTAGAGACGGCTGACCGGGATCTTCTCCGGGCGGCCGCGCAGTACAAGGTGCAGCTTGCCGGCCTCGTCGCGGTGCACCGACTCGATGGCATCGCTGCGGACCACGGTGGCGCGGTGCACCTGCCAGAACTGCTGGGCGTCGAGCTGCGGCAGGAGCTGCTTGAGCGGGGTTCGGATCAGGTATTCGTGGCCGGTGGTGAGCACCCGCACGTATTTGTCGGCCGCCTCGAAGTACTGAACCTCGTCGATCGGCACCATGCGCACGGTGTTGCCGGCGCTGCCGGCCTCGCTGGCGGCGATCAGCTTGAGGGGCGCCGCGCCGGTGGCGCCGGGCAGGGCCCCGCCGCCGGCCGCGGCCAGCAACTGGCGCCACTGCGCGAGCGTGCCGGCCAGCGCCTCGTCCGGGGCCGGCGGGGTGCCGTTGCGCACGGGCTCCAGCGCCTGTTGCAGCCGCGCGACAGTGCGCCGCAGCCGCTCGGGCTGGACCGGCTTCAGCACGTAGTCGATGGCCTGGGCGTCGAAGGCCCGGGCCGCGTATTCGTCGTAGGCGGTCACGAAAACCAGCTGCGGCATCGGCGCCTCGTCCGCCGGCCAGGCATCGGCCAGTTCGGCGGCGGCGGCCAGGCCGTCCTGGCCCGGCATGCGGATGTCGAAGAAGAGCACCTGCGGCAGCAGGCGCAGCGCCTCGCGCACCGCGCTGCGGCCGTCGGCCACGCTGGCCAGCAGTTCCAGCTCGGGCCAGGCGGCGGCGAGTTCGGCGCGCAGGGCCTGGGCCAGCAGCGGTTCGTCTTCGGCGATGAGGGCGGTGGCTTTCATTCGGGCAGGGGCAGGGTGAGGGTTGCGATGGTGCCGCCGGCCGGGGCCGCGGCCAGGCGCAGCGTCGCCTGGGGTCCATAGACGGTAACCAAGCGCTCGCGCACCTGGGCCAGGCCGAAGCCGCCGTCGCTCGAAGGAGGCAGACTGGGATTCACATCGATGCCCACGCCGGTGTCGCTCACCTCGATCAGCAGCCGGCCGCCCTCGCGGCGGGCGCCGATCGCGATCTCGCCGCCCTCGACCTGAGGCTCCAGGCCGTGGCGGATCGCGTTCTCCACCAGCGGCTGCAGCAGCAGCGGCGGCACGGGCACCTCGCGCAGGGCATCCGGCAAGTCGAGGCGAAAGCGCAGCCGCGGGCCCATGCGCACGGCCATCAGCGCGAGGTAGTCGCCCAGCCGCTGGAATTCCGCCGCGAGCGGATGGGCGAGGGCGCGCGAGCCGGCGAGCGTCACGCGCAGGTAGCTGTTGAGGCGGTCCAGCATGTCCACCGCGCGCGGCGGGTCGGTGGCGATCAGCACGCGCAGGTTGGCCAGGGTGTTGAAGAGCATGTGCGGCTCGAGCTGGGTCTCGAGCAGCTTGAGCCGGGCGTCGGTGGCATCGCGCTGGGCCAGCGCGATCTCGCCTTCGAGGTATTTGCTCTTGCCGCGGGCGTAGTAGAAATAGCAGATCACGATGCTCGCCCCGATCGTGATCAGCAGCGTGGAGGCGAACTTGTCGGCCGGGAAGCTCAGGAACTCCAGCATTGGCTTGCCGGTCCAGGCGTCGCCGATGGCGTTGCCACCCAGGAAGCCGGCCACGGTGCCCACGGCGATCAGCACCACGCCGCGCCAGCCCATCGGCCAGGGGGTGGCGCTGCGGCCGGCGAGCAGCAGGCGGCCGATGTCGATCACGAGCCAGGCGATCAGGCCGATGGAGAGCGAATAGACCAGCTGCGAGCCCCATGCGCCGCGGCCCGAGAGCGCGAGCGCGATGGCGATGAGGCAGCAGAAGACCGCGGTGGAGACACCATGCCGCAGGACGTGGCGGACGTTCTCCGCCGAGAACCTGCGCGGCAGGGTGTCGTCCACCGTGTTGTTCACCGGTGGCCCTCGCCGCGCAGCGCCCGGCGCTCGCGTTCCAGGATCCGGTCGTACAGGTTGCCGCCCGGCGCGACGAAGAACACCACCGCGCCGTGGATCAGCAGGCCCAGGCCCCATCCAAGCAGGGGGTACATGGCCCAGTTCTGGCCGCGCGAGCTGGCCAGCAGCACGAGGAAGAGATTGACCAGCAGATAGACGGTGGCGTGGATGTACCAGCCCATCTTGGCGCCGGCGCGGCGGCGGGCAAGGCGCTCGATGCGGTCGCCGGCGGGGTGGAGGTCGTCGTTCATGGCGTGGGTCGGGCGAATGGGATTCTTGCGGAAGAAGAAGGAAAGAGTGAGGGCCAGGTCGCGATCCTAGGCGCTCGCGGCCGGCAGGGCAGCCCGGTCCTCGCGGATCGCCAGCTTCCACAGCCGCAGCGTGCGGGCCGCGAAGATGCCGCTGAAGGCGCCGTAGAGCAGGCCGATGGCGAGCGCGAAGCCGGTGTGCAGGTGCAGCAGCGGGTGCATCGCCATCAGCACGGCCACCACGTACTTGGTGAAGAAGATGCCCATCATCAGCGCCAGCGGCACGGCGCTGCCGGGCAGGTGGAAGCGGCGGGTCGCGGCGTCGTAGCGCGCGGCGGCCGGCAGGGGCCAGCGCTGCACCGTCAGCAGCAGCGCCGCCGCGGCGCCGGCCCAGCCGAGCAGGGCGACCGGCGAGTCGCCGAAGGCCGAGAGCATGCCGTAGAAGGACAGGCCGGTCATCGCCAGCGGCATCAGCGTCACCCGGGTCAGGCTGACGGTGCCGGTCAGCATCTGCTTGAGGCCCAGCCAGACCAGCAGGGCGAAGAGCACGAACACCCAGCGCGGGGTGTGGAGGAGGATCTGGGTCAGCATCTGCATGTTGTTGCTCCGGTTGGAAAGTGGATCGATGGGTGGACTGTGCCGGCCGGCCCTTTCGCCTGCCATGCGCTTGCGACGAACTGCCGCCCCACGGCGCCAGTTGCAGTCCGCAAGCGCCGGATGCATTGCGCAACGCCGGCTTTACCGGGGCTTTACGGTTCGTCAGGACTGGGCGCTACGATTCGGCGCTCCACTACAGGCTGCCCCGGCGCCCATCTACAGCCTTTTCCAGCGATGACCTCCGCCACTTCCGAGCCGAATCCCCCAGCCCCTCTCACCGAGCCGCCCGCACCCCGGCCGCCCTCGCGCCGTCGGCTCTGGCTCGGCAGCCTGGCGGCGCTGGTGGTGGTGCTGGCCCTGGGTGGCGGTGCGTGGTACCTGATCAAGCGGTCGAGCGAGCCGGCCGGGGGCCGCGCCGGTTTCGGCGGCGGCGGCTCCACGGTCGGCCATGCGGAGGCGCGCAAGCATCGGCTTGCCGTGACCATCGACGCCCTGGGCACCGTGACGCCGCTGGCCACCATCACGCTGAAGCCGCAGGTGGGCGGCGTGCTGACCGAGGTCCTCTACACCGAGGGCCAGACCGTGAGCAAGGGCCAGCTGCTGGCGCGCATCGACCCGCGCCCCTACGAGCAGGCCCAGGCCCAGGCCCAGGGCACGCGCGTGCGCGACGAGGCGCAGCTGGAAGCCGCCCGCGTCACGCTGGCGCGCTACCGCACGCTGCTCGGCCAGGACTCGATCGCGCGGCAGGACGTGGACACCCAGGCCGCGCTGGTCAAGCAGCTCGAGGGCACGGTGATCACCGACCGCGCCGCCGAGGCCGCGGCGAAGCTGAACGTCGAATACACCCGCATCACGGCCCCCGTGGCCGGGCGCATCGGCCTGCGCACCGTCGATCCCGGCAACACGGTGACGGCCAACGCCGCCACCGGCATTGCGGTGATCACGCAGATGAACCCGATCGACGTGCAGTTCGCGGTGCCGCAGGACCGTCTGCCCGACATCCAGGCCCAGCTCGCCAAGGGCGAACCCCTGCCGGTCAAGGCGATGGACCGCACCCGGACCACCGAACTGGACACGGGCACCTTCTCCACGCTCGACAACGTGGTGGACACCAGCACCGGCACGGTGAAAGGCAAGGCGCGCTTCGCCAACGCCAAGACCACGCTGTTCCCCAACCAGTTCGTCAACATCCAGATGACGCTGCGCACCATCGAGGCGCTCGTGGTGCCGGTGACCGCGGTGCGCACCGGCCCCGAGGGCACCTTCGTCTACGTGATCAACGAGGACCGCAAGGTCTCGATGCGGGCGGTCAAGCGCGGCGAGACGACGGTCGAGCTGGTGGCCATCACCGAGGGCCTGCAGCCCGGCGAGCTGGTGGTGACCGAAGGCGGTGACCGCCTGAAGGACGGGGCCCAGGTGATCCTGCAGGGCGAGAAGCCGGTTGCCGGCCCGCGCCCGGGTGCCTCCGGTCCGCGCGGACAGGGCCAGGGCGAGCGCCGGCGCAGGGCGCCGCCGCAGTGAGAGGTTCGTCGTGACAAGCCCGTCGCGCCCCTTCATCGAGCGGCCGGTGGCGACGGCCCTGCTGATGCTCGCGATCGTGCTCGCGGGCCTGGTGGGCTTCCGCTTCCTGCCGCTGGCGGCGCTGCCGCAGGTGGACTACCCGACCATCCAGGTGCAGACCCTCTATCCGGGCGGCAGCCCCGAGGTGATGAGCCGCACCGTCACCGCGCCGCTGGAGCGCCAGTTCGGCCAGATGGCCGGGCTGGACCGCATGAGTTCGGTGAGTTCCAACGGCGTGTCCATCGTCACGCTGCAGTTCGCGCTCGACCAGACGCTGGACGTGGCCGAGCAGCAGGTGCAGGCCGCGATCAATGCCGGCGGCTCGCTGCTGCCGGCCGACCTGCCGGCGCCGCCGGTGTACGCCAAGGTCAACCCGGCCGATGCGCCCATCCTCACGCTGGCGGTGAGCAGCCGGACCATGCCGCTGACCGAGGTGCAGAACCTCGTCAACACGCGGCTCGCGCAGAAGATCAGCCAGGTGAGCGGCGTGGGCCTGGTCTCGCTCTCGGGCGGGCAGCGCCCGGCGGTGCGCATCCAGGCCGACACCAACGCGCTGGCCTCGGTGGGCATCGGCCTGGACACCCTGCGCACCGCGATCGCGGCGGCCAATGCCAACAGCGCCAAGGGCAGTTTCGACGGGCCCCAGCGCGCCTACACCATCAACGCCAACGACCAGCTGCTGGCGGCCGCCGAGTACAAGAACCTCATCATCGCGTGGAAGAACGGCGCGCCGGTGCGCATGAGCGACGTCGCGCGCGTGGTCGACGGCGCCGAGAACACGCAGCTGGGCGCGTGGGCCGCGGCGCGGGCCGAGTCGCGCGAGGACGAGAGCGCCAACCTGTACCCGGCGATCATTCTGAACGTGCAGCGGCAACCCGGCGCCAACGTGATCGGCACGGTCGACGCCATCAGGAAGCAACTGCCCGAGCTGGAAGCCTCGCTGCCCGGCGCGCTCAAGGTGGAGGTGCTGAGCGACCGCACCACCGGCATCCGCGCCTCGGTGCGCCACGTGCAGTTCGAGCTCGCGCTGGCGGTGGTGCTGGTGGTGCTGGTGATCTTCTTCTTCCTGCACAGCCTGCGCGCCACGGTGATCGCCAGCATCGCGGTGCCGATCTCGCTCATCGGCACGCTGGGGCTGATGTACCTGCTGGGCTACAGCCTCAACAACCTGAGCCTGATGGCGCTGACCATCGCCACCGGCTTCGTGGTGGACGACGCGATCGTCATGATCGAGAACATCGCGCGCTACCTGGAGGAGGGCGATCCGCCGTTCAAGGCCGCGCTCAAGGGGGCGACCCAGATCGGCTTCACCATCATCTCGCTGACGGTGTCGCTGGTGGCGGTGCTGATCCCGCTGCTGTTCATGGGCGACGTGGTGGGGCGCCTGTTCCGCGAGTTCGCGGTGACGCTGGCCATCACCATCCTGATCTCGGCGGTGGTCTCGCTGACGCTGGTGCCGATGATGTCCGCGCGCTGGTTGAAGCCACAGGCCGAGGAGGGTGGCCGCTTCGGCGCGCGCGTGCACGCCTTCTTCGAGCGCGTGATCGGCCGCTACGACGTCTGGCTGCAATGGGTGCTGCGCCACCAGGCTTCCACGCTGGTGGTGGCGGCGCTGACGCTGGCGCTGACCGTTCTGCTCTACGTCGTCATCCCCAAGGGCCTGTTCCCGACGCAGGACACGGGCCAGCTGCAGGCGCGCGTCGAGGCCGCGCAGGACGTGTCCTATCTGCGCATGGCGCAGCTGCAGAAGGCGGCGGCCGAGGCCATCCTCGCCGACCCTGACGTGCGCAGCCTGAGCTCGGTGGTGGGCGTGGACGCGGCCAACAACACCGCGCTCAACACCGGCCGCATGCTCATCAACCTGCGCTCGGGCCGCGACGACCAGGAGGCCGTGATGCAGCGCCTGCGCGATCGCGTGCGCGCGGTGGCCGGAGTCACGCTCTACCTGCAACCCACGCAGGACCTGACCATCGATGCCGAGACCGGCCCGACCGAGTTCCGCGTGGCGCTGGAAGGCGTGGACACCACGGTGGTGAACGACTGGGCGAAGAAGCTGGTGGAGCGGCTGCGCGGCGTGCCGCAGGTGCGCAACGCCACCACCGACGCCGGCGCCCAGGGCCTGGCGGCCTACGTGGACGTCGACCGCAACACCGCCTCGCGCCTGTCGGTCACCGCCAGCTCGGTGGACGACGCGCTCTACAGCGCCTTCGGCCAGCGCATCGTCTCCACCATCTTCACCGAGACCAACCAGTACCGCGTGATCCTGGAGGCGCAGCGCGAGGCGCTCGCCTCGCCACAGGCGCTGGGCAACCTGCAGTTGCGCACCGGCTCGGGCGCGCCGACGCCGCTGTCGTCCATCGCCACCATCCGCGAGCAGCTGGCGCCGCTGTCGATCACGCGCGTGGCGCAGTACCCGTCCGCCACGGTGGGCTTCGACACGGCGCCCGGCGTGGCACTGGGCAAGTCGGTGGCCGCGATCCGCGAGGCCGCCAGGGAGATCGGGCTGCCCGCCAGCGTGCGGCTGAATTTCCTCGGTGCGGCCGGGGCCTACGAGAAGTCGCTGACCAACCAGCTGTGGCTGATCCTGGCGGCGGTGGTGTGCGTGTACATCGTGCTGGGCGTGCTGTACGAGAGCTACGTCCATCCGCTCACGATCCTCTCGACTCTGCCCTCGGCGGGCGTGGGCGCGCTGCTGGCGCTGATGCTGACCGGCAACGACCTGGGGGTGATCGGGATCATCGGCATCATCCTGCTGATCGGCATCGTGAAGAAGAACGCGATCATGATGATCGACTTCGCGATCGACGCGGAACGGCACGAGGGCAAGCCGCCGCAGGAGGCGATCCACCAGGCGGCGCTGCTGCGCTTCCGGCCCATCCTGATGACCACGCTGGCGGCGCTGTTCGCGGCGCTGCCCTTGATGTTCGGGTGGGGCGAGGGGGCGGAGCTGCGGCGGCCGCTGGGCCTGGCGATCTTCGGCGGGCTGGTGGTGAGCCAGGTGCTGACGCTGTTCACGACGCCTGTGATCTACCTGGCGTTTGATCGGATGGGACGCAGGTTCGAGGGGAAGCGTGATGCTGCGCGCGCCTGAGGTCTTGCTCCCTCTCCCTCTGGGAGAGGGCGGGGGTGAGGGCTCCGGGCCTTTGTTCTTGCCTTGCTGTTCGTTCAAGGCAGGAGCCGGGAATTCGCCCCGGCGGGCGAGTCACTTTCTTTGCTTCGCCAAAGAAAGTAACCAAAGAAAGGCGACCCCACTGTGCGTGACCC